>NZ_MASN01000001.1 GCF_001861355.1 Natrialba sp. SSL1
TGATCTCAAGGCGTCACGCTGTACCGGTTGTTGAGCCTTCGGGCTAAACACATACCAATTCTTAAAGATCTTCTCACTAATCTTTCCGATAAAAGTGAAATCGATGATACATTAGTTATTGTAACAAGTGATCACGGAGAGGCATTCGGTGAATATAGCCGGGTTGACCCTCAAGTTCAACTTGTGGGACACTCGTGGGGTATTCACGAATGTTTGCTACATATTCCATTGGTAATTAAGCTTCCTGGTCAGGATGCCGGATGTACTATTCGCCAAGCTGCATCTTTGACTCACATTCCAGATCTCATTCGGTCTGTTGTCAATAGGGAAGAAAAACCAGAGATGGCCCTCACTAATAAGGACGTGGTTGCATCAACTTACCGTCTGCTTGAGGAGAGGGCCGCTAAGAACTTCGGGTCGATATCTGGGGTAGAGAGATTTGTAGGACCATGGAGAGCAGTTTATAAGAATAATGAGAACAGCGTCCGCAAATTTGCACAGAAAGGTGACTATTACCTTACTCTCGACATTCATAGTCCGCAAAAAGCGGAAGTCATATCCCATGATAACCATGATTATGTGGGCGGGAAATTTAATAATTCGGAAAATAATGGGCTTGTAACTAAAAAGTCTACAGATATAGATGAGGGCCTTGAAGATCATCTAAAAGATCTCGGGTATATCCGTCCTTAAAACACGGGACGAATAGCTAGACCCGAGGACTAGGAATTTTCACAACTCTCAGCGGTAACCTCTATCCCCGGTCGGGAAATACACTAACTCGATTGGTTCCTCGGCCACGAAGTCTTTCCCCGCCTTGGCGGTGAAGTACGTCGCTTGATCAACGGAACCACCAGCATCTCACCGAACTCCGCTTGGAGAGGGGTTAGAAAGCAGATCGTCACCTCACCGATAAACGATTCGCCACACTATATGACCCTTGCGAGAGGCCGGCACGCTGACTGTCGGCCTCTTGCCAACTGAATACCACGCCCTGTAGAGGTCTGCACCAATCGCTTTCCAGGTTTGATCACTTGTGACGACTGTTGCATCTTAGTCACGATGGCCTACTTTTTTGACCGTCTCTTTGAACTCTTACGCTCGGTTTCATCAGTTGAACATTCAACCCATGATAATATAAACACCCAACAGTTCTCACACGGTTCCACCGTCCGAGCGCGTGACCGGTTCGGACAGTTTCGGGAGTTATTGATCATAGCTGGAGGTTACAACGTTGAAAAATGATATATGCTTAAACGAGTTATAAATCATTGGTTTCAATCGAAACGTACAAATCTCATCAGAACTCATAAGTGGTTGTGAATTAAATCGATAAAGATGGAGAGCGATCGACCTGTATTAAATATATTATGGTACACAGAATGTATTGAGCATAATGGCAAAATTTGGGGAACTCATTCATTTTACATTAATGAATTATCAAAACACTTCGATATTAACTTATTCTGTAGTGTAAGGCCTCAGGGAGATATTGATCCTGACATTTACTGTCAATTTGTGGATGAAATTACGGTATTCAATTTATTTAATGAGATAAATAGAAAGGATTACATAAAAAACCACAGAAAATATATGGGTTTTATAAAGAGAGAATGTGATCTAGAAGAAGATATATTTTTAGTTAATTACCCATATATGAAAGTAGGGATGATGATGTCATATCAATTGAAAGACACAAATCTTGTTATTAGGGCTATATCTGATTGGGTGGGACGATTTGCCTTAGAAGATGAGGGCGTAGTAACAAATGTCGCTAAGAAAAGTCTTAAACCTGCAGGGTCTATCATATATCCTATAATAACAAAAAGAATTTTTAGGGATAATCTTGTTATTTATGCGGGGGAATCACTTTATGACATTGGGAATAAAAATCAACACGAATTTATATACCTCATGAGAATTAATAATAATGATGAGGTTGTAAATTATAAATATAATCGACAAGTCATATTTATAGGCCGTGAAAACTATCAGAAAGGTATCGATTTAGCTATTAAAGCAGTGAACAATATAGATATCGATATTAAACTTAATGTTTTAGGGATGGATGATTTAACAAAATTCAATCATTTAGACACTAGGAATGTGGAATTTATGGGCAGAGTATACGATGATGAAAAGTTCTTCAATATAGTCTCGAAAAATGATTTTCTATTAATGCCTTCGACAGCAGAAAAGCAAGGTAAAGTACAATTTGAGGCCATGTCTGCAGGAGTAGTACCAATATGTGCAGATAGTGGTGGGATTCCATTTACGGTTGATCACAACTATAATAGTCTCTTGTTTGAGGAAAGATCATTAGAGGATTTAATACAATCTATGAAGAGAGGCTACTCCTCCCCGCATTTGTACCGGAGCCTTATCGATGGTGGACTTGAAACAACAGATTCTCTAAATCCAGAATCCCAAATGAAGAAATTCGCCTCAATAATAAAAAATCACTACATAAGGTAGTTCTGTTGTAATCCTCTAAAATACTATAATAGCAGCCAAACAGATTGATATCACGATGCTCGTCTGATCGCTCATCTTAGGCTTCGCCGTGGACGGCGAAACCCGCTCTATCGCCGCGTTTCAGCGGGG
Organism: Natrialba sp. SSL1; assembly: GCF_001861355.1. Taxonomy (GTDB): domain Archaea; phylum Halobacteriota; class Halobacteria; order Halobacteriales; family Natrialbaceae; genus Natrialba. The sequence continues at coordinate 2,605 of NZ_MASN01000001.1, forward strand.
CTATCAGACTGCGACTAACCAAACTGTGGCTCGTTCCAGTTTCTACGACGGATTTACGCCGGAACTCCGTGACCTCCTCAAGCGCGTGCCTGAGGAGGTCACGGTTCCGCACACCATCACTCCGCAACTCATCCAGTTCCGCGATACGATAATCGCCGATGCAACCGTGTTCAGGTTACATCCTCTCCTTACGACATTTCCAACAACTCACGAAGATCAATCCGGAGCGCAGCTGTATCTTGTCTATAACGTCACATGAAAGACACTCGTATAGTTCAAGCTCACTGACGAACGAACCCATGAAAGCAGCCAGTTCCCGTGTGGAACTGGCTGCGTGGACGGCCCTTTGTGTTCAATCTCGGTTTTACAGCTACCGCCACTTCGCGTTGATTTACGAGAACTATGAGTTCTTCGTGAGTCGGTTGAAGACAAACGCGAATCCACGAATTGTCGGCGAGCGACGGGAATGGCGCGGGCGCGCCATTTACTTGGCTGGAACCCATCCCCAAGACCGACTCTCGAATCTCACGCACAAGCACACCGATGTGACTGGTGAGTTCGAGTTTAAGCGCGGGAAGTATGGTGAGAAACAGTCTCTGACTATCATTGAGTTTCGTGTCGTCGGTGTCCTCATTGTGGACACCGACGACTACCACCTCTACGTGACGAACCTCCCGAACGAGTTCACCCCAGAGCAAGTAGTAGCCTTGCACAGCCTGCGATGGTAGGTTGAGTTGTTATTCCTGGATTTGAAGTGGCGGTATGGACTGGAGAAGTTCGAGATAGGTAATGAAGCGATTGCAGAGTTGCTCATGACGGCGGCTCTGCTGACGCTTGTGGTCAGCAGAGCCTTGTTAGCGGTGTTTCAGGAGATTGAAACGGACGTTGGGTATCCAGAAGAACGCTGGGCGACCGATCAAAAAGTCGTCGCCCAGCTAGTGCTTGCAGATCTCGGACTTGCTCTGGGCCATCCACCACCGAATCTTCCTGAACTGGTGCGTTGTGGCTCACCAACCAGATAGATCACGCCTCACCTTGAACAAACGAGTGCCTCAAGCCATCAACACAGAGGTCTGGCCTTAACCGAACACAGATGATAATAGAGTGTATATATTGAACTTCTTTGGTCTGCCCTGTTGAATAGCACCCTGTCGGAGTGACTGCTATGAAACTAAGGTGGAATTTATGGTGGGGTTGCCATGAACCAGTCCGCCAGAAATGGTCGTCGGACTTGAACGCCGCTATCCAATAGAACACTTTGGTCGGTTCTCATAGGCAATCTCGTAATAAGGATGCGAAAAGTGTGGAGAATGGACAGTGAATTCTGGTCACTTTTTTGAAGGAGTGAAAAGGTTGTGCAAGTATGTTTGGTTTGTTTAATTCATCTATCTTCGGTTTCCCAAGTGATTATATTCTGACCGTGTATGAAATTCCATAGACCAATCAACAAGCCATAATTAGAGATCAGAAAGTAGTAGGGGATATGGAAAATTAGAGGTGGGGAAGAATACTTTTTACCGTACGCAAATCCTGTAAGAGCAAGCATATAGAATATTAATTGACTCAATAGTAATAACTCATAAAATAAAGAATTGTAAAATAAAACAATAATCAGATTGGAAAGCAGGGCTAACAGTAAGAAAACCGGAGATAACCATCTTAGAATTTTATGAGAAAAAATCTGGAATGAGAAAATAGGAAACTGGATTGGATTTAGCAGATTAAGGTAATTGGAAATCGTATTCCAAGACCGTGTGACAATTCTTGCTCTACGGTCCATCTCTGATTCCATAGACCCAGCAGTATCTTCCCAAGCGATCGCATCTGGGGCATATTTGACCTTCTCTCCCTTGTGTATAATGGCGAGAGGTTCAGCAAAATCACTGATAGCACCACGTGGAAGAGGTGTATATGAGGATTTCTTAACCGCATATATTGATCCATTCCCTGTTACTAGCGAATTCACCCTCGATTCAAACCTTTTTATTATATTTTCATATCGCCAATAGAATGATTCGCCTTCGATATCACTAGAATCTCTATATCGCAATTCACCAACTACGCAGCCTATATTATCACCGAATTTCTCCATTAATTTATTAATAGCATTTCGGTGGTACATACTATTTGCATCAGAGAATACAATATATTCAACATCGTTCTTTGTTTTGGATACGACTCTATTTTGGCATTCAGTCTTTCCAACCCTTCCCTCAATCCGTTCTAAGTGCACCCGTTCTTCTTCATATGATTTAACGATTTTATCAGTATTATCTGTAGATCCGTCAGAGAATACAACTATTTCAATTTTTTCCTCGGGATAATCTAGTCTTAAACTATTTTCGATTTTTTCTCCAATGACTTCCTCCTCATTATACGCTGCAATAACAAGTGCAATTTTCGGCAATTCTCCAGTCGGCCCTCTACCCTTCTCACCACGTATAAACACATCAACTATAAATAGTAAAACTGGATATAGAAAGTATGTATGAACAAGCCCAAAAATTGACATCAGGAGTACAAATTCCAATACTATACTCATGTTCTGAAGACGGATAGCAAATAGCATAAATAGTACGGTTTTCAGGGAATTGTTATTTACTTGTTGGATAGCTACTGGGGTTGGTTAGAATGGCGCACAGAGTATCTCTATGTGACGAGTGGAAACATAAGTCCAATTCACGGACTGGTGATACCAGCCTAGCGCTCTCATGGCGAGGGATTCCCGCCAAGTCGGCCGAATAATTCCCTGTCATGGCGTTGTCGGTCCGCTTAAGACCGTTCTGGCGCAGTTTATTCCGTTGTCGACTCTTCGGCAGCGCCTTTTTCGTTCGGACGAGATCCCGTGACGTACAGAGGACGACGTTCCGCAGCGTCGGCGAAAACAGCGGCAACTGAGTTTGACCGGCCAGTGGAACGGCTAGGGTGGGGAGAGCGTAACCATTGCCGATACCTCGAATAACGATACCTACATTTACCACGGTGGCGACTGGGTTTAGGCGTAACTCGTCCACGTTGCTAACGTTAATTGCCACAGAACAGTTTGATATTCGTATCTATTGGTCAACCATTATTGCGCCCAGTGTGGATGTGCGTGGCATGGGTGTGAAAGACGAGACGTTACTGAAAGCTCGGTCACTCCTGCAGTGGTTATGGGAGTCTAAAACCGGCCGTGCTGCCGAATCGCTGGGCTTGAAAGCTGAGCTCAAACGTGTTTACGATGCTGTAGACACTGAAGCAACGGCGGTTATCTCGTTTGATGTGGCTGGAGAAACGATAGATCTCGAACTCGAGACGGTTGCTGAACGCGATGGCTTCGATGACTACCAAGGCGCTGAAAAGCCGTTAATGGCGTCCGTGGTCGATACCATCGGCCCTGACGACGTGTTCTATGATGTCGGTGCTTACATCGGCACGTATAGCGCCCTCGTCGCGACAGCAGAACCAGAGGCGACGGTCCATGCGTTTGAGCCTGGTCCCCACCGCCGGACCCGTCTTCGCCGGACCCAATTCCTAAACGACACGGAATTCACGATCCACGACGTCGCCCTCAGCAACAAGTCCACCAACGCTTACCTCACATCTGGTGGCCGTATCACCAATGACCCGGCAACCGACATTTCGCAAGAACACAAACAGAGACAAGGACAGAAACACCAACACGAACGGGACCCCATCACTGTCGCCCATGGCGATACCTATGTTCGGAATCAGGGACTCGAGCTACCTACGGTGATGAAAATCGATGTTGAGGGTGGCGAATTACAGGTGCTCGAAGGTCTTACGAAAACACTCCCCAACTGCCGAGACCTGTTCATTGAGGTCCACCCGCAGGATGTGGCGAACGTGGAGGCACTGTTCGAGTTTCTATCGATTCACGGGTTTACAGCCAACCGGCTCTTCGACCGCGAAAACGTGTTTTTCATTCACGCACAATAATAATACGCTCGCCGAGGCACTGTCTAGTTCAGCACCTCCTCAGCTGGTGTCCGTCCATTGAGTGATTGATTCGGTCGATCGTGGTTATAATGGTGTCTGAAGCGTCTGAGCCAGCGGCGTGCGCTAGCTGGACTGCCCCGCCAGAAGGAGTGAAAGCGGTCGATCCGCATTGAGACAGTCTGAAACCACTTTTCGACGTGGTTTCGGTCGCTGTAATTGAGCTGACCGCTCAAGTCGTGGCGCGCGAGGGCAGTCAGATAGCCGGCAGCATCGACGAGAAACTCTGTCTCGTCGGTTTCGTGTTTCTCGATGAGTCGATGCAGAAATGCCGCCGCGGGGTCAGTCCCGCGGCGGCTGTAGACGTCGATTTCGAGCAGAAGCTTCGATTCTGTGTCGATCGCGGCGTACAACCACTTTTTCTCGCCGTCTACCTCGATTTGTTTCTCATCGACCGCGACCCGCGACGGCTGGGCCGTCGGCGGGTCGCTCTGTGCCTCTGAAAGTGTGTGCGTCCAGTTCCAAATTGCGCCGTGAGAACGGTCAATACCGAGTAATTCGAGCACTGCGACGACCTCTCGAACCGACAATCTCATCGAATGGAGACGCACCCCAAACACCCTGACGGGTGTCGGGGTGCGTTCGTTCTCCCAAACCTCATCACAATCCACGTCTAAGGTCTCTCTGAGCAGGTTGGCGAGTTGCATAGGCACTTCTCGCCACCACCTGCTCATTCCTCAAACCCTCATCTAGACAGTGCCCTCGCCGAACACCAGTCTCGAACCAGAATTGGGTTGCACTGATGCCAATGACTGTTTGAGCCACCGAGTCCTGCGGGACGCACGTGACGAGCGAGGCATCTACCGAACCGCTCGAAAACGACCAGGGATCAAGACAAGCCCAACAGCCAGACCCAAGACCACTCGTGCCAAGTGGTCGGTCGCCTACACTACCCACTGTTTATTGCCCGCTCTCCCGTGCAGTTACAGTGGCCCAACCTGTTCCTGCATCCCCAATCTCACGCGCCAGAAACATGTTCCCTTTCACGTCATGTGTTGTGTTGGCTCCACCAGTGACTCGCCGTGAGTCCTTGGTGCCGGGTAGCCACTTTCAGGCGCTCTCGCGGTAGCAGTCGAGTACTACTCGACACTCACTACCCACCAGAGACCACTATCCGTGAGACACTCCACCGGCGGCCGTGACCAGCCGTCCCTGACTTGCAACTCCCAACTCGAACCGCAACACGAACCAACAGCAACCACAGCGACAATACGAACGATACAAGCAGACTTCGTGTAGGCACGACACCACACCACATCTCAACACTACCCTGAATCCACCCACGACTCATTCGCCTTCGCGTCTGCCAACACTCAATACCCGAACCCCGAATCGTCGGTAAGACACTCCTGTCCTCGTGGTGTGTCGGGTTCAACTCCTGACCAGTCAATTCCCCTTCCCGCAATTCGGTTGTACAGCAACTCCATGAAACACTGCCAGAACTGCGACGCCCTGTGTTGCCTGACTTCGCCCGCGTCTTCAGTGACGAGACCAATACGGCCCGTGCCTGCATCGAGTGTAGACACAACCACCTCCTCCAACACGGTGCTGCTGCCAACCACGACGGCACACCTGTCAGCAGTCCCGCCGACTCCCCACTTGAGTACATCTGACACTCACTCGTCACTGTTACCACCACTGTAGCTACTCCACGCACCCAGCCATAATCACAGAGTTCGAACTGGGCGACGTGGCAACACGTCTGGGCGTTCCGACGCCTCTACGAGTACGTCGGATACAAAGCCGAAGAACACGGTATCGAAGCCGTACAGGTTGACCCGCGCAATACGTCGAAGCGTTTCTCGACGTGTGGGTTTACCCACGACGACAATCGCCATCAAGAATCGTTCGAGTGCCAAAAGTGCGGGTATGAGAACCACGCCGACTACAACGCAGCGAAGAACATCGGTTTGCAGTATCTCCGTCGTCGGCAAAATGCAGGCGACGGAGGCGCACCCGTAGATGTGCGCTTGAATCGCGGGACGCTGAACGTGAGTGGAGAGTACATACCCCCTGCCTCTGTTGAGGCATAGAGCGGGAGTCCACGCGAAAGCCTCGGGGCTTGACCCCGAGGCAATTTACAGTAGTCGTACGCTGCTGTTTTCCCAATACTAACCTGCGGAAGGACAGCCGGAATCGTCGTCGGCCCGTTGCGAAGCACGGCGTAGAACTCCGCTAGCTTCGGCTTTTGGAGGAGATCGAGGACAGGACGCAGGTCTGTCACCTCGATCTCTGTCGTGTTTTGTTGTGTCGCCATCACACTCACTAGTTCACACTCCGCGAACTACAAACTACCTGCGCAACGAGAGGAGTGATGCGATCATCGGCCGAGTATTGGCACTACTCGAGTCCAGTCGATCGGCAGATCGGGAATAGCACAGTGTGTCGCGAGCCTTTGGCTTACAACCCGACGGCAAACACCACGCCAGCAGTGACGACAGGTGCCCACGGAACGCTGATAGGTTCGACCGAGAGTGATGGGGTGATCGACTGAATACGGACCTGAACCGAGAACTGTTGTAGCTGTCCCGCCAATCATACCCTATGCGGACGATCGATGTTCCCTCGGACGTCTACGATTCCATACCCGTCCCGGAAGACGAGCGGGAAGACGTACTCCGCCGAGAGTTGGCTGTAACACTGTATCGAGAGGGAATGCTCTCGTTCGGAAAGGCGCGTGAGCTCGCCGCCCTCTCTCGCAAGGAGTTCCACCAACTGCTCGGCGACCGAAACGTTGAGCGCCACTACACGACCGAGGAACTCGCGGAAGATCTCGAGTATGGTCAACGGTGACGGCGGCGGTGACAGTGACCTCGTCGTTGCTGACACGTCTCCGAACTCACCCTTGCATTGATCGGCCGGCTCGACCTCGTCCGTGAGCAGTTCTCGACGGTCGTTGTTCCCGAACAGGTCTGGGACGAACTACTGGACGGGGGAGACGGTCTCGAGGCACTTCAGGCTGCGCATGACGAGGGTGTTTTCGAGATCGTTTCGCTCGAGGAAACACCCCTTGTCGCCGAATTTCGTCGAAATATTGACCGAGGAGAAGCCGCAGCACTGGCGTACGCGATCGAAGCGGATGCTGATCTTGTGCTCATAGACGAGCGTGAGGCACGCCAAACCGCTCGGCGACACGGACTCTCGATAACGGGGGCAATCGGAGTTCTGTTACGCGGGGTCGACAACATGGACACAGTACGAACAGAACTCGACCGCCTTCGCGAAGCGGGCTTTTGGATTTCGGATGACTTGTACGAGACAGTTCTCGAACAAGCGCGTGACGGACGCTGAGGCGCTCCTCGAGCACTGTCCCTCTCACCTTGTGGCCCGCTTTTGGCGACCAACCGTACTCGAGTGCACGGAACGTCGAGGACTGCACCTACCGGAAGCGTGCCGACTACGCGAGTACCCGAGCGGAACTCGTACGCTGCGGGAATCTGGTGGGCAGGTTCCACTCTCATCGTTCCTGTAGAGTACCTGTTCCTAACGTCTATGTCGAATTACTGCGAACGTTGACGTACCGATGTCGACCGCTGACGAACAGATTCGAGTTAGCGACCGGGTGAAACGGCACCTCGATCGCCGGAGACGCGAAGGGGAGAGCTATAACGATGTACTCGAGCGACTCTTCGAAAAGGACGGTGAGCACGATCTCCTCGCTGGGTTCGGACGGTGGTCGGATGACCACGCTGATCGCGTTCGTGAGGCGCGCAAGAAGGAAACAGAGTAGTCGAATGCGAGGAGCCGTTGTCTGTTGAAGAATGGGTGAAGATACCCGATGCGAATTTTCTCATCGACTATCCCGAACTGAGCAAACCGAAGGAGTGCGACGAGCGCAAATTTTCGCCTCCGATCTGCATGACCCGAGCATGCTCGCGTTTCAGCACGGGGAGGGAGCCCACTGTTACTCGTCGCTAGGGGAGGGGCGCGGCATTGCTTCGATAGCTCGAATTCGCGGCGTTTTCTCTACGGACTGCCACTGACGCGTCCACGCTTCTTCAGGGAACAACCCGTTCTGATCGAACAACGCACGAGCCTCCGCAGACAACTCGAAAAACTGGTAAGGGAAGCCACCAGTGCGCGCTCCTGGCTCGAACTCCAGCAACTGCACAACGCCCACGTCTGTTAACATCTTGAGATGGCGACGAATGGCGTCATCACTCAATCGAGGATTCATGTACGTCATACGGCCTGATACCCGGCGAAATCATATGGGTAGTAGGAGTGCGACAACTGCTATTGTTCTCCTGACCAATGGTCTTATGCCATTGGCCTGTGTACCAATGGATGAGGATGGCCTCACTGACCGGCGACGACCTCAATGGCGTAAGCGAGGGGAGGAAGTACCCCGACGGGACCGTTATCCGTGTGTTTTGCATGCGGACAGACCGTGACGCGTACCCGTCTGGGTGGGCCTATAAACTCCACTACGGCGCGACGGAGCCGGACCCGCCCCGCACGCTGGACGATGGCACTATCCGTCGATATGATAACTCGCACGAGGATACCAAAGGGCACGAACTGCACGTCGCACCGGATCCCGACCCAGACATACTCACGTTTCCCGGGATGGTCGAACTCTGGGAACGATTCTGGAGCGAGATCCCGAAATCCGAGTTCGAAATCAAGTGAGGCCATCACACGACGGTGATACCCATGAACGATACCACGCCACCACTGCACCCAATGGAGCGCGAACAGCTTCGGGCCGAATCAACCCTCGTCGTGACTGTAACGGCATCGAGTGAGTTCCACGATGCTGTCACCGACGGCATCGAGACCCTCGAACGGGGCGATGCGGTGGATTCTCCGCCGACGCTTTCGTTTACCAGCTACGACGATCTTATGGAGACGCTGACGCCGCGCGTCCTCGATCTCATCGAAGCCATCCGCCGGGAAGAACCATCCAGCATCAACGAGACCGCACGAGTTGTTGACCGAGACGTGAAGAACGTCCACGAGGAACTCAGTCGGCTCGCACAGCTGGGCATCATCTTCTTCGAGGAAAACGGCCAGAGCAAGCGCCCGGTCGTCTGGTTCGACGAACTTGTCATCGACCTCTCGTTTGATCCAGAAGCTGGCGACACGGCAGCCGCAGCGCCGTGAGTTGCCTATGGAACTGAGAACCGCTAGAGATGTGCCGACAATCGAACCCTCTTACGACGCGTCGTCGGACTCGTCGCTCGGGTCGAGGATTTCTGCCGCTACGTCTTTCACATGCTGCTGGTGAGAAGCAGACGTCTGGACGCTTTGGGCTGCTTCGAGTTGGTCATTGACAACGGCGTTCTGCTGTGGTCCCCACGTCTCCGGTGGGTGAGACTCGATATACTCGACCCAGCGCTTGATGCCCTCGATGCGCTGCTCGCGGTTGCGGTCGTGCTTTGCGTCGAGGTGTTCATGCACGTTTGAGTCGCTCATATTCGTCTTCGACATCGAGCCGCGTTACCCATTCTTCGAGACGGGGCACACTAAGACTTTCCTCGAAGAGCGTGTAGAGGTGGACTGCATCCTCGATGTCCTTCTGCGCGCCGAGGTGGAGTTTGTAGGCGATCTGAAGTTCTAACGGACCGATCGGGATTTCTTCGCCACTGACCGTGGCCGTGATAGCGTTTTCGAGGGACGCCCGGTCGAACTCGTCGCGCGCAAACTTGACTTCGAGATGCGGTGTAACCTGGTCATCCGGGGCAACCCAGATGTTATCACCGTTGTCGAGCATCTCGTACATCGACGTGAGTGGCATTGCCGGCCCCCAGAACGCGTCTTCGTCTAGCGTTTTGGCGAGTTCGTCTGCAGTTTCCTCGTCGATCCGTTCGATAAGGACGTCGACGTCTTCGGTAGAGCGTGCTCGACCAGCGAGTATGGAGACGTACCCCGCGATGTAGACGTGTTCGATGTCAAACTGACCGAGAATCTCGGAGAATCCAATCGCCAGCTCGTCGAGTCGGTTCGGTTCACGCTCGACGACGAGTGTTCCATTTCGTAGTTCGATACCGCCCATAGATGCTCGTTAGCAGGCGGATGCATAAATCGTCGGGAGCCGCGATATCCGAGGCTGTTCGCTCGATCTGGCTGTTTGCGATCGTAGTCGCCTTTCTCCGAGGCCTCCGCCCACGAACACGACGAAATAGTGCCCCCGCGAACCGTCGCTCGGTCTTCCTCGCCGTCAATGTACAACTCCGACTTCGGCCCTAATTCCGTAATGGATCTCCTGGGCTGTCCCCCACTGGTCATCGCCGGTCTTCGAGATCATCAATCGCGCGGTGAAACTGCTCACTGTTCGGTGGATGTGCCGTCCTCGCCTCCTCTTCTAGCACACCGATGTACGTCTCGAACTCGTCTTGCTCAAGCATGACATCCTCCCCGTCGTTCACGACGGGGTTTCCTCTCCGACGTGGGAGTCTCAGACTGTTTGAGAGTCCCCGGAGGCAACATTCCCGTCACGGTGGACGGTACTCGGGTCTGTGCGCTGTTCTTTGGGACGGTGAGAGCGTGGTGGCCCCGACCATTGGTGGTCGTCCCACTCGAACCACACGGGCCGTGCCATCGGCCTGACTGCCTGTTCTGTCTGCCGTCTCAGGAACGTTTCTGACGCTGTGAGGTCGGCGTGGCCTTCGAATCCACATTGACAGGCGAGCGTGTCCTGATGGCGTGTTGTTCGATCTGTCGACCCGCACTGCGGGCACTCTTGGCTCGTCCATGCTTCCGACCGAACTTCGACTGAGATACCGTACTCCTGAGCCGTACACGCCAGCCGTTCGGTGAACTTCTTGAACGCCCAGAAGTTGTGTGTCTTGGCGTTGGTTTCGACCGATCAATGTGTCTCAAGGACGTCGGTCAACCCGCCGATATAGACTGTGTCCACGCCCTCTGCGTACAGCCGTTCAATAAGATCACGGCACAACGCTTCTTGGGCGTGGTCACGGCGACGGGTCCGTCTTCGGTACAGCCGCCGGATACGCTCGCTACTGTATCGGCCTTCCCGCAACTTGGACTGTAACCGGGCGATTTCTCGGGTCGTCTCGCGGAACCTGTGGAACAACTCGCGGCCTTCGTACAGGTATTGCTCGCCGGTCGTCGTGGTACAGGCGACGAGATTGTTTGCACCAATATCCAGAGCGGCCTTCTCGTCGGCCAGTGGAGTGTCCCGTGTTTCGTCAGAAACAGTCACGGGTTGTGAAGCTCGGAAGGTGCTGTCTGTCTCGTCGTACCACAGGTCGAGTCGGCCCTGTTTCTCGTACTCGGGCCAGTTCGGGTTGCCAGTGATTTCGAGCCGGAGTCGTCCGGTGTGGTCGTAGCGGTCTTTCAGTTCACTTCCGACGAGTATTTCGAGTCGGGAGCGGTCGCCCCATTCGACGGTGTACGACGTGTTGCGGATGACGGTCTTGAGTTGCCGTCCATCGTCTTCATTACCACGGAATCCCGGCGGTTCCGGGTGCTCAGTAACCGATGTGTTCGACTCGTCGTGGTACTGGTCTTTCAGTCGGAAGAACCCGCGCCACGCTTCGCTGTTTTTCCGTATCACCTGTTGGGCGGTGGACGCACCGAGAACGCCTTTGTATCGCCCTTCGAGTCGCCCGGTGTCCGCGTCCCATACGTCGCCCTCGAAGCCGTCCTCGTCGTTGTACCGCATGAGTCGCTGATAGTTGACTTCGTTCCAGAGAGCGGCGGAAGCGTCCAACAGATTGCGTAGCAGTTGCTCTCCGGTTTCGGAAAGCGGGCGTACTGCGAACGTGTTGGTACGCTTCACGACAACAGACATTTGTACCTCTCTGTCTAAATGTCTTTTGGACACAGATGAGACCGAACATCGACATCTCACATACTCTAAACGGGAGGGTGAAAGATTATGCCGAGCAACAGGATCAAACCCTCGAAGAAGCGTACCGAGAAGTTATCGAAGCAGGCCTTGAGTCGTTGGAGACTCAAGAGCAGCAGTAACTCGGTGGTTTCTCACCGGAGCTTACGCGATTCACGCCCGCCGTGAACGGCGGGACTCTCTCGCTGTTGAAAGGTAGTCCACCAAGGTCGACTGTTTTCCACAGCGTCGTACAACACAACTCATCGGAGCACAGAACTAACGGACGTCACACTCCTTTCAAGGATAACACCAACACCGATCGACCCGCTACTAGCAACTAGTAATGCCGATAGATAGAGACACGTTCGAGCACTCGAGCGAGGAGGAACTCGAGGGACTATCGGCGACCGATCAGGTAATCGGTTTTCTTGCTGCGAACGATGAGTCGGCGTTCAAAGCGAAAGAGGTTGCTCGACGGACCGAACTGGACGAGGGTGCAGTGAGTACGGCGCTGTCCCGATTGAAGAATCGGAGCCTCGTCGAGCACAAGGGGTCCTACTGGGCGATTACGACGGACGTCGAGCGACTCGAGGCGCACGGCGGCTATGCCCGGGCGACGGCGCTGTTCAATGACCAGCTTGGGACAGAGGCGCGAGAGGAGTGGCGAGCACACGCGCCCGATGAACCGCATCCGAGTCAGCAAGACAATACTGACGATAGATGACGGCGACGGAGCCGATTTACGAGCCCGGCGACGTCGTCTATGGTGACGACCCGTACAAAGGCGACGAAGCGGCTCGTCCGTGGCTTATCCTCTCCAACCACGACGGGCGACCGTTCCACGGCGAGCAGTATATTGCAGTCACCCTGACGACCAGAACGTGGATGGACGGACGCATCGAAATCGAGTCTGACGACTGGCTCCGTGGCGGGACGCCTGTCGACAGCCGAATCGCTCCGTGGGGGGTTCAATCGATTACGAGCGAGGACATCGATTACTGGCAGGGACGAATCGCCGAGGGCTGCTGTACTGACGCGATTGAGTCCCTCGTCGAGTACCTCCGATCGTAACCCTCACCCATGACGACCTGTTGCCGAACGCCAAATTCCATCTCCACACAGCAGGCTGTCGATTGGTCGCTTCGATGATGCAGTGCAACTGAACGGACGGGTCGATACCGATCTGTGTCGTGATTCAGGGGGGCCCCCTCCACACTTCACCGTTCGACGCAGTTCTCAGAGTGGGGCTCAAACAGCTGTACGCAACAGTCGTGGGTCACAGCCACCGTATAGCCGTAATACCGAAAGGTTACACGGACGGGTGACTCGTGACGATTTGCGTGGTCGACAAGCGAATCCAGTGCCGCCGGATCTATTCGGTCGTGCAGCGGCGGGAGGTCGGCCACTGGAGTATTGGTTCTGGCGGCAACCGCCCGCGTAATCGCTGCTGTGAGTGAATCGGACCCCTGGACGTTGACACGGAGGAGGAGGTCCTCACTCTCCGGATTGGAGCCGCTGTTGGGGTTGGTCACATTAGAGAGTGTGACTATCGTCCAAAGAGACTGGTTCCAATACAGTTGGGTATCATAACCCCTCTAAAACCACACGGTTTACACGATGGGCGGCCAGTAGATTAATACACACCCCATACCACTGCACAGATAGCGAAGCAGGCGGCGTTGCCGATACAACCACCGTACGAGTCGACAACACCGTCCTCTTCGCGTCGCTACCGTCGTCGGACGGTAGCCCACTGCCGCTGTCCGATCCACTATCCCTGTGAATCGGACACAGGTCCGACTGCAGGGTGCACGCGTGTCCCACTACTCGCGTCGCACCCCGCAGTCGGCCTACTCATGTCTCAGTCCTCCAGCCAACTAGTCTCAACGGCGAGAGCAATCCACTTTTCTTGATACACGTGTTCGTCCGGATATGGACATTCTCGTCACGGGCGGTGCCGGCTTCATCGGCGGTCACCTCGCCGAGTCGTTCGCCGCGGCCGGCCACGACGTTACGGTGCTGGATAACTACGAACCGTACTACGACCTCGGGATCAAGGAACACAACGTCGAAGCGGTCGAAGCAGCCGCTACCGACTCCGACGGCTCCTGCGAGATCGTCGACGGCTCGGTCACCGATTCCGACCTCCTCACCTCGCTCACCACCCAAACCAACGTCATCTACCACCAGGCCGCCCAGGCCGGCGTCCGCAAGAGCGTCGAGGAACCCGACAAGGTCAACGAGTTCAACGTTACGGGAACCGTCAACGTCCTCGAGGCGGCCCGCACCAACGACGTCGACCGCGTCGTCTACGCCTCCTCCTCGAGTGTCTACGGCAAACCGGAGTACCTCCCCTACGACGAGGCCCACCCGAACGAACCCGTCTCCCCCTACGGCGTCTCCAAGCTCTCGGCCGAACACTACATGCGCGTCTACAACGAGGTGTACGGTCTCCCGACGGTTTCCCTGCGCTATTTCACCGTCTACGGGCCGCGAATGCGGCCCAACATGGCGATCTCGAATTTCGTCTCGCGCTGTATGCGCGGCGAGCCGCCGGTCATCTACGGCGACGGCGAACAGACCCGAGACTTCACCTACATCGCGGACGTCGTCGACGCCAATCACCGCCTGCTCACCGACGACAGCGCCGACGGAGAACTGATGAACATCGGCTCGACGGACAACATCGACATCGAGACGCTCGCGGAGGTCGTCCGCGACGAGATCGATCCCGACCTCCCAGTCGAGTACACCGAAGCACGAGATGGCGATGCCGAACACACGCACGCGGACATCTCGAAGGCGAACGAGCTGATCGGCTACGAGCCGAGTCGGGATATCCGCGAGGGCGTCAGGGAGTTCATCGACTGGTACGAGACGAACCGCGAGTGGTACGAGCCGCTCGTCGTGAACTCGTAAGCAGAGTCTCCTGGTCGTATCGCGTCTGGCTTCACGACCATGGAGGATTTTGGAACCCCTTTCTGGTCTCGCCCTACCATCGTTACAGACACGACTTGATCAGCAGTAGCTGTCACGGCGCCATCACGTGAGAACCCTTATTACGACACCTGTGTAAAGCATGTGTGTATAATGTCCGGTACAGATACAGCCAACGGCGGAGACGAACCGGAAACGGTCCAGATCAATCTCCGTGTGAGCAAAGCCTTCCTTGAGGACATCGATCAGAACTGGAAGGATCAGGGATTCAATTCCCGGAGTGAATTCCTTCGCTATGCCGCTCGTGACGCCATCAAACACCCAGAGTTCTCTCGAGAGGGCTGGAAACAGATCGCTGCGGGCGAACACGAACTGCGAACCGGCAAGGCGGAGTTTGTTTCGCGTGAGGACGTTCTCGAGTTGATGGCTGCAGACGATGACGAGTGACGGCAACTGGACGTGGAAATTCACTTCCCGGGCAGCGACTCAATTTGAGTCCCTCGATCCGCACACGCAAGACCGGATCGTTACGAAACTCGACGAGATCGTCAACTCCGAATGGCGAGATCCGGACGACTTCCTCGAACCGTTGACCGGTGGGCCATTCGATAAACTGCGCATTGGGCAGTACAGGGTGGCTTGTATTCCGAACCACGGGGCGGACACACTCGAAGTCCATCGAATCGAACATCGAAGCGGTGCGTATACCGCCGACGACGATTGAGTCTCATTGGCTGTAGACAACCTTGAGACGTCATCCGTTGAACCAGTCACAGAGCGTGAACACTTATCCGGACAGCGAACACCAGTTGGGGACATGCACCCGTTCCACATTCTGCATGTGGACACCGACGCTGCCTTCGCGACATATGTGTCGACAGCGGCTACACACGCGTCGGTCACGGTCACAGCTGTCGACACAGCAGCGGCCGCACTCGAGTACCTCGCCGATGACGACCACAGTATTGACTGTCTGGTAACCGAGTACGATCTTCCCGAGTCGAACGGACTCGAGTTACTCGAGCGTGTCCGGGACGCACACGCTGAGCTCCCGGTTGTCCTGTTCACTGCGGAGGGAACAGAGCGGATCGTGAGCGATGCGATATCGGCTGGTGCGACCGACTATCTGGAGAAAACGGGCGGGACAGAACGCTACGACCTGCTGTTGAATCGGATCGAGAAATTCGTCGACCGACATCGGTCCACCCAGGAACGGGACAGGGTCTATCAGGCACTCGCGAGTGCGACCGAAGGGGTCGGACTGCTTGGGCCGGACAATCGGTACATCTACGTCAACGATGCGTACGCAGCAGTGTACGGCTACGAACCCGAGGATCTCATCGGGACCCATTGGAAACACCTCTATCCAGCCGACGAAATCGAGCGCTTCACCGACGAGATCCTGCCGGCACTCCGCCACAACGGTGAGTGGAGCGGACGCAGTCGAGGGAAGCGAATCACTGGTGAGACGTTTCCCGAGGAACTCTCGCTCACGAGTCTCGAAAACGGTGGACACGTCTGTGTCGTCCGCGACGTCTCCGAGCAACTGGCTCGCGAACAGCAGTTCGACACGCTGGCGGACAACCTCCAGGGCGTTGTCTATCGCTGCGGGTACGATCCCGACTGGCCGATGCAACACGTCCTCGGGAACGTCGAGGAGTTTCTCGGCTACACGGCCCACTCGCTCGAGACACAGCGACTCCTGTGGAACGATGTGATCCACCCCGAGGACCGCGAGATGGTGTGGGAGACCGTTCGAGAGGCGGTGTCTCGTGGCGAGACGTTCCAGTTCACCTACCGGCTCAAAACGCGGTTTGGCGAGACGAAGTGGGTCATCGACCGCGGCCGAGGAATTACAGATGCGGATGGCTCGGTCACTGCGCTGGAGGGGTTGATCACCGACATCACCGCACGCAAGGAACACAAGCGGGAACTCGAGTGGAAGACCAAGGCGATGGACGAAGCTTCGATGGGGATCGTTATCGCCGACCCCACCGAAGCCGACATGCCGATCACCTACGTCAACGAGCAATTCTGCGAACTGACGGGCTACGACAGGGGGGATGCGCTCGGTCGCAACTGCCGATTTCTGCAGGGCCCGCTCACCGCGGAGTCGACAGTCGACACAATACGCGAGCGACTGGACAACGCGGAGCCAGTCGATGTCGACATCCTCAATTACAGACGCGACGGTACCCCCTTCTGGAACAACGTGCAGATCACGCCGGTGTTCGACGACGATGGCTCGGTGTCGTACTTCGTCGGCTTCCAGACCGACGTCACGGCACGGATCGAGTACGAGCGACGCATTGCGGTGCTCCACCGGATACTCCGCCACAACATCCGAAACCATCTCAACGTCCAGCTCGCCCAACTCGAGGAACTGCTCGACTCGGCGTCGAGTGAGGAGGCCGTCATAGAAAACGTTCGAGCGCCGGCGCTCAGCCTGCTCGAATCGAGCGAGAAGGCCCGCCGGATCGAATCGGTCCTCTCGTCGGCCTCGTTCGATCCGGACACCGTCCCGATCTCGTCGCTGCTCGATCAGGCGTACTCGAGTGCCAGCCTTCCGGAGGGCGGGGAGAGTGTCCACGTTTCGCGAGAGGATGGAGCGGATCCGACCGTGTTGGCTCCGCCGGAAGTTGCCGTTGCGTTCCGCGAACTGATCGAAAACGCGGTTCGCCATGCGACAGACGCCTCGCCCACCGTGTCGATCACCGTCGAAACGGAGACGACGACGGTTGCATCGGACGGGCGGACGGCTGCGGTTGTCGTCGTACGGATCGAGGACACGAATCCGCATATCGCCGAGATGGATCGGACGAGGCTGCTCGGGAACGACGAATCACCGGTCCACCACGGGTCGGGACTCGGTCTCTGGCTGGTCAACTGGCTGGTCACGATGTCCGGAGGGATGATCGAACACGAGGCGATGGATGGTGGCGGAAACCGTATTTCGGTCGCGCTCTTGCGTCCGGAACCACAGCGCTCCTGAGCGGATCGTACTGGAGTGCGCAACCCAGACCTGGACTGACTGACGGAGAGTGACGACAGCGTGCCCATCGTCCAGGACTGCACCCGAACCCACTATACGAGAAAGCCAGCGACCGGTTCGCAGTGGCGACCTGTCCTGGGATGGAAATAGCCAACACAAAACAAGATTCGCAATACAGTCAGCAACCAGACTATTCGGCCATGAGCACAAACTAGTTTGACTGAAGGTTTATACCGCATGAATCGCTAGTAGAGTCGAATGACTGGGGACGACATATCTGATTATGAGCATATCTCCGATGAGCTCTCCGATATCGACGATCGCTTCTTTCGAATTCTTGCACTGAACACGTCGGAAGGACTGCTCACAATCGACAAACAGAGCCAGATTCTATTTGCAAATCCCGCTATCGAGGACATTCTCGGCTACACGCCGTCGGAACTGGTCGGGAGTTCGAAACTCGAGATCATCCCTGAGCGATTGCGGCCGGTTCACGAGCGCCAACTCGCGAAGTACATCGACACCGGTGAGCGAAATATCGACTGGGACGGAATGGAGTTGCCTGCACTCCACAAGGATGGACACGAGGTTCCAGTATCGGTTAGCCTCCGGGAGCATGAGTACAAGGGAACCAGGCTGTTCACCGGCGTGTTTCAAGATATCTCTAATCGGAAGGAAAAAGAAAATCGCCTGCAGGAACAGAACGAGCGCCTCACAGAGTTCGCGAGCCTCCTTTCACACGACCTACAGAATCCAGTCAACATCGCGCAGGGGTACACAACAGACCTGATGACCGATCTCGACCGGGCCGAATTAGACGAGATCATGGACGCTCTCACGCGAATTCAGGAACTTCACGACGACATGCTCACGCTCATCAGACAGGAAAATCAGGCCCACTCTCGCGAGCGTGTCTCACTCGAGGATGTCGCGACTGAATCCTGGCGCTGGGTCGATACGAAGAACGCGACGCTGACCATCACGGACGACGTCCGACCAGTTCAGGCCGACGAAACACAGTTTAAGTCGTTACTCGAGAACCTGTTCAACAACGCCGTCGAGCACGGCGGCCCGAACGTGACAGTCGAGGTCGGCTGGCTCGCATCCGACACTGGGTTCTACGTCGAAGACGATGGGAACGGGATCCCCGAGGACGAACGCGAATCGATCTTCGATCACGGATACACGACACACCGCGACGGAACCGGTCTTGGGCTTTCGATTGTCGAACGAGTCGCCTCCGCTCACGACTGGGAGATCGAACTCGGCGAGAGCACTGGCGGAGCGCGGTTCGAATTCTACATCGAGTAGACGTTCCTCAGCTACGTCTCGTCGCTGCGTCCTTCTCCTGTGACCTCTGCATCCCCGTCTGCCTCCTCCGTTCTCTCTCGGTCTGTCCCCACTCCTTCCGCTCTCGCTTCCGAGGAGTCCAGTTCGTCGCTTCGGCCGGCCGCCTCTGGCGGCTCAGGCGGCTCGAACGCCGCGATAAGCCATTGCCCGGCCCGCGTCTCCACCAACTCGTCGAGACTCCGCTGTGACCGGGTTCCCGCTGCTGCCAGGACCGAGACACCGAGCGTGAAGACAATTGCCAGTTCGGACGGGGCCGTTCCACTCAGAACCGAGTACAACAGTGAGATGAGAAGCAGGGGAAGAACCAGGAGGCTCACGATCCGAATCGGTCGGTCACGAATCGCGGCCCACCCCTGACGCCCTCGCGTTGCGAGTCCGGAGGACTCGAGTGCAACGTCGAGACGTGCGAGCACGCGATCGAGCACTCGAATCACCGGCCCGACGGTCCACGTCTCGCGCAGGTCTATAACGATCACGTCGGGATCGGGTTCGGCCGTAAGCCAGCGATAGCAGTACGACTGTTCGACGTAGTGTTTCCAGATGGCACCGATCGAGGCGATCCGTGACTGTTTTGCCACCGCCGTCGCTCGCGATTCGACGCGCGAGAACGCCGCCGATACGTCGGCCAGCCGCGACTGTGCGGCTGATTCGCGAGCCGTATCCGTGAGTTGGGCGACGCGAGAGGTGCCAGCGTCTTCGTCTGGCCGAGTGGCGGTATCCACCACGCCCGCCACATCGGCGTCCGTCGTCGGTGGTTCACGACCCGCGTCTTCAGTGGCCGCTCCGCCCGCCATCTCGTCGGTGTTTCGAGCCCGTTCATCGGTGTCGTGATCGGTATCTGAGTCGGTGGTCGACTCCGATCGATCACTCATCGTGTTCGCACCTCGGTCGATGGCTGCGGCCAGGGTCGCCGTATCACTCGCGGCCCGAGCGCTGTCGCTCGACAGACTGCGAAGCGTTCGCAATGAGCGAAGATCATAGTGAGAGCGAACATAGGACGACAGATGACGCCGTCACTCGAGTTCGGTGACGGTACCGCTAACAGTCGTGGACTCAAGGTCGAACGCAATAGAGCTTCCGGCCGTGAGTCGGTCACCGCGGAAGTAAACACCCGCTTCACCAGTCCGCTCTGTCGTTTCTAGCTCGACGGTGAGCGTTACGTCCTCGTTCTGTGGGTGTTCGGTTTCGTAGAGTTCCCCGTCCTCGGTTTCGGCGACGACGGTTGCTGGGTCACGTTCGACGGCGGTGACCGTTACAACGGTCTCGCCGTGTGCGGTTTCAGTCATGTTTTCCGAGAGGTGGTCCGCGACGCTCGGATCGACGTTCGAGAGAGACACGGTCGCGGTCGTCGTTGTCGGCTCGATACCGAGCGTGTCGTCGTCGGCATCGACCGCAGTGACCGTGCCGTTCGTGGTGTACCAGCCGAGATCGAGGCGAAGGCTCTCGCCGAGGTGAAGCGGCTCCGATCCGACGCGGAACACGTCGCGGTCGTTCTCCGTACTCGCCAATCCGTCGACCTCTGCACGGACGAGCGCCTCTTGCGGGCCGTTCGGTGGCGGTGCCGTGACGTAGACGTCGCTCAGCGTCACTTGCTCACCGGTACCTGCGACCGTGGCGGTCGTTCCGTTATCCAGGCGCTCGGCAACGTAGTCGGGCTGGTCACCGAGGTCGAGGGTGACGTAGCGTGTCTCTGACTCCCCGTCGGGTCCGCTCTCCGATTCGTCGTCCGCCGCTGGCTCGTCACCACTGCCCAGAACGAGTGCGGCCCCCGCCACGACGACGGCCAACACCATGAGGATGACGAGCGCGTCGACGACGTTGACGACCCCGAAGATGTTGCCGTCTTCGTCGATCAGTGCCATTGGTTTGCTCGGTGACGTGATTGATTCCGGTGACACCGCACCGGTTTCTTTCTGTTGACTGTGCTCTTGCTCACTGCTCTCGCAGTGGGGGCTGTGCTGCCCGTCGTGTGGTTGCGATCCCGGGCGGGCTCACTGGTGTTCATGCCACAGTTCTGCGCACCCGATACTAAATAGGTTCTCCTTCGGGAATTAGCAATTGCAATGTAGGTGTGTCAATGGGTCAAGAACTCTTTCTGTGACGTTTGAGTTAGCAGCTGGCTACCTCGTTCTTTCATATTGATACAGTCTTGTGTCACGATCCTCTCATTTCAGCATTGCAATGCGGTTCTCGTTTCGATCCCGTTTGCTCCATCCGCGCCGTCTGCCCCATCTGCGTCGACCGACTCAGCCGCTCTCTCTGACACGCCGAAGCCGTCCACCCCATCCTCTCCATCCTCCCCACCCAGCTCGCTGGCCCCACCTGACCCAACCGCCATCTCTGTCACCCCCACCGAACAGTCTGCCAGCCGCCAGTCCACAGTCGTTTCAGCAGTTGCCGTCTCCGTCGCTACCACAAGGTCGTAGGTTCCGCTTGCACCGAACTCGAGTACGACAGCCCCAGCCCCGGGAATCTGAATCAATCCATCCACTACCCGCTCTCCGTCGTGTTCGACAGTCATCGTCACCTCGACACCATCCGACACCGCATTCACGACTTGTACGCTGTACGTCCCTTCTCTGTACTCCCAGACCTCGCGCTCCGACTCGGTCTGAATCGTCGCCTGCTCGAGTACGTCGCTGTCGTTGCTGAGCGACTCGAGTTGGTCTGAATCGATCTGGCTGGGTTCCGTGCCGGTACTGTCAGTGGCGGCATGGTCGTCGGATGTGTCTGATTCGGTTGCCGTGCCGGTCCCGTTCGGCGTCGTCGAACCGGACGTGCCATCCTCGTTGAGACAGCCTGCGAGCAGTGCGAGGGTGGTGCTCCCGGCCAGTGTCGCGAACGTCCGTCTGGAGACACTCGTCACAAGCAGCGCGGTCACGGTGAGTACGGCGAGCGGGGCACGAGTACGGGCCATACTGGGGAGCCACACGACCGACGTAATGGTAGTTTTTCACGAACCGATGACTGTCAGAACGGTTGTCTCGTCACTGTGCTGTGTTCGGTTTCCCTATTCGTCGCGTAGAACCCTCACTCTCCGATTCTCGCCTCGATCGCCTCATAGCGAACTGGACCGAGCCAGTAAGCCGATAGCGACTAGCCGTCGACGGAGGTCTCCTGTTCTGCTACCTGGTAGGATGCTCCTACCCGTGGCTCGGTCTCCTTCATCAAAACTCAAGGCGGATACCTCGGGGCTTGACCTCGAGGCAGTTGACTGTGACACACTGCCTGACGTCGTCACGGCTACCCGCCGATCATACCACCGCGACGAACAAGTCACTATTCCGTAGTCGAGACTGTTCTGAGCGCTCATTTGGCACTGCACTCGAGTAGCGTTCTGTTCTGTGATCCGGTCGTCTGTCGTGGCATGGTGGTGCAGTAGATTGATTATGAATATTCGATACCTTCGTGGACGTAGACAAACGTGGTACTCGCTCGCGATGCGTCTCTGAACGCTGAACGCTGAACTCTGAACGATTGGGGCTCTGAAAATCAGGGTCTGTCTCTCCAACCGCATTGGCCGGTCTTCCGATGGTCGTACCGAAGAAACGAGAAAGAGTCGAATAGCAGAATACGGCCGAACGTATGCGCAGAAGCGCGAATTAGGCTCCGGCCCAGACGTTCGTTGCGGAGACCGCTCCGAACTGAACGTTTTCGTTCTCCTGGAGGACGACCTGTGCGGAGTCAGCGCTGCCACCGTCGTCGGCGACGGCGATTGCAGCCTGCTGCTCGTTGATGTTCTCTTGGTTGATGAACTGGAGCTGTTGAATTGCGGCGGTCGCCTCCTGCTCGACGTCGTTAGTCTGCTGTGCGTCGGTGTCGAACGCGATGCCGGGTGCACCCTCGACATCACCGCCACCGAGCGTCATGCTGGTGGTCTCGGAGTGGATGGTGCTGTCGTGGACGTAGCCGGGCCCGGCGTAGACGTTCAGCGCGTCAGCGAAGCCGATCTGTGCGTTGATGTTCGTCTGGTGGGCGAGCTGGACTGCAGTGGCGTCGCTGCCGTTGGTCGCGATCGCCATCGCAGTGCTCTGGAGGTTGACGTTCATCTGTTCGACTTCCTGTGCCTGAGCGACGCCGGAGGTTGCGGTCTGTCCGTCGCCGTCGTCAGCACCCTTCTTGTGGTGGTCCTTGTCCTTCTTGTCGTCCTTCTTATCGTCATGCTTCTTGTCGTCGTACTTCGCGTCCTTCTCGTCCGCCTTCTCATCGAGCGCGCTCACTGCCTGTGCGGTGTCTTCCATCGCAGCGGCGTCGTCGATACCGGCCGTCGCGATGTTCATGCCGGCGAGTGAGGCGAAGACGCTCGAGGCGTCTGCGGCACCGATCTGCTCGTTGAAGTTCGACTGTTCGGTGAGCTGAATCGCCGTTGCGGTGCTGTTTTCACCGACGGCGATCGCAACTGCGCTGTCCTGCTGGTTGACGTTCTCTTGGTAGGCCGCCTGCTCCTGGTTGACCGTCGCGTCAGCGGACTGGTCCATGAAGTCACCGCCACCAGCGTAGACGTTCGTCGCGTTCGCGACTCCCTGCTGGAGGTTCTGGTTCGTCTGGTGGGACTGCTGGATCGCGAGCGCCTCGCTCTCGTTGTCCGCGAGAGCGAACGCAGTGCTCTGTTCGTTGTAGTTCAGCTGACCGACGTACTGACTCTGGGTCACTTCAGCTTCGGCGACCTGATCGGCATCAGTGTCGACCTTGTCCTTGTGGCCCTTCTTGTCGGCAATACCCCAGCCGTCGAACTGCTTGCCGTCACCGTTACCGAGGACGACGTTGACGGTGCCGACATCCTCGAAGGAGGTGAACTGGCCAGCCTGCGTCTCCGCGAGTGCCTCGGCGAACTGCTCGTTGTCGTTGTACTGGTTCGCCTCCTGGATCGCGGTTGCTTCACCGCCGTCGATCGCGATCGAGGTTGCGTTCGACTGCTGGTTGATGTTCACCTGATCAACATCCTGGTACTGGTTCACCGTCGCGTCAGCTTCGCCGGACGCGTGAGCTTCGATATACTCGTCGAGTGTCATCCCGTCGAGCTCAGCACCGAAGACCAGGTACAGTTCTTCACCGTTCTCGAGTGCGTGAACGTCACCGTTCGACTTCACGTCCTCGCCGGCTGCTGCTGCGGGGGCGCCCATCGCAATCATCGATAGGGCGACGATACACGCCATCAGGACGGTCGTATACTGTGACCGTCTTGTCGTTGTGTTACTCATGTTTCGTTTGATCTGAGCCGTGAGAGTCTTTTGTTTCTGCATCTCCACGGCGCAAACCTTCGTATCCTGATGACAGACTTTGTTATCTGGTTGTTGTCGAACTGATGGAAGCGCCTACCGAACGGAAGACGGCGACTTCTGCCTCCGAATGGAGTGCTTTCGACGGTGGTAGCCACCGAAACAGCGGACCGACTGCATCCGGTTAGAGCGGTGTCTACAGACACACAACCACCCTGTTCGGATTCGTCCCACCTGAACGGTCACTGCCCGATGATTGTTACAGCGACCAAAGTAGGGCGTTACCGTTCTCAAAACAGTCACCCCGTTTCTGTGTCTGGCTACACTCGTCTGTTGCAACCGTTCAATGGCCGGTCAACGACGGGGCTGAGAGACTGTCGTCATCGTTCCAGAGAAACACGCGTTTCAGCGAGGTGTAGGATGGCTCACAGAGCGATAGTTTCGGCTTCAATCGGGCTAATCGGAGTATTCGCCGTGAAACCGTTGTTCGGGTTGAAGTACTCCTCGCTGTTGGGTTATGACCGGGCAACGCGCCACAGCAATCGGGGCCACCAGTGGCTTGAACACTGAACTCGTCGTCACGAGGGGCCCCGGTCTGTCGTGGAGCGTGCCTCAGGATTACAACACATGAAGCGAACACTCGCAATTACACTGACGGTAGCGCTCATCGGCAGCCTCATGTTCATGGGGTTCGCCGGCACGGCAGCAGCACAGAACGACGTCGATCAAGAGACGGGTGACGCGAGCGTCGAGATCGGAATCGACCAGAACAACAACAACGCACAGGTAGGCATCGCTGAGTCGCACTCCAGTTCGTTCGCCCTTGGTGCATCGGCCTCTGACAGCAAGTGGGGCACCTCGACCGGCGCATCCTCCTTCAGTGCCTCTAACGCTGAAGTGAACCAGGACCAGACCGCGGTTCAGGTTAACAACGCCGAAGTCAGTGACGTGACGGCCGAGAGCGGTGACAACGTCAATGTCGGCGACATTGACCTCGACTTCAACGGCAACGGCGACTGATAACAACAGTCGATACCGCCGACGATAACCACCTTCTTTCAATTTCTCATCGTCAGTCAAAACGCCGCTTTGCGCTGCATGCGTTACTGAATCTCCGCACCCGCTACGAGGTGTTCTGCACGCTTGAGTACCGTCCGGATCGCGACACCGGCTTCCGACGCCACCTGCGAGGCCTCATCGTACTCTGCACTCACGTCGTACACCGCACCGTCACTATCCCGGGCGATTTTGACCGCCACCTCGTACTGTTCCCCATCCAGCTCCACCGCCACCGTCTCGAACTCCCGGTCGGCGATCCAGCGGTGGGTCACACCCGAATCACGAACCCCCAACGTGCCCGTCTCCTCGGCGAGTCGCCGTGCAACCCGCGTTCGGTCCTCGGGCTTGCAAATCACCTTCACCAGATGCCCGGGCCGTGACTTCTTCATCGTCGCCGGGAGAATCGAGACATCTCGTGCACCCGCCTCAGCCAGGGTTTCCTGGAGGCCGCCGAGCACCTCCGGCGTCGCGTCGTCGAGGTTCGTCTCGAGTACCGCGATCTCATCCTTGTACAATCCGCCGGCTCCCTCGCCGACCAGCACTCGGAGGACGTTCGGGTGGGGGTCGAGTTCGTACCCGCCAGCGCCGTAGCCGGCGGCCGTCACGTCGAGTTCGGGAAGCGAGTCGACGCCGTCGGCGAGGTGTGCAAGGATCGCTGCGCCGGTCGGCGTGAGTAGTTCAGCCTCGACAGGGCCACCGCGAAGCGCCCAGTCGGCTTCCTGCGCAATTTCGACGACCGCCGGTGCGGGAATCGGGTACTCACCGTGGGCCATCGAGGCTGTCCCACCGCCGGTCGATAGCGGCGTGGTGACGATGCGATCCGGCGCGAGATCGTGAACCAGCGCCGCCGCACCGACGATGTCCGCGATGGCGTCGTCCGCGCCGACCTCGTGAAAGTGGATGGACTTGAGTGCCTTGCCGTGGACGTTGGCTTCGGCTTCGCCGAGGCGTTCGAAGATGGCGAGTGCGTCGCGCTCGACGGGGTCGGGGAGGGCCATGGTTTCGACGATGGTGCGGACTTCGGTGTAGCTGCGGTGTGGGCCGTGTCCTTCGGCGTGGGTGTGTTCATGGTCGTCGTGTGTGTGCTCGTGTGCGTGGTCGTGGCTGTCAGTGTGGGAATGGGTATCCTCGTGTCCATGGTCGTGATCGTGCACATGACTCTGCTCATCGGCGTCCGCATCGCCCTGCTCGTCCTCACCGTCACCGTGTTCCCCAGTCAGCACCACATCCACCGTCGCCCCCGAAATCCCACACCGAACCGTCTCCTCGATCCGATACGCGACGTCGAGTTCGTCCGTGATGGACTCGAGTACGTCCGGGTCAGCGCCAGCATCCAGTAAGGCAGCGAGGATCATGTCGCCGCTTGCGCCCATGCGGCCGTCGAAGGCGAGAACGTGCATACAGAGAGGAGGGATAGCGTGCGCAAAAAGCCATGCTTCTCTGGTGTCTGTGGTGTGTCTGTGTTGGTTCGTGGTGTGTTCGTGTTGCGTCTGCGGTCTGTCTGCGGCCGCTCGTGGACGTGCTCCTCGGATGGTGATTCTGGGTGTCTCGCCAGCGGTCGGCTGGAAGTGGTCCGGCTGCCGGGCTGGGAGTGGTCCGACTATAGACGTGAGTTGAATCGGGTGCGCCCGCGAACTGACTCCAGGTACGTGAGTGTCACGCTGGTTCTCTCAAATCACACCGCCGTCGACACTTCTATGTATCTACCTGCCAAACATTGCTTTGGTAGCACCTAGCAAACTTTGACGAGCAAAAAACCTATCCGATCCGGAATCGGAGTCACAGACATTGCCGTGCATCCTGAATCATGAATGAAGTTCAACTGGAGGTTGCGAAGGCGTACCCGAACGACTCGGGTCGTGGTATCGCCCGACTCGACCCGGACACGCTGTTACATCTAAAGCTCAGTCCGGGCGACATCATCGAGATCGAAGGTGCAGACACGACTGCAGCGAAGGTATGGCGTGCAGACCGGCAGGACTGGAACACGGATACCGTCCGAATTGACGGTTTCACGCGACAGAACGCCGACGTGGGTATCGGCGAGCGGGTCACCATTCGAAAGGCGGAAGCGACGAAGGCGGACAAACTCACGCTCGCGCCGCCGGAGGAGGCCTCGGTGCAGTTCGGCTCCGACGCGGCGGGTATGGTCAAACGCCAGATCCTGAAGCGGCCGGTCGTCGGCCGCGACATCGTGCCCGTGATGAGTTCGACGAACCACCCGTTCATGCGCTCGCCGGGCCAGGCAATCCCCCTGATCGCCGTCGAGACTGAACCAGAGGGCGTCGTCCTCATCACCGAGGATACTGACGTCGAACTCCGGGAGGAACCGATTTCGGGCTTCGAGAAGACCGGGGGCGGGATCACCTACGAGGACATCGGCGGACTCCAGGGCGAGATCCAGCGCGTGCGGGAGATGGTCGAACTCCCGATGAAACACCCGCAGATCTTCAAGAAACTGGGGATCGAGCCACCACAGGGTGTCCTCTTACACGGTCCACCGGGGACCGGGAAGACCCTCCTCGCGAAGGCCGTGGCCAACGAGACCTCCGCGTCGTTCTTCTCGATCGCCGGCCCGGAGATCATCTCGAAGTACTACGGTGAATCCGAGCAACAGCTCAGGGAGATCTTCGAGGACGCGAGTGAGGAGTCGCCCGCGATCATCTTCATCGACGAACTCGACTCCATCGCGCCAAAACGCGAAGACGTCACCGGCGAGGTCGAACGCCGCGTCGTCGCCCAGTTGCTGACGATGATGGACGGCCTCGAGGCCCGCGGGCAAGTCATCGTCATCGCGGCGACGAACCGCGTCGACAGCGTCGACCCCGCGCTTCGCCGACCGGGCCGTTTCGACCGCGAAATCGAGATCGGCGTCCCGGACGAGGTCGGCCGTGAAGAAATCCTGCAGATCCACACCCGCGGAATGCCGCTCTCGGACGATGTCGCGCTCTCGCACCTGGCCGACGAGACCCACGGCTTCGTCGGTGCTGACATCGAGAGCCTGACCAAGGAGGCCGCGATGAAGGCACTGCGTCGGTACCTCCCCGAGATCGATCTCGACGAGGAGGACATCCCGCCGAGCCTGATCGACCGGATGATCGTCAAGCGCGAGGACTTCCGCGGCGCACTCGGCGAGGTCGAACCCTCGGCGATGCGAGAAGTCCTGGTCGAACTCCCCAAGATCTCCTGGGACGACGTCGGCGGCCTTCACGACGCCAAAGAGCAGGTCCAGGAGTCTGTCGAGTGGCCGCTCAACAACCCCGATCGGTTCAGTCGGTTGGGCATCGACCCGCCAGCGGGCGTCCTGCTGTACGGGCCGCCCGGAACAGGGAAGACGCTCATGGCGAAAGCCGTTGCCAACGAGACCAACGCGAACTTCATCTCGGTTCGCGGCCCACAGCTGCTCTCGAAGTGGGTCGGCGAATCGGAGAAGGCCATCCGCCAGACCTTCCGCAAGGCGCGGCAGGTCTCCCCGACGGTGATCTTCTTCGACGAACTCGACGCGCTCGCCCCCGGCCGCGGTGGCGAAACCGGATCCAACGTCTCCGAACGTGTCGTCAACCAGCTCCTGACGGAACTGGATGGCTTAGAAGAAATGGAGGACGTGATGGTCATCGGCGCGACGAACCGTCCGGACATGATCGACCCCGCACTGCTGCGCTCGGGTCGATTCGACCGGCTCGTCATGATCGGCGAACCCGACGTCGACGGCCGCGAACGCATCCTCGACATCCACACGGGAGAGACGCCGCTTGCCGCGGACGTCACCCTCCGCGAAATCGCGGAGATCACCGACGGCTACGTCGGCAGCGATCTCGAGTCGATCGCCCGCGAGGCTGCCATCGAGGCGCTTCGCGAGGATCATGAGGCCGACATCGTCGAGATGCGCCACTTCCGCCAGGCGATGGAGAACGTCCGTCCGACGATCACGGACGACATCCTCGACTACTACGAGCGCATCGAAGAGGAGTTCAAGGGCGGCTCGAGTGGCCCCGACCCGACCGGCCGCCGCGGCAGCCGGATCGGCTTCCAGTAGTCCGTCCCGGTCGCTTTCGTTCTGCCGCCGTTTTGCGTTCGTCCGCTGCTTGCCGACACCAGTGACAACTCACCCGTGTGTTTTGTATCGGTCCCCGCCTGTAGCGAGACCGAAAGAGGGCACATGACTGCTGGCCCACCACCGTAAGCAGTGCTTACTCCCCGCTAACATCGACTTAGTCACACCCGCAGTGGCTGTCCGTCTCGAGTACCGTGCTCGCATCGCGGCTGTCGTTTCGTCGCGGTAAAATCGGCAGCCGACTCGAGTATCCGCTATTCTCGTCGTGAGTTCTCGTGGTGGTTCTCGTGATGAATCGGGTGCAGTTCGTGTTCAGGCTTGCCCCACACTCGGTTGAATTCTCTCGAATGGGTTCGAATGAACCGAAACGGTCGATATCCTATATGCCGCCTCTCGCCCATCGTTGAGACACTCGTCGATGTCAGAGCCTTCTGTCGCCCCTGATCGAACTGCCGAGTCGTCGTCGACAGCGGACTCACAAGCGAATCGAGACCACAACGAGTCGCCGACCTCCCAGGCCGAACGGCCCACGACGCCACCCCACCAGATGAACCAGACAAGCGACCCCTCCCACTCTCCGGCTGACCGCCGTGACACGCCAGCAGCGTCACAGCCGCTTTCGCTCCGCGTTCGTGCCATCGCGTTCTGGTCTGCGATCGTCCTGCCGTTTGTGTACGTCCCGCTCTTGCTTACTGGCCTCTCGACGTGGGTCGAGTCGATGCTCTTCCTGTTCTTGCTTGGTTGTAACCTCGTCGCACTCTATGTGGGTCACGAGCACTGTCAGTCGAACGACCACTGATTTAGAAATCGGCGTCGGGCATCGAGCCCCGTTCCGATCGTTTTATTCGAAGATGTCCGAGTCTGGTACGTCAGCACCGTCAGTCGTCAGCACCCGTACTCGAGTCCCCGCCAGGAGTACGACCGAGCGTCTCACGAATCGCGCGTCGTTTGACGAGGACGAACCCGAGTGCGATGAGGAGGAAGCCGCCCAGCGTCGCGGCGTCGACGACCTCGCCGAGGTAGAGCCAGCCCACGATTGCCGTGAAGATCGGGGCCACGTAGGAGACCATGTTGATTTCGACGGCACCGAGTCGCTCGAGGAGGTCGAAGTACAGCAGGAAGCCAAGCGCACTCGCGACGACGGCGAGATAGCCGAGTGCGCCGAGTGCCTGCGGGTCGGTCCAGGCCGACGGCTCGATCGGTTCCCGAAGGGCGAGACTGAGGAGATGCATCAGGAGTGCGCCGCCGAGCATCGACCAGGCTTCCATCGTCTCGATCGGCAGTGCAGCGTCGATGCGGCGGGTTAGAACGCTGCCGAGTGCGAATGCGGCGGCCGCACAGAAGACGAGTACCTTGCCGATGACGTCTGGGGCAAACAGATCACCGGTTTCTGGCTGTGAAATCACTGCCACACCGACGAGTCCGAGACCGACACCGATGACGCCGAGCGCCGAGAGCGCGTCGGATGGCATCAGCAGGCGGGCGAAACCGGTCGTCAGAACGGGTGAGAGACTCACCAGTATCGCGGCTGCGGCGGCGGTCGTGTGTTGCTGGCCGACGAACAGGAACGCGTGGTAGGCTGCGATCAGCAGCGTCGCGCCGACGGCGACGACGGCCCACTCTGCGCGGCCCGTGGGGTACCAGTCATCGACGGCGTAGGCCGCGTACGCGAGCATCAGGATGCCGGCGATATCGTAGCGTAAGGCAGCGAACAGCACCGGCGGGAAGTGCTCGAGTCCGGCGCTGATAGCGACGAATGCGGTTCCCCAGGCGGCAGCGAGAACGAGAAAGAGTCCGGTGTTTCGGGCGCGGCTCACAGGAGCAACTCGCCTGTCTGTGACACTATCTGTTACGATTCGAAGATGGGCAGAATCCGATGCTGGTTACGATTCGAAGATGGACACTGGTGATACCAGACCGGGCCGAACCAGATCACCGGCAGAAACAGAGACGGCCTGGGTCTCACCCTGTCGTTCCCACGCCGTTTCGCCACAGCCACACTGTCAGCAGGGGCTCTCGGTGGACTCCACGTGGTCGATCGTCGCCGCTACAGCGTCGCTCGCTTTCGCAGTTCCGGATGCTCTTCCGTCTGCCTGAACTGCTCGAGTAACGGCTTGATGTCCTCGAACCCGTCGTCGAGGACGACGTCACCGCTTCGGAGGTCGTAGTCGATAATCTCGTAATCAGCCAGTCGTGGCAGATGATTGTGGATCAACGAAATATACACCTGTTGGCGCGTCTCCTCGTCGACCGCGTCGTGGTCTCCCTGCCGGTCGCCCTCGAGTTCCCAGGCTGCAATCTGATCGATGAGGGCGTCGATATTCGCTCGGCGACCGTCCGACAGTTGATACAGCAGATACCGACGCTCAGATTTTGACAGCAGTGAGCATGCCGCTTCCATCCGAGAGGCGCTGGTTTGGTTCATATCTATGCCAAGCTAGTGACGGTATTACACCTACTGCCAATACAGATTGGGTCCGTTCGTTCAGTATTTCGAACCCGTTTCGAAATTCCGATGCTGGAGCCACTCACGACCGGAAAATGGGGACTCGTGTGTGAAGAAATACCATTATTCGAGTTACGGCAACTGAACACTCTGTACTCCCTGAATATAGGGTGTGTGAGCGCTTAGCTCCAGGTATCTGGATCGACTGCGTGATCGCCAGCGCCGCCCTCACCGTAGAGATGGCAGGCAACCGGATGTGCGCCCTCTCCGAGACCCGGGTTCTCGCGCTCACAGACGCTCTCGTACTCCATCCGAAGGATCGACTCGGCTGCTTCCCAGTCGGCGTCTGCCAGTTCGGCGAAGGCCTCGTCGACGACCTCGCGGTGGCGATCCGGCAACGGCTCGTCGAACAACCGCTCGTGGAGCAGATCGACGAACGCCGGGACGTCTTCGGACGGAACCGACCCGTCCTCAAATTCGATCTGGTCGCCACCAACGGTCTCGAGTGAGATGTCTCGACTCTCGACCCGCTCTCGAGCGGTCATGATCTCGCGGAAGGTCTCCTGTTCGATCTGCAGGTTCTCCGGTGGGATCACCATCGGACACCGCGTCCGGAACCGACAGCCACTCGGCGGATCACGCGGCGACGGCACGTCTCCCGCGAGGGTCTCTCGGTCGCGCTCTCGTTCCTCGGTCGTCGCCCTCGGGACACTCTCGAGTAGCGCCTTCGTGTAGGGATGTTTCGGATCGTCGAACAGCTCCTCGACGGGGCCGACCTCGACGATCTCACCGAGGTACATCACGGCGACCCGGTCACAGATGTGGCGGATCACCGAGAGGTCGTGGCTGATGAGCAGGTAGGTGAGGTCGAACTCGTTTTGCAGGTCCTCGAGGAGGTTCAGGACCTGTGCCTGCACGGAGACGTCGAGCGCGCTCGTCGGCTCGTCGAGCACGAGGAACTCCGGCTCGAGTGCGAGCGCGCGGGCGATGCCGATGCGCTGGCGCTGGCCGCCGGAGAACTCGTGGGGGTAGCGGTCGAGTTGGTCGGTCGAGAGGCCGACGCGCTCGAGGAGGTCCTGCACACGGGCACGGCGTTCGTCCGGGGTACCGACGTCGTGAATGTCGAGTGGCTGCTTGACGATGTCGCCGATCGTCATCCGCGGGTCGAGACTCGAGAAGGGGTCCTGGAAGACGACCTGTGCGTTCTGGCGGAAGTCGGTGAGTGATCCGTCGTCCATCTCGTAGACGTTCTCGCCGCCGAACTCGACGCGGCCGTCGGTCGGCTCCTGGAGGCGCAACAGGGTTTCACCGGTGGTCGACTTCCCGCAGCCGGATTCGCCGACGAGACCGAGCGTCTCGCCCGCGTGGATGTCGAAGCTCACGCCGTCGACGGCGCGGACGGCGACTGGCTCGCCGCCCAGGAGTCGGTCGAGCAGCGAGTCGTTCTCCCAGAAGTACTTCTCGAGGTTCTGGACGCTGACCAGCGGTGCTTCAGCACCCGTTACAGCCGACGTGGTGGCGTGGGCATCGCTGTCGACTCCCGTTCGGGACGTCGTCTCTGTTTCGGACCCGGAACCGGCAGCGTTCACTCCTGACTCCGTCCCTGCTGTCTCGGCCGTGTGGTCGTGTTGCTCATCGGAACTCATCATGACTCACCTCCGGACTCCTCGATTGTCGTCTGTGGCTGCGTTCGCTCCTCCGGCGGTTCGCCCGCGGACTGGTCGGGCGTTTCGTGCTTGTCCCCCGCTGGCCGTTCGGTTTCGTCGAAGTAGCCTGCCGGTACCGCATCCCGCTCGTCGTACGAGCGCTCTGCGAGCACACACCGGACGGTGTGGTCGTTACTGCCCGAGGCAGCGTACTCGGGCGGGTGTTCCAGACACTGATCCATCGCCTTCGGACACCGGTCGGCGAAGTGACACCGGTCTCCCATCTCGTGATCGAGCAGGCTGGGGACGTTCCCGCCAATCGGCTGGAGCCGACCGCCAGCGCTCTCGAGGTCTGGAATCGAGCCGAGCAGCCCCTCCGTGTAGGGATGGACGTGGTCGTCGAAGACGTCCTCGAGTGTCCCCCGCTCGACGATCTCGCCGGCGTACATCACGCCGACGCGGTCGCACATCCGCGCAACGACACCCAGGTTGTGCGTGATCAACAGGATCGTCATGCCCGTCTCCTCCTGCAAGTCGTCGAGCAGATCGAGGATCTGGGCCTGAATCGTCACGTCCAGCGCCGTCGTCGGCTCGTCGGCGACGAGTACGTCCGGCTCACCCGCAAGCGCCTGGGCGATCATCGCCCGCTGGAGCATCCCACCCGAGTACTCGTGTGGGTACTCGTCGGCTCGCTCGACGGGGTCCGGAATGCCGACTAACTCGAGTAGCTCGATCGCTCGCTCCCGGCTTTCGTCGGTGACGAATCGCTGGGAGGGGAGCATCGTCGAGAGCAGGTAGTTGCTAAAGGAGTAGTCGGCCGTCTGTGTCTTGGCCTTCGTCGAGCGTGGGTTCGCACTGGCGCGTTGCTGGACCTCGACGGCTTCGGCGAGCTGTTCGCCGACGGTCAAGCTGGGGTTGAAGCTGCTCTCGGGGTCCTGGAAGATCATGCTGAAGGAGGTTCCCCGGAGCGCCGTTCGCTCCTGTTCGGTGATCGAGAGCAGGTCGACGAAGTCGCCGTCGACGGCTTCGTCGTTGTCTTCGGCGATGTGGTCGGCAAGTTCGGCGTCGTTGAACCAGATACGCCCGTCCGTGATCCGACCGGGCGACTCGATGAGGTCCATGAGCGAGCGGGCGGTCACGCTTTTCCCGCTGCCACTCTCGCCGACGATGCCGAAGACCTCGCCGCGTTCGATGCGGAAGTCAAGGTCGTCGACTGCGTTTACCTGCCCCTGTTCCGTAAAGAAGCGAGTCGAGAGTCCCTCGACGCGGATAATATCCTCAGTCATGTTAGACACCTCCCTCTCCCTCGATGTTCGGGTCGAGGGCGTCCCGGAGCCAGTCGCCGAGCAGGTTGATGCTGACTACGGCGAGCACGATCGCGATGCCGGGGATCGTCGAGATCCACCAGGCGGTTCGCAGGTAGTCCTGGCCCTGGCTAATCTCGTACCCCCACGAGAGCGTCGTCCCGGAGAACCCGAGGTACGACAGCGAACTCTCGAGGAGGATGATCGCGGCGACCTGGATCGTCGCGAGCACGATGATCGGCGTGAGGCTGTTCGGCAGGACGTGCTTGCGAAGCACGGTCCAGTTGCTCGCGCCGAGGCTTCGTGCGGCTTTCACGTACTCTTCGTTGCGTATCGCGAGCGCCTCTCCGCGGGCGACGCGGGCGAACCACACCCAGTTGACGAGTGCAACGACGAGTGTAACAGTGCCGGGAAGCACCGCGTATTCGGGCATCCCATCGGCGAACCCGGCCATAACGATCGGATCCGGTATGTGTTGGACGCTTCTGCCGAACACCCCGATGAGGGCGATTGCGAGGACGAGCGACGGGAACGCGAGCATGATGTCCGCAACCCGCATCATGGAGTCGTCCGTCCGCCCGCCGAAGTACCCCGCAACCAGCCCGAACGGCACGCCGAAGGCCGCAGCCAGACCGGTTCCGATCAACCCGACTAACAGCGACGTTCGCGCACCGAACAGCATCCGCGAGTAGACGTCCTGTCCGAGGTTGTTCGTCCCGAGTACGTGCTCGGAGGTTGGCTCGACCGTGTGTGGAATGCGTTCACGGCCGTCGTCACCATCCTCCCAGGCGTGTGTCTCGTAGTCGAACCCGATCGGTGGGTAGGAACTGCCCTCCTCGTCGAAGTGACCGGTCTGACCCGGATGATGGGTCGCAAGTATCGGTGCGAAGGTCGCGACCAGAATAATGACGAGCGCAATCGCGAGTCCGAGTTTCGCCATCAGACTCTGGTCGAACTCCCGCTTCAGACTCGATTTGAGCCGATCGGAAATCATTCGTCGACCACCCGCGGGTTGAGGTAGGCGTACAGCGAGTCGACGACGATGTTGATCACGACGAACCCGATCCCGATGAAGATGAGCACGCCCTGGATCACCGGCCAGTCACCGGCATAGAGGGCGTTGATCAGCCTCGTACCGAGTCCCGGCCAGTCGAAAACCCACTCGGTGATGACCGCGCCACCGATGAGCGTCCCGAGTTGAAGGCCGAGCACCGTGATGATCGGGATCATCGTGTTCCGAAGGACGTGCTTGTATCTGATCAGCACGCTCGGCAGTCCCTTCGCTTCGGTCGCCGTCACGTAGGGCTTTCCGAGTTCGTCAACCATACCACTGCGTGTCAGTCGCGTAATAAGGGCTGTAAAGTACGTCCCTAGTGTGAGAGCGGGCAGCGTCATATGGCGGAACCAGGTAATCAGATCGTTGAAGTAGCCGGTCGTGACGAGCACGGTCACGGCTTCGACGAAGCCAACCGGGCGCTCGCTCACCGGGAACACGCCAAACTGCACCGAGAGGACGAGAATCAACATGATCCCCAGCCAGAAGTTCGGCGTACTGATCCCAACCAGCGAGAACATCGTTGCGCTGTAATCCGAGGGCTGGTGTCGCCTCGTTGCGCTGATCACGCCAAGTGGGATCGCGATGACGATCGCGACGATCGTTGCGGCGATCGCTAACTCGAGTGTCGCTGGCACTCGTTCGATAACCATGGTCGTTACGTCGCGGCGAGACTGGTACGAGAATCCGAGGTCGCCGACCAGGATGCCCTGGAGGTACTCGATGTACTGGATGAGCAGCGGCTGGTCGAGTCCCATATCCTCGCGAACCTGTTGACGGATTTCGGGGGATGTCGCCGGATCAACGATCAGGTCGACGGGGTCACCAGGTGCGATAGCCCGAAGTCCGAAGGTGATCGTGACCACTCCCCAGACGACGAAGATACCCTGTAGTGTTCGTTTAATAAGGAATTTGGCAAGAGACATCGACTATGTATGCGTTCGAATCGTGCGAAGATGGATCGTCTGTTGGTACGTCTGCTGTGCGTGTCTTGACATTGGTCCGACGTTGGTGTCGGTTCGCCACGTCGTGTGGGTCCGACACCGATCACCGATCACCGAACCGCTACCCGAAGTCGCGGAAGCTGCCTCCCCAGCAGGCATCGCGTGTTTCGGGTGGCGAGTAGTCAGTGACGGTCGACGGGCACGAGTGGCGAGTGGCGAGTCGTGTTTCGTGTCCTGTTCTTGATCCCTACCGCTGCATCTCGTCCAGGAAGATGCTTTCGTCGGCGCGTGGCTCCCAGTCGACGTCAGAGCGGATCCCGTAGATACTCTCCTCGCGGTGGAGGAAGACCCACGGCGCTGCCTCGTAGAGCTCTGCGTTGATCTCCTGGAGGAGTTCTTCGCGCTCGTCCGGATCGTCGACGCTCTGGCTCTCGGTGATCATCTCCTCGATGTCGTCGTCCATGAAGTTGTACGACGCCTGTCCCTCGACGAACCACGGGGTAAGGCCGTAGTCGCCGTCGTACGTCGGGTTCCCCCAGCCGATAAGGAAGAAGTCCGGCGACGTCGACGGGTCGCCGTCGAGCGAGGACTCGGTGAGGCTCTCGAAGTCGACGATCTGGAAGTCACAGGAGACGTTGTCCAGCTGGTCGATCTGCTGGGCCGCCGTCTCCGCGACTTCGGTGTCGTTGAGGTATCGTCCCTCGGGCGACTCGAGTGTGATTTCGACGTCCTCGTAGCCACTCTCCTCGACGAGCGCTTCGGCCTCCTCAGGATCGTGTGGGTATGGGTCCAGCTCGTCGTTGTAGCCGAAGACACCCTCTGGGAGGGGCTGGGAACTCGGTGCACCGAAGCCGTCGAGCACGTTGTCGATGATAGAATCGACGTCGACAGCGTAGTTCATCGCCTGGCGGAACTCCTGGCTGTCGAACGGTTCGTCGTCGTTCGGCATGACCAGGAAGATGTTTCGGAGGCTGGTGACCGTCCGAATATCGGCGTCATCGAGTTCGTCGATTCCCGCAGTGTCCGTCGGCGGGACGTTGACGATCAGGTCGCTCTCGCCCGTCTCGAGTTCGGAGACTCGCGTGCTCGCCTCGCTGGCTGCACGGTAGCGGACGCGGTCGATATCGGGGACATCGCCCCAGTAGTCGTCGAACGCCGTGTAGATAATGTCCTGATCCGGCGTGTACTCTTCGACCTGGTACGGCCCGGTTCCGTTCAGTTCCTCGTTTGCGGGCTGGTCCTGGTCTTCCATCCACTCCTCGCTGACGACGGTCGCGACGGTAGCGAGGTTGAACTCGACCAGCGACGCCACGGACTCGTGTTCGACGAGCACGGTCGTGTCGTCCTCGGCTTCAGCGCCGGTGACACCGGGGTAGCGGTCGGCCTGTTCGCTGACGATGCCGACGTCTTCGTCGACGGCACGGTTGATCGTGTACGCGACGTCCGAGGCCGTCATCTCCTGGCCCTCGTGGAACACGACATCGTCTCGAACCGTCAGCTCCATCGTGTTGTCGTCGGGGTGGTCCCACTCCTCGACGATTCGTGGCTCGAGTTCACCGTCGGACGTAATGTCCCAGAGCGGCTCGTACACCTGGTCGAGCACGTTGTACGTCGGCGAGTCGTTGTGGTCGTTCGGATCGACCGTTGTCGCAAACTCCCCCTGCGTGACGACGAACTCGTCGTCACCATCACCGTTCGAGTCGTCAATACAGCCAGCTATTGCTGCAAGCCCAGCAATACTCGTCGCTGCTCCGGTCCGCTGCAGTAGCGTCCGGCGGTCGAGTGAATAATTGGCACCCTGCATACGTTGACTCATAGAAGGGCTGTTATTTATATATACTGGTACGGCATCACATATCTCGTGCGTAAGTGTCTCATTTCTCTAGGTATCGCGGACAAATACGCACTTTCTCGGCACATTCTGGGAGAGAACACTGTCACGGATTCACCACCTGAGACGTGCCACAAGTTTAAGTGCGACACAGGACGTACCACGAGTATGGCCGCTCACGGCCGGTCCGCACTGCGGGACCTGTTCGACGAGTCGCCGACGCCCCACATCGCCCACCCCCCGCGGACCCATCACCGAGACTTCTACGTCGCTACCGATGGGTCCTTCCGCCAGTCGGGTGGCGGGCTCGGCGCCGTCATCGAAACGCGCGACGGCACCCGCGTCGCCAGAGTTGCGACCGCGGATACGCCGCCGGACAACAACGTCGCCGAGTATCGGGCGCTTCACCTCGGACTCGACGTACTCGCCGCACGCGCGCCGCGGGACGCATCTGTTGGCGTCCTCATCGACCA
Organism: Natrialba sp. SSL1; assembly: GCF_001861355.1. Taxonomy (GTDB): domain Archaea; phylum Halobacteriota; class Halobacteria; order Halobacteriales; family Natrialbaceae; genus Natrialba. The sequence continues at coordinate 41,708 of NZ_MASN01000001.1, forward strand.
CGACGCGCTGGCGAGCAACGTCAACAATACGATCCTGGCGACGAGTCACCCGGATGGAAAACCGCCACAACCGGTTTCGATTCCGGCTGCAACGCGCTATCACTGGCGTGGCATCCAAGCACGGCTCACCGGCTTCGGCGAGGTCCGTGCTGCCCGAATCGACAGCGACCAGAACCCGGCCCATCCGCTCGCGAACGCACCCGGTCAGTACCAGCACGTCAACCGCGAACCCGACCGCTGTGTGCTCCCGGAACCGCCACAGTCGGAGCCGTCCCCGACCGAGTTCCCGCCACCATCTCGTGCGAACCGGAACAACGGTGGTGGCAGTCAGGCCTCTGACTGACGAAACCGCCACCGCCATCGAGTATCGGGTATCGTGTAGGCCGAGCGCAGCCGAACCGCCATCGTTATTTCGCCGCTCCAGAGAGTCGTCTTCGATGAGCCTTCGCGTCGCCGTCGCCGCCCCGTTCGTCCAGAACGGCACGAACCGACTCGAGGAGAACGAGTTCGTCGTCGCGCTCTCGCTCGACCGCGACTGGTTCTCGCCCGATCAGTCAAAACGCCTGATCGACGTGGCGACGCAGGACGGCCTCCTCGAACCCGATGGCAACGAACTCGTCGCCGGGTTCGACCCCACCGAGGTGACGATTCCGGAAGCGTTCGTTCCGGACGAAGATATTCTCACGGAGCGCTCCGCGTTCGAACGCGTCCTCGACGCGCTCGTCGCCGAAGGCATGGCCAAACACGAGGCCGTCGGGGCGATCAACACACTCCAGGGCGAACTCGGTGTCACGATCGAGACGGCAGCAGTGATCTACGCCCGCCGCGAGGGGCTCGACATCGACGAGTTGATTCCGGTTGCGCGTTCGGCGCTCGTCCCTGACGCAGACAGCTAGGTGTCGGCTACCCTAAAAGTCAGCACCCGGAAACCAGCGGTCAGTATCCTGCGGCTAGTACCCAGCAACCCGAAGCCAGAAGCCGAAGAGCGTTAACCGCCACACCCAGAACAGCTACCAGAGACTCACTCATGGTCGAGGACCGGATCACCGACGGCACCCGAATCGCACAACTGCTCTCCTCCGAACTCGACGGCCGAGAAGACGGGGGACTCGAGTCCCTCGCCGTCACGAACGCGGACACGGATGTCGAGCCGACGGCGGATGGAACGCGTGCGTACGATGTGACGATGACTAGAGCTGTGGATACTGCTGCAGGCGAGAGCGGTGATGACGACACCACACTACTCGCCCAGGTGTTCGTCCAGCCGGATCGCGCCCGACTCAAGTTCACCGCTGGACAGGACGGTGCGGCTGAGGCGGCCGCCGAGGCCGACCTTCGCGTTCGGCCGAAGGCGACCCAGCCGCCGCGGACGCTGGTGTTCGTCGAGAGCGGTGCGGAGGTCAAGCGAGCAACGGATGTCGTGCAGGCAGTTCTCAGCGCCGTCCAGACGGCAGACTAGCTGGACAGTGTACCGGTGATGGCTGCGGTCCGGCGGTCGTGATAGAGACGGAGGTGGTCAACCGGACGGACGAGGTCGTATTGGGAATGCTCGCCTGGTGCAACCGGTAGTATCAGGTATTCTGAACAGCCGGGCGCAGATCACTGTCTGGCGTTTCCAACCCAAAATCGACAACTACGGTATCGCCTTTCGACATTATTACTTTCCTACGCTCGTATCGTTCGAACAGAATGGCTACTGAGGTTGCGCTTACCGTCGATCTCGCTATTATTCTTTTCAGTGCGACACTCGCCGGATTCGTCGCCAAACAGACGGGCCAACCGACGATCATCGCCTACATTCTCGCTGGGGTCGTAATCGGCCCAGCGGCGCTCGGGATCGTCGAGGTCAGCGAACTGACTGAACTGCTCTCCGAACTCGGACTCGCGTTCTTGCTGTTCTTGCTCGGGATCAAGATGCGACTCGAGGAGATCCGTCACGTTCTCTCGTCGATCGTCAAAATCTCGATCCCGCAGATGATCGCGGTCTTCCTCGTGGGTGCAGGCATCGCGTTCGCGCTCAACTTCGGCCTCGTCGAGTCGGTGTTGATCGGTCTGGCGGTGATGTACAGTTCGACCGCGGTCGTCATCAAGATGCTCACGGACAAGGACGAGGCGACCTCGCTCCACGGAAAGCTCGACGTTGGCGTCTTGCTCGTGCAGGACGTCGTCGTCGTCATTATCCTGGCCGTCCTCGCGGCTGGACAGCCGGACAGCCTCGCCGAGGTTGCGACGACCCTCGCCGTCGTGCTGGTCCTCGTTGCGCTCGTGACGATTGCGGCTCTCGTCTCCTCGCGAACGGTCTTGCCGGTCGTCTTCCGCCGGATTGCCGACAACGAGGAGATCTTCTTCCTCGTCGCCATCGCGTGGGCGTTCCTGTTCGTGTTCGTCTCCGACAACATCAACCTCTTTCTCGAGCCACTGTTCGGGATTACGGCGTACCTCTCGATCGAGATGGGAGCGTTCATGGCCGGCGTGGCCATCGCACAGCTTCCGTACAGCAAGGAGTTACAGGACCGGGTCAACCCGCTGACGGACCTGTTCGTCATGGTCTTCTTCGTCTCGGTCGCGATCGACCTCGAGGCGGCACAACTCTTAGAGTACGCCCCGGAGGCGATCATCGCCGCGCTGGTGTTGATGCCCGTGAAGTTCCTCATCTTCTTCTCACTACTCGACTGGCAGGGCTTTGGCTCCGAGACGACGTTCCTCGGCAGTATCAACATGATTCAGGTCAGCGAGTTCGGGATCATCGTCGCCGCCGTCGCTGTCGAGGGTGGCTTCATCGAGCCCGAAATCCTCGGCTTCATGACGCTGCTGGCGATCTTCACGATGGCCGTCTCCGTGTACCTCATCGAGTTCAGCCACCAGCTATTCGAGCGCTTCGAGCCGACGATCACGCGGTTTACGAGTGAGGGCGACTTCGAGGGCGGCAAACAGGAGTATCGGGATCACGCGGTCGTCGTCGGCTACGACGAGGTGACCCGAAACGCGCTCCCATTGCTCGCGGCCCACTACGACGACGTCGTCGTCATCGATCGAACGGTCGAACACATCGAGACGCTCGAGGCAGAAGGATACGACACCGTCTACGGTGACTTCCGCAACGCGACGATTCGGAAGGATGTCGCCGTCTCGAAGGCCGACTTCGTTCTCTCGTCGTCGGTCGATCCGGCGGTGAACTCGGTGTTACTCGAGTCGGTCGACGAGGAGGCGACTGTCCTCGTCGAAGCCGAGCGACTCGAAGACGCGCGTCTGCTCTACGAAAGCGGTGTTCACTGTGTGCTCATGACCCCATATCTCGCGGCCGACAGACTCGGAGAGTATCTGGAGACGTACCTCGAGGAGGGCAGCGACGACGAACTCGAGGCGGCACTCGAGTCGGATATCGAACTGTTGGATAGTACTGAACCGTTCCCGGGGCCTGCTGGTGGTGTTGAAACGGGGACTGGTGCTGGTACTGGTCTTGGTTCTGGCTCTGGAACTGACGATAGCAATGACAGTGGTAGTGGAAGTGGCAATGGAGGTGGTCTCGATGAGTGACCTGCTCACCGCCGTCTCGATCATGTTCATCGTCACCGGTCCGTTCTTGCTCGTGGCCAATCGATACGATCTGCCGACGGTGCCGTTTTTCATCCTCGCGGGCATCGCCGCCGGCTTCGGGCTGGATGCGTTCGGTATCCCTGACGAGCTCACTCTCGAAATCGCCCAGTACGGTATCGCGTTGCTCGTCTTTTCCTTCGGTGTCGGTATCGATATCTCCGCTGTCCGCTCGGTGATCTGGGACAGTGAACTCGCCGCGCTTGCCCAGATTCTCGTCGTCGGTTCAGTCGGGTACGCACTGAGCGTTGCACTCGGTGTTACGCCCAGTGAGGGGATCTACGTCGGCATTGCGGCGGCGCTCTCGTCGACGATCGTCGGACGCGGGCTGGTACAAACGGACATTCAGTCACGCCTCGTCCGCGGTCGGCTTTCGAACTCGATCCAGTTCGTTCAGGATCTGTTCGCGATCCTGCTCGTGCTTGTCCTCGGAACCGGACTCGGCACAGGAACGGTCGGGGCCGGTCCGGTCGCGATGGCCGTCGGATACGGGCTCGCGCTGATCGCAGCCGCCTTCCTCGTCAATCGGTATCTGTTCGACGCCATCGGCCGACTCGCCGGCGACTCGGACGAACTCATGATTCTCGGCGTCGTCTCGCTGCTCGCGGCGTTCGTCGGCGCAGCCCAGTCTGCCGACATCTCGATCATCGTCGGTGCGTTCGCCGCCGGTCTCGCGATCCGACACGATCCGATCGAGTATCTCGGCCTGTTCAACGGACTCGAGTCGGTCCGTGATTTCTTCGTCGCGATCTTCTTCGTGACGGTCGGTGCGCTCATCACGTTCCCGTTCGTCGAAGCCGCCTGGGACGAATCCGTCGGCAAACTCCTCGTCGCGGGGGGGATCGTCGTGCTGACGGCGGTCGTGAAGCCGGCGATCACGACGGCGGTCTTGCTGTTCAGAGGCTACGAGCGACGGACAGCGACGCTCACCGCCATCAGCATCGATCAGGTCAGCGAGTTCGCGCTGATCATCGCAATCCAGGCGCTGTTGCTGGGGCAAATCTCTGAGACGCTGTTCGATGCGATCATCCTCGCCGCTGCGGTGACGATGGTCACCTCGAGTCTGAGCCAACGCTACGACGAACAGCTCTACCGCGCGCTCGTGAACCGTGGGCTGCTCCCGAGTGCACACGGCAAAATTGACGCGTGGAGCGATGTCCCGGATGATCTCTCCGATCACGTCATCATCGTCGGCTACGGTCGCCAGGGGAAGCGACTGGCCCAGACCTGTGACGACCTCGACCAGCCGTACGTCGTCGTGGAGAACGATCCGGCACGCCGGGAGACGGTCGCGGCGGAGTCTGACGCCGTGGTCGTCGGCGATGCAATGGAGAGCTACACCTGGGAGAAAGCGAACGTCGAGGACGCCCGGATCATCCTCTCGACGGTCGCGTCAAAGCCCGTCTCCAGACGGCTGCTCTCCTACAATTTCGACGCCGACATCGTGCTGCGGGCGACCGACCAGTCGGAGGCGCGGACCCTGCTTGAGTCCGGTGCCCTCTACGTCAGCGTCTCGGAACTGCTCGCTGGCCAGCAACTCGCCGAACACGTCGAGGCGCTCCTCGAGGGCGACCTGACCGCTGCGGATCTTCGCGAAGAACGGCAGGCTGATCTGGCGTTGCGTGCAGATGTGATTCAGCACCACCTCCAGTAACAGTAACGGGACTGTATCGATAGCGACATTCCTTCTATCGAAACCACAGCAAGGTTCGGATGTCGGACCTGCCGCCGGATTCGGATTCTGTCTTCGCCTGTTCAGATGCGTTCGTTGCGACTCGCGAATCCGTAGCGCTCGAGTGTCTCGAACATCTCGAGGTGCTGTTGTCTGACCGCGTCGGCGTCACCCTCGTCGGCTTCGATGGTGTCGACAACATCGTCCAGTTGGTCGCCGGCGAGTACGTTGGGGACACTCACGTAGGTCGCGCCGTCGTCGAGCAGGTCACGCGCCTCAGCAGAGGTACCGGCGCGGAGGATCACGTCGGCGTCGGTGTCGATATCGAGGACCGCCTCGGAGACGAGACTGTGATCGACAGTCGAGACCACGAGCGAGGCGTCTTCGACGGCCGCCTTCTCCCAGGGATAGACAGATAGCGCGTCTCCGAAGACGTAGTTGCGACACTCCGTTTGAATATCGTCCCAGAGGACGGGGTCGTTCTCGATGACGACGTAGTCGATGTCGCGTCGCTCGCAGGTTTCGACGAGTCGCCGCCCCTGTCGCCCGTACCCGACGACGACGATGTGGTCGGTCAGCCCCTCGGAGACGTCGCTTCGGTCGTCGATCTTTCTGGTCTGGCGGCCCGCGACGACTCGTTCGACGATCGATCGATAGACCGGTTCCTCGTATCGTCTGGCGACCGACGTCAGGATCATCGTCGCCGCCGCAGCGAGGATGATTCCCTCGAACAGCGTCTCAGAGATGGCCCCGAGTAACAGCGCCTCGATCGCGATAACGAGCGAGAGCTCGCTCACCTGATTGAGACTCGAACTCGAGAGGAACGCGGTTCGGACGTCGTACCCCTCGAAGACGAACGCGAGCGTCATCACGAGCGGGTTGACGAAGAGGACGAGGGCAGTGAGCGTGGCCCCGATGACGAACACGTCGAAGCTCGGAATCGTGACGAGCGAGCCGAGCGTGACGAAGAAGATAGCGACGAAGAAGTCACGGATGGAGGCGATACCGTTGCGGACACCGAGCGAGGAGACGTCGTCGCTGCGGATCGCGATGCCGGCGGCGAACGCGCCAACGACGGCCGAGAGGCCGGCGAGTTCGGCACCGGCGAGGAAGGCGATGAGGATGGAGATACTCCCCATCATGACGAGTTCGTCGGAGTCGCCGGCGAGGCGAACGAGCAGCGGAAAACCGTGGCGATAGACGAGCATCGAGGCGAGCAACAGGAGGACGGCGAAGCCGATCTGTGAGGTGACGAGCGTCGTCGTGTACTGGTCTGCAGAGAGGATGACGATCAGTCCGATCGCGAGCAGGTCGTCGAAGAAATGTACCGACGAGGCGAGTCGGCCGTGGACGAGGTTGTTCCGAATCTCCTGTTCGAGCACCTCGGAGCCCACGATCGTCGAACTGAGCGTCGCCGCAATCGCGAAGTAGACGGCGTTCTCGGTGCCGAAGCCGAACAGCGTGGCGACGACGAACGCGATCGGCCCCACGACGATCAGTTGCGTGCCAGCAGCCGTTTCTGCGTCCCGAAGCACCGCTTGCACCGAGCTGAAATCGAACCGGTACCCGAACGTGAACACGAGGAACGCGATGCCCCACTGTGCGAGTTCGATCAACTGGTCCTGAGCGACGAGTTCGCCGGCCCCGATGACGAACCCCGCGAGCAGGTAGAACGGTACCGGCGACAGCGATAGCTGATTCGCAATCAGCAAGAACAAGCCGGCCGCGATGAACACGATCGCGAGCGAGGTGATCAGATCAGTCATCGTCATCACCTCCCTGCTGGCGAGACGGGTCCGACGGTGCAGACTGTGCCCCGTCTCCGCGTTCGATACGGATGATGTCGTCCGCGATTGACCGCTCGAACGCCTCCCGGTCAGTGACGTACTGTTCGATGTACTCGCTCAGCCGTTCTGCAGTCAGGTACGTACTCATGATGACGTAGGCTGCACCCCGGTCGTAGAGTTCGCGCGCGTCGTCGATTCGCTCCGCCTCGACGAAGACCGTCGCGTCGTCCGGGGCCTCCTCGAGTAGCGCCTTGTTCACCTCGGGCTGGACGGTCGAACTCAAAACGAAGGCAGCGTCCTTGAGGTTCGCCTCCTTGCGGATTTCGCCGTGGCGGAAGTCGCCGTAGATGGAGTCGTACTGGCCCTCCGCTTCCAGCGATTCGATGTGATCCGTTTGCCGGTCGATGATGACGACATCGCCGTACTCGTCTTCGAGTCTCGGCAGCACGCGTTCAGTGATTTCGTCGTAGCCGATCGCGATGACGTGATCCGAGTGGGACTCGAGTTCGACGTCGTCCTTGTCTTCGGACTCGAACCGTTCGAACCAGGGCTGGACGCGGTCGTAGATGGTGTGGTTGTAGCTGATGATGTACGTCGAGAGGCTCATCGTCAGCAGTGCCATCAGGCTGAGGTAGCCGAGTACGTCGGTTTCGATGAAGTCCTGCGTGACTGCGAGCGCGCCGACGACCAGCGAGAACTCGCTGACCTGGACCATGTTGATCGAGCCGAGGAACGACGTTCCGACGCTGAATCCCTCGCGGTCGATCAGGTAGAACATGATCCAGAAGTTGCCGACCATCAGGATTGCGGAGGCGACGATCGCTTCGAGCCAGTAGGCGGTCAGATCGTCCGCCGCGAGCTGCAGGCCGATACTCGCGAAGAAGACGAGGATGAAGAAGTCCGTGATCGGCGTGATCCGGTCCTCGAGTTCCTTACTGTAGGGAAGCTGTGCGATGCTGATCCCGGCGAGGAACGCGCCGACTTCGAGCGAGAGGTCAAAGTATTCGGAGATGGCGATGAAGAGGAACGCCCACGCGATGGCGACGATGAGGAAGACGTCCTTGTTGTCCGCGATGCGCCGGAACAGTCGCGGGAGGAGATAACGCGAAGAGGCAATGGAGAAGACACCGATGAAGGTCATCATGACGGCAATGACGCCGAGTGTGGTTGCGATTTCGCTCGCGCTACCGAGTTCCTCGGCACTGAGCAGTGCGAGGACGACGACGAGGTAGATGTCCTGAACGATGAGGACGCCAACGTCGATTTTGCCCGGGAGCGAGGTGATCTCGTCCTTGTCGGTGAGGATCTTGACGATGATCGGCGTCGCGCCGAAGACGGTGGCCAGCGCGATGATGGCGACTTCGGTGGGATCGAAGCCGAGCGCCCACGCGACTGCCAGCGCCAGCGCCGTCTGCAGGATCGTCTGCCAGACGGCAATGTTGACGATCGGGCGTAAGATCTCCCGAATGTCGTCGAAGCGCATCTTCATCCCGAGCAAGAACAGCAGGAAGCCGAGCCCGAGTTCGGCCATGAGTTCGACGAGTCCCTCCTCGGTGACGATGTCGAACATCACGGGGCCGAGAATGAGCCCGGTTAGAATGTACGCGATGATCGTCGGCTGCCCGAACTGCCGGGCGATGACGCCGATCGTCGTCGCCGTCACTATAATAATCGCAAAGTCGGCAGCGAGGGCGATTTCACTCATCAAAAATCCAGCTCGGATGGGCTTTCGTGTATCCGACCTTTATGCGTTGTTGTCCGTTGTCACTGGCCCTTCCGCCATTCTTGGCAAATTTTGCAGGATGGCCGTGTCCTCCTACTCCGACAGTGTCCCACTTGTCCCTTACTCCGATCCCATCTCGGCTCGCTCTCGATCATGGCCTCGCTCAACGAACTCCTCGCGCGAAATCTCTCCTTCGAGAACCGCCACGAGATCGTCGCCGACCCGTTCGGCCGCAAGCACGTCCGGATAGATCACGCCGCTCGCCCCGCGCTCGCTACACTCGGCCGCCTGTTCAGTCGTGTCGACACGGACGATGCGCGGCACGTCCGTCTCGAGTCCGGCCACCGCTTTGGCCCGTGCCTGCCGCGGTGTGAGCGCAACGACGAGCGCAGCCTCCTCGAGCTGAGCCTGTTTCCAGACCTGCTCGTTCAGCACGTCGCCGTAGACGTAGTTCTCGCAGGCCTCCCGGATCTCGTCGTACAGCGCCGGATTGTCCTCGATGACGAGCAGCGGTCGCTCTCGCTCGTGGGCCGTACTCGAGTCCACCAGTTCGCGCCCGCCGTGTTCGAAGTCGACGACGATGACGTGATTCGAGAGGTCGTCGGAAACCTGCGTTCGCTTCCCGACGGACTCACCGAGCGCGCTGACGACGCCGCGCTCGCGGAGCCAGCGGTTGATCGACTCGGCGTGTCGACCGGTGGACGCCGCCAAGAGCATCGTAATCGCGGCGGTGAGGATGATCGCCTCGAAAACGGGGGCGGCGATCTGCTCCGCCGCCAGCGCCTCGATCGCGATGAAGAGGCTGAAGATACTCACCTGGTCGAGCGTGAGGCCGGTCAGCACGGCCGTGCGACCGTCGAAGCCGGTCCGCAGGAGCAACGCAGCGGCGAGCAGCGGGTTGAGTACGACGATGGCGACCAGGAGGACGAGCGTGTAGCCGATCGACTCGAGTCCCGGGAGCGTCAGCAACGCGCCGAGCGTGACGAAGAAGATCGGCGAGAAGAAGTCCTCGAGGTCGTCGACGGTGTCTACGAGTTCGAGTGAATGTGGGTAGTCGTCGGCGACGGCGATGCCGGCGGCGAACGCGCCGACGACGATCGAGAGGGTTGCCGCCTCGGCGAGGGCGATGAAGCCGACGACGAAGGCGATGCCGATGAGCATCATCACTTCCGAGTCACCCCGAAGGCGGGCTGTCAACCGGTGGAAGACAGCGTACCGGATGATGAGCGCGAGCGCGAGAATGCCGCCAGCGGCGGCGAACTGTTCGACGGCTGGCGTCGCCGCGTAGACGAACGCGCTCAGCGAGAGCACGATGAGCACGCCAAGTACGTCCTCGGTGAAGTGGATCGACTCGGCGAGTCTGGCGTACGTCGGCCGGGTGTCGGCTGCGCTGTCGAGATAACTGGTCGCGACGAGCGACGAACTCAGTGCGGCGGCGACGCCGAGGTAAACGGCGTTGGTCGCGTCGAGGCCGAACACGAGTCCCGCACCGACGGCCAGACCGCCGACGACCGCGACCTGGACGATGCTGACGGCGACGCTGATTCGACCCGTCGAACGGACGGCACCGAGGTCGACGTGGATCCCGAACAGGAACACGAGGAAGGCGACGCCCCACTGGGCGAGGTCGAGCAACTGCGACTCGTCGATGACGACGCCGACGAGAACGCCGGCGAGCAGGTAGAACGGAATCACCGGCAACGATCGCTGTGCGGCGACGACCAGAAGCACTGCCGCGATGCCGAAGATGAGCGTCAGCGCGAACAGAACGTCATACATCGGTCTCACCTCCGTTTTCGTCGTTTCGTCGATCCCGTTCCTCGTCGCGGTGGCGAGTTCGATCCCGGCCGTCGTCGCGACTGGTCGACGCCGGATCGACTGACTCGTTCGCCCGCAGCGTCTCGCTTCGCGCTCGCTCCGACAGTTCTGCCAGCCGCTGGTCGAACGCCTCGCGGTCGTCGAACGTTGCGAGCAACTCGGCGAGTTCAGTGCCGACGAGCCCAGCGGTCTCGACGACATAGTCTGCGCCGTGGTCGCGAAGCCGCTGGGCCGACGCTTCGGTGGTCGTTCGTACGATCGAGATCGTCTCGGGCGTCTCCTCGACCAGCCGCCGGTTGACGTCGTCCCGCGTAGCGACGCTCACGAGCACGTCCGCCTCGGCGACGTTCGCCTCCTGTCTGATCTCGCCGTGTCTGGCGTTCCCGAAGATGAACTCGTGGTCGCCTTCGGCAAGTTCCTCGACGTACTCCGCACCGTCCTCGACGATGACCACGTCCTCGACGGCGTCCTCGAGTAGCGTCGCGAGCTCTGCGGTAAACCGATTGTAACCGACGATGACGGCGTGGTCCTCGTACTCCACGGGATCGGCTTCGATCGTGTCCTCGCGCTCGAACCGCGAAAGGAACGGTTCGACTCGATCGAAGATTTCCCGGTTGTATCGCACGTAGTACGTCGAAATCGGCATCGTCACGAGGGCCATCAGGCTGAGAAAGCCGAGAATCCCTTCCTCGACGAACCCCTCGTTGACCGCGAGCGCCCCGAGGACGACGGAGAACTCGCTCACCTGCAACATCGAGATGGTGCCGAGGAACGAGGTCTCCATGTCGAAGCGCTGGCTGTAGAACAGCCCGAAAACGATGCCGAAGTTGATCACGAGCAAGGCCGCACAGGCGAGTAGTGCCTCCTGCCAGTAGGCGAGCAACTGGCCGCGCTCCATCTGCAACGCGATGCTCGCGAAGAAGACGGCGATGAAGAAGTTCGTCGCCGGCCGCATCCGCTCTTTGAGCTCCGTGCTGTAGGGCAGCTGTGCCAGCGAGAGGCCCGCGATGAACGCGCCCAGCTCGACCGATAACTCGAGTGCCTCCGCGGCGAAGATGAAGACAAACGCCCAGGCGATACCGACGGTGAACAGCGTGCTCTTGTTTGCGGCGCTCGCCCGCAACAGTGACGGAAGGACGTATTTGCTGGCGGCGTAGGCGACGAGGCCGATGGCGACCATCAGGATGAGCACCCGGCCGATGCTCGTGGCGATCTCGGCGGTGTCGTCGACGGTACCGACGGTGAGGATGGCGAGCGCCAGCACGAGGTAGATGTCCTGGAAGATGAGGATACCGACGTCTGCCTTGCCGTACAGCGTCTTGAGGTCGCCCTTGTCGCCGAGTACCTTGACGATGATCGGCGTCGCGCCGAACGTGGTGGCGAGTGCGAGCATCAGCGATTGAAAGAGTGTGAACCCGAGGGCGAGCGCGACTGCGGTCGAGGCGATTGCCTGCAACACCGCCTGGCCGACGGCGATCACGCCGACCGGGCGCATGATCTCCCGGATATCGTCGAACCGCATCTCGATGCCGAGCAAGAAGAGCAGGAAGCCAAGCCCGAGTTCGGAGAGGATCTCGATCAGTTGGTCCTCGCCGACGATGCCGAGTCCGATCGGCCCGACGACGACACCGGTCAGGATGTAGGCGACGATCGTGGGCTGGCCGGTCAGTCTGGCGGCGTAGCTGAGGACGGCGGCAGCGACGATGAGCAACGCGAAGTCCGTCGCGAGTGCGATTCCACCGAGCGACATGATCGAGAGCTAGCAGTAGCCGACGGGTGCGATCGGACCACACCGAGTCCCACGACGGTTCCGACGGCCGAGCACCTGAAACAGCCTCTGTCGCACCCAGCTACCTCGTCCCATCGGAAAAGCGTTCGCGCTGCACGCATGCGCCGATAACACCTGGTCTACCAGTCAGCCAGTGACTACTCGAGTAACCCCTCGACTAGCAACTCCGCCGAGGAGAGGTTGGTCGCGAGCGGAACGTCGTGGACGTCACAGATCCGCAACAGTGCAGAGATGTCCGGCTCGTGGGGTTGGGCGCGGAGCGGGTCGCGCAGGAAGACGATACCGTCGAGTTCGTCCGCGGCGACTTCGCCGCCGATCATCAGGTCGCCGCCGTAGGGGCCGGACTCCTTGCGCTCGACCTCGAGATTGGTTTCCTCCTGGAGTCGTTTGCCGGTCGTCCCGGTCGCGACGAGGTCGCAGTCGGTGAGTGTCGGCTCGTAGCGGGTGGCGAACTCGATCAGTGTGGGTTTCTTCTCGTCGTGAGCGATCAGTGCGATGCGGCCCATACGGCGTGGTCGACCGCTTGACGGGTAAGTCGCTCACTCGCATGTGAGCGGTCTAGGTAGATGTGATTGCTCTGGGTAGGTGTGACTAATGTGACTGATTCGGGTAGCTGTGACTGGCTCGACGTACTGTGATAGACCCGCGTGCGTCGAACGCGGGGACGGCAACGACGGAGGCGAACGTTTTTCCGCACGGGCTGTCCGGCTTTCGCTATGCCAGCGCCATCACCACCATCATCGTCGCCATCGACGCCAGCTGATGCGCCGTCCTCAAAGCCCGACGCCCACCACGTCGGCATCACCGTCGACAATCTCGACACCGTCCTTCCGTTCTACCGCGACGATCTCGGCCTTACGGTCGTCGACGAGTTCAGTGTCGCCGGTGACGAACTTGCCGCTGCGATAAACGTTGCAGACGCGAGCGGCACGTTCGTCCATCTCGAAGGCGAGGGCGGGCACGGCTCCCGCATCGAACTCGTTTCGTTCGAACCTGCCGCTCGAGACGCACCAACCGCAGGGCTCAATCAGCCTGGTGCGACGCACGTCGGCCTCCAGGTCGACGATCTCGACTCGTTCTACGCGACCCTCGACGACGACGTCACGACACTGAGCGAGCCCCGAACGACCGACAGCGGAACGACGATTCTCTTCCTGCGCGATCCGGAGGGGAATCTCGTCGAAGTACTCGAGTCCTGAGCAACAATGATCGTGGCCGGTAGCCGAGTCTCGATCACCAAACACAGAGACAGCCACTGGGACCCAGGAGAGAGCCTAAGCAGACAGCGCGTTACTCACGTTCGAACGTCGACCGGACCTGTTCGACGTCGGTCTCACAGGAGGGACAGGTTTCCTTCTCCTCGGCGATGTAGACCGCCTTGCACGTCGAACACTGGAACAGGTTGCCGCTCGCGCCGGTTCTCGAGTCGGCGGAGGATTCTGCTTCCGGCGACGGCGTCTCGGTGGAATCAGTGCCGCCGAGCAGTGACCTGATTCCGAAACTGGTTCCGCTATCAGTGTCGGACTGTGCCGTCCCGCCAGCCCGCGTCGTGAGTTGTGTGCCGGTACTGGGGCCCGTCCCACGCCGAAGTGTCGACTGTACGTGGTCACGAACGCGACCGAACTGCAACAACGGCTTCATCTTCCGGCGAATGTCCATACATGGTGTATGTAGAATGACCCCGAAGTAGATGCCGTCTAAAATATTTGGTGGCCGACCGTGTGACCCGTCCACTCACTGCATATCGATTGCACACCGCCTCGTCGTTCTCGTTCGCCGTGTTGGGGCCGGATAGGAAGTTTTTCCACCTCCGCGGAGCCACTCGCGTGCATGAACTTCTTCGACCGCCTGCACGACCGCATCCGAACGGTCGACAGCGTCGTCAGCGTCGGCCTCGATCCAGACCCGTCTCGCATTCCCGACCACCTCGCCGACTACGATCTCCCGCGATGGGCGTTCAATCGCCGCATCATCGACGCAACCCACGAACACACTGCAATCTACAAACCGAACGCCGCCTTCTACGAGGACCCCGACGGCTGGGCCGCGCTCGAGGAGACCATCGCCTACGCCCACGGCAAGAACGTCCCCGTCCTGCTCGACGCCAAGCGCGCGGATATCGGGAACACGACCCGCCAGTACGCCCAGATTCTCGAGAAAGTCGACGCGATCACGGTCAACCCGTACATGGGGCGGGATTCCCTCCAACCATTCCTCGCCGACGAGGAATCGGGCGTCTTCGTCCTCTGTCGCACGTCGAACCCCGGCGGCGCGGACATCCAGGATCTCGAACTCGAGTCCGGTGAGCCAGTGTACGAGCGCGTCGCCGCGCTCGCAGATCTCTGGAACGAGAACGACAACGTCGGCCTCGTCGTCGGCGCGACGAAACCAGCGGAACTCGAAGAGCTCCGCGAGCAGGTGCCCGACCTGCCGTTCCTCGTCCCTGGCGTGGGCGCACAGGGCGGCGACGCCGAGGCAGCCGTCGAGTTCGGGTTGGCGAACGGTGTCGGGCTGGTGAACTCCTCGCGTGGCATTATCTTTGCAGGCGAACACGACGGCGAGGAGTTCGCCGCAGCGAGCGGCCAGGCGGCGAAGCGGCTCAAGAAGCGGCTCAATCAGTACCGGGACTGAGTTATACCAGACAGACTGTACTGAACCAGACCGAGCCACACCGAACCACACTGCACCACACTGCACCACACTGCACCACACTGCACCACACTGCACCACACTGAACTGCAGTGGGCTGACTCACCGCCACGACTCCGCAAAAACGAAACCGGGGACCGCCGTCGCAAACCCGATCACGCAGGTGACCGAACCTCGACAGTCGGCGTATTCGGCTGTGCGAGCGTGATGAGCGTATACACCGGTGAGCGCTGCGGATACGCCTGTACGGCGGCTTGTTCTTCTGCCGTCAGATCCCCCGTCACGTCGACCTCGATCTCGAGTTCACCGTACATCTCGTCGGCCCTGTCGAGATCGTGGATCCCGAACAGCATCCGGAGATCCACGGGTGCACGGACTGTCGTCGTCACGTCCTCGATTGCGATCCCTTCACGGATCGCGTTGTAACCGATCGTGCCGTTGATACAGGCCGTCAGGGCTGCCAGTGCCCCCTCGATGGCTTCGTAGCGGTCCGTCGGCTCGAGATACCCCATCGCATCTTCGAGCTCCGGCGGCAGTCCGAACTCGAGTGTGTGTTCGCGGTCGCCACCCATTTCCTCGCCGCCAAGTTCCCACATGCCGATCGTGGCGGTCGTTCGGTTGGTGACGCTCTCGCTGGCACCGGTTGCGCGGAACTCGAGCATGCCGTCGGTCGGGTTTGCGGCGAGCCAGTCGATGAAGTCCGCGTGTGCGGCGGTATCGACGCCGTGGTCGATACCAGTCGTCGCTCGTGTCGGTCGTCGTTGGTTGGTGTTCGTTCCCATCGGATTCACCAACTGCGATACGCGTCGGTCGAAAATAAAGGAGCGACGGCGCGACTGCGCGGCTTTCGACCGGATGACCGCCTCGCGGTGCGTTTCGCGCCGGATCGTCTCCCGTGGATGTCGCGTCGGTGTCGGTTCCGTACGGAACTCTCGTTACTCGCAGTCGGTCAGATTCGAAATTGCTCTTCTCGCACGTCTCGTCCTTCCTCCCACTCGACAACCCGACCAACCACGCGTCCATCGCGTACCCGATCGGTAATCTCGACCGTGACCTCGATCGGCACGGCGGCTGCCTCGGCTTTCGCATCCAGCTCCGCTGGCAGTTTCTCACCGACGACGATCGGAAGCGGACTAGACTCGAGTGGATGGGCTGCGACGAACTCCCCATCGCGCTCCTCGAGAGCGACGCGGAACCGCTCGCCGACGCCGACGGCGGACTCGAGTTGGTTACGAATCGAGGTCATGGTGTCTCAAAACCGGTGAATATCCACGTCATCCGAGTTCGGATCCCGTCCTGGCTCGGCCTGTGCTGCACAGTCGGCACAGAGGCCCTTCCCGCGCTCGTAGTGCTGTTCGCAGGCGAGCGTGCCGCAGTTGTCACAGCGCTCCTGGGCCGGACGCGATTCGCAGATCTGACAGAGGCCGCTGACGCTCATACGGACAGTAGGGGCTCGAGTACCTTGAAACTGGAGCCGGCGTCAGCCTCTCGAGGGTGACATACATCGATGTTTGGTATGTGGAATGGTAACTAGAGACGAGAAGGCTTTTGCCGTGTGGCCCGCTACCGGTTGGTATGAGCCGTGACCGGGCTCTTCTCGAGCGAGCCCTGGACCGTGGCGAACAGGACGGTGGCAGCGTCGAGTTCAAGGAACGGCTTTCACGTGACGTTCATCTCGAGAGTGGGCGACGCGAGAGCCTGGCCGCCCAACTTCGACACCGATTGCTCTCCGGTGACGGAGAGGCGACCTACGTCGTCGGCGTGACGGACGACGGCGGACTCGCCGGCATCGACCCCGATACCTTCTCCGAGACGATGGACGTTCTCTCGTTGCTCGCCGAGGAGGCCGACGCACACATCGATGACGTCCAGACCTGGGGTGTCAACCAGGGCCTCGTCGGCGTTGCAACGATCAACGAAGGCAGCGTCCTCGAGACGGACGACGAACACGTCGTCGTCGGTACTGCAGGACACGTCGACCACGGCAAGAGCACGCTCGTCGGCTCGCTCGTCACCGGGAACCCGGACGACGGCGACGGCGCAACGCGTGCGTATCTCGACGTACAGCCGCACGAAGTCGAGCGCGGGCTCTCGGCTGACCTCTCCTACGCGGTTTACGGCTTCGACGAGGATGGTCCCGTCCGCGTCCGCAACCCGAACCGGAAGGCAGACCGTGCAGGCGTCGTCGAGGAGGCAGACCGCCTCGTCTCGTTCGTCGACACCGTCGGCCACGAGCCGTGGCTCCGAACGACGATTCGCGGGCTCGTCGGGCAGAAACTCGACTACGGACTACTGGTCGTCGCTGCCGACGACGGCCCGACCCGTACGACCCGCGAACACCTCGGCGTCCTGCTCGCGACCGAACTCCCGACGATCGTCGCGATCACGAAGACCGACGCCGTCAGCGAGGAGCGCGTCGAGGAAGTCGAACGCGAGGTCGAGGACCTTCTCCGGGAGGTCGAGAAGTCGCCGCTTCGCGTCGCCCGCCACGGCGTCGACACCGCAATCGAGGAGATCGGCGAGCGCGTCGTTCCGATCGTCGAGACCAGCGCCATTACGATGGACGGTCTCGATACGCTCGACGAACTCTTCGACCGACTCCCCAAGACCTCGCAGGACACCGGCGAGTTCCGGATGTACGTCGACCGCAGCTACTCGGTGACCGGCGTCGGCGCAGTCGCCTCGGGAACTATCAAATCCGGCGAAGTCGAGGCCGGCGACGAACTCCTGATCGGTCCGATGCCTGACGGCCGCTTCCAGGAAGTCGAAGTCCGCTCGATCGAGATGCACTACCACCGGGTTGACCAGGCCCAGGCCGGCCGCATCGTCGGCATCGCGCTCAAGGGCATCAAAGAGAGCGCAATCGAACGCGGGATGGTCCTCCTACCACAGGACGCCGATCCGGACCCAGTCCGCGAGTTCGAGGCCGAAGTCATGGTACTCAACCACCCGACCCGGATCGGCGACGGCTACGAACCCGTCGTCCACCTCGAGACGATCGGCGAGGCAGCCGCGTTCCACCCCGACGAAGGCCGGCTGCTTCCGGGCGATACGGGCGAGACCAGCGTCCGGTTCAAATTCCGACCGTACCTCGTCGAGGAGGGCCAGAAGTTCGTCTTCCGCGAGGGCCGGAGTAAGGGCGTCGGGACGGTCACTGACGTCCAGCCACTCGAGTAGTACCGCTCGCATACCA
This sequence comes from Natrialba sp. SSL1, assembly GCF_001861355.1. GTDB lineage: Archaea > Halobacteriota > Halobacteria > Halobacteriales > Natrialbaceae > Natrialba. Next base: position 59,933 of record NZ_MASN01000001.1, read on the forward strand.
CGCGGGTACACTACCCGAACACGACATCCGCGCATGGCATCCGCACACGTCACCGGAACACGGTCACCCCGCGGCCCCATCGTTCTGTTCCGACACACTTTTCGACTAGCTGCCACCTCGTTCGGCCATGCTCCCTGACTCCCCGTCGGATCGACTGTGGTGGGCGATCAGTGAATCGGTCGTCCTCTTTGGCATCTTCCTGTTCTGGGTCGCCGTCACCACTGTCATGACGATCGCGATCAGGATCTTCTTCGTTCCCTTCGAACTGCTCGGATTCGTCGCGCCTCCTGCGCCCGCGTTTGTCCAGCCGATAACCGGTTTCTGGAGTCTTGTCGTTCCGCTGGCGGTGCTCACGTCGTTGCTCTATATCATCGTTCGTGGCGGGACGCTGCTCATCGATTACTACGAGGATCACGGCGGTCGACACGACCGTCAGGATCCGCACGAGACCCACGATCAGCAACCCCACCAGTCGAGCTAATCGTCCCCGATCCGACCCACTCCCACCGGGTGATCACCGATTACCGTTCCACCCAACGTCACCGCATCCGGGTGCATGAAGAGAATCACGTCCTCCGGCATCGAAACATCCGTCCAGAGCTGGCGTTCGAGAAACGGCATCGACTCGACCGCGAGCTCATCGGCCAGCAGGCGGCGCTCGAGTACCCGCCGATTGTTCGGATGGAGGTAGAACTCGCAGGTGGTCGGGTCGGTCCGTGACTCGAGTGCGTCGAACAACTGTCGGCAGACGTCGATCACGTCGGGTGCGTCGACGGTGACGAGCGACGGCTCAGGGCCGTCTGTCCTCCCAGTCTCACGGATTTCGTCGACGACGGACTGGAAGTTGATCGCGTGGTTGGTCATAGTGTGATCTGCGCAGCAATCGAGTAAAGTCGGCCGATTCCTGGTTCCTGCTCCTGGCTCTGAAACGTCGACGCAACGCTAGCAAGTGACGGTGAATCCCGGACTTCAGACCCCGGACCTCAGACTCCGGACTTCGGACTCACCACGGCGTCGTCGCCAACTCTTCGAGCGAGCCTAGCGTGTGCGTGGGTTCGGGAGTCGGCTCCGACGGCGCGTCGTCGGTCGCTGGAATCCACACCGACCGCAGTCCAGCTGTCCGAGCGCCCGCGATGTCCGACGAGAGCGAGTTCCCGATGTAAACCGCACGCTCCGGCGTGGACTCGAGTTGCTCCAGTGCGAGGTCGAACGGTTCGGCCGCGGGTTTCGGCGCTGTGTCGTAGCCAGCGCAGACGACGGTCTCGAACCGGTCGTCGAGACCGATCGCCTCGAGTTTCGTCCGCTGCATTTTGGGTGGGCCGTTCGTGATCAGCCCGAGCCGGTACTCTCCAGCGAGTTGGTCGACGACCTGCCGTGCCCCTGGCAAGGGTTCGATGCGCTCCTGGTCGCGAAGTTCCTCGAACGCATCCGCGACTGCCTCGCCCGCTGCGCGGTCGTGGCCCGCGGTGACGGTTAGATCGCCGAAACACTGCCGTCGAAGGTCGAGAATATCCGTACTGTCCGCGAGGTAGTCGCGGTAGCGGTCGTAGTACGCGCCGATGTCCCAGCACTGCGCGACGCCGGCGCGCTCGAACGCCGCCGCGAGTACCTCCTCGCCGTCCTGGCTGTAGGTACACAGTGTGTCGTCGAGATCGAAACAGACGACGTCGGTATCGTTCGTCTCAGTCACGGCTGCTGAATTGTCGCGGGTCCCGATAAAACGCGCTGTCTCCGATCGACGTCCACGCTCGATCCCAGCCTACGGTGTGGCGGTACTGATCTGGTACCGGGGTTCGTCCTCGCTTGTAACCTGCTCCGCGAGTTCGAGTAGCGCAGCCCACTCGAGTACCCTCCCCACGCGCTCCCGTTGCACCGGTCGGCGCGAGGCTGCATCGACGCGTTCCGTGACGGTCGCCGCTGACAGCGGTTCGGCAGCAGCGCCGAGTACGTCGAGTACTGTCTGAGCGCCGTGGACACGGTCCTGAAACGCCGTCTGGATCGGGGCCAACTCGAGTTTCTGTTCTGCCCGGCGATAGCCTTCCGCTCCGTCAACGGCGAGTTCGAGCGCGCGAAGGAAGGTGAGCCAGGTTGCGGCGTCGTCGCGGTCTCGGATCTGAATTTGTCTCCCCGCGCTCTCGTTACTCCGATCCAGCACCCGCGCACAACAGTCCGGCGTGTCTGCCGCCTCGGCCTCCGTGGCCGGAAGGGTGGCCCGGACTGTGGCGATGGACTCGAGTACGTCCGCAGCGTCGTGGGGTGGCTCTGGAATCGGTTTGAACGTGAGGGACATGTGCTGTGTTGTGGTGTTGGAGCAGGTTCAGCGAGTGTGGGCGCGGATGAGCGTGGGTGAGTGTGGGTGAGTGTGGCTGTGTTCGTGCGCGTGGCTGCTCAGAGGTCGAACGACTCGGCAACGAGCTCCTCGTCGCGCTCGCCGTGGACATAGGTTGGGCCGCCGAGCACGTCGATCGTCACCGTCGCGGGTGCGAACAGATCCGAGGGCACTTCCTCGAAGTCCCAGTCGAGGTCGTCGAAGATATCGCCGAACGGCCTGCCGTGCTCGTCGGCGGCCGTCGACGGCACCGAGTCGAAGATGTCCGCGTCCTCGCGAACGGTGATATGTGCCGAGCCGCCGTAGGCGATTGCATCGTTCGTGCGCGCGATGGCCGTCCGCTCGTCCTCGGGCACTGGTGCAACCGGCGCGCGGCCCGTCGCCGAGACGATATCGTGCAGGTCGTACCCCAGTTCGGCGAGCCGGAACGTCGCAAGCTCGGCCGCGCGTGCGGCGTTCGTGATACTCCCGGCGAGGCTCGCTGTCGGGTAGGCGAGCAGGAAGACGCTGCTCGTCTCGACTTCCGCGAGCTCGGCGACCTGTTCGGCTGCGGACTCGGTCGGGTGATCTTCGGTCTCGACGGCGAGTGCCGTCAGGTCGAACGCGTCCGTGTAGCCGACGCGGCGGAACTCCTCCTCCTCGGCGACGAGCGCCCGTGCAGGCCCGCTGCCGAGCCCCTCGAAGTCCTCAGTGATGAGCTCCCAGCCGGCTTTCTGCGAACAGAGCAACGAGAGCGCTGGCTGGTCGGTCGCCAGCTCAATGTACGGGATCGTCGCACCGCCGAGTTCGCCCAGTTCGTAGCTCGGCGTCGCTAGCCCCGCCGTCTGAATCTCCGTCAGCAACAATCCCGCCTCGATCCCACCGTCGAACTCGAGTCCGAAGTCGAGCACGGTCGACTCGGTGTCGAGATCGTAGCCGCCGATGTTGAGTTCCTCGGCGTACTCGAGGGCTTCGTCGACCAACTCGATCGCCATTCGGTTGAGACTCTCCATAGGCTACGCTTCAGCGTCCGGCATAAAACAGTTTGCCAGTTCCAGTCTGACTTGCGTCAGACGCTCGGTGCGGACGGAGGGGTTGTCGCAGTGAATTGATGTCAGGCCGCTGGCTCGTAGCCAGCGTCGGCGATGGTGTCCGCAATTGTAGACTCGTCGATAGCCGCGTCGTCGTGTTCGACGCGGACCTCGTCTGCCTCGTGGTTCGCCGTCACGGACGAAACGCCCTCGAGCGACTCGACGGCGTCGATAACGTTCGATTCGCAGCCCCCGCAGGACATGCCGGTTACCTCGAGTGTCGTCTGTTCCATACGCGTCGTTTGTGCCAGTTCTGGTTGAACCTTGCGCTCACAGCGGTGGTCTCCTCCAGCTAGTGATCCTCCTCGTCTGTCGGCCCTACTCGTCCGTGTTCGTCGGTTCCCGTCCCAACTCGGCCGCGACGGCATCGACCTTCTCGGCCGCGGTCACCTCACGCGTGCGCTTATCATCGATTTTCAGCACGGTGCTCACACGATCTCCGTCGACAGCATCGTGTGCCGCCTGCGCCGCCGCAAAGAGTTCGTCCGTGCTCTCGGCTTCGATCACGGTCCCCATCGGATTCGTCTCGTACTCGACGTCGTACTCCTCGAGTGCGTCGACTGCCTTCGCGACCTCCGCGGACATGCTGTCTTCGATTACCGGTGCAACGCTCAGGAGTGCGATTACGGTCATAGCGGTTGTCTCTCACCACGTTCGGTGTTATCCTAAAACCGTCCCCTTGGAACTTGGAACCGTGTGGCCACTCACGGGTCTGCCGTTGATCTGACTGTCACTCCTGGCTTCAAAAAACGCACCAGAATACCGCCCATACCGCCCACAACCCAGCGGCGCGTTAGCGCTGTGGCTGCGGTCGTGGCCGACCTGCACTCGCCTCCGAGGGCGGGTAGATAATCACGTCACCGTTCGCGTACACGTACACCTCGTGCTCGAGTGCCGTGAACGCGACGTGGCCGCCGGATCGCTCGGTGCCATCTGCCTTCGACGCGAACAGCCGGTTGAGCGCGTCTGGATCGACGCTATCGTACAGGGAGAACTCCCCCTGAGACACGTCGGTGTCCGCGATCGACGAGAGCGCGTGGACGATCGTCGTCGTGATTAACGCGGTTCCGTCGGGGTCGTGCTGGAAGACGTACCGGTCGTTCGTCTGGTCGTACTGGTGATCGGCCGCGCCGTCTGCGGGTGAGCATTCCGTTTGCATAGGAGAAGTGGTGCGGTCGTCTATACCCTCGTATCTCGTTCTGGCATAAAACTCACTCGGTCGTGATATCGGTTGACATTCCTGACCACATGTGCTGCTGACTGGTTCGTTTCCGTGGGCCTCTCGCCAGGCGAGGACTGGCGGGTTTTGAGACACCGTACTCGAGTTGGTTTCGGACTGAGCAGAGGGCAGAAGCGGAGTTCGCGGCTGGTGCAGATGGAGTACAAACCGGCAGTTGGATGAACAGCCTCCGTCAGAACACTGCGCTGGCTGGGATTTGAACCACGGATAGATGGTCGTCTCACTCCGTTCGCTGTGCGGGCTGTGACTTCTCTCGTTCAAATCCAAGAACGATTTCTCCGAACACGAGTACTCGCACTGCTACGCAGTGCTCGTGATGTTGTGTTCGGAGAAGTGCGCTGGCTGGGATTTGAACCCAGGTTGTGACCATGGCAAGGTCACGTGATACCACTACACTACCAGCGCCCTGCTGCACTTACACCTACTGCCGGATGGATGTATAAGGGTTGCGAATCGATCCGGCATCGGCATGCCTGCCCATGACGAGATTCTTGGCTCGGGCCACCCGATTGCGGAAATATTTTCCGAGATGGATAACTGAGGCAACTACTCACCGAAACCAAGTGTGTGCCTGTTCGGCACGAATTCACGAGTGTGAGCCGTTCACAGCCGCAATCGAATCCGCTATTCTTTTAAGACCTTGAGCGCAACACATCGCTACAGTCTAGTGACGCGGCGCCGAAGCGTCACGGCATGACCGTCAGCGTACTCGTGCCGTCGTCGCTCACTCGGGAGGCCGAGGACAAACGCGAGGCAACTCGCAAGCTCGGATACGTCGCCCGCGCGGCGACGATCTTCCGTGTTGACCGCCTCATCGTCTACCCAGATCGGGAAGGCGACACGGGGCGATTCGGCGACGGATTCGTAAGCACCGTCTTGCGATACGCCGCAACGCCCCCATACCTCCGCAACGAGGCATGGGGGATGCGCGACGAACTGGAGTATGTGGGCGTACTGCCCCCGCTCCGCGCCACGTCACAGACCGGCTCCGAATCAGACGGTTCGGGGTCGTTAAGACAAGGGATCGTGACCGAGGTCGGACCTGATCAACGCGTGCGGGTCAATTGCGGCTTGCAACACCCGATCTCCCTCAACGTACCGCCGAAAATGGCGGTCTCCGAGGGAGAGCGCGTGACTATCAGGATCTCTTCGCGACGACCGGTCCGGGCGAAACTCGTCGACGAGCCCCTCCCGGGGCTTACCGTCGAGCGGACGGACCTTCAGGCGGCTCTCAGCCGTGAGGACGCCGGCGTTCGAATTGCGGCTTCCCGATTCGGTGCAGAACTCACCGTCGGGCGGCTTGGAACGCTGGCCGGACACACAGAACGCGATACTACCCGCGACGGATACACAATCGCGTTCGGTGCGCCCGAAAGAGGGCTGCCTGCCATCCTCGAACTCGAGGATACCACCGTCGAGTCGTTGTCGGCATGGCCATCGTGGCTTGCCGGGGACGAAGACGGAGTCGAACCCACATCGGCAGCCGGCGACGACGATACTGTCGCTGCAGAGACCGATGCAGATGCAGCCGATCCAGGAGGGTTCGACCTCTGGCTGAACACGGTTCCGGACCAGGGAAGCGACGTCGTGCGAACGGAAGAAGCTCTGTTCGCGACGCTCGCTCCCCTCTCACTCAGAGAGTGATAGAATGCCACAACCAAACGCACCACGCAAAGGCTCACTCGGGTTCGGCCCACGACAGCGCGCCTCCTCGGAGGTTCCGCGCTTTAACTCGTGGCCGGACGACGACGGACAGCCGACGCTCCAGGGCTTCGCGGGCTACAAGGCCGGCATGACCCACGTTGTGATGGTCGACGACAAGTCGAATTCGCCGACCGAGGGAATGGAAGAGACCGTTCCCGTCACGATCGTGGAGACGCCGCCAATGCGCGCCGTCGCCCTGCGTGCGTACGAAGACACGCCATACGGTAAGCAACCGGTCACCGAAGTCTGGACCGACGAGTTCGTTCCTGAACTCGACCGCGTCCTCGACCTTCCCGGTGACGACTATGACACCGACGCTGCCGCGGACGAGCTCCGCGGACTCCTCGAGGAGGGACGCGTCGACGACGTTCGCGTCATCACGCACACGGTTCCGGGGGACGTTCCCTCGATGCCGAAGAAGAAACCGGACGTGATGGAGACGCGCGTCGGCGGCGGCTCTGTTGAGGAGCGCGTCGACTACGCCCTCGAACTGGTCGAGGAAGACGGTGGCGAGCACGTCATGAACGACGTGTTCCGCGCCGGCGAGTACGTCGACGCCAGCGGTGTCACCAAAGGAAAGGGGACCCAGGGTCCCGTCAAACGCTGGGGCGTCCAGAAGCGCAAGGGCAAGCACGCCCGGCAGGGATGGCGCCGCCGCATTGGCAACCTTGGCCCCTGGAACCCGTCCCGCGTCCGGTCGACGGTCCCACAGCAGGGACAGACCGGCTACCACCAGCGGACGGAACTGAACAAGCGCCTCGTCGATATCGGCGACGGTGCCGACGCGACGGTCGACGGCGGCTTCGTCAACTACGGCGAAGTCGACGGACCGCACGTGCTGATCAAGGGCTCGCTCCCCGGGCCGAACAAGCGCCTCGTGCGCTTCCGCCCGGCGATCCGACCTGGAGACCAGCCACGCCTCGATCCCGAGGTTCGCTACGTCTCCACCGCATCTAACCAGGGATAACACATGGAAGCAACAGTACGAGACCTGGACGGCTCCGACGCGGGTTCGGTCGACCTCCCGGCGGTCTTCGACACGCAGTACCGCCCGGACCTGATCGCCCGCGCCGTTCGCGTCGCCCAGGCAAACCGCAAACAGGACTACGGTGCCGACGAGTTCGCCGGCAAGCGAACGCCGGCCGAATCGTTCGGCAGCGGCCGCGGCATGGCCCACGTCCCACGACAGGATGGACGCGCACGACGCGTCCCGCAGGCTGTCAAGGGTCGCAAGGGTCACCCGCCGAAGGCCGAGAAGGACTGGTCTGAATCGATCAACACGAAAGAGAAGAAACTGGCCGTCCGCAGCGCTATCGCTGCGACGACCGACGCCGAAATCGTCGCCGAGCGCGGTCACGCGTTCGATGACGACGCCGAGATTCCGGTCGTCGTCTCCGACGAGTTCGAAGACCTCCACAAGACACAGGAGGTCGTCGAGTTCCTCGAGGCAACAGGCCTTGAGGCCGACATCGAGCGCGCAGACGAGGGTCGAAGCGTCCGCGCCGGACAGGGGAAAGCCCGTGGCCGGAAGTACAAGACGCCGACATCGATCCTCTTCGTCACGTCGAGCGAGACCGGCCCGTCCCGTGCGGCCCGGAACCTCGCTGGCGCAGACGTCGCGACGGCCGCCGAGGTCAACGCGGAAGATCTTGCCCCTGGCGCACAGCCAGGTCGACTGACCGTCTGGACCGAAAGCGCACTCGAGGAGGTGGCAGACCGATGAGCACACTGATCGAACACCCGCTCGTGACGGAGAAGGCGATGAACGACATGGACTTCGAGAACAAGCTCCAGTTCGTCGTCAATCCCGACGCCACCAAGCCCGAGATCCGCGACGAAGTCGAAGAGCGCTTCGAGGTCTCGGTCACGGACATTAACACACAGGTAACGATGAAGGGCAAAAAGAAGGCAATCGTCAAACTCGCCGAGGATGACGACGCCCAGGAAGTCGCCTCGCGCATCGGGGTGTTCTAACGATGGGACGACGCATTCTCGGACAACGACGTGGTCGCGGTACCTCCACGTTCCGTGCCCCGTCGCACCGATACAAGGCGAAGCTCGACCACAAGAAAGAGGAAGACGACGACGTGATCCGCGGGACTGTCGTGGACATCGAACACGACCCAGCCCGCTCTGCACCCGTCGCAGCCGTTGAGTTCGAAGACGACGACCAGCGGCTCGTGCTCGCCCCCGAGGGTATCTCGGTCGGCGAGGAGCTGCAGGTTGGTGTCTCGGCCGAGATCAAGGCCGGGAACACGCTCCCACTCGCAGAGATTCCGGAGGGTGTCCCGGTCTGTAACGTCGAGGCAAACCCGGGCGACGGCGGTAAGTTCGCCCGTTCGTCGGGTGTCAACGCGGACCTGATCACCCACGACCGCAACGCTGCGGTCATCCAGCTCCCAAGCGGCGAGGTCAAGCGCCTCGATCCGCAGTGTCGTGCAACCATCGGCGTCGTCGCCGGTGGCGGTCGCACGGAGAAGCCGATGGTCAAGGCAGGGAACAAGTACCACAAGATGAAGGCCCGAGGCACGAAGTGGCCTCGCGTCCGCGGTGTTGCGATGAACGCCGTCGATCACCCATTCGGTGGTGGCGGCCGCCAGCACCCCGGCAAACCGAAGTCCGTCTCGCGGGATGCCCCGCCAGGGCGGAAGGTCGGTGACATCTCCTCGCGCCGTACCGGACGAGGTGGAAACAAATGAGTCAGGAGTACCGAACCGGCCGTGAGGGTGAGGAGTTCACCTACCGCGGTCACACGCTCGACGAGCTGCAGGATCTGGAGCTCGAAGAGGTTGCGGAACTGCTGCCCGCACGCAAGCGGCGAAGTATCACGCGCGGTCTCTCCGTTGAGAAGCAGAAGCTCCTGGAGAAGGCCCGCGGCAAAGACGAGCAGGAGACGGCAAACGCGCCGATCCGCACGCACCTGCGCGACATGCCGGTGCTGCCGGAGTTCGTCGGACTGACCTTCGAGGTCTACAACGGCCAGTCCTTCGAGCGCGTTCGCGTCGAGCCCGAGATGATCGGACACTATCTCGGCGAGTTCCAGCTGACCCGCACGTCCGTCGAGCACGGACAGGCAGGAATCGGTGCAACTCGCTCGTCGAAGTTCGTCCCACTGAAGTGATCCACGCATGGGAATCAACTACTCAGTCGACGCGGACCCGGACACAACCGCGAAAGCGATGCTTCGGGAGCGTCACATGAGCCACAAGCACAGCAAGGAGATCGCCCGCGAACTCAAGGGCCGAACCGTCGGCAACGCGCAGGCGTACCTCCAGGACGTCATCGACGAGAAACAGTCGGTGCCGTTCAAGTCGCACAACACCGGTGCCGGCCACCGATCTGACATCGAGGGCTGGGACGCGGGCAAGTACCCGGAGAAGGCCTCCGAGGCCTTCCTCGACCTGCTCGAGAACGTCGCAGCCAACGCCGACAGCCAGGGATTCGACGGCGAATCCATGGAGATCGCCCACGTCGCCGCCCACAAGGTCGGCGAATCGGTCGGTCGAAAGCCCCGCGCAATGGGGCGTGCCTCGGCGTGGAACACGCCGCAGGTCGACGTCGAGATCGTCGTCGAAGATGTCGACGAGACTGCCGAGGAAACCGAGGACGCGGAGGGTGACAACTAATGGCTGACGAACAACAGTTCATCGAAAACGGCCTGCAGCGGTCCCAGATTGACGAGTTCTTCCAGGAAGAACTCGGCCGCGCGGGCTACGGTGGCATGGACGTCGCCAAGACGCCGATGGGAACCCAGATCGTCCTCAAGGCAGAGAAGCCCGGGATGGTCATCGGCAAAGGTGGCGAGAACATCCGGAAAGTGACGACCGCACTCGAGGAGAAGTTCAATCTCGAGGACCCACAGATCGACGTGCAGGAGGTCGACGAACCCGACCTGAACGCACGCATCGTTGCGGACCGTCTCGCAAACGCACTCGAGCGCGGCTGGTACTTCCGAAAGGCCGGTCACACGACGATCGACCGGATCATGGAAGCCGGTGCGCTCGGTGCAGAGATCGTCCTCTCCGGGAAGGTCACGGGTGCACGCTCGCGCGTGGAGAAGTTCAACCGTGGCTACATCAAGCACAACGGCGAGCCTGCAGAGGAAATCGTCGACGAGGGCCAGGGAACGGCCGTCATGAAGCTTGGCACGATCGGTGTTACGGTGAAGATTATCCCGCCAAACGCCGAGCTGCCGGACGACTTCCAGATTCACGAGGACATGGATCCGGAAGAGCTCGTCCCCGAAGCCGTCGAGGCCAACGAGGCCGAAGGTGTCGAGGATCTTCTCGAGGGCGAACCCGAGGAGGCCGAGGCAGCCGACGAGGGCGTCGAAGCTGCAGCCGACGAAACTGTCGAGACCGCAGCGGACGACGAAGCGGAGCTCGACGAGGAAGTCGTCGAGGAAGTCATCGAAGAGGAAGTTGCGGCTGACGATGATGAAGACGACTCTGATGCTGACGCCGATGCCGATGCTGACGCTGACGACGAAGACCTCGAGGAACTCGAGGAGGACGTCGAGGCAGAGGCTGAGGAACTTGTCGAGGAGATGGAAGCGGACGCTGACGCCGACGCCGACGCTGACGACGAAGGAGGTGACGCCTGATGGCAATTCTCCACGTCGAAGAAATCCGCGACATGACGCCCGCCGAACGCGAGGAGGAACTCGATGAACTCGAGACGGAACTGCTGAACCAGAAGTCCGTTCTCGCCGCCGGTGGTGCGCCGGAAAATCCTGGCCGAATCGGCGAACTCGGCCGGACGATCGCGCGGATCAAGACGGTCCAGCGAGAAGAAGGCGACCTCGACGACGAATAACAGAGAGAGATTACAATGGCACTGACACCCGAGACACTGCCGCGACACGAACTCAACGGACTGCCGGTCCGCGTCGTCGAGAGTGACGACGATGTCCGCGAGGGACTCGAGGGGCGGGTCGTCATCGAGACGACCAACACCCTCTCGATCGAAGTTCGACGCGACGGCGAGTCTCGGGTCGTCATGGTGCCAAAGTCGGGCTCGGTATTCGAGTTCGCGATCACAGATGAAGCCGCCGACTCCGCGAAGGAGTCGGGGACCGCGTCCAAACTGGCCGACACTCAACCTGGCGAGACCGAGCAATCGGAGACGCCGGACTGTGCTGGCGAGGGCGTGGCCTACGTTACGGTCGATGGATCGCGGTTGCTCTCACGACCCGCCCGACGCACGGAAACAAGTGGTGACTCACCATGGCAATAGGACTAGACGTTGAAACCCCTCCGGAACCAGCAAACCCGGAGGAATACGACTACGAGAAGTGTCCGTTCTACGGCGAGCTCTCCGTTCGAGGTCAGATCCTCGAAGGACAGGTCGTCTCGACGGACATGGACAAGACCGTAGTCGTCGAACGAGAGTACGATGTAGCGGTTCCGAAGTACGACCGCTACATGAAGCGACGCTCGCGCATTCCGGCACACGTGCCGGGTGTGCTCGAGCCGCTCTCGGTCGGTGACACGGTCAAGATCGCAGAGACCCGACCACTGTCGAAGACGAAATCGCACGTGGTCGTCGAAGTAACTCAGGAAGCGACTGCCGAGGACGTGGCAGCGCTGACCGGCGAGAGCGAGCCGGACCCACAGCTGTCCGCCGACGATCTCGGCGGCGAGGACGCTGAGGACGAAGGTGATGCCTAATGGAGGCAATGAAAGCCGACGTCACCCAGGGACTCAAGAAGGGCTCGCTCGTGACGTGTGCCGACAACACCGGCGCACGTGAGCTCAAGGTCATCAGCGTCTCGGGATACCACGGCACCAAGAACCGCCAGCCGAAGGCGGGACTCGGTGACAAGGTCACGGTCTCCGTGACCAAGGGTACCCCGGAGATGCGCCGCCAGGTTCTCGAGGCCGTCATCGTCCGCCAGCGGAAGTCGATCCGCCGACCGGACGGCACGCGCCTGAAGTTCGAGGACAACGCGGCGGTCATCATCGACGAGAACGAAGAGCCCCGCGGTACGGAGATCAAGGGGCCGATCGCCCGCGAAGTCGCAGAGCGCTTCGGAGCAATCGCATCTACCGCGACGATGATCGTCTAAGGATAGTTATGAGCAAACAACCACACAAACAGCGAACCCAGACGGAGCGTGCGCCGCTGCACAAGCGACAGAAGCAGCTTCACGCGACGCTCTCGGACGAACTCCGCGAGGAGTACGACACTCGTCGAACCCGCGTCAACGCGGGGGACACAGTCGAGGTCATGCGCGGTGACCACGCTGGCGAGGAAGGTGAAGTCCTTCGAGCGATCCTTGAAGACGGCACCATCCACGTCGAGGAGGTCACGGTCGAGACGGCAGACGGCGAAGAGGTGCCACGTCCGCTCGACCCATCGAACGTTCGCATCACCGAACTCGACCTCGAAGACGAGCGTCGCGAGGCACGCCTCGAAGGCGATGCAGACGACGCAGAAGGTGATAGTGAATGACGAAACACCAGAAACGACTGTCAGTACCGAAATCCTGGCCGGTCGAACGCAAGACTGAGGTCTTCACGGTCAAGGCCGGCGCTGGTCCCCACGGCGAAGAGGGTGTTCCCCTCGTCGTCCTCCTGCGGGACGTACTCGGCTACGTGGACTCGAAGAAGGAAGCGCGATACGCGCTGTCCGAGGACTCGATCCTCATCAACGGCGAACCGATCAACGACGAACAGCGTCCGATCGGTATCTTCGACATCATCGCGTTCCCCGGCCGCGAGGAGTACTACCGCGTCTTCCCCGACGAGGGAGGCCGCCTCGCACTGACCGAGATTGACGCCGAATCGGCAGACAGCCGCCTCGGCAAGATCGAGGGCAAGCAGCAGATCCCGGGTGGCGACACCCAGCTGACGCTGCACGACGGGACCAACGTCCTCGTCGACGAGGACGACTACGGTGCCAAGGACTCGATCGTCGTCGACAACGACGACAAGTCGATCGTCGCCCACTTCCCGTACGAAGAGGGCGCGCTCGTGACGGCCATCCGTGGTAACCACGGCGGCAAGATCGGCGAGATCGTCGATATCGAGGTCGCTCAGAGCAGCGGATCGAACATCGTCACCGTGGAAACGGAGGACGGTGCCTTCGAGACCGTCGAGGAGTACGTCGTCGTCATCGACGAGAACTTTACGGGTGATGACGAATGAGCGAAGCCGACAGCGGATTCCACGAGATGCGCGAACCGCGCGTCGAGAAGGTCGTCGTCCACATGGGCGTCGGTCAGGGTGGTCGCGAACTCGGCAAGGCAGAAGACATCATCGAAGAAGTCACCGAACAGCAGAGTGTCCGTACGCAGGCAAAGCGGACCGAGCCTGACTTCGGTATCCGCCAGGGCGACCCGATCGGGACGAAGGTCACCCTTCGCGGAACGGACGCGTACGACTTCCTCGAGAAGGCACTGCCGCTCGCGACGCTGTCCGCGACGCAGTTCGACGACACGGGCAATTTCAGCTTCGGCGTCGAGGAACACACCGAGTTCCCGAGCCAGGAGTACGACCCGAACGTCGGGATCTACGGGATGGACGTCACCGTCAACCTGGTCCGTCCAGGCTACCGCGTCGCCAAGCGCGACAAGGCAAGCCGTTCGATCCCGTCGAGTCACCGACTCACCCCCGAGGACGCAATCGCGTTCATCGAGGCGAACTTCGACGCAGACGTCTCCACGGAGGACGACGATGAGTGAAAGCGAACAGGGACCGGAAACGGAATCGGAAGCGACTGACGCAGGCGACCGCACCGGAGAGCACGCCGCAAAGCGCACCGGACAGGAAGCGGCCTGTCAGCGCTGTGGCCGCAAACAGGGGCTTGTCGGCAAGTACGACATCAACCTCTGTCGCCAGTGCTTCCGCGAGATTGCCCGCGACATGGGATTCAAGAAGTATCGATAATATGACTGGAAACGATCCACTCAGCAACGCGCTCTCGGGACTCGACAACGCCGAGAGCGTGGGGCATCTCAGCCACGAGGTAACACCCGCCTCGAACGAGATCGGCAGCGTACTCGAGGTCTTCTACGACCGCGGGTACATCGACGGCTTCGAGTACGTCGACGACGGTAAAGCCGGTCAGTTCGAGGTCGAACTGAAAGGAGCGATCAACGAGTGTGGCCCCGTCAAGCCCCGCTACAGCGCCGGTGCTGAAGACTTCGAGAAGTGGGAGAAGCGGTTCCTCCCGGCTCGAGACTTCGGCGCGCTGGTCGTCACGACGAGTGACGGCATCATGAGCCACTACGAGGCTCGTGAGAAGGGGATTGGTGGCCAGGTGATCGCATACGTCTACTAACCATGCGAGTTGAACTGGACATCCCCGACAACGTAACCGTCGAGATCGACCACCTCGACGTGACCGTCGACGGACCGGAAGGCAGCGTTACCCGCCGCCTCTGGTACCCCGACGTAAGCGTCGACGTGGAGGACGACACCGTGGTTATCGAAAGTGACGCCGAGGACGCGAAGACGAACGCGACCGTCGGCACCTTCGAAAGCCACATCCAGAACGCCTTCCACGGCGTGACCACCGGCTGGGAGTACAAGATGGAAGTCTTCTACTCTCACTTCCCGATGCAGGTCCGCGCCGAAGGCGACGAAGTCGTCATCGAGAACTTCCTCGGCGAAAAGGCAGCGCGACGTACGACTATCCACGGTGACACCAACGTCTCCGTCGACGACGAACGCCTCGTCCTCTCCGGTCCGAACAAGGAGGACGTCGGCCAGACGGCGGCAGACATCGAGCAATTGACGAAAGTCAAGGGCAAGGACACCCGCGTCTTCCAGGACGGGGTCTACATCACCGAAAAACCCGCCGCAGGAGGTGCCTGATAGATGGCAGACGAAGACGACAGTCCACAGGAACTCGAGGACATCAGCGGCGTCGGTGCCAGCAAGGCAGACGCCCTTCGTGAGGCCGGCTTCGAGTCCATCGAGGACGTCAAGGAAGCCGACCAGGACGAACTGGCAGAAGCCGACGGCGTCGGCAACGCGCTCGCAGCGCGTATCAAGGCTGACGTCGGCGATCTCGAGGTCTCGGAGGAGACCGAGGCCGAGATCGAAGACGAAGGCGTCGACGAAGCTGACGAAGAAGTCGACGACGACGTCGAAACCGAACTGCAGGCCCGCGGCCTGACCGAGAAGACGCCGGAGCTTTCCGACGAGGAAGAACGGCTCCTCCAGCGCCGCAAGAGCGAAGGCAAGCCGCAGTTCAACCGACAGGACTACCACAAGAAAAAGCGCACGCCGGAATCCTGGCGACGCCCACGCGGTCAGCTCTCGAAGCAGCGCAAGGGCGTCAAAGGCAAGGGCCCGACGGTCCAGGCCGGCTACCGCACCCCAGAATCCGTTCGGGGCAAGCACCCGAGCGGCTTCGAGGAAGTCTACGTCGAGAACGTCGACGACCTCGAAGGAGTCGACGGCGATACGGAAGCGGCCCGTATCTCCTCCTCCGTTGGCGCACGCAAGCGCGAACGTATCGAGGAAGTCGCCGAAGACCAGGGCGTTCGCGTCCTGAACCCAACGTACGAAGAGGTCGAGGTGGAATCCGATGACTGATCTGTCCGCACAGAAACGACTCGCAGCCGACGTCTTAGACGTCGGTCAGAATCGTGTCTGGTTCGACCCTGACTCCCAGGCTGACATCGCCGAAGCGATCACCCGTGACGAGATCCGCGAACTCGTCCAGGACGGTCGCATTCAGGCGAAAGACGCCACGGGCAACTCCCGCGGCCGCGCACGTGAGCGCAACGCAAAGCGTGCCTACGGCCACAAGAAGGGGCCCGGCAAGCGCCGCGGCAAGAAGGGCGCACGCCAGAACGAGAAAGACGACTGGCAGAACAAGATCCGCGCACAGCGACGGAAGCTGCGCGAACTCCGCGACAAGGGCGAACTGACGCCCACGCAGTACCGCGAGCTCTACAAGAAAGCTGGCGGTGGGGAGTTCCGTAGCGTCCGGTACCTGTTGAACTACATCGACGAAAACTACGGTGACCAATAATGGCGACAGGACCACGATACAAAGTGCCGATGCGGCGTCGCCGTGAGGTCCGGACGGACTACCACCAGAGGTTGCGCCTGCTGAAATCGGGTAAGCCCCGCCTCGTTGCCCGCAAGAGCAACAAGCACACTACGGCGCAGCTGATCGTTCCCGGACCTCAGGGGGACGAGACGCTCGCAAGCGCACACTCGAGTGATCTCGAGGAGTACGGCTGGGACGCACCCACGAGTAACATTTCCGCGGCGTACCTGACCGGCCTGCTGGCCGGCCAGCGCGCCGTCGAGAACGGTGTCGAGGAGGCAGTCCTCGACATCGGCCTCAACACGGCGACGCCCGGTAACAAGGTGTTCGCAGTGCAGGAAGGTGCAATCGACGCCGGTCTCGAGATCCCGCACAACGATAGCGTGCTCGCAGACTGGTCGCGTACCCGCGGCGAACACATCGCCGAGTACGCAGCACAGCTCGATGAGCCGCTGTACAGCGGCGACTTCGACGCAACAGAACTGCCAGAACACTTCGACGAGGTACGAGAGGCGATTCTCGAATGAGCAACTACAACGACAGCGGATGGGAACCCGTTACCCGTCTCGGTCGGATGGTTCAGGAGGGCGAAATCGACACGATGGAGGCCGCCCTCAACTCCGGACTCCCGCTCAAGGAGCCCGAACTCGTCGACCAGCTCCTCCCCGGACTGGACGACGAAGTGCTGGACATCAACATGGTCCAGCGTATGACCGACTCCGGACGACGCGTGAAGTTCCGTTGTGTCGTCGCCGTCGGCAACCGCGATGGCTACGTCGGCTACGCGGAAGGCCGAGACGACCAGGTCGGGTCTGCCATCCAGAAGGCAATCGGTATCGCGAAGCTGAACATCATCAAGGTCCCGCGTGGCTCCGGTTCGTGGGAGGACCGTTCGGACCGTCCACACTCGCTGACCCGCCAGACGACCGGCAAAGCCGGCTCCGTCGAGGTCGAGGTCATTCCAGCTCCCGAAGGGCTCGGACTCGCCGCGAGTGACACGGTTCACGCCGTCCTCGATCTCGCCGGCATCGAAAACGCCTGGACCAAGAGTCACGGCAACACCCGCACGACGGTGAACCTCGCGAAGGCGACGTTCAACGCACTCGAGAACGCTTCGCAGTCGCGCCAGCCACAGATTCGCGGAGCCGCTGACAGTGACAGCGACGAAGCCGAGGTGGCTGACCAATGAAGGCCGTCGTCCAGGTCCGTGGTGAGGTAAACCGCAACCAGGATATCCAGGACACCCTGGAGATGCTCAACATCCACGAAAACAACCACTGCGCGCTCATTCCCGAGACCGACACCTACGTCGGCATGGTCAACAAGGTCAACGACTTCGTTGCCCACGGGGAGCCTGACGCCGAGGTACTCGAGACGCTGCTCGCCAAGCGAGCGGAGCCACTCGAGGGGCGCCAGTCCGACGTGGACGAGGAGTGGCTCGCCGAGAACACCGACTACGACGAGTTCGGTGCGCTCGCCGAGGCGCTACTCGAAGAGGAGACGACGCTTCGCGAGCAGGGACTGTCGCCGACGCTGCGACTGCACCCGCCGCGTGGCGGTCACGACGGGATCAAGAAGCCGACCGCGGAGGGCGGCCAACTCGGAAAGCATACAACCGAGGAAATTAACGTCCTGTTAGAATCGATGCGATAACAATGACGAGTAAAAAACGACGCCAGCGTGGATCGCGCACCCACAGCGGTGGCTCCCACAAGAATCGACGTGGAGCAGGCCACCGTGGTGGACGCGGACGCGCCGGGCGAAGCAAACACGAGTTCCACAACTACGAACCGAAGGGCAAACACGGCTTCAAGCGACCGCAGGGGATCCGCGAGAACGTCGCGGAGATCGACATCCAGAAACTGGATGAAGATGCGATCCTCTACGTCGCCGAGGATGAAGCCGAAGAGACTGACGACGGCTACCGACTCGACGCACGCGATATCGTCGAGGATGGTCACGAGGTCGACGTCGTCAAGGTGCTTGGCTCCGGACAGGTCCGGAACGCACTCGAAGTGACGGCTGATGCCTTCTCCGATGCAGCCCGCGAGAAGATCGAGGCTGCCGATGGCGAAGCCGTCCTTTCCGAGCGTGCACAGGAAGCAGCCGAAGCAGCGGCGGAAGCCGACGCTGAAGACGCCGACGACGCCGAACAGGACGAGGAGTAACATATGGGATGGAAGGAAGCCGCTGAACCGGTCTTAACACGGATGCCCGCAGTGCGCCGTCCGGAGGGGCACGTCCCCTTCAAGCGCAAGCTGGCGTGGACGGCCGGCATCCTGATGTTGTACTTCTTCCTGACGAACATCCAGCTGCTCGGCATCGAAGCCGGGCAGGCAGACGACCTCTTCGGGGAGTTCCGTGCCGTCCTCGCGGGCGAGCACATGTCCCTGCTGCAGGTCGGTATCGGACCGATCGTCACGGCAAGCATCGTCTTGCAGTTGCTCGGTGGTGCGAACCTGTTGGGTCTCGATACGGACGACCCACGTGATCAGGTCCTCTACCAGGGACTGCAGAAACTGCTCGTCATCGTGATGACGGCGTTAACTGCGCTTCCGATGGTGTTCGCCGGCGGCTTCCTGCCAGCTCAGCAGTCGCTCACGCTCGGCGGATTCACCTTCGATCACACCCAGATTCAGCTGCTGATGTTCACCCAGATCTTCATCGGCGGCGTCCTCATCCTCTACATGGACGAGGTCGTCAGCAAGTGGGGTGTCGGCAGCGGGATCGGGCTGTTCATCATCGCCGGCGTGAGCCAGCGTCTCGTGACCGGGTTCATCCAGCCCACCGAAGGTGGGTTCTTCTACAACTGGTACCTGATCCTCACGGGTCAGATGGAGGTCGGTTCGCTGGTCTCCGGTGACGGGTTGTACACCCTGTTGATGGGTGATGGCGGACAGATCATTGCGCTCCTGACGACGCTGCTGATCTTCGCAATCGTCGTCTACGCGGAGTCCGTGCGAGTGGAGATCCCACTCAGCCACGCCCGCGTCAAGGGTGCTCGCGGTCGCTTCCCAGTGAAGCTCATCTACGCGAGCGTCCTGCCAATGATCCTCGTTCGAGCGCTGCAGGCCAACATCCAGTTCATGGGGCAGATCATGTACTCCCAGCTGGGAGACAGCATGCCGTCCGTACTCGGAACCTTCGGCCCTGACGGCCAGCCCGTCGGTGGGTTCTTCTACTACACGGCACCGATCTACTCGCCCGACGACTGGATGTGGTGGACCGGTGAGGTCGCCCAGGAAGCCTGGATGGTGATGATCCGCATCGGCGTCGACCTGACGTTCATGGTCATCGGCGGTGCCATCTTCGCCATCTTCTGGGTCGAGACCACCAACATGGGGCCTGACGCAACCGCCCGCCAGATTCAGAACTCCGGTATGCAGATCCCCGGCTTCCGACAGAACGTCGGCGTCATCGAGAAGGTCATGGAGCGGTACATTCCGCAGGTGACCGTCATCGGTGGCGCACTCGTCGGCCTGCTCGCCGTCTGGGCGAACATGCTCGGCACGATCGGTGCGGTTACCGGGACCGGCCTGCTGCTGGCCGTCTCCATCACCTACAAGCTCTACGAGGAGATCGCCGAAGAGCAGATGATGGAGATGCACCCGATGATGCGCGAGATGTTCGGTAAAGAGTAGACTGCCCTACGCAGTCTCTTGCAGTTCTTCGATTGCTAGTCTATCGCTGTTTTGCGGTCTGTTCTTTTCCACGCCGTCTCGTCTCGTGAGACGCGTCTCAGTAGATTCCGTGCAGTGGTGTACTGTTTTCCTCGTCCGGCGGTGCTGTTCGCTCATCCCGCGTCTTTCGGCTCTCATCACTCCCACTCATCACTCACCACTCCGCTCTCGTCTCTCGTTACTCACGACTCCGTTCTCAGCTCCCATCACTCACCACTTCACTCTCAGCTCTCGACTCGCAACTCTCGCGTTACTATGGCTGTCTCCCGTTCAAACCCATGACCTTCTAGTCGTTCGTGTTGTCTCCACAGCCAGCGACAGTGAGCCACAGTTCGCTCAGCTACACCACCGGACTCGAGTCCGGTATGACTCGTGCCCAATTCAAGTCAGGAGAACGTGAACGACATCGGAATACCGAACGTCAGACCGGTCGACGCGAAAGCGACTCACAGTCTCGGACTCACCCCTCTCCGCTCTCGGTTTCCCTTTCGACGACGATCTCCTCGCCGTCCCACACACCGACGCCGTGGAGCGTCGTCTCTTCGTCGACGACCGGCAACGACTCGAGTTCCTGTCCAGGCGCATCCCGGTCCACTGACTCAGGGAGACCGAGGTCGGCGACGTGAACGTACGTCCGTTCGGGCTGGTCTTCAACCGCCGTTCCGCCCGGAACGAGCTCGGCCGGCCCGACCTGATCGACCAGGGTTCCCAGATCCTCGACGGTTGCGCCGCTGGTAATGCGGACGGTATCGTCACCCAGTTCGACGCTCGTTCGCGTCAGGTCGAGATTCCACTCCTCGAGAATGTCGACGAACTCCGACCCGGTCTGACCGCCGAGCGGGTCCGGACCGAGCGACTCCGTGATGAAGCCGAGGGTTCTGTCCGCGACCGTCGATCGCGGGAGTTCGAACTCGCCGTGCAGGTCGAGTTCCCCATCGACATCCGTGGCAGCGAGCGAGAACGAAACCGCTGCAGGCTCTTCGAACCCGCGGTCCGTACGCTCCTCGACGTACTCGCTCCAATTGTCGGTCGTCCCGGTCACTGTCGCGTCAACTGTCGCCTGCGGGACGGCCGCCGTCTGCTCGTGATCGTCGTCTCCCGCCTCGTCGGCATCGATCACATTGACCGACGCGTTCCACTCGGTCGTCGTCCGGAGATCCGCTGCGGCCTGTGCAGCCAGCGTCTCCGCGACGCGTTCGTCGGGTGTCAGATTCGCTGCTGACGCGTCGTCCGTCGTGTTGGTAGCCGTCCCGTTCTCGTCTCCGGGGGCAGTCACATCCGCCAGCGCCCGCGCCGTTTCCTGATAGTTCCCGACCGCGACATCCCAATCGACCACTGTTCGCGTCTCCGTTTCCGTCTGCGTCGTCGTCCGCGATACCGTGACCGTCTCGAGGTCGAGCGCCGTCACCCCGCTCGCGATCTCGGACGCCTCCTGTGTGGACACCTGGGAGTGGTCAGCCAGTTCGGTCGCTACCATCGCCTCGATTCCGTCGTCGATCCCCGTGTACGTCACGGTGTACTCGAGTTCGAGTCGAGCCGTTTCGTTCTGGCTTTCGACCCCGTCGGTCTCCACGACCGCGTACTCGTGGTGGTGGAGTTCTACGTCGCTTTCGCCGTCGAACGTTGCAGCGATGGTGTCGTACTCTGCTTCGAGCGCGTTCGAGAGTGCCGTCTGGTCGGCAAGGATCGCATCGTCACTCGTGTTTACGTACTCGAGTTGGCTGACCGAGAGCCGGTAGCCGTCGGAGAGTCCGTCGTCAGTGAGCGTGAGCTCGGTGCTCGCAGCGGGCGTCGTGTTCCCGTCCTGCGCTGCGTTCGAGGCTCGCTCGTGAACGACGGCCCACTGCCCGCTCGTGGTAACGGTTTCGGGCGTCATCTCCATCGTGCCGCTCGTTTCCGCGGCCGTCGGCGGCTCCGAAACGGTCTGTACCGGTGTCCCGTGCTGTGCTCGCGTCGTCTCCGTCGCCTCTGCAGCCATCGGTCCCGGCATCTCGGTGATCGCCGTTGTACTCGAGAGCGAGGCGTCGAATTCGTTTGCGTCCGGCGAGTATTCGCCGTCGACATCGATCGTCAGCGCGGTCTCGCCGGTGGGCTGGGCGAACAGTTGGTCGAGGTCCTGTTCGAGGTCGAACGAGCCCAGTGCCGTCGTTGCCGTCGGCTCGTCACCGCCGGCAGAACTGCCGGACTCACCTGCTGACTCGAGTTCGCTTGCGGACCCGCCTGACAGCCCCAGTAAGAGCTCCGTGAGCTGTTGTGTGACGTCCGCACCGAGCTGGGTCGATCCGTCCGCCGAATCGGATTCGTAGACGAGTACACCGCTGTCGTCAGCCAGGAGGTAGAGTTCGTCCGCCTCCCCCATCTCGTCTGCAGCCGCTTCGGGGGTGTCGTAGGCCGTCATGTGCGGTGGTGTGTCGGCGGTGAGCAGCGTCTCCGATGGAGCCTCGCCGTACGTGTACGTAAATCCGAGACCCAGAACGGCGATTCCAGCGAGGACGGCGATGCCGACGGCGATGAGGAGCTCTCGCCGGCTCGTCGAGCCGCGGTCGTCACGCTGGAAGCGCCACCGTGTCATATGATGCAGTTGCGACCCGGGCGTTATAAAACACGATAGTATGTGTGATCGTCCACGAGCGTGGACTGTCGCTCTTTCTGTTACGGATGGTGCAGAACGTGTGAGTACGCTGGCGCTGTCGTACGGTCAGAGCGCCATTGTCACTGGATAGACGAAACGAATGGAGAGGAGGGGAACGAATACGTAACGAACGGATAGCTGAGGGATGAGCGGTGAGAGACAGAGCGCGAGAAAGAGGGTGAGAAATACGAGCAAAAACGAACCGGTCGTCGGCCGATACCCGCTGGGAGACCGATTACTGAATGGAGTATCCCGCTGCGATGGTGAGCAGGAACACCATGAACACGGCGGTCGCCATCATGTACGTGATGGACCGCGGCTCTTCGATCAGGTGCTGGTAGTAGGCAGCGATCAGTCCAATCTTGGCTACTGCGAGCAGTATCGTCCCGCCAATTGCGATCGAGTACGCGAAGTCGAACTCGAAGAAGACGAACTTCCCCGTACCCAGTACCAACAGCAGGACGTAAATGATGGTGTACGTTCGAAGGTCAGCCATTAGCGTAGAATTGTGAGCGTCGGTTACTTATACCTTCCTCATGCGCCCCGTCACACCGGTGTGGTGGCGATTATGTTCGCGTACAGCTGGCGTCGTCGCTCACTGGTTACTGGAAACGAACCAAAACGCAAAATCAGAAACCTGTGTAGCGAACCGGCGCTACATCAGGTAGAACAGTGGGAACAGCAAGACCCACACGATGTCGACGAAGTGCCAGTAGAGTCCGAAGAACTCCACCGGGCGATGATCCTCGAGATACGCATCGACGCTGATGATCCGGTAGATCATGAACACGGCGATGAACAGTCCGAGGATCACGTGGAGTGCGTGCAGGCCGGTCGTGACGTAGTAGATCGAGTACTCGAGGCCGTACCACCAGTACTCGCCGTCAGCGAACTTCACGCTGTACTCGTAGGCCTTCACGCCCATGAACGTCAGCCCAAGCAGGAGGGTCGCCGTCATAGCGCCGAGCAGCCCCTTCTTGCTCTTCCGTTCGGCCATCACGAGCGCGAGGATGACCGTGAAACTCGACGTGAGCAGCACGTAGGTGTTGAGCAGACCTGGCCAGGAAGCGAACGGCACAGTCGTCCACTCGTGCCAGCCCATGTGGATGCGCATGAAGACGTACGCACCGATGATGGCACCGAAGACGACGACGTCAGATGCCAGGAACACCCAGACACCGAACTTGGTGTTGCCGACACCGCCGAACGGCCAGCGCTCTGCGATGTTCATCTCCGGCACTTCGAAGTCCTCCATGCCGAATTTGTACAGCGTCACACCCATGATACCGATCCCGAGCACCGTCAGAATCGGATACAGCATGCTCGGTTCGGGTACGGTAGTAAGTCCCTCGGGCGGGTTTGGCGTTCCTTCGGCGAAGTCGACAATGTAGGGCGTCAGCCCTGACAGGCCGAGGAAGAACACGAACGTCCCAACACCGATACCGAACGGCCAGATGCTGGCGTGGTCGGCGTGTTCCTCTTCGTGCTCGATTCCGGCCTCGGCTTGGTTACCCTGTCCGTGTGCGACCCCGCCGTCCGTCGCAGCCGGCGAGTCCTCAACGAACTCGAGTCGGCCGCTGGCGTAGCTTGGTCGGCCGTCCCAGTTCTCGAGCGGCGGTGGGGATGGAATCGCCCACTCGGCCGTTCGGGAGAACTCCCACGGGTTGTCGGGAGCCTCGGGGCCGGAGACCCAGCTCTTTGCGAACGTCAGGATCATAATCAGGAACGACGCGCCGAGGATGAACGCCCCGACGGTCGCAACCTGGTGGTAGGTCTGGGCACCCTCGGCAAAGTGGAAGACACGCCGTGGCGTTTCCCAGGCGAGGAACATCGGGAAGTACAGCATGTTGAACCCGATGAAGTAGACCGCGAAGTTGAGTTTGCCCAGCGTTTCGGAGTACATCTTTCCGGTGATCTTTGGCCACCAGTAGTAGAGGCCGGCGACCAGTGCGGTCACACCGGAGACCATCACGTAGTGGAAGTGTGCGACGACCCAGTAGGTGCCACGGAACTCGTAGTCCAGCACGACGGCACCGAGGAAGACCCCGGTAATACCGCCGAGGATGAACAGCACGAGCGCACCGAGGCTGAACAGGAACGGGGTCGTGAATCGCACGCGACCCTTGACCATCGTGTAGATCAGCGCGAAGACCATCAGGTCGAACGGCAGCGAGATCCCGATGGTCGTCGCCATCATCAACGTCTTGATCTCCAGGTTGATGGTCGTCAGGAACATGTGGTGCATCCAGACGAGGAACGACTGGACGGCCACGAGGACCATCGCGATGATGACCCACTTGCGGCCGACGAGGCGTCGTCCGGTGAACGTCTGGAACGTCTCGAACATGATCCCCAGTGCGGGGAAGAAGACGATGTACACCTCCGGGTGACCGAAGAACCAGAACAGGTGTGCCCACAGCAGGCTCGACCCCTGATCTGTCGCGAAGTACTGCGTCAGTAAGACGCGGTCACTCACCAGCAACAGCAGTGCAGCGAGCAGCGCTGCGAACGCGAACAGCATCATCCAGACGGTCAGGAGCCACGACCAGGTGAACATCGGCATGTTCCAGAGGCCGAGCCCCTCCGCACGGGAGCGATGAATCGTTACGAGGAAGTTCACCGTCCCGATCGTGATCGAAATCACGAACAGCATGAGCCCGAGGATGACGGCGTTGCCACCCGTCGTCGCCTCCATCGCGGGTGTGTACGTCGGCACGTTCAGTGGCGCGTACATCGTCCACCCGCCAGCGAAGGTGCCCTGCTGGAAGAACGAGATGATCAGCAGTACGCCCGAGAACAGGTAGAACCAGTAGCTCAGGGCGTTCATCCGCGGGAACGCGAGGTCCTTCGCACCGATCTGCAGCGGCACGAGGTAGTTTGCGAATCCGGAGGCGATCGGTGAGAGGAACCAGAACACCATCAACAGCCCGTGTGTGGTGACTGCCTGGTTAAACTCGTTCCCGGACAGGATACCGACTCCGCCTGGCTCCCAGAGCTGGATCCGGAAGATCAGCGCCATCGCGCCGCCGAGCAGGAGGAAGAAGATAGCGGTAGCGATGTAGAGGATCCCGACGTCTTTGTGGTTCGTCGTGACGAGCCAGCGCTTGACCGTCGTCATTGGTGGGAGATCAGCCATTATTCGTCACCTCCCTCGTCGGTTTCCTCGCCGTCACCGTCGTCGTTCGTTTCTTCGTCTTCTTCGTCAGCTTCCTCTTCCTCATCCTCATCATCAGTTTCGTCGTCTTCAGCTCCCAACTCGACCGTGTAGGTCTCGTCAATTGGCTCGGTGAAGTCGACAGTCTCCTCGATCGTCTCGAACTCGTCGTCAGTCGAGGTGATGGTCAGCTCGTACGGCCCACCCTGTTCGATCTCGCCGATCGTGATGGAGCCGTTCTCGAACTCATCGTCCGTGTACGTGAAGCTGAGGTCCTCCTCGAACTGGTCGTTCTCCTCGTGGACGAGCTCGAGTTCGAAGCCGTCAGTGACGCGCTCTTCGTTCTCGTCCTCGAGTGTTATCTCCATCGTGAGCTGTTCGTCGACCCACTGTTCGAACTCGTCTTCAGGGAGAACCGTCACGTCGGCAACCATACCGGAGTGGCCGAAGCCACACAGCTCGAAGCACTCGATCAGGTAGTCGCCGTCTTCTTCGGCGACGAACCAGGTTTCGTCAGTCTCGCCTGGGATCGCGTCAGCCTTCACGCGAAGCTCTGAGATCCCAAATGTGTGCCAGACGTCCCGTGATGTCACCTCTGTCCAGATCGGTGTATCAGCGGGAACGACGAGCTCACCGCCGGTCTCGATACCGTTCTCGTATTCGAAGTCCCAGCCGAAGGCCCAGCCTTCGACGTCGACCTCGAGTGCCTCTTCGTCAGGGGTGTCCGGTCCGTCCTCGACGACGAGGAGCATCCCGTAGGACCACACAACCAGCGAAATGACGATGATGGCACTCAGTCCGAACGAGAGGAATAGCTTCTTACCGCCCTGTCCGCCTGTCGGAAGTTCTCCGAGCGTCGGCAGATCCTCGTCGGCCTTCGAGTCGCCGTTATCACGATACTTGTACGCGTTGTACAAGGTGTACGCGACAACGACGACACCGACGAGCGTCCCGAGACCGAGGAACACGAGGAAAATTTCCTCGAAGATATCGACCCGGGTCTGCACCTGCATCGGAGTCGTGTATGCGTTGAAGATCGTATTCACCTCTATTGGAGCCGCCTATATGTCGGACGGTGGTTTCCGGGACCACTTATCTATTTGGAAACGGGCCGACGCGTTCAGATTTGCCGGATGCTGTCTGTCGATGGCTCGCGTCAGCATAGTCTGCCCGTCGACATGGTCCTCGGGTTGCCTGTTGGAGTCTGTCCTCTTCTTTCTATCGTTGGCGATGCGCGATTTTCGTTAGAAACCCGGAGTATTTCCCTGCCGCGAGGCGACCGATGCGAACAGGTTCGGCACAGCTGATTCACGTTGTGGCTGTGTACACACCGAACTCCGTCTCTCACACCGAGTTACGCTCGCGCGCGGATGCCTACTGAAATCAGAGAGTCGGTCGTGGAAGGGTATTCACCTGACCGTACACACACTCACAGAGAGACACAGTATACACGCGCAAAGCCCCACAACGTACCGTCCAACGGGTACTACCAGTCTTCGCAGCGACGTGCAAAGGCCCGATACACGATACCCGACACTCGATACCCGATACCCACCTCTCTCAGCGCACTGGACAGAGCGCAACCCTCTATACTGTTGCTCTCTAACCACGACGTATGCCAGAAGACGTTCTCTTCAAATTCGAACAGCAACTGAGCCGCGACGAGATCGCCGCCTACCTCCGTGCCGCAGCCGACAACTTAGAACAGGGCGAGGACATCACCCTCTCTGCCGGCTCCGACTCCGTCACCATGTCGCCACCAGCAAACCCAACGTTCGAGATCAAAGCCGAACACGAGTACTCGAACGAG
Source organism: Natrialba sp. SSL1 (assembly GCF_001861355.1). Taxonomy (GTDB): domain Archaea; phylum Halobacteriota; class Halobacteria; order Halobacteriales; family Natrialbaceae; genus Natrialba. The sequence goes on from NZ_MASN01000001.1 coordinate 87,560, forward strand.
TCCGATCCCGGCGAACTCAGTATCGAGTTCGAACTCGAGTGGAAAAAGGGCGCAGACACCGACGACTCGGCGGATGGCTCGCTGCAGATCGAGTGAGCTGATCCTGAAATACGTCTACAGCACAGCTACCTACGGGTACAAAACAGCTGCCTACCGAGAATACTGATCCCGTCTAACTACCAATCCGGCTCAAATCAAAGTTCGACGACCCACACCCGAAACGACGACGGTAACCCATATACCGTCCGAAAGACGGCGTCGATAAACTGACCGATCCGGTTCGGATCCGCTTTTGCACTGACGTGGACGTTGACGCCGTCGGCATCTTCGGGCCGGGTAATCTCCTCAATTTTGAACACAGGGAAGTCGTTCAACAGCTGTTTCAGACGGTCGAGCTCCTGGTCGGTGCAGTCGAGGTTGATCGTGCCGTCACCGAACTGCAGCCACGGAACACCGAGTGACGGGTCCAGTTCTAGGTCGTCTTCAGCCTCACTTTCACTTACATTCCCACTCTCCGACCCGCTTCCTTCGTCGTCACCAGCATCGTCGCTCTCGAGTGCCGTCTCATTCTCAGTCGTACTCGAGTCGAACACGCTCTCGTCCGCTTCGAACGTGACGAATCCGCTTGCACGCGTTCGGTGTGCTGTAATGGCGTCGACGTACAGATTTCGGCGATCTGCGGGCGCTTCGGCATCGAATCTGGTCATACAGCAGTAGATGTGCCCGTTTCTTTAAGCCTTTATGCGCTGGCGCTGAACGAGCAGATATGGCACAGCCACGAATCTTGATTCTCGGGGCTCCCGGGGCAGGCAAAGGGACACAGAGTGCGAATATCACCGACGAGTTCGACGTCGAACACGTCACGACTGGTGATGCGCTCCGTTCGAACAAGCAGATGGATATCTCCGACATGGACACGGAGTACGACACCCCGGGCGAGTACATGGACCAGGGCGAGCTCGTCCCCGACGAGGTCGTCAACGCTATCGTCGATGAAGCACTTTCCCAGACCGACGGCTTCGTCCTCGACGGCTATCCGCGGAACTTAGAGCAGGCGGAGGAACTCGAGGGGATGACCGATCTCGACGTTGTGCTCTATCTGGATGTCAGCGAGGAGGAACTCGTTCACCGCCTTACCGGCCGGCGGATGGATCCCGAGACGGGTGAGATTTACCACGTCGAGTATAACCCGCCGGAGGATCCCGAGGTCGAAGACCGACTCGAACAGCGTGAGGACGACACCGAGGAGACCGTCCGCGAACGACTTCGCGTTTATCGAGAGAACACGGAACCGGTCGTGGAGTACTACGACGACCAGGGGACACTCGAGCGCGTCGACGGCGAGCAGGCACCCGACGACGTTTGGGAGTCAGTGAAAGAGACGATCGAATCGACAACGTAGACGAACTACGGACTATCTCCCTCGGTTATCGATATTCACTTCGTGATGAGCGACGTTGAGGTACGTTAGCTGCGGCGGCAATGTGTAGGTGTCTGGGTAGAGATCGATTTCGTTGTTCTCGAGTTCGTCGTCGTATTTGAAGGAGACTGAGGCAGAGTGGACGTTTGTCGATGACGCAACGAGCGCACCAGTGAAATCGACGTCCGACTGCATGCAGACCTGTTCCGAACACTGTCCCTGGTGGAACACCTCGTTCTCTGTGTCACCCCAGGGTTCATCACGCGGGGCATAGATCGTTCCGTGGAAGGAGGATTCTCCAGGCCCAATGCCAACGTGAGTATTCGAAGTCCCGTACAACTGTAACTGACCCGCGTTCCCGTCCGTTACGGAAACGTTTCCGCCTTCGATATCGAGATGGCCTGTCGTATATATTCGCAGTTCGTTATCCGAACCGTCAGGATCCGCGACAAGCTGGCCTTCGACACTCGTGTTTCCATCGACGATAATCGTCGTATTCCCGGCTGACGTGTCGACGACCAGTTCATCTTTACCGTCGATCGTAATTTCGTCCTCGAAGTACGTCTTGTTGCCGGCGATGGTTCCATTCGTCGTCGGAAGTGAATCGTCGTCTTCGTGGTCGTCAATCATCTCCTCGATGACTGGATCAAGTTCGGGCATCGATCCCTCTCTGACAGTCCCGTTCTCTACGTCGGCGTTTTCGAAGTCATCGAAGTTCTCGGAGACAACCATACCGTCTTCGAACGCCTCATCAACGTTCAGGTAACCAACCCGGACTTCGACGGTCCGATTATCGTGGTCGACGTTTCGGACAACCGTGTCACCCGCCTGCTGCTCGAAATAGGACTCCCAACCGCGATAGTATTCGCTCTCGACGGTGATCGTTACGCTCTCGTTCTCGACGACGGCAGATTCACGAAACGTCGTCGTCTCCTCGTGGCTGATACCGACACCCCCGGTCCCGAGGTCCTGTTCGCCGCTCACCGTGACCACTGGCAACGTCAGCGTTTCAGTGGTCTTTTCGTAATAGATTGGTGGAGAAGAGATAACTCGCGTTTCGTTGCCAGTTTCGCGGAAAACGCTTCCCGCTTGATATGCTAGAATCGTTCCATCCTCTCCTTCGTACTCAATCGTTCCGATGGTGAGGTCGATGTCCTTATCAAGCGCCTCCGAGGAAACAGTGATATTTCCGGTATCTTTCTTTACGATTGCGCCGTCGTTGCCAACCTCGAGATCCATCGACTGGAGTACATCAGTATTTGACGAGGCAGTACTCATCTGTTGACTCAGTTCCACGAACGCGGTTTCGACGCGCTCCTGCTCGGAACTCTGCTCGAGACTGGTGACGGTTTCACCGGCGACGAGAAAAATACCTGTGCTAACTGCTGCAACCATTCCGATCAGTATCACGAACCCGATCATAGCGGACTGGGCCCGTGATGACTGTCGGGACTGAACTCCCGAACTCCGTCTGAGCATAGCATTCCCGCTCGCTCGTCAGTACATGAATTACATCGTTTGATCATACCATTCAGAACAGTTCACATTCGTTTCTTCGATAGTTATATGCATTGGTAAGATACCGATTCTACCGTCGCCCGTGGCCGACACCCGAGTGGACGATTTTGAACGATCCCAACGTTCTCACGACAATACGACTCTGCTGACGAAATCTGTGTGTAGTCGTCAACGAGAATCAACTGGGCGGAGCCAACGATACTGCCAGACGATTACGGGAGCGAAATCAGACGACGAAAGAGTTGGTGAGATGAGACGATTACGAGTCGACGGACACGTCGTGTTTTGCAACGTTCAGATACGTAATCTGTGGTGGGAGTTGTCCACCATCTTCCATTCGGGGCTCGAAGTTCGTGAGGTCGGTGTCGTGCCAGATTTCGCTGTTTCCACCGCTAATGTCGACAGTTCCAGTGACGACCGAGCCGTAGATATCCGCAGTCCCACCACCGCCATCGGATTTGACGGTCCCGCCTGGTGCGTAAACGATCCCTTCGTAGTGATCGTTTCCACCGAGTTGCATCTCGAAATCACTGGTGCCGTATACCTGGAGATACCTGGAATGCAGGTTCGATTCGTCGGGTTCACTTCCCTGTCCCGCTCCCGGACTGTACGCGGACTCTCCGACGTACATATCAGCGTTTAAGTCAAAGCTTCCGTTGGTGTAGAACTGAACCTCGCCCGAAGTTTCTTCCCATCCCTCGACTCGAATTTCGTCGTGAACCTCGAGATCGCCATCGACGATAACTGTGATATTCCCGTTGGATACGTTGAACTCATTCACATCATACGATGTTGTGTCGAAGTTATCACCAACGTAGTAGTCACCCGCTGTGATTTGCTGTGAATCTGTTGGGAGTTCGTCGTACTCGGTCTCGGCGTTCTCGACCATCGACTCTATCTCACTATCGATGGGGTCGATTTCCACCTCTTCACCGTACATCAGATTCCCATGTATTCCGGCATTAGGGTTGTTTGGATCAGCCGGTTGTTCGTCCGAGACGACTGCGTTTTCGAAGACGGCCTCAATGCCAGTGTATCCCAATTCGACTGTGACGTAGCCGTGTGTTTCGTTGATCGCTTCCGATTCTGTGATGGCATTTTCTCCCGCTTGTCGCTCGAAGTAGTTTTCCCACCCTTTGTAGTACTGGCTCGTAATATTGATCGTCACGACGTCGTTCTCGATAACGTCACTATCACTGATCAGTGTCGTTCCGTCGTGATCTAATTGCATGCTCCCGGAGTCAAGTGCGCCTTCATCATCGAGTTCGACAACTGGGAATGAGAGTGTTTGATCTTTGAAATGAACCGGTGGTGCAGAAACCACCTGTGTTTCGTCCATCGTCTCTCTGAAGACACCACCTGCCTGATAGGCTATTCGGTCGCCGTTTTGCCCTTCATACTCGATTGCACCGATCGAAATATTTTCATCGAACGATGAACCGTATATGTGAATATTCCCCGTATTTTTCAGTACTATCGCACCGTCCTCACCGGTTTCGATGTCCATCGACTGGGTGATGTCACTGTTCACCGCAGTTGAAGACAGTTGTTGGCTCATCTCAACGAACGCTTGTTCGACACGCTCGGTCTCAGCTTGCTGTTCTGTTCCGGTTATTGTCTCGCCAGCAACGAGCAAGACACCAACACTAACTGCTGCGACCATCCCCACCAACAGGACGAAGCCAAGTAGTGCCGACTGCCCGCGCTGCGAGACAGCACCCCACCCGCAGCAGTCTCGTCCGATCATTGTCCAGTGTATTGACTATCAGTATAATAAAACGTTCGCATAGTAAGAACTCTATTATGTATCTCCTGTCACCTGTGGTGAGTACGTTCCAGGACGGACGCCCGAAGATAAACACTTGTATACCGAACCTGCCCTAGCCCTAACATACCCAGATGACACGGACAGCCGAAAAGATCAATGCACTCGTTCGGGAGGACTCCTCGATGACCGAGGCACTCGAGTCCATCCGGGCGACAGCCGACGAAAACGGCGGCGAAGTCCAGTGGGGCGACGTCAGTGACGATCTGACGAGCGGCCAGTGGGGTCGACTGATCGAGAAGGGCGTATTGGTCGACGGCGATGAGGGCTTCGAAATCGCCGACCGCGAAGCCTACGACGAGGCGCTCGACGGTGACGGAACCGGTTCGGCCTTCCCCGACGCCGACGTCGATATCGACGCAGAAGCATCCAAGTGGTCCCAGTGGGACAAACTCGCCGGGGTCGGCTCGCTCTTGCTGATGTTCGGCTACTGGCTCGACCCGGTTCGCGACACGGTCGGTGGAACGCTGAATCTCCTGCTCGGACCGCTCGATGCCGCGCTGCCGTTCTACGCCGTCATCCTCTCCGTTGCACTCCTGACGGGGCTCTACTCGACGCTCTTGCAGGCAAATCTGATGAACCCCGAGGTGCTCGGCAAGTACCAAAAGCGGATGAAGGCGATGCAGGACAAACAGCAGGACGTTCGTGACCGCAAGCAGGAAGCCGAAGAACGCGGTGCGAGCGAGGCCGAACTCGAGCAACTCGAAAACGAACTCGAACAGGTCCGCGAAGAGCAGATGGAGGCGATGGCCGAGAACATGGGGATGTTCAAAGAACAGATCCGTCCAATGGTCTGGATCATGCTGTTTACGATCCCGATCTTCCTGTGGATGTACTGGAAGATCCACGGCGGAAACGTCGCCGGTGCTGAGTGGACCGTCGTGATGCCGATCGTCGGTGTCGTTGACTGGACCGACGGCGTTATCGGCCCGATGCCGGCCTGGATCCTCTGGTACTTCCTGTGCTCGATGGGCTTTACCCAGCTGCTCCGGAAGTCGCTCAACATCGATATGACCCCGTCGACGACCTGACGTCGGGACCCACACCGATTCGGTGATCGTAACTGGTGGGTGTCGTGCCCATCCCGCATCGATTCTGTTCTATTCTGCTCTGTTCTCAGACCCCGTGAACTCTCGAATCACGTACTCTCTGTCCACCCAGCTCGTGGACGCATCTCCGCTGCTGACCAATGCTCGAGAGTGTTCACACCTACGCCCACGCCCAAACCCCCACTCACACCACTCCACCGATTCAAAACCCATTTTACCCGGCACGGCACAGATAACATATGTTACTGACCGTCTCTGGCCCGCCAGGCAGCGGGAAGAGCACCACCGCCGAATTGCTCGCCGACGCGTTCGATCTCGACCACGTCAGCGGCGGCGACATCTTTCGCCAGCTCGCGGACGAACGCGGCTACACCCCACTCGAGTTCAACAAACTCGCAGAGGAGAACGACCAAATCGACCGCGATCTCGACCGGCGACTCCGTGAAATCGCCGTCAAGGAAGACGACCTGGTACTCGAGTCCCGGCTGGCTGGCTGGCTCGCCGGCGACCATGCGGACTTTCGGTTCTGGCTCGATGCGCCGCCAGCGGTTCGTGGCGAGCGAATCGGCGAGCGTGAGGACAAGGACCCAGACCGTGCGACGGAGGAAACCCAGGCTCGCGAAGCGAGCGAGGCCCAGCGCTACGAGGAGTACTACGGGATCGACATTCGTAACCTGACCATCTACGACCTCTCGGTCAATACGGCTCGCTGGGAGCCCGACGCCGTCCTCGACATGCTCGTCACGGCCGTCGAGGAGTACGATGCCACAGGTGACGAGGGCCAGGCTGCCGTCCCACTCGAGTACGATATCTAGCATGACTCGACGCCAGCGTCTCCGCCCCGCACCGGGCGACCGCACACCAGCCGAACTCCTGCAGTTCGGCGTCGTCAATCTCGATAAGCCACCCGGTCCGTCCTCACACCAGGTTAGCGGCTGGCTTCGCGATGCCGTTGTCGATGCGCTGGCGGAGGCTGATCACGGTGGGGAGGGCGGCAGTGACAGCAAAAGCAACAGCAACAGCGACAGTGACAGTGACAGTGATACCACCCCAACAATCGATCAGGCAGCCCACGCCGGCACACTCGATCCCAAAGTCACCGGCTGCCTCCCAACCATGCTTGGCGATGCAACCCGCCTCGCACAGGTCTTCCTCGAGGGACACAAGGAGTACGTCGCGGTACTCGAGTGCCACGGCTCGATTCCGGCGGACGCCGCATCGACGGTCGCCGAATTCGAGGGGCCGATCTATCAGAAGCCGCCGCGAAAGAGTGCGGTCTCGCGCCGGCTTCGCGTCCGCGAGATTTACGATCTGGAAGTCCTCGAAGAGGGCGACCGCCAACTGCTGGTACGGATTCGCTGTGAGAGCGGTACCTACGTCCGAAAGCTCTGTCACGATCTCGGGCTGGCACTCGGGACTGGCGGCCACATGGGACACCTCCGACGAACAGCGACCTCGCCGTTCGACGATACAGATCTCTACACCGCGACGGAGTTTCTCGACGCACTGGCGTTCTGGCTCGAGGACGACGATCCAAGCCTGCTGTACGACATCGTCGATCCCGCCGAACGGATCCTCGAGGCGGTTCCGCGCGTCATAATCGACTCGACGGCTGCACGGGAAGTCGCAGAAGGCGCGCCGGTTTACGCACCGGGGGTACAGGAGGTCGACGCTGAGACTGTACTCGAGCGCGGCGATCTCGTGGCCTGCTATACTCAGGTTGGCTCAGCGGTCTGTCTCGGCGAACTCGTTGGTGATCCCGATGCGGAATCGGGTGTCGTCGTGGATCTCGAACGTGTCCTCGTTTGAGTTGCGGTTATCCCCCGCCCCGCCACACCGTCATCATAGCGTGTCGCAGCCAGTGTCTTCCGTTCAGATTCGCGTTCCCGTAGCGGTCAGCATGCCTCGAACGGAGCCTGAAACGACACGCTTAAACAGCAGACACTCATCGTATCACGTGCGGGACCGTGGGGTAGTGGTATCCTCTGCGGATGGGGTCCGTAGGACCCGAGTTCAATTCTCGGCGGTCCCACTTTTCCGAAGGTAAAATGGGAGTACGAGATGCAGCTTCGCGGCATCTCGGTGGGTCCCACTCGAAATCACCTGTGAGCTGATGGCACCGGTTAGAGAAGCGAGTAGCGAACATCACCGAACCAATCGAATTCGGGCGCAGTTATCACCCTCTCACCGGAAATGGGCAATCCAGTTCGATTCCAGTACGATATGGGGCGAATACTTGGACTACGCTTATCCGGCACAGCCCACTCATACGAATGATGGCAACCTCCCCGAAACCCCAGTCCCCAATCACCACGGATGAGCTCTGTCGCCGGATCGTCGAGGCGGTTGCAGCACACGAACAGTGCGATGTAACCGACCTCCCACCGCTGTACAATGCCGTTGAACCGGACGCTGTCTGTAAGCTCTTTGCATCGACTGCAACACACAACCGGCCGACTGGCCAGGTGACGTTCACCTACTGCGAGCATCGCGTCACTGTCGATGCGTCCGGTTCGGTTTCGGTCGAACCGACGGGCTAAGATCGCGTTCCCTCCGCCTCACTCCGAAATGTCGCCTTCAGTTCTTGCCGTCGTTTCCGAGACGACGTACCGTGCAAGCTTTCGCTTCGTGTGGGATTCGACGAGATGGTCTTCGAGTCGCACCTCCTGTGGCGACTCCCGACAGAGAGGACATTCGATGGGTGCTCTGGACGCCATATGCGTTGCACGCGGGTGAGCACGAAAAGAGTTGGCCGGCCACCGGATACCCGGACCGAGTGGTTTAACTCGCCGCCCTCGAACCACTCGAACGAATCGATGACTGTCGTCCTCGCCGGTGTCGGTGCCGATAGCACGAACCTCGGAACGCTCGGGCCGCTGTACGACGACGGCCGTTTCGAGTATATTCCGATCCCAGAGAAAACGAGTAAGACGACGGAATCCGAAACGCTCGGCTCCTGGACGCTCCAGCACGACGACCGCACCGCTGCCGACCTTACAACCCGAATTGAACCCCAACCCGTCCGCGGCGGCGTCGAAACGGTCTCCGGTGACGCACTCGAGAACTGGCCGTTTCACCACGACCCGAATTTCGAGGCGCTGACGTATGGCGAACACCGAACCAGCGGGTACCTGTCGCGACTCAGTGCACTCGAGTCGGGTGATGCTGTCGGCTTCTACGCCGGACTTCGTCGACCGGACGGTGGCCGTGCTCACCGGTATCTGATCGGCTACGTCACGGTCGACCGAGTCGATGTCGTGACTCCGGAGACGCCTGCGGCCGAGCGTGCGGAGATTCTGGCAGCACATTCGGACAATGCCCACGCGAAGCGGGCCCGCGATGATGGCCTCTATCTCGCGGATAAGTCGGTCGTCTTCATCGACGGCCGCGAACCGGGTGGGCTGTTCGACCGGCACCCGATTCGACTCAGTGAGTACGAGGTTAAACCGGGCAACGAGCGCGCACAGTACTACCTTCGCGATGAAATCGCAGCGGAGTGGGCAGTCACGGAAGGTGGCGAGAATATGATGTACAAACCGGCCTACCGCTGTGAGTGTACGGGCGAAGAGTTTAGACGGCTAGTTGGGCCGCTCGAAGAGAGAACCGACCCGGATGCAGCGATTGGTCGCTCGAGCACACGTTGACACGTCGCTCGTGCCCATCTGCTGTCCGTCCTGACTCCGTACGTCCGATGAGAGAATCGGTCAGTTTCTTGTAGCGATCCCCCGAAGACCACGCAAGTGACCGACGACACCGCCGACAGTTCGGGATCGTCCCGCCACGACCGCATTCGCCGCCATCCGACACCGGGCGCACGGAACTCCCTCGCCCACTGGACGTCGGCGAAACACCCGCTCCGCGTCGCGATCAACTACATTTTCGTCTGGCTCGCCCGCATCTCGCCGAGCCTCCGTCTTCGCCGCTGGTGTCTGCGCCGCATCGGTGTTACTGTCGGCACTGGCGTCTCCTGGGGACTCGAGGCGACCCCAGATACCTTCTGGCCAGAACTGATCACACTCGAGGACCACGCAATCGTCGGCTACGATGCGACGTTGCTCTGCCACGAGTTCTTGCAGGACGAGTATCGGACGGGCGAGGTCGTCGTCGGCGAACGGGCGATGATCGGGGCGGGTGCGATCGTCCTTCCCGGTGTCGAAATCGGTGCGGATGCGAGCGTGGCGGCGAACTCGCTGGTGACCCAGGACGTGCCCCCGGGGACCACCGTCGCGGGTGTACCCGCACGGCCGATGGGCGGGCACTCGAGTGACCAGTCGGACGGTGACGACGGGGCTGCGGGATCGGAGTGAGTCGGTTTTCGATTGTTATTTGGTGTGGTTTGTCGTGTGACGGTTTGGTGCACTGCCGGCGGTGTTGCGTACCGATGTCGCTCGTCGATGGAGCGTGCTGAGGGTGGTAGACGAAACTGAAACGGACTCACTGATCGAGTTACCACTCTTTGGCAGTGAGTCGGACGAAAAACGGCGTCGAGTTCGTTCTCGGTTCCGATGTCAGGACCTGTTCTGTTCTGTTCTGATTCGACCCGGACAGTGATTCCGTTCTGTCCGCGTTCCGGCTCGTCTACAGCGACGACCAGGACTTGCGGGCCTCGTTCCAGGAGGTGACGCTGGCGATCCACTTGGCGGCGATCATTTTCTTCAGGTTCTTTGCGGGAATGCCGCCGAAGGTGTCGACCGGCAGCGAAACGCCGAATGCCGGCTTGACTTCGTGGGCTACTGCCTTGTCGCCGACGGAGACGACGGTCCCCTTGTCGTCGTACTCCCAGGTCTTGAGCGGGCGGTTCTCAATCGCACGCGAAATGTTCTCGCCGACGACCTCGGCCGCCTGCCAGGCAGCCTGTGCAGTCGGTGGTGCAGGGCGGTCACCCTGATCGATTAGCGCAGAGTCACCGATTGCGAACACGTTTTCCTCAGTTGTCTGGAAGTTCGCCTCGACGTTGACGCGGTTGTGTTCCTTCTCGAGTTCGGCCTCGTCGAGCGCGTCGCGACCGGTGATGCCACCGGTCCAGATGAGCACGTCGTGCTCGAGTGGTTCGCCCTCGTCGAACTCGATGACGTCGTCTTTGGCCTCCGTGATCGGGTCGTCCGTGTGGATGCGGACGCCGGCGTCCTCGAGGAGGTCGCGAAGCGCCTGTTGAATTTCGGGATCGTTACCGGGGAAGATTTCGTCGAGTGCCTCGACGAGGTGGATCTCGATCGGAGCGCGGTGGTTGTCGCGGAACTCCGCGATTTCACCGGCGGTCTGGATCCCGGAGAGACCGGCACCGCCGACGACGACCTGCGCGGGCTCGCCGCGGGTCGCGTCCTGGCTGGCCTGGGTGATCTCCTCATGGATTGCCATAGCGTCGTCGAGGCTCTTCAGGGTGAGCGAGTGCTCTTCGAGGCCGGGAATGCCGTAGTAGGCGGTCTGACTGCCCAGTGCGACGAGCACGTAGTCGTAGTCGACGTCGTCGCCCTCGGCGAGTTCGACGACCTGTTCGTCGACGTCGAGACCGACGACATCGTCCTGGATGAACCGGGTCGACGGATCGGCGATCTGGTCGACCGGGAACGTGATGTCCGAGCGAACGTCCGGGTCGCGGACGACGCGGTGGGCCTCGTGGAGAACGAGATGGTAGTCCACGTCAGCAATCCAGGTTAGCCGCGCGCTGCCACCGAGTTCCGACTGCAGCTTGGAAACCGCACCGGTACCGGCGTATCCAGCACCGAGCACGACGACGTTATCAGTCATACGTCACACTCTGAAACACTACGATACAAAGGTGTTGGAACTCGTGTCTGTATGTTCTGTGATGACACACCACCAGTGGTGGCAGTTACTGCCACACTAACTGTCGTCCACACCACTTCCGGACCCACCGTCGTGGCGTCGACAGGTTTAGGGTTAGATGGGTCTAAACCCGAATAGGATGATGCTGAGCGACGTGATGGAAGACTACCTCAAGGCGATCTATCAGCTCCAGCGCGACCACGACGAACGGATCAAAACGTCCGAAATCGCAGAGGCACTAGATGTCACGTCGCCGACCGTCACCAGCATGCTCGAGAAGCTAGAAGACCGCGGACTCGTCGACCGCGAGAAGTACCGCGGGGTCACGCTCACCGATGAAGGTGAGACGGTCGCACTCGAGGTCGTTCGCCACCACCGACTGCTCGAGGCGTACCTCACCGAGCACCTCGATTACGACTGGTCCGAAGTCCACGCCGAGGCAGACCGCCTCGAACACCACATCAGCGAGGATTTCGAACAGCGCGTTGCGGACGCCCTGGGCGAACCAACAGTCGACCCACACGGGTCGCCGATCCCGAGCGCGGACCTCGAACCACCGGAGCGGCCCGACGGCAAATCAGTCACCGAGTTCTCGGAAGGGGACGTCGTCGTGGTCGAGGAGGTGGCCGACCGTGATCCGGAGGTCCTCTCCTATCTCGCAAACCATGGCGTCGAACCCGGCGTTGAACTCGAGATTCTCGAGGTCGCACCCTTCGGCATGGTGACCGCGCGCTCGAGTGCGGGCGAGGAGGACGTGTCGCTTCCAGAGGGTGTCGCCCACCACGTTCGAGTAAGCCCGCCCGCCGAAGTCGAATCGTAATTCCTCACCGCAGTCCGTGCCGTCCCGATCAGCAGGGCTTTGCTCTCTCGCCTGTTCCACCACTGTCTTGCCCGATCGTCCTCACACTCGAGTTGGTCTATTTCTGCGGATTAGATTGTATCTAACGGTACATCCCGTGAGTAAACTATAAGTTTAGAGCCGTCTAAACCTCTACCAATGAGATGCCAATCGATGCTGTGGAGGCGGATCGTTCGTGAGTGACTATATGTACGATCGCGTCCCACGGTGGGTCCTCGCTATCGGTCCCGTTGCAATCCTCATCGCGGTTTTCGGAGTACTGTACCTGACATCGCCGTTCGGTGACCTCTCTGGGGTCGAGGAAGCAAGCACACTCGAGATCCTCTGGATGCTGACGATCATCGGTGCGATCGCGGGAATTATTCCGGTCGTTATCGGGATGCTCTGGTTCCCGTTCATCCGCGACCTCGATCCACGATATCTGCACGCCTTCCTGGCGCTGGCTGGCGGTGTGCTCGCGTTCATCGCCGTCGAGATGGTGGAAGATCTGATCTTCGATTACAGCACTGAAGTCACTGATACTACGGTAGCTGGTCTCTCTGTCGGCGGGTCGACGCTTGCTGCAGTAACCGCAGTCGTCGGCGTCGGCGGAACGTTCGCCGTCATGTACGCCGCAAGCGAGTGGCGTCAGCGCAAGGCAACGGAAAGCGAGAAGAGCGGTCTCGAAATCGCCTATCTCGTCGCGCTCGCACTCGGACTGCACAGCATCGGTGAGGGGCTGGGAATCGGCGTCGCCTACATCCAGGGTGACGCGACGCTGCTCATGTTGCTCGTGCTGGCGTTCGTTATGCACAACGTGATGGAAGGACCGACAGTCGTCGCTGCAGTCGCCCGAGACAGAGCGACGCCGCCGCTGCGACACTTCGCTGCAATGGGCATCATCGCTGGCGGTCCGGTCATCCTCGGCGGCTGGCTCGGCAGTTTCGCCCAGTCGAACATCCTCGCCGTCCTCTGCTTTGCGATCGCGATCGGTGCGATCCTCCAGGTGCTCATCGAGGTTGCAGACCTCATCCGATTCGACGCTGAGGACGTCTTCACCCGAACCAATACGGCGACGTTCTGTATCGGATTCGCCCTCATGTTCCTGCTCGAGGACGTCCTCGTCGACGTGCTTCTCGAGGGCTGGCTGATACCGGTCTGAGTCGGCTTTGGTTCGCCTGTCCGTCGCACAACGCCTCCCGTTTTCCTTATTGGGTGTCCTACCCGACCCTCGTCACCGATCGGAGTCGCTACTGACACTGGTCCATCGCGACGCTGCGTCATTGTCGCTCGCTCCCACGTCAAAACCCTGCCACTGCCCGACCGTACCCGTCGGGTTTAAGGAATCCAATTACGAATAATTCACCATGTCATCAATCGAACTGACCCCCAGTCAGAAGAAAATCCTTCGCGCGCTTACAAACCTCCACAAAGAGTCCGAAGACGCCATTAAAGGCGAGGACATCGCCGAACAGGTAGACCGCAACCCCGGCACCATCCGCAACCAGATGCAGAGTCTCAAAGCCCTCCAGCTCGTCGAGGGCGTCCCCGGCCCAAAGGGCGGCTACAAGCCAACCGCCGCCGCCTTCGAGGCACTCGAGATCCAGCAGATGGACGACCCCGCCTCGGTCCCACTCGAGCACGAGGGCGAACCGGTCACCGACGTCATCGTCGAAGAGATCGACCTCTCGAGTGTCCACCATCCAGAGCTCTGCCGTGCCGAGATTCACATGCAGGGTGCGATCAGCGGGATTCACGAGGACGACGAGGTAACCGTCGGCCCGACGCCGCTTTCGAAGCTCGTTATCGACGGTCGCGTTGACGGGAAGGACGATACGAACAATATTCTCATCCTGCGTATCGAGGATATGCTCGCGCCGGCCGAAGAACCTGAGCACTGAGGGGTCACAGTCGAATCTGTTCTCTCATCTGCTGTTCTCTCGCTTCACCTAGCAGTGCCACTGGTTTGAGTACAATTCCCGACTACAGCCGCCGTTTGCAGTGAACTGCGCTGTTGGTGAGTGGAAACGAACTGCTACCGTCCTGCTGTCGTCCGACTCACGCCGTACTGTCGTCACCAGCGTTGTCGCTCGAACCGTCCCAAAAGCAGTGATCAGACCGGTTTGTGGAGTGGCAGTGGGCAATGGCCTGAATGCGGTCGATTCAGCTGACTCAACCTGCCCTGCCTGAATGCAGCCTGAGTTAGTTCGCCGCGTCCGCTTCGACCGTCTCTGTTCCTTCGTCTTCACCTTCGTCATCCGCCTCGCTCACTGCCGCCGGAATAACGTCGACGCTAGCGACCGCATCGCCGTCTTCGGCGTCCATCACGATCACGCCCATGGTGTTGCGCCCAACCGTCGAAATCTCGTCGACGCGGGTGCGAACGATCTGGCCGCGCTCGCTCATCATCACCAGCTGGTCATCTGCCGAAACCGCCTTCGCGGTCGTGACGGGACCGTTTCGCTCGCCCGTCTTGATGTCGATCAGCCCCTTGCCGTAGCGAGACTGGGTGCGATACTCAGAGAGCGGCGTCCGCTTGCCGTAGCCGTTCTGCGTTACGGTCAGCAGATCCTGCTCGTCGCCCTCGTCGGTGGCGACCAGTCCGGCCACGGCGTCGTCGCTCTGGAGGTCGATGCCGTTGACCCCGCGAGCGTTGCGCCCCATCGCCCGGACTTCGTCCTCGTCGAACCGAATGGTCATGCCGTTCTCGCTGGCGATGACGAGGTCTTTGGTGCCGTCGGTAACCTCGACATCGACGAGTTCGTCGCCATCCTGCAGGTCGGCGGCGATGATCCCGGTCGAACGGATGTTGTCGAACTCCGAGCCGGCGGTTCGCTTGACGTAGCCGTGTCGGGTCGCCATCGTAACGAACTCCTCGTCACCGAAGGCATCGGTGTCGACGATGGCCGTGATATCCTCGCCGGGATCGAGGTCGAGGATGTTGACTGCGGATTTCCCGCGGGCCGTGCGCCCCATCTCGGGAATTTCGTAGGTCTTGAGCTGGTAGACTTTGCCCTGATTCGTAAAGCAGAGCAGGTAGTCGTGGGTGTTCGCCCGGAAGACCGTTGCGACGCGGTCGTCTTCCTTGACGTCCGCGCCGATGATCCCCTTACCGCCTCGACCCTGGGGGTCGAACTGGCTGATCGGCATCCGCTTGACGTAGTCGTCTTCGGTCATGACGACGAACACCTCTTCTTCCGGGATGAGGTCCTCGTGGGTGACCGTCCCCTGGTCCTCGATGATGGAGGTCCGACGGTCGTCGTCGTACTCGTCTTTGATCTCGCGGAGTTCCGCTTTGATCACCGAGAGCAGTTCCTGCTCGCTCTCGAGGATCGTCGTCAGGCGCTCGATCTCGGCCTGCACGTCTTCGTACTCATCTTCAATCTCTGCGGCCTCCATCGAGGTGAGGCTGCCGAGTTGCATCCGGACGATGTGAGTCGCCTGCTCTGCGGAGAAGTCGTAGGCTTCCTGCAGCGCCGCCTTCGCGTCGTCGCGGGTCTCGCTGTTGCGGATCAGATCGACGACATCCTCCGCGTTCTCGACGGCCTTTAGCCGGCCTTCGAGGATGTGTGCGCGGTCTTCTGCCTCTTCGAGATCGTACTCGCTGCGCCGGCGAACGACCTCGCGGCGGTGGGCGATGTACTCCTCTAGGGTCTCCTTCAGCGAGAGCACCTGCGGCTGGCCGTCGACCAGCGCGAGGTTGATGACGCCGAAGGTCCGCTCGAGATGGTTCTCG
This sequence comes from Natrialba sp. SSL1, assembly GCF_001861355.1. Taxonomy (GTDB): domain Archaea; phylum Halobacteriota; class Halobacteria; order Halobacteriales; family Natrialbaceae; genus Natrialba. Next base: position 103,733 of record NZ_MASN01000001.1, read on the forward strand.
AGTAGCTTGTTTTTCACGACCTCGACGTTCGCCCCGCGCTTGCACTCGACGACGATGCGGACGCCGTCGCGGTCGGACTCGTCGCGCAGGTCCGAGATCCCCTCGATATCACCTTCGGTGACGTCCTCGGCGATGCGCTCGACGAGGCGGGCCTTGTTCTCCTGATAGGGGAGTTCGGTGATGACGATCCGCTCGCGGCCCGACTTCCACTCCTCGACCTCGAACTCGGCGCGAACGCGAATGCGCCCGCGGCCGGTCTTGTACGCCGAGTAGATTGCGTCGCGACCGACGATGTTCGCTCCGGTCGGGAAGTCCGGCCCCTTGACGTGCTCCATCAGGTCTTCGACCGTCGCGTCGGGGTCGTCGATCAGTTCGATCGTCGCGTCGATGATCTCGCCCAAGTTGTGCGGCGGGATGTTGGTCGACATCCCGACGGCGATGCCCGAGGAGCCGTTGACCAGCAGGTTCGGGAACGCCGACGGAAGGACGTCCGGTTCCTGCAGACGGTCGTCGTAGTTCGACGAGAAGTCGACCGTATCCTTGTCGATGTCCTCGAGTAGCTCCTCGGAGACGGCGGCCATTCGGGCCTCAGTGTACCGGGGTGCTGCGGCCGGGTCACCGTCCATGGAGCCGAAGTTCCCCTGCCCGTCTACGAGCGGGTAGCGCATCGAGAAGTCCTGGGCCATGCGGACCAGGGTGTCGTAGATCGCGCTGTCGCCGTGGGGGTGGTAGTCACCCATCGTCTCCCCGACGATCGAGGAGGACTTGCGGTGGGACGACCGCGAGGTGACGCCCATCTCGTGCATCGCATACAGGATGCGCCGGTGGACGGGCTTCAGGCCGTCCCGGACGTCCGGGAGGGCACGACCGGCGATGACGGACATCGCGTAGTCGATGTAGCTCTGTTCCATCTCGTCTTCGATGCGGACGTTTTCGACCGCACGAGCCTCTACGTCTGTCGGATCGGGTACGTCTGAACTCATGTCTGTCTCACCACTAGATGTCGATCCACTCTGCCTCCGGCGCGTTCTCCTTGATGAACTGCTTTCGCGGCTCGACGGCGTCGCCCATCAGCACCGAGAACATCTTGTCCGCTGCGGCCGCGTCCTCGACCGTGATCTGCTTGAGGATGCGATTCTCCGGGTTCATCGTCGTCTCCCAGAGCTGTTCGGGGTTCATCTCGCCGAGACCCTTGAACCGCTGGACCTGCGAGGGGCTGCCGTCACACTTCTCCTCGACGATTTTGTCTCGCTCTGCGTCCGTCATCGCGTCGTAGGTCTCGCCGCGATAGCGGATGCGGTACAGCGGCGGCTGGGTCGCGTAAACGTAGCCACCCTCGAGTAGCGGCCGCATGTGCCGGTAGAAGAACGTGAGCATGAGCGTCCGGATGTGCGCCCCGTCGACGTCAGCGTCCGTCGCCATGATGATCTTCTTGTACCGGACGTCCTCGACGTCGAACTCGTCGCCGATCCCCGCGCCGATCCCGGTGATCATGTTCCGGATCTCGTCGTTCTCCAGAATGCGGTCGAGGCGGTGTTTCTCGACGTTCAGAATCTTCCCCTTGATCGGGAGCACGGCCTGGAACTCCGGATTCCGAGCCTGCTTTGCGCTGCCACCTGCGGAGTCACCCTCCGCGATGAACAGTTCTGCCTCCTCGGGGTCCTTGGTCTGACAGTCCGCGAGCTTGCCCGGCAGCGAGGTGGACTCGAGTGCGGACTTGCGGCGGGTCAGTTCTTCTGCCTTCTGGGCGGCTTTGCGTGCTTTCGCCGCCTCGACGGCCTTCATGACGATGGCCTGGGCGGTGTCGGGGTGTTCCTCGAAGTAGGTACCGAGGCGGTCGTGCATGGCACCCTCGACGATTCCGCGGACCTCCGAGTTGCCGAGTTTCGTCTTCGTCTGACCCTCGAACTGCGGGTCGGGGTGTTTGACGGAGACGACGGCGGTGAGGCCCTCGCGGATGTCTTCGCCCTTGAGGTTCTCCTCGATATCCGAGAGCAGATTGTTCTCGTTGCCGTAGTCGTTGATGACGCGCGTGAGCGCCGTCTTGAACCCGGTGAGGTGGGTCCCGCCCTCGCGGGTGTTGATGTTGTTCGCGAAGGCGTGAATCGAGCCCTGGAGCTCCTGGGTTGCCTGCATCGCCACTTCGACGCGGACGTTCTGGTCCTCGTCTTCGAAGTAGATGATGTCCTCGTGCATTGCCGAGCGCGTCTCGTTCAGGTACTCGACGAATTCGCGGATGCCACCTTCGTACTCGTAGGTCTCTGCGACGGCCTCGCCGTCCTCGGTGCGCTCGCGCTCGTCGCGGAGCGTGATACGGACGCCCGAGTTGAGGAAGGCCAGTTCCCGAAGCCGGTTCGACAGCGTCGAGAACGACATATCGGTCGTCTCGAAGATATCGTCGTCCGGCCAGAACTGAATCTCGGTGCCGGTCTCCTCGTCTGGCTCCATGTCGCGGACGCGCTCCATGTCGCCGATGGGTTCGCCAATTTCGAAGGCGTGTTCGTAGACACCCCCGTCGCGTTTGACGGTCGTCTCGAGTCGACTCGAGAGGGCGTTGACGACGCTCACACCCACACCGTGGAGGCCGCCGGAGACCTGGTAGGACTTGTTGTCGAACTTGCCACCCGCGTGGAGGACGGTCAGAATGACCTCGAGTGCGGGGCGGTCGTACTCTTCGTGCGTGTCGACGGGGATTCCGCGGCCGTCGTCTGCAACGCTGATCGAGTCGTCTTCGTTGATAGAGACGGTGATCTCGTCGCAGTGTCCGGCCAGTGCCTCGTCGATCGAGTTGTCCACCACTTCGTAGACGAGATGGTGGAGGCCTCGAGAGTCGGTAGAACCGATGTACATCGCCGGCCGCTTGCGCACGGCTTCCAGGCCTTCCAAGACCTGGATCTGACCGGCTCCGTACTCGCTTTCCTGGGACATATAACTCTAAAACCTGTCTTCGGATAGCGGCCGACCCCTAATAAAACTCACGTACGCGCGCGAGCGCGAACGGCAGCGACGACTCGTTTCTCGCCCGCACAGCGTCGCTCTCAGCGTACACCTGTGGGCTATCCTCACCGCTTCTCCCACCTGTTCCGTGCGTGGAGATATGCAGTGGACAGGCAGGCGGGCCAGACGCTCTCCGCCTGTCCCTGCAGGGGTGAGCACCAGACTCTTTTTGACCGGGAGTTGAGCGCCGCATATCCGATGACCAGACCGAACTGGGAGGCAGACGAGCACGAATCAAGCGCGAAACACGACGAGCGCGGGCGTTCCGGCGACGGTGCAACTGCGCGAGATATCGTTGTGCACAACCCAAATCCGGACCGACGCGGACGATGGCTCTCGGTGGGTATCGTCGTTCTGGGAGCCGTCGCGATCGTGCAGGCGGTCGCCTTCGATATCGCCGCGAGTCAGCTCTGGAACGCGATTCTCGTCGGTGCAGCACTGATCGCAACTGGTGCGTACAACTACGCCAGGAGAGCGGACGCAGCGTTCGGAAGCGTCGGTGTCGCGACACTCACCGCAATTCTCGGCCTCTGGCTCGTCGCATCGCCGTTCGTCATCGGCTCCGAGACCGGCACCGTCGCGGCGGCGAACGACGTCAGCGCAGCAGTGATTGCCGCCGTCGGCCTCCTTGTATTTGGGGTCGGAAGTTACAGTGCCGTCACAGCACGGGCGCGGCGACGAGACGCTGCTGCTCGCGAAACTGCGGTGTACGACCGACGCGGGCAGTGATCCGTGATCTGGGACCTGTCACCGCCACTCGTTATCCGTTACCCGTTATCTGTTACCCGTCACCCGCCACCAGTCGGTCGCCGATCAGCGGGAGCAGCCGCCAAAAAAGGACTGTAACTGTTGGACCGCAACCGCGAGCGAACGGTGTTAACCGTGGATTCCCATCGCTTCGATCTGTTCCTGGTACCGATTCCGGATGGTGACTTCGGTCACCTGGGCCACGTCTGCGACCTCGCGCTGGGTCTTCTTCTCGTTGCAGAGAAGCGACGCAGCGTAGATCGCAGCGGCGGCGTACCCGGTCGGCGACTTGCCCGAGAGGAGTCCTTCCTCGGCCGTCTTCTCGATGATTTCGTTGGCCTTGGTCTGGACTTCTTCGGACAGTTCGAGTTCAGAACAGAAGCGGGGAACGTACTTTTTCGGGTCGACGGGGCGCATCTCGAGGCCGAGTTCCTGCGAGATATACCGATACGTTCGACCGATCTCCTTGCGTTCGACGCGTGAGACTTCCGAGATTTCTTCGAGACTGCGTGGAATGCCTTCCTTGCGACAGGCAGCATACAGCGCAGACGTTGCGACACCTTCGATCGAACGGCCGCGAATGAGGTCTTCTTTGAGCGCGCGGCGGTAGATCACCGACGCGACTTCGCGGACCGAGCGCGGGACACCGAGCGCGGATGCCATCCGATCGATTTCGCTGAGTGCGAACTGCAGATTGCGTTCGCCAGCGTCCTTCGTACGAATACGCTCTTGCCACTTGCGCAGTCGGTGCATCTGACTGCGCTTTTTCGAGGAAATAGAGCGTCCGTAGGCGTCCTTGTCTTTCCAGTCGATCGTCGTCGTCAGCCCCTTGTCGTGCATCGTCTGTGTCGTTGGGGCACCGACACGGGACTTCTCCTGCCGTTCCTGGTGGTTAAACGCCCGCCACTCAGGGCCTGGGTCGATTTTTTCTTCCTCCACGACGAGCCCACAGTCCTCACAGATGAGCTCACCCCGGTCGGAGTCCTTTACGAGATTATCCGATTCACACTCAGGGCAGGCACGTACCCCCTCCTGATCCTCGGTCTCGTCCTTCTCACGCGTTCGCTCCCGCTGGCGGGTGGACCGTGTCATCGCACTTTTATAGTAGTATCACCAGCATACATAAACCTTTGGTAACCTGTTTCGACTATTGACGGAAGACGCCCGAAATCACGACTTCTGAGGGCTAAGATACCTGGTTTACGATTTGAAACCGGAAAGCCTTTATCCGAAACTGGCCGACCACAGCACCGAATGCCGGTTATCGAGTGTGACGTCGACGACGCGCGTGAACGCCTCACAGACGCCGGTGTCCCCGTCGAATCCGGGAACACGGACCACGAGCGCTGGCGTGCGAGCCGCGGCGGCGCGACCGCCGTCGCCTACGACGACAAGATCGTTATCCAGGGCAGCGAGCCCCGGGTACTCGAGTCCATCCTTCGCGAGGGCGGAGGCCGAGCGCACGTCTACTTCGACGGTGGCGCGCGCGGGAACCCCGGCCCGGCCGGAATCGGCTGGGTGATCGTCACCAGCGAGGGGATTGTCGCGGAAGGCAGTAAACGAATCGGGCGCGCGACGAACAATCAAGCGGAGTACGAGGCGCTGATCGCTGCACTCGAGGCCGCGCGCGACTACGACTACGATGAAATTCACGTCCGCGGGGATTCGGAGCTCATCGTCAAGCAAGTGCGCGGAGAGTACAACACGAACAATCCGGAGTTGCGGGAGCGGCGCGTGACGGTCCACGAACTGTTGCGCGCGTTCGACGAGTGGACACTGGAGCACGTTCCCCGCGAGGTCAACAGTCGGGCGGACGAGCTTGCGAACGAAGCACTGGATGGCTCGTAAGCACGTCGGTCAGGCCCGCCGATGACCGATCGAACGCCGGATCAGCAAGCCACAAATCCTCGCGCACGAACACTCTCGTATGACTGCTGATCTCCCCGATACCGTCGTCGAGGATGCCGAGCGCCTCACTCGTCTCGCGCGCAAGACTCCTGATGAGAACGAGGCCGCAGCCTACGAGGGCCGCCGGGACGACCTGCTCGCCACCCACGAGTACCGCGCGCGCATCCGCGACGACGGCGACGCCGTCCTCGTGCTCCACCCCGCCGAGTGGCACGACAGCGAGGCAGGCGTCATCAGAACCGACCGGATCGACGACCTCTCGCGCGCAGTCGAAATCCAACTCGAGGGCACCGCCGATCCGGACGACTGGGAGACCGTCGACGCCGCCAACCGAGAACTCGTCGACGCAGTCTGCGAGGAACACGGCGACGTTCACGGCGAAAACGCGCGCCTACTCGCGGACTTCGCTGGCAATCACTACGCAAAGCCGATCACGTCGCTGACTCCCGACGAACTCGCGGAGTTCCGCTCCGAGTACGTCGTTCGAAACGCGTGGCCGACCGACGCGCAAGAGACTGCGCTCGCGGAGTCACTCGAGTTGGTGTTCGACGCCGCTGACGAACCGCACCCGGAAGCGACGGGAGAGGTGGAGCCGTCGACGGTGGACGATTCTGTCTCTGGTAACCGAGAGTAGGGGGTTGGAGAGGAGGACTGCCTTTGAAGACGCCTCTGGAGGTGAAGCGCCCGTGAGAGGGCGTCGAGTGCTGTACTGCGGTCGGTTGGAGCGGTGGTGTGCTCTTGTGACCGTCGCTGTACTGACGCCACACTACCCGCGATCTACCGTCGTACTGTCGCGCTGACCGCAAAACGGAGTACCGAACTGCCCGACAGTTCAGTAGCTGTTCTCGATGATCTCGCTGATCTCGTCTGCGCGGTCGTCGCCCGTGACGACCTTCGAGAGCGTCCAGCTGAGTCCGTCGAGGACGGCGTCGTAGCCGTCGTCGGTCAGCGAGTACTGGTTCGTTCGCTTGTCGAGTTCACTCTTTTCGACCAGCCCGAGGTCGACGAGTTCGTCGAGGTTTGGGTAGAGACGCCCGTGGTTGACTTCGGTTCCGTAGTAGTCCTCGAGTTCGCGCTTGATCGCCAGGCCGTACATCGGTTCCTTGGCGAGGATGACGAGGATGTTGTTCTGGAACGCTGTAAGTTCTCGTGCAATACTCTGTTCGCCGGTGATTGATTGTGCCTCTGACATACCTGTGCAAATGTCACCAGACTATTTAAGACTTGCCAACCATTCGGTAATATCGTCGGGTTAGATTGCATCTAACCGGTGACGATGAGTACAGGCGGGCCTGTACTCGGTGCCCGTGTGTGTCGGCTGTCTGGCAACCGTCACGTAGAATGTGAAACGTGATTAGGAAAGTACTTTTTGATCCACCGTGGAGAGTGCGGTGCATGGTCAATCTCTGGGAAGATATCGAGACCGGACCGAATCCGCCCGAAGAGATCTACGCTGTCGTCGAGTGTCTCAAGGGCGAACGGAACAAGTACGAGTATGACAAGGACGTGCCGGGCGTCGTCCTCGACCGCGTACTCCACAGCAACGTCCACTACCCCAGTGACTACGGGTTCATCCCGCAGTCGTACTACGACGACGAGGATCCCTTCGACGTGCTCGTCCTCGTCGAAGACCAGACGTTCCCCGGCTGTGTCATCGAAGCCCGCCCCGTCGCCCTGATGAAGATGGACGACGACGGCGAGCAGGACGACAAGGTCATTGCCGTTCCGACGGAGGACCCACGCTACGATCATATCGAAGACCTCGAGGACATCCCACAGCAGCAACTCGACGAGATCGACGAGTTCTTCGCGACCTACAAGAACCTCGAAGCGGACAAGGAAGTCGAGACGCTGGGCTGGGAAGACAAGCAAGCAGCCTACGACGCGATCGAGCACGCCCAGGATCTCTACGAAGAGAACTTCGAGTAACGACGTCGCTCTCTTTGCGTCGTTTCTCACCGTTTCTCGCCGTTGCTTGCGGTTTCTCAGCATTTCTACGTCGACCGACGCACGCCAGTTTGACACCGCTCGGCGAGTCGATTCACCGTGGTTATCCAGTCACGGGTGGCTCATGCATTATGAGCATGGGTAATTTTAACCCCGTGTAGGTGGTACACTGATCCGTCATGGCAGTAACCAACCCGTCCTCGCGTGAATCGGTACCGGTCGACGAGCAGGAAGCCGGTGTCGGCATGCATCACGTGACGGTCGTCCCAACCAACTTCGAAGCCGCCGAGACCGATACCGATTCCGTCGCCAGTGGCGATACCGACGGTCAGGACGACTGAGCCGGTTTCCGCGTTTGTGTGCCGTCCTCCTGCACTGTCTCCACATCGACCAGTTTCTCCTTCACACCACGAATACACCTGTTATAGTAACTCCGAGTCTGGTGACACTGACTCGACCCTTGCCGGGCAAAAACAACCACGAGGGTCGAACCTAGTCGAGGATAGGAGTACCGGGGTCTTGGCACTCCCAGCAGTCCCACCCGCTACAGACCACGAGCATCCCTCTCAGATTCGTACTGATTGGATGGTCGGTGGAGCTGTAAACCTAAAATCTCCAACGCTGAGCAAACCGGAGGTTTGCGACGTACGCGAATCCTCGATTCGCTTGACTCAGGATTCCTCCGTGTTCACGCGGAGGAGGATGTCAAACCGAATCCACCCACCTGCCATACCGAAATCGCTCACCCATCTGTCGTTCCGAAACCATCCATCTATCACACCGAATCCATCTATCTGTCATACCTGAACCCCACACTACTGCCATACCGAAAACACACTACCGATCAGACCGCCGCCGACTCCAGATTCAACTGAGAACGGTTTCGTCCTTCTCAAAAGAGTGTCCCGAAACGAACCTTCTTGTATACGGTTGAACTACGTCCGTCCATGGGTCTATTCGACCGGTTGCGGGGCGATGATGCCCCCCGCGTCGCATTTATCGGGGTCGACGGCGTGCCGTACAGTCTGCTCTCGGAGAACGAAGACCTGTTCCCGAACTTTGCAACACTCGCCGACGAGGGGACGGCGAGCGAAATCTCGAGTATCGTCCCGCCGGAATCGAGCGCCTGCTGGCCGTCGCTGACGACCGGCGTCAATCCCGGTGAGACCGGCGTCTACGGCTTCCAGGACCGTGAGGTCGGCACCTACGACACCTACGTCCCAATGGGTAACGAAGTCCAGGCCGACCGCGTCTGGGACCGCGTCCAGGAGGAGGGCCGGCGGGCCACCGTGCTGAACGTCCCCGTCACCTTCCCACCGCAGCGCAACGTTCAGCGGATGGTCTCGGGCTTCCTCTCGCCGGGTCTCGAGAAGGCCGCCTATCCCGACGACGTTCGTGACTATCTCGAGACGCTCGACTACCGGATCGACGTCAATCCGAAACTGGGTCACGAGAAGAACAAGGATGAGTTCATCGAGGACGCCCACGAGACCATCGACGCCCGATTCGAGGCGTTCGAACACTACATCGAGGAGGACGACTGGGACCTCTTCTTCGGCGTCTTCATGACGACCGACCGGGTTAACCACTTCCTGTTCAAGGACTACGAACAGGACGGCGAGTACAAGGACGAGTTCCTCGAGTTCTACCAGAAGGTCGACGATTACATCGGCCGCCTGCGCGAGGCACTCCCCGACGACGTGACCATGATCGTCGCCTCCGACCACGGCTTTACCAGTCTGGACTACGAGGTCCACTTCAACGAGTGGCTCCGCGAGGAGGGCTGGCTCTCCTTCCAGGACGACAGTCCCGAAGAACTGGGCGACATCGCAACGGAGTCGAAGGCCTACTCGTTCATCCCCGGTCGCTTCTACATCAACCTCGAGGGCCGCGAACCCCGCGGCTCCGTCCCAGAAGAGGAGTACGACGATGTCCGGGACGAACTCAAGGCAGATCTCGAGGCACTCGAGGGCCCGGACGGAAACAAGGTGGTCGAACGCGTGGTGGAAAAGGAGGACGCGTTCCGTGGCGATCACGACGACATCGCGCCCGATCTGGTTGCGATTCCGAACAAGGGCTTCGATCTCAAGTCCGGTTTCAAGGCCGACTCCGAAATCTTCACGACCGGTCCGCGAAACGGGATGCACAGTTTCGACGACACCTCGCTGTACATCGACGAGCAGAGTGCCTCGATCGGCGACGCCGACCTCTTCGACATTACACCGACGATTCTCGACTTGCTAGACATCGAGTACAGCCGCGGCGAGTTCGACGGCGCGAGCCTGGTCTGATCGCAGGTAGCTGTACCTCACTCCCGGACCGAACCCGATCTTCCTTCCTGTCCCGATTTGTCCGCCACGAACGCCTGCGAGTCGTTGTGCCGTCGATTCTCGTCGCTACCGTAACAAAAGACACCCACAGAGCGGCGTCTCGAGGACCGTCTCGTGCCTTCAACACGCCAGCGTTGCTCAACAGAGCAGATAAGTCATCTTCGACGAAACGAAAGGATGACCGTGCGCTCGCTGTCGTCTAGCTCTCCGATGGCCGTTGCAGGCCTGCTCATCGCGAATCTCGTGCCGTTCGTGGGCGTCGTGAGCTTCGGCTGGACGCTTCACTCACTGCTGGTGATCTACTGGCTCGAAAGCGGCGTCCTTGGCGCAGCCTACGTCGCAAAAATTCGCCGTGCTGAGGGAGCGGACAACCCCGAGACGCTCCCCGACTGGGAGTTCAGCGGCTTCGGGCGCTCGAAAGCACAGTCACTCGATGAGTTCGTCGGCATGCCAAATCGAGAAATCGCCTCGCACTTCGTCCGGTTCTACGCCGTGTTCTGGCTCTTTCACGGCGTGGTCGTGCTATACGGCTTCCCCGCAGAGAACCCCAGTATGGAGGTCGCGTCTATCCACGTCGTCGCCGTCGCAGCGGTCGGCTTTACCATCTCACACGCACTTTCCTACCGGATCAACTATCTCGGAATGCACGAGTACGAACACAACGGTCCGGTGACGGTGATGAGCGAACCGCTCCACCGTGTGGTCGTGCTTCATATAACGATCCTGCTCGCCGGAATCCCGATCGAACTCGCCGGCTCTCCAATCGGTGGCGTCGCCCTGCTGGTCGGCCTGAAACTGTACTTCGATTTCGAGGCACACCGACGAGAACACGAACGGGCACAGCGCTCGACGCCAGCGTCTTCGACTGGCTGAATCGGACCGACCCAATTCGCACCCGTTTTCCGCCCGGCGACGTACCGCCTACCAGAGACCACATGCAAGAAGTCATCCACGCCCAGGGCCACGAGAACGTCAGCGCCGAGCACGCGAGCACGTTCGAAGTAACCACCGACGACTATCTCACACCCGCAGGCGACTGCATCCTTGCTATCGACGCCGATCGGGCACCCGCAGACTTTGACCCCAACTTTATCGACGCCTGCCAGGACGCCGACGCCTCCATCTCCGTTACCATCGAGGCCGACGGCCACACCGAGACGGTGACCGGTCGTGGCGATCCGGCACTCGAGTACACCAACGAGCGAAGTGCGGTCGGCCGGACCAGTGAGTACGTCGACGACCGGACGATTATGGTAGGGGCTGAGTTCGCCGCGGAGGGGTTCGACCGCGATCTCGTCGAGGCGCTCGCGGCGGGTGCTGACGTGACGGTGACGCTGACGGTCGAATAGCGGGCTCGTAAGGACACCCCGAATCGGTCATACGGCCAGAACACCAATAGGGGAGAGCAGCAATCGATCAGTATGTCACAGCGCGTTATTTGTCCGCACTGCTCGACGAAAGTGTCGATTGACATCGATCGAAAGGTGCTCAGAACACGGAAGAAAACCGGTTCGATCCGGGACGGATACGACCGGTCGGCGACGTGCGCCGAGTGCGAGGAGAAATTCGCCTGCAAAGTCGAAGACCCGCTCAGTCACTGAGTGCTGTTTTGATGCTGTCTCGGAGAGAAAGACCGATAGTTACGCCGCCCGGAAACGAGTGTATGAGCGACGACTCGGATCCGGAGCCTGCCGTTAACATCAGTGGCGGTGTCTCGGGTGGCGGTATCGAAGCCGAGTTCGACCCCGAAACAGCGGATACCCGCGCGGAAGAAGTCGTCGACCGCCTCGGGGAGCGCTACTGGCAGAAGACCTACGGCGGACAGGACGCCTTCACGTGTCTCGTCCGAACGATTCTGAGCCAGAACACGAGTGACAAAGCAAGCCAGCCGGCACACGATGCGCTGATCGAACGCTACGGGCACTCGAGTTCGGGTGCGGACCTCGCCGACGCACTCGCACACGCCGAGCAGTCACAACTCGCAGAGACCATCAGTTCCGCGGGACTCTACAACCAGAAATCGGAGATACTCATCGATACTGCCGAGTGGGTCTGTGACGAGTTTGGTTCCGCGGCCGAGTTCGACCGATTCGTCACGGACGAAGCTCCCGACACTGTGCGCGAGACGCTCCTCGGCGTGCGCGGAGTCGGTCCAAAGACGGCAGACTGTGTCCTCCTCTTTGCGGGCGGCCGCGGTGGCGTCTTTCCCGTCGATACGCACGTCCACCGGATCTACCGACGCATGGGTATTGCACCACCCGAGGCGGACCACGAAGCGGTCCGCGAAGTTCTCGAAGCCGAGGTGCCAGCCGCGAAGTGCGGTTTCGGACACACGGCCACGATCCAGTTCGGCCGCGAGTTCTGTACCGCGCGACAGCCGGCCTGCCTCGAGGACCCGGAGGCGTGCCCGATGGCCGATATCTGCGAGCAGGTCGGTGTCTACCCAGAGACGGGCGAGGTTGTCGACCCCGCTGAAGCGCCAACGTAACCCGGTCTCCGGATCTGTCGCGGTCACTGCCAACCACTGCAGAGTTGGTCTCACGACTGCTGTGCGATCACTGTCGCTGTCTCCAGCAGTGTCGTTGCCACAGGGGTATTTTTGTACTCGAGTACCACACTCCCTATGGCACAACCATTGGCACTCCTGAAGACCGCCGTCTTTACCGTCCTCGTTCCCGGCACCGTCGCCGGATTGATCCCCTGGCTGCTCGGGCGGACCGATCTCGAGTACGACGTACTCGAGTCGCCGGCGGTCCAGCGCCTCGGCCAGCTCTCCCTGCTCAGTGGTGTCCTCCTGTACCTGCACACTGCGTTCCAGTTTGCGGACAGTGACGGGACGCCCTCACCGAGTGACGAACCGGACGAACTCGTCACGGACGGTGTCTACGCCTACAGCCGGAATCCGATGTATATCGGGGTCGTACTGGTTGTCGTTGGACAGGCGGTCCGGTACCGGTCGGCGCTCGTCGGCTGGTGGGCGGTCGGCTGTCTGCTCGGCTTTCACAGACGCGTCGTGAGCTACGAGGAGCCCCATCTGGCGGCCGAACACGGTGAGACGTTCGATGCGTATACAGATCGTGTCCCGCGCTGGCTTCCCCTGCCGCGGGTTCTTCGCCGAGTCGTCGACTAAGAACCGTTGGTCCTGTATTGCTTGTCCGTGGCACCCCCTATCAATTAATATGACAGTTCGATTTCTCATCTGATCTGGAAGGGTGAGGACGATGGGATAGATGAGTCGGCAGCAGCACTGACGGCCAGTAGTAAGCGAGTGTCGCTTCCTGTGGAGTGTGTGGTTACGAGTCACAAGATGTAGTTCGAACATCACAACGGTTTTATGTCGCAATCAGGGTAGAACCGGGGCACCAATGGCTGCAGGCCCAGAACGGGATGCAGAGGTTGACGAGACGAAATCCGCGATCGATGCTTCAACTACCGCGTCCACCGGAACGACCTCGAGACGGCGGTTACTCTCCGCGACGGCGGTCGGTTCCGTGACCGCTCTCGCTGGCTGTGCCGAACTCCTCGGCAGCGAGGACCCGCTGCGCGTGAGTATCTGGAGCGGCAATTACGCAGATCGCTTCGAGGAGGGTGTCGTCGAACGGTACGAGGCCGACCACGACACCGAGATCGAGATCCACCGCGGGTGGGACGAGATTCTGGCTGACATCCAGTCGGCACCCGAAGATAACCCGCCGTTCGACGTCACCGTTGCCGAAGGGAACTTCTACTACTACGGCCGTCAGCAGGAGCTCTTCGAGCCGATTCGCGAAGAGAACATCCCGAACACTGACGGCATCATCGACTTCTACAGCGAGATGCGCGACACAGAGTACGGGCTTCCCGTCGACGGCGCGCCGTGTACCATCATCCACCGCGAGGACGCAGATGTCGACCCCGAACAGTGGGGCGACCTCTCCTCGTCGGCCGTCGCCGATAGCACAGGCATCGGCGTCGACACCGGCTTCTGGTGGTACCCGCTCTACGCCGCCGCGATCGGCATGGACGAGGAAGACGGTGCTGGCGAGATGCACGACGAGGCCTACCACGACGACGTGCTCGACCAGGTCGAGGAGTGGAACGTCCAGAGCTGGGCGAGCTCCGGCGAGGACATCTGGCAAGCCTTCGAGAACGAGGTTATCGACGTCGCCCAGTGGTACTACGACCAGACGGCTTACGATATCGACGACTACGACGGACTGACCCACACGATGCCAGAAGAGACGACTGGCTGGCTTAACAACTGGTGTGTCGTCCGCGGCACCGACAAGCGCGACGAGGCAGAGGAGTTCATCAACTTCCTGCTCGACGCCGACGTGCAGTCCGAGTGGTCCGAACACGCGCCGATGGTGTTCAGCAACGAAGACATCGAATACGCCGAGGGACTCGAGGACGACCTCCCGACGACGACCGAGGAGGCACAGGACATCGCGTTCCCGGACTGGGAGTACCTCGCGAGCCACGACGACCACCTGTCCGACCAGTTCTCGACGATCCAACAGCAGTCCTGAGCAGCGACGACGACACCACATCACTCACTCCACGATTTCAGCCACCTGTCACTGAGAGCACTCCATACCAATGTCAGAAATCACACTGCACGAACTCGAAAAGCAATACGGCGAGACGACCGCCGTCGAAGACGTCTCCGTCGAGATCGAAGACGGCGAGTTGCTCTGTCTGCTCGGCCCGAGCGGCAGCGGCAAGTCGACGACCCTGCGGATGATCGCCGGTCTCGAGACGCCAACGAGCGGCGAAATCTCGATCAACGGCGACGACGTCACCGACGATCCGGCGTACGAACGAACCACCTCGACGGTGTTCCAGGACTGGGCGCTGTTCCCGCACAAGACCGTCCGCGAGAACGTCGAATTCGGCCTCAAGATGCGCGGCGTCCCGGCCGACGAGCGCGAGCAACGGGCCGAGTCGATGCTGGAACGCGTCCAGATGACGGGCTACGGCGAGGACGATCCGACGAACCTGAGCGGCGGCCAGAAACAGCGCGTCGCACTCGCCCGCTCGCTCGCGGTCAACCCCGACGTCCTCTTGCTCGACGAACCGCTGTCGAACCTCGACAAGCGGCTGCGCGAGGACATGCAGATTGAACTGCGCGAGATCCACGAGGATCTGGACGAAACCTTCGTCCACGTCACCCACGATCAGGACGAGGCGTTCACCCTCGCCGATCGCATCGGCATCATGGATCAGGGACAACTCGTCCAGGTCGGCGATCCCGACGAAGTCTACGAGAACCCGAAGAACCAGTTCATCGAGTCGTTCCTCGGCGACACCAACTTCGTCGACGCCCGCGTCACGCGAACGACAGACGACGCCGTCTACGTTGACACCGACCTCGGCACCGAACTCGTGTTACCGACGGACACCGAACCGGCCGTCGACGAGGGGACGGCGCTCACGCTCTCGTTACGCCCCGAAATTCTCTCGATCGACCAGCCGTCTGCGGACGGCGGCACGGCCGCTGATGACGCCAGCGAACAACAGCTCGCCACCGACGGCAGTTCGCGAACCGCCGTCACCGGCACCGTCGAGAACGTCATCTACCGCGGCTCGACCGTTCGCTACTCCGCCGACATCGACGGCACGTCCATGTTCGCCGAGCGAACTGACGCGACCACCGGGACGCTCTCGGCTGGCGAACAGATTCGACTCGAGTGGAACGGTGCAGACGTACTGGCCTTCCGCGAGGATGGAACGCGGGTCTCCCTCTAAGAATGTCTGAGACGACATCCCTGCCGCAGATTCCGACCTCGCTCGCCTCGCTGCGAGAGTCGTTCGCCGGGCAGTCGAGTTCGACGCGGGCGCTGCTGTTGATGGCCCCGCTGATCGCGTTCGAACTGCTGGTGTTCGTGATTCCGTTCCTGATCTTGCTACGGATCAGCTTCGCAGAACCCTCGAGCGATCTGATCTACGAACCAGGTTCGTGGTCGGTCGAGGCCTACGCCGCCGTTATCGACAATATCCTGGCACTCGAGTTGCTGTGGAGTGTCATCAGCTACTCGTTCCTGTTGGGGGTTGTCGTGACCATCGTGACGGTCGTGCTCGCACTGTTCTACGCGTATGCCATCTGGCGTTCGACCGGGCTCGTCAAGACACTCTTGCTGTTCTCGGTCGTCTTACCACTGCTCACGACGCTAGTGATTCGAACGTACGCGTTCAGGCCGCTGCTGTCGCCGACAGGGACGTTCAACGAGCTCTTGCTCTCGGTCGGTCTCCTCTCGGAGCCGATCCAGTTCGTCCCAAACACGGTCGGTGCCGTGATCGGGCAGGTCTACATCGTCCTGCCGTACGCGATATTGGCGATCTACAGCGTGCTGGCGACGATGGACTGGCACGTCGTGGAGGCGGCGCGCGACCTCGGTGCGAGTCGGCCGCGCTCTGTTGCGGAAGTGGTCGTCCCGCAGGCGATGCCCGGCATCATCGTCGCGGCAGTCATCTCCTTCGCCTGGAGCGTCGGCGCATACGCCGCGCCGGGGCTACTCTCGGAGAACATCACGTTTGCACTCCACGTCGAGGAGTTGCTGCTCACCGACCTGCGCTATCCGACCGCCGCTGCACTGTCGGTCATCATGCTCGTCCTGATGCTCGCCGCGATTTCTATCATGTTCGCTGTCCTCAACCGATTCGGAGGTGACTTCGACCTTGCATAGAGAGACACTCGAGAACGCCGCGTTCCGCGCCGGCTACGGTGCGTTACTGGTGTTCATGCTGTTGCCGCTGCTCGTCGTCGTCGTGACCTCGTTCTCGGCGTCGGGGCGGGTCGCGTTCCCACCAGACAGCTTCTCGTTCGTCTGGTACGTCGACTTCTTCGACAGCACACAGTGGTTGGACGCCTTCACGAACAGCATCGTCATCGGAGTCGGAACGGCGCTGCTCGCGACGCTGCTCGGCGTGCTGGGTGCATTCGGACAGGAACTCGAAACTGACAGCGTGGTCGGCTCGGTCGTCGCACCGGTCGTCTTGATCCCGCTGTTGATCCCGCCGGTGATCCTCGGCATCACGCTGTTGCTATACTTCAACGAGGTCGGACTACGAGGATCCTACGCGAGCATCATCCTGGCACACACGCTGTGGGCGACGCCGCTCGTCTACTTCGTGATGCGCTCGGTGTTCAGCCGGTTCGACTGGCAACAGCTCGATGCGGCCCACGACCTCGGTGCGGGGCCAGTACGCTCGTTCGTCCACGTCGTCCTGCCGAACGTGAAACACGGCATCTTCGTGGGCGCGCTGCTGGCGTTCATCATCAGTCTGCAGGAGTTCGTGATGGCGCTGTTCCTCTCGACGCCGGGGACCGAGACGATTCCGGTGCTCGCCTGGACGGAAATCCGGCAGGCGCTCGACCCGATGGTGAGCGTCGTCTCGACGTTCCTCATCCTGATCTCGGTCGGCGCGATCATCGTCGCCGCGATCGCGACCAATCTCGAGTGGGTGTCGAAACAGCTTTCCTGACTCGCCGTCGCCGAGGCAGGGGTTCTCCGGTTTCCGTCTCTGCTCCCCTTCGTGCGGAGGTTGGTTGGCAGAAGAGGAAAAGCGGGACAGGCAGCCGAAGGAGCTACGATATGCTGTGTATGGCTCAACCTGTCTGCTGCAGATAGAGAGGGTCAGTAACTCACGTCTCGTCACCGCTTGCAGCAGGAAGCGTAAAGGAGAACATCGCACCCTCGCCCGGTTCAGACTCGACCCAGATATCGCCACCGTGGCGCTCGACGATGCGCTTACAGAGCGCGAGGCCGATTCCCGTCCCCGACTCGTCCTGAGCGTGCAGGCTCTGGAACACCTCGAAGACGCGCTCCTTGTCATCCGGGGCAATGCCGACTCCCTCGTCGGCGACTGAGACGACCACCTCCGAACCGCTCCGCACAGCCGAAATCTCCACCTGTGGCGGGTCGTCGCTGTACTCGATCGCGTTCGACAGCAGGTTCTGAAACACCTGCCGCAACTGCCCTGGGTCCCCCTCGACGCGGGGTAACGACTCGGCCGTAATCTCGGCATCAGCCTCTTCGATGCTCATCTGGAGATCCTGACGCACATCTGTGAGAACGGCGTCCAACTCGATCGGCTCGAACGGATCGCCGCGCGTTTCGATCCGCGAGTACTCGAGTAACCCCTCGATCATGGCACGCATTCGGTCGGCACCATCGATGGCGAACTCGATGAACTCCTCGGCGTCCTCGTCGAGGTCGTCGGCGTAGCGGCGTTCGAGCAACTGGAGATAGCTCGTGACCATTCGGAGTGGCTCTTGCAGGTCGTGTGAGGCGGCGTAGGCGAACTGCTCGAGGCGTTTGTTGGATTCCTCCAGTTGCTGCTCGAACTGCTTTCGTTCGGTGATATCGGCCAGTGCGCCGGGGAACGTTACTGGATTCCCGTCGTCGTCGTACTCGACGTGACCGCGTGCAACGACCCATCGGAGGTTGCCGTCGTCGTTCCAGACGCGGTACTCTTCTTCGTATTTTTCTCCCGATTCGATGGCGTCTTCGATACCCCGTTTGACCCGCTCGCGATCGTCGTCGTGGATGGCTGAGACGAACTGGTCGAGCGAGACACCTTCGGTGGCTGCGTCGGGATCGATCCCGAACTTTGTGGCGAAGGACACACCTGTAACCATCCGATCCTCGGGAATATGCCACTCCCAGGTCCCGATAGCACCGGCTGCTGTCGCCGCTTCCAGCCGTTCTTTTGCATCCTCGAGATAGCGTTCGCGCTCGACCCGGTCGGTTATATCGTTCGCCACGCCCAACCACTGAGTGATTTCGCCGTTCTCATCCAGGAGCGGTGTGGCACGTGAGACGACCCAGGCGACTGAGCCGTCCTCACGAACGATCCGGTGTTCCAACTCGACGCTGCGTTTCGTCCGAATGGCTTCGGCGATAGCGTCCTGCACGCGCGGCTGGTCTTCAGGTGGAACATGCTCTTCGATCCACGACAGCCTTTGCTCGTCGGTGTCGGCGAAGAACTCTTCGCCCTCTAAACTGTTCAGTTCGCTCCAGTCTGCGTTCGTACTGAACACCACGTCTGACGTGGTGGTGACCAACGCGCGAAAGCGTTCTTCGCTCTCGCGAAGTTGTTCGTACGCTTCTCGCTTTGCCTGCTGGAGTAACTCCTGTCCGCGCAACACGACGTCCGATGCGAGCTCCGAATCCGCCGCCTCTCGACCCTGCAGTAGCTCCTGCTCGCCCTGTGCCTGAAGCTCCTGGACGATCGGGGTGACGTCCTCGACGCTGTGGATAATGTAGTCGAGTTCGCCGGCTGTGTCGAACACCGGCGAATTGATCGGACTCCACCAGCGCTCCTCGAATTCGTTACTCTCGGACTCGCGGTCGGGGATCGGATAGTGCGTCACCGGCATGGTGTCCGGCTCCCCGGTCGCCTCGACCGTCTCGAGCGATTCACGTAGGTTTCCGGCACCCTCGGCCGGATCGTCTGGGTTGTTCGGAAAGATTTCGAACAACGTCTTCCCCAGGATCTCCGACCGGTCGGTCATCGTCGCGTCCAGATATGCATCGCTTACGGCCACGATTTCGTAATCCCCGGGCTGGACGATGAGATAGTTGCCGGGCACGTTCTCGAACAGTCGACGAAAGGTCGCTTCGGTGGCTTCCGTTTCTGTTTCCGCCTGTTTGCGCTCGCCAATTTCGCGAACGGTTCCGACTGTTCCCTGCACGGTACCACCCGCGTCGAGCACGTTCACCCGCACTTCACAGCGAACCTGGTCGCTCTCGGCGGTCTCCAGGGTGAGATCGAGTACCTCGCTTCGGTCGGCGGCGTTCGCTCGGTGACGGTCGATTTCACGTTCGATCATCGCGCTGTCGCCGCCAAAGAGCACAGACAGGTGCTCGCCGAGCAGTTCATCACGCGTGTACCCGGTTATCTCCACGATAGCGTCGTTGACTGCAACGAGGCGGCCGTCGGCGTCGAGTCGGTAGATCCCGTCGTCGATCGTATCGATGAGAGTACGATAGTGTTGGAGGGCTTCGGTGTCGTCCGCATCTCCCCAGAACGTCATTTCAGACAACCCATCCCGTTCACTCATATACATGTTGAGACCGCCGACTCAGATAAGTTCCCTGCCAGACCGCTCGCTGTATTCGCTATGAAACCGAACTTCAGCAACGCCCCGTCTATTCTCGCTCACGCATATCCGACCTGTATCAACACACAGCCAGCCACCACCAGCATCGACGCCGTCCCCTTCTGGACCAGCGTAAACGGATCGAACTCCTCTTCGAGTACCGCCGGCACCAGCTTCGACAGCGAGAGCGCACCGACGAACACCAGCAACACATCCAGTTTTGTCACCGCCGTCGCGAGTGAAACCGGACCGAACTCGAGTGCCCGGATGAACGTGAAGAGGCCGACGGCGTTGAGCAGGCCGCCGACGAGCAGCAGGCGGGTGCCGGTCGCGAGCTGGTCCGGATGCTGGATGGCCTGCCTAGGGTCGAGTGCAGCGCCGAATCGCGCCCCGGCACGAAACGGGGCGATCGCGAGCACCGACAGGAGGCCGCCGAGGCTGATCCAGAACAGTAGCTCGACGGTGCCGAAGCTCTCCGTCAGCACCTTCATCCCGGTGTTGAACACGGCGAACGCGAACGCGGCGATGATGGCGACGCCGACCGTCGAGAAGCGCAGACTCGAGCGCAGCGAGCCAGTCTCTCGCTCGTAGGAAATCGCCAGCGCGCCGAGGACGACCAGCCCGACGCCGGCGTAGACGTCCGCAGGAAACGCCTCGCCCAGGATGAGAAAGCCGAGGCCGAGCACGAACACCGTCTCGAGCGAGAGCGTCGGAACGAACCGGGAGACGTCGCCGTTGACGAGCCCCCAGTAGTAGACGCCGTAGGCAGCCGTCGAAATGACGCCGAAGGCGAGTGCGAGGGCGATCGCTTCCGTTCCTCCACCAGCCCCGCTCGCGGTGCCCGATGCGAGACTGGCCTCGCTGATCGCCGCCCACTCGAGTACCACGCCGGCGACGATGTACACGGCGTAGAACGGCACGCAGGAGTAAACTGCGAGCGTGACCGGGTCGTCGATCGACGCGCCGCTGACGACCTTTGCGAGCAGCGCGATGGCTGCGTAGACGACGGCAGTGAGAAGGGCGTAGGCAAACCAGACTGAGATCATCGGCGTAGTGCTCGCCCCCGTTCATCGATGGTAGCAGCGACTGTTTGCACGGCGTTCCGCCGTCGAGGAGCGCTGTTCGTCGCCAGGGGCGGCCGACGATTGTGCACAGTCTCTAGCTGTTGATCCAGGCGGAAAACTCGGTCGCCGGCTGCGTTACAGAACCCAATCGGAGTCACAATCACAATTCCAACAACAATCACGATCACGATCACGATCACGATGAAGAAGCAGGCGAGAGCCGGCACGCGCCGGCGAGCACTGCAGGGACAGCGTGACAACGTCTCCGTCTGCCCTGCCGACTACAGGAACCGGAACGTCTCCAGGTTCTTCGGCGCGAACGTGCGCATGTTGTAGTCGTGATAGAGCGCACTCGAGAGGTCCTGCGTCGAGCGCTCGTCGCCGTGGACACAGAGCACCTTCTCGGGGCGCGGGTTCATCGTCTTCACGAAGTTCTCGAGTCCCGCGCGGTCGGCGTGGCCGGAGAAGCCGTCGACGGTTTCGACGTCCAGATTCAACGCGAGGGTGCCGCGGCCGTTGCCACTGCCCATCGCGCCGACTTCGCTCGTCGGGATCTCGTCCCAGCCGTTCTGGATCCGGCGGCCGAGGGTACCCTGCGCCTGGTAGCCGACGAACACCATCGTCGACTCTGGATCCGGACCGATGTGGCCGAGCCAGGACATAATCGGACCGCCGGTGACCATCCCCGATGTCGAGAGGATGATACACTGATCGCCGTCGGCGACATCCTGGCGTTCCTCCTCGCCGCCGTCGATGTGGTTGAACTCCTCGGCGAGGAACGGATTCTCGTCCTCGTGGAAGATGCGGTCGCGGAGTTCGTCACGCAGATACTCCGGATACGTCGTGTGGATCGCCGTCGCCTCCCAGATCATGCCGTCCAGGTGGACCGGCATCTCCGGAATGTCGCCGTTGCGCATCGCCTCCTCGATGACGAGCATGATCTCCTGGGAGCGACCGACGGCGAACGCCGGGATGACGACCTTCCCGCCCTTCTCGTAGGTCTCGTTGATGACCTCCTTGAGCTTCTCCTCGGAGTCTTCCTGGTCCGTCTGGTAGTCGTTGCGACCACCGTAGGTGGACTCGAGGACGAGCGTCTCGACGCGCGGGAAGTCGTTGACCGCGCCGTTGAACAGGCGCGTGTCGTCGTAGTGAATGTCCCCGGAGAAACAAACGTTGTAGAGGCCGTCGCCGATGTGGAAGTGCGAGACGGCCGAGCCGAGAATGTGGCCCGCGTTGTGGAAGGTGAGCTTCACGTCCGGCGCGATGTCCGTCACGTCGCCGTACTCGAGTGGGATGCAGTGTTTGATCGCCTCGCGGACCATCTCGGAGTCGTACGGTGGGGTGCGTCCCTCCTTGGCGGCGACATCGAGGTAGTCGAGGGTGAGCAGGCCCATCAGGTCCCGCGTGGGTTCGGTACAGTAGATCGGGCCGTCGTAGCCGTACTTGAACAGCAGCGGGATGAACGCGGAGTGGTCGAGGTGGGCGTGGGTGAGGACGACGGCGTCGATCGTTTCCGGACCGGCACCGAACGCCTCGGGGGCGTGGAGATACGGCACTTCGCCCTCTGCGCCGGGCTTGTCACCACAGTCGACGAGAATCCGCGTCTCCGGTGTCGAGAGGATAAAGGAGGCACGTCCGACTTCGCGACAGCAGCCGAGTGTCGAAATGCGGACGTACTCGTCGTCGGACATCTCCTCGCGGTGGATCTGTCGGCCGACCTTCTCCAGAATGTCTCGCCGTTCGTCGCGTTCCTGTTTGAGGAAGCTCCGGACGTTCGAGACGGTCGAGGACTCGATCGGCGGGGTGCGGACGACTTCGGGCGTCCAGCCGACGCTCTTCGTGATGTCACGAAGCGTCGAGCCGTGGCGACCGATGACCATACCCGGCTTTTCGGCCTCGATGACGACCTCGCCGGTGTCGGCGTGGAAGTCGAGGTCCGTGACGCCGGCCTCGTCGGGGATGACGTTCATGATCTCCTCGCGAGCCTCGTTCGGTCGGGAGAGGACGCTCGGATCCGGCCGAACGGTGATGCGCTTTCGAAGCTTGCTCGCGAGCTTCCGGATGAGATCGCCCTGCTGGGCGAACTCCTTCGGATCGCGCGTGTAGACGACCAGCTCTGGTCCTTCGTATTTCACCGAGGAGACCGAGATATCACTCGGTAACTCGCTCGTGATCTCTGCTTGCAAATCGTCGAGTTGCTGCTCTACAGTGCTCATAATCGCCAGATGTGGCTTGCGTGAACTCGCCGCCGGAGAGTACGTCCCGGGACGCTATCGCGAGAGAGACGTCGACGCTGTGGTCGATTTCGATGCCGAGGGCGGTCCCGACAGAACGGCCTGCCGTGATACGGTCCGTCGTAGTTCGGTACCAGTGATCGCCGCCTCGTCGGGGCAATCACCGGAACGTTGCTACAACGATCCGCCTGAAACAACGCAGACTGCGTCGTATCTCGGATCATTCTGTGTGACACCGTCCCATACGAACATACTCCCAGGTCGGTTATCCTGGTCACTGCGGGAAGATTCCAGGGAGAACCCGCTTACCCGAGGCTATTCTTTGCGTGGTATAAAAGCCTTCGCAAAATCCAGGATGGTGGCCCGCGAAGCCGTCCTATGGACCTCACACCGGCCCGCGTCGCCGACGAGCGAGACTGGGTTCGTGAGCGCGCCGATACCATCGTTCCGCTGATCAACGACGTTCGCGACGACCTTGGCGAACGGTTCGAGACCGATGTCGACTCTGTCACCGAACAGCAGTACCGCGAGGAGGTAGACGCTGTCTTCGCAGACGGCGATCTCGCCGTTAACGTCGCCGCAATGGTCGGACTCCTCCGCGAATTAGACGTCGACGGTGACTACCCTGGCTTCGTCGTCGACGAGCTCCTCGGGCGCGAACTCGCCGCCACGATCGCCGGGACGCAGCCGCTCCGAACGCTCGGCGAGGCAACGTTCCACTACACGGATATCCACGTCCACGGCGACGAAGACGAGAACGCCGGCGTCGACGACCTCGAGGCCGCCCTCGCCGCCGGGTTTCAGGAACGAATCCCGGGTTGGGACTGGACCGAACGCGAGAGTCCGTTCAGCGTCCCTCCCGTGGAGGACACCGATTCGTAGCCACCTCCGAGCCGACCTCACAGGCGTCAGTGGCGTGCACCCGCGACGCCACCGCTGACTCGAAATCGACCGCCCACACCTATACCATCCCCCTCCGTACGACCCGCTATGCCCGTCCGCGACGACACGACCGACGACCGCGAGCCGTTCGCCCTCCTCGCGGACGAGTTGCGACTCGAGATCATCCGCACGCTCGGCACGGCCGACATCTCCTCGCTCTCCTTTTCCGTGCTCCGCGAACGCGTCGGTAACCCCGACTCCGGACGCTTCAACTACCACCTCGGCAAGCTAACCGGCACCTTCGTCCGCCGAACCGACGCTGGTGAGTACGCGCTCTCGAGTGCTGGCTGTCGCGTCGTCGGCGCGATCGTCGCGGCGGAGTTCCCAGCGGGGGCAGCGTCGGGACCGGCGGCTGACTCAACGCAGCCGACATCGGAAACCACCACACTCGAGTCCCCCTGCCCGCGCTGTGACACGACACAGGTCGCGACCTACGATCCTGCGGCCGAGCGCGTCTCGATTCGCTGTCCCGACTGCGCGGAGTTGCGGTCGCAGTTTGGCTTCCCGCCAGGCGGCTGGAACGCACACGCCGACTCGCTCACGACTGTCCTCGACCGGTGGTTCACCGATACCCTCCGGTTCCACGCGGACGGCATCTGCGTCAACTGTACGGGACGGACGACCGGCCGCATCCAGACGGACTCCGCGATGTACGACGACGACGAACTCCGCCTTGCGTTCGACTGCGAGCGCTGTCCGAATCGGGTCTCGTTCACCCTGAGTCTCTATCTGCTGTTTCAGCCGCCAGTGGTCGCGTTCCTCCACGAACACGGCATCGATCCCCGCGCAATCGACATCTGGAACCTCAAGTTCGTCCTGACGCCGACGGTACAGCGAGTTTCGACGGCCCCACTCGAGTTGCTCGCCGAGTTCGAACGCGACGGCGATCGCCTCCGGCTACGCGTGGATTCAGCGTTGGATGTTGACGTGGTCGAGTAACGTGGGTAAGTGAACACGAGTTCTATCGTATCGTCGTCACTGATTAGACGAAGCCGACGCGCTAATAGTAGAGTGTCAGAGTATGAACAGAAACGCGCTTCTGCGAACGGTTATCCCGTGATACGGGCGAATAGCGTTATGCGCGACGTGCTTCGGCACACACAGTTTCGGCGGCTGTTTTTCGGCCGGCTCATCGCGAACGCGGGGGATAGTCTCTACTACGTCGCAGCGATGTGGCTCGTCTTCGAACTCGGCGGGTCGGCGTTCTACACGGGGCTGGCTGGCTTCCTGGCACGGTTTCCGATGGTGCTGCAGTTGCTCGTCGGTCCGCTCGTCGACCGCTATCCACTCGGGCGGATTCTCGTCAGTGCGACGACGGTGCAGGCGCTTCTGTTGCTCGTGATTCCGGTCGCGGCAGTGACTGGCCAGTTGACCGTCTGGACGGTGCTCCTCGTGATGCCGTTCGTTGCGCTCGCCGGCCAGTTCCTCGAGCCAGCACAGAAGGCCGCCGTGCCGCGGCTTGTGACCCGCGAGGAACTAGTTTCGGCGAACTCCGCACTCTCAGTCGCCTATCAGGGAACGAACCTCGTTTTCATGGCCGTTGGCGGAGTGCTCGTCGGGCTGATCGGGGCGACCGCGTTGTTCGTCGTCGACTCGGTCGCGCTCGGGGTTGCAGCGGTCTGTTTCGTTCTGCTCTCGATTCCATCGGCAGGCGGACGAACGGGTTCAGAAGGCGACTCAACCGGTATCGTCGCTGACGGCGACAGCGACAGTGCCGCTATGCTCGATGCTGACGACGGCGATGCATCAACTGCCGTCACTCGGGCCGAAGAGACCACTGCCACCCAGACCTACCTCGCCGAACTCCGGGAAGGGCTTCGCTACGTCCGTGGCTCCATCATCGTCCCGATGCTCGTCGGTACGTTCGTGTTGAACTTTGCAACCGGTGCGATGATGGCCGTTCTCCCGGTATTCGCTGCGCAGGCCGGAGGGCCGTCGCTGTACGGTGCGCTCCTCGCGGCAATCTCCTGTGGCGTTCTCCTCGGTGCGCTCTCGGCGAGCAAAGTCGACCATATTGGGATGGGACGGCTCTTCGGCATCGGGTTTCTCGCCAGCACGCTGTCCTGGACGATTGCCCTCAGTGTCGACTCGGCCCTCATTACGGCCGTTGGTATCGGCGCAGCCTGGATCATCACCGGCAGCTACAACGTCATTTCCGCGTCACTCAAGCAGTCGTATGTCCCTGATGCGCTCCTTGGACGCATCTCCTCGATTAGTTTCAGTATCTCCGTTGGTGCGCTGCCGCTTGGCTCGCTGCTCGGTGGGCTTGCCGGCGACGTATTCGGCGCGACGGCCGTTATGGGAACTGTCGGGGTTGCGTTCGTCGGACTGGCCGGGTACTGGTACGTCCACCCACAACTTCGAACGCTTCCCGCGGTTGACCGTCTCGATCCAGAACGCTACGGGCTCACCACGACGTGAGTGAACGACTCTCTCGCCGACGGTCTAAACGAAAAGCAGCGCGAGTTCCCCGCCCTTCCGAAAACCGCAGGTTTTCGGCTTTCGCAAACCTTTGATTTGCGTCAACACCGTGGGCGGGGTTGAAGCGCGTCACTCCGGCGCGTGTTCCGCCTCTTCGATATACCGTTCAACCACTTCCTCCGACACCGCACCTGTCGTTCCCACGTAGTACCCAACCTTCCAGAATCCGCCACCCCAGAAATACGACTCCCGAATCTCGGGATACCGCTCCAGCAAGTGCTTACCCGAGTACGACTTGAACTGCCGGGCAAGGTCGGCTGGACTGTGTTTTGGGTCGCACCGGATGAACAGGTGTACGTGGTCGTCTGCAATCTCCAACGCCAGAATTTTGTGCCCGAAGTAGTCGGAAGTCTCATCAAACAACTCTCGTACATCGTCTTCAACCACGTTGAGAACCGGGTGTCGGTACTTGGGACACCAGACAAAATGATACTTACAGGAACTAACCGAATGTGCATGACTTCGGTACTCCTCCATCCCTAATCCCTACATTTATGACAGTCTGGAATGATTATCAAAGCATGGGTGAAGAAGCCACGAAGACGATCCAGACGCGCCTCCACATAGCGTCTGGTGAACGATCGTGGCTTCACGACGCCCGTCTCGCCTCACGCGAGATCTTCAACCAAACCATCCGCCTCAAACAACAAGGGTACAATCGCACCGAGATTCAGAAGGAGGTTGACCGCGACGACTTCTTGCGGAACAACAAGTGCGCGGTCGTCGGCAAAGCCCTCCAAACATGGGACTCCTACCAGTCACTCCTTGACTGGTGGGAGAACCAAGACGACCCTAATGGAGGAAAACCAACGCCACCGAGTACGGACAAATCAGGTGCATACCCACTCGTGATGGCGCACACGGAAGGCTACCGCCTCACCGTGGACGACGACACGAATCGCGTCCAGTTCCGAATCAGTCCGAAACCGTACAAGAAGGTGAAAGGCCACCTGTGCGGTGAGCCAGACGCGATGGACGAACTTCGAGACGCCATCACGTCGGATGAGGTGGATGTGGGGCAGGCCGAACTCCTGTACCGCGATGGCGTGTACTACCTACACGCCACGGTCACACGCGAGTTCGACGTCCCCGAACCCGACACCGCCGAGACAGTGGTTGGCGTGGACATCAACGAGCGTAACGTCGCACTCACCGCCCTCGACCGCGAGACGATGCGAACGAAGGGCACACTCGTCCTCGACTACGGACGAGTGAAGCAGGAACGCCAACGCTACCACACCATAACCATTCGCTGTCAGGAACACGGAAAGACGAGCATCCACCGAAAACTCGGTGACAAGGAAGAGCGGTTCACCGAGTGGGTGTTGCATCGGCTCTCCCGTGCTGTTGTGGAGTTCGCAGAGCAGTTCTCGAACCCGGTCATCGTGTTCGAGGATATGAGCGGCATCCGCGACGAAATCAAGTACGGGACATATATGAACCGCCGGTTGCACAAACTGCCGTTCCACAAGTTCGAGAAGTTCGTCTCGTATAAGGCGACGTGGCGAGAGATTCCTACGGATACGGTAGACGCGTACTACAACTCGAAGACGTGTTCGTGCTGTGGTGAGCGTGGATATCGACAGGGACGGCGGCTCCGCTGTACGAATGATGGGTGTGACGTGGTGCAAGACCACGCTGACCGGAATGCGTCAGTGAACATCGCGTGGCGTGAGAAGGCGAAGCTTGACGGTAACGAATCGAATTACCGGACTCACAAAACCCAACCGCAGGTTCGGTTGGTGCGTTTGTCCGGGTCGGGGCGTGTAAGCCGCCCAACCTCATCCCGCTCGCTTGCCGAGCAGGGAGTGCTAGCGCACGGTTGAGGGAACTACAAAAGCCTCGGGCCACCGCGCCCGAGGTTGTTTACACCGAAGAAAACAGTCAGTTACTCTCGTTGTCCGCGTCAGAGTCAGAGTCGGCACCATCGTCGTCTGCCCCCTCTTCGTCGCTATCGGCCGTCTCGTCCTCATCAGTAGCTTCACTATCGTCGCTGTCGGCGTCGCCGCCATCGTCGTCGTCCTCATCCGCTTCTTGCTCGTCTTCCGGTTCCGGCTCTGGCTCAGGCTCGGACCCCGGCGCAGGTTCCTGTCCCTGCATCTGCTCCAATACGAGTTCGTAATCCTCGCCCGGCAACAGCGCTGCGACCTCTCCGTTTCGAAGAAGGTCAACCAGTCGCTCGTCCGGCCCATCGAGCAGGAACGCACCCTGCTCGGCGATAGCGCCTTCGAGTGAGATTTCGTCCTCCCCGAGCATTGCAGATTCGAATTCGACCGCTTCCGCTCGGAACAGTTCCGTCGTTCGCTGCTCGATTTCCGCCATTAGCTCCTCCTGACTCGCGTCCTCGCCGGCTTCGGCCATGACCTCCTGCTGGATCTGGGCCTGTTCTTGCTGGCTCGGCTGGACAGACGCTGTGATACCGTCGGCAGGATCGATTCCTGGCTCCTCGTCCGTCTCGAGTTCGGGCGGGCTGTCGTCCGAGCCGATGCCAGGGATGTCGAACTGGGTACAGCCGGCGAGCGACGCTGTCGCACCGACACCGGTCAACTGGAGGACGCGGCGCCGAGTGGGGAAATCAGTCATTACGCATTTGCTGTCGGCGACCGGCAGGAATAAACCCTCGTTCTCGGCGCGCAAACACGTTCGGCGCGTTGTCGGATACGACGAGGCAGTCCGCGTGCAGCCGTATACAGGGTCGTCGCTTCTGTGAAGTCGGGACGGAACCCCACCCGTCCCGACGGCGGTCGCGGTCCTTTTATCCACCGCGTCGGTATCACTCGACAGTGACCACCAGTCGCAGTACGCAGTCCGTTCGCGCCGTGACACTCGAGCGGCCCACTCCCACAGCGGCTCGCGATGCGATCGCAGACGGCCTCGAGCGCGAGGCACTCGTTACCGTCTTCGGCCGCTGTACCGTCGACTACGACGGCCGCGCCTCGAGTCAACTCGCCGCCGGCGACCGCCACGTGATGCTCAAACCCGACGGTGCGGCACTCGTCCACACCGACGAGGGCCAGCAGCCGGTGAACTGGCAGCCGCCGGGCTGTGCGCACGACGTGTTCTGCGAGCCAGTAGCTGGCGAGGACGAATCTGACGAGCCTGAAGCAGACGGAAGCGGAAGTGGAAGTAACAGTGGGAATGGAAATGACAGTGCCAGTAGCAGTGACGATGTCTCCGATTCAGACACAGACACAGACACCGCGACACTCGTCCTCGAAAGCACCCGATCCACCCCCGAAGAACGCCTCCTCGTCCGGTTTCAGAACGTTCTGCAGGTCTCGACGTTCGCCGGCACCGACGAGGGGGAACTCACCCTTTCGGGCACCGAGGCCGACCTCCGTGATCGCATCCTCGAGAACCCCGACCTTCTGGAATCCGGCTTCACCCCACTGGCCACCGAGCGCGACACGCCAGCCGGTGCGATCGACATCTACGGCGAGGACGACGCCGGCCGCACCGTCATCGTCGAACTCAAACGCCGCCGCGTCGGCCCCGACGCGGTCAGCCAGCTCCGGCGCTACGTCGATGCACTCGAGCGCGACCTGCACGCGGACACGACCCTGCGCGGGATTCTCGTCGCCCCATCGGTGACCGAACGCGCGCAGCGGCTGCTGGGAGAGCACGGACTCGAGTTCGTCTCGCTGGAGCCGACTGACTCGGACTGACGCGTAGTCGATGGTAGCGCTCGGTGAGACAGCGTTGTGGGTGCCTGCTACTGCCACGTCGAACACTTCCCGTTCGCAGCGCTCGGTTCGAGATATGGCGTTGCAATCGTGGACGCGGTTCGGTGGCGAAGATGAGGGTGAAGAGATGGATGACCAACTCCCGAGCACTGAAGCAGAGCCGGCCGACGCGACAGGATCGTCGAGCTGGCTCTTCCGGCTCGGTCGCGCCCTGTTCGGCGGCATTCTCGCGTTCAACGCACTCGACAACCTCTGGAACCTGGACGAGCGAATCGCCTACGCGGAGGCCAAGAACACGCCGGTTCCCGAGTTCACGGTCCCGATGACGAGCGGCGGTCTGCTGCTCGGCGGCATCGGTGTCGCGCTGTGGCGTCGCCCCTCCGCCGCGGCGGCGCTGATCGCTGGCTTCCTCGTCAGCGTCACGCCGGTGATGCACGACTTCTGGAACGTCGAGGATCCGGAGGAGAAACAACAGCAAGTCATCCACTTTCTGAAGAACACGGCGCTGTTCGGGGCGGCGCTCGCGTTCCTGAAGTTCGGCCGACGGCGCTCCGAGTAGCCAGCCGCTTCGGGCACTGCTACGATTCCTCCTCGAGTAGCCGCTGCAGTCGGTCGAGTTCGGTGAGCGCTTCGACTGGCGTCATGTGTCCGACGTTGAGGTCGCGGAGTTCGGCGGCGACGCTATCGGGGACCGGAGCAGTTTCTGTCGACTCGAGTTCACTGGTGCCGCCGTCGGCTGTCGGCTCCGTCTCGGCTGTGGTCTCCGCGGCAGCGTTGGCGTCGACCAGTTCTCGCGACCGGTCG
Organism: Natrialba sp. SSL1; assembly: GCF_001861355.1. Taxonomy (GTDB): domain Archaea; phylum Halobacteriota; class Halobacteria; order Halobacteriales; family Natrialbaceae; genus Natrialba. Next base: position 134,954 of record NZ_MASN01000001.1, read on the forward strand.
ACGACGTCCTCGGGAACGCCCGCTGCGGTCGCGACCTCGACACCGTAGGAGCCGGTGGCCGCGCCGGGTTCGATCTCGTGTTGGAAGACGACCTCGCCGTCCGTCTGTTCCACCTCGAAGTGGAGCGTGAACGCCTCCGGGAGGTCGTCGGCCAGTTCGGTCAGCGGATGGTGGTGGGTCGCAAAGAGTGTCGTCGCGTCGACCACGTCGTGGAGGTGTTCGGTGATGGCCTGCGCGATGGCGAGGCCGTCCGCGGTCGAGGTCCCCCGCCCCACTTCATCCAGCAGGACGAGCGAGCGCTCGTCGGCGTCCCGGAGGATCGTCGCGAGTTCGTCCATCTCGACCATGAACGTCGAGCGCCCGCCGGCGATATCGTCGCTCGCGCCGACGCGGGTAAAGATGCGCTCGACGGGCGTCAACCGCGCCGACTCCGCGGGGACGAAGCTGCCGACCTGTGCGAGCAGGACGATCTGGGCGACCTGGCGCATGTAGGTCGACTTGCCGGACATGTTGGGTCCCGTGATAACCGCCAGGCGTTGCTCCGAATCGAACTGTGCACCGTTCGGGACGAACGATTCCTGGGTGCGCTCGACGACGGGATGGCGGCCGCCCGTGATGTCGATCTCTACCCCGCTGTTGGTTTGCTCTGATTCGGGGTCGAGAATTTCGGGCCGGCAGTAGTCGTACTGTGCTGCGACCGTCGCAAGCGAGACCAGCGCGTCGAGCGTCGCGAGCGCGTCGGCCAGCCCTTGCACCCGTTCGACCTCACCGCCGATGTCGCTACGAACCGCACAGAAGAGTTCGTACTCGCGTTCGTCCGCGCGCTCTTCCGCGCCGACGATCTCGTCTTCGCGCTCTTTGAGCTCGGGCGTGACGAACCGCTCCGAGTTCTTCAGCGTCTGGCGGCGCTGGTAGTTCTCCGGTACGGCGTCGAGATTCGGGTTCGTCACCTCGATGTAGTAGCCGTGGACGGAGTTGTAGCCGACCTTCAGCGAGTCGATGCCGGTCCGCTCGCGCTCTCGGGCTTCTAGGTCGTCGATCCACTGCTTGCCATCCCGTGCAGTCCCGCGGAGTTCGTCCAGATCGGAATCGTACCCTTCGGCGATGATACCGCCCTCGGTGATCTCGATCGGCGGATCGGAGACGACGGCGTCGTCGATTAGCTCTCGAACGTTGGCGAGTGGATCGAGATTCTCGTGGAGGTCACGCAGGCGGTCGCAGTCCGCGTCAGCCAGTTGGGATCGTATCTCGGGCACGACAGCGAGCGTGTCCCGCAGCGAGCGCAAGTCCCGCGCGTTCGCCCGCTCGCGGGAGATGCGCCCGATCAGACGCTCCAGATCGTACACGTCTCGCAGCAACTCGTGACAGTGTTCGCGCGTCTGGACCGAGCCCGTGAGCTCTTCCACCGCGTCGAGGCGCGCCTCGATTCGGTGGGACTCGAGTAGCGGCCGGCGGAGCCAGTCGCGAAGCGTCCGCCCGCCGAGGGCGCAGGCGGTTTCGTCGAGCACGCCGACGAGCGTCGCGTCGTCGCGGCCGTTGACGGCGCGGGGCTCGAACAGTTCGAGGCTGCGCAGGGCGACGGCGTCGAGCAGGAGGTACTCCCGGGGGTCGTACCGGGTGAGATGTGTGAGGTACTCGAGTCGGTCCGAGTCACCGATTCCGCGAGCGTTCTCCTCTGTTTCGTCGTCGCCGTTACGTTCGCCATCTCCCGTCTCGCCCTCGTGCTCGCCGCCGCGAGCGTACTCGGCGTAGGCGAGCAACGCGCCGCAGGCTCGAATTTCGGCGTCGCTCGCGAGCAGCGCGTCCGGTTCACCGAAGTACTCGGAAAGGATCGCCGCGGCGCGTTCGCGGTCGAAAACGTGCTCGTCGAACGGCGTCACCATGCAGTCGTCGGGGAGCACGTCGGCGGGCGCGTTCGGGCCGACGACGGCTTCGGCGGGTGCGAAGCGACTCACCTCGTCCGCGATCGCCTCGGTGGCGGCGGAACTCGTTGCGAGGAAGTCGCCCGTCGAGACGTCGAGAAGGGCGAGGGCAAGTTCGTCGTCTGCGGGTCGCGTGTCGACGCCGCGGCCGCGGGCAACGGCCGCGACGAAGTTGTTGTCGTCGCTCGCGAGGAGTTCGTCCTCGGTGAGCGTGCCGGGTGTGATGACGCGAGTGACGGCGCGTTCGACGACGCCCGAGGTTTCGCCGGGCTCTTCGACCTGGTCCGCGACGGCGACGCGGTAGCCGGCTTCCAGCAGGTCCTCGATGTACGATTCGGCGTTGTCGATCGGGATACCGGCCATCGGATACTCGCCGGTGCTGTCCTCGCGGCTAGTCAGGGCGATCTCGAGGAGGCGGGCGCTGCGCTCGGCGGCACCGCAGAAGGTCTCGTAGAAGTCACCGACCTGAAAGAGGACGATCGCGTCGTCGTAGCGGGCACAGAGGTCGTGGTACTGACGCATCATCGGCGTCAGTTCGTCGCGTTTCTCGGCCATCGCGTCGGGCGGGCCAAGCGCCGGGTCCATACAGTGTGGTCGGCCGCCGGACGCTGAAATAGCTTGCTGGACGGGGCGACGGTGATGAGGGGTAGGCTAGGAAAGATGGGTAGTGGTGAGGGATGGGATAGAATGGAGAGGGGATGGTGAGAGGGTGGGGAGAGTGTGGAAAGGAGACAGTGAGGTGATGGGGAGAAGGTGGAATGGGCTGGCGTGAGAGGAGACCCTTACTTGTCGCCAGTCTCGAAGTAGAGCTCCGCGTGTGCCGCACAGCCCGGATTGAACGGCGCGTCGCAGTTCGGACACTCGTACGCACAGTCGAGGTAGTCAGGAACCGTGAACGTGGCATCACAGACGCCACAGCGGACGGACGGTTCGTCGAACCGGTATTCGGGCCAGGGGACTGCCTCGTGATCCGTCACGGCGTTGTGGCACTGAAAACAGGGGTAGTAGGCATCACAGCAGGCAAAGCGGAACGCGACGACGTCCAGTTCGCTGTCGTAGTGGTCACACCGCGTGTCGGGGCCGACATCGACGCCGCGGATGGGGAGGAGAGACACGGCTCTACCGAGTGGATGGGCGAGTCCTACTTCGAGATTTCGGATCGTGGATTCCGGGTTCTGCTCGCAGGGTTCTATTCTCTGGATCCGAGCTACTCGAATGCGGTCGTATCTCCGCGGCGATACCTGTCGAGCCGTCGGTACCCCTGGACAACGCCGTCCGTGTCGAGGTCAATCTCGTACCGGCCGAGCACGTCCTGCGTGTCCGGGATCGATGAGCGCTCGACGACCTCGACGACGGCACACCAGCCCTCGTCGGTCGGCGAGATTTCGCTGACGCCATCGAACTCGTGGCCGATGAGTTCGCCGGCCGTCGAGACGACGGTTCGGCGAATTGCGAGCACGCCTTCGATCTGGTCGGAATCAATGTCGGACTCGACCTCGATATCGAAGTCGTCAGTGTCGACGTCGCCGGGGTCTGTCGTTTCGTTGCTTGCCATATGGGTTTCTTCGTCTGTCTGGTTGGTCTCTGATTGGTCGGTGTCTGACTGTTCTTGGTCTTGCTCCTCGCCGTCTCCACTTTCCTGTTCAGCGTTCTGCTCCTCCGATTCGTCACTCGATTCCTCCGTCTCGTCGTCGGACTCACTCACTGTCGGATCATCCTCGTCGTGTTGAAAGCAAAAGCCGTCCTCCTGGGCCGGCCGCGAGCAGCGCTCGCCGTCGGCGGTGAGCGCCTTACACTGCGTCGTCGCGTCCGCTGTCTCTGCGTTTGCCATGCTCTCAGTCTCGAAGTACCTCGCTAATCTGACTTCGCAGGGCAGTCATCCCATCAATCTCCGTCTCTGAGCCGGCGACTTTCGGGCCGAGTACGTCCGTCAACACGTCTGTAAGCAACTCATCATCGTCGTCGACCTGCACTCGTCCTCCGTCTGTCCGTCCTGCTGCAGCCTCGCCGCTGTCCACGTCGTCGAACACCGAGATCCCCTTCGCAGCCGTAATCGCCGCTCGTGTCCCGACGACGATCGGTAACTCCTCGCGCAGCGTCCGGGTCGCGTCGACCACCGTCTCGATCGCTTCATCAGAGACGCTCGCGTGTGACCGAACGATTTCGCGCTCGGTCTCCGCGTCGTAGTAGTCGACGTGCACGCCGACCATCCGGTCGAGCAGCGCATCCTGTTGCTGGTGAACCCCCGCGTACTCCACGTCGTTCGACGTGAAGATCACGCGGAACTCCGGATGCACGTCGATCGATCTACCGGATCCGTGCTTGCCCGGCCGCTCGAGTACACCTTCCTCGAGGACGGAGAGCAAGACGTTGTGGGCGGCGGGGTCGCTCCGGGAGAACTCGTTGTAGACGAGCGTTGCGCCCTCCCGGACCGCGACGGAGAGTGGGTTGTCGACCCAGCGGTCGCGGACGATCTGTGTCTTCTTGCTGACGCCGCTGACGTACTCGTCGCGCTCCTCGTAGCGTTCGCCGCCGCTGTAGCCGCCGACGAGCGCGCTGGTATCGACTGCCTCGTCGCCGTTGCAGAGGACGACTGGTCGGCCGCGCGCTGCAGCCGCTGACAGTGCGAGTGCCGTCTTGCCAGCGCCGGTCGGTCCGATCAGGTGAACCGGCTGATCGGCGGCGAGCCAGCCGGTAATCCGGTCGCGAACGGCCGCGACGGCGTCGGTTTCGATGAACGGCTCCGGCGCGGCGTTGGCGGGGTCTGTGAGGTGGTCATCTCCGCTCTCGGTTGCAGTGTGAGAGCCCCCTGATTTGCCGGCCGTTTCGCTCCCTGTCTTCGTCTTCGAGGCCGACCGGGCCAGCTTCTTTCGGGCCTTGCGCCGCTGCTTCGCCTCCCGATCACCGCGAATCTTTCTGCCACGGACTTTGCGCTTGCGCGGGGTGTCCTCGGCCATCGTGGGTTATTCGGTGGCCGATTTCGGCGAGGATTCGGGCCGCGGCTCGACCTCGAGCTCTTCTAGGTCCTCGAGGTCGCCCTCCGCGGTCGCTTGCTCAATTTTTGCGATCTCCTCCGCGTAGTGCAGGAACGTGTCGACGGAGGCGACGACGACGCGGGCCTCGATGGTGAGCAGTTCAATCCCGACGACCGAGACGCGCGCCCAAACGTCGATGACGACACCCTTGTCGAGTACGCGGTCCAGTACCTCCGCGAGACTCGAGGAATCGGGCCGTCGTTGTGGTTGTGCCATTGCGAGTCGCGATTCACCACGGTTTCGTAACACGACTTTCGTTGCGACTGCAAGCCAGTTGCCGGCGGCGACCCTCTCCAAATCGGTATTGCTAGCTGGGCTGCGACTGCAAGCAGTACGATAACGCACGGGGCTGTGGAACACTTCCTGACGATTGCGTTTCACGACTGTGGGGACGGGATCACTGCCACGTCACTGTCACCGTCACCGTCATCGTCACCGCCACCGACGCCAACGGTCCCCACGCTGACGGGTCAAACTGGTGTGCAACCGTATCCCTGGTCCGATACACAACTCATGATCGACATACGACCCTGCCGTCACACGCGATCCGTGCTCGCAGTGGTGGTCGAGAAGACCGTCGACTACGTGCAAGACCACACTCAGAGCCACAGCCGCCCCCACAGTCAACCGCAGCTACATCACACACAGACTCCCCCGTTCGTCCCACCCCCGTCCACTACGGAGTGACTCTCAAATGAGCAACAGTAACCGATACGTCTACGGTATCGTCGACAGCGGCGACATCGAGTTCGAAACCGACGCCGTCGCCGGTGCAGACCGCGTCTACACCGTCTCTCACCGTCGGCTCGGTGCCGTCGTCTCGAACATTGATACCACCGACCCCGAGGAGACCGACGAGGACGCCAAACGCCACGACGACGTCCTACGCGAGATTATGGACTACGACGGCGGCCGAACCATCGTCCCGATGCAGTTCGGCATGGCATTCGAAAGCGATCGCACCCTCAAGAACGTTCTCCGCGGCGCACGGCCCGCCTTCCGCCGCGCCATGAACGATATCGAGGGCCGCATCGAACTCGGCCTCAAACTCGTCACGCAGGAAGACGCCTCGGTCGACCCCGAGGAAATCGAGGCCGCCGTCGAAGACGAACTCGGCCCGCTCGCCGCACAGACGGTTACGAACGACCAGTTCAGTGACCGCCTCGTCCTGAACAAGTCTTACCTCGTCGACGAGGACGACCGCGCGGCGTTCGACGACGGTGTCGCCCGCATCGAGGACACCTACGGCGACGACCTGTTGGTTCAGTACACCGGCCCCTTCGCGCCGTACAGCTTCGTCGATGTCGAAATCGGGGCCCAATCTCGGTGACTACTATGTTCGTTCTCGACGACCTCCTGTTTCGGCCGTTCGTGGGCATCATCGACGCGCTGCACTCGCTCGCACTCGAGGAACTCTACGACGTGGATGCACTCGAGGACGAGCGCAAGGAAAACCAGTTACTGTACGAACTCGGCGAGCGATCGGAGGAGGAGTATCTGGAGCGAAAGGAAGTGATCGAGGAGGAACTCGAAATCGCTCGTGAGGTCCACGAGCAGTTCGGGAGTGGGCGTGTCGAGGTGAAGCGATGATGGTTCCTGATGGCGGTGGTGCAGGCGGTGGTGGTGGCGATGGCGGTGGCAGCAGTGGCGGTGACAACGGTAGCGAGGGTGGCGGAAGCGGTAGTGGTGCTGGTGCCGGTGCCGGTCCCGGTGCTGATAGGACTGACGACCGTGACGGCAACGACGACAGTGGCCGTGATCGACGGGACGGACACAATGGACGTGATGAGCGGGATGAGCAGGATAAACGAGACGATTGGGACGACTGGGACGAGCGGCGAAAGCGCAACTTACGCGATTCGGGCGATCCCCGTGCCTCCCGCGACTCGGACACCGGCTGGCTCGCCACGGTCCGAGCCCTGCTCGACCGACTGGAGGGCGATTCGACGTCCAACACCCTCTCGAACCGTGGCCGACGAAGTCGTGACCGGTCACTATTCGATTACAACATTTCGGTCCGAACGGGCGATGATTTGCTCGCTGACTCCCGGTTCGGCGATCGAGTCGCCGACGACTGGCTCGACCGGTTCCGCAAGCGAGACGGGACGGGTGACGAAGACGCCGAACGACGCCGAAGACGAGACACGCCGTCCAAATCTTGGTCGTCGCGTCGACACTCACCGCGCTCATCGTCGGACCGATCCTCGCGCGCCCGCGAGGGCGCTCCGTCCACTGGACCGTCATCACCGTCCTCAGGACGGGACTTCGGACCTGACCACCGCGTCACCACACGAGCCCACGAGGACGAACTCCTCGTCATCGCCGACGTCTCCGGCGTCGCCCACGAGGACGTCATAGTCGGCTTCAGCGACAGCGAACTGGTCGTCGTGGTCAGCGACACCGAACTCGAGCGCGTCGACGTTCCCTGGCCCAATCGAACCGGTCAGGCGGCGATTAACAACGGTGTCTTGACCGTCCAGGTTCGCCCCGATCAGTCGGACACTGCTGACGATGAGTCGAGAAGTTCGAATTCGAACACCGGGACGGAGACAGAGTCGGGAGGTGAGCCATGAGCGACGGTTCAACAGCCGAGTCAGTTGACGCCGACCTCGGTGACCTCGTCACGGATGCAGAGGACGCACTCGAGTCGCTCGAGACGTTCAGCGAGCAGGACGACTTCGACCTCGACAGCCTCGAGGACGACACCCTCACCGACCTCTCACAGAATCTCGACACCCTCGCCGAACTGGCGACCGAACTCGAGTCCGTCTTCGAGACGCTCGACCTATCGGACCTTCCGGAGGCAGTCGACGCAGACGAACTGGTCGAAGCGGTCAACGCGGGCGAGATCCCCTCCGCGCTGGCCGACGACGATGTCGGTGCGTCCGACGTGGTCGATTTCGGGCACCTCTTTCGAGCGATCGATCTGCTCGACGCCTGGGATGCAACCGACCTCGGCAGCCTCTGGGAGGCGAAACGCGATATCGAGGAGACGACGGCGGAGTTGACGGGTGACGCTGGAGACGGAGACGGAGACGGGGATGGGGACGGGATCACAGACGGTCTCGTCGGCGATGACGACAGCGAGGGTGACGACGAACTCCTCGAGACGGACCTCGACGGCGACATGCTCGAGACCGACGCCGATCCCACCGAACTGCTCGGTGACATCGACGTGATGGACGATCCAGAGGCCTATCAGGTCGCAATCCAGCAGACCGCGATGGCGGGGATCGACAGCTTTCGCGAGGCGCTCCTCGAGACCCACGCCAAATTCTCCCGGGTTCACGAGTTCAATCGGGAGAAGATGCGCCGCCAGGATACGAGCGCCAATTCGCGCAATCCGACGGCGGCCTCGACGATGCCGACGGAGCGAGCGGACGTCGCGAGCGGCGTCAAGCACTCGACGGTGCCACAGCAGGTCAAGCTCTCGACGGCCCCGAGTCGGAAGCGAATCTACGGCAAGCGGTTCGAGCGCGAGCGGAAGAAACGCCGCAACGATGCCGCTCCCGACGAAACCGAAGACGAACGGGCGACCGAACAGCCGGAAGACCAGCGTGCGAGCGACGATGTCGAAACCACCGACGGGGGTGCGAACTGATGGCTGTTCGAGCCCAACCGTTGGTCTTCTGGACGAACCGTGTCACCGCTGTCACTCCAGTACCAGTATCTAGCATGAGCCACACCAGTCCTGAATTAGCGTCGATGTCCCGTCGCAGTCGAACCGCCTGCCAGACACCAGCGACACAGCGACGACGGAACAGGGACTCGAGTACGCCGTCCAACTCGAGCCCCACTCCGCTGTCGATGCCGAACGCGAACCCACTCCGAGGTGAGCCAAATGCCCGATAGCTTCCAGCCGAGCCGCCAGCAGAGCGATCTCGCGGATATCGTCGAGATGCTGCTGGACAAGGGCATCGTCATCAATGCGGACATCGCTGTCTCGATCGGGGACACGCAGTTGCTCGGGATTCAGCTTCGGGCCGCCATCGCTTCCTTCGAGACGGCGGCGAAGTACGGACTCGAGTTCCCCGAGGGGACGGACATGCAGCGAGTCGCTGAAGCGGCAGGTGATCCAGAACTCGCCGAGATGGAGCGGCCGAAGCCGGCGATCGATCCGACGCGAGGGGTGAACGTGACGGCGGCTGATGATGACGATGAAGAGGACGGTAGTGATGATGGCGACACTGGCGAGGCAGACGGTAATGACGGCGGTGGCGAGGGCAGCGGTGATAGCGACGATAATGCGAGCGACGAAGAGACAGCACAGGCCGACACCGATGACGAGACCGGGGACGACACGGAGGGCAACGAATGACCACGATCGATGTCGGCGACGGCGACGACGCCCGCCAGGGACTGATCACCCTCGTCATTACCGTCGTCGAACTCCTCATCGATGCACTCGAGCGCGAGGCTGTCCGACGCATGGAGTCTGGCAACCTCTCAGATGAGGAGATCGACCGCCTCGGCCGCCAGCTCGCCACGATCGAGGCCGAAATCGAGCAACTCAAAGCAGACGAGGGGATCGAAGACGGCGTCGACGACCTGCGAGGCGACCTGGATGGGCTGGTCTCGGACGCGATCGAACAGTTCAACGCCGACGCACCGTCTCACCGTAAACCCGGCTACTCTGTGTTCGGAGGTGAGGAACAGTGACGACGGACGAGGCGACCCCCGACGCAGACGCAGCGGACATTCCGGAGATTAACGACGGGCGCTACCTCTACTGCGTTGTCCAGGCAGAATCCGACGCCCAACTCGAGACGACCGGAATCGACGGCGAGTCAGTCTCGGTGGTCGCGGAGAACGGGATCGGTGCCGTCGTCCACGCCTGCGACGGACTCTACGATACGGACGACCTCGGACAGATTCAGCGCTGGCTGATTCGCCACCAGACGGTAGTCGACGCGGCCGGGGAGGCGTTCGGGACGCCGGTTCCGTTCCAGTTCGATACGATCCTTCGCGGCGGTGAGGCCGGTCTTCGCGAGTGGCTTCGCGAGGAGACGGACACGCTACAGCCGGTGCTCTCGGAACTCGCAGGCCACTGGGAGTACCGCGTCGAGGTCGTCGAGTACGATTCGCCGGACGACGAGACGCTCGTCGAACAGGACGAACGCCTCTCCGAACTCGACGCGCAGATCGAGGAGGCGAGCGAGGGACAGGCGTTCTTGCTCGAAAAGCAGTTCGAGCAGCGCCTGACAGAGCTTCGGGCCGCTCGTCGCGAGACGATGACGGCTGAACTGGAGGACGAGTTGGCCGAGGCGGCACGCGAGGTGCACACACTCGAGCGCTCGCCGGCGTCGGAGATTTCGAAGGTTGCAGGTCGCGATCGTGGTGGGAGCAGTAGGAGGAGTGATGGTGATGGCGATGGCGATGGCGGTGGTGATAGCGATAGCCCCGGCGGTGACGGCGACAACGAGGCCGAGAAGAACGCAACCACGTCCGACTCGGAGACTATCTGCCGGCTCACACTCCTCGCACACGAAGACAGCGAGGGCGAGATCGGTTCGATTCTCGACGACGTGGCGGCCGAAGACGGGATCGAAGTCCGCTTCACGGGTCCGTGGCCACCGTACACGTTCGCGCCGGCGATCGGTGGCGACGACGAGAACGATGGCGATGGCGGAAACGCGGGTGGCCCAGCCCGCATCGGGGGGTGACCGACTGTGGAACCGCGCAAAGACGACGACGCGCTGGTCGACCTGCTCGACGTGATCCTCCGGGACGGCGTGATCCTCCGGGCCGACGTCATCATCTCCGTCGCCGAGATTCCGCTCGTCGGCCTCAAACTCACGGCCGCACTCGCCGGCATGGAGACGATGACCGAGTACGGCCTCTTCGAGGAGTGGGACGCGAGACACAGACTCAACGGCGCGGAGAAACACGGGGAACTCGAGCAGACGACGGGATCGGGGACGAAGGCAGGGAAGACACAGCGGACGGCCGTTCCCGGCCCACGACCGAGCGGCGAGTTAGATGGCCGCATCGGCACGTCGAGTCCGACAGGCGGCAGGAAAACCGGGAGTAGACACGACCCTGATCGGTAATGGGACACTCATCAGGTTGACCAGTGCTGCTCCGGACCACTGGTCGAAGCTGTCAAGCGAATTTCGGCCGCTCAGTCGTCAACTCGACGTCGCCAGAGACCGTCTCCTCGTCGCGGTCCTCGTCGTAGACGTACTGACCGGTCGACCCACAGAGGGTACACTCGTAGCTCTCTGAGAGTTCGTTGATAACCTCACCATCTTCGAAGTAGACGCGGCTCTGGGTGATCTGCAGGAACTGTGGGGTCTCACAGTTTGTACAGGTGATCATATCCGACGGGTCGCTTGCACCGGTTGTAGTTATCCGGCTTGTAACCGAATCGAACGACACACTATCGCAGTCTTACCGGCTGGAACACGATCGAATCAGACCGTGCTATCGACACTCGTGGGGCGCGTTTACCCAGTAGCGATACCCGCCACGTAAACACGTCATAACCGCACGACTGAACCGCCATGCGTCAGCCAGTCACCGGTCGACGTAGCCACCGGAAAACGAAGCGTTGTCGCCACGTACCGAACCGTTATTCGCCGCCTTCTCCCCGCCGCTCCGAGACCAGTTTACGGCGTCTCATCTCGAGTCCGACTCGAGTCCAACCGAGACTCGCTCACCGGTTCGAGCAGCCTCGTAGGCAGCCTCGGTCAGGGCGGTCACTCCGAGTGCATCGCGGGCGGTCGCCGGCGGTTCGTGCTCGGACCCGCCGCGAATACTCTCGACGAAGGCGTCGGCGCGAGTCTGTTCTCGCCGGTGATCGATGTAGGGGACGCGTTCGCTCGCGTCGGTCGCTATTTCGAAGACAGTGCGCGAACCCCACTGGGTCCCCTCGATGTAGAGTGCCCCGTCGTCGTCCCAGCAGTGGATGTGTTCGCGGGTCGAGGGAAGGTCGCCGTGGAGCGAGACGGTTGCCGTCGCGCCGTTCTCGAATTCGATGTCCAGGTGCGCACGGCTGTCGACCCGCTGCTCGTCGTCGTGAAAGTCCATACTTGCGGCGACGGAGGCCGGCTCGAGTCCGGTCGTCCAGAGAATGCCGTCGAGGACGTGACTCCCTGTATCATAGAGGAAGCCACCGCCAGACAGGTCTGGGTCGAGCCGCCACGTCCCCCGCGAGTCCGCGATCCAGTCCTGCGTGATCGAGGCCGTTACCCACCGTGGGGGTTCCGACTCGAAGCGGTCTCGGGCCACCTGAAACGCGGTCTGGAGGTGGCGCTGGTAGCCGACCATCAGGGTCAGGTCGGTGCGCGCTGCCCGCTCGGCAAGCTCACGAGCGTGCTCGAGCTCCGTCGTCAGCGGCTTATCGCAGTAGACGTGCAGGCCGGACTCGAGTGCGGCGACGACCTGCTCGTAGTGGAGCGTGTGGGGTGTGCCGATGAGGACGGCATCGAGGCTTGGATCTTGGTCTGGGACAGGGCCAGCATCTGAGTTCGAGTTCGAGGCCGAACCCGAACCCGAACTGCCGTTGCCGTTCGCATCGGCGAGCATCGAGTCGTACTCAGTGTACCGTCGTGCGGGCGGAACACCGAACTCGTCGCCGACGGACTCGAGTTGGTCAGGATCGAGATCACAGACGGCTGCGATGGTGGCGTCGTCGTGGCGATGGAGTTGCCCGCCGACCGTGGTGCCGATGTAGCCGAGGCCGACGATGCCGACGCGGATCGGTGTCGAGGGCGACGCGGTTTGAGATGGGCTGGCGGACATAGACCGGGACACGCGGTCCACGGCTATCGGTCTGGCGGGGATGTCGGCGCGTATCGCGCGGTAGGCAGTGGAATCCGTGAAGCAGGCGGGCCGTACCGCTAGGTGATCCCCGAAGACTGCTCTGTGTTCGGTTTTGGACTCGTCTCAGGCAGTGCGAATCTCGTGGGGGCGTGTGGAGCGCTGGCGGCGAATTCCACCGTAGTGAGGCGATACGCGTGTCGTATTCCGATCCTGTCGATGGTTTGAACACACTACGATCCGCCAACTCTGTCCATAACAAAGGGGAACACCGTCCTCTGGATCACGTGCGGGGATAACACGCCCCGCCGGGTACGCGCTTGGCCCAGACACGACGCGCTGACAGCCGATTGCGTGCGTTCGTGCCCGGATCGCTCGGAAGTGGACTCGCCCCCGCTTCGAGTTAGCTCATGTCTCTCACGCCCGGGCGGGCTCCCGCCCCCGTTCGGGTATACGTGCTGTCTGTCGGTCGCCGCCCGCCGTTCCGACGGCGGCGCTGGCGGCGGCTTTCACGCAAGTAGTGTCGCAGTGTTCCGTCACGCCAGTTCTGTCGCAGTATACCGTCCCAGCCACGCCGTTCGGTTCTCAGCACAGTTATACACCCTCTGGAGCTACTGAACCGAACAACCAGATCAAGTCAGAACTGCCTCAAAAGAGCGGCTGGCGGCTCAGAACTCCGTAATAACCGGAATCCCGACCGTCTCGTAGCTATCCATCGAGGACAGCGTCTCGGGAGCCTCCTCGAGTGATAGCGTCTCGCCGATAATCTTGCTCGGCTCGAGCGTGCCCTCGCCGATCAGCTTGAACAGTTCCTCGTAACGGACGAGCGGCATGCCGAACGAGCCGTGGAAGTCGAGTTCCTGCATCGTCATCACGTCGACGGGGACCTCGATCTGTCCTTCTTCCTCACCGGTTGTGAGGCCGACCTGGACGTGCGTACCACGGGTTCCGAGACTGCCGATCGAGTTCTGGCAGGTCTCTGCGATGCCGAGCGCGTCGATCGAAACGTCTGCGCCGCCGCCGGCGAGCGCCTTGACCTCCTGTGCCGTGTTGTCCGCCTCGGCCGCGTTGACCGTTGCGGACGCGCCGAGTTCTCGGGCGCGCTCGAGTTTGTCCTCGCGAACGTCGACCGCGATCGGATGCGCGCCCAGCGCGTCGGCGATGTGGATCGCCGAGAGCCCGACGCCGCCACAGCCGTGGACGGCGACCCAGTCGCCGGGTCGAAGGTCTGCGCGGTCCGCCAGCGCGTGGTAGGCGGTCATGAACCGGCAGCCGAGACCGGCCATCTCGGTGAAGTCGACATCGTCGGGGAGCTTCACGCAGTTGTAGTCGGCCTCGCGGACCGGAAACGCCTCGGCGAACGCGCCCGGTGCGATTCCCGACAGTCCGAGCGGAATCACCGTTTCGCAGTTGTTCGCGCGACCCTCGCGACAGTGTGAGCAGGTGCCGTCGCCGAGGTGGAACGGCACCGCAACGCGGTCCCCCTCCTGCAGCGTCTCGATGTCCTCGCCGACCGCGGAGACGACGCCCGCGGGTTCGTGGCCGAGAATCTGACCCTCCGGCACCGAGGCGCCGATCCAGCTCCAGTCGCCCTGCCAGGCGTGCCAGTCGCTTCGGCAGATCCCGCAGGCTTCGGTCTCGACGATCACCTGATCGGGCTCCGGTTCGGGGTAGTCGACCTCTTTGACCGCGAGCGGTTCACCGTGTTCCTCGAGTACTGCTGCTCGCATATCCTACCGGTTCCCGACCAACATATAAAAATATGATAGTTGGTCGCAGGTGTCACGTCCGTCGATACACACATCCGACTTCGGTCCGAACGGGACCTGTGACGCACTCGGACGAAGAGTTCACACGCCACTCCTCGGCTACGGGGGGTGGCCTGCACTCCCCATCGGCGACGCGGACGGCAACGTTCGGGATGGGCTGTTTCTGGGGCCCCGACGCCAGATTCGGCGCGACGGAGGGCGTCGTCCGAACGCGGGTCGGCTACGCCGGCGGCACCGACCCGAATCCGAGCTACTACTCGCTGGGTGACCACACCGAAGTCGTCCAACTCGAGTACGATCCAGAAACGCTCTCGTACGAGGACCTACTCGAGGTCTTCTGGTCGAACCACAGCTGGCAAACCCCGTCTCGAAAGCGCCAGTACCGCGGCGTCGTCCTCGCACACAATGACGAGCAGTACGAGACTGCCCAGCGCACGAAAGACGATCTCGCCGAGCGCACTGGGGCGACCGTCGAGACGGAGATCGAGGTACTCGAGTCCATCACGCTCGCGGAGGACTATCACCAGAAGTACGAACTTCGGTCGACGCCCGTCGCTGGCGACGAACTCGCGGCGCTGTACGGTGACGAGTTCGTCGACTCGACTGTCGTGGCCCGACTCAACGGGTTCGTCGCTGGTCATGGGACCGAAGAACAGCGCCGTCGTGTGCTCGCAGCACTGGACGTTCCGGCGACGGTCGTCGCCGAACTTCGGCGGCGGTTCTGACCGGTTGAGCGGAACCGTCTCGTCGCCACGCTGTCGGGCGAGCAATTATACGACGCCCTGGTGTAGGGAGATGACGATCAGGCCCATGTCCACGATCTGTGCGAACTGCGATGACGATAGTCTGCCAGTGCAGTGGTGTCACGTCTATCTCTCGACGGACGAGGTCGTCGAGGTGGCACTCTGTGAGGGGTGTCGGTACAGATTCGTTACTGCCGAGTGGGTCGAGGCCGTCGTCTGAGCCAATGTCTGCGCCACCCCGATACAAACTGTTCGGCGTCTACGTCTCACAGACGGTGTTCGAGGCGCTCGAAACCCACCTCCACGAGGAGGCTGGCGTCGTGGATCTCGAGACCTACTTCGATTCGACCGCTGATTCCGTTCCGGAGGGTGACCCCGGTGGCGACGTGACCGCCACTCTGGTGACGGACATCGTCGAGAATTTTGCACCGCTTTACGACGACGCGGCGTTCGATGCAGCCGGCGACGTCGATCCGAACTCGTTCGTTCTCACGCATCTGGCCGCGCCACCGCAGACAGTTGCGAACGCCCGCGAGCGGTTCCAGGCCGCCGCGACGATTCAGGAGACGGACCAGCGGGAAGTCCACACGGCGATTCTGGCTGCCCACTTCGACACAGATCCGTGAGCAAGCTGTGAGCAACCGGTGAACAAGCTCTGACGATAGCTTCAGTCTCTACTCGGGGTCCTCGCCCGGATTCCGTCGCTCGATCATCCCCAGTCCGACCCAGGAGATGACGACCTCGTCGTCCTGGTTGAGCCCCTCCAGTCTGCTGTCGACGTACCCGCGCTCGGGGTCACTTTCGGAGACTCGCTTGTCGATCACTTCCGTTCGAATCGAGAGCGTATCGCCCGGTTTGACCGGCCGCTTCCAGCGCAGTTCGTCGACGCCGCGGGCACCCATACTCGCCCGGTCGTCGATCGGTCCGTCGACGAGGAGTCGCATACACATCGACGCCGTGTGCCAGCCCGAGGCGACGAGTTCGCCGAACGCAGACTCCGTCGCCGCTTCCGTGTCGATGTGGAACGGCTGCGGATCGTAGGACTCGGCGAAGTCGACGATCTCTGCTTCCGTCACGTCGTACTCGCCGAACTCCATCGTGTCGCCGATCTCGATGTCCTCGTAGTACTTCATCTCCTGCTACTGGTTCGTAGACGACAAAGAGCGTACGGGATGCGGAACAAACCGAACTGAATGGGTGTCTACCGAATCGGTTCTGTCCTCAGATGTACTCGCCTTCGCTTTCGTACACCGACGGATCGTTCCTGAACTTTTCGGCGACCGTCTCGAGTGCGACGAACTCCGCGCGCTCGTGGGACTTGACGTAGCGGATGAACTCCTCGAACAGCGGGATCATGTGGGGGAGGCCGTGGATATCGGGGTGGATCGTGAACGTGTAGACGCCCGCGCCGCGGCGGTTGTAGAGGAAGTCGAACTGGCGTTTGTAGTACTGCTCGTACATCATCTCGGGGTCCTTGTACCCCGCGTGGTAGATCGGCTGTTTGATAAATAGCATCGGCGGGATATCGTCCCGGTACCAGCTGATCGGAATTTCGACGATGTCGGTCTCCTCGCCGTACTGGTAGGGCTCCATCCAGCTGTCCGCGCTCTTGTCGTAGTCGATCTTCTCCCAGCTGTCGCCTTTGCGCATCCAGCCCGGCTCGAACTGCCGTTCCATCAGACTGCTGTCGTAGTCGAAGCCGTGCTTCTCGACGAGGTCGGGCGTGTTCTCGCTGAACTCCCACCAACTCGCCCGGTGGCCGGTCGGCTCGGAACCGGTAACGTCCTCGATGAGGTCGATCGAGACCTCGAGAATCTCGTCTTCTTGTTCCCGTGTGAGGTCGGTCGGGTTCTCGTGTGAGTAGCCGTGCACGCCGATCTCGTGGTCAGCGGCTGCGACGGCCTCGATTTCGTCCCGGAACGTGTCGATGGTGTGTCCCGGCACGTACCACGAGGTTCGGACGTCCATCTCCTCGAACAGCGTTAGCATTCGCGGTATGCCCTCGCTGCCGGCCGAGAGGCCGCGCGAGAGGTCTGCCGGTGAGTCTTCGCCGCCGTAGGAACCGAGCCAGCCGGCGACGCAGTCCGCGTCGACGCCGATGGCAACGTCAATATCTCCCATAGTCACTGGGACGGGCACCGTCGACCGACAAAGAAGTGTTTCCCCGACCGGGTGACTGTGTCACGACCCGACTGGTCGGTCTCGCTGGAACCGCTCAGACCGCCTGCAGGTCGTGGATGCTCACCCAGTGGCTGCCGTACTCCGCTTCGTGCTCTCGTGCGGCGCTGCTGGCTTCGACCCAGTCGGCGAGCTCCTGGTCGAGATCACAGCTGTCACAGCGGACCTGGTATGCCATAGAATATCGTACACCATGACTCCCCTTAAGCGTTCGTCGGGCAGTATCCGGGTGTCGAGCCCAAGCCACAGGAAGCTACTCTCGAACCACAGTACCGGCTCCTGTGGCGACTGACGGGGGCTGTCCGCTCGCTGCCCATTGTTCGTAGCCGTCGCTGACAGCCAGCGCGACACTCCGGCCAATCCGTCTGTACGGCCCGCAAATCGGTCGTTCGCCCTGAAAAAGTGTTATTCACGTCTCGAGCGTCTCTAGTACCGGTGATTCCCATGGCAGTTGACGCATCCACAGCGCCGAGCGCGGTCGTCCGTCGAGAAATCGAGACCGTCTGGAACGACGACGACCTCGATATGATCGACGACCTCGTTGCAGACGAGTTCGCCTACCACAACCCGATGATCGACGAGCCGATCCGCGGCCCCGCGGACTACCGCACGCTCGTCGAGAACTTCCGCGGTGCCGTCCCGGACTACGAGATGAGGGTCGAAGAGATGATCAGCGACGGCGAGATCGTCGCGACCCGATTCCGTGCAATGGGAACGCAGGAACGGCCACTGCTCGACATCGAACCGACCGGTGCCGAGATCGACATCACCGGAATGCTGTTCGACCGCATCGAGGACGGCAAACTCGTCGAGCGCCGGGTCAACGACGACGCGTTCGGACTCCTCCGACAACTGGGCGTCGTCGACCGTCAGCCGTTCTGATCGGCTGTTGCACGCGCCGCTCACAATCACGACTTTTTCGAAACAACGACCGCAACGCAACCCGTGTTTCGGTTGGTCACGTTCTCGCGACACTTTCCACTGCAGTTCGTCCTTGGTTACTCACCCGCAACTGGACGCCAAGCTAGCCGCCTGTTCAACCGTGCATAGCCCGGTCGTCGACCGGCTCGCCAGCCAGCAGCGCGTCCACCCACTGCCGATCTGATCGCCTTCGGAGTCCGTCGTTTTCTTTCAGCGTGATCGACAAATCGGGCGGTCTGTCTTCGGTCCCACTCCGGGTCGGCCTCAGGGCATCGACTCGAGTACCGCCCGCGTCGCGTCCCGGTCGAACGCCCGGAGGGTTTCCGAGTTCACGTTTCCGGCTTCGGTGACGGAAAGGACGGCCTGTGCAGCCGTTTCGTCGTCCGGGAACTCGCTGATCGTGATAGTATCGTACTGGCCCATCAGCATGTAAAAGGACTCGAGTTCACCCCCGAGTTCCTCGAACTGCTCTTCGATACGGTCGATGCGGTCAGGGCTGTCCCGAATCGATGCCGCGCCTTGCTCTGTGAACTGCCACAGGGTGATGTACGGTGGCATGGCAGCGCAATCGCCACCGGCTGATGTGATAAATTTCACAGGTGATCGAGTTCTGTGTGCGAGCGAGGTGTTGCTGTGTGTTGGAGCGGTTGCTGGACTGGAGATCGGTGTTGGAGTCAGTGTTAGAAATTGGTGGGATATGAGACGAGGGGTACTCGAGTGCAGTGCCCAACAGGCGGTCTCGACGGTGAACAAGCGGGCAGATTTGAACCACGCCGAGACGGTCGCTCTCGCGGTGCTCGAGCGCTGCGACTCGTCTGGTTCAAACTGCCCCACCGTCACGATGCTGTCGCTCGCGGAGTTGCTCGCGACAGAAGTAGTGGGTTGGGGCAGATTTGAACTGCCGACTTCCTCCGTGTGAAGGAGGTATCATAACCGGACTAGATCACCAACCCGCACCCGGTGCTATCCGCGCTTTCGACTTAAGACTTCCTTTCAGTCGGCAGTGTGACCCGTCGACGCAGGCCCACCCGGCCCTTCTCATCACCGACCCCACTACTCCGCTCACAACAAACTGCTGCCGAGAATTTCGGTCTAGCGCGAGGTGGTACTCGAGTCCACCTCACTTCTCA
This sequence comes from Natrialba sp. SSL1, assembly GCF_001861355.1. Classification (GTDB taxonomy): domain Archaea; phylum Halobacteriota; class Halobacteria; order Halobacteriales; family Natrialbaceae; genus Natrialba. The sequence goes on from NZ_MASN01000001.1 coordinate 154,413, forward strand.
CCCAAATCCCAGTTCCCGCCTCCTCGCCAGCCCAACACGTCCCTCAGTACTCTGGCGCTTCCTCCGGCTCACCCTCCCGCGCGTTGACGACGCGGCCGAAGGTGAACAGCCCGTCCGACAGTCGGTTCAGGTACTGGACGGCCTGTTCGTTGATCTCCTCTTCCTGTGCGAGGCCGACGGCGCGGCGTTCGGCGCGCCGACAGACCGTTCGCGCATGGTGCAGTCGCGCGCCCGTGTCGCTGCCCGAGGGGAGGATAAACGAGGTCAGCGGCTCGAGTTCCTCGTCGAACTCGTCGATCCAGTCCTCGACGGTGTCGACGTGCGCCGCGGTGATCGCGGGGTCGTCCTCGTCGGGATCGGGGTTCGCGAAGTCGGCTTGCACGACGTGGAGGTGGTTTTGCACGCGTCGCAGGCACTCGTCCACGTCGTCGTGGCCGGTCGGTCGGATCGTCCCGAGCAGCGCGTTGAGTTCGTCGACGGTGCCGTAGGCCTCGATGCGGGCGCTCGTCTTCGAGACGCGGGTCATATCCCGCAGGTCCGTCTGGCCATCGTCGCCGCGGCCGGTGTAGATCGACATGGCCGAACCGACGGAGGGCGGTTACTTAATTGCTGGCCGCTCGACCGTCTCGTCGCTTTGCACTCCCACCCACCAGCATCCGGAACCAGTACGTTCAATTCGCTCCGCGCGCAAGCGCCTCGTATGGCGATGGAACTCGATCACGACTGTCCCGACTGCGGCGAGGAACGGACGTTCTACCGTGCGGCGAGCACGACCATGCACCTCGGCGAGAAGGTCAAGTGGCACTGCCCCGATTGTGACTACGGCTTCGTCCAGATCAGCGACAACGGAACCACGGTCGACTCGAGTGCGGACGCGTAAGTTCCATTCTTCTCGCCGTCTTCAGGAACTGGTCGCTGGAGACATCGAGAACACCAACACCCATAGTTAGTCAGTTCTACGGATGACGTAATGCAAGGACGCAGACTCGCGACGACGGAGGAGATCGTCGCGATCGTCAGTCCCGACAGCGACGACGTCGTTTCCCGACTCGAGTCCTGGACGGCCGAGCGCGACATCTCGCTGTCAACGGTGGCCGTTGGTGAGGACATCGGCCACGTCTACAACGAGAATCGAGCGACACTCGGCATCACGATCGGCGGCGACGGCACCTTCCTCGAGGGAATCAAGACTTTCGCGCCCCGGAACGTCCCGCAAATCGGCGTCAACACCGGGACGCTCGCTTTCCTCGCACGCGTCGAACCCGAGGATCTGGAGGCGGCGCTCGACGAGGTCATCCACGGCCGCGCCAAGGTCGACAGCCGCCAGCAGGTCGCGGTTCGCGGGGAGGGCATCGACGCGACGGGGATCAACGACGTGATGGTCGAGCACGTGCCGCCCGAAAACCCGATTGACCGCAAGATCACCCAGCTCGACGTCTACGCCGACAACGAGTACATCGGCGAGTTTGAGGGAACCGGTCTGGCAGTCTCGACGCCGACGGGTTCGACCGGCATCTCGTTATCTGCCAACGGACCGATTCACTATCCGGTCGACAACCATACACTCCAACTCGTCCCGCTGCACACCCACCAGCTCGGTGTCCGGCCAATCGTGGTCTCGCCCTCGACGGAGCTTCGGTTCGTGACTCAGGGGCCGGCAACGCTGCTAGTCGACGGCGGCCGAGCAAACGCCACGCTCGAGACCGGCGAAGAGGTCCTGATTACGGGTGCCGAGCGACTGGCACACGTCGTCCGGACGAGCTACGACGACCATTTCTTCACGGCGATTTCGAAGAAACTCGGCTGGGGGATCCGCGACGTGGACGAACCCCAGCGACAGTCCGCCACGGCGGGACGCGAGCGCACGACGAGCCTCTCAGCCGAATCGGTCGGCCTCAATCCCAGCCACGACCGTGCTCGGGACCCGTCTGTCGGCTCCGCCGCCGTGACTGACGACGACTCCGCGGCGGTACTCGAGCACGCCCACACGATCGCGACGGAAGCCGCCGAGGCTGCCGGCGAACCGCTGCGCGAACTGCACGGGCAGGTCGAGACCGTCGCCGTCAAGAGCAACAAATCGGATATCGTCACCGAGGCGGACCATCAAGCCAACCGGATCATCACGACCGTTATCGACAACGAGTTCCCCGACCATGGCATCGTCTCCGAGGAACAACCCCGCAGGAACGGCAAGAACGGCTATACGTGGGTCGTCGATCCCCTCGACGGAACCGGGAACTTCGCTCACGGAAATCCCAACTACTCGATTTCGATCGCTCTCCTCGAGAACGGCACGCCAGCGATGGGTGTCGTCTACGTTCCTGAGACAGACGAGTTGTTCAGCGCGATCGCGAGTGTCGGCGCGTGGCGAGACGGCGATCCGATCGAGACGACGGATCGCGACCGGCTCGACGAGAGTATGCTCATCTCGGGCTACGACCCGGACGGCACGTTCCTCTCACACTTCTACCAGGAGTCACGCGGCGTCCGCCGACTGGGATCGGCCGCGCTCAACCTCTGTTATCTCGCGAGCGGCAGCGCCGACGCGACCTGGGAGCACGACACCTATCCGTGGGACATTGCCGGCGGCCTCGTCATCGCCCGCGCCGCGGGTGCGACGATCACCGACGAGCGCGGCGAGCCGTTCGTCTTCGACCTCGAGACTGACGAGCGGACGGCGCTGCTCGGCTCGAACGGACCGCTACATCCGGCGCTACTCGAGCATCTCGAGACGGGACTGCCGGACCGAAGCGGAGATCGGTAGTCCGAAACTGCTGGCTCTGGCTCCTCCACTGTGGCCGTTTTCCAGGGTCGGTTGCCGGTTTGCATCGTACGCGTCGAAACGACACAAAGCTGTTTCGGTGGTGTGACCACCGGTTTCATCCCTCGAATACGCTTATCGTCACCGCTGTTCGTCGTAGGTGTAGGAACATGTCACTCTTCCCGACCGAGATGGAGAGCGAACGCCTCCGGTACGAGCGAGTGCACCCGGAGGAGTTCGACGCGTACGAACTCTACGAGCACGTCCAGGCTGGCGCCCCACACGTCGACGAACTGACGAAGTACATGACGTGGGATCCACACGCCCACCCGAAGGAATCGTTCGACTGGGTCGAACAGGCCGGTGAAAAGTTCGACGACGGCGAGGCCGTGAACTACCTCGTTCGTCCGACCGAGGGCGAGCGGGCCGGCGAACTGGCCGGTACCGCGGGCCTCTTCGCGGACTGGGATCGTCGACGAGCGATCTTCGGCACGTGGTTCCGGAAACCGTTCTGGGGCCGTGGCTACTCCGGCGAGCGCGCCGCTCGGATGCTCGAACTCGCCTTCGACCGGCTGGATCTCGAACTGGTCGCCGTCGCACACGACCCGGAAAACGAAAACTCCCGGCGGGCTATCGAGAAGTACGTCGACCGCTTCGGCGGCCACAAGGAGGGTCGGCTCCGCAACGAGATCGTCATCGACGACGAGCCGCGAGATGTTGTCCAGTACAGTATCTCGCGCGAGGAGTGGGAACAACACCGTAACTGAGCCCCTGACGGAAGACAGGCAGGAAACCGTGCTTTCCCACACTTGAATTCGGCGATGAAATTTTCTATCAATAAGTGTCGGTGTAATTTTGGAAACGAGTTAAGGTAATCTATTTTAATGTTGTTGTATGACCTGTCCACTTAGCGAAGAGACCAGTACGGTGCTCGATACTCGGTCTGCCGTCCTCGAAGCGATTGTCGAACAGCCCCGGCCGAAGGATCGGTTAGAACAGGAATTCGATTTTTCGCGGTCGACGTTGGACCGTGCAATCCGAGAACTCGCTGCTGCTTCGTTCATCGAATACACGGATGGCGTCTGGCAGGCGACGTTGTTCGGACAGTACTGCTATCGCGCTCGGACGGCGTACCACGACCAGTTACGCACGCTCACCAGCGCATCGTCAATTCTCGAACCGCTTTCGAACGAGTGCCCGATCACGTATGAATTCATCGACGGGGCCGACGTCTACGAATCGGATTCGTCGATGCCTGATGCGGTTATGCAGACCTTCATCGACTCGCTCGAACAGGCAACAACCGCGCGGATCGCGATCCCAACCATCGTCACCGGGTTCGTCGAACCGGTTTGTGAAAGCGTGACCACTGGCACGGAGGGCGACGTCGAAATCTTCGTTCCGGCGACGCTGTTCGAACGGTTGCAGCTCTCGTTCCCGGCGCTTACGGACAAACTGCGGAACGACTCGAACGTGACACTCTCCCGGTCGTCCGTCCCCTTTACGTTCGGTCTCTGGATCGCCGATTCGATGGAAGCCGGAATCATCGTCTTCACCGAGCGAGGCGTAGGCGGTGTGCTCGTCAACGATACGGACGCCGCGGTCGAGTGGGCAACCATACAGTACGAGCACCTAACGGACGACGCGCCGTCCACCGCTGAGCCACAGGCCCGTCAGTAACTCACTGGCTCTTACCTTCCTGCCGACAGCTCGAGTAGAACGGTTCGAACCGTGATGGCTTTCCTCTCCCGTTTCACCGCTATTCTCTCCTCTTCTCTCTTTTCCACTCCTTTCCTCCCTTCCCTCATCCGTCCCCTGTGGGTGGACGGCGCAGTGGCCGGCGGGCGTCCGCGCCGCCCGGAGCACACTGTCGGATGTCTGGTTTCACCGTGCCATTTCACCATCGGTGTGTTGCATACTATTAAGGATCTGTATATGTTGTATCGTTATGAATGGTCCCCAATATTAGTCGTCGGTCGTTCTTCACCGGTCTCGTCGGTGCCCTCGGTACCGGCGCACTTGGAGTTAGTACAGTGAACTGGCTAGAGTACTCGCGGTTGCACTCGACCCGGAACCACCTTCGTTTTCGACGGCTTCGCGGAACCAACTTGTCCGACGAACCGGCGACGCTCCACGTGACGGTCACCGAGGACGACGATCACGTTCACGATCAGACGTACGACTTCGCGGCTTCAGGAAGCGAACAGGATGACGACGAGAAACCGATGAACGGCCCGTGGATCTCGAGTTCGGGAGAGTACACGGTCCACGTCGAACTGGACGAGACGGAGTTTACACTCGACCACGCCGAAATCATCGATCGACTGGACGGAATGAGCTGCCAGGGAAGTGATGACGCGGAGGTGCGAATCATTGTTACAGAAGATCGCGAGTTCGACTCGGAAGTCTCGCTCGCTAACTGATCCCGTTTCGAGTCCCGCTGTTCTGTGCGTCGCGCGATTGACCGGATAGACGGCGGACCGATTCAGACAGAACCTGCGTTCGTCTGCGTTCGTGATCGTCTCCAGTCCGGTGATCGAGGCCTGTCCGAGCGACCGAAGCGAGTCTCAGTGGAATCGACAGCCCAACAGCTCTTGGGTTATCGGTCCGAGCTTCGAACGTCACCGTATCCCTACCGCTGTCACGCTGTGCGAAAGGCTGCAGTGAGTGATCGCTCGCTCACCCAATTCGGTACACTTCACGCGCTGGTATTCACGTCAGCACATAAGATAATACTGTTGGCAATGTCTTTTGGTTACGTTTCACGATGGAACGCAATACCCGAAATACTGACGAAAAACGCACAGTGACGCTGAACCGGCGCGGAACCCTGAAGAGTATCGGCGGCGCTCTCGTTGCAGCAGCCGGTAGTGGCCTCGCATCCGGCTCTGTCGTCGCCAGTTCTGTCAAAGACGAACCGGACATCTCGGCTCGTGAAGCAACCCGCATTGCGAGGGCGAAAGTGGAGACGAGTAGCGCTCGAGAAGCGTACGAGGAGTTCAGTACCGGTACGGTCCAATCCCCCGAGTTGTACTACTCGCTCACTGGCGACGACACGGACGAAGCGGTTCTCCCAACCGTGTACGTGTTCCCGGTTACGACCGATGGAACGCACGTCGGACACATCACGATCGGGGCCCAGGAGTGGATGCCCCCGGTCGTGGAGTACGGAACGGAACCGGCCCCCCACGTTCATCTGGACACGATCACGTCGTCCGCACCGAGTTCGCTGTCGTTCGAAGACACGTTGCTGTTCCAGGGCCCTCTCTCGTTTGGTATCGAGGCCTCCACGCGAGATGGGGACAGAGAGAGTGACGCGAAATTCGTCGACCTCGAGCGCGGGTTCGCCCAGGATCTCGCAGCAACGCCCCGGATAGAGGCGGATCCTGATAACGCCTATGCCGACGGATGGGACGATCTCGGCGAGTCTCCCTCGAGTAGCGACGTCGGGTCTCTCGAACCCGCACCCGAAGATAGCGGGAGCGTTTCCGGGTCTGTTCCCAACTGGACTGACACCGGCTACAGCGACTGGCCCGGCTGTTCGCCGATCGCCGCAGCGATGGCGGTCGGGTATCACCTGACCAGTCCCAACCGAACCGATCTCATCGACGGGCTGAACGACGAAATGATGACTGATTCGGACGGGCTCACGATGCCACAATTTATTCCGTCGGGCATCACGGCTCACAGCGGGATGCCTGCAGAAAATCACTACATCCATCGGCCGACGGTCGCGACCGCTGCTGTCGACAGCGACAACCCGCCGCTCGTGAGTACGATGGGTGACAAAGAAGACGGCCAAGAGGGTGTCCAACCACACGATTGGGACGAACCGATCGGACACACAGAAACGATCGTCGCGTATGAAGAGGATTCACAGATCATCGGGACGAATCTCTACCTCGATACGCACAATACGTGGGGCGGAACGCGAACGCTCGAGGTCGGCGACTACCTCGACACCTACATGATCACAACTGTTGGGTACTGATCGCTCGTTTCGGAACTGTCCGCTGACACCCGTTTTCACCCGGTCTTTCCCGGGACTCGTTTTTCGCCGGCGCAGATACGACAGGACCGCCGGTGGCCGACATCTCCAACCCCGACTGCGAGATCGATTTCGGAATCGGCTCGCTCGCCCGCTCGCGTCTCATCCCGCTGTGGTAGCGATCGTTCCCGCCGAAACGCTCACACGTCCCTACGACTCGTCGATTTCGTGCCAGGATAGCCGCGGATTCCGCGCCGCGCTGGTCTGGTCGATCCGACGCGCCGTCGTCCGCTCGGGGGCGTCCTCGAGTAGCTCGTCATTTTCCTCGGCAACGGCGTTGAACGCCGCCGCGAGACGATCGAGCGTATCCTTGCTCTCGATCTCCGTTGGCTCGGTCATCAGCGCCTCGGGGACGATTTCGGGCCACTTCGTCGTCGGCGGGTGGACGCCGTAATCGAGCATCCGCTTTGCGACGTCGGCTGCGTCCTGCTCGCCCGCGCTGGCGACGAATTCGTGGTGGAACGGCCCGTAGGGAACGTCGTACTCGATCTGACTCGCGAGGTAGTTCGCGTTGAGCACGGCCTTGGCGCTCGCGTCCGACAGCCCGGCGTCGCCGAGGCGGGCGATGTAGGCGAACGCCTTCACGAGGACGAGCCAGTTGCCCTGGAAGCCGTGGACCTTGCCGATGGTGTGGTCGGGGTCGAACAGTTCGTAGGTGGGCTCCCCGGAATTCGTCTCCGCAGCGGCCTCACGAACGCGAGGCGCAGGCAGGAACGGCTCGAGTTTATCTACGACACCGACGGGTCCCGCGCCGGGACCGCCGCCGCCGTGTGGCGTCGCGAACGTCTTGTGGACGTTGTAGTGCATTACGTCGAAGCCCATATCGCCCGGTCGCGCACGGCCGAGCAGCGCGTTCAGGTTCGCGCCGTCGTAGTAGAGGAGGCCGCCGACGTCGTGGACCATGTCGGCGATTTTCTCGATATCGCGCTCGAACAGGCCGAGCGTGTTGGGGTTCGTGAGCATCAGCGCTGCCGTGTTCTCGGAGAGGGCGGCCTCGAGTGCCTCGAGGTCGACGCGCCCGTCTTCGTCGCTCGGCAGGGAGACGACGTCGTAGCCGCCGAGTGCGGCGGTCGCGAAGTTCGTCCCGTGGGCGCTCTCGGGGATGATGACCTCGTCGCGGTGGCCTTCGCCGTTGTGCTCGTGGTAGGCCGCGGCGACGCGGATGCCGACGAACTCACCTGCTGCGCCTGCGGGGGGCTGGAGCGTAACGGCGTCCATGCCACCGATTCGGCCGAGGTAGTCCTGCAGCCGGTACAGCAACTCGAGTGTCCCCTGGAGCGACTCCTCCGAGCGGTCGGGGTGGACCGCAGCCGAGGGCAGCGCTGCCACGTCCTCGGTGAACTTGGGGTTGTACTTCATCGTACACGAGCCAAGCGGGTAGGGACCGCTGTCGATCCCGTAGATCATCTGCGAGAGGCGCGTGTAGTGGCGGGCGAGTTCGGGTTCTGAGAGTTCGGGCAACTCGAGTTCGTCTCGCGTGAGGTTGTCAGGGAGTGGCGAGCCGCTGTCACCGTCGCCGTCATCGTTGTTGTCGCCACTGATGTCGACATTGGTCTGGTCCTTCTCGGAGAGCAGCGGTTCGTACTGGCCGTCGTTGACGTAGCGAGCCTGGTCGTAGCGGACCTGGCTGGCGTCCGTCGTTGGGTCGGTCGGTGTCTGATCGTCGCTCATCGAACCACCTCCGTCATCGCCGCAACGAAGTCGTCGAGGTCGTCGTCGGGGACGCCGGCAACACAGACCTGAATCTCGTGCTCGCCGACGACGTGGACCGCGAAGCCGCGCTTCTCGAGATCTTCGGCGATCGCCGGCGCGGGCTGGTCGACGTGTGCGACGAACTCGCGGATGTGATGACGGTCGTGGACCGGTGCCTGCACGCCGACGAGGTCGTCGAGTCGCTTTGCGAGTTCCTCGGCGCGGGTGACGCCGCGCTTTGCGAGGTCGACCATCCCGTTCGGTCCGAGAGAGGCCGCGTGCATCGCGGTTCGAAGCGCAACCCAGGCCTGATTCGTACAGATGTTACTCGTCGCGCGCTCGCGGCGAATGTGCTGTTCGCGGGTCTGCAGCGTGAGGGTGAACGCCCGCCGGTCGGTCGCGTCCTCGCTCACGCCGACCAGTCGGCCGGGCACTTGGCGCAAGAATTCTTCGCTACAAGCAAAGAGGCCGAGCCCCATCCCGTAGCTCGTCGGCAGACCGAGCACGCTCGCGTCGCCGATGACGACGTCCGCACCCACGTCTGCGGGTCGCTGGAGCAGCGAGAGTGCGACCGGGTCCGAACCGAGGACGAACAGCGCGTCGGCACCGTCTGCGACCTCGCCGATCGACTCGAGTTGCTCCTCGATCGTCCCGCGGACGGTCGGGTTCTCCGCGTAGACCATGACCACGTCGTCGTCGACCGTGGACTCGAGTGCGTCCACGTCGACGGTGCCGTCGTCGGTCGAGTACGACTCGACGGTGAGGTCGGTGCCGGCGACGTAGTTTTCGAGCGTGCTTCGTCGCCCCTCGCGCAGGAGGTCGGGGACGAGCACGCGGTGGCCGCTCGTCGAACGGACGCGCTCTGCAAGGGTCGCGGCTTCGCCGAGTGCCGTCGCGGCGTCGTACATCGAACAGTTGGCAATCTCGAGGCCAGTTAGTTCGACCAGCAGCGACTGGTACTCGAACAGCGCCTGCAGGAAGCCCTGGGAGACTTCGGGCTGGTACTGCGTGTAGGACGTAAGAAATTCGGACCGATCCGCGAGGTGGTCGACGAGCGAGGGGATGTAGTAGCCGTAGTGGCCTCGCCCGAGCAGTTCCGTCAGATCCGCGTTCCGGTCGAGCACCGAGCGCACGAGCCGGCGCGTCTCGCGCTCGGACCGTGCGTCGATCCCGAACTCGTCGGTGAACCGAACGTCCTCGGGAATGTCAAAGAGTTCGTCGACGGAGTCGACCCCGATCGCATCGAGCATTGCTGTGCGTCCATCGTCCGTGTGGGGAGCGTAGGGACTCCCCGTCGTGTGTGTATCAGACTCGTTCATACCGCCTCACTGCGTGATTGTACTGGGTGGTTGTACTGTTGGTACTGGCTGCTGGTACTGGTACTGTCCTGGTATCCGGATTCGCCCGTGTGGCCGGTGTGACCCAGCGCCCACCTCGTCCCGCTCTCGGAACCGCGAACTGCCGTTCGAGACACGATAGCTGTCTGTTGCAGCTAGGGGATAATGAACGCACCCGTTCCGGTGAGCGCAACCGTCATTTGGTGTCGAGTTGGACGGTGGCGTTACTGGGGACTCGAGTCCGAGTCGTCATCGGCGGCGCTGCCGTCTGTTTGGGTGTTGTTCGGTTCCCTCGCTTCGTTCGGTTCGCTTGCGTCGCCCGTTTGGTCCGTGTCGCTCGTTTCGTCCGTGTTGGCGTCGCTCTCATCTGTATCCCGAGTCTCGTGGTCGCCGTCGCTCTCAGGACCGTCTCTGTTATCGCCGCCGCCGTGTCTATCGGTTCCGACGCCGGCACCGACCGTCTGCACTGCCTCGTCCTTGCCCGGCCGTCCGGCACCGGTGACCGGCTCCACCCCTGCCGCGCGCTCGCGGGCGAACAGGTCGAGCGTGATCTTCGCGCCGCCGAGGACGACCGGGCCGATGAACAGCCCGACCGCGCCGAAGACGACCAGTCCGCCGAAGATACCGACGACGATGATCGCGGAGTTGAACGCGCTCGTTCGGCCGATGAGCGCGGGTCGGATGTAGGTGTCCGAAGCGCTGACGATCGAGCCGTAGACGACGAGGATGCCTGCCGTGACGAACTGTCCCGTGGCGAGCAGGTACAGCGAGACCGGCACCCAGACGCCGAACGCACCGATCAGCGGCAACAGCGCGAAGATGAACGTCACGACCGAGAGCAACACGACGGTGGGAACCCCGAGCAGGGCGAGGCCGATACCGAGCAGAACCGCCTGAATCGCGGCGACGGCGACGTTCCCGACGACCGACGCCCACATGAGTTGGTCGAGTTCCGTGACGAGTTCCGACACCAGTTCGTCCTCGACCGGCAACACGCGCATGAGCCATTCGACGAACTCGCCCCCATCTCGCAACAGTGCGAACAGGACGAACAACGTCACCGTCAGGCCGATCAAGATGCCGGGAATTCCGCCGGCGATCTCGAGGGCGCTCATTGCGAGCCCCTGCAGCCCCGTTGCGATCGGTTCCTGGTAGGTCTGGTAGAACTCGACGACGTCGACCGAGTAGCCCGTTGCCTCGATCTGGGACTCGATCGCTTCGATATCGAGTTGACCGTTCTGGATGGCGGTGATGACTTGGAGCGCCTCGCGGAACGCGACGATGAGAACGTAGGTGAGCGGGAGCAGGATCGCGAGAATCGCGACGGCGACGAGCGTGAGCGCGGCGACGAGCGAGCCAGTGTAGCGCTCGAGCCACCGCTGTACAGGACGCAGAATGTACGCGAGAACGACGCCGAGCAGCACGTACTGGAGATACGGCAAGACGATGAGGAGTCCGAGTAACGTGGCGACGGCAGCGAGAACGGTCAGTCCGGGCCGTTTTGCATACCAGCCGCCGGTCGGAAGACGATCGGCCATGGTATTGACTCCCTTTGCGCTCATGATTCATTATTTTGGTGATATGACGTGCGACCCGTGACGCAAGAAACGGGAGGCAACTTCGATCGACGGCCGCCGATCGCTGCAATTCACTCGGAGAGCAACGGTCGCGAGGAGTTCGTAACGACGAGCAGGCTGCTTGCCCCCATCGCGATGGCGGCGAACAGCGGGTTCAGGAGTCCCGTCACCGCGAGCGGGATCGCGATCGCGTTGTAACAGAACGCCCAGCCGATATTCCCCTTCACGCGGCGGTCCGTCGCCCGCGCGAGTTCGAAGACGGTGTCGACCGACGAGAGGTCGTCGTCGACGAGCGCCACATCGGCCGCGTCGGCGGCCATCGCCGTTCCGCCCCCGAGCGCGACGCCGAGATCCGCACTGGCAAGCGCCGGCGCGTCGTTCGTCCCGTCGCCGATCATCACCGTTCGGCCGGTCCGCTTCAGCCGGTCGACGGTTTCGGCTTTCCCCTCGGGTGGGACGCCGGCGAACACCTGATTGACGGCGTCGTGCTCGCGGAACTGCGCGGCCGCGCGGCGGTCGTCACCGGTCAGAACGACGATATCCGTCCCGGATTCCGAAATCGCCGTGAGCGTCTCGTCCCAGCCCTCTCGGAGGTCGTCGCCGACGACGATCAGGCCGTCCGCAGCGCCGTTGCGGCCGACGGCGACCGGAACGCGCCCGGTTTCGCGCGCGTCCGTAATTCGCTCGTCGAGTTCGTCGGGCACAGTCCAGCCCCGGTCACGGAACAGATCCGGGTGTCCGACGATGAGTTCGTCGCCGTCGACGACGCCAGAGACGCCGTTTCGGTGGGACTCGAACGAGTCGATTTGGTCGTCTCCAGTTTCGCGACCCTCTTCGGTCGCCTCTCCGTCGGCTACAGCCAGTTCGTCATCCGACGATGCAACCGTTCCGCCGTCCGCTACCCTCGACACGGGCGTCGCCGCCGCAATCGCCTCCCCGACCGGATGTGCAGACCGACTCTCGAGTACCGCCGCCTGCTCGAGTAACTCGTCATCGAGGTCGGTGTCGACGACGGTCATGTCGCCGGTGGTCAGCGTGCCGGTCTTGTCGAAGACGACGGTATCGGCGTTCCGAATGCGCTCGAAGACGCTGTCATCGAAGACGACGATGGAGCGCTCGAGTGCGTCCCGAATGCCGGCGGCGACGGCGAGGGGGGTTGCGAGGCCGAGCGCGCACGGGCAGGAGACGATCAGGACGGTGAGGCCGACGAGCAGGGCGTCGGCGATGCTGGCACCGAGGAGGAGGTAGATGCTGGTCACAACGAGTGCGAGTACAAGCACGAGCGGGACGAAAATCGTCGCCAGTTTGTCGGCAAGCTTCTGGATGCCGTGGGTACCACTCTGGAGGTCCCAGACGAGTTCGCTGATCCGGTCGAGGGTGCTCGTGGCGTCCTCGCCGACCGCAACGGTGAGGGAGCCGTCGGAGACGATGGAGCCGCCAACGACCTCGTCACCCGACTCTTTCGTCACGGGCAGGGATTCGCCGGTGACGACGGCTTCGTCGACTGCGGCCTGGCCGCCGACGACGGTGCCGTCGATGGGGATCCGTTCGCCAGTCCGGACGAGGACGTGATCACCGGTCTCGAGTTCGTCGACGGGGACGGTCGTCTCGCCGTTGCTGGTGGTGTCAGTGTTTTCGCCGTTGGTGACGGTGCTGCTGTCGCTGGCGGTGCCACTGTCGCTGGCAGTGCTCGTATCGCTGTCTCCACTGGTGTAGACCCGGCGGGCCTCGTCGACCTGCACCGCAGTCAGATCGGAGAGGCGGTCCATCGCCTTGCGTTTGAGCGTCGACTCGTAGTAGCCGCCGACGGTGACGATGACGATGATGGCGACGGTCACGTCGTAGTACAGTTCTGGATCACCGACAATGATCGAGAGCGTACTGTAGAGGTAGGCACTGATAGCTGCGATCGAGACGAGGAGGTCCATATTCGGTGACCGGGTCTTGATCGCCACGTAGGCACCCTGCAGGATCGGCTTCCCGGTGATCAGCAGGATGATCGTCGTCAGCGCAGCGATGCCGATGTAAAACGGTGTCGCGAGTTCGCTTGCGAGTGCCTCGGTGAGAAACTCAGTCGTCCGCTCGTCGTAGAACAACCCGCCGAAGTAGGTCGGATAGATGATGACGATGTACTGCAACATCACCATCATCCCCATCATGACGCCGACGGCCACGCGGCCCATCTCCCAGTTGTCGGCGCGGCGGCGACTGATGGCGTCCTCGCGGTCGTAGGCGCTGTAGCCGAGCTTGCTGATCTCCTCCTTGAGCGTCTCGACCGACACCGTCTCCGGATCGTGGTCGATGCGGGCCGTATCCGTCACGTAACTCGAGCTGGCGTGGCTGACCCCCTCGGTGTTCGAGGCGACGGACTCGATGAACGCCTCGCAGGTCGCACAGTACATGCCGTCGACCTCGAGGAAGGTGGTTTCGTGGCCTGACGGGACCTCTCGGGTGTCCTCGCTCGGTTGTGTCGCGTCGGACGCCGTCCGCGCGTCGCGGACATCTGCCGCGTCGACATCCTCGACGTCACCGAGCGCGTCGTAGACATCTCGACAGCCGACACAGCAGAACGCGTTGCCGTCGTCGACGACGCCGCTGCCCTCGACCGGCAGCTCACAGAGCGTACAGCCGCCCTCGCTGTCCGCCATGCGGTTCGGGTCTGCGTTTCCGTCGTTTGTCTCTGTCATTGGTCAGTGATCGTGGTCAGCGCTCAGTGTGCGGTGCTCAGTGCTGTCCGTGGCCACCCGACTCGACACCAGGTGCGTCGATCCCGTCGTAGAACGGTAGTTCGGGGTGTGGAACGTGAATCCCCAGGCTCATCAGCCCGTGGGCGAACAGGACGTAGCCAAGGACGACGAACGCAACCCCGAGTAGCTGGTGCACCCGACGGCGGTGTGCTACGTCGATGGAATCGATGATCGTCCCGTACGCAAAGACCGCCGGTACCGTCCCGAGCCCGAGTGCGACGAGCGCGAGCGCCCCGCCGGTCGGGGACCCGGTTGCAAAGGCGTACAGAAATGCCGGATAGAGAATCGGGCAGGGTAAGAGGCCGTGCAACGCGCCGAGTCCGACGATACCCGGTCCGTTCGCGAGCCGATCGACGTACGTCGTCAACCAGCCCGTCACGCGCTCGAGTCCCGGCAGGTGAATCCCACCGCTTGCCGTCTTCCCGAGCACGTAGTAGACACCCGTCACCATGACGAATGCACCGATGAGCAACCCGAGCGTTCCGCGGGTGAACTCGAGTGCCGGCGTCAGTTGCTCGGCGGTGACGAACAGGAGGCCGCCGAGTGTGCCGAAGGCTGCGCCGAGGAGGGTGTAGCTGGCGGTGCGCCCGAGGTTGAACAGTGCGTGCTGGCGGACTTCGTAGGTGGTGAGGTGACCGGACCGAGAGCGTGTGGTTGCTGTGGCACCGCTGCCGTCGGTTCGGACGGGGTCGGAACCGCCGTTTCCGTTTCCGTTGGTCCCGGTGTCACTGTCGCCGGTCATCCGGCTCGCGTAAATCGTCACGAGCGGCCCACACATCCCGATGCAGTGGGCACCAGCTAACAGACCGATGACGAAGAACAGGACGACGTCGATGCCGAGGAGCGAGAGTGGGTCCATGCGGATCAGTGCGCAGTCGTTGGCTGCCCCTAGTCACCCCACCGGGTAGTGCGTTTCGCCTTCGATGCGCTCAACGCGGCTCTCGTGCCGGATACAGGCCGAACGAGTTCGGAATTCGACGGATAGACCAGTCAGGTACTGGACGGTGTCACTGACTCGGTGGGCGTCGCTGGAGAAATAACTCGAGTGCAATGAACACCCTACTCGTCTCGCGCCGACCAGCAACGAGAGGGACCCGTGAAACACCGCAACGAAAACCAGCGCTTGGCTCCGACTACTCGACGTATCGGTACTTGCGCTCGCCCATCCGGCCCCAGCCGTCGAAAACGAACTCTTCGTCGGGCGTCGTGAACTCCTCGATGTCGACGTCCATCTCGTGGTTGTGAGCGTCGTGAATCTCCTCGTAGTCCGCCCAGTCCATATCGTAGCGCGCCTCGAGTTGCTCGTCGACGTTCAGCGCCTCGATCTCTGCTTCCCAGCCGTCCTGAACCGTCTCGGCGTGAATTTCCGCCTGTGCACCGCTGCCGTAGGAGCCGACCAGCAGTGTTTCGCCGGTCAGATCGCGACCGGACTCGAGTGCGGACTTGAGCGCGCTTGCGCGGGCGATGTGGACCGAGCCGGTGTACCAGTTGCCGACCTCGCGCGAGAGCGCCAGCGTAGGGTCAACCGTCTGGGCGTACCACTCCTGGTACCGGTCGGTTGTCTTGAGCGCGTCCATGTACTCGCGAACGGCATCGCGGAACGCGTCCTCGTCGTCGAACGCCTCTCTGCGGGGCTGGGGTCCGATCTCCTCGGCGAGTTCCTCTTCGACCGCCGTATCACGCGTGACGTGGCGATACGCGAGCATCGCTGCCTTGCGGACCATGCCCGGGAACGGGGTGTGGAACGGCGCGAACACGAAATCGTCGGGATGAACGTCGCCCGCGACGCTCTCGTAGTCCTCCAGGGCTTCGCGCATGCGTGCGAGGTAGACCTGCACGGAGCGCTTGCCGTCGACGGATGGGAACTGCTGGTTGGGCTTGAGGAAGTCGGTTTCGTCGGCCGAACCGTAGCCCTGCTTGGCGGAGAGTTCGATCAGGTCGGGATCCTCGTCGATGTACATCGCGACTGCGCCCGCGCCCTGGGTCGCCTCGCCGGCGTCGCCGCGGGCGTAGAGTGCGGTGTCGGTCGCGATGACGAGTGCGCCGCGACCGCGGTTGCGACCTGCACGGATCCAGTTGTACGCGTCGTCCAGGCTCTGCGTGCCTGCGATACAGGCGAACTTGCGCTCGCCCTTGTTCGCGTGGTGGAAGTCGCCGTCGTACACCGATTCGAGGCAGCCAGCGACGTACGTCGAAACCGGCTTCGAGTTGTCGAAGGAGCTCTCGGTTGCGACGTCGATACGGCCGATATCGTCGGGTTCGAGGCCCTTGCGCTCCATCAGGCGGTGGGCCGCGTTCGCGCCCATCGTGACGATGTCCTCGTAGCTGTCGGGGAACGAACTCGCGTTGAGACCGAGCCCTTTCGTGTACTTTTCGGGGTCTTCGCCCTTCTGCGGCGCGAACGTCCCGGGAAGGTCGAGTTTGAGGTTCCCGGTCCAGATCTCGATGGCGTCGATACCGACTGCTGTCATACCGGAATACTATGCAGCGACCTATATGGTATTGTCGTTCGAGGTTTCGACAGTCGACGAATATTCGACGACGTTTCTGACGTCGATCCGTGGGTTCATAGCCAGTCATCACATCACGACAGCCACACTCGGCAAGCCAGACAAACTGTACTCGCCAGTATCCGTTCGAGGTCTGGCGTTAAAACAGTCCGCTCGTCGATATCGTCGTTATCCGTCTTCTTCGACGACTTCCGGATCGCTCATCGCACTCTGGAGGCTGTCGAGACCGTTGATCCACTCCGTGACCAGACCGTACTCGAGATCCTCCGCGACGGTCATATCGAGTTCGTCCTCGTCGATGATGAGCGTCCCAGCCTGTGCGGCGTAGCCGAGCGCGGCGTCGAGATCCTCCTCGGCTTCTGCGTCTGCGGCGGCGCTCAGGTAGTCACCAACTGTGCCGTCCTCGGCGGGCCCGTTCGCGATGTACTCCTCCGCGGCGAAGAAGACGCAGACGAGGCTCGTCTGGACGCCGTCGACCAGAATCAGCTTCTCCTCGTCTTCGATGTCGACCTCACCGAGGACGATCTCGCGCACGTCTGCGATCTCCTCGAGTGCGGTCTCGTCGTCGATGTCCCCGTCGTCGTAGGCGGCAACGATTTTCGCGATGGCGATCGCCGTGTCGTCCTGCAGGTTCAACAGGAGACGGGCCGACGATTCGTCTTCGGGATCGATCTCTTCGTCTTTGATGCGATCGATCCAGTTCTGCCATCGTTCCTCCGAGTAGTACTCGGTCGGGGGATTGCTCATACAGACACCTACACCGGCCGCTTGAAATGCCTTTCTCTACTTGTACGCCGTCACGACAGAACCAAAAGCCGCCTTACTGGCCGGGAGCGCCCTCGAGCGTCCCTTCGGTGTCGATTCCGTAGACGAGCTCGGGGGTTTCAACGTGGGCCGTTCGGACCGCGTCGGCACGATCGTTCTCGAGTAGCCATCGAACGCGGCGGGGGACCGTTTTCGGTCCCAGCACGGCTCCCGGCCGGTCGGGGTCGTCGACGTAGTCGGTTTCCATCAGGAACGGGGCGTCGTGCTCGACGGCGCGGTCGGCCGCGCGCTCGAGACGGTCCTTGTCGCTCATGACGCTGGGCGTCGGCCCCTCGAGCCGGCCCGCGGCGTAGTGTTTGACGACCTTGTGCGCAGGAAGGCCGCGGTCTTCGGCCCACTCGGCGACCTCGGTCAGGTCCTCGCTCGCTTCGGTGTGAAGCTGGACTGCACAGTCGAGGCTCCCGCCGTGGTCGAAGGCGTGGCACATGACGGCGTTCGAGGCCTCCCAGACGGCCTCGGATACGTCGTAGTGGGGACGACCGGATTTGAGCGCGAGCGCCTCCCCGCGTTCGACGAACTCGGCGGCGACGTCGATCCCGCCCTGCATGATCTCGCGCGCCTCGTCAGGGCTGTAGCCTCGGTCGTCGACGAGTCGAGAGATGAGTCCAGGATGGACACCGAGAACGGGCCAGGCGCGGCCCGGCAGTTCGGCCGACGCGTCGGCGACGATTTCGATGGTGCGCTCGAAGACGGGGCGAAAGTCCTCGCCGGTGTCGGCCTCGACGCCTAGATGCCAGGAGGGCTTGTTCACCACGAGTAGGTGCGTGCCACCGACGCGCGCGAAATCGCGGACCGCGTCGAGTCCGCGGTGGGCGTCCGGATCGAGGTGCAGGTGGTTGTCGAGAACCGGCGTCTCGTCGTCGATCATAGTCGCTGGTGGGTGCGCGATTCGGGAAAAGTCACCGACTCCTGGTCGCGCTCCGCGGGCCGAGTAATCTACATCACATGTTCGTGCTGGAATTAATGTGAACTACGAACAACGGTCTTTCGTCGTATCGGCACCCCGTACCCGGATTATCTGGAGAAAGATTTTTATAGTAGTGGCGATTACGTTGGGTTAGTTACGAATGACTCTCGAGCAATTCACCAACGACGAAGAGCAGGTTGCCCGTCGGTACGAGTACGGCGACAAACTCGTCCTCGTCGTCGACTTCGGCGCTGCCATCGCCGATAGTGCGGTCGACGTCGTCGACGAAACGGTTATCGCCGTTCTCGACGGGACGCAGTACGAAATTGAACTGCCCGACGGTGCAGACGACGCGCATACGTTTATCAAAAACGGGGTGCTCACTATCGAAGTGGAGGGCGACCGATGAAGCTTACCGTCAAACCACTCAAACAGAAGGACGCAGGCCGCGGACTGGCCGCCATCGACCGCGTGTCGATGCGCGAACTGGACCTCGAAAACGGCGATTACATCCTGATCGAGGGAAGCGACGACAGCCAGGCCGTCGCCCGCGTCTGGCCTGGCTACCCCGAGGACGAGGGCCGGGGAATCGTCCGTATCGACGGCCGTCTCCGCCAGGAGGCAGACGTCGGAATCGACGACCGGGTCTCGGTCGAGCCCGCGGACGTCAGCCCCGCGACCTCGGTCACCGTCGCGCTCCCGCAGAACCTCCGTATCCGAGGTGATATCGGGCCACTCGTTCGCGACAAACTGTCCGGACAGGCCGTCACTGAGGGGCAGACAGTCCCGTTCTCGCTCTCGTTCGGGCCGATGGCCAGCTCCGGCCAGTCGGTCCCCCTGAAGATTGCGAGCACCTCGCCGTCTGGAACGGTCGTCATCACCGATTCGACCGACATCAACATCTCGGAGACGCCGGCCGAACAGGTCGGTGCCGGCGGCGAGCCGAGTGCCGAGGGCGTCCCGAACGTCACCTACGAGGACATCGGCGGTCTGGACGACGAACTCGACCAGGTCCGCGAGATGATCGAACTGCCGATGCGCCACCCAGAGCTGTTCCAGCAGCTCGGGATTGAGCCGCCGAAGGGCGTCCTGCTACACGGCCCGCCGGGCACCGGCAAGACGCTGATGGCGAAAGCGGTCGCCAACGAGATCGACGCCGACTTCCAGACCATCTCCGGGCCGGAGATCATGTCGAAGTACTACGGCGAGTCCGAAGAACAACTCCGCGAGGTCTTCGAGGAGGCAGAGGAGAACGCACCCGCCATCGTCTTCATCGACGAACTCGACTCAATCGCCGCCAAACGCGAGGAAGCCGGCGGCGACGTCGAACGACGCGTCGTCGCACAGCTGCTCTCCCTGATGGACGGTCTCGAGGAGCGCGGCCGCGTCACCGTCATCGCCGCGACGAATCGGGTCGACGACATCGACCCCGCACTCCGCCGCGGCGGCCGCTTCGACCGCGAGATCGAGATCGGCGTCCCGGACAAGGACGGCCGCAAGGAGATCCTGCAGGTCCACACCCGCGGGATGCCCCTCGAGGAGGACATCGACCTCGACCGCTACGCCGAGAACACCCACGGCTTCGTCGGCGCCGACCTGGAATCGCTTGCCCGTGAGGGCGCGATGAACGCCCTGCGGCGCATCCGTCCCGACCTCGACTTGGAATCCGAGGAGATCGACGCCGAAGTCTTGGAGACGCTGCAGGTCACGGAGAGTGACCTCAAGGAGGCGCTCAAGGGAATCCAACCCTCGGCGATGCGCGAGGTCTTCGTCGAAGTTCCAGACGTCACCTGGAACGACGTCGGCGGCCTCGGCGACACCAAAGAGCGCCTGCGCGAGACCATCCAGTGGCCGCTCGACTACCCCGAGGTCTTCGAGCAGATGGACATGCAGGCCGCGAAGGGTGTGCTGATGTACGGCCCACCCGGTACCGGCAAGACGCTGCTCGCCAAGGCCGTCGCCAACGAGGCCCAGTCGAACTTCATCTCGATCAAGGGCCCCGAACTGCTGAACAAGTACGTCGGCGAGTCCGAGAAGGGCGTCCGCGAAATCTTCGAGAAGGCACGGTCGAACGCACCGACCGTGATCTTCTTCGACGAAATCGACTCCATCGCGGGCGAACGCGGCCAGCGCCAGGGTGACTCCGGCGTCGGCGAACGCGTCGTCTCCCAACTGCTGACCGAACTCGACGGCCTCGAGGAACTCGAGGACGTCGTCGTCATCGCGACGACCAACCGCCCGGACCTGATCGACTCGGCACTCCTGCGTCCGGGTCGACTGGACCGCCACGTCCACGTGCCGGTGCCGGACGAGGAAGCGCGCGAGCGCATCTTCGAGGTCCACACCCGCGACAAGCCGCTGGCCGATGCGATCGAACTCGAGTGGCTCGCCGAACAGACGGAGGGCTACGTCGGTGCCGATATCGAAGCGGTCTGTCGCGAGGCGTCGATGGCAGCCAGCCGCGAGTTCATCAACTCGGTCGATCCGGACGATATCGACGATACGATCGGCAACGTCCGCATCGGCAAGGAGCACTTCGAGCACGCACTCGAGGAGGTCCAGCCGAGCGTGACCCCGGAGACGCGCGAGCGCTACGAAGAGATCGAACAGCAGTTCCGGCAGGCAGAGCCGGGACAGGAACAAGACCAGCTCGGTCGGACGTTCCAGTAAGCGCGTTCTCTGCGGGTTGATTCTTTTGCGTCCCGTTTTCCGGTGTCGATATGGCCGTTTCGACGGCTGTTAGGACGCTCTAGGGAGGAATACGCCACAAAACGGTGTCGAGCCGTGGGCACAGCACAACCCACGTCAGAATCGACGTGTGACTGGCTACTCGAGTTCCGACGCCGTCTCCTCGAGTACCGATTCAGCGACTGGCTCGAACGGGACTGACGTGTCGACCAGTTCCCGACCCCGATCGTAGGTGATGAGTCCGGAATCTGCTAATTTCGGGACGTGGTTGTGATAGAGCGCGATGTAGGTCTGTTCGACGGCACGGTCTGGGATTTCTGCGACGGGATCGTCGTACGTTCGGCTGGCGACGGCGTCGGCGAGTTCGGCGAGTTCGATCGGCGTCTCGTGCTCGTCGAGACACCGGAGCACGTGTCGACACCGCTGGTCTGCGAGTGCTCCGAAGACCTGATCGGCGTCCACGTGATCTGTTCGTTGCTCGCCCATGACAGCGGCTAGTACTTGAGCTGTCAAAAAGAGCGACTTGGTTGTATATATCGGCTGCTTATGTGCTAAACGAGTCGGCCTCGTCACCCTCGCCGACCTGTCCGACCGTCAGTACGTGTCCGATGAGGTTCTTGTGTGCGTGATGCAGGCGCTCCGAGAGCGCCTGCTGGGTGATCCCCAGCGACCTCGCGAGTTCGGTCATCGTGATCTGCTGTGGTACGTCGAACAGTCCCTCCTCGTAGGCCGTCACCAGCGTCTCTCGCTGAGTCGGTGTGAGTCCGTACTGCGAACTCGCCATCGGCTGGGACTGCTCGTAGAGTCGGTCGAGTTCGAACTCGACATCGCGCTCGAGACAGAACTCGTGGAATTCGGCGACGGTTTCCTCGTCATCGAAGCGCATCTTCAGACTCCAGTGCTCGTTGGTTCCCGTCGCCTCGAGAATCGTCGCACCGATTTCGACGTACGCGTAGATGATCGCCTCGATGTTGTCCGTCCACTCGGCCCTGTAGAGGACGGTGTCGTCGATCTCACTCACCCGCGTCGCGTTTGTTATCGACGGATCCGTCGTGAACGCTTCCTCGAACGCCTCCTGATCGTCGCCCGTCACCCAGAAGTACGGCATCAATCGCTCCTGGGTCGTCGCGACGAGGCGTTCGATCTCGACTACCATCTCCGGCGCGGCCGACAACGTCTCGTGTAACGCAAAGTCCGCAGAGTTGATTGTGAACTCTCCCATCACGCTCATGCCTGGGATCTGGGTTCTCAGCGTCGATAAGGTTGTGGCTGGATCTTCACAACCGGCTACCGGTCCGACAACCGACCTGTCAGGCCGACTCCTCGCCCTCGAGTGACTCGAGTACACGCTCGGCGTGCCCGTCCGGGCTGACGTTCTCGTAGACGGCCTTGATGGTTCCGTCGGGACCGACGACGTACGTGTTGCGGAAGACGCCGTCGAAGGTGTTGCCGAACATCTGTTTTTCGCCGTAGGAGTCGTATTGCGTCGCGATCGCGCCGTCCTCGTCCGAGAGCAGGTCGAACGAGAGGTCGTACTCGGCCGCGAAGGAGTCGAGGTCCGACACCGGGTCGTCGCTGATCCCGACGACTGCCGTGTTGGCGTCCTCGAACGCCGCCAGCGCGTCGTCGAACTGGCAGGCTTCGGTCGTACAGCCATCTGTGTTCGCCCGCGGATAGAAGTAGATTACGAGCTGTTGGCCGTCGAAATCGGACAGTCGAACGGTGTCGCCGTGTTGATTCGACAGTTCGAACGCGGGTGCATCGTCGCCAACGTCGAGCATGGGTGTGAGTTCGTGACTGCGGTCGTCAGTGTTGTGGTTCCGGGAGCGTGGCGGCCGCGAAGTCCAGTGTGCGGCTCACAGCAACCGCTCCCCACAAAACAGACCGATAGAGTTGCGAACAGAACAGACTGCTACTCGAGTTGCTCTGCCGCCTCGCGCTCGACGAGCGGTGTCGCATTGGCCTCGGGCAACGTCACGACATCGTCGCTGGCGAGGGTGTATTCGCGGTCGTCGACACCGAGGATATTGCCGACGTCTTCGGTGATTTTGACGGTGACGCGGTCGACGGCGGGTGTCTCCGTGTTCCCGTCGGGGTCGGAACCGCCCGTCTCGGCTCCGGCTCCCTCGTCAGTCGCTTCCGAGCCGAGAGCCGGCGGGGTACTCGAGTCGGCTGGCGGCTCGGGTGGGTCTGCGGGCGCACCTGCGGACGGAGCGTCGCCGTCGTCGTCGCCGAGCGAATCTGCGTTGCTCAACGAGTCTGCGCCGCCCATCACGTCTGCAGGAGAGACGCTGTCTGTCTCTGTCGCGTCAGCCTCCACCCCGTCCGCTTCAGCCGCCTCAGACGGCGATTCTACCGGTGGTGTCGGCGGTTCGGGTTCGGGTTCGGCCGAAGCCCCAGGTTCGGGTGACGGCGGCTCCGGCGCAGGATCGGTTTCGTGCGGTGGTGTTTCGTCTCCGGCCTGTCTCCTGGAATCGGAACGTGGATTCTGGTCGGCGGCGGACGCTGTCAGCGAGTCGGAGGTGGGATCGTCCGACGAGGTGTCGATCCTCGATCGCTCGTCCGCATCGCCCTCGACACCTTCGAGCACATCGAGCACGCGGCTCTTGTTCGACCCGATGCGCTCGACGAGGTCGTCGAACAGGTCCGCCTCCTCGGCGGTCAACCCCTCGTCGTTGGCCGCCATCCCCGCGGCGGCGAGACTCGCCTGCTTGACGAGTTTGCCCATTCGGCGCTCGTAAATCGCCTCGACGACGTCCTTGGCGGTCTCGATCTCGTCCGTCAACCGCCCCACTTCGGGCGAGGAGAAGGGGTCGTCTGCGCGGTCGGCCGCACGTTCTCGCTCGTCCTCGAGTTCGGCGATATACTCGCCGACCTCCTGGTAGAACGAGGGGCGAAGATTCTGGAGGCTGTCCTTCTTTCGCTCCTTGCTCTGGACCGAGCGGAGTTCGTTCAGATTCATTCTTTCTCCTTCTCAGCGCGCCCGCGTGCCATCAGAAAGACGGCAACGTACTCTGGTAATGACTGGTCACCCTCCGAGACCGTAAAGCTATCTCCTCCGAGTTCGACCTCGCCGCCGTCGGTCACGTCGACCGCGATCTCCTGGCCCTCGAACGTCTCGGGGACGGCATCGACCAGCGGATCGAACTCTTCGAGTTCGTCGCGTTCGAGGCGGACCGTCTTCAGTCCGCTGCCGCCGTGGAGCGTTCCCGGCAGGCGGATCAGCCGGTTCGTGTCCGTCGTCACCGGTTCGTCGATGGGGGCGTTGTCCTCCTCAACGGCCGTCGACGCGAATCGCTCTGCGAGCTGTGCGACCGCGGTGTGGACCGTGACGTTCCCCGCTTCGAGCTGTTCGCGGTTGTTCCGCGCGGCGTTCAGCGTCGCCTTTGCCTTCCCCTCGCCGATCCCATCGAACTCCTGGAGGGACTCGAGTGCGGCCTCGTCCTCGAGTGCGAGCAGGTCGTCGACGAAGGCCATGAAGTGTTCGTGGGTTCGTTTCCCCCAGCCGCCTTCGATGCGGAGGGTGCGGCGCTCGGTCGGCGTCTTTCGGCCGAGTCCAGCGACGGTTTCGGTTTCGATCAGGGTGTCGAAATCGAGACCGATGCCGCGGACGTAGTCGACGATTTCGCGACGGTGTTCTCTGTCGAGGTGGCGAACGTTGTCGTCGCGGACGTGGACGTGATAGCCTCGTCCGCCCGAGAAGACGATTTCGAGTTCTTCGAAGCCGAAGTCGTTCTCGAGGAAATCAAGCAGTCGAAAGAGGGCGTCCTTACACTTGGCGAGCATCTCGGCGTAGGAGTCCTCGCCGAGCGTGACGCTGGGCAGGTGATCCGCGTCGAGGTCGAAGACGAGGTCGGCAGACTGCCAGTCTTTCGCCTTCATCGAACTCGCGCTCGGATCCCGAAAGCGGCCCGCCGAGAAGTAGACGTGTCGCGGGCGCTTGCGGACGAGAAACTCCGAGAGGTCGCCAAGCTCGAGCAGTGACCGGTGACGGACCATCGTCGTCCCAGGCCCCTCCGTCCAGGGGATGAATCCCCACTCGCGCTCGTTCGCGGCGGGCGGCGGTGTTAGCTCCGTCCGTCGGTAGTAATCCCGAAATCTCCCCCGAAGATAGGCCCTCGTTCGCTCCTCCATGCGCTTGCGCTACTCGTCGTGGCGCGGGTATAATTGTATTGTCTTGGACTGTCCGGCTGGGCGACCGACGCTGGCGCTGGTGCTGTCGGTAGTGGTTTTGGTAGTGATACCGGCGGTGTTGCAGACTGGAAGACTAGCGACCCATGAGGTCCGAGAGCCGGTCCGTGATCCCGTCGCCGGAACCGAGTTTCAGGTAGTAGGCGTCGCCGCCGTCCTCGTAGTAGTTGTCGATCCGGCGCTTGATCTCGAAACCCAGGTGTTCGTAGAACTGGAGTGCGTTTTCGTTGCTCGTGCGCGCGTGACACGTAATCGTCTGGTGGTCGTCGGCGACGCGAGCGACGAGCCGTTTGCCGATTCCTTCACCACGAAACTCCGGCGAGACTGCGAGAAAGAGAATGTAGCCATCGCGTCGAACCGCAGCGAAGCCGATGAGGTCGCCGTCAAGGACATAACAGTGGACCGTCGACCGGCGATAGGCGTCGGTGAAAAAGTCGCGTCGTTGCTTGAGGACGTCCTCTTCGCGGTTAATCTCCTCTTTGAGCTGCCAGGCCTGCTCGACGAACTCATCGTTCCCCGGCGTAACGACGCGCCTGTCGATATTGACGCTCACTACCACTGCCTTACATCGTCGCCAATATAATTCCACCGGCAACGGGCCTGCCGATGGCGATATACATAGTCTGCTGACAATCGGCCACGACCATGCACGCATCGAGCGAAAGCGACGGGCATACGACGGCGGTCATCGTACGGGAGCCAAGAGACGACTATGGGATTCGAACTTCGGGACCACACCGCCGACATCGCGGTCGAGGCGACGGGCGAGTCGCTCGCGGACGTATTCGCGTCGCTCGCGGACGGCCTCGCGGCGGCTTCCTGTGAAGATATTCCGGCAGATACCGGTGAACGCTTCTCGCTGTCGGTCACCGCCGAGAATCGTGAGGCACTGCTGTTCGACTACCTCGACGAACTGATCTACCTTCGGGATGTGCGCGCTGAACTGCCGGTCGACCACCACGTCGAGACGATTGACGGAGTCGACGCTGACGCCGACGCCGCCACCGACGTCTCGGCAAACCCCGCCACAGAACAGTGGTCGCTCACCGCAACTGCCCGCGGCATCCCGCTCACCGAAATCGACGCTCGCGAAGTGAAGGCAGTTACCTACTCCGAGATGCAACTCGAGTACGTCGACGAGCAGTGGGAAGCGTACGTCGTCTTCGACGTCTAGCGCTGCACCTCCCGGTTCACTGGCTCATTGCGGCCCTGTGTATTTCACCGTGGACGTGGATGGCGTACGTACTGCCAATGGAAATGGAGCATCGCCACCGCCATCGCCGCCGTCACCGTCGCTGGATACGCCTCGCAAGCGTCTTCGCCCTCCTCATTCTGACAACCGGCCGCGTCGGCGCACACGAGGAGTACGTCGTCGACGACGAGGAAGACATCGCTCTCGGTGAGTTCTTCTCAGAGTCACTCTCCGACCCGTTCGTGGTCGGGCCGCTGGTCGCCGGCGCGCTCGTCGTCGCACTCCTCGTCGGTAGCTACCTCCTCGTTCGTCCGTTCCAGCGAGACCTCGCAGCGTTTCGGTACGCCATGCGAGAGTACGTCGAGTACGTCCCCTGGCTCTTGCGCATCTCGCTCGGTATCCCCCTGATCGGTGCCGGCTTCAGTGGCTACTTCATCAGCCCCGCACTCGAGGTCGACCTCCGTCTCCTCCAGATTGCCCTGGGCTTTTTCCTCCTCTTCGGTCTCGCGACCCGCGTCGTCGCCCTCGTCGGCCTCGCGACCTACCTCGTCGGCGTGGTGATCTGGCCGACGCTGCTACTGCAACTCGAGTTCGTTGGCGGACTGGCGGCCATTGCGTTGCTCGGAAGCGGACGGCCGAGCGCGGATCACGTTCTCCAGCGGGTTGCTGGCTCACCGGGGACGGTCTACAGACGATTCGATCCGGTACACGAACGCGCACGGTCGTTTCAGGCGCGGATCGATCCCTACGAGCGCTACCTGCCGACGGTCGTTCGGGCCGGGCTTGGAGCGACGTTCATCTATCTGGGTGTGACCCAGAAACTCCTCCAGCCGGGACTCGCGCTCGCGGTTGTCGATCGGTACGATCTCACGGCAGTTATTCCGGCGAGTCCGGAACTGTGGGTGATGGGGGCCGGACTAGCGGAAGCGGGGCTCGGTATCGCGATTATTCTGGGCCTTTTTACACGCGCGAGTGCTGCTGCTGCGCTCGCGATGTTCTCGCTGACGCTGTTTGCGCTCCCGGATGATCCGGTGCTCGCCCACGTCGCCCTGTTCGGGATGGCCTCTGTGCTGCTCATCACCGGCGGCGGGCCGTACGCGCTCGACAGTCGACTCGAACGGCTCGAAGCCGATGCTGAAACCGAGGTTGCGGATGCAACGCCGACAGAGGCGACGCAGTCCTAGGTCTGATCGAAGCCGCGATCGCGTCGACCGTGCGACCGCACGAGGGACAATCGAGGGCGACCAAAGAGACGAACATCTTTGATCGTCGGGACCGGAATTCGGGTATGAGCAACGTCACGTTCGACGCCGACGGCATCACGCTCGAGCAGGTGCGTGAGTACGTCTGGGAGATTCCGCAGGAAGGCGACATGCGCGTCCCCGCACGAGTGCTCGCCAGTGAGGCCCTACTGGAGGAAATCAAGGAGGACAAGACACTCGAACAGATCACAAACACGACCCACCTGCCGGGGATCACCACCAACGCGATCTGTATGCCCGACGGTCACCAGGGCTACGGCTTCCCGGTTGGCGGGGTCGGCGCACTCGACGCCGAGCACGGCTGTCTTTCGCCGGGAGCGGTCGGCTACGACATCAATTGCGGCGTCCGCATGATGCGGACGAATCTGACGTACGACGAACTGAAGGGCCAAGAAGCGGAACTCGTCGACGCCCTCTTCGCCAACATCCCGTCGGGGCTCGGCGGCGGCGGTGTCGTCGAAGTTGGCGTCGACACCGTCGACGAGATTCTGGCCCGCGGCGTCGACTGGGCACTCGAGAACGGCCACGCAGTCGAAGAGGATCTGCTGCACTGTGAGGACGAGGGGATGCGCGAGGGTGCAGATCCGGAGAAAGTGAGCCAGAAGGCCAAGGATCGCGGGAAGAACCAGATCGGTTCGCTTGGCTCCGGAAACCACTTCCTCGAGGTCCAGCGCGTGACGGACGTCTTCGACGACGAGGTCGGCGAGGCGTTCGGACTCGAGGAGGACCAGATCGTCGTCCTGATTCACTGCGGCTCGCGCGGGCTGGGCCACCAGACGTGTAACGACTACCTGCGCAAGATCGAGCAACAGCATCAGGGTCTACTGGACCAGTTGCCGGACAAGGAACTGGCTGCAGCGCCCGCGGGCTCACAGCTCGCCGAGGACTACTACGGCGCGATGAACGCCGCAATCAACTTCGCGTGGGTCAACCGCCAGCTGATCATGCACCGCACGCGGCAGGTGTTCGAGCGCGTGTTCGACCGCTCGTGGGAGTCGATGGACATGCACCTGCTGTACGACGTGGCGCACAACATCGCGAAGAAAGAGATGCACACGGTCGAGGGCGAGGAACGCGAACTCTACGTCCACCGCAAGGGTGCAACGCGCGCGTTCCCCGCCGGTCACCCCGAAGTCCCGAAAGCGTACCGCGACGTCGGCCAGCCGGTCATCATCCCCGGTAGCATGGGGACGGGCAGCTACGTCCTCCGCGGCGGCGAGAACTCCATGGACCTCACGTTCGGCTCCACCGCCCACGGTGCGGGGCGGCTAATGAGCCGCACCCAGGCGAAAAACGAGTTCTGGGGCGGCGACGTCCAGGACGAACTCGAGGAGCAGGAGCAGATCTACGTGAAGGCACAGTCGGGTGCGACGGTGGCCGAGGAAGCGCCGGGCGTCTACAAGGATGTCGACGAGGTCGTTCGTGTCTCAGACGAGTTGGGTATCGGCGACAAGGTTGCGCGGACGTTCCCGGTCTGTAACATCAAGGGATAACGGTCGCTGGCTGGCGTTCTAGCGCCGTCAGATCCCTGACTGTATACTGTCAGACCCGCGATTGTACACCGTCAGATTCCCGACTACAACTGCGTCACTTTCAGTTTCACTTGAGGCGGAACGGATTGTTGTCCGTTTCATCTTCGCTTTCATCGTCGCTGTCTGCTCCGTCGCTCTCGTAGGGTTTGCGGGCGGTGATCGTCACCGTGGCCTCGGGGGCATCCTCGTCGGACCACGGGCTGTCGTAGGCCGAGAGTTCGAGGTCAGTCACGTCCCAGCCGGCGGCTTCGATTCGTTCGACGAGTTCGCGCTGGTCGGAGAGCATCGCATCGTCCATAGGCGACGTACGCGGATCTTCGGTGTAGTTCTTCTGTCGGCAATGTCGGCCCTCGATCGGTTTTGCTGTCGATTTTGTCTACCGGCCGAGAAATACGTAACCGAAATGAGTTACGACGAGTGGGAATACCCGGCGCGCTTAAGCGGTTTCGACCGAAACGGGGTGGTATGCTCACCGACGAGTTCGGGCGCGAGGTGACCGGGGTTCGCGTCTCGCTCACCGATCGGTGTAACTTTGACTGCGTCTACTGCCACAACGAGGGCCTCGGCGACACTCGCGGACCGATGGATCCACAGGACGACGAGATGGAAACCGACGATGTCGTCCGATTTCTCGAGGTCGCTGCCGAGTTCGACGTCGACGCCGTCAAGTTCACCGGCGGCGAGCCGATGCTCCGCCAGGACCTGACGGAAATCATCGAGCGCACCCCCGACCAGATGGAAGTCTCGCTGACGACGAACGGCACGTTTCTCCCTGGCCGTGCCGAGGAACTGGTCAGCGCCGGCCTCGACCGTGTCAACGTCTCCCAGGACGCACTCGACCCCGAGGACTTCGCCGCCGTCACGAAAAGCGGCGCGTACGAGAAGGTGCTGGAGGGCGTCGACGCCGCCCTCGAGGCGGGACTGGATCCGGTCAAGCTCAACATGGTCGTCTTCGAGCACACGGCGGGCTACGTGCCGGAGATGGTCGACCACGTCGCCGAGAACGATGGCCTCCAGCTCCAGTTAATCGAGTACATGCCCGAGCTGACGGGTCGGCCGGAGTGGAACATCGATATCCAGCGCGTGCACGATTGGCTGGCCGAGCAGGCCGCCGAGGTCGAGCACCGCGAGATGCACGACCGGAAACGGTACTGGATCGAGAGCAACGATGGCGTCGACGCCACCGGCGACGACGCCGAGGAGGAAGACGGTGACGAGAACAGCAGTGGCCGCGGCATGGTCGAAATCGTCGACCCCGTCGAGAACCCGACGTTCTGTGCGAACTGCCACCGGGTTCGGGTCACCCACGAGGGCTACCTGAAGGGCTGTCTCAACCGGAACGACGACCTCAAACCGATGGGTGAGATGACCAAACCCGAGATCCGTGAGGCGTTCCGCGAGGTCGTCGCGAACCGCGTTCCGTACTACGGTGAGTACATGATCCGCAACGGCGACGGTGAGTGGGAAGTCAACGACGAGTATATCGAAGGCTACGCCCAGAGCTGAGTTCGCTGGGCGTCATTTCCACACAGCCCGATTTACACTACGGCCGCCGATTTCGTGTCCCGGCGCGCCCACCACGTCCTCGCCGACCCGAACTGCGCGATCGATTTGCGCCCAGTCCAACCGTGATGAGCGCAGCCGCGAGCAACAGCAACGCGACCGCAGCGGTCGGCTGGCCGCTCGCTCCGAAGACGTAGACGCCGTAGCCGATCGTTCCCGCAAGGAGGCCGACCAGCAGACTCGAGCCGAGTTGGACGATCTCGAGTCGGATCGTTTGCGCCTCCCGACCGAGTTGGGCACCGAGATCGAGGCCGCTGTGGCCGAGGTCCCAGGCGAGGACCGTCGCGACGGTGCCGGCGATCAGCGGCTCAACCGTGGGCGTTTCGATGCCAGCGAGGATGAGCGTCGCGAAGATCACTAGCGCGCCGATATCGATAACCTGCGGTCGTCCTCGCAGGAGGCCCACGCCGAGCGTGAGTGTACCGAGGACGGCGACGCCGAACACCGCCGCATCAGTCCCCGGAACGAAGAGCGTCGTTGCAGCGGCGACGAACGCAGCCCCGAACGCACAGCCACTCGAGAAGACCGTCGGTTTGCGGGTGAGTGAGACGGGGCCGGCGTCGTCATCGGTGCCGGCTCCAGACCCAGTTCCCGTCCGGTCGTCCGCTGGTGGGTTCTCACCGGACGATGTCTCGCCGTCATCAGTCGCTGTCGCGGGTGCGGACTGGTCTCCCGTGTGCGTCTCCGTCTCCGTCTGTGGCGTCGACGTCATCGGCGACCACCACGCCCCGCCGCGTGGCGAGCGAACACTTCGTCGATCGAGTCCGTCGATTGCCAGTCGATGACCGGAATTCCCGCCTGTTGGAGGTCGAACCGGCGAACGCGGCGAGCGGTCGCTGCGAGCTGGTGGCCGATCGTCCGATCGGTCGTCGGATCCGGACTCACAACCGTCACGGCGTGACCGCGTGCGTCGAGTCGGCGGGCGATCGTCGGCGCCATCGAGTCACAGAGCGGCGAGAGAAACACGATCTGGGTCTCCGCCGAGAGCCGGCGGCGAATCGTCCGCAACTGCGAGAGCCACCGGCTCTCCGCCGCGGGGGGCATCGTCTCGAACTGCGGGTGTGTCGCGAGCAACTCCTGAAACCGAATCTCGTGGTCTCGACCCGATGCCGGAGCGAGCCAGCACGGCTCCGACATCGAGGCAGCCGACGTAGTTCCGTCGCGGCCGACAGGGCCAATTCCCGCCAGCCCGACGGTGTCGCCCTCGGCAAGCAGCGAAGCGGCGATGCGGCCGGCTGCGGCAACCGAGCGATCGACGGCGTGGGCTGCGTCGGGTTCGGGCGCGAGAAACGACCGCTCCCGTGCGTCGACGAGAACGACGACGCGAGCCGCCCGCTCCTCGTGGAACGAGAGCGTTGCAAGCTCGCCGGACTTCGCTCGCCGATTCCAGTCGATACGCGAGAGCGGGTCGTTCGGCCGATACTCCCGCACGGAGTGGAACGTCGTCCCGGTCCCGCCCTCGGTGGTCGTCAACCGACCCGCGAACGAGGCTGCCGTCGTCCGGAGCGGCACCGGCGCGGCAACCGGCCGGAGTTCCGGCTCACAGACGACCGTTGTCTCCGACCCAACGACGTACTCGTGCTCTGTCGACCGCGAGAGGTCTCGCACGAGCGCGAGCGCGGGATCGAACTCGTGTTTCCCCCGCTGGACAGTGACGGTGTACTCGAGTCCAACCGACTCGCCGGGCCGAAGCGCGGTGCCGAGGCGACTCGAGCCGTCGGTGACGGCGAGGCCAGGCGGGACGCCGTCGACGAAGCGGAGGTCGGGGACGAAGCGTGAACTCGTGTTCGTGATCGTGACGCGGACTTCGACCTCGTCGCCGGGGTCGGGTTCCTCGTTGCTCAGAGTGCGTTCGATGGCGAGGTCGGGTTCGGGTGGCTCGAAGGCGCGAGCGAAGCCGGCGTAGCCGATGCCGACGACGCCGGCGAGGATGACGCCGGGTGCTTCCGCGAGCGTCCCGATTCCGACGGCAAGCAGGGCGACGGCACCGATGCCGGTCCAGTAGCCCGTCTGTCGGGTCCGGAGCGTCGAGATGCCGTCGATGGTGTTGTCTGTGGTTCGGCGTGGCGGGCCGTCGCTGTCGGTGCTGGTGGCCGAACGGGGCTGATAGACGTACGCCGGCAGCGATCGTTCTGGAGTGTTCCCGTCGGTGTTCGCTGCGGTATTGGCGCTCGAATCGGAACTGCTGTCGGCACCACGAGTACGCTCGGCGTCGCCTTCGTCTCCGCGTCCGCTCTCGGCACTGGCAGAAGCGGCGGCGCTCGTTCCATCGTATCCGACCGCCGCAATCGCGGCGACGGTGTGTCGAACACTGCGCTGAAAGCTCGGTTCCCGATCGACGGCCGTTCGGACCCGATCCAGTATCGACCGCGACGGTACCTCGACCGAGTCCGAGAGGAAGGCAGCGGCAATCCGGTCGTCCGTCCAGTTCCCGCGCTCGATTCGGTCGGTCGCCTCCGCCACCGAATCACCGCGAAACCGCGTACAGACTGCGACGACCGCAGCCCGGAGGCCGTCGACCGTCCGTCGACCCTGGACCGCGTAGCCGTCCGTCACCCGCTGGAAGGCAGCGAGCGACTGAGAAAACGACTCGCCCGGCGCCAGAACTGCCGCCCGCCGTTCAGGCTCGGCCCTCGCAGAGCCAGGCGAGCGCTCGAGTCCCCGGCGCAATCCGAGCGCCCGGAGCCCGATCAGCACTGCAAGCAACCCCACGCCCATAATCGCGGTCTCCGTGAGGGAGAACTCGAGTACCCCGACTGAGACTGCAATCCCGACCGCAAGTGCGAGGAGGCCGAGCAGGAGTACCGTTCGACGCCTGTTCATTCGTCGGTCCCTCCGTCGGAGCGTGGGCCGGTCGTCCCCGTCTGGTGGCCGGCAGCCGCCGAACTGGGGCTGTCGTCGCCGTAGGCGGATTCGATTTCGCGGAGGATCGAGACGGCCCGGCTCTCGAGTTCGGGCGTCGTTTCGGTGGTCCCGTAGCGAACGTCCTCGAACAGGCGCGTGAGCTCGTCGACGTGCTGTCGGTTGAGTCCGGCGTCGGTGGCGGCGGTGGCGAACTCACCGGGGGTACTCGACTCGGGTCGGTCGACATCGAGCGGTTGGGTCATCTCGCGCCAGGCGCGGTAGATTTCGTTGTCGACATCGTCCGTGTCGCCGATCCGGTCTGCGGCCCGGCCGGCGGCGGAGCCGACGGCGAGGGCGTCTGCGGTCTGTTGCTGGCTGTCCTCGGCAACTGGTGGTTCCTCGCCTGGGTCGCGATCCTCGCCCGTGCCGCGCGTGAGAAATACACCGGCGACGAAGATGGCTGTGATAATCGCGAGGACGGCGACCAGTGCGTTCGGCGGGACGAGATCGGTTCGCTCGCCGTCGCCGCTGCCGGGAGCTGCGGGTTCGCCATTCTGGTCGCCTGGGATCATCTCATCGGGGAGGGATGGATCACCGGCTCCGAGGAACAGGTAGACGAGTGCCATTCCGATGAGCGCCATCACGAGCCCGATAGCGATCAGCTTCACCGCTTCGCGGCGGTTCGCGAGCAGGTACCAGACCGCTGCAATCACGCCGATGATGACGATTGCATAGATGAGGTACTCGAGGAACGCCGGGATTTCAGGGGCGGTTGCGGGGTCGTCTGGAGGTGGCGGCTGCTCGATGGGATCACCGCCGCCGTCGCCGTTGCCACTGCCGGGTGCGGAGCCGCCCGAGCCGCCGGTTTCGAACGGCGAATCGATCGTCGCAGCGACGAGGGCGACTGCGACGATGCCGCCGATGGCGGCGAGCACTCGGACGAGGAGGTTGTTTCTAGACACCGATTGTGCGGTTCTTGTGTCGCCTCGGTAATAAGTGAGTTCATGGCCCGTGTATGGGAATATCCCGCGAGGGAAGCGGTTCGTCGCCACCTTTCGTTGCGCTTAAGTACCCGACGGGGGTACCAACGAGTGCGATACGTGTAGGGGACGCAGTCCCCGAGTCCGAGAGGGCGATGATAGAGACACGGTGTCGTGGTAGCCAAGCGGCCCAAGGCGCATGGTTGCTAACCATGTGGCGTCAAGCCTCCGGGGTTCGAATCCCCGCCACGACGTCGGATATACCCGAGACTGGCGACCTTTGCCAGTCGATTGCACCGCCGCAGACCAGACACTGATACACGACATATGAGCGCGGAAGAACCCCAAGAGCAAGAGGACGAAGACCTGCAGTACTTCGTCCGCATCGGTCAAACCGACCTTGACGGGACGAAGTCCGTCGAGCGCTCGCTGTCGGAGATGAACGGGATCGGTCGCCGGACCGCCCGACTCATCGCCGAGAAAGCGGGTGTCGACCGAACGGCAACGTTCGGCCGACTCGACGAGGACGTCATCGACGAGGTCGTTACACTCGTAGAGAACTACGCCGAGGAAGTTCCGGACTGGCTCAACAACCGCCAGAACGACTTCTACAGCGGCGAAACAACCCACGAGATCGGCAACGATCTCCAGCTGAGCCGTCAGCACGACATCAACCGGATGAAGATGATCGACTCCTACAAAGGTACTCGCCACAAGCGCGGCCAGAAGGTCCGCGGACAGCGTACCAAGTCCACCGGTCGTACGGAAGGGACTATCGGAGTCAACGTCGAAGAAATCCGCGAAGAGCAGGCTGAGGCCGGCGAAGAGGAGGGTGACGAATAATGCCGCTTGGAACCGATACCAAGCAGTACGAGACGCCGAACCACCCATACCAGGGTGAACGGATCTCGACCGAGCACTCCCTGCTCGACCGCTACGGCCTGTCGAACAAAGAAGAGCTCTGGCGAGCACAGTCCCAGCTTCGCTCCTACCGGCGCGAGGCACGTGACCTGCTCGGCCAGCCACAGGATGACGAGGTAGTCCAGCGCCGCTCCGAGGAGTTCCTCGGACGCCTAAAGCGCGTCGGCATCCTCGATGAGGCGGACGAACTCGGCGACATTCTGTCGCTCGAAGTCGAGGACGTCCTCGAACGCCGCCTCCAGACGGTCGTCTACCGCAAGGGCCTCGCGAACACGCCACAGCAGGCGCGTCAGTTCATCATCCACGGCCACGTGGTCGTTGGTGAGCAGCGCCACCGTGTTCCATCGTACGTCGTCGACGTCGACGAGGAAGACCTCGTCGCGTTCGACGAGACCAGCCCACTCGCGGACGACCTCCACCCAGAGCGAGCGGAGGGTCAGTAACATGAGTCAGGACGACGAAAAGTGGGGCGTAGCCCACGTGCACGCATCGTTTAACAACACCATCATGACCGTGACGGACCTCACGGGCTCGGAGACGATCACGAAGTCCTCCGGCGGAACTGCCGTCAAGCAGAACCGCGACGAGGCGTCGCCATACGCTGCAATGCAGATGGCGGAGTCCGTCGCCGAAGAGGTCAAGGCTGCCGGCATCACGGGTCTGCACGTTCGCGTGCGTGGCCCCGGCGGTAACCTTCAGAAGTCCCCCGGTCCAGGCGCGCAGGCAACGATCCGCGCACTCGCCCGCTCGGGCATCGAGATCGGCCGCATCGAGGACGTCACGCCGATCCCACACGACGGATCGCGCGCACCCAAAGGAAAGGGCGGCTACTAGACCATGAGTGCAGAGTACGACGTCGAGTTCGTCGAACGCGAGGATCGTGACGCACGATTCCTCGTCCAGGGCATCACGCCCGCGTTCGCCAACGGGATTCGACGCGCGATGCTTGCAGACGTGCCGACGATGGCGATCGACACCGTTCGATTCGTCGAGAACTCGTCGGTCATGTTCGACGAGCAGCTCGCGCTTCGACTCGGGCTCGTTCCGCTGACGACCCCGCCTGTAGGCGAGTTCGTCGAGGACGACACCGTGACGCTCTCGATCGACGTCGAAGGGCCAGCAACCGCCTACTCGGGCGACCTCGTCTCGAGCGACGACCTCGTGCAGCCCGCAGACGAGAACGTCCCGATCATCGACCTCAAAGACGGACAGCGTCTCGAGGCCGAGGCGGACGCCGTACTCGACCGCGGCAAGGATCACGCGAAACACCAGGGCGGTGTCGCAGTCGGCTACCGCCACCTACAGCGTGTCGCCGCCGTCGAGGACCTTCCTGAATTCGAGGAGCCTGACCGCCGCATCGTTCGTGGCGTCATCGAAGAGGACGGCGAACTCGTTCCGACGAGCGAGTTCGACCACGACCTCTCGAACCGGTATCCCGGAAAGGAAGTAACACTCGAGGACGTGCCGAACTCGTTCGTCTTCCACGTGGAGACGGACGGCTCGTTCTCGGTCGAGGAGCTGGTCACACGCGCCGCCGACACGATCGAATCGCGCGCGACTGAACTCGAAAACGCAGTACAGCTGTAACGACAGATGAACCCACGCCCCCGATCCAACCGATACGACCGCGAGTTTGCGTTCAGCGGTGGTGCCGTGAGCGACGAGGCCGCTGCTGGCACTCGCGGACGCGGAGAAGCTGGAATCGAAAGGGGTTTGAAGGGGCGACGGGTAGACGGGAGTGCGAGCAGGGATAGCCAAGTCAGGCCAACGGCGCAGCGTTCAGGGCGCTGTCTCGTAGGAGTCCGCAGGTTCAAATCCTGCTCCCTGCATCACTTCTCGTCAGCAGCGTATCGGTCATCGCGTTCGACACACCGTCGAGTAGCGATCATCGATTCCACTCGACACGACTCTCGTGTCGATCACGCAGATTTGGAGGAAACCAATGAGTAGCAAGACCAATCCGAGGCTCAACGATCTTATCGCCGAGCTGAAGTCGACGTCCCGCGAAACGGACGCCGACGTCTGGCAGGATATTGCGGATCGTCTCGAAAAGCCCCGGCGCACCCACGCTGAGGTAAACCTGGGCCGTATCGAACGATACGCACGCGAGGAAGAGACTGTCGTCGTTCCCGGCAAGGTGCTGGGCTCCGGCGCACTACAGAAGAACGTTACCGTCGCCGCCGTCGATTTCTCCTCGTCCGCAGAGACGAAGATCGACCAGGTCGGCGAAACAGTACCGCTCGAGCACGTGCTCGAAGAGAACCCAGATGGGGCAAACGTACGGGTGATTCGATGAGCGCAAGCATCGCAGAGTTCGACGCAGACATCGTCGTCGACGCCGGCGACTGTATTCTCGGTCGCGTCGCCAGCCAGGTCGCCCAGCGCGCCCTGGATGGCGAGCGCGTCGCAATCGTCAACGCTGAAGACGCCGTCATCACCGGCGACAAGGAAGACATCTTCGGCACCTACCGCAAGCGACTCCAACTGGGGTCCGACAGAGGTCCGTACTACCCGAAGCGACCGGACACGATCTTCAAGCGCTCCGTCCGTGGCATGCTGCCGTACAAGAAGCCACGCGGTCGCGAAGCGCTCGACAACGTTCGTGTCTACGTCGGCAACCCGTACGAGGACGACGACGACCGCGAGGCCGAGATCCTCGACGATACGTCGCTGGACCGACTTTCGAACATCCGCTTCGTCCACCTGGGCGAAGTCTCCGACCAACTCGGTGCTAACGTTACATGGTAACCAACACGAGTGGC
Source organism: Natrialba sp. SSL1 (assembly GCF_001861355.1). Taxonomy (GTDB): domain Archaea; phylum Halobacteriota; class Halobacteria; order Halobacteriales; family Natrialbaceae; genus Natrialba. Next base: position 192,752 of record NZ_MASN01000001.1, read on the forward strand.
AAGAAGAAGACGGCCGTTGCCCGCGCAACCGTAAGCGAGGGCGAGGGTCGTGTCCGTATCAACTCGAAGCCAGTCGAACTGGTCGAACCCGAGATGTCCCGGCTCAAGATGCTCGAGCCGTTCCGCATCGCAGGCGACGAGCTGCGCGACGGTGTGGACATCGACGTCCGCGTCGAAGGTGGCGGTATCAGCGGTCAGGCAGACGCCGTCCGCACCGCTATCGCACGCGGCATCGTCCAGCACTCGAACGACGCCGAACTCCGCGACGCGTTCATGGAGTTCGACCGTTCGCTGCTGGTCAACGACGTTCGCCAGTCCGAACCAAAGAAGTGGGGCGGTCCCGGCGCTCGGGCCCGCTACCAGAAGTCCTACCGCTAAGGTGATTCAACAATGATGGTACCGGTTCGGTGTTTCACCTGTGGCACGGTCGTCGGCGAACACTGGGAAGAGTTCGACGAGCGAGCGAACGAGGGCGACGAGGACCCACAGGAGGTCCTCGACGAACTCGGTGTCGACCGCTACTGCTGTCGACGCATGCTCGTCAGTCACACTGACCTGGTCGATGTCGTCTCCCCGTACCAGTAACAGCAACAGCAACTGTAACAATGCAACAACAACGCCACAACCGCTACGAGAAAGCCCGTATCCTCGGCGCACGAGCGCTGCAGGTCTCCTACGGCGCACCGGTGCTAACCGAGTCCGATCAGACCGAGCCGATCCTGATCGCCGCCGAGGAGTACGACGCCGGCGTGTTGCCGTTTACGGTCAAGCGAGGCGAGTAAGCGATGACGCTCATCACCGACGTTCGACTCCGACGTGTACTCGACTCGCGTGGGAACCCGACGGTCGAAGCCGACGTGCTCACCGAGAGCGGTGGCTTTGGCCGCGCCGCGGCACCGAGCGGTGCCAGCACCGGCGAGTACGAAGCCGTCGAGCGGCCGCCGTCCGAGGCGATCGCCGCGGCCCGCGAACACGCCGTTCCGCGACTCGTCGGTGAGGCCTACGCTGGCAACCAGCGCGAGGTCGACTCGATTCTCCACGCCGCAGACGGCACGGACGACTTCTCGAAAATCGGTGCAAACAGCGCCGTCGCCATCTCGATGGCCGCCGCGAAGGCCGGTGCCGACGTGCTCGGTGCACCGCTGTTCCAGCACTTGGGTGGTGCCTTCCGCGGCGAGAACTTCCCGATTCCACTCGGCAACGTCATCGGCGGCGGCGAACACGCCGCAGACGCGACGGACATTCAGGAGTTCCTCGCAGCACCCGTCGGCGCACCAAGTGTCGCTGACGCCGTCTTCGCGAACGCCGCCGTCCACGGCGCTGTCGCAGACCTACTCGAGGAGCGTGACGTTCCGTCGGGCAAGGGCGACGAGGGTGCGTGGGCACCGTCGATCGACGACGAGGCGGCCTTCGAAATCGTCGACGAGGCGGTTTCACAGGTCGAAGACGACGTTGGTTTCGAGATCCGATTCGGACTCGACGTTGCTGCGGCCGAGATGTACGACGCCGACTCGGAAACGTACGAGTACGAGGCGGCAGGCATCAGCCGCGACACGGACGAGCAGATCGAGTACATCGCCGACCTCGTCGACGAGTACGATCTGGTCTACGTCGAGGATCCGCTCGACGAGAACGACTACGAGGCGTTTGCCGAGCTCACCGACACCGTTGGTGACCGGACGCTGATCTGCGGTGACGACCTGTTCGTGACGAACACGGACCGACTCGCCGACGGCATCGACCAGGGTGCGGCAAACAGCATTCTGATCAAGCCGAACCAGATCGGCACGCTGACCGACGCCTTCGACGCGATTGAACTCGCGACCGAGAACGGGTACGACTCGGTTGTCTCACACCGCTCGGGCGAAACGGAGGATACGACGATCGCACACCTCGCCGTCGCGACCGACGCACCGTTCATCAAGACGGGTGCCGTCGGCGGCGAGCGAACTGCCAAGCTCAACGAGCTCATCAGAATCGCAGACGACGCGACATGACAGACGACAACGCAACCCAGGAAGGGCTCGACGCTGCCGAAGAGGAGATCGACGAGGAGCCAGCAGAAGGTGCTGGCCCCGCCGCCGATCCCGAGGAAGACGTCGAGCCAGTTGACGAACAGTCCGCTGAGGCTGACGCCGAGGCAGAACCAGCTACGGAGGAAGACGCCGGTCCAACCCTCGACGACGACGTAATGTCCGACGAGGAGGCCGACCTGCTCATCCCCGTCGAGGACTACCTCGGTGCCGGTGTTCACATCGGTACCCAGCAGAAGACCAACGACATGGAGCGGTTCATTCACCGCGTCCGCACTGACGGTCTCTACGTCCTCGACGTTTCGAAGACCGACGGCCGTATCCGCACGGCCGCGGACTTCCTCTCGAACTACGATCCAGAACAGATTCTGGTCACGTCTTCGCGCCAGTACGGTCGCTTCCCGGCAGAGAAGTTCGCCGAGGCTGTGGGCGCTCGCGCCCGCACCGGCCGCTTCATCCCCGGAACGCTGACCAACCCCAAGTACGACGGCTACATCGAACCCGATGTCGTCGTCGTCACCGACCCGATCGGTGACGCCCAGGCAGTCAAAGAGGCGATCACGGTCGGAATCCCAGTTATCGCGATGTGTGACTCGAACAACCAGGTCAGTAACGTCGACCTCGTCGTCCCGACGAACAACAAGGGTCGCAAGGCCCTCTCGGTCGTCTACTGGCTACTCGCAAACGAGGTCCTCGACCGCCGCGGCGCAGAGCCGTCCTACTCGCTCGAGGACTTCGAGAGCGGCGTCTAACGTAGTTTCGAGAGTTTCTCGTTCCAGCGTGTTGCTGGCCGTTTTCTTCGCCGTTCCAGTCCGTGTGCTGGCGGTTGTGCGCCGCGTAGCCGCTGTGATGTCGTATCCACACAGCGCAAGCCACCAGCGACTAACGGCGTTCGGTCGCAACTGACGAGCGAAGGAATTAGGTAGGGTCCACACCGAATACGCATATCAGATGTACGACCTGCTGTTCTCCTTCGAGAAGGAACGACTTCCGCCCGCAGTCATCCTCGCGACCGGTGCGCTGATCGCCGTCTTCGTGCTCGGTCTGCTCTACCGCGGTGTGGCGTTCGCGCTGTTCTAGTGTGCCGCCACGGGCCAGTATCGTACGGATCAGTCTCCGTCCGAAAACGGGGACACTTCCGCCTGCTGTGGTGACTGACTGTTCCACCGTCCGCCCTCACCCGCAAGACACTGTTCGTACACCGTCCGAAGTCGCTCTCCCATCGTCTCCGCCGTATACGAAGCTAGTTTCTCCCGGCCGTCCGAGGGCTCGCCGGACTCGAGTACCTTCGCCAAGTCACGCACCAGATTATCCTCGCCGAGTGTGACTGGTGAGTTCGACACGTCCCCAAGCACGTCCCGCGCAAAGCCGACGTCACGCGCGACAACTGGTGTGTTGCACGCGGCGGCTTCCTTGACGGTCATCGGACCGCTTTCGAAGCGCGAGGTGAGGATGACTGCGTCCGCGGCGTTCAGGTAGTATGGCATCTCCTCGTAGGGCTGGTTGGCGACGGTTTTGAGGGCGATGTCGGCGTCGGAGTCGGACTCGGACTCGAGTACCCCCGCTACGCCATCGACCACCCGTCTGGCGAGTGGGAAGTTCTTCTCGTCTCGCGAGGGTGCGTAGGGAAAGAGGACGATTTGCGTGTCCTGGTCCCAGCCGACGCGCTCGCGAGCCTCGGCGTTCGGAATTGGCCGGAACATCTCGGTGTCGACCGGGAACGGGACCACGTCACAGGGACGATCGACACGCTCGGCCATCGCGTTCGAGGGAACGATCACGCGGTCGGCGTGCGCAACGGCGCGTCTGATCAGGGGCTCGTAGGGATTCGAGCGGTACTCGCCACCCCAGAGTGTGCAGACGACGGGGAGTCGTCCGTTCGCTCGTCCCGTCCGACCGATACTCGCACATCTCGACGCGGCCAGCGCAAAGGGAATCGTCAGCCCGTAATTCGCGTGAATCAGGTCGTACTCGCCGCGAGCCTCCTGGAGCACTTGCGGCAGGTATCGGGCGTAGTCGGCCACCGTCCGCTGGCGGACCTCGTCGTCGACCGCGCGGTGCTCGCCCGGGACGGGGAGAGTCGTGACCGAGACGCCGGCGGACTCGAGTGCAGTGAGCTGTGACTGATAGAAACTTCGCCAGGCGGTTGTGGTGAGGCTCAGGATGCGTATCATGGTGTAGGAGTGGCGTGTGTGTAGTGTGCGAGTGATGTGTTGGTGGTGTGTGGGCGGTGTGTAGGTGGTATGTGAGTGGTATACGTGTGATATGTGAGTAGTGTCGGTGGGTGCAGGGACAGGGGGAAGTGCAGTGCAGGTTTACCGCCGGTTCACGGACGGACGGTCGGGCCGCGGCGGAGCGTCTTTGCCAGGGTGTGATCCAGGGTGGTGTGCCGACACCGAACCAGCATCGGTTCCCGAGTCGGGTCCAGAACCGGACGCTGCCAGCGTCGGTCCTGAATCTCGGTCCTCGGGCGTCGGCTCAGGTACGTCCGCGAGAATCTGGCTGAGAATATACTGCGTGACGTCGATTTTCGTCGCGAGCAGCGCCTCGCGTCTGTCTGCCCAGTTCGACGCGGCGCTCGGATCGCGGTAGAGTCGCGTCAGTTCGCGGATCGCCGTCGTCTCGTGATCCGTATGGAACGAGCGGACGAGGCCGTACTCCGCGAGTTCGCGGAACTTCCCCATCTCCGAGGAGCCGGCGAAGGGGCTGATCCGAACGGTCGGCGTGCCGAGGAGGCCGGCCTCGAGTGTCGTCGTCGCGACCTCGCCGACGACGAGGTCGGCGAACGCGAGCAGGTGATGGAAGTCAGCCGGCGGGACGGGGAGCGGTTCCGCACCGGTCGGTAGCGGGCCGTCTCCCTCGTCGGCGACGAAGACGCGGCCGTCGGTGGCAAGTTCGTCGACGATTTCGTGTCGGCCGGCGGCCGAGATTCCTTGTTTCCCGATATCGTGGTTGCCGTTCCACGCACCAAGGCGGAGGACGGCGTACCGTTCGTCGGGGTCGACGCCGTGGGCGCGTAGCCGATCCGGATCGGGGTCGAACCGGTCGGGGTGGAGGTACGCCAGTTCGTGGTAGCCGGGATACCTGACGTGCTCGGCGTCGTACGTCTCGCGGAAGCTATCGGGCGTGTAGAGCACGTCCGTAAACGGAATCGTGAGTCGATTCCCGCCGTTGATTGCCGTCTCGGTGTCGATGTAGACGTGACTCTCCGCACCGACCAGTGTCCCCACGTGGGTTGCGGCGATACCGTGGCTGGTCAGGATGTAGTCCGGGTCGATCGCTCGCGTTCGGCGGAGGAGACGAGCCTCGTAACAGAGCTGTGTCAGCCCGAGACCGAGCCATCCCCGTGGTTCCCCACAGAGCAGTTCGTGGTCGATCTCGTAGGCGTCGAGTAGCTCCCCCACCACGCCCTTCTCGCGGGCGAACACGAACACGTCGTGGCCCGCCGACTCGAGTTCCCCCACGACGTGCTTGAAGAAGTGCACGTTCGCCGCGTGCTGTATCGTGATCACGATGTCCATCGTGTGTTCTCAGTTCAGCCGTCTCGCTCGGAGGCTATTACTAGCCACTCGATAGAACAGTCGCGTCTACTGAAACGGTTGTCAGGAGTGTGAAACAGTCGTGAAACAGTGTCAAAACGAGGTGAACTGCGGTGTGGGTACCACCTCACCGTCGCCGTGACTCGACGCCACTACTGTCCGTTCGCCGCTTCGTCGACCAACTCACCGAGCAACGCGACTGCATCCTCGGCCGTGTTGCCGAACACGAACGTCGTCGGCTCGATTCCGAACGCGCCGCAGTGGTAGGCCACCCGTGGAACCGAGCCTCGCTCCGCGAACCGCTCCCGGAGGTGTGTGCCACGGTCTTCGTACTCCGCGTCGAACTCGAGTGGCTCGTAGCCACGCGCCTCGGCAGCGGCGAGCAGGTCGTCGTCCGTCGCAATGTTGAGCGCGCCGCGAACGTCGGGGTCGGTATCCTGTGCAGCGAGAACTGCTGTTGCGACGTGTTTCGATGCACCGAACTCTGGATTTGCGGGAATTTCGATGCGCCCGCTCATCGCGTAGATACGGCCGGGAATGGCGGCGACGTCGGTTTCGTCGCGTGCTTCGGGAAGCGCCATGCCGATGTTCGTGCCGACGTTCGGGACGAGCGCTGCCATACCGGGCGTCGCGGCGAGCGTTCGGGCGGCCGTGCGGACGGTAGCGAGTACGTCCCGTTCGGTTCGTACGTCGGGGTCGAGCCCGCGAACGCAGAGGTCACAGCCAAGCCCCTGGAGTTCGGGCATCACCTCCTCGTGAAGTTCACAGATCGGGCCGCGGTCCTCGAGTGTGCGCACGAGCGAGAGCAGTTCGGCGAGTGCGTCGTAGCCGTCCATCTCGCCGCTCGCGAGGCCGTCGGCGATTCGATCGACCGTTGCGATCGTCTCGGGATCGTCACGAAAGCGGTCGTCGCCGCCGTTCTCGCCGCTGATGTATTTACTCACTGCCGCCTGGGTGACGCCGAGATTGGCGGCGATTTCCTGCTGGGTCATCCCGCGTTCGGCGAGTTGGGTCGCGAGCATCGCACGAACCGTCGGCAGAAACCGGTCGACGACGAGTTCGCTCGGCAAGACGAGAGTCATACCACCGGGTTCGAACGTCACTGGCTTAAATTCGCCTCCACGGTTTCCGGTGCCCGAACTCCGGTCCCCGGTTCCAAGTCCTTACTCTTGCTTACTCCCTACTCCGGAAGGCGGTCGCGCTGTGTGTGCTCAGCTGCCGGCTGGTATGCCGGCAGCGTAAACGAAAACGCAGAGCCGACACCAGGTTCGGACTCCACCCAGAGCTCGCCGCCGTGGTATTCGACGATACGCTGACAAAGTGCGAGGCCGATCCCCGAGCCACTGTGGTCGTCGAGTGCATGTAGTCGCTGAAATAGTTCGAAAATCCGGCCCTGTGCCGCCGGCTCGATCCCGATCCCCTCGTCGCGAACCGTCACCTCCCACTCGGAACCTGCATCGTGCGGCGTCGCAGACACGTGAATACGTGGCGGCTCGTCACCGCTGTACTCGATCGCGTTACTGAGCAGGTTCTGGAACAGTTGGCGGAGCTGGCTCGCATCGCCGTAGACCTCTGGCAACGATCCCGTCGTAATCTCCGCATCGCTCTCGTCGATCCGAACCTGCAGATCCGTCCGCACGTCCCGCACCGTCTGCTCGACATCGATCCGCTCGAACTGTCCGCCGTTCGCCTGCGTGTCGATCTTCGAGTACTCGAGTAACCCGGTAACCATCGCCTGCATTCGGTCTGCACCGTCGACGGCGAAGTCGATGAATTCGGTGGCGTCCTCGTCGAGCTCGTCGGCGTACCGCTCGTCGAGCAACTGGAGATAGCGCGAGATCATCCGAAGCGGTTCCTGCAGGTCGTGCGAGACGGTCGACGCGAAGTGGTCAAGTTGCTCGTTCGACGTCTCGAGTTGGCGGACGGTTCGGCGAAGTTCTTCACGGGTTTCGACCAGCGCTTCGTTTCGCTCTTTGAGTTCCTGCTGTATCGTGTGGAGTTCGTCGTTGCGCCGTTGTACCTCGCGCTGACGGGTGCGTGCCTGCGCATCGTGGATGCCGATTCCGAGGCCGGCAATCGAGCCAAGTGCGAGCGCGAGCGCCCGCTCGCCGAATGTGAACGAGCCAGCGACACCAGGATGCACTGCCCGGAGAACGAGAAAGACGAACATGATGGCGATGCCGGCGAGACACCAGCCGACGATTCGCGGATAGTCTTCCGGATCGAACTCCGACCGCGAGAGCCACCTGCCGAGTGAGAGAAACAACACGCCCGCGAATCCGATCAGGGCGAAATCAATCGCTGCTTCGAGGGGTGCACCACCGCTGACGACTTTGAGGAGTGACTGCCCAGCCGCGATAAGAAGGAAGAGAACACCCAACAGGTAGATGTACCGGGACTGGCGGATCATGCCGTTCGAGTAGGCGACGATTGTATTTGAGGCGCGCGGTCAGTGTGATCTCGTGACCGCACGGACTACCGTATCCCGTCCGGGCTACTGCGTCGACCGCCGGTCCGCGTCGAGGGCGTCTCTAACGCGGTTCGCGACGAGTTCGACGCTCACGACGAGAACGAGAATCGCGACGATCGCTGCCATCACTCGCGTGTAGTTTCGTGCGTTGAACGCCATGATCAGCGGATACCCGATCCCGCCAGCGCCGACGATCCCAAGCACGGCGCTCTTTCGCGCGTTGATCTCGAGGTAGAACAACACCCAGGCGACGTACGCGGTTGCTACCTGTGGCACTCGAGCCGCGGCTGTCGTCGCAACCAACCCGCCACCGCTTGAGGCGACTGCCTCGACCGGCGTCGCATCGATCTCTTCCATCTCGTCGGCGAACAGCCGCCCCAAATCGCCGATCGTTCCCATCGCGATCGCCAGTGCCCCGGCAACTGGTCCGAGCCCGGCCAGAATCACGAACAGGAGTGCATACACCATGCTCGGCACCGCACGAACCCCGCCCAGGAACAGTCGTACCGGTGCGTGTACCACCCGCGGCGTCACGTTACTCGCTGCGAGCAGTCCGAAACAGACGGCAAACGGCAACCCGATCGCCGTGCCGACGCCCGCAATTGCGAGCGTCTCGAGTGTCGCCGGGACGAGCGTCGGGGCATCACCCTGAAGTTGCGCCCAGAGCTGTGCCGGCGCGAGCATCTCTTCGACGAGGACATCGCGCAGATTGTCGCGATGGGCGTAAAGATAGGCGAGATCGAATCCCATCCACCGCGCGGTCGCGAGAACGACGGCGAGAAGCGAGACGACCACTGCGACCCGGCCGAGCAGTCGCCGCCGCCAGCGACGCTGAATTCGGTCGAACTCGCCGTCAACGGTGATTGCCTCCTCGCGGGCGGCGTCCGCATCTGACCGCAGCCCTGAACCTGGTTTCCGGTCGACCGGGTCGACAGCGGACTCCGAACGACCGTCTGAACCGGACTCACCCATCGTACACCTCTGCGATTTGTTCCGGATCAACCTCGGCCGCTGGCGCATCGAGCGTGAGCCGACCGGACTCGAGTGCGAGGTAGCGATCCGCGACCTCCTGGGCGAGCCGTGGCTGATGGAGACTGACGAGTCCGACGACCTGTTCCCGGCGAACGAGCGCCGCTAGCTGGTCGAGCACGTTGCGAGCTGTCGCTGGATCGAGCGATGCGACCGGTTCGTCTGCCAGAATCACCTGCGGTTCCTGATGGACTGCACGAGCGATACCGACGCGCTGGCGCTCACCGCCCGAGAGGTCGCCGACGCGTCGATCCGCGTCACCAGCCAATCCGACCGCATGAAGTCGCTCGACTGCAGCTCGCTTCTCCGCCGGCGCGTGCCATCCGAACACCTCTCGCCAGACCGATTCCCGCCCGAGTCCGCCATCGAGGACGTTCTCGAGGGCGGACTTGCTGTCGAGGAGCGCACCTTCCTGAAAGACGAGCGCGATATCGGTCGGCTCCGGCGGCTCGTCCCCGAGCCGAATCGTGCCTGTGCTGGGGCGTTCGAGCCCGTTCAGACATCGCAACAAGGTCGTCTTGCCGGCACCTGACCGTCCGACGAGGATGGCGAGCTCACCAGGCGACAGCTCGAAGGAGACGTTCTCGAGTGCCGTGGCGCTGTCGTAGCGTTTTTCGAGACCGATGACGGTGAGCATGGTGGTTGGTGGTGTGGTGATTGGGTGACCGTGGTAGCTGTGATGGCTGTGGTGGTTGTGGTCGGAAGCGCGCTGTAGGCCAGTGATTCTGGTCCTCGTCTGGTAGCGCTACAGTTCGTTTCCGTTTCGTCTGTCTACGATTCGTCTTCGTCCTCGTCCTCGTCTCCTTCTTCCGTCTCCGCCGCATCCAGCGTCTCGATATCTACACCCATCTCTTCGGCAACGTCGCGAACCCCGTCGTACAGGTCGGGATCGAACTCACCGTACTCGTCGACCCGGTGGTCCTCGAGTGCCTCCTCCGGCGTCGCGACCAGTCGCGCTGCGAGCTCGTCGCGCACATCCTCCGGCGTCTCGGGTTTGGCGACGACGACGTCGAACGGAATCGGGTCGCTCTCTGCAATCTTGACGATCTCGTCGCTCTCAGGGTGCTGGAAGTCACCGTACGCCGCGGCGTCGACGTGTCCGTTCTCGAGTGCGGTGAGTGCGGCGTCGTGGCCGAACGACCACTCGATATCGAAGTCTTCGGGCTCGGTTTCGAGGTCGCCTGCGTGGAGACCGGCTTCGCTGAGCGTGTATCGTGGGAACATGCCGCCGCTCGCGGACATCGGGTCGACCATCGCGATCGTTTTGCCCTCCAGGTCGTGGATCGAGTCGATGTCAGTCTCGGCTCTGGTTGCAATGTACGTGTGGTAGGAGTCGGAGCCGTGAGACCAGTTGATACCGAGTGGGTTGATGCCATCTTCCTGCGCGAGGACGAAGATGATTGGCGAGAGGTTCGCCAGTTCCGTGTGGCCGTAGACGACGCTCTCGACGACGCTGTTGTAGTCCGTCGTCGGCGTTCCCTCGACGGAATCGACGCCGTCGAACCCGTCCGCGAGCCACTCGAAGGTGCCGCCGTACTGCGTCCGCAGTTCTTCTGCGTCCTGGAACGGTGGCAGTCCGAACTCGATCGAGCCGTCTGCCCACGCGCCGACAGGGTGTTCTGCGTCGTCGATATCCGAGTCGCCGAAGTCGTCGAGACAGCCCGCACTGGTCGCTGCGAGTCCGCCCGCGACTGCGCCGAGATAGGTTCTCCGTTTCATACCGTCGCTCGGGACCACCCAGGGATAACAGTCACGAATAGTGCTGTGCGTGTCAATAGAATCGAACGAGGAGACGAACAGTTTCGATCGAAACGAGTGAATAGGTATTAATCATCGTCGGACGAACGGCCGGCTATGACAGTCTCGAGCGCCCCCGGCAAAGTCTATCTCTTCGGGGAGCACGCGGTGGTCTACGGCGAACCGGCCGTCCCGTGTGCGATCGAGGTACGGGCACGCGTCGGCGTCGAACGACGCGACGACAGCAAACTTCGCGTCCACGCGGACGACCTCAGTTTGGACGGCTTCACGGTCGAGTACGGCGGCGACGCCGGTGGACGTCCCGATATCGACGTCTCCGAGTCGCTGCTCGTCGCCGCGACGCAGTACGTCGACAGCGCGATCGAACAGGTCCGCGACGTGACCGGCGAGGAGGACGTCGGCTTCGACGTCACGATCGAGAGCGATATTCCACTGGGGGCCGGGCTCGGTTCCTCCGCAGCGGTAGTCGTCGCCGCGATTGACGCCGGCACTCGTGCACTCGGAACCACGCTGGAACCCGCAGAACTCGCCGAACGAGCCTATCGGACAGAACACGACGTACAGGACGGCCAGGCCTCGCGTGCGGACACCTTCTGCTCCGCGACGGGCGGGGCGGTCCGCGTCGAGGGCGACGACTGTCGCTCGCTCGACGCACCTGACCTGCCGATCGTGATCGGCTTCGATGGCGGCGCGGGTGAAACCGGCGAACTCGTCGCGGGCGTACGCGACTTGCGCGACGAGTACGAATTCGCCGCGGACACCGTTGGAGCGGTTGGAGACGTCGTTAGAAACGGCGAGCAAGCGCTCGCTGCCGGCGACATCGAAGAGCTCGGCCGCCTCATGAACTTCAACCACGGCCTGCTTTCGGCGCTCGGCGTCTCCTCGCGCTCGCTCGATACGATGGTGTGGGCGGCCCGCGACGCCGGAGCCTACGGCGCGAAACTTACGGGAGCCGGTGGCGGCGGCTGTATCGTCGCGCTGGACCCGACAGATGAAGCCGAGACGGCCCTCTCGTTCACGCCGGGCTGTGAGGACGCGTTCCGTGCCGAACTCGCCGAAGAGGGGGTGCGACGAATCGAATGATCGTCCTGAAACTCGGCGGGAGTGCGATCACGGAGAAAGACCGCCCGGAAACCCTCGATGGGAAGTCGCTTGCGACGGCAGCGGCGGCCGTTTCGAGTGCGTTCGGACATGGACAGGGGGACAGCGACGGCGACGCTATCGAGGACCTCGTCATCGTCCACGGCGGCGGCAGCTTCGGCCACCACAACGCAAGCGAACACGGCGTGACGACAACCGTTGGAAGCCACGACCCCGCAGCCGTCCACGACATCCACGGCGCGATGACGACGCTCAACGAGTTCGTCCTGAGCCGCCTACTCGAGTACGATGTCCCGGCAGTGCCGGTCCACCCCTTTTCCACCGCACACCGCGATGCAGACGGTAATCTCACACTGCCGAGCCAGCAGGTTGCCACGCTGGTCGAGGAGGGATTCGTCCCCGTCCTTCACGGTGATCTCGTCGCACACGCCGGCGAGGGCGTTACCGTTGTCAGCGGCGACGAACTGGTCGTCGACCTCGCGCGGAGCCTCGACGCGGACCGTATCGGCCTGTGTTCGACGGTTCCCGGCGTTCTCGACGATGCCGAGGCGGTGGTGCCCGAAATCACGTCGTTCGATGCCGTTGCAGATCTTCTCGGTGAGAGCGAGGCGACCGACGTAACGGGCGGGATGGCCGCGAAGGTACAGGCGCTGCTCGCACTCGAGTCGGAGGCGTCTATTTTCGGCCTCACCGACATCGAGCCGTTCCTGGCGGGCGACGAGCCTGGAACGACAGTTCGGTGAGGACTGAGAAGTTCGACCTCAGTCGAACAGCACCCGATCCAGAATCGGCCGCAGGAACGACCCACGGCGCGTTTTCTTCGAGTGAACCAGCAACACCGGCCCTTCAACTGAGGCTGCGATCCGGTCCGAACGTTGCTCGACGAGGAGGTCGGGGAGCCGCCGGTGGGTCATCGTACTCAGCATGACGAGCTGGGCCGACTCGAGTTCAGTCGTCAGATCGCCGATCGAATTGTTCGTTCTGAGGATCGACGACGCGACGGGGACGGTGCAGAGGTCGTCGAGTTCGGCGTGGTACTCTTCGATCGTCTCCTCGAGTTCCTCGGGGGCGTCCTCGGAGACGGTAAAGACGAACCGGATGCGGGCGTCGAGGACATCGGCCATCGCGTTGGCGAGTTCGACTTTGAGGGGGTCGTTGAACGGACTGCGATCGGTGACGATTGCGATCTCCTCTAGTTCGATTGGCTGTTCGTGCTGGACGAAGACCACGTCACAGGGGGCGTGTTCCATGATCCAGTCGGTATCGCGGCCGAAGAGCGTGTCGAGTCGACTCGTCGGTTTTTGCCGGGCGAGCACGAGGTCGGCACCGGTGCGGTCGGCGAAGTTGACGACCGCGTGGCGGGTGTCGTGGCTGACGATTTCGCCGACTTCGACGGGGACCTCGAGGTAGCGCACGAGGTCGTCGGTTCGCTCTTCGAACTCGGCGTCCTCGGGGGTGAGCTCCTCGGCGGCGGTGTCGAGGGGAACCTGGTCGGGGACTTCGTCGAAGCGGATCACGCGGATTCGGCCGCCCTGTTGGCGGACGATCGGTGCGGCGAGCTGGATCAGCGCGTCTTCTTGCTCTCTGGTCACGTCACGGCGAATCGGAATGAGGACCTCGTACCGGTCGTCGTCCGCGAGCTGTTCTTCGGTGTCCCGGACGAACTGTCGGCCGGCCTGTCGGCGTGCGAGGCCCTTGGCAACGCCCTCGCGTTCGACGCGTGATTCGGCGTACCATTTGTACCAGACGTAGCCGAAGATGACGATCCCGATCGAGCCCGCGATCGGCAGCAGATCCATCCAGCCGATGATGAACACCCCGGAGACGATACCGAAGAGCTGGACCCACGGATAGCCCGGCGTGTAGAAGTCGGGGTCGTACCACTCGAGATCGCGCTCGCGGAACGCGATCAGTGCGCCACAGACGAGGATGTAGACGAGAATCTGGAACGCGCCGGCGGACTTCGCGATCTGTTCGACGTCGAGCGTGAGAATCGCGAAGATCATGAACGCGCCCGTGGTGACGATGGCGACGATCGGCGTCGCAAAGCGCGGGTGGATGTACTCGAAAACGTCGAGGAAGAGGTTGTCGCGGCTCAGGGCGAGCGGGTAGCGTGAGGCGGTCAGAATACCGGCGTTCGCGGTACTGACGAGTGCGAGCAGTGCGGCGAGGACGATCGCGAACAGGAACAGCTCACCGAAGAGGACGTCCACAGCTTCGGCCATCGGTGCTTCCTCACCGGCGAGGGTTTCGCCCTCGATGACGCCGACGAGGACGAAGACGAGCAGCGCGTAGAGGATCGAGGTCGCGACGAGTGAGGCGAGCAGCCCGAGCGGGAGGTTACGGCCGGGGTTCTCGATCTCCTCAGCAACGGCGGCGACCTTCGTGACACCGGCGTAGGAGACGAGCACAGTTGCAGTCGCGGTGAAGACGCCGCCCAGTCCCTCGGTAAAGAACGGATCGTAGTTCGTACCGTCGACGCGGATGATCGAACCGGCAACGAAGACAGAGAGGATGAGAAGCATGACGATGACCATAATCAGCTGCAGGCCGCCGGTCTGTTTGACGCCGATCAGGTTGACCGCGATCAAAATGAGCGCGAACGTCACCGCGACTGCCTCGATACTCGGGAGGGCGATCACGGCTTCGAGGTAGAACATGCCGCCGACGAGTGCGAGTGCGCCCTTTAGCATCAACATGAGCCAGGTGCCGAGGCCGGCGATAGTTCCCACAGCAGGCCCCATCCCGCGTTCAATGAAAACGTAGTCGCCGCCGGCCTCGGGCATCGCCGTTCCGAGTTCGGCGATGCTCAGTGCGGCCGGCACGACGAGAATCGCAGCGATCACGAACGAGAGGATAACCGCCGGCCCGGCCTCGGCCATCGCAATGCCAGGCAGGATGAAGATGCCGCTACCGATCATCGCGCCCATACTGATTGCGATAACGGAGAACAGACCGAGATCACGTTCGAGATCCTTCGCCATTACTCACGTATTCTGAACGGAAGGTTAGAAACCTTCGCATCTCGGAACCGAGTGGGCGATATTCCGAACGAGAACGGAAATATTGCCGTGAAAATAGCCACTCGCGTGACAGCCGTTCAGTTTCAGTGCAGTTCCCTCCCGGGGAGCAACTACTGGCATCGTGCCGAGTACGGGTGGGGTTCCAACCCACTGCGTTTTTAACACCCGGGCGTGTAGATGGCAGTAGCGAAACCCGCGGGCAAGTGCGTCTCGGGGCGGTACTGGCGACGAACGGCGTCGTCACACCGCCACTATGCCGAACGCATAGCGGGATGGCCGACGCGCTGTAAGACGCCGGGGCCGTACGAGCAGGAGTCCGCGGACTGTTTCGGTGAGAGTCAATACGCGGCTTTCAGTGCTACGAACTATGGAAATCGAAATCGCAACAATCGGCGGCTACGAAGAAGTTGGACGGCAGATGACTGCTGTCCGCGCCGGTGACGACGTCGTTATCTTCGACATGGGGCTGAACCTCTCGCAGGTTCTCATCCACGACAACGTCGAAACCGAGCGGATGCACAGTCTCGACCTGATCGACATGGGCGCAATTCCGGACGACCGGATCATGAGCGACCTCGAAGGTGACGTGCAGGCCATCGTGCCGACACACGGCCACCTGGACCACATCGGTGCCATCTCCAAGCTGGCCCACCGCTACGACGCACCCATCGTCGCGACGCCCTTTACGATCGAACTGGTCAAGCAACAGATCGAGGGCGAACAGAAGTTCGGCGTCGAGAACGACCTCGTCAAGATGGACGCCGGCGAAACGATGTCGATCGGCGACTCCGGTAAGGTCGACCTCGAATTCGTTAACGTCACCCACTCGATTATCGACGCAATCAACCCAGTCCTGCACACCCCAGAGGGTGCGGTCGTCTACGGACTGGACAAGCGCATGGACCACTCGCCGGTGCTCGGCGACCCGATCGACATGGAGCGCTTCCGGGAGATCGGTCGCGAAGGTGAAGGCGTCCTCTGTTACATCGAGGACTGTACCAACGCGAACAAGAAGGGCCGGACACCCTCCGAGAGCGTCGCCCGCGAACACCTCAAGGACGTCCTCTACAGCATGGAGGACTACGACGGCGGCATCGTCGCCACGACGTTCTCGAGTCACATCTCGCGTGTTACGAGCCTCGTCGAGTTCGCGAAGGACATCGGCCGACAGCCGGTCCTCCTCGGGCGCTCGATGGAGAAGTATTCCGGTACCGCAGAACGACTCGACTTCGTCGACTTCCCGGACGACCTCGGCATGTTCGGCCACCGCAAGTCCGTCGACCGCACGTTCAAGCGGATCATGAACGAGGGCAAGGAGAACTACCTGCCCGTCGTGACGGGCCACCAGGGCGAGCCACGCGCGATGCTCACCCGTATGGCCCGCGGCGAGACGCCGTACGAACTGGACGACGGCGACAAGGTCGTCTTCTCCGCTCGCGTGATCCCGGAGCCGACGAACGAGGGCCAGCGCTACCAGGCCGAAAAGCTGCTCGGCATGCAGGGCGCTCGCGTCTACGACGACATCCACGTTTCCGGCCACCTCAACCAGGAAGGCCACTACGAGATGCTCGACGCACTGCAGCCCCAGAACATCATTCCGGCCCACCAGGACCTGAAGGGACTGTCGGGCTACGTCAAGCTCTGTGAGAGCGAGGGGTACCAGATGGGACGGGACATCCACGTCTCGCGCAACGGCAACCTCATTCAGCTTGTCGAGTGATATGACGACTTCCAAGGCACGAGAAGAGACGGTACTCGAGGCGGTCCGAGCGCGACGGGAACTCGTCAACGAGGCGATTCCCGACGAGCTACCGATCCAGGAGCCCGAACGGCTCTATGAAGCCTCGCGGTACCTGCTCGATGCGGGCGGCAAACGACTGCGTCCGGCCGTCCTGCTTGCGGCGGCGGAAGCACTCGCAGACGTCGAGCCACTGTCGACTGAGTACCGGTCGTTCCCGACACTGAACGGCGAGCAAATCGATATGATGGACGCCGCGGTCAGCGTCGAGGTCATCCAGTCGTTCACGCTGATCCACGACGACATCATGGACGACGACGACCTCCGACGCGGCGTTCCCGCTGTTCACCGCGAGTACGACCTCGAAACGGCCATCCTGGCCGGCGACACGCTCTACTCGAAGGCGTTCGAGATCATGCTCGAGACGGGCGCGGAACCGTCCCGAACGGTCGACGCACTCGGCGTGCTCGCGACGACCTGTACGAAGATCTGTGAGGGCCAGGCACTCGACGTTACCTTCGAGAAGCGCGACAACGTCGCGCCCGAGGAGTACCTCGAAATGGTCGAACAGAAGACCGCCGTCCTCTATGCGGCGTCGGCTTGCCTCCCCACAATCTTGCAGGGTGCCGACCAGGAGACGATCGACGCGCTGTACGGCTACGGCCTCGACATCGGCCGCGCGTTCCAGATTCAGGACGACGTGCTCGATCTGACCGTTCCGAGCGACAAACTCGGTAAACAGCGCGGCAGCGACCTCGTCGAGGAGAAACAGACCCTCATCACCGTTCACGCCCGCGAACAGGGTGTCGACATCGAGGGGCTCGTCGATACCGAAGACGTCGACGCCGTCACCGAGGCCGAAATCGACGACGCGCTCGCCGAACTCGAGAACGCTGGTTCGATCAGCTACGCCAACGAGACGGCTCGCGACCTGGTCGAACAGGGGAAAAACCGCCTCAGCGTCCTACCGGACAACGAAGCGCGCGAGTTGCTGTGTGAGATCGCGGATTACCTGATCGAACGCGGCTACTGATTCGCCGGCTCGCATCGGCCAGCCACAACCACACCACCGCTTTCGGTTCTGCTGTGTGCTACCTGTTCGTGACCTCCTGGTCTGTCTCTGACTCCGTCCGCTTCCCCCTCTCCGTCCGCTCCGTCTGCGACTCTCTCACGTCGGACTCGAGTTCATCGTCTCCGTCCATCGACTGCATCGACTCCATCGACGCCGTCGACGCCACCCGAAACCCACGATCCCCGCGCGCCTGATGCGTTCGCTGGGGGTACGGAATCGTAATCGCTTCCCGCTCGAACGCGTCCTTGATCGCGTCGATGACGGTCGTCTGGGCCTGCCAGACGCGTCGGCGCTTCGGGTCCTCGATCCAGAACTGTAACTCGAGTACGACCGCGGAGTCGCCGAAGCGTTTGGAGACGACCTGGGGCTCTTTGAGCGGGCTGATGATGTCGATGTCGCTGACGGCGTCGCGAATGACGGTTCGGGCGCGGTGCAGGTCGGTGTCGTAGTCGACGCCGAGTTCGATGTCGACGCGGAGGCGGTTGCTTCGCGAGTAGTTGATAAGTTCGTTCGAGGTGAGTTCGTCGTTCGGGACGAGGACGTGTTCGTCGTTGAACGTCCGGATCTTCGTGTGTGAGATGGTGATGTCCTGGACGATGCCGGCGGTTTTGCGTTCGTTCTGGTTTGCGACCTCGATCCAGTCGCCGGCCCGGAAGGGGCGCGTAAAGAGGAGGAGGAAGCCGGCGACGAACGCGGCGACGGTCTTCTGGGCGGCCAGTCCGAAGATGGCGCTGACGACGCCCGCGCTGAGGATGAGATTCGTCAGTTCGAGTCCCCAGATCGACATGATCACGAGGCCTGCAACGGCGAAGATGCCGGCGTCGGCGGTGTGGTAGGCGACCTCTTTCTGGTGGTTCGTGATGAGTTCCTCCCGGTAGAGTCGGTCGAACGAGCGGTTGACCATCCGAACGAGGAGGTAACTGGCGACGAGAATCGCGATCGACACCGCGCCACGGATGCCGGTGAAGCGGTCGACGAACACGGCGTCGAGGACCTCGCCGAAGACGAACGAGAGCGCCCAGATATCGGCGAGGACGTAGGCTGCGACGACCACGCTGCCAGCGAGGACGGCCATTTCGATCGCCTCGGCGGCGTTTCGTGTATAGCGGTCACCGAGCAGACTCCGGAGGCTTCGAATCAGTGCGAACAGGGCGACGAGTGCGACGATAACGGCGATGCTGGTCAGCAGTTGTAGTGGCGGAGAGCCGTAGAGTACATCCTGTATCCAGTCGCGGTAGAGGGAGAACGTCATTTCGGATATGGCGCTCGTTGCCCTGCCGTTCTAAGGGTGTTACTTGCGTGCGACGGTACTGTGTTAGAGCCAGTGTGCGGCGGCCTCTCCCTGCACGATCCGTCCTGAACAGACCCGAACCAACCCGAACGAACTGAACCCAACCCGAGTCACGCGACCCGACACCGCGGAGGTTTTGGTCCGTGCATGAATACCCCCCAGTAATGAACGACGATCTCCGCGAACGGATCGAGCGCGAAGCCGAGAAACACGCGCTGTTGAACGCCGTCAAACACGAAAGCGACGCCAACGTCGGTGCCATCATGGGGCCGCTGATGGGCGAGAACCCCGATTTCCGCGAGCACGGCGACGAGATTCCGGGCGTCATCGGCGGCGTCATCGGCCGAGTCAACGACCTTTCTTACGACGAAAAGCGCGAGCGACTCGAGGACCTCGCACCCGAGGAACTCGCCGAAATCGAAGCCGAAGACGAGGAAGACGAACACGACCTGCCGTCGCTCCCCAATGCTGCGGAGTACGACGAGATCCGCATGCGATGTGCGCCGAACCCGAACGGCCCGTGGCACGTCGGCCACGCCCGCATGCCCGCCGTCATCGGCACCTACCGCGAGCGCTACGACGGCTGGTTCTGCGTGCGCTTCGACGACACCGACCCCGAGACGAAACGGCCTGATCTCGAGGCCTACGACGCGATCCTCGAGGATCTCGACTACCTCGGCTTCGAGCCGGACGAGATCTTCCGCGCGAGCGATCGACTCGAGACGTACTACGAGCACGCCCGCGAACTGATCGATCTGGGCGGGGCCTACACCTGCTCTTGCTCGGGCGAGGAGTTCTCGGAACTGAAGAACTCGGGCGAGCCGTGTCCCCACCGCGACAAAGACGTTGAGACGGTTCGCGAGGAGTTCGAGGACATGGTCGCCGGCGAGTACGAGAGCGGCGAGATGGTCCTCCGTGTGAAGACCGACATCGAGCACAAGAACCCCGCGCTGCGTGACTGGGTCGCCTTCCGGATGATCGACACGCCCCACCCGCGCGAGGAGGCAAGCGAGTACCGCTGCTGGCCGATGCTCGACTTCCAGTCCGGCGTCGACGATCACCTCATCGGCATCACCCACATCATTCGCGGCATCGACCTGCAGGACTCCGCCAAGCGCCAGCAGTTCGTCTACGACTACTTCGGCTGGGAGTACCCCGAAGTCGTCCACTGGGGTCACGTCCAGGTCGACGCCTACGACGTGAAGGTGAGCACCTCCACGATTTCGGCACTCATTGAAGAGGGCGAACTCGACGGCTGGGACGACCCACGCGCACCGACGCTCAAGAGCCTCCGCCGGCGCGGCATCCGCGGTCAGGCAATCGTCGACGCGATGGTGGAACTCGGCACCTCGACCAGCGACGTCGACCTCGCGATGAGTTCCGTCTACGCGAACAACCGCGACCTGATCGACGACGAGACCGACCGACGGTTCCTCGTCCGCGACGGCGTCGAACTCCCGCTCGGCGGCAGTCCGCCAGCAGAGGCCAACCCGCCGCTACACCCCAACCACGAGGAACGCGGCGTCCGGGAGATTCCCGTCGGCGACGCCGTGCTACTCGAGTCCGACGACCTGCCGGCCCGCGAGGAGCGCATCTGGCTCAAGGGGCTTGGCTGCTTCCAGTACACCCGCGATACGCTCCAGTACACCGGCGAGGATATCGACGTGGTTCGCGAGGGTGACGTCGACGTTATCCACTGGGTGCCGGCAGCCGAGAGCGTCCCCGTCCGGCTGCGGACGATGACGGGTGACGTCTCCGGACAGGCAGAACCCGAGGTGGGTGCACTCGAGTCGGACGAGCTGGTGCAGTTCGAGCGTGTTGGCTTCGCTCGGATCGACCGCCACGAGGACGACGAGACGGTCGCATACTATACGCACAGCTAGACGCTCACCTGCGTGAGCGCGATGTGCTGTGTATTTCGGCAGTGAAAATTGAGACGGTGGCGGCACAAAGCAGGTAGCGAGCGGTGGTGTGTCGGCGTTGCTGTGGGCTACCTGGTCGCGGGTGTGGCGTTAGTTGTCGTCGTTGCCGTTCTCCTCATCACCGTTGTCGTTGCCGTTGCCGTTCTCTTCGTCACCGTTTCCGTTATCCTCCTCGCCATTTTCTTCCTCACCGTTTTCTTCGTCTTCAGCGTCCTCGTCCGCTTCGCCGTTCTCTGCCTCTACGATTTCGATCGTGCCGCGCATCGTCCCCTCGTGCGGTCGGCAGACGTACTCCGCGATATCGTCGGTCGCTTCGAACTCGATGAACTGATCGTCGCCACCTTCGTCTGCTTCGTCGGTCTCGTAGTCATCGACGACCTCGTCGTCTTCGTCGACGAGTTCGATGTTGTGGGTACTCCCGTCGCCTTCTTCCCATCCAATTTCGTACTGTGCACCATCCTCAAGCGTGAGTGTCGGGTTCTCCTCGTCTGCGATCTCTTCTGGTTCGATACCGACCCAGCCTGCCGTCTGCGCGTCGAGTTCGATGACGGTGTCAGGCTCAATCGCCTCTCCGTTCTCGTCATCCGGCTCGTCGTTGCCGTTCTCGTCGCCGTTCTCATCCGGCGCTGGCTCGTCGCCGTTGCCGTTCTCCTCGCCGTTCCCGTTATCGTCTGCACAGCCTGCGAGGAACGCTGTTGCACCGACAGCACCCGCCACCTTGAGGATTGTTCGCCGAGTCTTGGAATTGTTTTCTGCCATACCTGCCTCTACGTCGCCGAGAGATGTTAAATCAAATCCGGCAAACTGATGATATTCTCAGTTTTTGAGTCCATTTCTGGTTTACTTTTACAACATACGTTCAGTATACGACGACTGTCCTCGAGGGCTACTCGAGTAACTCGTCCGCGCTGTCTGGACTGGGGTCGGCGACCACACCGTCTTGTCGACCGAGCACCCGGGCGTGTGCAGCACAGACGAGGCGGTTGTCGGCCCAGGGGATGTGTAACTCGACCGTGGCGGCCCGCTCACAGTCCGATTCGGCACATTCCATAGCGGAGACACGACGGCGAGTGACTCAGTCTTTTCGCGGCTTTCGCGGATTGGAATTGAACAAAACGGGATTAAAAGACGAAGACGCCGATGAGGAACCCGAACAGGATCGACACTGTCAGGAGCGCCTGCACTGCCGTCGAGGCCAGAATACCGAGCGTCGCGTAGATCGCCGACCGGGTGCTCCGGTTGACATCGCCAACCCGGACGAACTCGACGACGAAGACGGTTCCGAACAGGCCGACGAGCAGACCGAGCGGGCCGGTGACGAGCATCAACAGGATGCCGACGACGGCGGCGAGACCGGTTGTAGTCCAGGAGGCACCGCCCGCTCGCGCTGCGATCGACCCCGCGAAGAACTCGACGAACAGCGTCACGAGGCCGAGTATCGTCAACACGATCATCGTCCCCGTTCCCGGCTCTGCGAAGCCGGACTGCCACCAGTAGAAGTACAGGCCGGATAGCGAGAGTAAGCCGCCGGGAACGAGTGGGACGACCGTTCCGAGGACGCCGGCGGCGAGCAGCGCAACCGCGACCAGCAAGACCACGTCCACCATACACCACTCGACACCCGCCCGCGTGAAAGCCGTACCGCCTCCCAACGCCAACAGCGCCGCTGGGTGCCACCATCCGTTTTCCTCCAGTACAGTTACGTACACTGGGTGACCAGCAGGTGACATGACAACAGCGCCAGCAGCCACGGACCACTCGGAACAGCCGCGAGGCGCCATCATCGTCGGTGCCTCGTCGGGCATCGGCGCGGCACTCGCCCACGAACTCGCCGCAGACGGCTACGAGGTCGGCCTCACAGCCCGTCGAACGGAGCAACTGAAAGCCGTCGGCGGCGAACTCCCGACGAAAGCCTACGTCGCCACCATGGACGTCACCGACACCGACACCGCTCGCGAGCACTTCTTCGAACTCGCCGACGCAATGCCGTCCGTCGACCTCGTCGTCATCAGCGCCGGTGTCGGCGACGCGAACTACGCACTCGAGTGGGAGTCCGAGCGCCAGACGGTCGACGTCAACGTGCGCGGCTTTACGGCGATTGCGACGGCGGCGATGGAGTATTTCGAGTCTCGAACGGACGACAGTTCGGATCCACACGGACATCTCGTCGGACTGTCCTCGGTCGCAGCCCACTTCGGCAACGGCGGCACGCAGGCCTACAACGCCTCGAAGGCGTACGTCTCGCGCTATCTCGAGGGGCTACGGAGTCGGCAGGCCGGCAACGACGCGAACGTGACGATCACGACCATCGAACCGGGGTTCGTCGACACCGATCTCTCGTACGGGTCGTTCTGGGAGTGCTCACCCGAGACCGCTGCGAGCCAGATCGCCGACGCGATCCGCGAGGAGCGTGACCACGCCTACGTCACCCGCCGCTGGCGGCTGGTCGCGTGGGTGTTGAAGGCACTTCCCGAGTCGGCGGTTCGACGGCTGTTCGCCTGACCGCTGTCGATTAGTCTGCCGCAGAGGACGCGGTGCCGGAGCCGACGAACACGCCGGCTATGGAGACAAAGACTCCGAGATACGCCACTCTCCAGGCACCTTCTCCGAGAAATATTGCGAGCAACACGAATGTAATGCCAAGCAGCCCGAGCCTCACACCTAACATACTCGTTGATCGGTCCGTACCAGAGATGATTGTTACTATTTCGTGATACTCGACACACATCTTCTACCGCATCTACCCCTTCTCTTCACCCGTCGGCAAACCGGTCCCGGACGTCCATCGCCACCTCGTCGCCGTACTCGTCGACCAGCGGCTGGAACGCCTCCCCGAGCGCGCGCATACACTGTCCGGCCGAGGGGTACTCGAGTCGGTCCGCCACAGCGGACCACTCCCGACCTTGCAACGCACGCAAGACGAGGAGCCGTTCCTCGCGTGCGGAGAGGGCCACGCTTGCCGGTTCCTCAAGGAAGTACCGAATCACCAGCTCGCGGAACGGGCCTGGATCTACGTCGAATAGGCCGGGGCCGTAGGCCGCGCCGGCAACGACGCGCCAGTCGTGCTCGCCGAGCGTCAACGGCGGTGCGGCCTCGCTCGCGGTCGCCCGCAGGATTGCCCGGGCAACGTCGGGATCCAGATCCGCGAGTGCGTCCGAACACAGCGCCGCGAAGCGGCGGGCGAACCACGCTGCGTGGCGCTCGTGTAACTCCTGCCCAGCCTCGCTCGTCGGGGCCAGCATGAGCGCCGAGTACTCCCCGCTCGCGTTGTTACGCGTCGTCGAAACGTGCACTGCTCGGAAGCCGTTCGCCCGCCAGAACTCGAGTAGCCCCGGCGTCGCGCCGAAGCCGGTACCGAGCCAGTCCACCGTCGGGGCGAACTCGTCACGGATGGACTCGAGTAGCCGCGAGCCAAGCCCCCGCGCCCGAACCTCGTGGTGGGTCGCGATGCGAACGATGCGGATCCCGGCCGGCTTACTCGCGGATTCGTCGCGGAGCTGGCTCGTGAGCACGTCGGGGAGCATGTTCCCGCGGACGCGGCCGCCGTCGTACATCATCGCCCGTGTGTCGGCGTCCAGATTCCCCTCGCGAGCGAGCAGGGCAACGCTGACGACGTGGCCGTCTTGGACCAGCGCGCGTGCCTCGAGGTTCGGCGCGTCGAGCAACCGGGCGAGGTCGTTCGGCTCGGTCCGGTAGTGGGCGAGCACGAGCAGGCCAAAGGCTTCGCGAAGGAGTTGGTCGTCCGCGAGCAGGTCGTCGGGTTCGAGCGCGCGATAGTCGACACTCTCGGGTGTGGCGTCGGCAACGAGCGAGGTGACTGGCGGCCGTGCGTCGAGCAAGAGCGCACGAAAGGCCCACACCTCGAGCGGGTCGCCTGCTGCGTACCGGATCGGCTCAGAGAGTGTGTAGTCGCTGACCTCGTGGGCGCTGTCCGTGAGTCGATCCCGAAACCGGACCGAGAATCCGCGGCCGGCTCCTTCGTAGCCGTGGACCGTCGTCGTGAACGCGACCCGGTCGGCGGCGAGGAACGACTCGAGTCGCGACACCGGGAGCGCGGCGGCTTCGTCAACGATCACGATGTCGGCGGAGCCGAGTTCCGAGACCGCCTCGTCTGGGTCACGAAACCAGACGCGACCGCCCGCGCTCGTCGTGATCTCGCGAGGGGTTCCCTGTTGATCTGTCCGAACGTCAGCATCGGAATCACAGCTGGTGACGAGTTCGCCGGCGCGGGCGAACAGTTCCGTCGTGTTCCGGAACGCCGGTGCAGTGACGAGAACCGAGTTGCCGTCGAGCGCGAACCCCCCAGCAGCCAGTCCCGCGGCGCTCGACTTCCCCCGGCCGCGGTCTGCCTCTAAGACGACAGCCTGCTCGGAGTCCGAGAGCGCTTCGAACGTAGTGAGCGCCTCGCGTTGATCTCCGGTAAGACAGGCGTCGTAGGCGGCGTGGGGGAACGCTGCGTCCGACGGAGTGGTGCTTCTGTTACCGTTGTCGGTACCGCTATTGTTACTGCGACCGCCGTCGTCGGCTGGCTGCCAGACCGGTGCCGGATGCGTGAGTCCCGTGTCGGTAATTTCGTGCGCAACGAGTTCGGTCGGGTCGTCCGGAGCACCGGTCGAATCCGTTCCGTCGAACTCGACGATCCCAATCCCACGGTGTTCACGAAGCGTTTCGATCAGTCGGGACCTGAAGCGGCCCGTCACGTCCGCCGTCGCAAACGGCGGCACCGCGAGCGACTCGTCGAACGTCGTGATCTGATCGGGCCAGTACTCGAGTTCGGGTGCGAGTACGATCAGGAGGCCGCCGCCGTCGATGGTGCCGACGATGCGGCCGAGCGCGTTCGGCTGGAGGTCTGCGTGTGCGTCGAGAACGAGTAGCTGGCGGGTGGTGCCGAGCAATTCTGCCGTGTGTACCTGTGAGAGCTGTTCGCAGCGAAGGCGGTCGTCGGGGCCGACGAGCGTCGTGTCGGTGATAGCGACCGGCAGTGTCGAGAGGATGGACTCGAGACAGGCGTAGCCGCGTTCGCGGTCGCCGCTGAGGACGAGGGCGCGCCGTTCGGTGGTGTCCTGGGCCTCGCGGTAGAGGTCGGTCGCGAGGGAGCCAACGTTCATAGTCGGTGTTCGGACGCGGGGCCGTAATACTGTGTGATCATCGGTCCGCTGTCACCGATCAACTGCTAGCCATCGAGGACTGTGCGTCCAGGTCACACTCGTCCAGCGTTTTGAACACGCTTTTAAGGGGGGCAACGCTACTGACGTAGTACACCCTACGCGGGGTTGATGATGCTCCTAGCCTTACAGGACCGCCGCCGGGCACAGCCCGGCCTGGGGTTCGGTTTCCGGAGCCGGAGTCGATGCCGAATTCACACCGAATTCGATTCTGGGAACGGAACACAGGCCGAACCCTCGAGGGCAGGGGAGCGCGAGCCCACGTGTAGGAGAGGTGAACAACCAATGTCAGTCTACGTCACAACCGACATCCCAGCCGATCTCGCAGATGACGCCCTTGAGGCGCTCGAGGTCGCACGAGACACCGGCCGAGTAAAGAAAGGAACGAACGAAACCACGAAGGCGATCGAGCGCGGCAACGCCGAGCTCGTTTTCGTCGCTGAAGACGTCTCCCCTGAGGAGATCGTCATGCACCTCCCAGAACTCGCCGACGAGAAGGGTATTCCTGTCGTCTTTATCGAGACCCAGGACGACGTCGGCCACGCTGCGGGCCTCGAGGTCGGCTCGGCCGCCGCAGCTATCGTCGACACCGGAGAGGCCGAAGGCGACGTCGAAGACATCGCCGGCAAGGTCGAGGACCTCGACTGAGGTGATCAGAGATGAGTGCTGAAGAGGAAGAAAGCGGCTCCACGCCCGCCGAGGTCATCGAGATCGTCGGCAAAACCGGCATGCACGGAGAGGCCATGCAGGTCAAGTGCCGGATTCAAGAGGGCGAGAATCAGGGACGAATCATCACCCGTAACTGCCTCGGACCGGTCCGCGAAGGGGACGTACTCCAGCTTCGTGAGACCGCCCGCGAGGCGGACTCCATCGGAGGACAGTAACCAATGGTCGAGAAACGCACCTGCGACTACACGGGCGAAGAGATCGAACCCGGCACGGGCATCATGTACGTCCGCAACGACGGTACCGTGCTTCACTTCGTCGACTCGAAAGCGGAGAAGAACTACAAGCTCGGTCGCGAACCGCGCGATCTCGAGTGGACCGAGGAAGGACGTGCCGGCAAGGGCCCAGCCCAGGCCGACACGACCGCCGACGAGGAAGCCGACCAGGACGAGGTCGTCGACGCAGACGAAGATGAGGACCTCGCAACCGAAGAAGACGTCGCCGACGACGAGGACGACGTTCCTGCCGGGGACGAGACGGTCGACGAGACCGAATCGGAATCGGATGCCGACGCTGAGGCCGACGCAGAAGCAGACGCCGACGCCGAGGCAGCCGACGAGGAGAGTGAGGCCTAATGAGCGAGCACGAACGCACCTTCGTGATGGTCAAGCCCGACGCCTTCGCGCGTGGGCTCGTGGGCGAGGTCATCTCCCGACTCGAAGAGCGCGGACTCAAGCTCGTCGGCATCAAGGTCGAAACGATGCCTCGCGAACGTGCCGAGGAACACTACGGTGAACACGAGGACAAGCCGTTCTACGACGACCTCGTTGACTTCATCACCTCCGGCCCCGTCGTCCCGATGGTCTGGGAAGGACAGGACGCAACGCGTCAGGTCCGCCAGATGATCGGCGAGACGGACCCACTCGAGGCCGAACCAGGCACGATCCGCGGCGA
Organism: Natrialba sp. SSL1; assembly: GCF_001861355.1. Taxonomy (GTDB): domain Archaea; phylum Halobacteriota; class Halobacteria; order Halobacteriales; family Natrialbaceae; genus Natrialba. The sequence continues at coordinate 220,513 of NZ_MASN01000001.1, forward strand.
TTACGCACTCGACCTCGGTCGGAACGTCGTTCACGCGGCAGACCACGAGGACGAGGGCGCAAACGAGCGCGAAATCGCAATCCACTTCGACGAAGACGAGCTGACGGACTACGAGCAACACGACGGCGAGTGGCTCTACGAGTAACGCTCGACAGCTCTCACTGCAGACATAACAGTCACTGACTGTTCTCCTGCTTCACTGACCGTGAGCTGTTGCGCTGCACGTTGCACGTTGGTTCGCTGTGGCGCTCCAACGTTGTGCCGCACATCTTGCCACGACCGGTTCTGTTATACAACCACCCTCGTTTCATTACCACCTGACAGAAATTTACGCCAGATAGTGAGACAGGTAGACGTAACATCTAATGTGACGGCTGCTGTAGAGAGCCGTGGTGGTTTCGAATGGTAATATATGGTAGGTGGTCTGTGGATGTGTAAAACAGGACGGGAGTCAACACAACATGCGGTCGAGGCGACGCCGTCACTCGATCTCATCTTCGAACTCCTGTCGAATCAACGACGGCGATACGCGTTGTATACGCTCTACGAGCAATCAGACGGTGTTGCGACGGTCGAGGAGTTGACCGACTCGATCGTCTCGTTCGAACGGCGATACGCCGAGTCAGCATCGAGCGCAGAGTCGCCGTCGACGGCGATACACCGCCAGCACTCGAGCCACGCCGATAGCCAAGTCGCTGGCGAAGACCAACACCAGATCGTCGAGACCGAACTCCAACACGTTCACCTACCGAAACTGGAAGAGGTGGGTGTGATCGAACACGACCGTCGCAGTCAGACGGTTCGGTACTGGTCCCAACCGTCGCTTGAGGAGTGGCTCGAACACGCCCACCACAAGGAACGACGCGCACGAACCGATCACTAACTGGCCGGCGAGGACGGGAAGGTGGGTGGACGGAAGGACAAGAGTACGGTACGGTTGGTCAGGAGTCGGGCGAATAGGGTGGTGCCGACGCCGGCTCATGGGTTCTGGGGAGACCGACGACTGTGTGGTGAGCGATAGGTCGGGTGCTCCACCCGGTCACTCTGTGACACTGTGTGACGAGCCACCGCTGAAAGGTTTAACACGTCGCCTGCTGACCACTCAGGTGGAGTCGGGGACAACCGGTTCCCGAACGCGATAGTGTGGTATGGTATCATTTCACTCCTGAACACTTAACAGGAGAGAAACCTAACCACTCACTAGGTGTTTACCCATGACTGACCACGAACTTCCACCACTTCCATACGATTACGACGCACTGGAACCGTCGATCTCCGAACAGGTCGTCACCTGGCACCACGACACGCACCATCAGGGCTACGTCAACGGGCTGAACTCGGCTGAGGAAACCCTCGCCGAAAACCGCGAGAGCGGCGAGTTCGACTCGACGCCCGGTGCGCTCTCGAACGTCACCCACAACGGCAGTGGACACTACCTCCACACGCTGTTCTGGGAGAACATGTCGCCAAACGGTGGCGGCGAGCCGGAGGGCGACATCGCAGACCGTATCGAGGAGGACTTCGGCTCCTACGAGGGCTGGAAGGGCGAATTCGAGGCCGCTGCCGGCGCCGCCGGCGGCTGGGCGCTGCTGGTATACGACCCAGTTGCGAAGCAGCTTCGCAACGTCGCGGTCGACAAGCACGACCAGGGCGCACTCTGGGGCTCCCACCCGATCCTCGCACTCGACGTCTGGGAGCACTCCTACTACTACGACTACGGTCCAGACCGCGGCAGCTTCATCGAGGGCTTCTTCGACGTGATCAACTGGGACTCGGTCGAGGACGAGTACCAGAAGTGCCTCGACCACTTCGAGTAAGTCGCACCGAGACGAGTAGCTGAAGCCAGCGGGCTGTGCGGTCCAATCTCGTGTTTTTTGCATCACCAACGTGTGAGCGACTGCTATCGACACTGCTCGCCACCCCTCACTAAATCAAGCAAGTTGTGAACAAGCACCACAGTTTATCTTGCCGGACGATGACGCGGTCCGTATATGGCCGCCGAGGAGCGACCCGAGTCTCCGTCCGAATCCGAACCCAATTCCAAGTCTACGGTCGTCCCCGACCCCGACGCTGTACCACCTACATCCACCGAGCCACCCACGGATACAGGAACCTCACAGACGAGGTTACTCGAGCGTGCACTCGAGTCCGCCTGTCGTGGCGACGTGCGCTTTGACGAGTACACCCGCATCCTCTACGCCACCGACGGCAGCATCTATCAGGCACAGCCGGCGGGTGTCGTCGTGCCGCGAGACGCGGCCGACGTACAGGCGGCAGTTCGCGTCGCAGCCGAACACGACGTGTCGGTCCTGCCACGCGGTGCGGGTTCGTCGCTCGCTGGACAGGCAGTCGGCCCCGGCTGCGTCGTCCTCGATCTGTCGCGGCACATGGACGAGATTCGAGCCATCGATCCGGAGCGGCGACGCGCTACTGTCCAGCCCGGCGTCGTGCAGGATGATCTCGACGCCGCGCTTGAACCGCACGGGCTCAAGTTCGCGCCGGATCCAGCCTCCTCGAACCGTGCGACGATCGGTGGCGGCATCGGGAACAACTCGACGGGCGCACACTCTGTTCGGTACGGGATCACGGACGCCTACGTCGAGGCGTGCGAGGTCGTTCTCGCGGATGGCTCGCAGATCCGGACGCGGGACATCGTGTTGGACAGCCCTGAGTGGGACCAGATCGTCTCGAAAGATGATCGCGAGGCCGCAATTTATCAAACCATTCGGGCCGTCGTCGAGAACAATGCCGCCGAGATCGAGACGCGCTATCCAAACCTCAAGCGCAGCGTCAGCGGCTACAACCTCCAGAAGGTAATCAGGACCACAGAACAGGGCGAACGGGTGATCAACCTCTCGAAGCTCATCGTCGGCGCGGAAGGAACCCTCGGCGTCGTCGTCGAAGCCGACCTCTCGCTCGTCACCCGCCCCGAGGAGACCGCGCTCCTCGTCTGCTGTTACGACAATCTCATCGAGTCGCTCGCCGCTGTGCCCCGGGCACTCGAGTCCAACGCCAGCGCGGTCGAACTCATGGACGAGGACGTGTTTCGACTCGCCGCAGAATCGTCGGAGTACGCCGAGTTCGCTGAACCGATTCCGGACGGGACTGTGGCAGCGCTCATGTTGGAGTTCGACTCGGAGGTGGTCGACGACTTGCCGGGCGCGGTCGAACGCGCCCGTGCGGAACTCGTCGGATCGGGGGCTGCAGTCGACTCACTCCGGGCGTTCGACGCCGACGAGCAGGATCGTCTCTGGAAGCTCCGAAAGGCTGCGATTCCGCTGTTGATGAGCATGGAAGGGGATCCGAAGCCGTACCCGTTCGTCGAGGACGCCTCGGTTCCGCCTGCGGAACTCGCCGAGTACGTCGCCGGTTTCGAGGACATCCTCGACGAGCACGGGACGCGGGCGTCGTACTTCGCCCACGCGGGCGCGGGGACGCTGCACATCCGCCCCGTGCTGAACCTCAAAGCGGAGGACGGCGTCGAGACCATGCGCTCGATCGCCGAGGACGTGACCTCGCTCGCACTCGAACACGGCGGCTCGTTCTCCGGGGAGCACGGCGACGGCCTCGCCCGGACCGAATTCAACCCAAAACTGTACGGTCCTGATCTCTGGGACGCGTTCAAGGAGGTCAAGTCCGCGTTCGATCCCGACTGGCGCATGAATCCGGGGAAGGTCGTCTACCGCGATGAGGAGCCGACCGACATCCGCGACAATCTTCGCTACGGAGCCGATTATGCAACGCTCGAGCCCCAAACTGCACTCGAGTTCGAACCCGAAGGCGGCTTCTCCCACCTGGTCGAACTCTGTAACGGCTGTGGGACCTGTCGTCAGACCGACGGCGACGTGATGTGTCCGACCTACCGGGCGACCGGCGAGGAAATCGCGACGACACGCGGCCGGGCTAATCTGCTCCGGGCGGCGATTAGCGGCGAACTCGACCCCGAGGAACTCTACGACGACCGGTTCCAGTCCGAGGTGCTGGATCTCTGCATCGGCTGCAAGGGCTGTCAGAGCGACTGCCCGACCGGCGTCGACCTGGCGAAGCTCAAAGCCGAGGTGAAACACCAGTATCACGACCGCGAGGGCGTCGGCCTGCGCGAGCGCCTGTTCGCGAACATCGACCGCCTCGCCGCGCTCGGAAGCGCCACCGCGCCGCTCGCGAACCGCGCCACGGCAGTGCCCGGCGCACGACGGGTACTCGAGAAGACCCTCGGAATCGCCCCCGAGCGAACGCTTCCCTCGTTCCGGCGCGAGTCGCTGGTCGACTGGTTTGCAGCCCGCGGGCCGCAAGTCGATCCCGGGGACGCCACAGCAGGGGTCGTCCTCTACCCGGATACGTATACGAACTACTCGAACCCCGAGCCCGGAAGAGCGGCCGTCGAGGTGCTGGAGGCCGCGGACGTGCACGTCCGTGTTCCGGCTCTCGGTTCAACGGGCAGGGCCGCCTACTCGCAGGGGCTGCTCGACAATGCCAACGGACGGGCCGAGACGCTGCTCGGGGACCTCGAGTCGTTCCTCGAACAGGGCTGGTCGGTGCTCTTTCTCGAACCGTCCGACGCGTCGATGGTGGTCGACGAGTACCGCTCGCTGCTCGGCGACGAGTACAGCGAGCGAGTCGACCGCCTCGCGGCGAACGCCTACGGCGTCTGCGAGTTCATCGACACGCAGCGGCTCGACGACAGGATCACGTTCGACTCGAGTGCGACGGCCGAGCGGCTGACGTATCACGGTCACTGCCACCAGAAGGCGCGCGGTGCGGACCACCACGCCGTTGGCGTCCTCCGGCGGGCCGGCTACGCCGTGGATCCGGTCAACTCCGGCTGCTGTGGCATGGCCGGCAGTTTCGGCTACGAGGCCGAACACTACGACCTCTCGCGGGCAATTGGCTCGCTGCTACAGGACCAACTCGCCGACAGTGCGGGAACGGTCGTCGCCGCACCAGGGACCTCCTGTCGGACGCAGATCGGTGACTTCGAGGACACAGAACGGCCGTCGCACCCGATCGAGTTGCTCGCTCGTGCGCTCACGGATTGATGTCGACGGTCGACACCCACAGCAGGCACGAGAACGAACGCTTTAGGCGTCTGACCGGTGTACGTGTGAGCGAACGAATGCCCGTACCCAAATCCGAGTTCGACAGCCTGCCACCGTGTGACTTCTACACGCCCGCGGAGCTGCTCGAGGACGATCAGATGTACACCGTCTACGAAATCGCCCGCATGCTCCAGGGGCTCGAAGCCGACGCCGAAATCGATCAGGAGACCGAAGCGATTCTGCTCGACTGGGCGATTCCGTGGATCATGACCAACGCGGCCGAACTCGTGGTCGCCGAACCGCGAACCGACGACGAACCCGGCTACTACGGGCTGAAGACGGACGAGTAGATGATTCTGCTCGTCGTTGGCACCGACCGAGTCGACGCCGGCAAGACCACGTTCTCGGTCGGCCTGCTCGAACGCACCGGCGCTCGCGGCTACAAACCCCGCGCGGGCAACGACTTCTGGTTCGATCACGACGACTGCCAGCGCGCGCTCGCAGACGGACGGCTCTACGGCAAGGACGCCGCTCGGCTGGCCACGGCCGAGAACAGAGGTCGAAACCCCGAAACCCTCAACCCCGTCCATCGACTCTGGCGACCGACACCGGACGCGGGGGCCGGTCTCCTCGGCCGCCACGACCGCGAGTTCGTCGTCGATCGTATCGGACAGGGCGAGGACGCGACGTACGTCCGAAACGCGACCGCCGAGGTGCCCGCAGCCGTCTCCGAGGCGCTCCCGCTCGAGGACGCGATTCCCGTCGAGACCGTCGAGGAGTTCAATACGGTCGCCGAAGAGCGCTACGTTCCAGCGTTTGCTGACCTCGCCGCGGAAATCGAGGCGACGGACATCGCCGTCGTCGAATCCTACAGCGACATCGCCCAGCCGCTCCAGTCGCTCGACCCCGCAGCCGTCACAGCGGTCGCCGCCGTCGAGCCCGGCCGCGTCCGAATCTACCCCGGCGACCGCTACTGCCGGGCCTGCGAAATCGCCAGTTCCAGCCCGAAAGACGGCGCGCTCGAAAAACGCGTGCCGGACGTACTCGAGTACCTCGACCCGCTCGATCGGGTGTCGTTGCCGCCACTCGAGAGTTCGGACCGTGACGACCCCGCGGCGATCGCCGACGCGTACAGCACGGCTTACAACGCGTTGCTGGCTGCGGCCCGTCAGGGTGGCCCGAAGCGAGCCGAGTGAGGGACCGCGTTCGGCCGCCTGACTGTGTGAGGGAGCGACACGCTGCTCGCGGAACGATCAACTTACAACCACGGAGTGTAACCACTGGGTGATGAGACGACGAACGTTCGTCGGCACACTCGGTGGGGGAGCGATCGCTGGCTTTGCAGGCTGTCTCTCTCGCGAGGATACCGGCGACGAGGACGAGGACGAGAACGAGAACGGCGACGCAAACGGTGACGAGACACCCGACCCAGCGCCCGAGAACCCCGATCTGGAGGGGACGCTCGAGGTCGTCACCTACGAGTCGATGATCGACGAGGAGACCGCGGCAGGTCCGTGGCTCAAGGAGGCCTTCGAGAGCGAGTTTCCAGACGCCGAACTCGAGTGGACGCTGCTGCCGGATCAGGGGATCAACTACTATATCAACAGTGCCGAGCAGGGCGAGGCAATCGACGCTGACGTCTACCTCGGGCTGAACATCGACGACCTGGTGAGCGTCGACGACAATCTCGCGGAGGGCGGCCTGTTCCGCGAACTCAACACGGACCGGATCGAGCGCTCAGGGCGCATCCGCGACGGCCTCGATATGGGCGACCCGCACGACCGCGTGCTTGCCTACGACACGGGCTACATCAGCCTCGTCTACGACGAGAACGAGGTCGACGAGCCACAGACGTTCGAGGACCTCCTCGAATCGGACTACGAGGACGCGCTACTCGCCCAGAACGCACAGACCTCGGACCCGGGACAGGCGTTCTTGCTCTGGACTATCGACGCCTTCGGCGAGGACGGGTACCTCGACTACTGGCGAGAGCTGCAGGACAACGGCGTGCGCGTGCTCGATAGCTGGAACGACTCCTACAACGGCGCGTACATGAACGAGGAGCGCCCAATGGTCGTTTCTTACTCGACGGACCAAGTGTTCGCCTCTATGTCGGGTCACGACCTTAGCCGTCACCAGGTCGGCTTCCTGAACGACCAGGGCTACGCGAACCCCGAAGGGATGGCGATCTTCGAGGATGCGGAGCAGCTCGACCTCGCGTACGCCTTTCTCGACTTCGCGCTCTCGAACGACGCACAGGCCGAAATCGCAGAACGGAACGTCCAGTTCCCGGCCGTCGAAGACGAGCACGTCGACCTTGACGAGGAGTTCGACCAGTACGCCTACGTGCCGCCGGAGGCCGTGACGCTCGGTTACGACGACCTCCGCGGAAACGTCGACGACTGGGTCGACGAGTGGGCGCGCGAAATCGCGAGCCAGTAGGCCCGTGTCTCGGTCGGGGGACGAGTCGCGGTCACAGCCGCCATCACAGGCTGCCAGCGAACGAGACCAGACTAGCAACAGCGACGGCGAGTGTCAGAACGAGTGCGACTGCGAGAGCGAGCACAACCACAACCACGAGCGCACGCTACCTTTCCCCGACTCCAGATCGCTCACAGGACTTCGACACTGGCTCGACAGCCACGCGCTCGCGCTGCTCGCCCTCGCCACCGCCGCCGTCCTCGCGGTCATGCTCTATCTCCCGACCGGCGTCGTCCTCGTCAACGCCATCGTCGAGGACGGCATCCCAACACTCGCGCCGTTCGTCGATGTCCTCACAGACTCCTTCTACTTCGGCGTCCTGGCAGACATCTTCGCAGACCCGCTCGCGATCGGCGAGCACCTCCACGCACTCGCCGGCTGGCTCGCAGCCATCTCGATTTCAGTCGGACTCGAGTACCGACTCCCACTGCCGTTCGTCCAGTTCGAGCTGCCGATCCCCTGGGTCGGCGTCGAGACCCCTGGCGTTCGGCAGGGACTGTTCGGCTTTACGGCGTACCAGGCCGCGCTGTCGACGATTGCGAGCGTTGCGATCGGGCTGCCGGCGGCGTATATCCTCGCGAACTACGAGTTCTACGGTCGGCGGACGCTGCGCTCGCTGACGATTCTGCCGTTCGTGCTGCCGGGGATCATGGTCGCGGTCGGCTTCTACGCGATGTTCGGCCAATCCGGAACGCTGAACACGATCCTTGGTGGAGTCGGTCTCGGCCCGTTCGCGTTCGTCGAGTCGAATCCGCTCGCGATCGTTATCCTGGCCCACGCCTTTTATAATGCGCCGCTGGTCGCCCGGATCACCGTCGCCGCCTGGGAGTCCGTCGACGTCCGGGCCGTCGAAACCGCTCGCAGCCTCGGTGCGAGTGAACGCCGCGCCTTCCGGGATGTCGTCGTCCCACAGCTCGCGCCGGCCGTACTCACCGGGGCGCTGTTGACGTTCATCTTCACGTTCATGACGTTCCCAATCGTGCTCGCGCTCGGTGGCCTGCAGCTTGCGACCGTCGAGGTCTGGATCTACGACCGCATCCAGCGCCTGGACTACACCGAGGCTGCGACGCTGGCCGTCCTCGAGACGATCCTCTCGCTCGGGTTGACCTACGCCTATCTCCGGTACGAGTCCGCCCAGACGGGGCTCTCGCAGGCGGCCTCGCCGCCGCCGAAGGAGGCGCTATTTCCCGATCTCCAGACGGTTCTCTCTCCGCGCCGGCTCGCCATCCTCGGCTACGGACTCGGCGCGCTCGTCCTCTTCGTCGGCCCGCTCGCGAGCCTCGTCGTCGGGAGCGTGACCGATGGGGGCGGCTTTACGCTGCGAAACTACGCCTTCCTGCTGGAGCGCCAACTCGAGGGCGAGAGCTTTCAGACCCAGCCGTGGCCGGCGATCCGGAACTCGCTGCTGTTCGGCGTTGCGACCCTCGCGGTCGCGGTGCCGATGGGTGTCGTCATCTCGGTGTTGACGGTTCGGGCAGGCCGGAGCGGAACGATCATCGACACCCTCGCAATGCTTCCGCTCGCGGTCAGCGGGGTCGTCTTCGGCATCGGACTGCTCCAGGGGCTCGTCTTCGGCATCTCGCTGCCCGGCGGCTGGCAGTTCCAGGTGACCGGTGCGGTCGCCATCGTCGTCGCGCACGCGGTCGCGGCCTACCCGTTCGTCACCCGGAACGTCTCGCCGCTGCTCTCGAACCTCGATCCGGCGATGGTCGAATCCGCGCGTGCACTCGGCGCGTCGCGATTCCGTGCGCTGCTCGACGTGGAACTCCCGCTGGTCGCGAGCGGCATCGTCGCCGGCGCGGCATTCGCCTTCGCCATCTCGATCGGCGAGTTCTCTTCGACGGTGATTTTGGCCAGCGGGAGCGAGAGTTACACGATGCCCGTCGCCGTCGAACGCTACCTCGGCCGTCGTTCCGGTCCTGCGATCGCAATGGGGACGCTCCTCCTGTGTGTCACGGCAGCCAGTTTCGTCGTCATCGACCGCGTCGGCGGGAGGTACGAACTGTGACCGAACTCCGACTTTCAGGCGTCTCGAAGCGCTACGGTGGCACAGAAACGAGCACCACGACTGACGAAAGTGAATCTGAAGCGATCGCCCTGCAGAACGTCGACCTCACCGTCCGCGACGGCGAATTCTTCACGCTCGTCGGTCCCTCCGGCTGTGGCAAGACGACCACGCTACGGACCATCGCCGGCTTCGAGGAGCCAACGACCGGCACCGTCACCTTCGACGACGACCCAATGACCGGTGTCCCACCAGAAGACCGGGATGTCGGCGTCGTCTTCCAGAGCTACGCCCTTTTCCCACACCTCTCGGTCGCCGAGAACGTCGGCTACGGCCTCACATTTCGAGCGCCACCCGCAGGGCTGACTGTGGATGAACGCGTGAGCGAGCTACTCGAGTTAGTCGACCTCGAGGGGATGGGTGAGCGCGATCCGGCGCAGCTCTCCGGCGGCCAGCAACAGCGGGTTGCGCTGGCTCGCGCACTCGCGCCGGCACCGGAGCTGCTCTTGCTCGACGAGCCGATGAGCGCACTCGACGCCAGACTGCGCGAGTCGCTTCGCCGCCAGCTCTCTCGGATTCAGTCCGAACTCGAGATTACGACGGTCTACGTCACGCACGATCAGGCGGAGGCGCTCGCGATTTCGGATCGCCTCGCAGTGATGCACGACGGAGAAATCGAACAGATCGGCCGGCCGAAGGACGTCTACCGCGAGCCGGCGTCACGCTTTGTCGCCGAGTTTGTCGGCGACAACAACGTCTTCGACGGCCGGGTGGTCGATCACGACGGCGAGCATGCGACTGTCGTAGTTGGCGAGAGTGGGTCAGGGTCAGGGATAGGGACAGGGACAGGGACAGGGACGGGGTCACAGACACAGAGACAGAAACGGGCACAGACGACGTTCACAATCGCTGGCGTTCCGACGGATGCGACGCACATCGCTATCTGTGTGCGGCCAGGTGCGCTCAGTCGCGAGACGGCGCAGAATCAGCTCACCGTCGACATCGAAACCACCGAGTTCCTCGGCGAACGCGTTCGCGTTCACGGCCACTGGAACGGTGTTCCGATCGTTCTCCGACTCGCGGAGCCGCCCAGTGGTGAGACGTGTTCGGTCGGGTTCGAGCCCGCGGCGGCCCACGTGATCTCTTCGAGCAATGACTGAGCAGTCCGACGCTATGGGCCCCTCGTCCGTCGTCCGTGTCCGTCGTTCAAACCTACGCTTGCCGCGCCATTCGTCCCGATAGCTCGACGTGATCGTACGGCTCACTCGTCACACTCGGGCCATGTCCCGTGTGCATCTCAGCGAGGTCAGTATCGATGGACTCGAGTACCCGGTCGATGCTCTCGATCAACGTCTGGCGGTCGCCCTCGGGCAGGTCCGTCCGCCCGAAGCTGCCGTTCTGGAAGACCAGATCGCCTGCGAAGAGGATGCCGGCGTCGGCGGCGTAGAAACAGAGGTGGTCGTCCTTGTGGCCGGGGGTGTGGAGGGCGGTGTACTCGTAGTCGCCGATCGTGAGGGTCTCGCCGTCCTCGATGGCGTGGTCGACGCCATCGATCGTCTCGTCGTAGCCCCAGACATCGACATCGAAGGCGTCGACCACGGCGCCGACGTTGCCGACGTGGTCGCGGTGGGTGTGTGTGAGGACGACGGCATCCAAGCCATCGACTCGCGACTGAATCGCGTCGACAACGTCGAAGTTCGCCCCGGTGTCGACTAGTACGGTTCGGTCACCTTCGACGAGAAAGACGTTGCTGGTGAACGCCTGCACGCCCTGTGCGAGATTGTGGATCATAGCGACCCCTACGAAGGCGAGGGGTTTGTGCGTATCGACACTCGCTGTCGTCGGCTAGAATCGCGACTCATGCTCAGTCCCGAGTGCGGTGAGTTGGAGGGTCTCAAACCTGCACAAAATCGAACAGGTCTCTTGACCATCGGTTCTCGTATTCACAAGCATTTTTAGCTCCGGCACGTAGTGAGCAACGAATGCATCGGCCGGTTTCCGTCGGACTTGTCGCCATCGGAGTTTTCCTCGTTGCACTCGGGATCGGCGCGACCGTCGCTTTGGGCGCGTCGGCGGGTGTCAGTGGCGATACCGGAACGACGGCCGATATTCAGCCCGGTGAGACGGCATCACAGTCGCTGTCCCCACAATCGCTGACAGCGTACTCGGCCTCGAATGCCGACACACAGCAGCCGATTCAGCAGACGACTCAACAGGCAGTGTCACCGACGCAGCAGGAGTACGTTCCCGACTCGCGTGAGTTCGACTCGCGGACGTTCGAGATTACGGTCCACGAGAACGGAAGTGCGACCTGGACGTTCCGATACGAACAGCGACTCGATGCGACCGGGAACGAGACGGATCCGAACACACCGGAGAACTTCGAGGCGTTCGCCGAGGAGTTCGAAGCCGAGGAGACGGAATTCTACCAGCGGTTCGTCGAGCAGGCACACTCGCTCACGGACAGCGGCTCTGAGATTACCGATCGCGAGATGGAGGCGAGCGACTTTGACCGTCGTGCGACAGTCGAGGGACAGATCAACCCGATGGGCGTCGTCGAAATGTCCTTTACGTGGCACGAGTTTGCGGTCTCGGAGAACGGAACGCTCGTCATCGGTGACGTCTTCCAGAGTGTGTATCTCTCGAGCGATCAGTCGATTGACATCCAGCCTGGCGACGGCCTCGTCTTCGACCACGCCGAACCGGAACCCGAGTACGTCGGAACATCGCTGTCTGAGGCCGATATCGTCCAGTGGGAGGGTGAACGCGAGTTCCTCGCAGGACATCCACGCGTCGTCTTCGAGTACGAAGACGGCGACTCAGGCGGGATTTTTGATACCGGCGTCCCGTCTCTCTTTGGCGAGCAGTCGACCGGGACAGGATTGGCCGCACTCGCACTCGTCCTTGTGGCCGTAGCCGGACTCGCTCTCGCCGGTCGCTGGTACCGTGCGCAGCGTCGGGCTGGTACCAGTGCTGGTGTCGGTATGGGTGCTGACACTGACACTGACACGAACCAGGAATCGAACCGTACGTTCGCTATCCCTGGCTTCGGAGGAGGCACCGAGAACGAGACAGATGCAGATAGCGGGCTGCAATCCGATGCCGACAGCGTCTCTCCCGGGGCGAACAACAACACGCCAACAGAAACCGGTGAACACACCGACACTGGCAGTTCCGGACCGACGCCGGAGCCACTCTCCGAGGGCGATCTGTTGACGGACGAAGACCGGGTCGTCGAACTCATCCGCGAAAACGGCGGCCGAATGAAACAGGTCAACATCGTCGACGAAACCGGCTGGTCGAAATCCAAGGTGAGCATGCTGCTCTCGGAGATGGAAGACGAAGGAACAATCAGTAAGCTCCGCGTCGGTCGGGAGAACATTATCAGTCTCGAAGGATTCGAACCGGAGGCGACGAAATCACCGTTCGACGAGCAGCAGTGACGTGGCAATCTTCGACTATCAAGCAGTGCTTGCCGCGTACTGTCGTGTGACTCACGCGCACTCCGCTGTCGAAACGGAATGCTTAAACATCGTAGCGCACTACGTGAAAGTACGTTCGCGACGAACCGCGACGGGCTCCGATGGTGTAGTCCGGCCAATCATATTGCCCTCTCACGGCAATGACCAGGGTTCGAATCCCTGTCGGAGCATCCTACCCCTTCGTCTTCTTGTGGCTTTCACCGTATACTAGCTCATCTCTAGCCCGACAAGAGCTATCTGACAGTCTGTTACAGGCAACACGTATAGTCCGTACTATTCGACAGTATACTGCGTTTAAATAAATTCTTGGGTGAACGCCTTCCCGTAGATTACCGGACGTTGGGAAGCCTTCGAGGGGTTATCCTCGTGGCTTCACATTCGTCGGATATGGACTGTAATCAGTGTGAACAAACTCCCGACGGTGGCTGTACGACTGTTGGTGTTTGTGGGAAGGAACCTGACCTCAACGGAATGCAGGAACTCGTCGTTTACGGCCTGAAGGGCATTTCGGCGTATGCGACCCATGCTCGTGACATGGGCTACTACGACCGTGGTGTCGATGGATTCGTCCATGAGGCGCTGTACTCGACGCTGACGAACGTCAACTTCAGCATGGACGATCACGTCGATCTCGCGATGCGAGCCGGCGACGCCGCTGTCGACGTGATGGAACTACTCGACGAGGCCCACACGCAGGAACTCGGCGTTCCGGAACCGACCGAGGTTCCACAGAACAACGTCGAAGGAAAATCCATCCTGATCACGGGCCACGACCTGTACGGTCTGAAACAACTTCTCGAGCAACTCGAGGATGTCGACGAGGAGATCAACGTCTACACGCACTCCGAAATGCTGCCCGCCCACGGCTACCCCGAACTCGAAACCTACGATAGTCTGCAGGGGAACATCGGTGGTGCGTGGCACGACCAGCGCATCCTCTTTGCGGACTTCCCCGGTGCGATCATCGGGACGACGAATTGTGTCCAGCCGCCCCGTGAGGAGTACCGCGATCGGTTTTTCACGACCGGGCTCGCTGGATTGGAGGGTGTCGAATCGATCGACGACTACGACTTCGAGCCGGTCATCGAAACGGCGAAATCGCTGCCGGCAGCCGACTGGGAGCAAGACGGTACGGTGACGACTGGTTTCCACCACGAACCCGTACTGGGCCAACTCGACGAGATCGTCGACGCCGTCGAATCGGGCAAACTGCGGCACTTCTTCGTCGTCGCGGGCTGTGACGGTCCGACGCCGGGTCGGGACTACTACCGCGAACTGGTCAAAGAGATCCCTGAGGACTGTGTCGTCATGACGACTTCCTGTGGCAAGTTCCGGTTCAACGACCTCGAGATGGGGACCGTTCCCGGCACCGATATCCCGCGGTACGTCGACCTCGGCCAGTGTAACAACTCGATCTCAACGGTGAAGATCGCGTTAGAGCTAGCTGACGCCTTCGACTGTGCGGTTAACGAACTCCCGCTGAACGTCGTTCTTTCGTGGTTCGAGCAGAAAGCTATCGCCGTCTTGCTCGGTCTGCTCAGTCTCGGCGTCGAAGACATCCGTCTCGGCCCGACAGTTCCCGAGTTCCTCACTCCCGACATCGTCGAGTTGCTCAACGCTGAGTTCGGTCTCCAGCCGATCGGCGAGCCCAAAGGCGACCTCCGAGAGATGCTAGACGAACCGGTTTCTGCCGCGCCGACGGAACCGTCACCGGCCGACGACTGACTCGGGTCGTTGCGAACCCGAGGCGCGTCCTCGGTCACGCACCCTCGGCAAACCCTGGACACACAAACTCGAAATTGAACGCTGGTAGGTCCGATTTATATACTCTATCAAGCTACCTCTATCCACCATAGTATTTCACACTGTAGTAAATTATTGCATCCTATCGGCTGTTTACCCTGGCCTATCCTGTCGGCACAAATAAACTACCCGCCGTGTGCCAACAGTTCACCCGAACCATCGGTAACTATCACGGAAAACGATGTTTGACGGCCGTCTAACGGCCTGCAAGGCTTTTTTACTATCCGACTACACGTCTTTGTTATGCAACTCCACAACAGGGATGTCCGACAGGACGTCCGAGAACTCGGTGCGCTACTCGGCGACGTTCTCGAGGACCAGACCTCGCGACAGGCCTTCGAGACGGTCGAGTCGTGTCGACGAGCGGCGATCGATTACCGGGCCGGCGAACTGGAGTCCCGTGACTCACTCATCGCCGAACTCGAGGGACTGTCGCCACACCAGCAGCGCATCGTCGCGCGGGGGTTCACCTCCTACTTCGAACTGATCAATCTGGCCGAAGAGCGCGAGCGGGTGCGCTCGATCCGTACCGAGTCCCAGGAAGGGACGCTCGAGGACAGCCTCGAAACGGCGGCGGCAGAACTCGGCGAGGAGGACATCGAGACGGTACAGCAGGTACTCGAGGACGTGCTGATCGAGCCAACGTTTACCGCCCACCCAACCGAGGCACGACGCAAGACGGTCAAGTCGAAGCTACGCGCGATTTCGATGGCACTCGAGACGCTCGACGAGCGGCTGTTGACTGACAAGGAATCTGGACAGATTTGGGCGGACATCGATTCGGAGGTGACGAGTCTCTGGCAGACACCCCAGGTTCGCAACCGCCAGCCCGAACCGGAGGACGAGGCTCGAAACGTCCAGTGGTACCTGCAGAACACGCTGTTCGACGTGGTCGGCGAGATTTACGACGAGTTCGCCGACGCGATCGACGAGGAGGTAGCGAGCGACCTCGACATCCCCAAGCTGTTCGAGTTCCGCTCGTGGGCCGGCAGCGACCGGGACGGGAACCCCTACGTAACGCCGGATGTGACCGCGACGACGCTCGAACGCCAGCGGTCGGTCGTCCTCGAGCGCTATCGCGAACAACTCAAACGCCTCTCGGGCGTATTGAGTCAGGACGGCAGCCGAATCGATCCCGGCTCCGAATTTCAGGCCGCACTCGAGTCGGATCGCGAGCGATTGCCGGGAGCCGCCAGGACCGCGGCGGAACGCTACCCGGACGAGCCCTACCGCCAGAAGCTCAAGCTGATGCGCGAACGACTTGATCGCGTAGGTGACGTTCGACCGGGCGGCTACGACGACGCCGAGGAACTGCGAGCCGACCTCACGACTATCGCTACGAGCCTGCGGGACAACGACGCGGCGAGCGTCGTCGATGCCCACGTCGACCCGATTCGGCGGCAGGTCGCCACGTTCGACTTCTCGCTCGCGAGTCTCGACCTGCGAGACCACCAGCAGAAACACACCGACGCGATCGCAGAGGCACTCGAGTCCGAGGGGATCGACTACCACGCCCTCTCTGAAGAGGAACGGACGGAGCTGTTGACCGACGCGATCTTGCAAGACGAGCCGGTGATCGACCTGGCCGATGCCGTGAACGACGGACTGTCGGAAGACTCCGCACGCGTTCTGCGGCTGTTCGACAGTCTCGCGGACTGGCAACGCGAGTACGGCGTCGAAGCGATCGACACCTACTGCATCTCGATGACCGAGGAGCCGAGTCACGTCCTCGAGGTGCTGTTCCT
This sequence comes from Natrialba sp. SSL1, assembly GCF_001861355.1. GTDB lineage: Archaea > Halobacteriota > Halobacteria > Halobacteriales > Natrialbaceae > Natrialba. The sequence continues at coordinate 237,065 of NZ_MASN01000001.1, forward strand.
GGCCGACCAGGCCGGTGTCGTCTCATTACCGGAGCACTGTGGCATCGACGTCGTGCCGCTGCTCGAGACCGAGTACGCGCTCTCGGGGGCGCGTCGGATCATGGGCTCGCTGTTCGAGAACGAGGCCTACGTGCAGGCGCTCGAAGCGCGCGGGCGCACCCAGGAGATCATGCTCGGCTACTCCGACTCGAACAAGGAGAACGGCTTCCTGGCGGCGAACTGGTCGCTGTACAAGAACCAGCGCCGACTCGGCGAGATCTGCGACGACCACGACGTGACGATGCGGCTGTTCCACGGCCGCGGTGGCTCCATCTCGCGGGGTGGCGGCCCGATGAACGAAGCCCTACTTGCGCTGCCAAACAGCACCGTCACGGGCCAGGTCAAGTTCACCGAACAGGGCGAGGCGATCGCCGAGAAGTACGCTAACCCGCGCATCGCCGAGCGTAACATCGAACAGATGCTCAACGCCCAGCTTCGGGCGCGCCTGTACGCGAAGGACCAGCCCGAAGACGAGATTCGCGAAGAGTGGATCGAGGCCATGGAGACGATGGCCGACGTGGCCCGCCGCGAGTACCGCGATCTCTTGGAGAGCGACGGCTTCGTCCGGTACTTCGAACAGGCGACCCCGATCACCGTCATCGAGGACCTCGACCTCGGCTCGCGGCCCGCCTCGCGCTCCGGCGAGCGCACCGTCGAGGACCTGCGGGCGATTCCGTGGGTGTTCTCCTGGACCCAGTCCAGGTGTATCCTGCCGGGCTGGTACGCCATTGCGACGGGTATCGATGCGTACCTCGACGACGGTGGTGACGTGGAGACGCTCCAGACCATGTACGAGGAGTGGCCGTTCTTTCGAACCACGCTCGACAACGCCGCGCTCTCGCTCTCGCGGACCGAACTCGAGATCGCCGAGCAGTATGCGGACCTCGCGGACGAAGACCTGCGCGAGCAGTTCTTCCCGCGGCTGACCGGTGAGTACGAGCGCGCAGCCGACCTGATCACCGAGATCGGCCAGCGCGACCAGCTTCACACTCGCGACTGGCTCGGTGAGAACCTGGAGCGTCGAAACCCCTACGTCGACCCACTGAACCTGCTGCAGACGTACCTGCTCGACCGCACTCACCGGACTGACATCGAAGAACGGACGCTCCGGCTAACGGTGAAGGGGATTGCAGCGGGAATGAAGAACACTGGGTAAGCATACGTTCGACGGCGTACGGTACTCGAGTATGACCTCGCGTTACTCACGAACCGCTACTCGCCATCCACTACTTGCTATCTGCTACCCACTGCTCGGTGCTCGCTACTCGAGACGATGGAACTGATACAGTTCGAGCGCGAACCCAATGAGACCGACAGGGAGCGCTAGCAGCAAGAACACACCACCAAACTCGAGTGCCAGTTCGCCGAGGCCGCCGACGAGCGCGAGTACGAGTGCGAATCGCTGGAACGCAGCGCCGATCATCTACTGTCTACTCCTCGACAGTCGGCACCGGCACCGACTCCAGCACCCCACTGACAACCTGCGATTTCGCGACGCCGTTAACCGTCGCGTCCGGCGTCAACACCAGCCTGTGGGCCAGCACCGGCTGGGCGACGCGCTTGATGTCGTCCGGCGTCACGTACGACCGACCGACGATCGTCGCATACGCCCGCGCCGCCTCGAACAGCCGCTGGGTCCCGCGCGGCGACACACCCGTTTCGACGCGGCCATCCGCACGGGTTTCGCGGGCGAGCGCGGCGACGTACTCGAGTAGGTCTTCGTCTACCCGAACTGTCTCGGGAACCTCCCGGAGTTGTCCGACCTGCTGGGGTTCGAGGACGGCCTCGACGGACGGGCTGGTCGTCTCTCGGTCGGCGCGGCGGCGGAGGAGTTCGACCTCGCCGGCTTCGTCGGGGTAGCCCATCGACGTTTTAACGAGGAAGCGGTCGACCTGTGCTTCGGGGAGCGGGAAGGTCCCCTCCTGTTCGACGGGGTTCTGGGTGGCGATAACGACGAAGGGGTCGGGAAGCTGGCGGGTTTCGCCGTCGACGGTGACCTGGCCTTCTTCCATGGCCTCGAGGAGGGCGGCCTGGGTCTTCGGCGGTGCGCGGTTGATTTCGTCGGCGAGGACGACGTTTGCGAAGATGGGGCCCTTGTTGAACTCGAAGGCGCGCTCGCGTTCGTTGAAGATGTGGGTGCCGGTGACGTCGGCGGGGAGCAGGTCGGGGGTGAACTGGATGCGTGAGAACGAGAGGCCGAGTGCGGTGGCGACGCTGCGGGCGGTGAGCGTCTTGCCGGTGCCGGGGACGTCCTCGACGAGGACGTGGCCGCGGCCGACGACGCCAACGAGGATGTCTTCGGGGAACGCGCGGTCGCAGATGACGGCATCGTCAATGGTCTGGAGGACGGCCGAACACTCGCTACTGGCCTGGGTGACGTCCATGGAAACGCCGTCGGTCGCTCGTGTCAAATGAGTTTCGCTCCCGGTGAGTTCCGTCGTGTGTGGGCGGTGGCTATGTCGGTGTGTGTCCGTCTGTGTTCGTGGTAGTTCGATCGCTGACGCTCTGCAACGTGCCCGTGAACCGCTCCCACCCTGCGAAACAGATCGAAACCGGTAAAAACGATACCCGAGTACAAACAGGTGAGCCGAGATAGCCTAGCCCGGCCAAGGCGGCAGATTCGAAATCTGCTGTCCTCACGGACTCGGGAGTTCAAATCTCCCTCTCGGCGTTTTCCGCGAACTAACACCACTGAGCACCGCGTAGCGTGTACTCAGAATCCGTGAGCGGAAACGCTCACGGGAATTTGAACGAGGACAGACGCGCGCAACGAAGTGAGCACGTCTGGGCGTTGTTCAAATCTCCCTCTCGGCGTTTTTGGAGCAACAAATCGATGAGCGATGCGTGGCGTAAAGCGCCACGATGATCGAGCGGTGAAACCGCGAGACGCGTGGCGGCACGAGTCACGCTTCGGCATGCTCGCCGGGATTTTCTTCCACACCTCGAGCACACAGCGCCATCACTCCCACTCACGTTTGTGCTCCAAGGCAGGGTACTCGAGTACCGATTTCACATCTGGCCATCCTCGGTCCTTGTGAGAACGGCGATCAGCCGTCCCTCGACTGTGCTGTCGCCGTCACCTGCAGGGTAACGCCTTATTCGCGTTCGTCTGGTCGATGGTTGTGTCAGTGAGTACCAATGGGAACGGCTGTATTCGACCGACGACGGGAGGTGAGCGACGGCAATGACTGACGCTGATGAGCGAGACGACGAGCAGCCACGTGACATCGAGTCTACTGCCGATCGGACTGGGGCCGGCGAGGAGACGCCATCACCGGAGGAGGTGACCGACACCGGTGAACTGTTCCATCCGCTCGGGGAGGACGTCCAGACCGACTTCCGGGATATGCTCGAGGACACCGAGTACGACGCAGATCTCGGGATGGAGATGGCTCGAGACGCGATGCGGCTCACGAAAGGCGAACTCTCCGAGGAGGAGTTCTACGACCGCTACCACGAGGACGTGGTCGAGGAGTTCGGCGAGGACGACCGGCCGATGGCCGAACGAATCGAAGAAGCCCGAGAGAACGGCACCCTCGACGATGCGCTGTCACGGTTTGGCACGGATGACGAATCCCGTCGCGATGTGATCAAGAAGATGGGCGTCGGCGCGGGTGCGTTCGGGCTTACAGCCTGGGGTGCGACCAACGGTGACGAGCGCGAGCCAGCCATCGGTGCGGCACAGGACGACAACGGCGACGAAAACGGTGCAGACGGGGACGGAGACGGGATTCAGTGGGGAATGGTTCTCGACCTCGAGACGTGCGACGGCTGTCTCTCCTGTGTCGTCGCCTGCAACGACGAGCACAACTGGGACGAGGGCGCGAACTGGATGTACATCCTCGCTTACGAGGATGGGACCGTCGAATCGCCGGACGAAGAGGAGTTCGACGACACGCGTGATTTCAACTACCTGATTCGGCCGTGCCAGCACTGCACCGACGCTCCCTGCGAGAAGGTCTGTCCGACGACGGCGCGTCACACCCGCGAGAACGGCGGCCTCGTTCTCACGGATTACGACATCTGTATCGGCTGTCGGTACTGTCAGGTCGCCTGCCCCTACGGCGTGAACTACTTCCAGTGGGAAACCCCCGACACCGAAGCGCCATCGGAGGAACTCGAGGAGGACATGATGTTCGACGAGCGGGGTCGCTGGGTGAGCGGGCGCGGCCCACGCGGCGTCATGGAGAAGTGCATCTTCGACCCGGCCCGGCAGGACGGGCAGATGGGCGAGGATATGGTGGGGACGACCGCCTGCGAGGACGCCTGCCCGCCGGGTGCGATCCAGTTTGGGGACATGAACGATCCCGAGAGCGATCCCCAGCAGTACATCCAGAACGTACCGCTCGCGAGGGCACAGGAACACGATCCCGACGACGAAGAGCTTCAGGAGGCCATCGCAATCGTCGAGGGTGAAGAGGAGGGTGCCGACGAGGATGATGACGATGGCATGACCGAGGAGGACGCGATCCGACTGCTTCGCGGCGAGTACGGCGACAACGACTCCTCGTTCAAGCTGTTAGAGGAGTTTGGGACCAATCCGAACGTCATCTACCTCGGCAACGAGCCAGGACCCAACGCCGAGCAAGTTCCCGGACCGGTCGCCTACGAAGACGTTGGGCAGATCAACAACCGGATGGAGGTCACCGACGAGCGGACATTGGATGGCCTCGAACTCTGAGGCACTGGGTGACCGTCTCCGTTCCCTTCTTCTCTCCCAGTCGCTCGGACTCGTGGCGTTCATAATGATTCACTCGTAGGGATTCGTATGAACTCTCGTGGCCGCCTTTTCGTCGGCCTCCTCTGGCTCGGTGTTGCTGGTTTGATGGCGACGACAATCCTCGTCGAACCCGGCTTTTCGGCATCGGCGAGCGAACTCGCTCGACTGTTCGTAGTTGCACTCGCGCTCTTCTTGGCCGTTGTCTACCTGTTCGATCCGTGGGGTGTGCTGAGCCGGCAACCGTTCCATTGAGACCGAGATTGGCCAACACTGACGACTCCGTCTCGCTCAGTCGTCTGCCGGCGCGAGCGGCCGCTGATCGACTGCAAGCAACCGATCGAGCGCATCGACCATCGCCTCGACGCTCGCTCGCGTGATGTCCGCCTCGCTGCGGGCAACCGTCACCGAGCGATCGTTTCGCACCATCGTTACCTCGACAGTGACAACTGCATCCGTTCCGCCCGTCACCGCGTCGACGTGGTAGGACTCGAGTTCGGCGTCGGCTGAGGAGCCAAGCGCCTCCCGGATCGCGGAGACGGCCGCGTCGACGGGACCTGAGCCAGTGCCGCTCGCGACCCGTTCCTCGCCGTCGACATCGAGACGGATGCTGGCCGTTGGGACGGCCCCACCGCTCGTCGCTGTCAGGTCGAGCAGGTCGACGACGCGCTCGCGGTCGTCGCCAGTCACGTCCTCGGCGATGGCGAGCAGGTCGGCGTCGGTAACGCGTCGGCCGCGGTCGCCGAGTTCGGTAACCCGCGTTGCGATTTCTGCCACTTCGTCGTCGCCGGCCTCAACGTCGTGCTCCTCGAGTGTGGCTGCGACGCCGGCCCGGCCAGTGTGCTTGCCGAGGGCGAGGCGGCGCTCGCGGCCGACGGTTTCGGGCGCGTAGGGCTCGTACATCTTGTCGTCTTTGAGGGTCCCGTCCGTGTGGATGCCGCTCTCATGGGTGAACGCGTTCTCGCCGATGACGGCCTTGTTCGGCGGGAGGTCGACACCGGTCGCCCGCGAGACGCGCTGTGCGAGGCCGTACAGCGACTCGAGGTCGGCGGTCTCCACGTCGTACACGTGCGACAGCGCGATGGCGACCTCCTCGAGTGCGACGTTGCCGGCGCGCTCGCCGAGGCCGTTGACCGTACAGTGGACGAGGTCCGCGCCGGCCGAGACGGCGGCGAGCGCGTTCGCCACGCCGAGGCCGAGGTCGTCGTGCGTGTGCGCGCTGACCGGCCCGAGTTCGGCGAGCCGGGAGACGGCCGCCGTCGTGTGTTCCGGGCCGGTGTGGCCGACCGTGTCGGCGAAACAGAACCGATCCGCACCCGCCTCGAACGAGGTTTCGGCGAGCTCCGCGAGGTAGTCGAGATCCGCGCGGGAACCGTCCTCACCGATCACCTCGACCCAGAGGTCGTGCTCGGTTGCGTACTCGACCAGTTCGGCCGTCGTCGCGAGGTTATCCTCGCGTGAGGTGCCGACCTTCCCCTCGACGTGGCGGTCACTCGAGGGCACGACGATGTGAACGCCGTCGACGCCGCACTCGAGTGCCTTGTCGACGTCGGCGCGGATGCCGCGACAGAAGCTGGTGACGAGCGCGTCGAGGTCGAGGTCGGTGACGCGGGAGATGGCGCGGCGTTCGCCGGCACCGGTGCAGGCGCTACCGGCTTCGATGACGCTGACGCCGGCGTGCTCGAGGGAACGGGCGAGTTCGACCTTTTCGTCGGGCGAGAGCGAGACGCCGGGGGCCTGTTCGCCGTCGCGGAGGGTGGTATCGAGGAGTTGAACGGTGCGGTCTGGATCGATCGTCTGGTCGGGGGTTGGGGTTTGTGAGTGCATTGGTGTGGTGGTGTCTGTGGGTGTTGGCCTGGCTGTGGCTGTGGTTGTGTCCGAGGCCGTAGCTGCGGTCGTGTTCGTCTCTGTTGGTCCGTCGCTGTCGGCGTCGTCGCCGGTGCTAGCGCTGGCGTCGTTGGCAGCGCTGGCAGCGTCGGACCCAGTATCAGTTACTGTCGATGCAGATGAAACAGAAGCAGTGGCAGCGTCAGTTTCAGGAGCAATCTCAGTCTCAGTACTATCGCGAAGGACCGAGGCAAGACTACGTGTGCCGTATAATTTCGCGTCCAGCCGGATCGCTCCGACTTCCTCTATCCTCCGGCGATGAGACCGTATCAGAATCTCGTGCCATTGTACCTCGGTCTACTGTGACACACCGTCTTAAGCACGTCGGCGACGGTACTTTCTGCGCTGTCGCCTCAACCAGTTTGCACGACGTTAGCTCTCGATCAACGCAATCTCGTCACCCGGCTCGACGCCAGCCGCAGCGCCGGCGGGTAACTCGAGTATCGTGTCTGCATGTTCACGGGCGAAGCCACGCCACGGTTTGAGTTGCTCGACGCGCTGGACGACGCCGTCGGCGACCCAGATGACATCGAGCGGGACGAAGACGAACAGCATGTGGACATCGCGGATGCTCGCGTCATCGAAGCGGAAGGCGAGCGCGAAGTTCTCGGGGAGCGAGCGCCGGAACATGAGCCCGCGGGTCTGTGCGAGCAGGGAGTCTGCGAGGTCGATCTGGGTGGCGAGCGTCGTCCGGTCGTCTGGGGATGCAACTGAGCCGTCGGCGGCGTGAACGAGGCGCACGACTGGGCGTCGGCGTGCGACGAGCAAAAAGACTGTTAAAACGGCGGCTGCTGACTGTTGGCCGTCATCTCCAGCGGCCGCTGGCTGTGGTCCGTCCTATCCGTGGCCGTTGGTGGAGCTATGAGGTGACGGAGACCGTTATTCCGCTTGATCGCCGGTGAATTCGAAGACGTCGGCTTCGGCGTCAGTGTCTTCGTCGCTGTTGGCAGTGGTTTCTTCGTCGCCGCTGCCTTCGCCATCTTCGGTATCGTCGGTATCGTCGCTGCCGTCCGTCATGCCAGCGGATTCAGACGTAATGGCGCTTTCACCCTCACCAGCTACCGTCGCATCGAGCAACGCCGCATCTTCGGTGTCTGCAGCCGCGTCGGTCTCGAATCGGTCGAGTGCAGCCGAAAGCGTCGTCGCCTGCTGGCTCAGTTGCTGGGCCGAGCCGGTCACTTCCGTCAGCGCGCTCGTCTGCTCCTCGGCGGCCGCGGCGACCGTCTCGGCCTCCGCGGTCGTCTCCTCGGAAATCGAGGCGACTTTGTCGACCATCGCAACGACCTCCTGGGTCGAGGCCGCCTGCTGCTCCGTCGCCGCCGAAATCTCCTGCACGCCGTCGTTCGTCTCCTGGGCGTACGTGGCGATCTCTTCGAGGTCGTCGACGACAGTCGTCACGAGGTCGTTCACGCGCTCGATTTCGTCGGTCGTCTGGTCGACTTCCGTCGCAGAGCGCGCCGTCTGGGACTCGACCGCCTCGAGTCGCTCGTCGATCTGCTCTGCGGCCTCCTTGACGTCCTGGGAGAGTTCCTTGACCTCCTCGGCAACCGTGCTGAAGCCGCCCGTATCGCCGTCGCTTGCCGAGCGCGAGGCCTCGATGGAGGCGTTCAGCGCGAGCATATTCGTCTGCGCCGCAATCTCGGTAATCGTCTCCGTGAGTTCTGCAATCTGGTCGACCTGCGTCTCGAGTTCCTCGAACTCCTCGACGACCGCCTGGTGTTCGTCTTCGAGATCCTCACAGGCGTCGATCGCTTCCTGTGCGGTGTCGCTGCCGTCGCGGCTCGTGGTGGCCGTCCGCTCGGCGAGCGTCGCGACCTGACTCGAGGAGGCCGCGATTTCCTCGGTCGTCGTCGAGAGCGTGTTGAGTTCGCTGTCGATCGACTGCAGCGACTGATGCTGGCGGTCCGCACCGTCGGAGATCTCCTGCACCGAAGTGCTGACCTCCGCGCTCGCAGTCTGGACCTCCTCGCTGGAGGCGGTCACTTGCTCGGACGCCGTAGCCACGTCGGTCGCGAACTGCGAGAGTTGGTCGACGGTCGTCTCGAGTTCCCCGAGCATCTCGTTGAACTCGGTGGCGATGTCGGCCATCGCCTCGTTCTCGCTTTCGGGGTCCATGCGAGTAGTGAGGTCGCCGTCGGCTGCGGCCTGCATCACCGTGCTGTACTCGTCTGCTTTCTGCTCGAGATGGGTGTTGATGCGGTTGACCCGCTCGCGCTCGGCTTCGGCCTCGTCACGCGCGTCTTCGGCCTCCTGAATCGTGTTCTTGAGTTCAACGCGCATGGAGTCGAACCCGTCGTAGAGCTGGCCGATGTTGTCGATCCGGTTGCTCTCGAGTTCGACGTCGAGATCACCGGCTTCCATCTGCCGTGCCTTCTCTGTCAGGCGATCGATCGAGGCGGCGGTGTTGCGCCCGATGATAGCCCCGAGGACGGCGATGATGAGCACGCTGGCGAGCGTGATCAGCGCGCCGAACTGGCCGATCGAGTCGACGACGCCGAGGGCCTGGTCCTCAGTGGTGTGGACGAGAACGGTCCAGTCCTCACCGGTCGTGTAGTAGCCGACGACGTAGCCGCCCGGTGAGAAGTCGTACGGCTCCTGCTGGAGTGCGTCGGTCGGTGCCTCATCGAAGCGGAGGGCACCGAGTGAGTTCTCCTCGGCCGTGTCGAGGAGTTCCGCGTTGCCGTATGTCTCGCCGAACGAGACGTTGTCCGGATCGCTGCCGTAGCCGAGGTAGGCGTCGTCCGCGATGATCTGTCCCTCGTCGTCGACGATTGTGACGACGGTTTCAGACTGCCAGACGGTCGGCGAGTTCGACGAGCGGTCGGCCAGATCGAACGTCAGCACGACCGCCCGATCAGTCCCGGGAATGCCGACATAGTACGAGCGAACGGGCCGCTCATCGAACACGAGCGAAACATCGTCCTCGATCAGGTACGGATCAGTCCGCTGGACCGCGTAGGCCGAGGCCGACTCGAGTTCGTCCGTTTCTGGGAACGCGAGTTCCTCGAGGGACTCCGCACCACCGGTACCCGCGAGAATGTCACCAGAGTCGGTGCTGGTGTCGACGTACAGTGCATTTACTCGGGTGTTTTCGGGGAGTTCGCTGTAGACATCCTCGAGATAGCCGTCTATCGCCGCAAGATCCTCGCCATCACCGCCCTGTCCCTCGTCTTGAACGGCCGAGAAGATGGGTGCCTGTGCGGTCGAGAGCAAGAGTTGGTCGTTTCGGTCGTTCCAGTTCTCGATTTCGGTGGCCTCCTGGACGGCCTGGTCCTGTTGTTCGTTGAGGACCGTCTGCTCGACGGTGTCGGTGATCATCGACGTCTCGACGATGCCGATGGCACCGACTGAGAGTCCGATGACGAGCAGTACAATGCCAAACTTGAGCGCGTATCGTCGCCTGATAAATGACGGGACGAGTCGCCGTAATCTACTCATTGTGCACCCCTTCTTCTAACAATTCTTATGTCTGACGAAGCTACTGTCTGTAGATATGATATGTGTTCGCACTCACCGTTCGACACGTCCCCACGTGGCCTCCGGTGGCTTCAAACCGATTGCAACCCTCTAATGCAGTGAGAATGGAGCGAACACCAAACGGCACTCCCGTCGGTGTCGACGACCCCTACGAGTTCGTGGGTGTCTGTGACTACCTTACCGGTGAGGGGACGTGTCGGTACGCTTTTAATCACTACGAGCACGATCCCGAGTTCGCCCGCGAGCGCGCACAGGAGGACTACGAGTGCCCGATCGTCGACCCTGAGACGGACGATACCTGGGCGGACTGTCCGCACTTTCGTGCGCGAAACAAAGAGCGCGAGTGCGTCCGCTGTGGCCTCGCCGAAAAGCGCCTCGCTCACGACGACGAGCGACCACTACTCGAGGAACACCACCTGTCCTACGCCCGCGACGGCGAGACGCTCTCCCACGAGATTACGATCTACCTCTGTCGGTGGTGTCACGCGAAAGTCCACAACTCCTGGGCGCGGATCACCGACGACGCCGCGCCGGACCCCGAGGCGCTGGCCGAACTCGAAGGTCGACGCAGCCAGGAACTCGAGGAGTTGAGCTTCGAGTCAGCAGCGGAGCGATACGACCGAGACGAACGAAACGATCGAGGCGAGGGCGGTTAGTCGAGAATATCGCCGACGCGACGCGGTTCGCCCTGCAGGTTCGGCTGGTCGGCGACGATTTTGAGGACCTCGTGGTCTGTGACGTCGTAGTAGGATTTCTCCGTCGCTTCCTCGATGAGTTCTCGTTCGAGGCGAAATTCGGTGCCTTCGTAGACGACCTCGACGCCGTCGTCGTCGAACGCGAGCGTTGTCATGATCTGCCCTATGCCGTGGGGGGTGTAAAAGGAACCGGACCGACGGCCTCCGGTTCGTACTGCCAGTCCGCCTCGGAGTGATGGCACACAGACAGGAGTCAGACGGGCGGCAGACGACGCGCGAGGTTTATTACCGGCCACCCATATTGGATGTGAGTGTGGCCGGACATAGGGATCCGCTCGACGAACTCGTCGTCCCTGACGGGACCGAAGCCAAGGAAGTCGCCCTCGAGACCGACGGAGACGTGCTTATCGGGAGTCGCTCGACGATCGAGTTCGGCGTGCGCGGACGCAACGTGCTCGCCGGCGAAAACGTCACCGTCGAAGGCGAGATCGAAGCCGAAGGCGACTGCCGACTCGACATGTGGTGTGACGTTGCGGAGAACGTCCTCGTCGGACAGGACGCCTACATCGGCGAGCGGGTCCACATCGCCGGCGAACTGAAGGTTGCAGGCGACCTGGACATCGGCGACGACGTCGACATCGAGGAGGGCTTCGAAGCCAACGGCTGGATCGTCATCCGAAATCCGATGCCGACGATCGTCCTCATGTTCGTCTACCTCAAACACCTGCTTTTGATCGGCGAAGAGGATACCGCCCAGCGACTCATCTCGGAACTCGTCGACGGAGACGACGACGAGGACGACCCCGAGACCGACCCGCTCGTCATCCCGCGCAACGCGACCGTCGGCGACGACGCCTGGCGCGTCTCGACGCCCGCAACGCTCGGTGACGACTGTCGACTCCACGGCAACGTCCGCGCCGAAACGATCGACGTTGGCAGCAACTGCAACGTGTTCGGCAGCCTGCGCGCCCGCGGCGACGTCACCGTCGGCGAAGAAACACGCATCCACGGCGACCTGACGACCCGCGACGGCGACGTGGTACTCACCAACGACGCGCGGGTGCTCGGCGATGTCTCCTGTGCCAACCTCGAACTCGGCCCCGGTGCCGAAATCGACGGCACGATTCGCGCCGACGGCGAGATCACGATGGACACTGGCGAACGCGAACTCGAGTAAGGTCCGTCCAGCCAGCCTGGATTCTCCAGCCCGCGGTCGACGGACTGTCTCGCAGACGGATTCTCACCCCCAGTCTTAATAGCAGCACTGTGGATACGCGAGATGAGCATGCGAATGACAATCATACAACAGAGACGGAGGCGCGTATGCGGTCCATCGTCCTGACCAAGGGCGTCCCGGACTTCTCAGATGGCGCCGTCTCCTTCAACGAGGAGGGTCATCTGGAGCGCGGGAAGACACCGACGGTGATGAACCCGAACGACGCGTTCGCACTCGAGGCGGCCCTGCAGACGCGGGTCCGCCACGGCGGCCACGTCTCGGGGATGAGCATGGGCCCGCCGGGCTATGCGGCAGTACTCGAGGAGGCGATGGAAGCGGTGTACACCGACGACAGCTATCTCCTTTCGGACCGGGAACTCGCCGCCTCGGACACGTGGGCGACGGCGATTACGCTCAGTGCGGGTATCGAGACCTACCAGGAGGAGATCGGCAATGTCGACCTGCTCTTTGCGGGATTCAAAACGGCGGACGGCGAAACGGGCCAGACTGGGCCGCAGACGGCGTGGGCGCTCGACTGGCCGATCGTCACGCACGTCATCGCGCTCGATATCGATCCGGACGAGCGTCTGCTCCGCGCGAAGCGACTGGTCGAAGGCGACGTGGACGAAATCGAGACGGTTGAGGCACCGCTGCCCTGCATGGTCGTCACGGATCCCGAGTTCGAGCCGACCTACCGGAAGGCCTCTCACCGACTGACCCACAAACGGCTTCGCGAGGAGACCCAGAACCGTGCGGCCGCCCACGATCGACACCTGACGACGTGGGATCACGAGGACCTGAATCTGGACCCGGACTACATCGGCCTCGACGGCTCGCCGACGATCGTCTCCTCGGTCGACCCGATCCCGAAGGCACCCTCAGAGCGGGAGGCGACGATGGTCGATCCCGCTGACTCGGACGGTATGAACGAGGTACTCGGCGAACTGGCGCCGTACGCAAGCGGTGCGAACACAGCGGAGGGAGGTGACTGATCGTGGCACTCGATCCGGACGACTACTCTGTCGACGAACTGCGCGAGGAACTGGACACGATCGACGAGACCGACGAACTGCAGGCGATTCTCGAGGCCGAACAGGCGGGGCGAGACCGGAAGACGGCCCGGGAAGCGGTACACCGGCGGCTCGAAGCCGTCGGTGCGGATGTTGCTGGCAGTGCTGAAAGCAGCGACGGCGTCGAGGAGGGGACGGAAACCGAAGGTGAGTACGAGGAGACGAAGGAAACGGTTGGCGACGAGGCGGAGGGTGAAGAAATCGACGAGGTCGAAGACGAGGACGAACCGGCCGCTGACGACGAGGACACCGCGGGCGAAGCCGACGAACCACAGACCCGCGACAAGAAACACGTCCGGGCGCTCGCCGACGGCCACTACGAGGACGTGTGGGTCTTCTGTGAGACCCAGCAGGGCGACCTCCTCGAGGTCTCGCGGGAGATGCTCGGCAAGGCCCGCGAGTTGATGGATCAGTTCGCCGAGGATTACGGAGACGAAGAGCGTGTCGTCGCGTTCCTGATGGGCAACGACTGCGAGGAACTCGCCGAGGAGTGCATTGCCTACGGCGCTGATGTCGCGGTCTACCACGACGATGATCGACTCGAACGGTTCCTGCACAAGCCCTACACCGAAATCTCGGCCCACATGGCCCGTGGCGAGGGAACTGTTGAGAGCACGGACTGGCGCGAGTACGACAAGCCGCGCTACATTCTGTTCCCGGCGACGAACAACGGCCGGGATCTCTCGGCGAAGGTGCAGGCCGAACTCGACTCCGGACTCGCTTCGGACTGTTCGGACCTCTTCATCGAAGAAAACGAGGTCTCGAACCCCGTCAAGACCGGCGAACCCGGCGTGAAGAAGACCTTCGAGAAGGTCTTGCACATGAAGCGACCCGACTTCTCGGGCTTCGAGTACTCGACGATCCTGTGTCTCGACAATCCGGGGCGGGAGTTCCACCCACAGGGCGCATCGATCATCCCCGGCAGCTTCGACCCCATCGAGCCCGATTACGACCGCGACGGGCTCGTGGTCGAACACGACATGGAACTGGACGAGGACTGGTTCCGCGTCGAGATCACGGAGTACGACCAACTCGAGGCCGGCGTCGATCTGACGGGCCACGACGTGGTCGTCTGCCTCGGTCGCGGCATTGCAGACGACCCCACCGAAGGGATGGAACTCGGCCTCGATCTGGTCGACGCGTTTGAGGACGCCGAACTCGGCATTACGCGGGGAATCGTCACCTCCTCCTACCAGTTCGACGGTCACGTCGAGCAGTACGCGAAGGAGGAGCGCCAGATCGGCGAGACGGGGCAAGTTGTTGCACCCGACCTCTACATCGCGGCCGGCGTGTCGGGTGCCGTCCAGCACAAGGTCGGAATGGACGAATCGGACACTATCGTCTCGATCAACACGGACTCCGACGCGCGCATCCGGGACTTTAGCGACTACTTCGTTGAGGGCGACCTCTTTGAGGTCCTGCCAGAACTCACCGACGCGGCCGAGTCGGGTGAGCTGGCACCCGAAGCGGTCGCGGACGGGAGCGGTGATACGGCTGCGGACAGCAGCGGTGGCAGCTCGGATGACAGCGAGCCAGATGCCAGTGCTGACGCTGCAACTGGAGGTGACACTGATGACTGACGCAAGCGAGACAGACCGAGAACATTACGAGGCCGTCGTCGTCGGCTGCGGTCCCGGTGGTGCTGCGGCAGCGTCACGACTCGCAGACCACGGTATCGAAACGCTCGTCCTCGAACGAGGAATGGATGCGGGCTCGAAGAACGTCTCCGGCGGCCTGATCTACGCCGAGGAGTCCGCTCCCTACACGGTCGACGACCTGTTCGAGGGCTTCCGGGAGGAGGCCTCCGAACGGCCCGTCACGGACTACTACATCCACAACGTGGCCGGGAACAAGGTCAAGAGCTACGATCTGACTGCTCTCCACCAGGACGACACCGACTGGTGTGACGCCGTCCTCCGCCGGCCGATGGACTCCTGGCTCGCAGAGCGCGTCCACGAGAAGACCAGTGAGACTGGCGGCGGGGTTCTGACAAACGTTCGGGTGAACGGCCTCCTGCGCGAGCGCGGCCGTATCGTCGGCGTCACCTGCGACGAACTCGATCCGATCGAGGCTGACATCGTCATCGCCGCCGACGGCGTCAACTCCGAACTCGCCCGCGAGGCGGGCCTGATGGACTGGGAAGACCCGAACGAGTGGTTCCAGGGCGTCAAGGCTGTCGTCGAGATGGAGCCAGACGTGATCGACGACCGGTTCGATATCGACGAAGACGAAGGTGTCGCGCACCTGTTCTCGGGCGACCTCTTCGAAGACGTCCGCGGCGGCGGCTTCCTCTATACGAACGAGGACTCGCTATCTATCGGGACCGTCTTCCACCTCGACAGCCTCGTCGAGGAGCAGGCCGAACCGCACGAACTGCTCGACGCCTTGCTCACCCACCCGCTGCTCGCGCGGTGGCTCGGCGACGAGTACGACGAGCGCGAGTATTCGGCGAAGCTCGTCCCCGACTCGAAGAAGGTCGCCCACCGCGAACCCTACCAGGACCGGCTCGTTCTGGTCGGCGACGCCGCAGGCCAGATGCAGGCCCAGGGGCCGATCATCAAGGGGATGAACCACGCCGTCACGGCGGGCGCGCTCGCGGCCGACGCCTTCGCGGTCACGCGCGGCAACGCCGACCCGGCCGCTGCGGGCCGGCGCTACACCCAGATGCTCGAGAACTCGGGCACGATGGACAAGCTCCGGCCGCGCCGGTACGACCTCGCGCGCACCGTCGGCGAGCGCGACCGGGTGACAGACGCCGTCGAACGGGTGCTCGACTCCCGCGTCGGCTCGCTCGCGATCGGTAACCCAATCGCGGATCGCGTGCTGCAGCGGGCGTACAACTCGCCGTTCCTCGTCTCGATGCTGCCCGACACGCGAACGGGCTACGTCACCCTCCCGTCGATCATCGGCGAGGAGCACGGGCGAACGCTCCACTGGGAGAGTTCGGTTGAACCGCCGACGCTCGACGAGCGGATCGGCGACCTCACCTACGATACGGACGTCGGAAATCCGCACATCGAGGTTCGAGACACGTCCTACGAGGCCAGTGGCGCGGCAGTCTACGCCTGTCCGGTCAGTGCCGAGGACTTCGGCGGCGGCTGCTATCGCTCCGAGGAAGTCAAACGCAACGGCACCGCAGCAACCGTCGTTAGCCTCGACACCCAGCCCTGCATCGAGTGTGGCACCTGCGCCGTCGTCGCCGACACCGAGTGGGAACACCCCCGCGGCGGTAAGGGCGTCGAGTTCCGCGAGGGATGAGCGTGAGCAGACAGCGAGTCCGGCATCGTTCGCGGTCAGGCGGAGGGTCGCACTATGAGTGAATTCGGCCCCCAGATCGCCGCGCTCGCCCGCCACGCCGAGCGCGAGCACGCTGCACTCCACCGCGGAAACGCACCGCTCGGACCGACGTTTGCACCCCAGTACCTCCGCGACGGCGTCGGCCAGGCCATCGCGGTCTACATCGACACCCGCACCGGCGGCCGCCCCGCACCGCTCTCGCCAGCCGAACTCGAGTCACTCGAGTACGCGATGCATCGCTGGCTCGAGTGCTACGCGCGCTGTCACGGGGTGGCACTCGAGCCGGATGTCAGTATCCGGACGGCCGCGGAAGTATTACTCGAGACGCGGAACATCGACGATGCTGGACAGTTGCTGACGGGTGTGCCGGCGCGTCGTGACGGTGCAGATGAGAGCCAGGCAGACGAGTGCGGAGCAGGCGGACGGTCTGAGCCCGAGCCCGAACCGTGAGGCGGATTGGGGTCGGGGTCGGTGCCGGGACCGGGACCAGGGTTAGGTAGGAGGGTCGAGGGAGCAAGTGTTCCACAGAGCCACGGCCAGACAGCACGCAACTGTGTCGCCAGACAGTCACACCATGGCGACACTCACCACTACTGTCTCGTCCGAACAGTCATCGCCATCGCGCACGGACACGTAGCCGTGTCCCTCATCGTCGAGTACGAACTCCGAACGCCCATCCTCGAATCGGCAGCCCAGGCCGTACAAAAACTCCAGATCGAGGAACTCTACGGCTCACAGGCCGGCACCGCGAAACTCCTCTTCTGGGCGTTCGGCGACGACTTCGCCGCGTTCGAGGACGCACTCGAGTCCGACGAGACGATTGACACCTACACGACGCTCGAATCGTTCAGCGATCGAAGCCTGTACAGCGTCACGCTCACCGAGGCGGCAGCGACGAAACTGACCTATCCACTGGCAGCCGAGTACAACATCGCACTCATCGACATCGTCGTCAACAACGAGACGGTCGTGAGCGCTCGTGTACCATCTCGAGAGACCCTACTCGAGTACCGAGAGCGGTGTCTCGAAAAGGGAGTCGGCTTTCAGGTGCGGCGGATGTACCACGAGCACGAGGCTGAGACGAAACAGTACGGGCTCACCGAGCACCAGCGCGAGGCGCTTCACGTAGCACTCGACCGGGGCTACTTCGACGTGCCTCGTGCGGCGACGCTGTCGGACGTTGCGGACGAACTCGGAATCTCGGATCAGGCGCTCTCGGCTCGGCTCCGGCGGGGGCAGGCGAACCTGCTCTGGCACACGATCGCTGACGAACCCACTTAAAGGGTTGGCCACCCAATGAACGGGCTTTCCCGGTTCCCTGCCGTTCTTCAGATATGAAACAGCGTGCTCACTCGTCTACGTCGACGTCACCAGCAACGACCGACTCCGCCTCCGAGACAGCTGACACGGCCGATCGGCCGACCGCTGACGACAACCAGTTCACCTTCCAGGCCGACACTGAGCAGCCACCGAGCGTCGCGGTCATCTCTGCCATCGCCGCACAGGACGACCTCGACGTACTCGCCGTTGCGGACGAACTCGAGCCGCTCTACAACGCCGTTGACCCGACGGCACTGGACGCGCTCTTTGACGACTCGAGTGACGCTCCCGAACTCGACCGGGCCGGCGGCAGTGTGACGTTCGCCTACGCTGGCCGAACGGTGACTGTCGATACGACTGGCCGTGTTGTGCTCGAAGAACTCCAGTAAGCAGGACGCGATTGGAGCGGTCTCGGGCGACGCAAGACGCGACCCGCTGAAATTAGTAAATCAGTTCGTCGTCGTTTTCAACCATGTACAGCGTCCGCGCGGCGATGTTGACCGCGTGGTCGCCCACTCGTTCTAGGTCACGAATCGTGAGCAACAGCCGCGAAACATCCTGGAGCAACTGCTCGACTTCGTTGGGGGACTCGAGTTCCCGTTCGATGAGGTCGCGGACGACGATCTCGCTCGCCCGCTCGGCGAAGTGATCGAGGTCGTCGTCGCGCTCGGCGAGCTGGCGGCAGCCGTCGGTGTCTTCGGTGTCGTAGGCGACCATGGCCTCTTCGATCATCTCGAGAGTCATCTCGCCCATCTCCTGGACGTCGACGTCGGGGAAGAGATCGTGTTCGGCCTCGAGCGTGTACTCGCCGAGGTTGACCGCGAGGTCGCCGATCCGCTCTAGGTCGGTAATGATCTTGAACGAGGCGGCGATAAAGCGCAGGTCGCTCGCGACGGGTTGTTGGAGCGCGAGCAGTTCGATACACTGCTGTTCGAGGTCGAGGTACATCTGATTGACCTCGTTGTCGCCGGTGATCACTTCGTTCGCGAGGTCCTCGTCTTTCTGTTCTAAGGCATCGAGGCCCATGCGAAGTCGTTCCATCACGACCTCACTCATGTAGAGGATGTCCTCGCGGAGTTCCGCGAGTTTCTCCTGGTACGATTGTCTGGCCATACTGCAGACAGCACGCCGGTCATTGATAAATATTGGTAGCGATCTGCACGTCGTGCACCGATTTCGATTGTCGGAGGCGATCGACGACTACCCCCATCGGCCCAGCCAGGAGCGGGCGACACATTCAGGGAGTGAGCAACACCTTCGTCACCCCCTCCTCGCGCTCGTCGAACCGCTCGTACATCTCGGGTGCGTCGTCGAGCGAAACCGTATGCGAGACGAGGAAGCCCGGCTCTGCCCGCCCTGAAACGATCATCTCCCGGAGCTTCCGGTTGTAGCGCTTGACCGGACACTGTCCCGTTCCAAATCGAAGTCCCTTCTCGAACGCGAGGCCCAGATTGATGTCGAGCGACCCCTGCTCGTCGATCTGTTCCGGCGGATCAGGCTCCTCGGAGATGTAGAGCCCGACGATACCGATCTTGCCGCTCGCCTCGACGGCCCGAATCAGCTGGTTGACCACCAGCGAGGGGTTCTCTCGCTCGTGATCATAGGGGTGGTCACCGTCGCGCGCTCCGTCGATCGCCTGGTAGCCAACCGCGTCGACGCCCTTATCGACCGGGCCGCCGTGGGCGTCGACGATCGCCTCCGCCGCGTTCACCTCTTCGAAGTTGATCGTCGTCGCCTCGCAGTATTCTTCGGCCAACTCGAGTCGACTCTCCACGCGGTCGACGACGTAGATCTCCGAGGCCCCCTTGAGTTTCGCGCTGTAGGCTGCCATGAGGCCGACCGGTCCCGCGCCGTAGATGGCGACGGACTCGCCGGATTGCAGGTCGGCGAGTTCGGTGCCGTGCCAGCCGGTCGGGAACACGTCCGCGAGCATGATGAAGTCCTCCTCGTTGCCCTCGTCGGGCAGTGTGAGCGCGTTGAAGTCGGCGTAGGGGACGCGGACCTTCTCGGCCTGGCCGCCCTGGTACGGCCCCATCTTGACGTAGCCGTAGGCACCGCCCGGCGTTTCCGCAACGGTTTCGCAGTAGCCGTAGTGGCCTTCCTCGCAGTTTTCACAGAATCCGCAGGCGACGTTGAACGGGAGGACGACGCGGTCGCCCTCCTCGAGCGTGTCGACGCCCTCGCCGGTCTCGGCGATTCGGCCCATAATCTCGTGGCCGAAGACCATCCCCTGGTCTGCACCCGCGCGGCCTTCGTACATGTGCAGATCCGAGCCACAGATTGCCGTCGTCGTCACGTCGAGGATTGCGTCGTTCGGGTGCTCGATTTCGGGTTCGTCTATGTCTTCAATTGATACGTCGTGGGAGTCGTGGTAGACAACGCCTTTGATGGACATCTGTAACACCTGCAGGTGGCGACGCCGAACCTGTCCCTAAAGATTTGCGGTGCAGGTGCAACGGGTATCGTGGGTCGAGACAGACAGTGTGCCAGCACGGCCGCTCACTGCCGATGCGTCTTTGCAACTCCGCCACGTAGGTCTTGAAAGCGATGGCTGATGGGAGCGTGTCCGGCGCGGATCGAGACGAGTCCGGTCGCAGGGGATCCAGTGACCACAGCAATGGCAGCCGTAGCGACGACATCGGTAGCGCTGACGACCGCAGCGACGACAGCGATAGCGACAACGGCTACAGTGACCGCAGCGACAGCGACCACGCGAACGACAAGAGCGACAGCGACAGCAGCGACAACGACGCCGGACACGACTACGACAACCGCGGCTACGGCGACGGCTGGGAGGAACTCCGCCAGCAAACGCTACGCCGAGACAACTACGCCTGCACCCGCTGCGGAGCCGACGACCGAACCCTGCAGGCCCACCACATCGTTCCGCGTTCCGCCGGCGGCCCCGACGAACTCGAGAACCTCCTCACACTCTGTCGGCCCTGCCACGGCGTCATCCACCAGCACAACAGCGCCTTTGACGACGTTCGCGACGACGCGCCGCTCTTTCCTGAGCGAACCGCACCAAAACCCGTCGCCCGATTACGGACGCCAGCGGACCAGTGCTGTACACGCTGTGGGGCCGAACGCAGCGATCCAACCGAACTCGTCGCCTGGACGGACGTGCCTGCCAGCGACGACGGCCGTCCTGCCCCGTCGCATGTCACTCTCTGCAAACCCTGTACCGGACTGTTACTCGAACGCGATCCAGCAGTCGGCAACGAGGCTCTCACTGCAAACCACACCATTTCAGTGCACGAACTCGCGGCCCGCCGAACCGACGCGCCCGTCCGACCCAGCGTCTTTGCGCTCTCACAGGTTGGAATCCGGCGTGAGCCACGCACGCTCCGCGAACGCGTCGTCGACGACACGCCACTCCGATTTCTGCTAAACCATCGCGGTATCCGTCTGGCGTTGCTCGTCGCCGTCGGCTACGTCGCACTCTTCGTGGTACTGGCGCTGTAGCCGACCTGTGAGAGCGTGCGATCGGCCGTCGTGTGCGGTGAACGCGAGATAGGGCGGGATGGACCGACAAAACAGACCGTAGACCGTAGACCACAGACCACGGACCGCACTACAGCGCCAGAGAACCGCCTACCGCCTATCCGAACTTGCCCGTAATGTAATCCTCGACCCGGTCGCTCTCGGGGTTCTCGAAGATCTTGTTCGTGTTGTCGAACTCGACGAGGTGGCCCCCCGTGAGGAAGACCGCCGTCTTATCCGAGATGCGGGCCGCCTGCTGCATGTTGTGCGTGACGATCGCGACCGTGTACTCCTGGGCGAGTTCCTCGACCAGATCCTCGATCTTCGAGGTCGCAACCGGGTCGAGCGCAGAGGCCGGTTCGTCCATCAGGATCACTTCCGGATCCGTCGCAATCGCACGGGCGATACAGAGGCGCTGTTGTTGCCCACCGGAGAGATCCAGTCCGCTCTCGTCTAACTGGTCTTCGACCTCGTCCAACAACGCCGCGCGCTCGAGTGCGGTCAGTACTTTCTCCTCGATATCGTCGTCCTTACCCTGCACGCGGAGGCCGTAGGCGACGTTGTCGAAGATGCTCTTCGGGAACGGGTTCGGCTTCTGGAAAACCATGCCGATCTTTCGCCGGAGAGCGACGGGGTCGACATCGTCTTCATAGACGTTCTTCCCGTGGAAGTGGAGGTCGCCCTCGACGCGAGCGACGTCGATGAGGTCGTTCATGCGGTTGATCGAGCGCAGGAACGTCGACTTCCCACAGCCGGAGGGACCGATGAGGGCCGTGACCTCCTTTTCGGGAATGTCCATGTTGATCCCGTGGAGAGCCTGCGTGTCGCCGTAGAAGACGTCAAGATCGCGGGCTTCGATGACGGCGTTGTCGACGCGGGGCGAGCCAAGCGGTTTGTCGCTGGCCGGCATGGAGAGACCGGCCCCCGACTCATCGGCTGCGGTCGTCTCTGAATCCGTCTGCGTCGATGCGGCCGCACTGACACTGGAATCAGATCCCGACTCCTGTCGGCTCACCGATTCCGAGTCACTGCTGGCCGCTGCGATTTCGGGCGGCTTCGTGTTCGAACTCCCACGCGTGCCTGTGAGAGCGCCATCGTTCGCGTTCGCGTTTGCGTTCGGGCGGATCGACGACAGCGCCGATCGAAGTCCAGCTAGTCGACCGTCCGTCTGGTCGCTCATTACACCATTCCAGCGGGCGAATCCCTAAATACCATACTATGTCATCTATATAGTGCTATAGTCGGACACAGTGGCCGGGACAGCAGGAACTGGGCGAGTGGGGTACTCGAGTAAAAACTACTGAAACCGACTACCAAACTCCTGACGGTGTTCGGACCGGAGCAGCTACGAACGCTTGTCGTACTTGTTCCGGATGAAGATCGCAACGGCGTTCATGAGCAGCAGGATCGTCAGCAGGACGACGATTCCGGCTGCGGCGACGTGCTGGAACTCGGCTTCGGGCATCTTCGCCCACTCGTAGATCTGCATGGGCATTGCACCGAACGAGCCCGTTGGATCCGTCAGATCCGGCGGGGTGAACATCGTCGTCGCAGCACCGACCATTAGAATCGGTGCGGTTTCACCGATTGCCCGGGAGAGCGAGAGGATGATCCCGGTCATGATTCCTGGCACAGCTTCCGGTAGGACGACGTTGCGGATGGTCTGCCATTTCGTTGCACCGGTCCCGTAGGAGGCCTGGCGCATCGAGTCCGGGACGGCACGCAGCGATTCCTGGGACTGGACGATGACGATCGGGAGGATGAGCAGCGTCAGCGTCAGCGCACCGGCGATGAGGCTCGCGCCGGTCTGCATCGCACGGACGAACACGGCGAGCCCGAGCAGTCCGTAGACGATCGAGGGGACGCCGGCGAGGTTCGAGATGTTCGCCTCGATGAACCGCGTCAGGCCCGAGTCAGGCGCGTACTCCTCGAGATAGATCGCCGCGCCGACCCCCAGGAAGAGGGTGAAGATCGCCGTCATGATGATCAGGTAGATCGAGCCGATGATCATCGGGTACATGCCACCAGGGCCGGTCGCCAGCTCGCCGTAGTTGTTTGGAACGTAGTTCTCGGCGATCTGGGACGGCGGATACGTCAGGAACTCCCAGGTGAGCCAGCCACGGGCCTCGAGGAGGACATCTGCGAGGAGGGCGATGAGCGCGACGATGCCGACCATCGTCGCGGCGAAACACAGCCCGAGGAAGATCGTCCCGAGCTGGTGTTTGCGTTTGATCGACGAGCCGTCGAAGTCGAAGTCGAGGTCGTCACCGTCGGGGTCGAAGCCGTCGGGATCGCCACTCCTCGTGGTCGTCGTGGTGCTCGTATCCGTACTGGTACTCATTGGTACTCCTCCCGGTAGCGCGACCGAATCCACATACTGAGCACGTTCATCAGGAACGTCATCGCGAATAGCGTCAGGCCGATCGCGAACAGGCTCTGGTAGCCGATGGAGCCGACCGAGGCGTCACCAGTTCCAATTTCGACCATGTACGCCGTCATCGTCTGAATCTCGGCGAACGGGTTCATCGTCACCTGTGCGAGTGCGCCCGCTGCGAGTGTGACAGCCATCGTCTCGCCGATGGCCCGCGAAATCGCGAGCACGTACGCGGCGAGAATGCCCGACAACGATGCCGGCAACACGACCTGCGTCGAGACTTCGAGCTTCGTCGCGCCCAGTCCGTAGGCGGCGTTTCGAAGTGAGTCGGGAACGGACGACATCGCGTCCTCCGAGATCGACGAGACCATCGGGATGATCATAACGCCGACGACAATCGCCCCCGCAGCAGCGTTGAACGTCCCCGTACCAGGGTAGATTTGCTGGAGGATCGGGGTGATAAACGAGAGCGCGAAGAACCCGTAGACGATGGTCGGAATCCCCGCGAGGATCTCGAGTGTCGGCTTCACGACGCGGCGGACACGCGAGCTTGCGTATTCGGAGAGGTAGATCGCGGTCAGCGTGCCGATCGGGATCGCGATCAGCGCCGACCCGACGGTGATCATCAGCGTCCCCCAGACGAGTGGGAGCACGCCGAAGCTCGGGTTGTCAGCCGCCCGTGGCGACCAGTCGGTGCCCGTGAAGAACTCGGTGAGCGAGACGGTCGAGAAGAAATCAGTCGCGCCGTTGACCAGGACGAGCACGATCGCGAGTGTCGTCGCGATGGTGACGGTGGCACATCCAAAGAAGATGTAGCGAGCGAGCCGATCCCCGATCGTCCCCACGTCGTTTCCGTTTCGGCTGAGATCTATGGGTTCCGTACTCATGTGTAGTCCTCGATTGCGGCCTCCAGTTTCTCGCGTTGCTCCGCGATGGTCTCGTCGGGAATCGCGTAGAACTTGACCTCGCGCGCAGTCTCCTGTGTGTTCTCGAGATAAAACCGGACGAACTCACGGTATTCCGGGCGAGCGAGTTCGTCACGCCGAACGTAGATGTACATCGGCCGAGAGAGCGGCTGGTAGGCCTCGGCTTCGATGGACTCTCGAGTCGGAACGATACAATCGTCCCACTCCTCGCCAGGGTCCTCGCCGTCTTCGTCATTGACGGCGATGAGGTCGACGTCGTCCTCGTTCTCGTAGTAGTACCCAACCCCACCGAATCCGATCGTATTCTCGTTGCCTCTGACGCCGCGAATAATGTTGTTGGTGTCTGGAGTACCGCTGTAGTCGTTGCGGATGTTTCCGACAGCGCCAGTGATGTGTTCGGTAAAGTAGTCGAACGTCCCCGACGCGGAGTCACGACCGTAGAACGAAATTTCCTCGTCAGGCCAGTCCTCGTCGGACCGCTCGGGCTCGAGATCAGCCCAGGTCTCGATGTCCGAACCGCGCTCCCAGAGGTCGCCGAGTTCGTCGACGGTGAGACACTGACACCAGGTGTTGTCGGGGTGTTTCAGGAGTGCGATGCCATCGAGGACGACCTCGAGTTCGAGCCACTCGACGCCGTTCTCGCGACAGTGTTCGGCTTCCTCGTCCGTGATCGGCCGACTCGCGTTCTGCAGCGAGATTTCGCGCCGGGCGAACTGCTGGAAACCGGCACCGGTTCCCGAGGCGCTGACCGACGCCTGCACCTGGTTGTTCTCCCACATGAACTGCTCGGCGACGAGCGCACTGTTCGGTCTGAGCGTGTTCGAGCCGTCGATTCGAATTTCCCCCTCGAGCCCGCTGTCTTCCCCACGTGTGAGACAGCCTGCAAGGCCAGCGAGCGTCGAGCCGGAAACGCCGAGTAAAACGCGCCGACGGGTTGTCGATACGGATCCAGATCGAGACCGCGACCCCCCGTCGGAGTGACCTGTTATCGGCTCATTTCCCATCGTTTGACTAGTGCGGAGATGACATCTAAATACCCTACTATGTTATCTATATATCCCTATATGGGCCAATCGATACCAGTGTGGGATCGTTCGGCACAATATTTCTTCCCGTCTTAGAACCGCCTCTCTGCAGGAGAACAGCGCAATCCGGCTTCCTATAGATCCACGTGGATTTATGCATAGGCTCACGAAACTGTGCCCATGGAGACGCGCAAGGTCCAGGTAACCGGCGGGTCAACGTATACGGTTTCGTTACCCAAAACGTGGGCGACCGACAACGATGTGAGCGCCGGGACGACCGTCGAGTTCTACCCAGAGGACGACGCACTGTTGCTCACCCCCCAGAGCGAAACGAATCGCCAGGAAGGGACACTCGACGTCTCGGATCTCGAAGGCGAACGCCTGACTCGGGCCGTCATGACGATGTACGTCAGCGGCTTCGATATCATCCGCCTCGAGGCCAACCGAATCACGACCCACCAGCGCCGCGCGATTCGCAACGCCACCCAGAGTCTCGTCGGCGTCGAAGTGCTGGAAGAAACCACCGACAGCGTCGTCATCCAGGACTTACTCGACTCCTCCGAACTCTCGATCGTCAACGCCGTCTCGCGCATGCGACTCATCGCGAACTCCATGCTGTCAGACGCCGTCACGGCCCTCATCGAGAACGACGACGACATCGCCCACGACGTCATCCAGCGCGACGACGACGTCGACCGCCTCTGGCTCGTCGTCTCACGCATCTTCCGCGCCACGCTTCGCTCACCTCGCGCCGCCGAAGAACTCGGTGTCCCCCGCGAGGACTGCTTCGATTATCACTCGAGTGCACGCCAGCTCGAACGGGTTGCTGATCACGCGGCGAAAATCAGCAATCTCGCGCTCAAACTCGACGAGATTCCGGAGCCGGTCGCGGAGGGGCTGGTAGCGCTGCAGGAGGATGCCTCGGACGTCCTCGAGAAGTCGATGGATGCGCTGGTTGCGGAGGAGTCTGCGGAGGCGAACGAGTTGGGCCATGCGGCTCGCGAGGCGGTGCTCGATATCGACGAGCATACGCGGACGATCGACGATATGTTGCGGGATCTCGAGCCGGTCCAAGCGCAGTCGCTCGGGTTGATCGTGGACTCGCTGTCGCGGAGTGCGGACTACGGTGGGAATATTGCGGAGACGGCGTTGCAGAAGGCAGCACCGCGGCCGTGATCGTGGTGTGATTGTGGTTGTGGTCGTGATTGTGATTGTGGGTCCGTGCTGTGATCGTATTCGATTTGTCACAGTCCGCTAACCCATCCCGGCAGCGTTCGACCACGTCGCAATTCAATTGAAATGCGGTGTGGAACCTGGTCTCACTCTCCGGACAGCGGTCAGTTCAGAACCACCGATCAGCAACGCGACTGGCCAGTGGGCCGGAATCCAACTCGAGTTCCTGGTGAAACAGGTACTGTGCGAACGCCGGCAGCGCGGCGGTGATGCCGATGATACCGAGGACGGTCATCGGGGGGACAGTAGCGGTGGCGAGTGCAACTACTCCGCCGATACCGAGCAGCGTGATCAGCAGCACGCTGGCCAGATACAGACGCGACCGTACCGGGGCAGCAGCCCGGTCGGTGGCGTCGTAAAGCGTGTACTCGTACAGACAAAGCACGCCTGCGAGCACGAGGAGGGCCGAAAGGACACCGGCAAACGGGGTGATCATGGTGTAGGCTGGTATTCGTTCTCGCTCGATATAAAAGTAGGCTGTCACGCCTGAAGCGGTCACGGTGTCGTTATCTGGTCTCTGGGCGCGGCGAGTACAGTCGCTCTGTGTCGAAAAGCGGAGTAGCTGTGAGAAAGCCGAAACCGGACACCGAAAACCGAAATTCGGACCCGGACTCGAGTAGCGACGTTAGTTGTCGAGCAGCACGGCGTTGACCTGTCCGGTCTGACCGGGACGGGACGTGACGCGAGCCTCACCTTCGGAGGTCGCGATGACGGCGCCCTTCGTGATGATGTTTCGGCGGACGTAGTTCGGGTTGGCGTCGTTCTCGACGACGTCTTCGATATCGGCCGAGAGCGTCTCGTCGCCGGCGTTGACGCTCGCGACGTTCGTTGCAAGTGCGCGCGTCTTTGTGTCGTTTCCGCGAACGTCGACGGTACGGAAGCGTGGTTCGCCGACCTGCGTCTCGGTCGGCTGTCGACCGAGTTCGTCCTTTCGGCGATTGCGAACGTTCTTCAGTCGACCGCCGGTGCGCTTTCGCGTAGAGCGTCCCTGATCTTGCATACGCGAGGACAGTCCCGGCAAATACTTGAATGCACGCTTTCGTGTCGGCCGGGTCTGGCTGCGTCCCGTCGGTTCATATCGGCTTGAGACGCACTCACTCGTCCGAAACGAGACAGTACGCGTGCCCCGGTTCCTCCATCACCGTCTCGGCATCGTCGTCGTAATAGTTCGAAAACGCAGCCCGTTCGGCGTAGTAGATCCGGCCGTCGACGGGAACTGGCGCACTGGTGACGCGACCGCGGTTCTCGACGCGCCAGCGCCGGTCGCCCGTCTCCTTGTCCAGTGCGTACAGATGCGTATCGTAGGAGCCGGCGAGCACCGTCTCCGCTGTCACCGTTAGCGCACCGATCACGCGACCGTTGACATCTGCTGACCAGATCTCCTCGCCCGACTCGGCGTCGAGCGCGTAGACGTAGTTGTCGTCGCTCCCCATGTAGACGATATCCTCCTCGACATCCACCGCCGGATTCGACATAATCGAGGCACCCGTCTCGAACGACCACACCTCCGATCCGTCCTCGAGATCCAGACAGTAGAAGTGGTTGTCCCACGTTCCGACGTAGCCGTAGCCGTCGTGGGCCGCGACCGTTCCCTTGATCTCTGCCCCCTCGCGGAACGCACCACCCTCGCGCTCCTGGCCGTCGGCGTCGGCCTGGAACTCCCAGGTGTACTCGAGTGCCGGAAACTCCCAGCCGTAGACGACGCCGTCGTTCGAGCCGCCGACCATCCGGCCGGTTTCGAGGTCGATCGTCGGCGAGGGGTGGGGTTGGCCCCACATACGGTCGTCGTACCAGAGCGGCTCGCCGGTGTCGGGGTCGATGGCCCAGATGGTGCCGGTGGAGGGCGAGCCGTACTCGGAGACGACGTAGAGGGTGCCGTCGTGGAAGGCTGGGCTCGAGCCGATGGCGAGCGCGCCGTGTAAATCGTCGGCACGGGTTCGCCAGACGATGTCGCCGCTGTCGGTGTCGAAGGCGTAGAGGTCGCCGTCGTAGCCGCCGATGTAGGCGGTGTCACCGACGATGGCCGGCGAGCCGTGAAAACCGAGCTCCGTTGCGCCAGTGAGCGTGGACCACTGCAGTTCGCCGCTCGGCGTGTAGGCGTGGACCCAGCCGCTGTCGCCGGCGATGACGATCGTCTCGCCGTCGGGTGTCGGCACGGGGCTCGACTTGGCGGCGGTGTGGGTGACGTAGTTGATCGGGAACGACCAGTTGACGCTAACCGAGTTGGGGACGGTTTCTTCAGGATAGTAGCCGAGTCGACGGAGGCCGTTCTGGAAGTGCGAGACGTCCTCGGTGCCGTCGAGTCGGTCGCCAAGTGCGGTCGGCAGGCTTACACAGCCCGCGACTCCGCCGAGGGCCGTCGCGCCGACTGCGCCGAGAAGTTGCCGTCGCCCGACAGCAGCGGCGTCACGGCTTCGGTCGGCAGCTGCTTCCGTCGGTCGATTCGTAGGTCGCATGTGGTACTTCTGTGAAAGCACGGCGGACGGGTGCTAAAGACCGACGATTCGCTGCACGCGGTGAACGACGCAGAAAAAGGGGTCCCGTTGTTACTCCTCCTGGGCGTCCACGACCGCGACGCTCGCGAGATTCACGATGTCCTTGACCTCGTCGCCCCGCTGGAGGACGTGGACCGGGCGGTCCATTCCGACGAGCATCGGGCCGATGGCGTCCGCGCCGCCGAGGCGCTGGAGCAGCTTGTAGCCGATGTTACCCGACTCGAGGTTCGGGAAGACGAGCACGTTCGCGGGCTGGTCGAGCTCCGAGAAGCCGTAGGTTCCCTCCAGAATGTCGTCGACGACCGCGGTATCGGCCTGCATCTCGCCGTCGACGGGGAAATCGACCTCGGGGTCGTCTTGCAGCATCCGCGCCGCGTTTCGCGGTTTGCGAGTGCCCTCGTTGTCGACGCTGCCGAAGTTCGAGTACGAGAGCAAGGCGGCGCGGGGCTCGACGTTGAACCGACGGGCGAGCATGCCGGTCTGTTTCGTCACCTCGGCCAGCACCTCCTCGTCGGGGGCCTGATTCACCGTCGCGTCGGCGACGAAGACGACGCGGTTCTTGAACGTGAGCATGTAGACGCCGGCGGCGTAGTCGACGTCGTCAGCGGTGCCGATCACCTGCAGCGGCGGCCGGAGTGCGGACGGGTAGTGGTGGGAGAGTCCGGTCAAGAGCGCGTCGGCGTCGCCCTGTTCGACCATGACGCTCCCGAAGTAGTTCGAATCACCCTCGATGAGTTCGCCGGCCTCGGTTCGCGTAATTCCCTTCCGGCAGCGCAGTTCGTGCAATCGGTCGGCGTAGTCGTCGTAGTCGCCGACGGCGGGATCTGCGACCTGCGGCTCGAAGTCCAGGCCGAGGCTCGCGGCGGTCTGTCGAATCTCGGACTCGTCGCCGATGAGGATCGGAACCGCGATGCCTTGTTCCTGGATCTGGTAGGCCGCCCGAATCATCTTCTCGTTCTCGCCCTCCGCGAGCGCGACCGTCTTCGGATCGCTCTTTGCCTTGTTGAGGACGACGCGCATCATCTCGCGGGACTTGCCGAGGCGGGCCTCGAGTTCCTCCTCGTACTCGTCGAGGTCGAGGTCCGTTCGAGCCGCACCCGACTCGATGGCGGCTCTGGCGACCGCGGGTGCGACCTGGAAGAGGACGCGCGGGTCGACCGGCTTCGGAATAATGTAATCCGGGCCGTACTGGATCGGATCGTCGCCGTAGGCCTTGACGACAGCGTCGGGGACATCCTGGCGCGCGAGGTCTGCGAGCGCTTCGGCGCAGGCGACTTTCATCTCCTCGTTGATCTCCGTCGCGCGCACGTCGAGCGCGCCGCGGAAGATGAACGGGAAGCCGAGGACGTTGTTGACCTGATTCGGGTAGTCGGAGCGGCCGGTCGCCATGATCACGTCGTCGTCGCGGGCCGCCTTGGCCTCCTCGTAGCCGATTTCCGGATCCGGGTTAGCCATCGCGAAAATGATCGGATCGCTGGCCATCGACTGGACCATCTCCCGGGAGACGAGGCCGCCGATCGAGAGGCCGACGAAGACATCCGAACCCTCCATCGCGTCCGCGAGGTCGCCCTCGGGCACGTCGCGAGCGAACTGCCGTTTGTACTCGTTGACACCGTCGTCTTCTGCGCGAGCCTCGGTGATGATCCCCGAGGAGTCACACATCGTGATGTTCTCGGCTCGGCAGCCGAGCGAGACGTAGAAACGCGCCGTCGCGATCGCGCTCGCACCTGCACCCGAGAAGACGATCTCGAGGTCTTCGAGCTCCTTGTCCGCGATGTCAGCCGCGTTGAGCAGCGCCGCACCGGAGATGATCGCGGTCCCGTGCTGGTCGTCGTGGAACACCGGAATGTCGATCTCCTCGCGCAGGCGCTCCTCGATCGTAAAACAGGCCGGTGCCGTGATGTCCTCGAGATTGATGCCGCCGAAGGTCGGCTCCATCATCTTGACCGCCTCGACGAACTTGTGTGGATCCTCCTCGTCGAGTTCGATGTCGAACACGTCGATGTCGGCAAAGCGCTTGAACAGCACGCCCTTCCCCTCCATGACCGGCTTCGAGGCCTGTGCGCCGATGTCGCCGAGTCCGAGGACGGCGGACCCGTTCGAGACGACGCCGACGAGGTTCCCCTTCGCAGTGTAGGTGTAGGCGTCGGTTTCGTCCTCCGCAATTTCCATACAGGGGGCAGCCACGCCGGGCGAGTACGCGAGCGAGAGATCCCGCTGCGTGTTCGTCGGTTTCGTCGTCGAAATTTCGATTTTACCCGGCGGATCTGTCAAGTGATAGTCTAAGGCATCCTCGTCGAGTCCCATATCAGCCACAGTGCGGGCGACCACTAAAAACAATGCGAAGGCGGATATCGACAAGTGTCGAATATTGCCGTCGCCGACCGGCCCACTTCCGTGTCCCCCGTTTCGACCGTTTTATACGGACCGCGCCAGTCAGGTGGGGTATGGACGTCGCGCTTGGTGGGACGTTCGACCCCGTTCACGACGGCCACCGTCGGCTGTTCGAACGGGCGTTCGAACTCGGAGACGTCACGGTCGGCTTGACCAGCGACGAACTCGCCCCGCAAACACGACACGTAGAACGACGGGTCCGCCCGTTCGACGAGCGACGAGACGACCTCGCGGCCGAACTCGAGTCTATTGCTGCCGAGTACGACCGCAGTTTCGAGATCCGAACGCTCGAAGAACCGACCGGAATCGCGACCGAGGAGCCGTTCGACTACCTGGTCGTCTCCCCCGAGACCAAAGCCGGCGGCGAGCGCATCAACGACATTCGTCGCGAACGCGGCTACGATCCGCTCGAGGTCGTCGTCGTCCCACACCTGCGCGCCGACGACGGCGACATCATCTCGAGCACCCGTATCGTTCGCGGCGAGATCGACGAGCACGGGGCCGTACTCGAGGACGACGATGGGAGAACTGACACCACCGACGGCGCATCGTAACGCCTGACACTGACTGCTCGTTCGTGACTCCCGGCTCTGCTCCAACCCGAGAGCGGCTTCTGTTCGAAAATCATCCAAAACCGCCCAAACTGTTGCCAATGGCAACTACAGTCGGCTACTAATACTGTCTTTCCGCCGCGTATCATACACTTACGACGCACAACAGTCACTGGATCCGAGATACTGCGCACCCTACCAGCGTGGCGGCTCGAGTCCGGCCGCCTCGAGTCGGTCCTTCCAGCGCGTCTGAATCGAGAGTCTGGAGACGTCCGCGGCGTCGGCAACGGTCCCCTGCGTACACCCCTCGCCAGCGACGAGCGCACCGGCGTAGATACTGGCGGCGAGGACCGCCCGTTTCGATCGATCCGCGTCCGGCACGTCCATGAGAAAGAGCTCTACAGCGCAGGAACGGGCCTCCTGCGTCAGTTCGAGTCGATCTGCGACCTGTTCGAGTTCGGCCAGCCACGGTTCGTACTCGAGTCGGTCGCGGGCGCTGTGCATACACCGGTGTATCGCGTGATCAGGGATAAACCTGCGGACGTGCGGTGTGGATGAGAGGGCTGCTGTCGATTGCTGATTCTGCTGTGTATCGACGAGTGATTCGACCGACTGACTGTCGTGTGTGAGTGACCAGTAGCTGGCGTCTGGACGCTGTGTAAGCGGTACCAGTTGGTCGTGGATGCAATCCGTTTCATATCGTTGCCGGTCCCAATAGTGCGCTACTTGGGCCAACGTTCAGCTACGAATATCTCGGCGAATCAGCCGTTCTCCTTGGATTTCACTAGGAGATAACTACTAAAGCCCGGGAATCGCCAAGCACTGAGCAACGTCGGGTTCCGGTCTCGGCACGGCTGGAGGCCTGCGTCACGTCATGAAGGAACCAACCTGCAAGCTCGTCTGTACTGGCTGCGGTCTCGAGATGCCGTACCGAGACCGGTCGCTGGCCGAACAGGCGGCAGAGCTACACCAACTTCGCGATTCGGAGCACGTGACCTTTATCGTCCCGCCGGACTGGTCGCCCGAGGAGCCGGTCAAACATCAGTAACCGGGACCGGGAGCCGTACTGCGGACCGACAACTACTTACTGGACTCG
Organism: Natrialba sp. SSL1; assembly: GCF_001861355.1. Taxonomy (GTDB): domain Archaea; phylum Halobacteriota; class Halobacteria; order Halobacteriales; family Natrialbaceae; genus Natrialba. The sequence continues at coordinate 270,360 of NZ_MASN01000001.1, forward strand.
TGAAAAGCGATGGGTGCGCGCGGGTAGCCAAGCTAGGCCAACGGCGCAGCGCTTAGGACGCTGTCTCGTAGGAGTCCGCCGGTTCGAATCCGGTCCCGCGCATGGTTCTGCGGCGAGCAAGCCGCGAGCCGCAGGTTCTGCATCGGGGCGGTTCGAACCCTGCAAGTCGCAGTACTCGAGTAGGGCGAGAGTGACCGTCTTGCTCCGGTTCGAATCCGGTCCCGCGCACTGAACGAACGGAGTGAGTGAAGGAGCAGGTCGGATTCGCGGCCCAGAGGACGAGCGAAGCGATGTCCTCGCGGTTCGAATCCGGTCCCGCGCATTCTCCGCGAACAATATCGTGAGCGGAGACTGCGGTTAGCGGGTTCGAACGAGAGAAGACGCGCGCAGCACCGCGAGCACGTCTTCGCGTTGTTCGAATCCGGTCCCGGCATTCCTGTCACGAACAACCCGCGAGCAACAGCAATCGGATGGCCAGTTCGAACCCTGCAAGTCGCAGCGCTCGAGCAGCGCGAGAGAGTTCGGACCCGCACTCGTAAGATGACCCATTCTACTCGAGTCCACCTCACTATCCGAGTCCATTCTCGCTCTCGCCTCGCCACTCGAGTGCGGTGCTCCTCGGTACTCGAGTGCCTCCCGGTATTTGAGTCCCACTCCACCTGTATCCCATCCGGAGCGTACCGCTATCGCTCACTACCCCGTCCCTGTCTCCCCACCTATTCAGCACCTGCCCTCCTTCAACCCACAGCATGTCGTGGCAGACACACGTCTGACGCTCCATAACGCTTATTCGCGCGCAAACGGCTTGTATGAGCAATGGCCGGGTTAGACGATGTGTTCGGGCAACTCTTCTCGAACGCCGATGCAGTCGTTCTCTTTTCACCGAGTAGCTCCGTCTACGAGCGCTGTCGAGAACTCGAGGATCTCGACACAGTCGTCGTCGGAACGGACAACGACATCGGCGCCGACACCTTCGTCGAGTTGCCACTCGAGTTCGAGGACGTCTCGGAGCGGATCGACTTCGGTCTCGAGGGGGCGCTCGAACAGGGTGTACTCGAGGACGGTGACGAACTCGTCTGTGCGACGAGCGTGTTCAGCGACGAGATGGACACGGTGTCGCGCGTGCGAGCGATCGCGGACGAACGAACGGGAATTTACGATCTCTTCACGAAATCGCGCGCGGAGCCGTCAGTGATCAAGTCGGTGCTCGAACTGGCGATCGAACTCGGGAAGAAAGGGCAGAAGGGCAAGCCAGTGGGCGCACTGTTCGTCGTCGGCGATGCAGGCAAGGTGATGAACAAGTCCCGGCCGCTGTCGTACAACCCGTTCGAGAAGTCCCACGTTCACGTTGGCGATCCGATCGTGAACGTGATGCTGAAGGAGTTCTCGCGGCTCGACGGCGCGTTCGTCATCTCGGATGCGGGCAAGATCGTGTCGGCCTACCGCTACCTCGAGCCGTCCGCAGAGGGGGTGGACATTCCGAAAGGGCTGGGGGCGCGACATATGGCCGGCGGTGCGATCACACGCGATACGAACGCGATCACGATCGTGTTGTCGGAGAGTGATGGGCTCGTGCGGGCTTTCAAGGGTGGCGAGCTCATCATGGAGGTCGATCCGGAGGCGTACTGAGATGAACTGGCAGACCCTCATCGACGAGCCGGCCGTCATAGCTGCGGCGGTGCTCGCGCTCGGGATTGTCGTCGGCTATCTGGTCGGGCGACTCAATAAGGAGCTACTCTCAGCCTCGGGCGTGCCGGACGCGGTCGAGGGGACGCCGTTCGAGCGGACCGCCCAGTCAATCGGGACCTCGTCCGTCGAAATCGTCGCCCGGCTGAGTTCGTGGTTCATCTACGGCATCGCCGTCCTGACGGCGATTCACATCGCCCAGTTGCTCGACACGGAGGCGTTCTGGATCCGGGTCGTCGAGTTCATCCCGCAGGTGTTCATCGCAGTCCTCGTGCTCATTTTCGGATTTATCATCGCCGACAAGGCCGAACTGGCCGTCAGCGAATATCTCCGCGGCGTCAAACTGCCAGAGGTCTCGATCATCCCGAAGGTCGTCAAGTACTCCGTCCTCTACGTGGCCTTCCTCATCGCGCTGGGACAGATCGGCGTCTACGTCGCGCCGCTGTTGATCCTGCTCGCGGTGTACGCCGTCGGCATCGTCATCGTCGGCGCGGTCGTCTTCAAAGACTTCCTCATCTCGAGTGCGGCGGGGATTTACCTGCTGCTCAACCAGCCCTACGGAATCGGTGACCAGATTCGAATCGGCGAACAGTCCGGCATCGTCCAGGAGGTCGACCTCTTCGTGACGAAGATCGAGGACGACTCGGAGGAGTATATCATCCCGAATCGGAAGGTCTTCGAAGACGAACTGGTCCGCCTTCGCGACTAGGGCGACACACCGCCTTTCGTCGCCGGACACTGCAACACCGGCCGATAGACTTTCTTTGACTGTTGTAACTGGGAGCGCTCCAGAGACTCTCCCGTCGTTAACTAAAACACCCATTCAGGCAACTTTGTAAGTCGAATCAGACAACTCCGAAACATTGTTATCAGACACCCCGCATGGTCCGAACACCCATCGTGGTTGTGAACTAATGACAGAACATCGTCTTATCAACACCGAGGTCGGCGTTCTCGGTGCAACAGTCCTCATCATCGGCAACGTAATCGGTGTGAGTGCGTTCGTCCTCCCGGGCCCGCTCGCGGGTGACGTCGGCCCCGGCGTCATCTTCGCGCTCTTGCTCGCACTGATCCCGCTCCTGTTCGGGATACTCATGTCGCTTCAGTTGGGGAGTGCCATTCCCGCTGCCGGCGGCAGCTACGTCTACGCATCGCGGCTCGTCGGCCCTTTCTGGGGCTTCTTGCTCCCCTGGATCACGATTCCCGGCGTCTGGGCGGGTATGCTGTTCATCGGCTTTGGCTTTGCCGAGTACGCCGAGTTCGTCTCCGGGACAGTTGGTGCCGTCCCCGAGGTCCCCGAACTTGCGCTCGTCTACGGCCTGCTCATCCCCTTCATCATCCTCAACGTCCTCGGGATCAAGATGGTCGCGATCATCCAGTTCACGATGGTCTCGCTCATCGTGGTCGGCATGCTCGCGTTCATCATCCCCGGCGCGTTCGTCATCGACACGGCGAACTACACGCCCGCCTTCCCCGAAGGCGCTGGCGCGGTCATCGTCGCCATCGTCTCGCTGTACTTCCCGCTTCGTGGCTTCCGACTGGTACTCGAGTTGGGCGAGGAGATGAAAGATCCCGCCAAGAACATTCCACGGGTGCTCGGACTCTCGGCTGCGATTTCGCTCACGCTGCTGATTGGTCTCGTGGTCGTCCTCGTCGGAACGACGAACTGGCAGGCGCTGGGCCAGATGGATGCTGCGGTGGCACAGGTTTCGCTCGACAACTTCCCGGCACCGCTGACGGGACTGGTCTTCGTCGCGGCGGCGATGGGTGCGCTCACGTCGATCAACATGACCTACACGGCCTACTCGCGGCTGCTGATGCGCGCCGGGCGTGACAACATCATCCCAGGCGCGCTCGCACGGATTCACGACCGGTTCGAGTCGCCACACGTCGCGGTGCTCGTCCTCGGGATTCCGCCGCTGCTCATCGCGCCGGTTTCGCCCGGGACGGTTACGCTCTCGGTCGCGCTCTCGCTGACGATTCTGTTCGGCCTCGCCGTCGCGGGCGTCGCGCTCTGGAACCTGCCGTCGGCGTTCCCGCAGCGCTACGAGTACTCACTGTACAAGCTGCCGCTGTGGATACTCCGGTTCGTCGCCGCGGGCGCAGTCATCTCCGCCGGGTTCCTCTGGATCCTGGTTTCGACCCAGCTTCCGGCGATGGTCGCCGTGCTCGCCGGCTGGATGGTGCTCGGCTACGGCTTCTACCGGGCGCGCCTCTGGTGGTTCAACAAGCGCGGTGTGGATCTCAAAGCACGGATGCGCCGTCTGCACGAGAACGAGCAGCGAGCCGCAGATTGAGTGGGTGGCCGTACTCAGCAGTCGGTAGTTGTTTTTTCGCTCCCTCGATTTGCGTCTACTCCGTGAGCGAGAGCCCCGGATGCCACCGCTCGGCACCCGCCTCGCGCTTTTTCTCGTCCATCTTCGCGAGCAGGTGGGTTGCGAGCGTCGCCGTCTCGGCCGCTCGGGACTCGCCCTCCGTTCTGAACTCGCCGGTCTGGCGGTTCGCGTACACCGAGCAGACCGCGCCGGCGCGCAGCCCGTAGATGTTCGCGAGCGTGAAGATTGCGCTCGCCTCCATCTCGATGTTCTTCACGTTGGCCTCGACGAGTTGATCGACCAGCTCGTCCGCGCCGGCGGCCTCGAACTCGTCGTAGCCGGGGCGACCCTGGCCCGCGTAGAACGAGTCCGCGCTCATCGTGATTCCGGTGTGGTAGTCGTAGTCCAGTCGCTCTGCGGCGGCGACGAGCGCGGCGACGACCTCGTAGTCCGCCGTCGCAGGGTAATCCTCCCGTACGTACTCATCGCTCGTCCCCTCCTGGCGAACCCCGCCGGTGCTGATCACGAGGTCGCCAACGTCCATGTCTTCCTGCAGCGCACCACAGGAGCCGACCCGGATGAACGTCTCAGAGCCGACGCGAGCCAGTTCTTCGACGGCGATCGCGGCAGACGGACTGCCGATTCCCGTCGAGGTGACCGAGATCGGTGTCCCCTCGTAGCTCCCCGTCGCGGTTCGGTACTCGCGATGGTGGGCGCGAATCTCGTGGTCGTCCCAGTGATCGACAATCTTCTCGAGTCGCTCCGGATTGCCGGGCAGGAGGACGGTGTTTGCCACGTCGTCGGCGCTCACTTCGAGGTGATACTGTACGTCCGCGTTCGGATCTTCACTATCGCCGGTCATCGAGTAGCGGCGATTCGCACCGACACCGTATATAAATGCAGGGCGGCCCTACCGGCGGGTATGGCTCGTGATCGGCGCGACGGCCGCGATGGTGCCACCGACGATACCCGATCGGAAAGCATCCTCACCGACACCTACGTTGCCGCACTCCAGCACGACTTGGCTGACATCCCGCCCGAAACGACTCTCGTCGGTGTCGTCCGCTCCCCCACTTCGTGGTTCCACGCTGCAGTCGACGAGAACGTCCCCGAACTCGGCCCGCCTGCTGAACTGCTCGACGACGTGCGGACCTCCGAAGAAGATCTGAAAATGCGTGGCATCTGTGACGAGGAAGCCCACAACGCGGCGTGGGACCAGGTCGGCTTCGCGGACGCCTACCGGGAACACCTCCAGACAGCCGACGACGCAGAGCGTGCAATCGAGTCCCTCGCCGATCGACTCGCTGCCGGCGAGAGTCTGGCGCTCGTCTGCTACGAGAACACCGAGAAGAAGCGGTGCCACCGGACGATTCTGCGCGAGGTACTCGAGAGCCGCCGCTGACGCTGGGGTGCACTCCGGTGAGTGAAAAGTGCCCTGACACTTACGTCGACTCGAGTTGAGTCGCCGGTTGATACACATGACGTACAACTTGGACGGGAAGACGGCGATCGTCACGGGCGGCGCGTCGGGAATTGGCAGGAAAACAGCAGAGCGGTTCGCAGCCGAGGGCGCGAACGTCGTCGTCGCAGACGTAGTCACGGAGGGCGGCGAGGAGACGGTCGAATTAATCGAGTCAGCGGGCGGGTCTGCGACGTTCGTCGAAACTGACGTTACGGACCCGGACGCCGTCGAGGCGATGGTGCAGACAGCAGTCGACACCTACGGCGGACTCGACATCGCGCACAACAACGCGGGCATCGAGGGCGAGAACGACCCGCTCGCCGAGCAGACCGAAGCCAACTGGAAGCAGGTCATGGATATCAACCTGACTGGCGTCTGGCTCTGTTTGAAGTACGAACTGCAGGTGATGACGGCGAACCGCGAGGGCGACGGCGACGACGGCGCAATCGTCAACACGTCCTCCATCGCCGGCCTCTCTGCTGCCGGATCGTCCGCCTACGCCGCGAGCAAACACGGCGTCATCGGACTTACTCGAGTAGCCGCCACGGAGTACGCGGCTGCCGACGTTCGGGTCAACGCGGTCTGTCCCGGCGTGATCGAGACGCCGATGGTCGAACAGTCCGCGGCGGAGAACCCCGAGGAAATCGAGCAGTTCGTCGGTATGCAACCGCTCAACCGGATGGGGTCGCCCGAGGAGATCGCCAACGCTGTCGTCTGGCTCTGCTCGGACGAGGCCTCGTTCGTTACCGGGAACGCGTATCCCGTCGACGGCGGCTTCACGGCGCTGTAACCGACCGGGCGTGCTCACGCGAGCGACTTCTCGCTACGGACTTCGCCAGGCTGGCGTACGGGAAGCCGACTACCGGCTACCGGCTACCGGCTACCAACTACTCACTACCGAATCTCGTCGAGTTGCCGGTTCAGTTTCGCTTCGAGCCGCGTTTCGGCGTCCGCCGGGGAGACATCGGCGAATTCGACCCACTTATCGAAGAATCCTGACGTGCCGAGAAGCCGGACCGCGTCGTACACAGGTGTTCGTTCTTCCAACCCTGACGGAAGCGAGCCGGCGCGCCGTTCGTACCCGTTCTCGAGTACGGTCGCCAATCGGTGTGCACCGTCGTCGTCCGGCAGCAGTTGGTCTCGTGCTCGGTGGAGTTCACGGGCCGGGTCGCCGACGTGAGAGAGTTCCCAGTCGACGAAGCCCGCCGAGGACTCGCTCTGGAAGCAGTTCGGCCGTGCTGGGTCACCGTGCACCAGGGTTGCCGGCGCGTCGTTCAATCGGTCCCGATTCGCTTCGACGGCGGCGATGACGTCGTCGAAATGGTGAGCGAAGCGGTCAGTCGACGCCAGTTCCCGCATCAGTTCGATCCTATCGACGAGGATCTCTGTCCAGGAATCGGTCTCGAGATCGAGTTTGGCTCCGTCGCTGCCCACCACGTGCCCGTGTCGTCGGAACGAGCAGGTGTGGATCGCCGCCAGCGCGCTTCCGACTCGCCGGACTACACTCGTGCGCTCCGCACTGCTCCAGTTCGACCACTGGGACGCGAGGTTCTCGCCCCGAATTGGGGCGGTGATAAGGTAGGGAACCGCTCCGCCAGTCTCGCTCGCAACCACCTGTGGGACGGGGACATCGCAGTGTGTGGCCACGTAGTCGATGACAGCACACTCCCGATCGATCCGCGAGCCGTCACCGTCGGTCGCCACCTTCAGAAAGACGGGTTCGCCGTCGGTAAAATCGACGCGAACCGTTCGATTTTGGTCGTTCCAGGAGGGGCCAGCGGACCGTATGTCATCGATGGTCCGCTCGGGAACGGCATCGTCGAGCGCCAATCTGATCGACTCGTCTCCAGGGTGCTCCACACGCTGTCAGATATGTAACGATCGGCATATATGTTCGGATGGTATGATACTAACTCACAAGAGGTACACCTCTCGTCGCACTTTTCAATCGATGCTGGGACAACAACGGCGAGAAGCGCCCGGTACAGCGCGCTACTCGAGTGTCTCCTCAGAAATCGTGTTCGGCAGGAGTTCACCGAGGGTGTAAACGGTCGTGCTGCCGTCTGCGTCCTCCTTCTCGTCCTCTCCCGCACCCTCGTCACAGAACACGACGAGGTCGTCGTCACAAAACTCCGCCAGCGTCTGCCGGCACATCCCGCAGGGGGTGACGCCGTCGCGGCGGTCCGAACTCACGGCGAGCCGCGTAAACTCCCGGTGGCCGTTCTTGACTGCCTCGGCGATGGCGACCTCCTCGGCGTGGAGGCTGTTGCTGAAGTTCGCGTTCTCCAGGTTGCAGCCGACGAAGACCTCGCCGTCGGCCGTCTCGAGTGCGGCCCCGACGCGGTACTCGGAGTAGGGGACGTGAGCCTGCGATTGGATCTTCCGTGCGGCGTCGATCAGGTCGGCAGCGTCGTCGTTCATAGATGACTCTACTCGGGTGCGCGCAAGAAAGCACCGACCAGCGACAACTCCCGTTTACGCACGTTCCTCTCAGCACGGGAGAACGACGTGGTCCCAGAAGTGGTATACTTCCAGATCTGACTCGTGGTACGAATGTGTCACAAATAACGTATCGACAACGTAAACGGTCCTGAGGCAGCCTTAAGACGGCCTGTGGCGTACCGTTCTCTGGAGATTGAAATGTCAAGTGACGTAATTAAAACGGCAGCCACCAGGGAGCACGTACACGTGCTCGGCGCGACGATTACCATTACGGCCGACAGCGACGACACGGACGGGGAGTTTTCTGTCAAGGATATGCTCGCACCGCCGGGCTTCGAGAACGGGTTACACACCCACGAACCGGCCGAAATATTCCACGTCCTCGACGGTGAAATGATGCTCTACGTCGATGGCGAGACGCAGTACCTCAAACCGGGAATGACCGGGTACGTTCCCGCGAGTGAACCGCACGGTATGCGTGTCGAAGGAGACGAAGTACTGCGCGTGCTCATCGTCATGTCACCTGCGGGAGCCGAGGACTTTTTCCGCGCCGTCGGGGACCCAGCCACCAGTCGTGACCTGCCCGAACCCCGCGAAGTAACCGACGCTGATCTCGAAGGTATCTTCGCGACCGGTGCGGAACACGGCTTTGCATTCCTCGGCCCGCTCCCGACCGACGAGTAAGTCGGTCGGCTACGGACCTAGTGTTTGGATTGGGCATACCTGAGCAGCATAGTGGCCCAACTCGTCGATGTGAGTTGTGAACATAGCTCTCATCCGCCTTTATCGGTTTTACAGGCTCTCCAGGCGAATTCCCCGGGCTTGACCCTAGGGGTGGAGTCGACACTCCGTGAAACAAACTATTACTCCACGTCCGCAACCGCCGACTCGACGACATCGCGAGCGCTCGCGATCAACTCGTCGACCTCGTCGCTCTCCGCGTAGATCCGAACGTAGGGCTCCGTCCCACTCGGACGGACCAGCGTCCACGAGGCGTCTTCGAACTCGAGTCGCACGCCGTAATCCGTGTCGACTGTCGTATCGGGAAAGGCTGCCGGCAGGTTGGACTCAAGTGCACCCATCACGGCCGTCTTGTGCTGGTCCGGGCAGTCGACGCTGACCTTCCGGTACGGCCGCTCGGTGACCGGCTCCCGGAGGGCGTCAGTATCGCCGGCGTCGGCGACGAGCGCGCTGACGATGGCGGCGCTCGCGACGCCGTCGATCCAGCCGCCGAAGGCGGTGTGGATGTGTTTCCAGGGCTCCGCGGCGAAGACGACAGCGGTGTCCTCCTCGCCAGCGGCGCGTTCGCGGGCGATTCCCTCGTGGAGTGCACCGAGTCGGACGCGTTCGACCCGACCGCCGGCGTCCCGAACCTGCTCGTCGATCCGCGCCGAGGCGTTCGGCGTCGTGACGACCACGGGGTCCGCTGCGTCGCTCGCAGCCGTGTAGTGGGCCGCGACGACGGCGAGCACCGTATCCTCGTGGATTACCTCGCCGTCGGGATCGAGCGCAACCAGTCGGTCCGCGTCGCCGTCGTGGGCCAGTCCGAGGTCGAACTCGCCGGCCGCGAGGAACTCGGTGAAGGCCGACAGCGTCTCCGGGGTCGGTTTGCTCTCTCGTGCCGAGAAGTGGCCGTCGACGTTCGCGTTCACCGCGACCACGTCAGCACCGAGGGACTCGAGTACCTGCGGGGTCGCGACCGCGCCGACGCCGTTGCCGCAGTCGACGGCGACGGAGAGGCCGGCAAACGGCGTCTGTCCTGCGCCGAGGTCGGGGAACTGCGTGCGGACGTAGTCCGCGACGGCGTCACGGTAGGGATCGAGCACGTCGAGGTCGGTGGCGCTGCCCCACTGGTCCCATGCGGGGAGCGACGACCCGCTGCTCACGTAGTCCTCGACGGCCTCCTCGGCCTCGCGGTCGAACTCGACGCCATCGACGAAGAGCTTGATGCCGTTGTCCGTCGGCGGGTTGTGGCTCGCAGTGAGCATGACGCCCTTGCGGCCCTGCGAGGCGAACGCGAGCGCTGGCGTTGGTACCTGTCCGATGCGGGCAACGTCCGCGCCGGCGCTCTCGAGGCCGGCCTCCATCGCGGCAGCCAGCGCCGGTCCGGTTTCGCGGCCGTCGCGGCCCACGACGAACGTCTCGCCGGGTTCGCCGGCGGCCTGGCCCACCGAGAGCGCGAGCGCGGGCGTGATCTCCTCGACCGGCCCGCGGATTCCTGCGGTCCCGAACAGAGTCATGTGAGGTCGTTCCGCGAGCAACTACTTATATGACGTGACATACGGTCTCTGCTGGCGGTCGCGCTGGCTAGCCACATCGCAGTCGTTCCTCCCTATCAGGACCCCGTCGCGAAACGACCACGAAACGAGTTCGTACGCCCACTGCGCTAAAATATATTTTAGCTAACATACAACCCGCCGTGGCCCGTCGATTCGGACGAGCACCAATGCATCAGATAGACTCCAGCGAATACATCGAAACCGGCACGACGACGGTTGGACTCGCCGGCGCGGACGGCGTCGTCCTCGCCGCCGACAGGCGCGCCAGCCTGGGCGGCCGCTTCGTCACGAATCGTACCGCACGAAAGGTCGTCCCGGTCGGCGACCACACCGCGCTCACCTTCGCCGGAAGTGTCGGCGAGGCCCAGTCGTTCGTCCGCCAGTTACGCGCCGAACGCTCGCGCTACGAGCACGCGACCGACCGCTCGCCCTCCGTCGAGACGACGGCCACGGTCGCCGGCGACCTCCTACGAAGCGGGCCGTACCAGCACCTCGAACTCGTCCTCGGCGGCACGTTCCCCGAGCCAGCCGTCTACCAGGTTGGCCCCGGTGGTGGCGTGATGGACACACCCTACGCCGCGAGCGGAAGCGGGATGCAACTCGCCTACGGCCGACTCGAGGACGCCTACGAACCGGACCACTCCGTGGACACGCTGCGAGGTCTCGCAACGACCGCGATCCGAAACGCAACCGAGCGCGACACCGCCAGCGGCGACGGGATAACGGTCGCGACGCTGACTGTCGATGAAGACGGAAGCGAAGACGAACACGACCACGAACGCAAATACAAACACGAGCGCGAGTTCGAGCAGTTCGAGCAGTTCGAAAGCATCGACGCCGCCGTCACCGCCACGACAAACGGGGCCGGTGACGAGCCCGGAACCGACGCAGAACCGGGGGTGGCCTCGTAGCGATGGACTCGAGTACCACTCGCCAGCAGGCCTACGATCGCGGCCACACCATCTTCTCGCCGGACGGCCGGCTCTACCAGGTCGAGTACGCCCGCGAGGCGGTCGAGCGCGGCTCGCCAAGTGTTGGCGTCGTCACCGACACCGGTGTCGTCCTCGCCGCGCGAAAGCGCCTTCGATCACCGCTACTCGAGTCGGAGTCGATCGCAAAGATTCACCGGGTCGACGATCACGTTGCGGTCGCCACCGCGGGGCACGCTGCTGATGCGCGGCAGTTGGTCGAAACGGCTCGAAAGCGCTGTCAACGCCACCGGCTCCGCTATGCTGAGCCGATACCGACCGGGACGCTCGCGGAGGCGATTGCTGACCATATTCAGGAACAGACGCAGGCCGGCGGGACGCGGCCGTACGGTGCTGCGTTGCTCGTTGCGGGTGTCGACGCTGGAAGGGGAAGGGAAAGGGGAAGGAGAAAGGAAAGCGAAAGCGGTAGCGGTAGTGGAAGCGGTAGTAACGCAGCAGGACAACATCCCCGGCCAGCGCTCTACGAGGTCGACCCCGGCGGCACGCACTACGGCTGGCGTGCGACCGCGATCGGCAACGGCACGGCCGATATCAGATCGTTCCTGGAGGGGCGACTGGCTGACGGCGATGTCGAGGCCGAGGCGGGGGTGGGAGAGGACGGTCTCCCGCTCGCACTCGAGTCCCTCGCCGCCGGCACCTCTGAGACCGAGACCGACACCGAACTCTCACCCGAGACAGTCGACGCCCTCGTGCTCACCCCCGATACCGTAGCTGATCGAGCGGGCGCTGTCGGCGAAGAGCAGCTTGCAGAAGAACTCGGGGAACTCGAGTAGGAGCGGGTTCGCTACTGAGCAGTCGTCTCGGCTGTATCGTCCGTCTCGTGTGTCACGACTGTTTCGCCAGCCTCGGTCGTCTCCGTGGTCTCGGCGGCACCGTCACCCTCGGCGGATTCGTTACCCTCGGTGGTCTCGGACACCGACGCTCGCTGCGTCTCGACTACGTTCAGCCGCTCGTCGACGTACAGCGCGAGCACATCGTCCTCGAGTTCGACGATGACGCGGACGGCGAGCGGGTCCTCGGAGAGCACGGTCTCGGCCCACTCGTGGCCGACGTTCCAGAGCGGGCGCTCGCTGACAGCCTGCCCGTGTTCGTAGTAGAACGAGACGACGGCCGGATGCGAGAGTAGTGAGAGCGAGACAGGCGACCGGAGCGTCGTGCCACAGCATGAGCAGGTAAAATCGGCCTGAAGGTGTGTGGCGTGTTCTGCGGGCAGAAGGTCGTCTGTCGCCGGCGACGGCCGCACGAGTCTGGCGTCGACCTCGCCGCTGCAGGCCGGGCAGACGCCGTCGCGAACGAGCGAGAGTCGGTGTCTGTGGTAGCGATCGAATGCTGCGGGGAACGATTCGCCGTGGGACTCGAGGCCGGCCGGTGGAAGATCGAGTCGGAGCAGGCGGCGTTCACAGTGCCCGCAGGCGACGGTAACCCGGTTGTCGCTGGCCTGGGCGGTAAGCGCGTCGTGCTCGCAGAACGGGCAGTCGTCCTCGAGCGGGACCGGCGGGTGGTCGACGCGCTGGGTGTACGTGCCGGTCGCAATGGCGCGTGCGATTTGCTCGCCGGCGTAGGTGAGTTCGTAGCCGTCGGCACCGGAATCGGCGTCAGCTGACGACTCCTCGTTTATCTTCCGGAGATACGGTCCCACGAGCTCGTCCAGATGATAGGCAAAGCCGGCCGACGTGTCGACTTCCGAGGCTTCGAATAGCATTGAGAACGACGGAGTCGATCGCTCGGATTCGGCAGCGCCGTCCGTCCACTCGAGCATCGTCTCGAGTATCCCCATCCTGACCTCGTTGCCGAGCGCCTGGAAGGCGTCGCTGGGATCGGAGACGCGGTCGCTCGGCTCGGGCGTGGCGACGGGCGGGTCCTCGCCGTCCTCCGTGGACATGGCCGTCAATTCGTGTCGAACGAAAAAGTACGTTTGGCTAGATCTGGCGCTATGCCTGCCGTTTTTCCTTCTGCACCACGCGCACGTTCTCGATTCCCGTCTCGGGGTACTGGCCCTCGGCGTCCTTCTCGACGGCTTTCACCATATCCCAGACGACGTTCAGCCCGGTCGTGACACCTTCGAGGGCCTCCATCTCGCAGCCGGTTTTGCCGGTCGTCTCGACCGCGACCTCGCACTCGACGCGGTTCTCGGCCAGCGAGAAGTCGGTGTCGACGTTCGTAATCGGAATCTGGTGGCACATCGGGATCGTCTCCCAGGTGTGCTTGACGGCCTGCACCGCGCCGATTCGGGCGGTTGCGAGCACGTCACCCTTGCCGATCTCGTCCGCGCGAATGGCCTCGACCGTCGATTCCTGCAGGCGGATCTCTCCCGCCGCGACGGCCCGGCGTTTGCTGTCGGGTTTGTCGCCGACGTCGACCATCTGTACGTCGCCCTCGTCTGTGGTGTGGGTGAGGTCCTCGGCGGTGGCGTCGGCGTCCGTCTCCGCTCCACTGTCGTCTCCGCTCCCCCCATCCGTCGAAATCGGCTTGTCGCTCATCAGTTCTCACTCCCCTCACTCTCCCACAGCACCTTGGGGATTTCCTCGAGTACCTCGGAGGCGAGATAGCCGAACCCATCGGCCGCCGCGAGCCGTTCGCCGGCGAGTCCGTTGACCTGCGCAGCCGCCGCGGCCGCGTCCAGCGGCTCGGCGTGCTCCAGTAAGGCAGCGACGATGCCGGTGAGCACGTCGCCCGTCCCGCCGACTTTCATCCCCGCCGTTCCCGAGCGGCTGAGCCGCGTTCGCTCGCCGTCAGTTATCACGTCCGTCGCCCCCTTTGCGAGAAGTACGTCGACGTGCTCAAGTTCCGCCGTGAACGTCTCAATCTCGTCCGCAGCCTCCTGCAGGTCGTCCACGTCGGGGCCGCCCATTCCCGCAAGCTCGCGCCGGTTCGGCGTACAGACCAGGGTCGCCTCAGTCTCGAGATCCGGCACCGTCTCGAGTGCGTCCGCGTCGACGACCGCGGGGCCGGTGTAGGACGTGAGAAACTGGCGGGCGGCCTCGAGCGTCTCGTCTGCGGTGCCGAGTCCGGGGCCGAGGATCACCACATCGTCGTACCGTTCGGCGGTGTCGACGAGGTCGCTGACCTGGTCTGGCGTGAGCATCTCGCTCTCGTAGGGCTGGACGATCAGGTCCTCGGCGTAGCTCTGGATCTCGCCGGCGACGGTGTCGGGCGCGGCGACGAACGAGAGTTCCATGCCGGCTCGGAGGGCGGACTGTGCGGCGAGCGCCGGCGCGCCGGTGTAGGGGCCGCCGCCGATGACGAACGCCCGGCCGGTTCGGTCGTCGGGACGCGCGAGTTGCACGTCACCGGGGCCGACGAACCGCTCGGCTGCTGCCGGGATTCCGATGTCCGCGACGGTTACGTCGGCGTCGAGGTCGTCCAGACCGGGTTTGGTGTCGTGGAAGGTGACGACGTGGTCGGCCTCGACGGCGTTGGAAGCGAGCAGGTCGCCGGTGTCGTCAGCGGCGGACGAGTTGCCGGCGTTGGCGTCGAAGCCGGACGGCACGTCCACCGAGACGACGGTCGCGTCGGCGTCGTTGATCGCCTGCGCCGCGGTGGCCGCGGGCTCGCGGAGATCGCCGCTGATCCCCGTGCCGAGCATCGCGTCGACGATCACGTCGCAGTCGGGGAGGGCGAAGTTTTCGGAGTCGGTCACCTCGCGCGTCTCGTAGCCCGCGTGCTGGAGCGCGTCCCAGTTCTCGCGGGCGATTTCGGTACCGATGGTCTCCGCGCGGCCGAGCAAGAGCGTCCGCACGTCGTAGTCGTCCAGAAAGCGCGCGGCGACGAACGCGTCCCCGCCGTTGTTTCCGCGGCCGGCGACAACGGCGACGGTTGCACCCGGCGCTGTGACCTCCCGGACCGTGCGGGCGATGGCGTTCCCACTCGACTCCATGAGCTGTTTCTGCGGGACGCCGAGCGCCGCGGCGTTCGCGTCGACTGCGGCCATGCGTTCGCCTGTAATCATACGCGAGCGTTCGACGGGCCGGCCGTTGAAGATTGCGGACGATAACCTCAACAGCCTCGAACACCTACGCCCCTCGTGAACGTCTTCTGGCTCGACGAGGACCCGCGCCTCGCAGCGCGCTATCACTGCGACCAGCACGTCAACAAGCTGCTTCTGGAGGCCGCACAGGTCCTCTGCACGGCGGCCCGCGAGAATGGCTACGAGGCCGAGTTTCTCTACCAGCCGACCCACGTCAGCCACCCGGTCACCGAGTGGGCGACCGAATCACGGGCGAACTGGCTGCGCCTGCGCGAGCACGCCGAGGCGCTCAACGCCGAGTTTACCGAGCGCTACGAGAAGGACGACGGCGAAAACCACGCGAGCTGGGAGGTCATCGACCAGATCGACCCCGACCTGATCGACTTTCCAGCTACGGAGCCGACGCGGCGGCCGCAGGCGATGCCCGACGAGTACAAGCAGTCCGGAGATCCTGTCGCGGCTTACCGTGCCTACTACGCCGGCGAGAAGGCCGAGTTCGCAACGTGGAAGTACACCGAGGAGCCGCCGTGGCTCGCGGAGTATCTGGTCGAAACAATTTGAGGATTCTCAAAACAGCTCGCAGCCAGTCAGTACCGAATCTCGAACCCACTCTCTCCTTCGGGATCCTCGAACTCGACCTCGACGTTTTCGACTTCCGCCGCCGGACTCCCCGTGTGACACCACTCAACCATCGACTCGACGGCCTCGTCAGAACCCTCGAAAATCGCCTCTACGCGGCCGTCGTCGAGGTTCCTCACCCAGCCGTCGATTCCCTTTTCCTGGGCCGTATCGCGCGTGTTCGCCCGGTAGTAAACGCCCTGCACAGTTCCCGAAACAAAAACGTGTGCGCGTGTCCGGTCTGACTCGTCTGCCATACGCGAGCACTCGAGTGCGACCGGCAAAAATCCCGGCCTCGGCGCGCCAGCGTCCGTCACACTGCCGGCTTACTCCCCACGTTCGAATCGCCGCGACCCGATAATCAGCCAGCCGGTGAGCGCGAACACCACGATCAGAAACCCGATCCAGGCAGCGTCGGTTGCTACGCCGTTTGCCGGCTGGGTGTACTCGAGTACCGCGAGCGCGAGCAACAGCCCAGCGACAACGAGGATGTTCGTGCCGACGAACGAGGCGAGCCCTTCCTCGTCGGTGACGGTGTTGGGATCGTAGCCGGCGATGAGTTCGACGTGGTCGAAGTATTTGATCGCGATACCAAGTCCGCCGACGAAGACGGCGCTGGAGAGCAGGACGGCGACTGCGGGGCCGTTCATACACATCTAGTGGCAGTAATGCTACAAATAAGTGCCCGACGAGTTCCGTTGGCTGGATCGATCATCACGAGCGGAGAGAGAGAGGGAGAGAGTGGGAGTCTGGACCGAACTCGAGTTCAGGCAGTCAGACGGCGACGGACCCACAGCTCGATCCAGGCGCTCACTAGCATCAGTGCGAGTCCGGTCGGTGCCGTCACAAAGACCAGTCCGATGAGTGGATCACCAGGTCCTGGATCCGCCTCTGACCAGATCCAGACGCCGATAGTCAGCACAGCGACGATTGCTGGCGTGAGCACCCGGTTCCGAACGAGAAGGAACGCCGGAAGTCCACCGAGAACGAAAAAGACCGCACTCGGCAGCAACTGGACTGGGTGCTCGAACGCGATCAGCGGGTAGTTCAACCCGGCGGCGTACCACGAAAGCACCGCTGCGCTCACAGTACCGCCGAGGACGAACGCGCCGACGGCGGAGCGACGGGCGGTTTCCATGCCGTGATAGTTGCATGCACAAAACTTCACTCTTTTGAACTGTAGAAGCGTCCGATATAGGGGCCAGTACAGGAGCGTTGCTGCTGTCTCCGGGAACGTGGGTGACAGTGCTGGACTGAACGACAACTTGTTTTGACCAACCGCCTCAGTCGCCAGTCCGCAGGTGATGAAAGACGTACATCCATTCACAAGCAGATTATAGTAGACACACTTCGTGGTGCCAGTATGGCACTTGACGATCCTCAAGACTTTCAGGGAGGATTGAAACGTCAGCGGCGGATCCTCCGCGAGTCTGACGACATCTTCGATGCTGATCGCGACACCATCCGACGCTGGATCCGGAAGAAGGACGGCACCGTCACGCTCGGGACGCTCAAGACCTACCTCCGGCGCGTCCGTGCCGCGAGTGAGCGATCCGACGTCCCACTCGTCGAGATGACCGAGGACGACTTCCACGACCTCGTCTTCAACCTCCGCCACGAGTACGACCTCGCAGACTCGACGGTCCAGAGTTACGAGAATGCGACGCTCCTGTTTCTCGACGACATGACCGACGCCGACTGGACTGACAACGTCGAGCGCACCCGCGTCGAGCGCAAGGGGCCAGACCCCGACGAAATGCTCGAGCCCAAGGACATCCAGCAGCTCGTCCGGACGGCCCGCCACCAGCGAGACGTCGCGTTCATCGAGTTCCTCGCCGACACCGGGGCTCGGATCTCGCTCGCTCTCTCGCTTCGGATCAGCGATGTCGATCTCGACGACCCGCCGACGTACCGTCCAAACAGCGAGGCAGAAGGTCTCAAGGGAGCACCCATCACGGAGTACCCACTGATCGACTCGGCGGCACCGATCCGGTCCTACCTTCGGACAGCACACCCTCGACCGGACGAACCTGGGGCAGCCCTCTTTCACAAGATCAAACCGCACAGTCGTGGCGACGACGGCGAGCGCTGGACCGACGAGGGCGCTGTCAACCCACACTCGGCGACTCAGCAGTTGAAGCGCATCGCCGATCGTGCCGGACTCGATAAGCGAGTCAGCCCGCATGCGTTCCGTCACGCCGCTATTACCCGGATGGTAAGAGAAGGCTACTCCCGCTCGCAGATCGAACATCGCGTCCATTGGACGCTCGATACGAGCATGTGGGAGACCTACGAGCACATCACGTCCGAAGAGCACAACGATGACATCTTCCGGGAGGCTGGCCTCCTCGACCCCGAAGAGGGTCCGGACCGTATCCGGAAGAACTGCGGAAACTGCCAGCAACCGCTGGCTCCGCATCACGACTGGTGTCCGAACTGCGGCCAGCCATCGTCGCCTGGTGCTAAGGACACGGCCGAAGACGGAAAGGAAACCGTGCTTGAGGCTCTCGTCGACGAGACGAACCCGACAACCCGCCGAGAGCTCCGTGCCCTCCTCGATGAGATCGAAGACCGACCGGATACGGCTGCTGTCGATCATGACGACGCCTCCTGACGACGCTTCAGTGCTCGACGCGCCATTTCCGTGATATTCGGATCAATGTCCTTGCGGACCAATGCCTTCAGCTTCTCTTCTCGGGTTCGTGATGTATCGATATCTTCAGCTTCGGTACTCATTGTTCGGACACCTGATTTCGGATGTAGATTCGCTCGGACCACGGGCGGTCCATCAGTTCGATGCACGTGACTATCGCTCCCATTCTGGCAAGCAGCACGGTGTCGGTACGGCGATGGTAGCGGGCGACAGCGCCGCGATGGGCGCTCGGGTAGTGAATCGGGTACGCCTCCTGCCACGCCTGCTCGACGTCGAGTGCTTCGGTGGGGTCGGCGTCGTCCCAACCATCGCCCTCGCTCGCGATCATCGAGTGTGCGGTGTCGATCGTGTCCTCAAGGGTCATCGCCTGCTCTGGAACGGACCCCGCCAGATCGGCTGCAGGGGCGAGAGTTCCACCTGAGAGTTGGTTGGATGCAACACTGAGAACCGCCAGTAGCGCCTGGACGTGCACACGGTCACCGCGGATTCGGAGCTCGACATCTTCGGTCATGTACGCCGCGGCCTCCTGGCCACCGTCGGTCGCGACGGCTCGCTCAAGGTCGACGTCGTGCATCTCCTTTCGAGCGTGGTCTTCGGCTTCGTCTGAGACCTCGAGGAGATCCGGGTCGCTGTAGGTCCACGGACAGTCCTCGCAGGTGGCCTGATGTTGTGGGCGTCCACCGTCGGCGATCGCGATCTGCGTGTCATCACAGTCATGATGGATCAGTTCGGCCAGCGAATCGAACGGCTGGTCGCAGAGATCACACCAGTGTGCGTCGCCAGCAAGAAACGCCCGCCGTCCTCCGAGATCGTGGCCGCCGTCAGTCGCGATGTCGAAGCCGGCCTCCTCGAGGATGTCCGACGGCTTCCGTCCGCACTCAGTATTTGATGGCGCGCTGGCCGTCCCAAAGCACTCCGAACAGCCGCGGTTCTCGAGTTGCCAATCGGGAGTCGCATCGAGGTCCTGGACACGAAACGAGACGCCGTCTCGGTTGTTGTACCGACACCGCACGGCAGGGTCTTCGCGGGATGTACCCTCTGCCGGCAGGTGTAGCGCGGCTTTGGCCCCGCCGGAGTTCGACCGGCGGACGAAAAACGGCACCTCTTCGCGAATCTCGCTGTAGTCGGGCTCACCGCCATCGGTCCGAACGTCGCGGCCAGTATCCGGCTGTAGTGTGCGCTCTGCCCACTCTGTCGGAGTTTCGTACTCCCCGTCTTTCAGACGCTTCCGTTCGGCGTACTCCTCGTTTCGAGGAACGAGTTTGTGGATGTCCGAGTCGTCTTCAGCAAACGCCTCGAGAGAGGCGCGTGACCCCTCGTAGTCGTAGCCACGCGACCCTCCGACGAGGAAACAGAGTTCGCCTTTCTCGGCCTCATGTTCGAACGTGTGGATCTGATAGTCTGAGTCGATGAACATCAGCACCTCGTCAGGATTGTCTTCGAGATACTGTTCCCACTCGTCGGCAGTTCGGCCAGTACTGTCGCTACTCATCGTCTTCCTCCGTTTCTGCCTCCGACCGCTGCTCGAGTACTTTTCCGGCGTCTTCCGCAGCCATTTCGATCGTTTCCTCGGAGTGTTCTCGTGCATCGTCTGGATCGACGCCCGCCTTGAACGCTTCATAGAATGCGTTCAGCAGATCGATGCGTAGCTGCTCCTCTGGTGGTCGGTCAGTACCGTCCACAGACTGACCGCCGTCGGTCGCAACCGGTGTCTCCCGGACCTCGCCACAGAGCTGGCACTCGTCGCCAGCGGGGACGATGACGTGATCGGCATAGCTCTCCGGGCAGCGATGAGCAGTGCGGTCGGGATCGATCTCGAGGCCGTCCTCACAGTACGGGCAACTGGTGGCCGGAACAGCACCGCGCCCGACGACAGTCTGGTAGTCACAGTCAGGACACTCGAGTACCACGAGGTCCTCGGGATCGTGACCACCATCGGTCATCACCTGACGTCCGAGCCGCGAGCGAACACGTCCGCGAAGGTCGTCGCGACGGTGCTCGACGCGATGTGCGCTAGCAGCCGTTCCAATCGCGGCACGTTCGGAGTCGCCGGCGTCGATCAGTGTGGCGGCCTCGCGAACAGCGCGGTCGAGCCGGTCGGTCTCGGAGATGCCGCCGTCGGCGCAGAGTTCTGATGCGCGCTCAAACTGTGCGTCGTCAGGAACCGTCTCGGCGCGTGACCCCTCGAGCGCTGCGGCGCACTCTCGGCAAACCGGGGCGTCGTACTTCTCGGGAACATACCGGAGATCCTGTGTCACTCGGGTAACGGGGATGTCAGCGATAGCACCGCAGACACAGATGTGCTGTGAGCCGTCGCAATCCGTCGATGCGTGCCAGAGTCCGTCCTCGAGAATCCAGTGGTCGGGATCGGTCGCCGTTTCGTACCGGTCCTCGAGGTCGTCCATCTTGCACTGCTGGCACAGCCAGGACTGGTTCCCACAGGTCGAGCAGTCGGTCATCGCATCTCACCCAACTTGAGTGCGTGGTTGGTCGTGAGCCACGCCTCTGTGTCCAGATCCCCGACGCAGTAGCGGTGTGCGCCAGAGACGTACTCACCCTCCAGTGGAGCGGGGGTCTCTGTGCGAGCGTGGACATCGTCGAAGTGCTGGGCGATTTTGAGCCGCCGCACTAGAGCCGCATCTTCGTCGGTTGAGCCGGCGTCGAGACGCTCGATGCGTTCAATAACGCTGCTCTTGTGCGATTCGGCATTGCTAATGACCGACTCGAAAAACGGTGAGCCGGGACTCTGCGATCCGTTAGCGTCTTCTGTTTGGTTGTCGTCTGGGTACATGGTTTCAGTCGTACCCAGGGCGCATTCCGCCCCCTGGGATGGTTGTCGTCTGGAACCCGCGGACCACCGGGGCGCGACTGGTTTGGTAGCTTGGGCGCGCCTCGGAAAGTGCCGCGAGTGGTTGATTCTGTGGTTGGCTCCAAGGCACACTAAAAGTAACCCGCCCCATTTCGAAACAGCGTAATCGGTTACTACCAGCTACGACAGCCGCTGTAGCCGGTGCATAACCATGTCGTGGGGCGTTGGCCGCTTGCATGCGTTGGAGCTCCTTGGGATGGGCGGTCAGGACGCCCGTCCTCACTGTGTTTTTAGTTCGTAGCCTGTGCTCTACAGCGCGTTCGTCTCGACAGTGTAGGATTCGGGAGCTTCCCATTCTCCACTGTCTTCGGCCTCAAATCGCGCGACGAGAGCTTCGCGAACGTATCTGCTTTTGTTCCCGTTCTCGCCAACGCGACCTTCGAGATCCTCCAGCATTTCATCGGGCATCGTAAACGACGGTCGCGCCATGTCACTACCATAGTAACCTACTGGCATAATACTATTGGTTGGTATTTGGTTAGAATGGTACTTCTGAATGCTACATTCTTATGGTGTTGTAGTAGAATGGCAGAAGTATGACTGAGCGCGATAAGCAGATTTCAGCGTACGTTACGGAGGAGGAGCAACAAAAAATTCGCGTGAAAGCTGCTAAGGAGGGGTATTCCGGCGTGTCTGGGTGGCTCCGTGATCTCGCGCTTAGCGAATTAGAGGAGGAGACTGAGGGAAATCCGAAGACTCCAGCAGTGGCGACAGCTGACTAATCTGCTCTCGGCACCTCACCCAGTTCGAACTCGACAGGCGCTTCTAACTCTTCGTCGACGACCTGGTAGACCTTGGAGTTCGTCTCCCCAGGCATCTCGATCAAGTCGTAATCGGCCATCTTACTCAGGTAGTTCCAGGCTTGCCGCCACTTGACGACGCGACTTCGCCCCTCGAAAACACGGTCTTTGTGCGTGTTGTACGTCGCTTTCATCGTCTCACCATCAACCGGTCCGCGTAATCGCACGAGTTCGTACAACCGCTGGTAGGTGACTGGCAACGATTCGAGGTTGTCCTCTCGAATCTTGCGCTTGGCTCGGTCGAAGGAATCAGCCACGTCGCGACGGTGGATCTCATCGTGGCCACGCTTCACAGCTAACTCCGCAGCGGCGAGCACGGACTTGATCGCCCACCGTGCCTCGCCGTTGGTCGTGTCCGCGATCCACTCGAGTTGCCCCTCCCGAGTAGGGTCGCCGACGAGGCCGTGTTCGATCCGCGGCTTGAGGATGTCCATGAGCTCGGGGACGTGGTACTTGCGGAACTCGATCCGGGAATCCGCGGGGAAGTACGGCTCGATAGCTGCGTTCAGTCGGTCAAGCCACTGGATGTGCTGGTGGGTAATGGCGATCACAGACACCTGCTCGACACTCAGGAGGTCCTCGAGGACGTCCAGGTCCGGGACGATATCGCCCTCGTCGAGGATCACGATATACGGTTCGTCGGCGATCTCGTCGAGCGTGTCGAGCAGTGCCTCTCGTGATTGGTTGTTGTGAACAATCCCTGACTTTGGGTGCCCGGCAGCCACCTTGTGGATGATCTGGTGTGCGGTTAGCCCGGAACACTCGATGCCGGTCGTGGTGACACTTGCCCGCTGGAAGAGATCGCGAAGCAGCCAGCGGACAGTGGAGGTTTTGCCGACACCACTCGGGCCGTACACCAGGACGTCTTCGGCACGCGTCCCATTCACAGCAGGCTCGAGTAACCGTGATAGCGCCCCCAACTCGCTATCACGGTGGAGAATTTGCGTCCGATAGTCGTCTTCAAACACATCACCGTCGCGAATCATAACCGATAGGTTCGATAGATTGTATAAAAGGTCTGACGGGGGGCATTACGAAACAGTCGGTTCGGCGCTCCGATCACGAGGGGGCGTCATTACAGCCCGTTCTGACCGTTCACGACCCAGGATTCTACGCACCTCTCTAACACCACACTGGCCGAACAAACCTTATACTTCTGTACAGTCATCTATTCTTATGGGAATCACCAGTTGGTACTTCCGCACCTTCGAGAAGATTGTGCCGGGGTACTCGGCACCAGACTCGATTGTCAATCGCACTGTCGATGAACTGGATGATCCGCCTGAAGACTGGCCAGCAGACGCGCCAGTTGAGCGGATGGAAGACGGTCGCGACATGTTTGGCAGTTGCCCGGCCTGTGGGGCGGGTGCAATGTGGGCGAATGAAGCGATCCGCCGCGGAGGTAGCGAAGCGAAGTGCATGTCTTGCGACCTGAAGTTAACCTCCGTATCGGGTCTGGGGTCCGGTCAAGAAGAGTTCGAATGCGTCGCTGGGCCCGACGATCTCCTCGGTGAGACGAACGCACAAGAGACCTGGAAGAACATGGATGGCGTCGCTACCGAGTAGGTTAGCAATTCGCGAGATCATCGGATATCTCGGTGGTCGTCGGGCCGATGACCACAGAAAAAGAAGCTGTTTCTACGGCCCGCGGATGCTGTTCGTCCCGCCGCCGGCCACGGCCTCGAGGTCGACGTCCTCGAGAACGGCCGACCCGACAAAGCGCCACCGACCAGCACTGCACCACTCGTACTCAGTCTTCTCGACACCGCCGTCACTCATCGTCGTCCTCCAGGTGGTCGGCGATCGCCCGGCAGCGCTCGGCGACCTTCTCACTCGTGAGTGGGCGTTCGAACGAAATTGTCATCTGGACTTCGTCGCCACGAGCTGCCATCAGTCCTCGACCTCCTCGAGCAGCGCCTCGGTGTAGTGCTCGAGATCCTCTCGGTCGGCGTGCCGGACGACGAGCTCGGCCAGTCGCGCACCGGCCCCCCACAGTGGGGAGTCCTTCAAATCCTTCGTGATGTCGAGGGTCAGTCCGTCGGCTTTCTTGCTGGTGGGATTCTCGACGTAGGCGAGGAACCGCTGGTCCGGCGCTTCGAAATCGTCGTCGATGTCACCCCCAACGATCGTCTCGGCGACGCCGATGAACGCCTGGGCGCGGCCGTCGACCTGGACGTCCCACTCCTCGAGTTGCTCGTCACTGATCACGTAGCGAAGGCTGCCGTCTTCGGAGCTCTCGAGAACTTCGCGGATTGCGTTGCGCTTCCAGTTCCGAAGGTCGCGGTAGTACCAAAACATCGCGAACGCCTCAAGCGTCTCGAGGCGGCGGGAGATCTCGACCTCGCCCTCGGTACGCTCGGTGACCTCACCGCGCTCGCGAACGACAGTGACTGGGCCACCACCTTCGACAAGGAACGACCGCGGCAGCGGCGTCCCGTCGATAGTCTCGCTCTCGATTGCACCCGCGACATCCGTGTCGTC
This sequence comes from Natrialba sp. SSL1, assembly GCF_001861355.1. GTDB lineage: Archaea > Halobacteriota > Halobacteria > Halobacteriales > Natrialbaceae > Natrialba. The sequence goes on from NZ_MASN01000001.1 coordinate 294,921, forward strand.
GGCTTCGGCCTCGGGTTCAGTAGTGGACATTACTCCTCACCTCCGAACTGCGCGACTTCAGCGAGTTCGCGGGCTTCGTGAACTGACGTGATCGGAATCTTCGAGTCAAGTTGCGCCGACGCATCTTTCACGTATCGTTCGAGGACATCCACCGCCTGCTCGTCGTCCTCCGCTGCTCGGAGGAATAATTCTTCGAGCACTTGGGTGACAATCCGGTCGAACACCTGCCGCCCACCGTCCGCAGCCTCGGTTTCGACGCGGCCCAGACGGCTTTCCGGAAACGCGTAGGTTTTGTTGGGTTCGCTCTTGATGTTCGAGCAGTAGACGCACTCGAAGACCGCGTCCGACTTCGACGCACCGAGTCGGTCGTTCGCGTAGTTCTCTGTCAGTTCGTAATCGTTCTCGTCGCTCCACTCCTGTGCGTCGCCAAACTCGCCGTCGTCGTTCTCGTACCGTTCGAGGACGTGCATCGGTCGCCCCTGCGCGAGGTCGAGGACGATGTCGCCGGGCTTGATATCGGTCCTCTCGTCTGTGCTCCCTCCGCTAAATGGTGATGGGAACTCGTCTGTCATTCGTGATCAGCTCCGTTTTTTGCGCGGCAGTCAGGACACATCGGAATCGTGTGCTCGTACTCGGCGCGGTGGATGTCGTCTCGACACTCACCAGTCTGAGGATGTCGTGACCGGTATTCGACGATCTCCTCGTCGACAAGCATGCCGCCCGACATCACCTGCTCGAGATTGGCCTCGGGAACCTCGTGCTGGCAGCCGTAGCACGTCGCCGTCGCGACAGCCACACCACCGTCGGTCGCAGCCTCCTGGTCGTTGTCGCGATCGTGCACACGCGAGACGATTTCGACCCGGGAACGCGGGAACGAGTAGCGCTGTAGCGGTCGCGTCGAAACATCCGATCGGCTAGGGTAGACGACCTTCACCACGGCGTCGTCCGCCGGGTAGTCCGGGTTGAAGTCCGCGACCGTCTGGCCGTTCTTGACTTCGAACTCCGCTGCGGACTCGAGTGGCGTCCCGACCACGACCATCGTCGCGCTGTCGGCGTCCTCTCGGTCCTGGACGTGATCGCCGACGTCGACCGGCGGCAGATCGGTGGACCCACCATCTGCGAGCAGTGTCTGCTCGGCAGCTGCCGTTGCGCTGGTGGTCGTCATTTAGATCGCCTCCTGTTCGACGGTGCGTTCGATAGTGTCGCGAGTCGCCTTGCAGACGGCGTTGAACTCGTCGAAGTCTGGCAGTTTGTCGCCAATCGGAACCGTCTGCGCGACGATCTCGGACAGGTTGATGTCGGATTCCTGCTCACCGGTCGGTGCTTCCGCAAGCGTCTTTTGCGTGGTTGTCGTAGTCGACATGTTCTCTGTAGCCTCAGGGAACGCAGGTCCGGTGTTCCAGCACCGGGCCGAGAACTTCTCCCGGCAACCCCGCGCTTCCTACTTCATAGTATATCGGCCATCCACTTAACAATTACGTTGTAAGCTTTTATCGAACGCCTACTTTGAGTGCTTACGTAGTAAGGCTTACAGTGGTGGCCGACATCGGTAGTCTTGTGAGTGTGACAACCGAACCAGGCGGTATGCTCACCGCCGCTGACTTGCGAGATGTCGACGAACAGTTGCTCGAATACCTCGAAGAAGGGCGTGTCACGCCTCGATACGCGCGCGAACGGTTAGAAGAGGATCTTGACGAGTACAGTCGTGGCTACGTCCAGCAGCGACTTGCCCGGCTCGAGGAACACCAGCATGTGGAGAACTTGCTCGGCCTCGGGCTGTACGAACTCGTAGACGACCCGCGGGGCGTAGGTGATCCCGATGAGCACGACGACTAAACCTGACGGCGGGAACACCAGCGTCCCGAGTGTTCAAGTCGGCGAGACAACAGACAGTGATCCCTACGAACTGCCGGTCGAGGACATCCTTACCGGACGGCTGTTCGCGACCGGCAAGTCCGGCGCTGGGAAGTCCAACACCGGCTCGGTGATCGCCGAGGAGCTCCTCGAGCGCGGTCACCCACTACTGATCGTCGACGTTGACGGCGAGTACTGGGGCCTCAAGGAAACCTACGAGGTGCTCCACGTCGGCGCAACCGAGGAGTGCGACTTACAGGTCACGTCAGACCACGCTGGCAAGCTCGCCGAACTCGCCCTCGAGCAGCACGTCCCGATCGTGCTCGACGTCTCGGGCTACGTCGACAGTGACGATGCCGACGCCCTGGTTCGAGAGACGGCCCGCGAACTCTTCGCTCGCGAACAGCAGGCGATGCAACCGTTCTTGCTGCTCGTCGAGGAGATCCACGAGTACATCCCGCAACAGGGCAGCGCTGGTGACGTCGGTGAGGTCCTCACGCGCATCGCGAAGCGCGGGCGGAAACGCGGGCTCGGGATCGCCGGCTTCTCGCAGCGCCCCGCGGACGTCGACAAGGCGTTCATCACGCAGGCCGATTGCCTCGTCTGGCATCGCCTCACCTGGGGGAACGACGTCGACGTCGTCCAGGACGTGATCGACGCCGAGCACGCCGACGCCGTCTCGAGTCTCGGCGATGGCGAGGCATTCGTCCAGGCCGACTGGGACGAGGCCGACGTCCAGCGGGTCCAGTTCCGCCGAAAGCGCACCTTCGACGCCGGCGCGACGCCTGGTCTCGACGATATCGACCGGCCCGAACTCAAGTCGATCGACGAGGGCCTCGTCGACGAACTCGAGGAGATCTCTGATGCTGCCGACCGACGGCGTGGCGAGATCGACCGCCTCGAGCAGCGCCTCGACGAGAAGGATGAGCGGATCGAGGAGCTGAAGCGCGAGCGCGATCAGGCCCAGGATGTCGGCAACGCGGCGAAGCAGCTAGCCGATGCACTCTCGAACGACGGCAGCACCGACGCCGACGTCGGAGTCCCGGACGACTTCGAAGAGCAACTCGAGGAGAAAAACCAGATCATCGCCGAACTCCGCGAACGGGTCGACGGTCTCGAAGGGCAGTTGGTCGACGTCCAAGAGGAACGCGACGAGCTCGCAACCGAGGTCGAACGCCTCCGCGGGATCGAAGATCGCGTCGACGAAGCCGAGCAGATCGAAGAGCAGTTGAACGAGATCGAGGCATGGTTCGCCTCGGCACCAGGGCCGCTGCGGGCGACTGCCGAATCAGCCGAGGAACTCTTCGAGAACATCGGCGATCGCGAGGATGTCGATGACGAGGTCGCGGAGTTACAGGCCCGTCTGCAGAACGCCCAGGAGACGATCGAGCAACTACAGCTCGAGAACGAACGTCTCGAAGAGAAGGCGGGCGGGTCTGGTGCGGCATCTGATGACCTCTCGGCGCTGGTACAGCACGACGCCGTCCAGGCGGCCGTCGACGTCGCGAAAGAGAACTGTGACCGGTCGGGTGATCATGTCGATCGTGTCCTCGCGGTGTTAGCGAGCTCCGACGGTGGCGCGTTGGGCGTCGACGAGATCGAGCCGTTGACTGAAGCCTCAGAGACGACGGTCCGACAGGTCTGCAAGGCGTTGTTCGAGGCCGGTGTCCTCCGCCGAGAGACTGATGGCCGTGCACACCTGTACACGCTCGACGAGGACTTCCTCGAGCGGCGGATTGAGGTTCACGAGCAGCAAGCTGCGTAGCCAGTGTTCGTCCACCCTCGGCTCGGGGGAAGTGTTTTAGTATCTGATAGTCATTTTATGTTGTATGTCCAGCAAAAGCGACGATCGTGGATGGAATATCGTGAACGGGGAAGCCAAACCGGGATGGGTCGCCAGGTTGATGGGGGCTACGAAAGACGGGGAATTTCCAATTGTAGCAGTCCTCTTCTGGGGTGTGATTGCAGCAGCAGGAGCGAAGGCGGTTGGACTCTGGTAACGTCCCTACCTGTCCTTTTTATACCAAGCCGGAACCAACGCCGGTGATGCCCGACCTTGCACCCCAAGAAGACTTGCTCGTCATCGAAGCGCTCGTCGAGTATCACGATACACATGCCGATGAGTATCCCGAACGTGCATCACATGCAAAAGTCGTCGCGTCAGCGTTCGCTCACGAACACGGATTGATGCTCAAGGACGCACTACGACAGCGAGAATGGATTGAAATCTAACTGACCTACTCGAGGCCGTCGACGAGCTCCTGGTTGGAATAGAACAGTGCTGAAACGTGCGCGTAGAATACGGGTGCCAGCAGAGCAGTGGGTGAACTGCTGGCAAGTCGCTGCGTGCGATCTGTCCCAGAGACGATCGCAAACGCGTGCATCCGTCCGAAGACGTCGGAACGGCGAGGAAGCTGTCTCGTCGGATGGTGTTTCGTTGTTGGCAACGACTATCCTCGGGGCTTCCCCGCCAATCGACTGGTTAGTCTATCCACCCATCAACTTGTTGGCCGGTTGGATAATAACCACAAGCCACGACTGTTGGATCCTTCATTAATGAAGGTTGAATTGGACGTACCCTGAGTAGTAGTGTAGTTTCCAGAACACTCTCAAAATAACCGACACACTTACACCTGATCGAACGTACAGTCAAACGCAGGAGGATCGTATCCACCACCGGCCGTCCACCACCGGACGGCGAGCCTGTCAAAGGCTAGTCCCCTGCACGCCCACTGATAGCCATTCGGTGGGTACACCCCAAATCCACCACACCGCTCGGCCCTCCCAGGGCCGATTTGTCAGAGGCACACAGATGCACCCACTGTAGCAAATACGGACAGTGTACCATATTACTCTGCAAAGACAGAGAACTCAGCAGCCTACTGCTTGAACGGGACCGAGACGAGTCCAACACCGAGTAATCATCATGAAGTACGCAATTTTCCACCCGTACGCGTGAATATAGGATGGAACCGATGTCTCTCAAGAGCAGTAAAAACGCGAGGAGGGAGAAAAAACTCGGTCCCTACCCCGGGAGTTTTCCCCTCCGATTTCACGTTCACACAACGGCCCGAAACGGGGTATCGTCGTGTACGTGGGGTATACAACCCACACTTTCTGTTCAGAGTTCGCGTGTGAAATATGTTTTGTTAGCAGAAAGTCATAACTAGAAGACTTATTACGGACCGTCCAGAACCTTCCGATACCCCTACCCGGGAGCATATTCCAGATCTCCAATCGCTTGGACTCGCTCTGAGCGATCGGGCCGCTGGAACGGCTACCCGGCACACATACAACCACAACACAAACCATGACAAAGGAAACTACTTTCCGCGAAAAGGGACGTGCAGTGTTCCTGGCCGCGCTTATGGTCCTTTCCGTTGTCGCCATGTCCGCCTCGTTCGCAGGCGGTGTCGCGG
>NZ_MASN01000002.1 GCF_001861355.1 Natrialba sp. SSL1
AGATAATCCGGGAAGCACGATCATCACGGTGTGACAAGAGTTCTATGACACCCTCTTAGGCTATTCTAACAGCCAAACTGGCGAGGACCAACGGCCTGTCGTTGCCAGCAATGACATCGCAGTCCAGTGACACACCACTCCACTGGGACATAGCACCTCGCCATCCGACGTCTATCGTTGATAGAGTCCGACTCATCAGCAAACTATGGATTGCCAGTCGGCATGTAGGCACAGTAGTCGGTTGTCAGAGGCATACCGGTGCTCACTGGCATTCCGGTTCGAAAATAGATTCTGAACAGTTAGAAGGTCGCAGAAAGGGTCGTATACCCTCTTGATAATTAGTCCACGAGCAGTAAGTACAGGCGGTGTAGTTGCCGCTGCGGTAAAACTCCAAGCACAGCACCCGCGAGCGACCAACGGGAGCGAGCGGCCTTTTTAGCGTAGATTTTTGGAGGAGTGGTGAGCGAGCAACGCGAGCGAACCCGACGAGAAAAAGGTACGTTTGCACGTGTAGTGTGCAGTAGATTCGCGTGAATTAATTTCTAAATAAGAGGATTTTAATAGAAATGAAAGGATTACAACAGGAGGGGCAGAGCGATCGTCTTCATCATCTAATGCAGGAATACTCTCATATGGGGGTGTGCTGTATGTTCTGTCCATGGCTTCATCTCCATCGGACTCAAGCCCCGTATTGCCAATCCTTCTGATCGAGGATAATCCTGGGGATGCTCGTCTTGTTGAAGAAACGCTCAGTAATCCAAAACAGGCTGAAGCGCTTCATAAGGTGTCTACTGGTGATGCCGCCCTTGATTTTCTACATCAACGGGGAGAACACGATGACGCTCCTCGACCCCGACTAATTCTACTAGACTGGCATCTTCCGGATACAGAAGGTGAAGAGATCCTCTCAGAATTGAATAAAGGTCCTGAGCTAAGGCAAATTCCAGTAATCGTGCTCACTGGCTCACAATCTGAACAAGATGTCCGAGATGCATATGCAAATCAGGCAAATGCGTGCATCACGAAAGCAAGTGGGCCTGACGAGTTGACGAGTACTATTGAAGCCTTTGAAGAATTCTGGTTATCTGCTGCACGACTACCGAGTTTCGAAGACGAATGAGGTCAAAGAACTGTTCATCACTTATCCGGAGTCGCCTACGGTAGGCAGCGTGAACGAGAACGTGGAGCCTTCACCCGGTTCAGATTCTGCCCAAATCTGATCACCGCCGTCTCCGATGCGAAGGCAACTGTCTTAGAAGCCGTGAGTGGTGATGGCGACCGCTGGGAAGTAAAAATCCTCTTTCCGAGTCGGGAAGCCCTCTCTGAGTTCCGGGATTACTGTCTCGAACACGACTTCTCCTTTCAGCCACAGCGTGTGTATCAACCAGAAAATCCGGAAGAGCAGGCCGAGTATGGCGTAACCCCGAATCAGCAAGAAGCGCTGGAGGCCGCATACCATGCTGGATTCTTCGACATCCCCCGAGATCGGACACTCACCGAACTCGCTGACGACCTCGATATTTCCCGTAACGCATTGTCTGCGCGTCTTCGTCGCGGGCATCGGAATCTTCTTTCCAATACGCTCATTCATGAGGAATGATCACTTCGAAGGGATACTCCTTCGGTTATAAAGAGTGGGAGCACGACCACAGTGGGCCTAAGAAAAACGGGCCTCTAGCAGAATCTAGCGACTGGGATGGTATCATGACATCAGAACAAACACCTAAATTTGGTCAGGACGTGGGAGACAGTCGAAGGAAAACCGAAATTGACGATGCTAGCCATCGTGTAATTAAGGCAGTTGCTGAGGAGAATAACAAATCCGTATCTGAATTAGAACCGTTGTACTACTCAATTGATCCAGTTGCGCTTGATTCGTTATTTTCGAACCCCTCTGACCAAACGGTAAACCAACTCACGTTCACATATTCTGGCTATCAGATAACTATTAACGGAGAGGGCTCTATCGACATAGTAGCAGCACACGGACGATCAGTGGGGGAAAACTAGTCTCAGAACACGGATCCAGATGGATGGTTCAAAAGACCTCCCTAGCTCCGGTTCTGATAGGGTAATTGAACGCGGAGATACGTACGAGCACGAGACGTACGGAGTAGTCGAAGTCACAGGAATTTGGAAAGGCGTCCAGGGAGTCGATACGACCTATGAAGCAAATGAAAAAGACACCTTCATCGTCCGGTACTCCGCCAAGGAGGATGGAGAGCAAGTCGGTGAACTCACAGACACGTTAGACAAGTTCCTCGAATCCATACCGTAGTATCAAGAATAAATCGGCCCCACTCTCGTGGGCCAGTCGCGCATTGTCTCTTGCACAACGCTTCGGATATATCTGAAACTGATACAGTTCCCAGCGGTCAATTCGCAACCGTAGCGTGCAGTAGATTCACGCGAACAGTTCTCCAAAGAAGAGGATTTCAACACCTATGAGAATCCTGCGACTGACCAAACCACGGATCGTCTAATAGCTGTTTCGTCGTCGGTGGTGTCCGGCGCGTGTTGGTGTCGTAGAACCGCACGACGTTGCTACAATTGAGTTGAAACAGCCCTCAGGCGGTGGCTATCTTGAAAGCGAGAGCTGTTGCTAATAATGGGCGAATGCCCTGCTGAGTGGCACCGCGATGGTGCCACTCAGCGACTATGCTGTTGGCGGATCGTAGACTTCCTCACGGCTGAGCATGTGAAACATTGCAACGAGCATTTTCCGAGCTGTTGCAACGATTGCGATATTGTGATTCTTCCGCTGTTTCAGGCGGTTGTAGAACTGTCCTAGGTAGTCGTCAAACCGTACAGCCACGTTGGCACACTGAACGAGGGCCCAGCGCAACGGCGCTGAGCCCTCTTTCGAGATTCTACCACGCACCTCTTTGTCGCCAGATTGCCGAATGGATGGATCAAGCCCGGCGTAGCTAATAACCTTCTTTGCACTGCTAAACCGGTCAATCTCGCCAAGTTCAGATGTGATCAGCAGTGACGTGAAATAACTCACGCCAGGAATAGTCATGAGCAGCTGCGCGTCGTGACGCGCAGCGGCAGTGTCTTCGATACGCTTGTCGAGCTTCGTGATCTGTTCGTTTAGCGTATCAATCACCGCAAGATGTGCCTCAAGAACTGCTCGATCGACCTCAGAGAGCGTGAGTTCCGCGAGGAACTCACGCCCGGTCGGGCCGAAGAGTTCGCGGCTGTATTGGTTACCAGTTCGTTTGAGAACTGCTTGGACACGGTTTTTCTCCCGAGTTCGGTCTTCGACGAGTGCCTTGCGTGCGCGAACGAGGTCACGTCGTTCGCGCACGTCCTTAGGTGGAACGTAGCTTTCAGCGACGAGGTTTGCACGCAGAAGATGCGCAAGCATCTTCGCGTCAACGCGATCGGTTTTGACCTTCGCATCGGCGATCACACGTGTTTTACTCGGGTTGACGAGTGTAACGTCCATGTGCTCGTCAAGCGTTTCGTAGATCGGGCGGTAGTGCCCGGTTGCTTCGATAGCAACCGCCGACCCAGCATACTCGCGCGCGAACTCTTCGAGTTCGGCGCGCTCAGTGCCATGGGAAAGGCGGAATTCATCGACAAGACTGCCGTCCTGACGCATGACCGCTACCTGTGAGTAGCGGTCATGCGTATCCATTCCAATGTACATGGTTTGATGTCTCCGGGGTCGGGTGAACGATCCGAATAGACACCTATACGGGCTGTTTGCCCAATCCTTCGGATTCTTGCAAGGGACCAGTCAGAGCCTCGTGTTCTTGGACACATGTTGAAAGACGGTCTCCTTCAACCCCGCGCGTTCGTTCACCGACTAGGGGCTTAAACAGGATTCTCATAAAGTCAGAGCCATTGGCCACTATATCGTTGTCCACGAAGTACCGTAGACTACTGACCTGAGCGATGAAACCACCACCCAATATGAGTGGTGAAAATGTTTTCTGGTGTCGCAAGGAAGGTAGCGTGGCTGTGAGCATTGTCTGCCTCCTATTGATTTGCTGCCGTGGGTGAGTAGTGTTGCTACTTGATATAGATGTATGCACATGCGCGCCACATGGTAAACAATCTCGGCAACGGAAAGTGAAGCGATGAATGAACGCTCTCCCCCGTCCTACGAGGTCGCCGTCATTGGCGGTGGCCCCGCCGGTTTAACGACAGCATTGTACACGACACGGCTTGGTCACCGTACTGCAGTCTTTGAGAAGGAAGGCGGTCGCCACACAACCGTCGATCACGTCCACAATTTGCTCGGCGTTTCCGAGAACATCTCTGGGAAAGAACTTGCAGCACATGCCGTCGCTCAGTTCGAACACTATGGCGGGGATTTTTACCCGGACATAGTCGAATCCGTTACTGAGATCGAAACCGAGGAGCCTCGCTTTCGGCTTGAGGGAGCTCACGCTGCTGTTGAAGCAGACAGGGTGGTCTTCGCGACTGGGTTCCGGGATCGTAGTCCGAACGTTCCGGAACTCGAGCGATTCACGGGCCGGGGGCTGCATTATTGTCTCCATTGTGATGCGTATGCCCTGGGCGATGATCCTGTCTTTGTCCTCGGGCATGACGAGAGCGCAGCCCACGTGGCAATGACAATGCTCAACTTTACGGCTGATATCGACCTCCTGCTGGACGATCAGGGGCCAGAGTGGAGCAAGGAAACCGACGAACAGCTGCAGGCCCACCCTGTCGATATCGTTGACACGAGCGTCGTCTCAGCGTACCCCGACGAGAGCATCGACGAGGATGAACCGCCGTGGCTCGGCGGACTCTCCTTCGGTGATGGAACCGACCGAGAGTACCTGGGCGGCTTCGCAATGTATGGTTCGACCTATAACACTGATCTCGCAGCCGACCTTGATTGTACACTTACTGACGATAGCGCGATCGACGTCGACGAAAACCGAGAAACGAGTGTCGACGGCGTTTACGCAGTCGGGGACGTCACTCACGGCCAAAATCAGACGACAATCGCGATCGGCGACGGTGCGTACGCTGGACTTGCGATCCATAAGGATCTACGTCGTTTCCCGAAGTCGCTCGAGGAACTCGAGGACGACGAAACCCCGATGGCCGACACGGTGCCAGGGGCAGCGCCCAATCTTCGAGCTCAGATGCGACGCGTGCGTGATCTGAAAACCCATCCAGGACTCCGTAAACCATCCCCAAAACAGAATTGACCGACTACTGCCCAATCACATCGAGATCGAGAGCTATATGAATCTCACCATGTCCGCCCGAAACTCGGTCATGGGATGGATAGTCGGGAGGACCTTAGTGACAATATTGAGGAGAAACAACACACAAAGAAGCGACTAGAGCCATAGTAGACGGCTGATTTTTCAGTCCGTAGTTTGGTTTCACCCGCTTCATTGCGGCAGACTGGTTATGATCTCGATCGGGTTGTATAATTCGCAGATTTAGATCGCTGGAGCTTGTTAAGGAGTTGCTCTACGATTGGTTGATCACGTTCTGGAATGTGTTTACTATTGGCGTACTGGTTTAGTTCGTCTATTAGACACTGATGCTCGTCTCGAGAGAATCGGTGTGTCCCCGCCTCGATTTTTTCGAACACCCGGTACACGGTGAATGGAGGCGGTTCGGTATCATTAGGATGTTGTACTTCTAATTCTATCCGATCGAGCATCACATGATGTAGGATCCATTGCTCATCTCGAGATAAGTCGAGGGTCATCCGTCTTTAGCTAAGCGAAGAACCGCATGACTGCGGCGGCTTATCGGTG
>NZ_MASN01000003.1 GCF_001861355.1 Natrialba sp. SSL1
ATAACGGGCGATACTGCACGCTCTTCTTCGTTGCCTAGTAGTTTGGCTCTGTATTTTGTAAGATCCATTGTTGGATTCGTTTTCGTTCAGCACCCCAAACGGTGAGAAGACTTATTCCGGGGTCTGTGGAAGATCCGGGTGACGCTCGAGGGGGATTAGGAATCGAATCCTCGGCGTCGTCTTCTCGTCGCGTTTCGGTGCTTGTCGCAAGCACTGGAAGATCAGTATATATAACCAATAGATAGTGAACCACTTCGGGTACACATCAAGGAGCACATGGGTTTCAGATCTGATAATCAAGGGGGTGCAGAGCACCTACAGCACCCCCTTGAACCGACGCCGTCTTGCATTCTCAGATCTGAGAGTGACAACGGCAAGAATTTTGCCAGTCTCGTGTGACCCGAACCTATGGACTGGGATGAGCCGGTGGTCGACGCGCGCGACCTTGCGCGCACCTACGATGGAGGTGCGTATGCAGATCCGTGGGCCGGCGTGCTCGACTATCGGACTGTCATGCGCTACGCGAGTCAGCACCCGGACAAGGGCTCGTACGCGATCTCGAACGCGCA
>NZ_MASN01000004.1 GCF_001861355.1 Natrialba sp. SSL1
ACTGGAGTGGGAGACCCTCTGGGAGAGCCGATTCGCCGCCCTCACTCATACTTCAACTCATACTCACGCCCCGTAGAGTCATCGCTCTGCGGGGCGTGTTGCATAATTGTAACTGTTCAGCGGTAGTTCTCTAGCAAAACAACTGTAGCTCCTCCCCGCGAAACCTCTTACGTCTCCAGATAATCGCTGTCAATGTCAGTTCGCAGTTCCAAACTGACTCGAGTGCCCTGTTTGTGCTCTTGGTTTTGTTCTTGGTCTTGTTCCTGCTCGCCGCAGTGATCGATCGTAAGGGTACCGCCGAGTCTAGTGATTCCCCACTTCATGATCCACAAGCCAAGGCCACTGCTGTGAGTGGTCGTCGAGATGGTTTCCTCGAGTACCGCCGTTCGGTCACGGGTGGGGATTCCGGGGCCGTTGTCAGTGATACGCAGTTCGAGACGCGACCCGTCGGAGGGTGTCGTTGTCACGTGTACTTGTGGTGGGTCGGCCTCAGTGTGTTCGATACTGTTTTCGAGGGCGTGCTTGCAGACGAGTGTGAGGAGTTGTCTGTCGGCAACGACGGTTGCGGATGGTGGCACGTCGAGCCGGAGAATCGCCTCTGGATAGGTTGCCCGTAGTTCGGTGACAACAGCCGTGAGGACGCTTTGAAGCGAGACCGATTGCATATCAAGCGGTTGTGAAAGCAGTCGGTTGACGGCTCCTGCATCGTGTGCGAGGTCGGTTAGTTCGGTTGATTGCTGTTGAATCTGTTCGGCAACCGCCTGTTCTGACTCCTCGAGCGTTGCCACCAGTTCCGTTGCATAGCCGTGGATAATCTGCATATCGTTGCGCAGATTGTGGCGGAGGATGCGATTGAGGACGTCTAAGTGTTGCTCTGTTCGTTTTTGCTCCGTGATTTCAGAGGAGACACCACAGGTCGCATACGGGGTTCCGTCGTCGTCGAACAGCGGGGTAATTCTGGTGAGATACGTTCGATAGCCAGCGCTCGAGAGGCGTTTTTCTTCGAACGTCTGTGAGGATTCCTGCTCGAGTACATGTTGATCGTGGCTACGGATTTCTGTTGCAACGTCGTCGGGGAACAGCGCTTCTGGCGGTTTGCCGGCGATGGGTTCGGTAGGGTCGATTCCGTATCGGGTTCGGTACTCCTGGTTGAGGAGGACGAACTGGCTGTCGGCATCTCGAATCCAGATTGCTGCTTCGATGCTGTCGAGGAGTCCGTGTAGTTGTGCTGTCGTCTCTTCAAGTTCGAGTTGGCGCTCTTTTTGGGCTGTAATGTTCTCGAATATAATCGTGAGCCCGTTTCCTGTCGGATAAATGTATTCGGCGTACCAGCGATCGAGCGGCTCGTAGTACTCTTCGATTCGTTTTGAGCCGCCGTTGGCCATCACGTCACGGTAGTGGTCGTAAAACGTTGTTTCGACGACTTCTGGTACGAGGTTCTGTAGTCGCTGGCCGGTCAGTTCGGACGATGGTCGCTGGAAGAACTCCTGTGCGCCTTCGTTTGCGTACGTGACTGCCCACGTCTCATCGAGAACGATGATGCCATCCGAGATTCGTTCGAGTAGTACGGCCGGATTCTGGTCTAGCTGGTGGCGCAGCTGTTGGTGCTCATATGATGTCGTCGTCGCTGCAATTTGTTCGACGAGCTGGTGGCCGGCGTCGGTACTCGATTGTGGGATGTATCCGGTCACACCAGCGGCGATTGCCTCACTTGCGAGTGCTTCGCTCCCGTCTTCCGGAAACATGATCACTGGGAGCGCTGGATAGCCGTCCCGTATCGTCGTGAGCAACTCGAGTGCGTCCAGAGTTGGTGGATTGTGATTGGTAACGACGCAGTCGACTGATGTCGTTTCGAGACGGTCGAGTGCGTCGGAGTGATTCGATTCCTGTTGGACGGTAAGAAAGACGTCTGCAACGGTACGAACGGTAGGATACGACGTCAGCGGGCGGCCAGCCCCGACCTGCAACACGGTTGCAGTTTCGGCGAGATCATGGAGTGCAGAGGGGATGCTAGTCATTGCTTGCGAGGTGAATAGCCCGAGTTTGCGAAGTGGATACTACCACTGTGTTTAGACGAATCTATTATATATTATGCGGCCAATATGTATCATTTGTTACTGAAAATAGATCGGCCAAGAGCTGCGTTGTTGTCAGAAAGAATATTTTATTGGAATGTTGTAGTCGCGTCGATTGCGGCAGTGTAACTTATACCACGACCAAATGTTGCCGCGATACGTTCCTGGATCGTCAAATCGGTCATGAGATTTATAACCTAGTGCTGCCATTCACTTGCCAGGCGCATGACCAATGACGGAACGAAATGGCTCTCCGCCGGGTGAGGTATCTGAGGTGCTCGTCGTCGACGACGAGCCACGACTTGCGGATCTCTTCGAAGGCTGGTTGGCGTCGAAGTGGTCTGTTAGCACTGCCTATAGCGGGGAAGAAGCACTCGAGAAGGTTAGTGAATCGGTCGACCTCGTCCTGCTGGATCGGCGAATGCCGGAACAGTCGGGCGATGATGTGCTCGCGACGATCCGATCACAGGGGTACGATACCCGAGTAATGATGGTGACAGCCGTCGATCCCGATTTCGATATCATCGAGATGGGGTTCGACGACTACCTCGTCAAGCCAGTCTCCAGGGATGAACTCCTCGCCAGCGTTGAGGACGTCCTCGAGCGAGCTGCCTACGAGTCGTCTGTCCGCGAGTACTACTCGCTCGTCTCGAAGCGGGCACTCCTCGAAAAGGAGAAGGCTGAGCACGAACTCAACGAAAGTACGGCGTATCAGGAGTTGATCGCGCGAATCGACGACGTCGCCGCAGAAACCGACCGAACGATCTCCCGCCTCGAGAGCCATACGGACTTTGCGGATGTCTTTCGCGATCTCGACGCCGGTTCGGATGGCGTTGGGTCTCGGTCACCTGGATCGGATTGACGCTGACCGTGATCTCAATCTTGATTTTGACTTGCTACTGTGTTGATACCGGTGTGCCTTCCAAACGAACCTGCTACTGGTACGACCCTGCTGGCGGTCCGTTGGCGTAGCGTTGGGCTTCCCTCTTGAGGCCGGGGGCTCCGCCTCGAAATTGCTGATTCTGGCGCGGATAACCCGTTCGCCCCACCAGAACGGTGCCTGTCGGCACTCGGGCACTCGGGCGCTCGGGCACTCAGGAACTCAGATTTGTTCCCAGGCGTCATCGTCGTCTGGGTCCGGAAGATCCGATTTCGAGAGTGGTGTGGAATCACGCTCGCTATCAGACGCTGGTGTCCCTGCTGTGTCAGTCTCCGCTTGGCTGCGTTGCTCCTCGCTTTCCTGTCCACGCACACTGTCCGGTGCTTCCTCGTGTCCGTGCGACGCTGCAGGCGCGTCGTCCGGGCCCGGGTCCGGGCCCGGGATTCCGGGTGAGCTATGACCGGACTGTGCGTGTGCTTGCTGGTGGTCGACTCCCCCTGAGCCAGCCTCGTCGTCGTGGTTGATCTCAACTGTTGGCCATGCCGTTTCACCCCAGCCACCGCGATCGCTGTAGTAGTAGACGACATCGTCGTTGACGACCGCAAACAGATCGCGCTGTGTATCGTGGACCACGCGTTCGTTCGTATCGATCGCGACGTCAACGACGTCTTCGAGTGTATCGAGTTCGAGGTGATGTTCACCGATCCACATCGGTATCGATCCCGTCGAGATCCACTCGTCGTAGCGTCGTTCGTGAATCCGTTGGCGAGCGTCTGAGACGTCCACGCCCGAGCGTGACGCCACGAGCGCAGCCCCGCCCAGTGAGAGTGCGGCAAGGAGTGCACCCACACCAACGGCCGCTGTATTCGGCGATTCCTGTACCTCGACCGGTGCCGTCTCGGGTGTCGTCTCCGAGATTTCGTGGCTCCCATCGAGCCAGTACGCACTTCCGGTAAGTGCCAGTGGCACCGCATCGTCGTCTGTGCCGCTGTTTGACCCCGTTTCGTACACCGTCTCCGCACTGATCGAGACCGACACGTCACCGACACCGTCGAGCGTCTCTTCCAACTCGAGTGTCCGCTCGCGAATCTCCCGAACGTCGACGGTCGTCGCCGTACGTACCTGTCCATCCTCGGCGGCTGTGGTCTCGTTGTGCAGTACCTCGCGGTCGCTCCAGAAGACTTCCCCGTCCCGCTCAGCCTCGTAGACCAGCGCCAGTTCGTGTGTAACGGTTACCTCTTCGAGTGGTTCGCCGGAATCGGTAGCCGTCGTCGCTGCCGTAATTGTCAACTCGGGCGTATCGTTGTACGTGTAGACCGGACTCGACTCGAGTGTCGTTCCACGTTCCCAGAGCCCATCCTGTACGACGGTGGCGTTGGTCGTGACATCGGTGTCGATGTGTTCTTCACCGACTTCCTGTGTTACCGTGGTCGTCGACGGCGTTGCGAGTACCCACCCGGTGAGCACGAGAAGGGCGATGCCGACGACGAGAAGCGCCACTACGAGTCGCTGTCCGTGTCTGGCAGCAACGAGGTCGAACCGCGGATTGTCGATCATCGTAGCATCCCCCTTTTCTGTTGCCGTTTCGCCGCACGACTGTGTCCCGTTTGTCCCTCGTACCGGGGACCCCTGTCACGTGCACAGTGACGTGAAATTCGTATGCATATCTACAAGTCGACACTCATAATGATACTGGTTCAATACAGCGATAGATGACGGTCGCTACCGGAATTTCCGCCGAAGGCGTGTGAGCATGGAGACGTTCGCGCCTGGGTTTCGGAGTCGCAGATCCGTCGTCCCAAAGAGGGCGACCATGATGGTAACGGTCACAGCAACGATCATGCCGTTGACCGCCGCGATCGCGACGAGCGGGTGGAGGCTATGCAGCCAGACCAGCAGTGTCGGCGGTAACACCAACAGATACCGGTGTTCCTCCACGTGGCGGGTATACTCGCCAGTTTCGTCCGGGGCGATCGCAGTGAACGTTGCTGTTTCCGAACTCCGAGGCGAGACCGTTTGCCTCTCTGGGGTTGCAGACACCGTCTCGTGGCTCACATCCCGTGTGACAACGACCGGGAGGTAACCCGAATTTTCGGTTTCGTGTTCAATCTCGACGGACTCTCCGGGTGCAGCGACCTGTGGGTTGTCACCGGGCGTCGTTGCACTTCCGACACCGAACGCAATCGTCCCCGAGGGGATTACCATCGACGCCGTTGCGAACGTGACGAAGACGAGCAAGACCAGTCCGATCGTCGTCCAGATACCGAGCATGTTCGGACGACTTCGCGACCGTCGCGTGTCTCGTTGTCCTGGCCCGACTGTCTCGAGTAGGACGCCAAATCCGAGGAGTGCGGTTCCGACACCGACGAGCAGCGCACCGGTGTTGTCGGCATCGAACGCGGCTGTGACGCCGACCGTCGCTGTGAGGGTTCCGACTGCGGTTTCGACGACCGACTGCACCCCCATGATGACTGAGCCGAGATACGGGATCGT
The DNA here is from genome assembly GCF_001861355.1 of Natrialba sp. SSL1. Classification (GTDB taxonomy): domain Archaea; phylum Halobacteriota; class Halobacteria; order Halobacteriales; family Natrialbaceae; genus Natrialba. Next base: position 5,449 of record NZ_MASN01000004.1, read on the forward strand.
AACGACGTCACCGTTTACCTGCAGCGCGTGGGCGACGATCTGCTCGTCGCTAACCGGTGGCTCGGCGGCGTCCTGGTCCGTGAAGGGGTTCGCATCACCGGCCGTAACGTAGCCGTCATCGGTTTCCTCGAGCACGCGATGCGTAGTGAGTTCTCCTCCGTGAAGTTCGACTGCATCGAAGACGACGACGTCGCCCTCCGCTGGCGCACCGGAGACGGCGCTTGGGACGGCGATGAAGCCGTCGCCCGCGTTCATCGTCGGCTCCATGCTTCCGGTTGCGACGTAGCCAAGCAAGATTGGCTGGCCGAGCAGTTGGCCGAGCAACAACGAAATGACAACGAGCGCCAGCACGAGGCCGAGTGCTCGTTGCAGCAGTGCTCGCATTGGTCAGTGGTCTATCGTTGGTCGTGACCGCCTGCAGATGCAGCAGGTCCTGAGTGCTCTCCTGGTCATCGAGATCATCTGCTCGTACTGCTCACCGACCGTTGTGTACTCGATACTGTTCATCGATGCGACCGAATCGACGTAATCTTTCCGGCACCACCGTACCAGACGAGAACCAGCGTCAGCGCCGTCGGCGGGACCGCTGCGGCGACCGTCGGTGCGGCGAATTCGGTAACAGAGAGCGGTGTGAGCAGGCTGCCGTCGCCCTTGCCAACCGTTACAGTCCCGGCAGGCTCGCCCGCAACTGCCAGTTCGTACGTCCCGCGTTCAGTCATGCTGAACGTGAGTTCTACCGTCGTCCGCTCGCCGGGCTCGAGTGAGACGGCCCGGTCGTCTACGACAAGTCCGCCGACCGCGAGCCCGGGCGTGAACGTCCCCGTCTCGGTCCCGGTGTTCGAAACCGTCGCGCGGACGGTTGTTTCTTCGCCGGGGTCGACTGCGTCCGACTCGAGTACCGTTTCGACGACGGTCAGTTCGGGTGCGGAATCGCTGTCTTCGCCGACGGTCACCGGCTGGGTGTACAGCAGTTCGTCCTCGTCGCCGACGCCGATCTCGAGTGGCCCTGATGCGTGGGGGTACCACTCGAACTGAACGGTGGTTGTCTCTCCGGGAGCAGCGGTCACAGAGCTGGTTTCGACGATCGTTCCGTTGATGTGCAGTGTCGATTGCTTGCTTCCAGTGGCAGCTCCCACATTTTCGTACACCGCGGTCACGAGAAGCGGTGTGCCCGGTTGGAGCTTCGTCTCTGTCCCTGTCGCTCCCGCTGTGCCGTCATCCGAAACCGTCACATCCGTTAGTGTGAGGTCGGCTCCCGATCGTGGCTCCGTCTCGTCGTCGGCCGTTTCGACAGCGATCGTAAACGCCTCCGCATCGTACTCGTCTGCAGGGCCCGACGTATCGGCAAGCACGCCGACGGACACCGACTCGCCCGACTCGAGTACCACCGGATTCGACGTCGTAATCGGTGTCCGGGTGGCACTCTCGTAGAACGTCAGCGCGTCGCTCTCGAGGACGACTTCCTCGATGGAGTCATCGTGTGCGGTGATTGCAAACAGCTCGTCGACCATCGTCACCGCCTCGTCGTTGAGCTGTGTGAGCTCCAACTCGAGTTCGCCTGTCTCTGCCCCGTCGGTGTCGTCGGTGACCGTCGCGTAGGGACTGGTCGACTCGAGTGAGAGTGAGCCATCAGCGAGGGATTCAGTTTGGGGACCGGCTGCTGGTTCGCCTGCCACCGAAACGGCCACCGTCGGCACTGTGATGCAGAGTGCGAGTAGACAGACGAGGAGGAGTTTGCCGTTCATTTCCGGTTCGAGTGTGGTGTGGCCGATTTCGGTTGGTGTGGCGTACTAGACGGCAGTCAGGACCAATCTCGATTGGTCCGCTCGCTACTGCGTTCGAACAAATCGGTAGACACGTCGCTGCCCGCTATCCCGAGGGTAGATCCGACGGGTTATCAGTTGTCCTCTGCAGTCGTCGCTACAATCGTTATGGAGTCTGGAATATCGTCTTCTCCGGTATCTCCGGTCAGATCGAATTCGACAGCCAGCGTGGCTTGGTGCTCGTCCTCGTCGTCCTCCGTACCGAGGTCGATAGCGGAATCAGACGAGTCGCGAGTGAACGACATTGCTTTGTCCACATCTCCAATAAGATTCTCTTCACTTTCGTCTTCAATCGTGACCGTTACCGGCTCCGTTCCGTTGTTTGTAATCTCCAATGCGTCTTCGAACGTCGTGGTTGCGTCAGCGTTGAGGTTATCGAGATCGAACTCGATGACATCCTCGTCCGCCTCTCCGTCACCGGCGAGCGTGTCACTTAGAATCTCGAGCCCCAACAGCGCACCACCGTCTCCCGTGGTTTCGATGTCGACAGATCGGTCCGCTTCGACCGTGTCAAACGCTCCCGTTCCAAGTGCTGCGCCGCCGCCCGCAACAATCGTACCCAGCCCAATCAGTGTGGTTCGTCGATTAACTTTCATGATGTGTCCCTTTCCTGCACGATCGACCCTGCAACCGACTGTCGTCGCGCAGTTCGTACCTCATACTCTATGACTCCACCTACTTTGTATTCAGCAGCCAGAACTTCTTCTGACCGGGCAATACCGTCGTTCAAGCACACTCTGAAGCCCGCTCGATCCCGTTAGATGGTGATATTCGGTAAAGGTTATGTGTTGCCGCTCACAAGATATAGGCAACCTGTCCGTTCTTATGTCTCCCCAATCCGGATCCACTGTTGAACACGTCTCCGACTCGAGTACGGAGCAGACTCACTCGAGTCAGTCGACAGCTGCTGGTTCCGGACAGGCGACTGATACTGACAACGGACACCGACCGGACGGGTCTGGTGAATCGGTACCGGCATCGGCGTCGGCATCGACAAACAACCAGCAGACAAGCACTGCAGACACTTCTGGCCAGGGGGACGCAGCGACGCACGACCAGTCGCTCGATCAGGGCACGATCTTCGATCTGCTGAGTAATCACCGGCGTCGCTACGTGATCCACTACTGCAAACAGGAGGAGCGCCCGGTCGAACTCGGTGAACTCGCAGAGCAGGTTGCCGCCTGGGAACTGGATACGGAGATCGAGGCGCTCACCTCGGCAGAGCGAAAGCGGATCTACACCTCGCTTCAGCAGACGCACCTGCCAACGCTTGAACGAGCAGGGATGGTGCGATTCGACGACCGCACAATCGAACTCACGGAGGAGGCCAGCACGCTCGAGATTTACCTCGATATCGTTCCTGGCGATTCGGTTCCGTGGGGGCTGTACTACAGTGGTCTCTCGGCTATCGCGACGGTTGTAATGGCCGGCCTCTGGCTCGGCTTGCTTCCGACGGAAACCGTGTCAGCACTCGGCTGGTCGACGCTCGTGGTCGCGCTGTTCGTCGGCTCTGCTGCCGTTCACGTCGTACAGAATCGCCGGATGCGTCTCGGCGATGTCGAACGCCCGCCGTAAACTGGGAGACAACTCATGCGCACGATCACACTACTCGGCGTTGCCCTCGTCCTCATCGGGACGGTGTTGCTCGCCGGTCCGGCGTTCGGATTCGCCACGATCAGCGCAGACCGCGGTGTGATGGTCCAGACGGCCGGCGACGACGAGGGACTGCTCGAAATTACGGACACCTCTGAACAGACTACAGTCACTCCCGAGAGCGATGCAGACCTCTTTCAGGTAACGGATACAACGAACCAGGTTGACGATGTCACCGTCGAGTCGGTCTCTCTTGGAGGCGTCGAGACGGCCGGGCTTGACGTGACCACTGAGCAGACCGACGACAACGTCTACGCAGTTAGCGTTGCCTGTGACGAATCCGATACAGAGACAGACGCTCCCATTTCCGTGATACTCGAGGCCAGTGGTGACGTTCACATCGTCGCCGACCGCACGACGGAGCACGGCGTTTCACTCGAGTGCGGTGATGACGGTGAGGAAGAAACGTACGAGGATGAGGTTGACTCGAACGACGACATCGAGATTGACGACGATGGTTCGTTTGAGGACGATGTCGATATCGGTGGCGGTGGAAGTATCGATGCAGGTGGCGATCTCACCTTTGAAGAGTCGACCGAACTTCGGGGCGATATTAGCGCGGACGGCGACATCATGTTTGAAGGCGATGTCGACATCACTGGTGGTGCAAGCATCGAGGCAGGTGGCACTATCCACTTCAAGGCCGGTGCTGACATCAATGGTGGCGTGCACGCCGGTGAGGACGTCATTTTCGACGAAACCCCTGATACGTCGGGCGGTTCAAGTATCACGGCCGATGGCGAAGTGATCGGTACATAATCAACTCAAGTAGACGCTGCCGCAGACGGTCTGAATACCACCCCCCTTCAGATTAGACACCCACCCATGTATTTTGTTTCCACACCAGGATCGTTCCAAATCGGTTCAAGGCGCTCCTGAAGCCGTTCGGTCCAGGGCTGGCTTCTGGTAATGCTCGATATAAGGACTTTCACACCACTCAACACAAAATGGGTTGTAGTAGACGAGGAGACAGGTAAGCATTGAAACAACGGGCAACTCGAGTACCCTGCTCGCGATCGAGATCCGCGACAACGACGCAACCGACAGCGATACCGCGGAAATCGCGCTTACGGACGAGGCACTCGAGTCCGATGGGTTGAACCTCGATGCGGAGACGACGTTCGAGGGGATGATTGCACTCAGTAACCAGGGTTCGGAGACGGTCCAACTCGGTGGCGTGTCACAGGAGTTGGGGGACGAGATCGAACTTTGGTTTGAGCCACAAACTGAGCCGCAAGCGTCACTGGGCGACGATCATTTCGAAGGGACCGTCGCAGATTCGAATATCGCTGACGGAGAGCTCGCAAATCCACACTATCAGCTGGCACCCGGCGAGACGACGGTCTACGACCTCATCGTTCCGACCGAGGAGACGCCATCGTCGCTCAGCGAGGAGGTAACGCTCAGTGTGACGTCGTTCGACTAGCCAGTAACGTTCTTCTCTTCTAAGAGAAACCGCGTTAGCTCTCCAATCCCGTCGCGTTCAAATACAACTATAGCGAACGGTAAATACCGTCAACGTCCGCTGAGGACGCTGTGTCTGACAATTCGAAGGTCTTCACAAAGATTATATTTGCGTCCCACAACGGTACGACTGACTTTCGCACAACTGCATTGCGATCGGTGACGACAGTCGAAATCATCGGAGGTACGCATCATTATGTATGATTTCGCGGACGTCCAGACGAACGCGACAATCGCTCCCGGGACAAACATCCTCGTGACGGGACCGCCACTCACCGGGAAGCGACGACTCGCGCTTGACGTTCTCGCACAGGGGGCCGACCGGGGGGATGGATCGATCATCGTAACGACGAAAGACAATGCCGACACCATGCGGTCCGGATTTCGCGACCGAATCCAGACATCGGACCCGCCGGTCGGCATTGTTGACTGCGTTTCGAGCCAGCAACAGGCCAGCGTGCCTGAAGACGACTCACAGGTCTCGTACGTTTCCTCACCTGTCGATATGACGGGCATCGGGATTACGGTTTCAGAGTTCTTACAGGAGTTCTACCAGAACCGAGGACTCACTGAAAACCGGGTCATGTTACACTCAATTTCGACGCTGTTGATGTACTCGGACCTCGAGACCGTGTTTCGGTTCTTGCACGTCTTCACTGGTCGGATTCAGAGCGCTGACGGACTCGGCATCTATCTCATCGATTCCGCGGCACACGACGAGCAGACGGTCAATACTCTCAAACAACTGTTCGATGGTGTTGTCGAAGTCTCCGCAGAAGACGACACCGAGACGGCCGTCACGACCAGCGGGCTCGCACTGTAGGGCCGTCCCGTCGACGCCGCTTGGTTGTTCTCTTCCCATCGTCCGTGGTCGACACGACACTCGCGAACCTGTTGCTGACACTTGCGGAGGAAGACACCAAAATCCTGCTTGAGCCACTGCCACAGTCTACGACGCTGACACCTACCCTCGTCAGGCGTTTCAGAAGTCGTAATGAACCGGCTGGACACGGTCAGGTCGACCGTGTCACGGCACCGCTGATGAGCGCTCCGAGTACCATGATTGCGATGAGGAGCGTCGAGAGGGCACTTATTTCCGGACTCAGGCCCGCTCGAAGCATCGTGTAGATGATGACAGGGACTGTCGTTGCGTCAGGTGCGATCAGGAACTGTGTCGCGGTGAACTCGCCGAAGGAGACGACGAACGAGATAACCATCGCTGAGATGACTGTTGGGGAGATTACCGGGAGCGTGATATTGAGTGACGTCTCGAGGCCGTTTGCCCCCAGTACACGCGACGCTTCACGAAGGTCGTCATCAAACGTCACTAATCTCGATCGAACGATCAGGAACACGTACGGAAGCGTCAGGATGCTATGTCCGATGATCAGGGTTGGGTAGCCACTCGGCAGGTCTGCTTGCGATGAAAATTGGATGATGGCGAGTCCGGTAATGACTGGCGAGATCATCAGCGGAAGGAGCATCAGCGTTGCAAGTTCCTCGCGGTAGGATATCTCGCTTCGAACGAAGCCGATCGCTGCTACCGTGCCAACGATACCAGAGAGGATCGCAGCACACGTTGCGACGAGGAAGCTCGTCACGAGTGCCTGCATGAGTTCTGTGTTCGACAGCATTTCGCTGTACCAGTACAGGGTGACATCCCCGTCGGGAATCGTCGGGAAGCTTTCTGGTGTCAGCGAGGTGAGGACGATCATCACGATCGGCACCAACAGCAGCGAGAGTACGATGACCGCGACGAGCCATGCGGCGAACTGCTCGGCGACTTTGTAGAGCTTCATATGTTCTCGAACACCTCGCCGAGATTGACGTACGAGTTGAACACCGCGATCAACGCGAGCAAGATGATCGTATAGATCACCGATAGCGCTGCTGCAAGTTCGATGTTGAACAGTTCCGTATAGGACCGTTCGATCATATTTGCGATCATGAAGTTCTCGGAGCTACCGAGTACGGCGGGTGCCAGGAACGATCCGGATGAGAGGATAAAGACAATTAGGCCCGCTGCGACGATACCCGAGAGACTCAACGGAAACACGACTGAGTAGACGGTTCGCAACGACCCTGCACCCAGAACCCGTGAGGCGTGGATATGATCCCGATCTATTGCGTTCATCGAGTTGTAGATTGGGAGAATAGCAAACGGCAGGTATGCGATCGTCATCCCGAGGATGACGCCTCTCGTTGAGAAGAGGAAGCCGAAATCGGTCCCGAAGAGATCGACGAACGGCCCGGTTGGTGAGAAAAACAGCTGAATACCGAGATAGCGGATAATATAGGCGATCCACAACGGTAGGACAACGAGGATGAGAAAGAGGTTCTTCATACTCGTCCAAAATACGACGAAGTACGAGAAGGCGTACGCGAGCGCGAGCGTCACGATTGTCGTTGCGATCCCGTAGTAGAACGATCGAACGATCGTCCAGAGATAGAGTCCCGAGAGTGCCTGTTGATATGCAGACAACGGCTCACCCGTGCCAATCCCGAGACTCTGCCAGACGAGTACAAGAATCGGAAGCACGAAAAAGAGTGCAAGCCATCCCAGTCCAAACGCGACGAGGTGTCGTGGTGTGACTCGTTCACGGACTGACGTCGGGACGGGAAGATTTCTGAATATCATAGAACGATTACGTCCTCCGGATCGAACCCAACAGTCGTTTGTTCACCGACCGAGAGGTCGGGGAAGCGCTCGGCTTCGACGAGTACTGGCGTTCCGTCCTCAAGTTCTAGTTCGATCTCGCTGTGGCTGCCGACATCTGCGATGTGGGAGACGGTCGCGTCGAACTCGTTCTGGAAGGTACTACTCGTATCGATGACAACGTCTTCCGGTCGAACGTAGAGTGTGACGTCTGCTCCGTCTGTATTTGGACTCGTATCCGGTATGGATTCGGGATCGACGGCAAACGTGAGCGATCCGTTCTGGATGACCGACGGCTTTGTATCGTCCGGTTGACCCGTAAATCGTGACGACTTTCCGACGAACTCGGCGACGAAGCGGTTTTTGGGATGCTCGTAGAGGGATTCAGGTGTTCCCTCCTGTTCCTTTTGGCCGTTGTTGAGGACAATGATCTGATTCGAAAGCGAGAGCGCCTCTTGCTGGTCGTGGGTGACGAACAACGTCGTCACGTTGATCTCCCGCTGAATCTGTTTAATTTCGTTCCTTATCTGCTCTCGAAGAACGCGGTCTAATCCCGTCAGCGGCTCGTCGAGTAGCAGAATGTCCGGTTCGTATGCGAGTGCACGTGCGATCGACACACGTCGCTGCTGCCCGCCGCTCAGTTCCGTCGTCTTGTGATCTTCGTAGCCGGACATCTCGACAAGATCCAGATACTCCGATACACGGGTGTCAACCTCATCGTCCAATCCGTGCATTTTCAGTCCGTAGGCGAGGTTCTCCTTGACAGTCATGTGGGGGAACAGTGCGCTACTCTGGAACACCATCCCAATGTTGCGCTGGTCAGGTGGCAAGTTCGTCACGTCCTCGCCACGGAGTGTAATCGTCCCTTCAGTTGGTTCGATGAGACCGGCGATAGTGCGAAGCGTGGTACTCTTCCCACAGCCACTCGGCCCGAGGAGTGTGGCAAAATCGCCTTCTTCAATCGAAAACGAGAGATCCTCGACTGCGAGGTGGTCGCCATAGTACTTCGTGAGGTTGGTTATCTCTAGCATTATTAATCCAATAGGAGGTGAACGTGTTACTTGATTTCGTCGAACGTCTCCTGCCAATCGTCAATCACTGGATCCACAACGGACCAGTCAACCCATGCCAGATCGTCAGGATCACTCACGTAATCCGGAAGATCGGTAATCACATCGGGCGTATCGACGACGGGAACCGGATAGCCGAGCATATCGGAAATATCGACGAGGTTGTCCCGTTCGTACGCGAAGTCCAGGAGTTCGTAGACGGTCTCTTTCTTTTCGCTCGCTGCCGGAATCGCGTAGTCCTCAGTGATGGTTGCGGCCCCTTCGTCAGGAATAACGTACTCGATGTGTTCGTAGCCGTCCTGTTGCAGTGCCCGGGTCCGACCGCCCCATGCCTCAGATACCATTGCGTTTTCTTCACGAAGGTACTGCATCGCCTCAGCACCAGCACCCCAGAGGCTGAACGCGTTTTCGTGTTGCTCCTCTATTTCTGCGACAACATCGTCGAATAACCCGTCATCGTCTGGGATCTGGTTGACATCTTCTCCAATCGAGAGTGCTGCGTTCGTAAACCGACTCGCAGCGTCGTCTCGCAGGGCGAGTGACTCGTCGAACTGATCATCTTTGATATCATCCCAAGTTGCCATCTCTTGGTCAACGTCCTCAGTGTTGACGGAGTACCCCTGCGTGAGTGCGTCTCTGAAGAACGCATCTCCATCTATGTAAGGCATATCTTGCCAGTCCTCCATCATGTTCTCTTCGTAGTTTGGCACTTCCCCGTAGTCGACATCTGCCAGCAAATCTTCCTGTCTGGCAAGGTGAATACCGTACGATGACGGCAGGAACAGATCGACCTCGCCCTCGTTTTGCTGCAAGTACGAAATAAACTCGACGTCACCGCCGGCAGACTCGTGTCGTACCTCGACCCCTGATTCCTCGCTCCACTGCTCGAATATCTCCGCCGCTGAGTCTTGCGTGTTGCCACCCCAGCCGAGATACCGAATGTAGTCATCGTCACCACCGAGACAGCCCGCAAGACCGATTGTGGTTGCAACTCCTGTCGTTGCAAGGAATGACCTACGATTCACACACCGTCCAGTGTTTGTGCTATCTTCCCGCATATTTTCCTATGTTATTTGCTACCACATATTCTTTACTACTGTCTCACTACTGGTAATAGCTAATATACTACACTCTGGAGGCTAAAGCGGCCAACCTCACATCTCTCGATTCTTTCGTGGCTGAAAGCGCGAACAAGTATCAGCAAAACATCGCCCAAACAACTGTCCTTCACTCTATCGGCCTTGGCCACAGTCGCTCGTTGCTTTTTTGAGCCTTTGTCAGGCAATCGACTCGAGTGCCCGGTCGAACGCCGTCGCAATCTGGTCGAGATCCGACTCGGTCATCGGCGTCGAGAGGTTCCCCATTCCGCGCGGTGCGATGAAGACGCCTTCGCGGCGCAGTTCGTGGAAGAGCTGTGCTGCCGCTGGGTCGCCAGCCGCCGACGACGCGAGGTCGTGGACCTGGTCGTCGGTGAAGTGGATCTGAAACAGTGATCCTTCTCCCGTGATCGTGATCGGCTGGTCGGCATCGTCACCGATCTCCTGGAGCCGTGTGCGAAGGTCGGCCCCCTGCTGGTTCAGCGTCTCGATGGCGTCCGCGTTCAGCTCTCGAAGGGTTGCGACACCGCCGGCCATCGTTGCCGGATTCGCGTTGAACGTCCCGGAGTGATCGACGGAGCCCGTTTCGGGGTGGAACTGCGCCATCAGGTCGGCGCGGCCGCCGACGGCACCGACCGGGAGCCCGCCGCCGATCAGTTTCCCGAACGCGGTCAGATCCGGCTCGATCCCACGGCGCTGCTGTGCGCCGCCGGGGGCGAGTCGGAACGACATTACCTCGTCGAAGACGAGCGGCGTGTCGGTTTCGGCGGTGAGGTCCCGTGCCGTTTGCAGGAACTCGTCGGTCGCCGGGATCATGCCGCCGACGCCGAGGATCGGTTCGAGGATGAGACACGCGAGTTCGTCCCCGACGGCTTCGAACGTCGCTTTCAGTTGGTCAGTGTCGTTGTACGAGACCGTCTGGACTCGTTGTTCGGCGGTCCGTGGAATCCCTGTGTGTTCTCGTCCCTCGTCTGCGACGCCGACTTCGACGACATCGTGTGTTCCGTGGTAGCCGCCGGTGATCTTACAGACGCGTTCGTTTTGGGTCCAGGCCATCGCAGCGCGAATTGCGTTCATCGTCGCTTCGGTGCCCGAATTACAGAACCGAACCTGCTCGACCGACGGGACGCGGTCGACGAGCAACTCCGCGAGTTCGACCGCTGGCTCCGTCGGTGCTGCAACGCCGTTCCCCGCTCGGAACCTGGTGCAGACATCGTCGACGACCGGCTCTGGCGCGTGACCGAGCACGCTCTGGGTGTAGTTGTTGAGCACGTCGAGGAGCGTCTCTCCGTCGACCGTCTCGAGTTGCGCGCCGTGTGCGGATTCGACGTACGACGGGTACGGCCGGTAGTACGTCACCGAGCGCGTATCGCCGCCGGGCATCACGTCTCGCGCTCGCTCGGCGAGCTCCCGGGAGCGCGGCGTCGACTCGACGTACGACTGTTCGAGTTCGTCGGACAGCGCCGTTTCCTCAGCAGGCGTCGTCATATTAGGCGTCGGGCCAGCGTTCGATGTAGATCGCCTTGTCCGTGTAGAACTGGATCATGTCCTCGCCCTGGGCGTGCAGGTCGCCGAAGAACGAGTCCTTCCAGCCGCCGAAGTGGAAGAAGGCCATCGGGGCCGACGTGCCGACGTTGACGCCGATGTTCCCGATTTCGGCCTGATGGCGGAACTTCTGGGCGTCTGCGCCGCTGCCGGTGAACAGGCTCGCGGCGTTTCCGAACTGGCTCGCGTTCATGCGCTCGATTGCGGCGTCGACCGACTCGACGGCGTCGAGTGCGAGCACCGGGCCGAAGATTTCCTCCTGGGAGATGACCATGTCCTCGGTGACATCCCCGAAGACGGTTGGGCCGACGAAGTTCCCCTCGTCGTAGCCGTCGACGCTGACGTCTCGCCCGTCGTGGAGCACCGTTGCCCCTTCCTCGATCCCGGTCTGGATGTAGTTGCGAACCGTCGTCTCGTGCTCTTCGCTGATGAGCGAGCCGATATCCGTTCCGTCGTCCAGTCCGTAGCCGACCGTCTGTGCCTCGGCTTCCGCGACGACCAGGTCGGCGAACTCGTCGTACACCGACTCTTCGACGAGCACGACGTCGTTCGCGAGACAGCGCTCGCCGGCACAGGCGCAGGCCGAGGAGACCGTCTTCTCGGCGGCGAACTCGAGATCAGCCGTTTCGGTCACGACGATGTGGTTCTTCGCGCCACCCTGGGCCTGGACGCGCTTGCCGTTCGCGGCCGCCCGCTCGTAGACGAGCTTCGCGATCGGCGTGGAGCCGACGAACGAGATACCCTCGATTCCGTCGTGGTCGATCAGCGCGTTGACGGTGTCCTTGCCGCCGTTGACGAGCTGGACGACGCCGTCCGGGAAGCCGGCCTCGTCGATGAGTTCGAAGAGCTTCTGGGTGACGAGCGGATCCTGCTCGCTCGGCTTGAGAATGAAACTGTTTCCGGTCGCGACCGCGTAGGGAAGGAACCACAGCGGAATCATACCGGGGAAGTTGAACGGCGTAATCGCGGCGAACGTGCCGAGTGGTTTTCTGACTGCACTCTCGTCGATTTCGGGCGCGGCGTTCAGCAGCGTGCCGCTCTGCATCATCGACGGAATCCCACAGGCGACCTCGACGTTCTCGATGCCGCGACGGAGTTCGCCGCGCGCTTCTGCTCGCGTTTTCCCGTGGTCCTGGACGAGAATCTCCGCGAGTTCCTCGATGTTCTCCTCGAGGAGGGTCTTCAGTTCGAACAGCGGCTGAATTCGCTCCTCGACGGGACGGCCTGACCAGTCTTCGAACGCGTCGTTTGCTGTTCGAACGGCGTCGTCCACGTCGTCCGTCGAACTGAACGGAACTCGTCCCAGCTCCTCACCGGTTGCCGGGTCCGTCGTTACCAGTTCCTCGCCGCTTTCGGGCGTTACCCACTCACCGCCGACGTAGTTTCGAACCGTATCTGCCTCTCCTAACGAGTCGAGTTCGACCATAGAGGACATACCGCAAGGGCCGAAATAAATGCTTCGGAGAATGGGGAAATATTTCCAAATAGTGGTTCACCACTCGAATAGAGTTCTTCAATATGGGTTCTAATCAGGAATTATAGCTCGAATGTTTCTCTGACGGGAAAGATTAATGTCTGCTGCTTTCGTACCCTTGCGAAAGAATGACAGGCGACGATACTGCAACGACTGCAGGCGACGACCGAACCGACGTCGAACGTCTCGACAAGGAGTACGTCTTCGGCACGTGGTCCTACCAGAGCGAGGTCGATCCGACGGAAGTCGTCGGCGGCGACGGCGTCCGCTTCCAGGATGCACACGGCAACGAGTGGATCGACTTTTCGGGCCAACTCATGTGCTCGAACCTCGGCCACTCCGCAGACGGCGTTGCCGACGCGATCGCGGAGCAGGCCCACGAGGGTGCATACTTCGCGCCCGGCTTCGCGACCGAAGCGCGCGCGAAACTCGGCGAGAAGCTCGCCGAGGTAACGCCAGGGAACCTCTCGAAGACGTTCTTCTCGACCAGCGGCACCGAGGCCGTCGAAGCCGCGATCAAGATCGCGCGGATGTACACGGGCAAACAGAAGATTATCTCGCGCTATCGTTCCTACCACGGCGCGACCGCCGGCTCGATCAGCGTCACGGGCGACCCACGGCGACTCGCCGGCGAACCTGGCATCCCCGGAACGATCAAAGCACCCGACCCCTACGCCTACGGCTCGACGCTCGACCCGATGGAGAGTCTCGAGTACATCGACGAGATGTTGATGCTCGAGGGTGACTCCGTTGCGGCGATCCTCGTCGAGCCGATCGTCGGCTCGAACGGAATCCTCGTCCCGCCGGAGGAGTACCTGCCGCGACTCAAGGAAATCGCCCACGAGCACGACGCGCTGCTCATCTGCGACGAAGTGATGGCCGGCTTCGGCCGCACCGGCGAGTGGTTCGGCTGTGACGTCTTTGATGTCCAGCCGGACATCATGACGATGGCCAAGGGGCTCTCCGGCGCGTACGCGCCGCTCGGCGCGACGATCGTGACGCCCGAAATCGCGGACCACTTCGAGGACGAACTGTTCTGTCACGGTCACACGTACGCCGGCCATCCGGTCGCCTGCGCGGCCGGACTCGCCGCAATCGAGACGTACCAGGAGGAGAACCTCATCGAGCACGCGAACGAGGTCGGTTCCTATCTCGGCGACCGACTCGAGGAGCTCGCCGAAGCGCACCCGAGCGTCGGCGACACTCGCGGCGTCGGGCTCTTCCGTGGCATCGAACTCACACGTGATCCGGACGAGCGTGTTCCGTTCGGCACCCGTGACGACAAAATTTCGAAGGGGTCGACTGTCGTCGACGAGGTCGCGGCCGCCGCGTCCGACGGCGGCGTCTACGTCGCGAACATGATCAACACGCTGATCATCGCGCCGCCGCTGACGATCACCGAGGACGATATCGATGAGGCGGTCTCGGTCCTCGATAACGCGCTCGAGGTGTCTGACGCAGCCATGGACGGGTAACCCATCGACCGTGGATTGCGGGTGGGTATTGTCGTCGGGACACACCACCCGTCGCAAGTAATGACATTTAACTACAACCTCACCAAAGAGTAGAAAAATGGACGTTGACCTCGACGAAACGGACATCGAGATTTTGAAGCGTCTCGAGAAGTCTGACGACAAGAATCTCGAGGAGCTCTCCGACGAACTTGGGCTCTCGAAGTCTGCGATTCACTACCGCGTGACGAATTTGAAGCAGAGCGACGTAATCACAACCATCTCGGCGGACGTGGACCCGCATGCGCTCGACCTCAACATGCTTCTGTTTACGGAGGTAACCGTCTCCCACGAGAGCGGCTACGCCGAAGACGTCGGCGAGTCGCTCACCGAGATCGACGGTGTCAACCACGTCTACTACATGATGGGCGACGTCGACTTCATCGTCATTTCGCGGGTACAAAACCACGACCAGATGCACGCGCTGATCGACGACATCGTCGAGATCGACGGCGTCAACGAGACGTCCTCGCGATTCGTAATTCAAGAACTCGAGACTGGTGGCCAACTCATCGATAATATGTCCGACGAGATGGTCGATCAGGTCGTCGAGTGAGTGTCTTCGACCGTTCGGATTCGAGACAGCGATGACGGTCCTGTGTCGGTGATCCGGCCACCCTCTCTGTCTCAACTACTCGAGTACAGGGGTGTCGTGAAGTACCCCGCGTCGGGTGACGCGGGGCGTCTGTGTTTAGTCCGCCGTGGACGCAACAGGCTTTAATTCCGCTCGCGCTCGACTCTGCGAAGGGAGATGACCGGCCAGTACAGGTGAAGTACGTACTTGATCTGCTTTTCCCCCTTCGATCGACACGGGTTCCATGTCGGTTCCGAACTCGCTGTGGACGCCGGTTGCCTGGTATCTCCCAATTAGGATTTTGGTAAAAATATTTACTTTAGTATCGTGTCGATTACGACTACTTCCGTTATCTGTTCCCAACCATGAATGCAATCGAAATAACCGATCTGACAAAGCAGTATGGAGACGTAACAGCCGTCTCTGAACTGAGTATCGCTATCGAACAGGGAGAGGTGTTCGGCTTCTTAGGACCGAACGGTGCGGGTAAATCGACAACGATTAACATGTTACTTGATTTCGTCAGACCAACTTCTGGTTCAGCAACGGTTCTGGGCTACGATACGCAGACAGAAACAGACCAAATCAGCAAACGTGTCGGCATTCTCCCCGAAGGATATGATATCTATGAACGACTCACCGGGCGGAAACATCTCGAGTTCGCAATTCGGACCAAAGACGCCGATGATGATCCTGACGAGTTGTTAGCACGAGTCGGCCTTGACCAAGCGGATGCTGATCGCCCTGCTGGCGGCTACTCGAAAGGAATGCGTCAACGACTGGCAACCGGTATGGCGCTGGTCGGCGATCCAGAACTACTCATTATGGACGAACCATCAACCGGACTCGATCCAACAGGTATCCGCGAGATGCAAGAACTGGTGCAGGCAGAATCGGAGCGTGGAACTACCGTCTTCTTTTCAAGCCATATTCTCGAGCATGTCGAAGCGGTCTGTGACCGGATTGGGATTCTCAATCAAGGAGAGTTGATCGCGCTCGATACTCTCGAAGGGCTTCGAGAGTCACTTGGCGATGGCGCGACAATGACGATCACAGTCTCCGATCCACCGAAGGCTGCTGCTGAGACAGTCGACGCAATAACTGGCGTGACTGATGTTACGGCTACTGGCCGTCAGCTTGAGGCATCAGTGACGGATCCGCGTTCGAAGGCGACCGTAATTACTGAGCTCGATGCTCTTGGTGTAACGATTACAGACGTCAGAATTGATGAGACATCGCTCGAGTCGTTGTTTGCGGCGTTAGTCGCCGAGGACGGGACAGTTGGTGCAGGAATTGAAACCCAACCCCAATACGCCGAAGTCCCCTCGGAGGTCTCTCAATGAGTAGCCACGTTGGCGCGGTCGCTCGCAAGGATTTCGCCGATGCCAGCCGATCAAGACTACTTTGGTCGATTATCGGGCTCCTGGTTGCACTGACCACTATCGGCTATGTCGCTGTCTGGGCAGTGACCGATGATACATCTGCTAGTGAGATGCTTGGCTTCGTCGCATTACCCCTTAGTGTGCTTCTGCCAGTTGCGGCACTCATTGTCGGATATATGGCTGTTGTCGGCGAACGGCAATCAGGCAGTCTCAAACTCCTCCTCGGGCTGCCACCAAACCGAGGCGATGTCGTCTTCGGAAAACTGCTCGGTCGAATTGGTGTTATTTCGGTTGCTGTTGTGCTCTCTTTTCTCGTCGCATTGGTACTGAGCATCGTCTTGTTCGGGTCACTACCGATCAGTGACTGGCTCGCTTTCGGGGCAATTAGCCTCTTGTTTGGTTTGACATTCGTGGCGCTGGCGGTTGGTGTCTCGGCAGGTGTGTCTTCCCGTGGGCGGTCGATGGCAATTGCTATTGGGACGTATCTGTTGTTCGTTGGTCTTTGGGAACTCGTTACTGCTGGGCCCTATTACGTGATCCATGATGAGACACCGCCAGTTGAGGCTGAGACCTGGTATCTATTTGTTCAACAGTTCAACCCGCTCCAGGCTTATGCGACGATTTCGAGCGAGGTTGTTGAAGGAGATGTCTTCCCGTTCATGTTCCAGTATGGTCTTGAGCCGTTCGAAGCGCAGGGAATGGCTCCTGCAGAGCGAGTTTCCGGCGAGGCCCCCTTCTACTTGCAAGAATGGTTCGGCGGGATTGCCATGCTGATATGGGCTCTGATCCCTGTTCTCATCGGCTAC
Organism: Natrialba sp. SSL1; assembly: GCF_001861355.1. Classification (GTDB taxonomy): domain Archaea; phylum Halobacteriota; class Halobacteria; order Halobacteriales; family Natrialbaceae; genus Natrialba. Next base: position 22,504 of record NZ_MASN01000004.1, read on the forward strand.
TATCGTTTCCAACGGACTGATCTCTAGGTAATTCGGACCCGTTGTAACCGAACCACGCCGTGGGCTGGTTCAGGTTGGTCTCTATTGGCTCTGTTGAAATCCAGACCCAGTGATAGGTTTCCGAAATCCTGCTGAATACAAAGCGCGAACTTTTTTTCGCGTCGGGTTCGCCGCCGGTGAACCGCTCGCGCAAAAACTCCGATGAAAAAGGCGAACGTCTCATCCTCCGGCCTCGCTGTCCGGGAACCGCGCTCGCTTCGCTCGCACGGAGACTGGCGATAAATCCATCTTCTGGATGTTGCACGCGATTTCCACCAGCTAATTGATGTATTTGGCGAGACGTGCTGAACTGAAAACGCGGATCTTGCACGAGGGCTCGGTCAATTCGTGGTCTCTGTGATCGGTCAAGAGACAGAACAGTTCGAAATCGTCCTGCAGAACCAGTATATCAGTGACCTTGACAGTCGAACACTGACGATGTACTGGTACTACGTGTGATCAAGTGTTGCATCGAAGACAATCCAGCTTGCCTCCTCGTCCTCAGCAAGTGTATTCGGAGCGCCGTACTCGGTTTCGATCTGAAACTCTGCGTTCTCCAGTTGCACTCGAGTCGCCTCAGCACCGGCAATGTACCACTGCATCTCGGTATTAGCGTCTAACCAATCCGGATTCGTTCCCTGCCACTCGCCGGGGCCTTCCGACAGGAGTAGATGACCACCTGGACGAAGCACCCGTGCAAACTCGTCAATGACTGCCTGGTGTTCCCCAGCCGGGACGTGGATCAGCGAGTGGTAGGCGAGCACAGCATCAACTGTGCTGTCGGGTAGCGGTAATCGAGTCATATCGCCACGCAGCAATCTTGCTTCCGGAGCATTCGACTGAGCCTTCTCCAACTGTTGTGCAGAAAAGTCAAGCCCGATTGCCTGTTGTGACTGGCTGCTCAGGTGCTGGAGCACTGGTTCTCCCCCTCCACAGCCAGCGTCCAGCACCCGTGACTCAGTCGAAATCTTCTTGAGAAACGAGGCCAGGGCCTTCTGCTCCTCATCGCTCGGTGATCTCTCCTCGGCATACACATCCGCAATATCCTCGTATCCCTGTAACACTACTTCTTTATCAACCATATCCGATGTGTAATAAGGGTGAATAAGAGTGTTTTGACCGTGTGCATACGTGTGTCATGGCTTCTCTTTCATATGCAACGCTCTGAGACAGCAAATCGATTCCCTCGGCACTCAAAGGATTCTGTTAGTATTAGTCAGAGTTGTTTTACACCTCCCACTGCTGAAACACTGCTCGTTCGTACTGGTTGAAATCAACGGTGACCAACTGCTGACTACACGCTCTATATTCAGCAGGCAATTTTTAACAGAGTTCAGAGAAATCGATAGCCACATCAGGAACTGCTTGGCCTGTACTTATTGTTCGTCGGGTAGTCACAGAGAGGGTATGCGAACTGTTCTATGACTCTCTCACTCGAGTACAGCGATACACCTTGCCACTCTCGAGCACTGTCGCTACTTTGTTTCTGCGGACTCGGTCCCGTTGCTCTGTGACTGTGGCCACAGTGCCCAGACCAGAATTACCCCGATCAGTCCGATGCCGAGGACGACGGACTCGAGTACGGTGAGCTCGACGTTGACCCACGCCAACACTGTCCGAAGTTCGACGATGAGTGGGGCGATGAACGCGATGACGATGAGTAACGCGCCCTTCGAGATCCGCACTACCAGTTCACCTCCGCGCCGAGAGCGACGACGGTCTCACTGGCGGTCGTTACCGTCGAGATGGTGGTTGCCCACAGGTACTCGAGCCCAAGTCCGATGTGTACGGGGAGTTCGGTGAGTTCGGGGCCGAACAGGCCACCGCGTTCGATGATCGACAGCAGTGGGAAGCTGTAGGCGAAGATCACGAGGACGATGGCGATGGCCGTCCAGAGTTTCAGGTTGTCGAGGACCAGTGGGGCATCCGATGGTCCCGAGAGCGTGTCGGCGTACTCGTTCGCGGGGAGGTCATCGCTACGGCTGTTGAGAGCGGTACCGACGACGTTGGCGAAGAACAACACGAGCGAGAGCGTTAGCAGGGCACCGCCGAGTGCGATCTGGGCGTCGAGTTCACCGACGCTACCGACGGCGGCCTCGAACTCGAAGCCGTCGTACTGGGGTTCGGCGGTCCGGCGCGGGATGCCGAGCAGGCCGCCGCGGTGCATGGCGTTCGACATGAACGTCATGCCGACGAACCAGAGGACGACCTGCCCGAGTGCAACCGACCGGTTCCACAGCGCCTTGCCGGTTACCTGGGGGAGGAACCAGTAGGTGACGGCCATGAACGTCAGCGCGACTGCAGTGCCGACGGTGAGGTGGAAGTGGCCGACGACCCAGAAGGTGTTGTGCACGAGGTAGTTGATGTTCATTCCGGCGTTGATCATGCCCGAGAAGCCGGCTGCGGCGAACATCAGCCCGGCGAGGGCCATGCCGGCGAAGACCGGGTCACGCCACGGAAGGGCTTTGAGCCAGCCGAGATAGCCGGTGCCGCCGCGCTGGCGTGCACCGTGTTCCATGCTGGCGACGACGGTAAAGGCGGTGAGCAGGCTGGGAAGCAGTAAGAACATCGTGTTCGTCATCGCGATGAACTTGAAGCCCTCGGCGATTCCGGGATCGAGATACTGGTGGTGGATTCCGGTCGGCACCGAGAGGATCAGGAACAGGACGAACACAACGCGTGCCAGCGGGTCGCTGAACAGCTTGCCGCCGGAAATCTTCGGCAACATAACGTACCACATCATGTACGCCGGCATGAGCCAGAAGTAGACGACCGGGTGGCCGAAGAACCAGAACAGCGTTCTGGTGAGCAGTGGGTTCACCGACTCGACGAGGCCGAGCGACCACGGCAGCAGGAAGAGCAAGATTGCTGCGGCGACGCCGAGCGTGGCGATGTACCACATCAGCGTCGTCGTCAGCACCATAAACGTCGGGAGCGGGATTCGTTTGTCCGGGTGCTCCTGTTTCCAGGCCCACCACGAACGGAACCAGTCGACGCCGGCGAGCCAGGTTCCGACGACGAACAGCACCAACCCGAAGTAAAACAGCGGGTGGCCCTGCAGTGGTGCGTAGAACGTAAAGAGCACCGACGCACTCATCTCCGAGTCCGTGAAGCCGGCGAAGATCGGAATCGCAGTGAGGACCGTCCCGACTACCATGAGTCCGTACCAGGCCCAGGTGAATCGAATGTCCTCGACGGGCCGATCCAGACTCGTCGTTGTCGCCCAGGTGAACACCCCCACGAGGAAGAAAATCGTGAACGTAATCGCCAGAAGGACACCGTGTGCGGTGAGGACCGTGTAGTAGTCTGCGGAGTCCATAAACCGGTAGTAGCCGGTTCGGTGCAGCGTCTGGATAATTCCGAACAGCCCGCCGATTGCGAGCGCGAGGAAGGAACTGTAGAACGCTGCGCGGACGACCTTTGCCTCCGCCGGGAACGACTCAATGTAGGTGTTCGTCATTCGCCGTCACCTCCGCTGGCATCGCTTTCGGTCTCATCTGTGTCGGTTTCGTCTTCGGTACCGTTCTCGCCATCGTCGGCGTCATCGCCCGCATCTGTGTTCTCGTTGGATTCCTCGTCTGCATCGTCATCTGCATCGTCGTCCTCGAGTTCGTCGGCCACAGTCACGGTCCAGCTGTCAGTGTGGTCGTCGACCGTTACCGTCCACTCGTGGTCGCCCTCGCCTAACTGCGCCGAGTCGACGGTGAACGTCGTCTCGTCCGTCTCTCCACCGTCGATCGTCACGTCTTCGCTGACCGTTTCGTTCCCGATCTCGAGCGTGACTGTCGTTTCGATCGGATCGAGGAGGCGGTTCTCGACCGTTGCGGTGACGTCGATATCGTCTCCGGTTTCAACTTCGCCGGGTGCCTCAGCGTCGAGTTCCGTCAGGTCGAACTCGTCTTCTGGAACGACGTAAACCATCCCCTCCATATTGTGGTGATTGGGGCCACAGTACTCGTTACAGACGACGCCGTACTCGTCTGGCTCGTCGAACTCGACGGTCATTTCGGCGACCTCGCCGGGAATAACCATCGTGTTGACGTTGGTTCCGACGAGGCTGAAGCTGTGAATGACGTCTCGGCTCGTAACGTAGAACGTCACCTCACTGTCTTCGGGGACCTCGATCGGATCCGGTTGGAAACTGAACATCTGCGCCGTAACGTAGGCTTCGTACTCGTTCTCGCCGACCTGTGCGACACGCGGATCACTGAATCGCTCGTCGTCGAGTTCGGTCGGCTCGACCGTGTCTTGCTGGTCGCCGACCATCGTGATCCCCAGCCCAACCGAGCCGTACGTGATCGTTGCAATGAAACCGACGATCAACACCATCGCTGCGACCAGCCACAGTTTTTCGTAGGTGTGTATGTTCATGCTGATCGCGCTCCAGTCGCCAGGAATACCAGGGTCCCACTGACGACCGTGGGATCGTTCCCGAGGAACTCGACGAAGTACATGAAGAACCACAGGAACACCAGGATCAGGAAATAGATCCCGATCAGCGTGAGCGTCCCGATCGGATCGAACTCGTCGTGTCCGATCTCCCGGACGTGCTCCGATGTTTCGTTGCTCGCTTCGTGTTCGGCCGTCTGACTCATACGGCCGGCTTAGGACAGGTGTCACTTAGCGGTAGACGGGGTTTACCGCTTCGTTGGAACGGGGTGTAGTTATTAAGTATCCCTACAGTTCAGTTCACTACATGGAATTCGAGGACGTGTCTCCGCGGGTCGCGTTACCGGTTGGATTACTGGCTCTCCTCCCGTTGGCGTGGTACGGTGTCAGCGGCTCCGTCATGGCAGGTATCGTCTCCACCGTGAACGTCGTCCTCATCCTCGCGTGCCTCTATCTCGCGTTCAGTCCCGTTGAGGGGGGTCACGGCCACGAGAACGACCATGAGCACGACTCGAGCGGCACTGCACCGTAGTCGGGCGTCGCACAGAAGAACACACGGTGTCGACGCTCCCCGAGTACGACTCTCTCACCATCCTCTCACCATCCCGGGCACAGAGACTGCATCCGCGTACACAACCGCTCTGTCACTGCCGATGACTGCTTCCCACTCCACCGTTACCGTTCGATCGGTTGCTCGCAGTACCCACAGCCACTCTCCGGACCCTGCGCACAACCAGCCAACGATGAGTCGCTCTCCGCCGCTATGACCGACCCACTCACCGACTCCAATTCGTCAATTTCGGATTCGACGCGCGCTGACAGCGATTTTCAGCCCTCGTCTACGCGAGTACCACCCGACGCTAACAACTCTTCTGGCGACGAGCAGCCGGACGGCTGTACCCTCTGCTCGCTGGCGCTTCCGTCCAGCCCGGTCACTGCTAGCGATGTCGCGGGACAGTTCTGCTGTCAGGGCTGTCTCGAGGTTTCGCGGACGCTCTCGGCGGTCGAAACCGACGAACACGAGTCACAGATCGACCCAGCAGCCGTTCGGGAGCGGATTGCTGACAGTGCCGGCGCTGGCGGGCCAGCTACCGAACGAGACGCCGCTCAGGTGATTGATGCGGAGTCACCGTCACCGCCATCATCAGCGGCCGAGGCTGCGGTCGAGACCGAGGTCGACGACGCATTCCTGGCCGTCGAAGGGATGCACTGCTCGACGTGTGAGGTGTTCCTCGAGTCGGTTGCCGAATCGAACGACGGCGTCCTTGCGGCCGAAGCCAGCTACGCGACCGAGACGGTTCGGCTCGCGTACGACCCGGAGACGGTCGAGTCGAGCGAGCTACCCGAGCTGATTTCGGGGTACGGCTACGCCGCTCGCGAACGCGGCACGGCCGACGACGAGTCGGATACGGGCGATCAGGCACTCGTCAAATTCCTGATCGGCGGCGGGCTCTTCGGGATGATGGTGATGGTGTGGTACGCCGTCTTCCTCTACCCGACCTACTTCGGCTACGACCCGGTCGTCGACTTCGGCGGCTACGACGGCTACTATCTCGCGGTCAACATCTGGCTAATGACCACGTTTGTCCTCTTCTATACGGGGTATCCGATCCTGCGAGGAGCGCTCGTGAGTCTCAGAGCGGGCCATCCGAACATGGACCTGCTCGTCACGACCGCTGCGGTCGGCTCCTACGGCTACAGCACGCTCGCCATGACACTCGGTCGGACGGATCTCTACTTCGACGTTACCGTCGCCGTCATCCTCGCCGTCACCGCCGGGACGTACTACGAGGAGCGGATCAAACGCCGCGCCGCGGGCCTGCTCTCTGACCTCACCGAACAGCAGGTCGACGAGGCTCGACGGGTGGACGGCGAGACGGTTGCACTCGAGTCCGTCGAGCCAGGCGACCACCTTCTGGTCCGTCCCGGAGAGCGTGTCCCGCTTGACGGCCAGTTGCAAGAGGGAACGGCCGCTGTCGACGAGTCGCTGGTCACGGGTGAGTCGCTCCCCGTCCAGAAGGAACCGGGCGACGAGGTACAGGGCGGAACAGTCGTTACCGACGCGCCGGTCGTCCTCGAGGTCGGTGCCGACGCGACGAGTACGCTCGACCGACTCGTCTCGCTGCTGTGGTCGATCCAGAGCGCCCGGCCCGGCGTCCAGCGCCTCGCCGACAAGCTAGCGACGGTTTTCGTCCCGCTCGTCCTCGTTCTGGCGGCCGGTGCAACTGGCGTGTTGCTCGCAACTGGGTCCTCGCTCTCGTCGGCGCTACTCGTCGGCCTGACTGTCGTCATCGTCTCCTGTCCCTGCGCGCTGGGGCTTGCGACCCCGCTCGCAATCGCATCGGGTGTCCAATCCGCCGCAAAACGCGGCATCGTCGTCGCTGCGGAGACGATTTTCGAGGACGCACCCGATGTCGACGTCGTCGTCCTCGACAAGACCGGCACGCTCACCACCGGCTCGATGACGGTCGCGTCGGTGCACACCGCAACCGAGGTCGACTCGAGTACACTCCATCGCCGGGCGGCCGCGGTCGAAGCGCTCTCCGAGCATCCTATCGCGGAGGCAATCGTCTCGGACGCGCCAGCAGGGGACTCGGACGACCACGCGAGAGCGGCGGTTGCGGAGTTCGAGCGCGACCAGCGGGGTGTGAGCGGGCTCGTCGACGGCGAGCGCGTCACTGTCGGACACCTTGCGTATCTTCGCGACCGCGGCCACGAACTCCCCTCGAGCCTCGAGGGGGTCGTCGAGGAGGCACGGACAGCAGGAGACGTTCCGGTCGCAGTCGGATGGGACGGTCGCGTACAGGGCGTACTCGTCGTCGGTGACGCGCCGCGTGAGGAGTGGCGAGCGGCAGTCAATTCGCTCGCGGACGGTCGTGAGGTCATCGTCCTGACCGGGGACGACGGCGGTGCGGCTGACCGATTCCGCGACGTTGCCGGCGTCGACGAGGTGTTCGCCGGCGTACCACCGGCGGCCAAGGCCGAGACGATTCGCCGCCTCCAATCGCGAGGAACGGTTGCGATGGTCGGCGACGGGAGCAACGACGCACCGGCGCTCGCCGCTGCAGATATCGGCATTGCGATGGGAAGCGCGACGAAGATCGCGACTGACGCGGCGGATGCAGTGATCGTCAGCAACGACCTCTCCGCCGTTCCCGAAACGTTCGATCTGGCTGCGGGGACACATCGCCGAATCCGACAGAATCTCGGCTGGGCGTTCGTCTACAACGCGATTGCTATTCCACTCGCTTTGACGGGTCTGTTGAACCCACTCTTTGCTGCGCTGGCGATGGCTGCCAGTAGCGCACTCGTCGTGATCAATTCGGCGCGCTCGCTCTGATCGCTCTTCTTCTTACAGTGACCACATCAGGGCAGCCCTGAGCGCAATTCTATAAACAGTATCCGTATTCACCATACACGAAAGTTTTTACGTCCGGGCGGTCGTCACTCCTCGTAGGGTTTGGTACCATGTCCCGAGATATCTTCGACGACGCCGAATACGAACGCCGGCTCGACCGGACGAAAACGCGATTGCGCGAGGAAAACCTCGACGCCATCGTCGTCACGGATCCGGCCAACATGAACTATCTCACCGGCTACGACGGCTGGTCGTTCTACGTCCACCAGGCCGTCGTCGTTACGACCGACCGCGACGAACCCGTCTGGGTCGGCCGCCAGATGGACGCCGACGGTGCCCGTGCGACGACTGCTCTCTCCGAGGAGGGCATCCGCGCCTACAGCGACGACCACGTCCACTCGCCGTACGACCTCCACCCGATGGACTACGTCGCAGGCGTTCTCGAGGACCTCGACGTTGCCGACGGCCGTATCGGTCTCGAGATGGACGCCGCCTACTTCACCGCGAAATCCTACACGCGCCTCCAGCAGACCCTCCCCGACGCCGACTTCGAGGACACGACCCTCCTCGTCGGCTGGGTCCGAGTCAAAAAATCCGACCAGGAACTCGAGTACATGCGCGAGGCAGCCCAAATTTCTGAAACCGCGATGCAGGCCGGCCTCGACGCGATCGAGGCGGGGGTGCCGGAGTACGAGGCCGCAGCGGCGATTTACGACGCCCTGATTTCTGGAACTGACGAATTTGGCGGCGACTATCCCTCTATCGTCCCGCTGATGCCGTCTGGTGACCACACGGGAACGCCACATCTGACCTGGACGGACCGCCCGTTCGAGGAGGGTGATCCGGTCATTATCGAACTCTCGGGCTGTCGCCACCGGTATCACTCGCCGCTCGCTCGGACGACGTTCGTCGGCGAGCCGCCAGCCGAACTCGAGCGGACTGCGAAGATCGTCAACGAAGGCATCGAGGCCGCCCTCGATGTCGCCGAACCGGGCGTCACTTGCGAGGCAGTCGAGAAAGCCTGGCGCGAGACGATTGCGAAGTACGATATCGAGAAGGAAGACCGAATCGGCTACTCGGTGGGGCTTGGCTACCCGCCGGACTGGGGCGAACACACCGCGAGTATCCGCCCCGGCGACGAGACGGTACTCGAGGAGAACATGACGTTCCACATGATCCCCGGTATCTGGACGGAAGACATCGGAATGGAGACCAGCGAGACGTTTCGGGTGACGGGCGACGGAGTCGAAACACTTGCGGACTTCCCGCGGAAACTGTTCACCGCATAACGACCGATGACTACGACACCACCAAATCAGGACGCAGCAGAGTCGGGTTCGGGGGAGGAACTCGACTCGGCACTCGTCACGGCACGCCGGCAACTCGAGCGCGCCGCAGCACACGTCGACGTCGACGACGGCGTCGTCGAACGACTGAAACACCCCACTCGCGTCGAGCAGGTTTCGGTACCACTCGAGCGTGATGACGGAACTGTCGACGTCTTCACGGGCTATCGCGCCCAGCACGACGACGTTCGCGGGCCGTACAAGGGCGGCCTGCGCTACCATCCGGAAGTGAACGCCGACGAGTGTGTCGGCCTCTCGATGTGGATGACCTGGAAGTGCGCCGTGATGGACCTCCCGTTCGGCGGCGGGAAGGGCGGAATCTCCGTCAACCCGAAGGAACTCAGCGAGGAGGAGACCGAACGGCTCACCCGCCGCTTCGCGGAGGAACTGCGCTACGTGATCGGGCCGACGACGGACGTTCCGGCCCCTGACATGGGGACGGACGCCCAGACGATGGCCTGGTTCATGGACGCCTACTCGATGCAACAGGGCGAGACGATTCCGGGCGTCGTCACCGGGAAGCCGCCGGTCATCGGCGGCTCCTACGGCCGCGAAGAGGCACCTGGTCGCTCGACGGCGATCGCCACCCGCGAGGCCGTCGACTACTACGACCGCGACCTCGAGAACACCACCGTCGCCGTGCAGGGCTTCGGTAGCGTCGGTGCGAACGCCGCCCGCCTCCTCGACGAATGGGGCGCGAGCGTCGTCGCCGTCAGCGACGTCAACGGGGCGATCTACGACCCCGACGGTCTCGACATCGACTCGATTCCGACCCACGAGGAAGAGCCCGAGGCGGTCCTCGAGCAGGACGCCCCGGAGACGCTCTCGAACGAGGAAATCCTCGAACTCGACGTGGACGTGCTCATCCCTGCCGCAGTCGGAAACGTCATCACCGCCGACAACGCCGGCGACATCGAGGCTGATATCGTCGTCGAGGGTGCGAACGGCCCGACGACGTTCGCCGCCGACTCGATCCTCGAGGAGCGAGACATCCCGGTTATCCCCGACTTCCTCGCGAACGCGGGCGGTGTCACCGTCTCCTACTTCGAGTGGCTCCAGGACATCAACCGCCGCAAGTGGAGCCTCGAAGAGGTGAACGAGGAACTCGAGAAGAAGATGCTCGACGCCTGGGAGGACGTTCGTTCGGAGGTCGAGGCGAAGGACCTGAGCTGGCGCGACGCAGCGTACGTCGTTGCACTCTCACGGATTGCAGAGGCGAAGTCGAAGCGCGGACTCTGGCCGTAACGTCCGCCGAGGGTTTACGTTCCCGTCGTTTTCGGGTTTTGAGTTTTCGGATTTTCGAGCGTTTCGCGGTCACATTGTGATAGAGCGGGTAGCTTCATCCCTCTCGTCGCGATGGTGACTGCACGCCAGAAAGATAATTCAGAATACGATACTCCAGAGTATGATTATGCGAAGTATTATATTTGTCGGCGCTGTCGGTTGATCCGTGCCCGAATTCGTGAATCGAACGGCGGAACTCTCGCGCCTTTCTGCCCTCTACGAGTCGGACGAGGCGGAGTTGGCGGTGGTCTTTGGACGGCGTCGACTGGGGAAAACGGCCCTCGTCAAACAGTCTCTCGACGGATACGACGAGGCGGTCGTCTTTCAGGCGAAACAAAAAACGAGTGCACTACAGCTCCAGCAGTTCGTCGACGTCGCGTCGGATGTCTACCCCGGTCTCACGCGAATCCGACAGGAGTGGGACGCTGTCCTCGGCTATCTCGCTGACCAGGATGCGATCGTCGCGCTCGACGAGTTTCCGTACCTGGTCGAACAAGACGAGAGCCTTCCCTCCGTTTTGCAGGCGATGTTCGATCACGAACTCGACGACTCCAGTGCGACGTTCGTTCTCGTCGGCTCGTCGATCAGCATGATGGAAGAGGCTGCATTACTGGGGAACAGTCCGCTGTACGGCCGCTCGTCGTTGAAACTGGACATCAGACAGTTACCGTTCGACGCTGCCATGGAGTTCTTCCCAGCGGCGCAGACGCCCGAGGAGCAGGTGTTCACCTGGGGGGTTTTCGGTGGTGTACCGTACTATCTCGAAGAGGTGGATCCAGAGGCCACCCTCGGAGCCAACATCCAGCGGACGATCCTCTCGCGACACGGCACGCTGCACGACGAACCCGATTACGTGCTCCGGATGGAACTCACGGAACCCACGCGATACTTTTCGATTCTGGAGGCCATCGCCGGCGGACGCACGAGCCGAAACGAGATCGCCGGAACGACCGGGATCGACTACAATCAGTTATCGACGTACCTGAACCGACTCTCTCGGCTCCGATTGATCGACCAACACGTCCCCGTTACCGAGCAAAAAGAACGAACGAAGCGGAGTCGGTACCGCATCCGTGACCCGTTCTTTCGGTTCTGGTTTCACTTCGTCTACGGCAACGGTGACCGGTACGAGGACTTCGGCGACGACGCGTACGAGACGCTCATCGAGCCGAAACTCGCGGATTTCGTCAGCGAGTCGTTCGAGGGGTTGTGCTGTGCAGCCCTTCGAACGCTGTACCCACAGCACACGATTACAGACGTCGGTCAGTGGTGGTACAGAGAGCACGAGGTCGATGTCGTGGGGCTCACGACCGACGATGCCCTGCTCGTCGGTGAGTGCAAGTTCCAGCGGGCACCGCTCGACTACGACGCGTTCTCGACGCTCCAGACGCACGCCGACGAGCTTCGATGGACTCCGGCCGACGGTGGCACACCAACGCAGGAATACGCCCTGTTCTCTCGAAGCGGTTTCACCCCTTCGGTCGAAGACGCGGCGGAAAATCGAACTGATCTTCGGTTGTTCGATCTCGAGGAGATCGTCACAGCGTTGCAGTCGTGACGAACCCGACACAGCATTTTAGTCGTCAGTGACGGCCCCGACGCAGCATTTCGGTCGTCAGTGACGGCCCGACACGGCGTTCCGAACGTGCCTCTCTGATCACGCGCTGACCGAATCCGACACTACGTTCAGTTTGGCTCGCCCGCCAGTGCCGACGCAACCGCTTCGATCGGATGCACTGGCTCGTCACAGCCGTCGTAACTCGCAAGCTGAGACTGACACGACGCCCCCGGTGCGACGACGCGCTCGCCGTCGCTGGCGTTCACCTGGTCGACCAGAATCTCGCCGATCCGTCGGCTGAGCGAGTAGTGTTCGGCCTCGTAGCCGAACGAGCCCGCCATCCCACAACAACCCGAATCGAGCGCGTCGACTTCGTAGCCAACCGACTCGAGTACCGCCGCTGCGTGACCGTCCTTCTTCGTCGCCTTCTGGTGACAGTGGCCGTGGTAGGTCAGCGTTTCGGCCGGTTCGCCGGCCTCGCCCGTCGGTAAGCCGTCTGCGAGGTCGAATCGGTCGAGGTACTCAAGTACCCCGTACGTATTCGATGCGACCAGTTCCACGTCGGGTCCCGAGAGGAGGTCCAGGTAGTCCGACTGGAGCATGACCGCGTCGGAGGGCTCGACGAGGACGACCTCCCAGCCGTTCTCGATTGCGGGTGCGAGCGCGTCGACGTTGGTCCGCGCCCGCTCGCGGGAGACGTCGAGGAAGCCCTTCGAATGGGCGGGTCGTCCGGTCGACGTGACGTCGTCGGGAACCTGGACGTGGACGCCGGCGGTCTCGAGAACCTGCACGGCTGCCTTCCCGGCCCGCGGGTGGTTGTAGTTGGTGTACGCGTCGGGGACGAGCAGGACCTTGCGGTTCGCTTCGTCGCGCGAAATGCGCGGGCCGCGCGTTTCGAACCAGTCCTCGAAGGGCTGACTCGCGAACGTCGGCAGGTCACGTTCGCGGGCGATGCCGACCGTCTTCTCCGCGAGGTAGCCGGAGCCGGGGAGCGCAGTCGCCCAGTTCGAGAGCGGCGCGAACAGCGAGCCGACGGCGTTGAGGCGGTCGACGTTTGCGAACAGTCGGTCGCGCAGGCTCGCGCCGTGGCGCTGGTGGGCCGCGTGCTCGACTTCGGCTTTGAGCTTCGCCATATCGACCTCGCTCGGACAGTCCCGGGCACAGCCCTTGCAGCCGATACAGAGGTCCATGATTTCTGCCAGGAACTCCTCGTCAGTCGCGTCCGTCTCGAGGTCGCCGCTCATCGCGGCCCGGAGCATGTTCGCCCGTCCGCGGGTCGTGAGGCTCTCTTCTTCGGCAGCGCGGTAGGTCGGGCACATCACGCCACCGGTCGTCTCCTGGTCGCCGCGACAGCCGCCACAGCCGTGACAGAGTTCGACCATGCCCTGGAAGCCGTTCTCGTTGTCCCACTCCAGCGCGGGGTCGAAGCCGGCCTCGAAGTCGTACTCCGGATCGAAGCGCAGGTGCTCGGTCATGCTGTGGTCGCCACAGACGTTTCCGGGGTTCAGGAGCCAATCCGGGTCGAACGCGGTCTTGAGTTCTCGGAAGAGTTCCCAGACGTCGTCGCCGTAGAGTTTGTGGTTCCACTGCGTTCGTGCCCGTCCGTCGCCGTGCTCGCCGGAGACGCTACCGCCGTACTCGACGACGAGGTCAGTGACGGCGTCCGAGATTGCCTCGAACTCCGCGAGTCCGGCCTCGGATTTCGTATCGACCAGCGGGCGCATGTGCATACAGCCCGGGCCCGCGTGCGCGTAGAAACTCGCAAATGTGTCGTGGGACTCGAGTACCTCCTGAAAGTCGGCCACGTAGTCCGCGAGGTTCTCGGTCGGGACGGCGGTGTCCTCGATGAACGAGATGTGCTTTGCATCCGAGGTTCGCGAGAGGAGGATCGGGGCGGCGCTCTTGCGGAGCTTCCAGAGTTCGGCGATTCCCTCGGGGTCGTGAGCTTCGAGGACGTCGAACGCGCGGACGGGGTCTGAGGATACTGTCTCGCCGTCGTCGCCGGTGGGATCCGGTACCGTCTCATCCGGCAGGCGATCAGCGATCAGGTCAGCGACCTTCTCGCGCCCGTCGTCGTCGCTTTCGGCGTAAAACTCGACGAGCAGCGCCGTCTCCGTTCCGGCGGGAAGTCGCTCGGCGACCGGTGCGAACTCCTCCGTTCGTTCGGCGAGGTCGATCAGCACGTCGTCGATGGCTTCGATCGCGGCCGGATCGTGGTTCGTGACGATCGTGTCGACGTCGGCCATCGCGTCGAGCAGGTCGCGGTACGTCAGCAACGCCACGGCGGTCGTCTCGGGAACGGGTTCGAGCGAGACGGCGGCTTCCGTTACGATACCGAGCGTCCCCTCGCTGCCGGCGAACACGCGAGCGAGGTTGACGACCGCGTCCGGATCGGGTTCGGCGTCGGCGTCGATCTCGAGTCCGTCGCCGGTAGACTCGTCGAACGCGTCCGGCTCGCCGTAGGCCTCCGCGACCAGCCGATCGAGGTTGTACCCCGAAACGTTGCGCTTCAGTTGCGGGAAGGCGTCCTGAATCGCGTCGGCTTCCTCGTCGATGACCCGCCGCAGCGCCTCGTAGATCTGTTCGAGCAGGGTCCCATCCGGCGCTGCTTGCTCGCGGAGTTCGGCGACCGTCACCTCCCCGAAGCGCTCGACGGTGCCGTCGGCAAGGACAACCTCGCAGGCCTCGACGTACGCGTCCGTCTTGCCGTACTGCAGCGAGTGCGCACCGGTGGAGTTGTTGCCGATCGCGCCGCCGATCGTGCTCCGATTGCCAGCCGCGGGGTCCGGCGCGAATTTCAGCTCGTGGGGTACGAGTTCGTCGTTGAGGTCTGCGAGAACGGTCCCCGCCTGAACGGTCGCCCGCTGCTCGTCCGGCGAGACCGAGAGCACCTCGCCCATGTGTGCCGTGAAATCGAGAACGACGGCCTCGTTGACCGCCTGGCCCGCGAGGCTGGTGCCGCCGCCGCGAGGGAGCACGGGAATCCCGTGTTCGGTGCAGTAGGAGACGACGTTTGCCACATCGGCCGTCGTCCGCGGGAGGACGACGCCAACCGGAATGATCTCGTAGGCGCTGGCATCGGTCGCGTACAGCTGTCGCGTGTACTCGTCGAACCGGACTTCGCCCTCGATACGAGTCTGTAGCGCGGCGACGAGGTCGGGCCGGTCGACATCTCCGCCGACGTACTCGTATGCGGCGCGGTCATCCGCTGCGGGATCGGGTGCTGCTGTCTGACCTGCGCTTCCGCTCTCGGTCTCGCCTACACTCTCACCCTCACCAGCTCTCCCAAGCCGTCGCTCGTTCGGCGTCGACGTCTGCGGGCTGTGGTCGGTCGTCGACTGCGTATCGTCGGTCGCCATCGCCAGTTAGCTCGACTCCGGATGGAGGACGACGTTCTGGAGCCCACCGTTCTCCTCGAGTGCGTGCACGTTGTGCGCGACGATATCAGCTAACCTGTCCCAGTGTTTCGGCGTGTGACCGCCCGTGTGGGGCGTGATGAGGCAGTTCTCGAGGTCCCAGAGCTCGTGATCGTTCGGCAGCGGCTCCGGCTCGGTCACGTCGAGGGCAGCGCCGCGAATCGCGTTCGATTGCAGTGCGCCGACGAGTGCATCAGTGTCGATGATCCCGCCGCGGGCGGCGTTGACAACGACCGCGTTCGGCGACAGCGTCGCGAGTTCGTCCGCGCCGACGAGATTGCGTGTCAAATCGTTCAGCGGACAGGCGAGCACGACGTAGTCGCTGCGGGCGAACGCATCGTGGATCTCTTCGTCGTCGAAACCGAGGACCTCGTCGGTTGGACCGCCCTTCGACGGCGTATACCGGATGCCGATCGTCTCGACCCCGAAGCCCTCGAGTCGCTTGACGACCTCCTGGCCGATCGAGCCGAGCCCGACGACCGTGACGGTGCTGTCGGTGAACTCGTGGGACTGGAAGTGGCGCCACTCGTTGTTTTGTTTTCGCCGCCAGCCCTCGTGGAGGTTCCGCGCGAAGACGAGCATGTTCGCGATCGACTGCTCGGCGATCCCTGGCGCGTGGATGCCGCCCGCGTTCGTCACGGCGACGCCGTGCTCGGCCAGCGCGTCCATCGGTACGTGATCGGTTCCGGCGAACGTACACGCGAAGAGTTCGAGGCGTTCCGCCCGCTCGAGGAGGTCCTCTTCGATCGTGATGCCGGTTACAATCTGTGCCTGCGGAACGAGCTCACGCTCCTCTTGTGGCGTCCGTGCGAGCGCAACGCTGTAGTCGGACAGGCGCTCGCGCAGGGTTTCGGCGTACGATTCCATCGACAGGCCTTCCGTTCCCTCTCGGAGAACGACAATATCTGGGTTCGTGCTCATGTGTGGTCCCTGTATGGTGTGACACGGGAGGCATCGGTCTCCCGTCTCGCTCTTACTCTATGGTTGGTATCGTCTCTCTTATTCCTTTTGTGTATTCGTCGTTAACATAGATTGTGTATAGTTAAGTCGATGGAGTGAGTCAGTCTCTGGCATGAACGAGCCGATACGAGACCGCCTCGTGACGCTTCGACGGAACCTCCACCGTTACCCAGAGCCGGCCTGGCGCGAGTTCTACACCACCGCGCGCGTCGTCGAGGAACTCCGCGCGATCGGCGTCGACGAGCTGGCCGTCGGTCCCGACGCCTACGACCCCGCCGACCGAATGGCCGTCCCGGACACCGACCTGGAGCCGTGGATCGACCGTGCACGCGAACGCGGCGCGGACTCAGCGCTCCTCGAACGGATGACCGGCGGCAACACTGGCGCTGTCGCTGTACTCGAGTGCGGCGACGGCCCGGCAGTTGGACTCCGGGTGGACATCGACGCGCTGTTCATCGAGGAATCAACCGATACAGGGCACGTGCCGGCCGCCGAGGGATTTCGCTCGGAGGTCGAGGGGGCGATGCACGCCTGCGGCCACGACGTGCACATGACGTGGGGGCTCGCCGTTCTCGAGGCGATCAAAGAAAGCGACTTTGGGGGACGGCTGGTCGTCTTCTTCCAGCCCGCAGAGGAGACCAGCGGCGGCGGCTGTCCGATGGCCAAAAGCGAGTTTGCAGCGGATCTGGACTATCTGCTCGCCGCTCACGTTGGTCTCGATCATCCCTCCGGCGAGATCGTCGCCGGCATCGAGAAGCCGCTGGCGATGTGCCACGTCGACGCGACGATTCGAGGCACTTCCGCCCACGCAGGGAAGGCACCGAACGAAGGGGCGAACGCCATGCACGCGATGGGGACAGCGATCGAGAACACCTACGGAATCCCCCGGCACAGCGACGGGATGACGCGGGTAAACATCGGTCGCGCGGAGTCGGGCACGGCGAGTAACGTCATCGCCGAACGGGCACACATGGAAGCCGAAGCGCGCGGCGAGACGACCGAACTGATGGAGTACATGAAGGATCGGCTCGCGCGAACCATCAAATCGGCTGCGACGATGCACGGCTGCGAGGCCGACGTCGACATCGTCAGCGAGTCGCCGCGGGCGGACAGCGATCCAGAACTGCAAGCCCTCGTCAGCGAGGTCGCAGCGGACGTTCCCGGCACTGAGCACGTGCTCCCCGCTGCCGATTTCGGTGCGAGCGAGGACGCCACGTTCTTGATGGAGCGCGTCCAGAACGACGGCGGCCTCGCGACCTACCTCGTGATCGGAACCGACCACCCTGACAGCCACCACACGCCGACGTTCGACGTGGACGAAGCGAGCCTCGAACACGGCGTCGACGTCCTCACCGAGACGATTCTCGAACTCGAACGCCAGCACCCGGTTCCGCACGCGAACACGGATTCCGTTACCGCGGAGGGGGGTGCATGACTGGCGATACCGAGGGCGACGGCATCGATACCGACAGTATCGATCTCGTCACTCCTGGCGATGTCGAGGATGCCCGCGAACGTATCGGCGACGTCGTCCACCGAACGCCGCTCGATACCTCTCGGACGTTCGCCGAACGAAGCGGGGCGGCCTCCGTCGGGCTCAAACTCGAGAACGTCCAGCGAACGGGCTCGTTCAAGATCCGCGGCGCGTACAACACGATGGCTCAGCTCGATGCCAGCCAGCGGGAGGCGGGCGTCATCTCCGCAAGCGCAGGAAACCACGCCCAGGGCGTCGCGCTAGCGGGACAGCTACTCGACATCGACACGACGATCGTCGTCCCCGCGGTCACTCCCGCCGCGAAAATCGAGGCCACCCGCGGCTACGGTGCCGAGGTCCTCGTCGAGGGCGACATCTACGAACGATCGTACGAGTTCGCACGCGAGCGCGCCGACGAAACCGACGAGACGTTCGTCCACCCCTTCGACGACGAGGACATCATCGCCGGCCAGGGAACGATCGGCCTCGAACTCCGCGAGCAGTTCCCCGACTTCGACACCGTCTTCGTCGCAATCGGCGGCGGTGGGCTGATCTCCGGTATCGGAACGGTGCTCAAGGCCCACGATCCGACGACGCGAGTGATCGGCGTCCAGCCCGAGGGGGCCGCCCACGCGAAGCCGACACTCGAGTCCGCCCAGGGCGAGCCGATCCACGAACTGGCGGATGTCGACACCGTCGCCGAGGGGATCGCAGATACCAGGCTCCTCGAGACGACGGCGGCCAACGTCCGCGAAGTGGTCGACGACGTAGTGAGCGTCAGCGACCGGGAAATCGCGACTGCCGTGACGCTGCTGGCCGAGCGCGCAAAGACTGTCGTCGAGGGAGCCGGTGCTGCCCCGCTCGCGGCTGCGCTCTCGAATGCAGTCGACGTGACAGACGAGCACGTCGTCGTCGTGATTTCTGGCGGGAACGTCAACCTCACCGACCACGCCGAACTGACTCGCACCGGACTGCACGAACTGGGTCGCTACGCTGAAGCGAGACTGGCCGTCGACGGCTGGCCGACTGCGGTCAGCGACGTGGTCGAAACTGTCGAAGCCGAGGGTGCAGAACTGGACGTACTCGAGCGTGCCCGCCGCGGGTCGGGGCTCGGAACGGATGCCGTCGACCACCCGAACCGAGTTCCCGTGACGGTCGGACTCGAGGGCAGCGGACCGGATCATCTATCAGCGGTTCTCGGTGCGCTGGACGAACTCGATACTGTTCGTGTCGTTTCGTCCTCACAGTAAGTGGGTGGTGTGTGTTGGTACTCGAGTCGGATCTCGATCACGGGTCAGTTGCTTACCACACTGGACTATCCAGTTAGCCTAACTCGTTAGCCTGACCTGAAGCGGAAACACGCTTTCAGGACTCCGGATGCAGATCCAGATGGCGCTCGAGCTAGCAATTCAGTGGTGATCGACTGTCTGAATCGTATTGGTGGTTCGCGATCGCTGATCAACCGAGACAGCGCTCAGTCAGTAACGAACCACAGCAGACCGAACGATAGCGCGAGGACGACGCTCACTGCCGCGATCGCCGGGAAGGCCGCGACGACGCCCCAGCGTGTCGAGAGAACGCCGAACACTGTTGGGCCACTTGCGCTGCCGATCGCCGACCCGGTCTGGATGACGCCAAAGAGGCTCCCACTCGAGGTTGCCTCGGCCTGCTGGGAGACCATCGCGTTTTTGACGGGATAGCTGGCGTACATCCCAGCACCGATAACGGCGAACCAGACTGCCAGAATCGCAGTGAGAAGTTCGATCGGGAGTCCCTCGAGCAGAGTCGTCGCGAGCGTGGCAGCCACGAGCGCGGCAGTGGCCAGCGACGCGGCGATACCGAGCGTAATTCGGTCGAAGCGGTCGGCGAGGTCTCCTGCGTACAGCGACGCCAGGCTGCCGCCAACCAGTAGTGCGAAGAACGTCACGTTGCCTGCGGCGACCGATGCGCCGGTTTCCGCGGCGACGTAGGACGTCGTGTAGGTCTGGATCGCTCGATGTTGCATCGAGAGCACGACCGTGACGAAAAAGAGCACGACGATGCTGGGCGTGATTGGCAGGTCGATCGCGTTCCTGACCGCCGCTCGAACTGAGTGTGTCGACTCGCTCCGGCCGCCGTCAGTCCGTGGCGTCGACTCCGTTTCGTCGTCGACCTCATCGGCCCCGCCAGCTTCGTCTGTGTCAGGTTCCTCGGCTGTAACGAAGAGGTAGACGACGAGACACGTGACCAGCACGCCGATTGCGACGCCGGTCGCGAGGGCGAGTCGCCAGTCGGCGACTGCGGCGACGCCACCGACGATGACGGGCGCGGACATCGTCCCAAGTGCGCCGCCGAAGCCGAAGACGCCCATCGCTTTTCCTTCCGTTTGCTCTGTTTCGTAGTCGCTGACGAGTGCCATGCCGGTCGGGTGGAACGCGCTCCCGCTGATGCCGGCAATCGCCTGTGCGACGAGGAGGGTTTCGTAGCTGGTCGCCAGGCTCGCTACCAGCACGCCGCCAGCCATGCCGAACAGTCCCGCAATCAGGAGCCGTTCCTTGCCGATGACATCGGCGAGCATCCCCGCCGGGAGCTGGAACAGCGCGTACATCACGAAGAAGATCGTCACGAGGACGCCAGCCTGTCCGTAGGTGATCCCGAAGTCCGCGACTAACAGCGGGATAATCGGTGGGATGACGATCGAGAAGAATTCGTTGACCCCATGACCGACGGTGACCGATCCAACTGCTCGCGGTCGTCTCACGTCTCGAAGTCGTCTAAGCAGCGCCGACACAGTGGCCTGTCGTAGGCAGTGCCCCTACTAAAAACGACGGTAACGAACTGCCCACTCGTCGTTCGAGGAGACAATAGAGACTGACCCGACCGAGATTCGAACGATCGAAAATCGTTCGTCACTCCCGATGACTGCTCGTGAGGGCACGAATCGGCTCGATACAGGACGTTACAGCGTCCCCGGAGTATCGCCGACAGCTGATCGAATCGAAACACGGGTGGAACAGGTCGCGTCCGCTGTCAGCTGTCGTCTACTCGAGTACTCCCAGATTGAGTCGTAGCGGTCCTCTCGGATGGGTGCTGGTGGGATCGATCTGCCCGAAAGCATTCCGTGGCGGACAGCAGCGGGCAGACTCTGGTGGGCGATAAACGAGGAACGGCGCTCTGACTGGAGAGCCATCCGCTACTGGTAGCACAGAACGGCCGGAGGCCTCCCGGAGCTACTGGGCAGCAGTTGTACTGACCGAAGAAAGCCGAAGAAAATGATGTGCCGAGATCACGCGTCGGGGTTGTAGATCTCGGGGTTGTCATCGCCTTCGACGTCGATGACTGCGAGAGCTCCCTTTCGTCCGGCCCGCGAGAGCGCGTGATCGACGACCTTCACGGGACCGGGGACTTTCAGCTCCATTTCACCGACCGTGACCGTCCCGGGAGCGACGGGCGTCGTTTCGACGTTCCGCGCGGGTTCGCTCAGGAGGTCGCCATCACGGTAGAGCCGGCTGAAGACGTTCCCGATTGGGTGAACGGCGCTGTGAAGGTTCGGCCCGCCGTTGGCGAAGTACAGGCGAACCGTCTCGCCGACTTCGGCGTGCATCGGCCCTTGCGTTCCGTCCTCGGTGATTCCGTACGCTTCCCCGTTGAAGATGACGTACGTTGGATCTTCTGCGGCCCCAGCGTCGTAGTCGTACGAGTGGTGTCCGTCTTCACCGGTGTCGCCGTCGGTGTAGAGTTCGTGCTGGCCGAGGTAGAGTTCGCGGTCGACCTCGGGAAGCCCGTCTTTGGGCTCGACGAGGATACCGCCGAACATCCCTGCACTGATGTGGTAGTCCATGTCCGGGACGGCACAGTGGTAGATGTGGGCACCTGCGTAGTCCATCTTTGCGGAGATGGTTGCTTCCTCGTCGCCGGGAGCGAGCGTCGTGTGTTCGGCTCCGCCACCGGGTCCGTACACCGCGTGGAAGTCGATGTTGTGCGCGTGCATGTTTGACTCCTCAGGGACGCGGAACGTGAGGTTGATCGTGTCTCCCTCGCGAACGCGGATCATCGGTCCGGGAACCTGCCCGTCGAACGTCATGAAGTGGAAGGTGACGCCCGGTTCGATTTCGGCGACGTGTTCCGTACACTCGACGGTGATGTCGTGGTCGCGTGGCTCGTCCCAGTCGACCGGTGGCGGAATGTTCGCCGGGTCTGCTGCGACGGACTCTACATCGACCGGCTCGGCGGCGGGAAGCCCCTCGGGATCGTTGTCAGGCGACTCACTGTCAACTTCAGCGGGGTTTTCGTCGGCTATGCAACCTGCAACTGCAGCGATGCCAGTTGCGCCCAGTACTTGCAGCATGCGTCGTCGGTGAAGGTTGGTTGGTTGGGTCATCATCGTTCACAGATAGTATAAGGTGTACAAGGAATATATATGTGGTAAATCACTCTCGGGTATCAGGAATGAGTTTTAATCCACCCACGGTACCGCGGGGGGTTTTTATACGAACTGACAACGATAGTCGTCACGAGTGCGGTTCGGAGCGAGCGCGGTTCGGAACGAACGAAGTGAGTGAGAACCGCGGAATAACGAACGGGGAACAACGTGACCCGTGAGCGAACGAAGTGAGCGAGAACCGCGGAACAGCGAACGGGAACAACGTGACCCGTGAGCGAACAGCGTGAGCACCGTGGAGGAGTAGTGTGGGATCACAAATCTTGCGGGCCATGCGAGCGGGCCGTCGGCTCGCAAGCAGACGGGGGTTCGGCTACTCGAGAAGGAATTACGCCGATTCCTGCTGTGCCAGCACGATGAGTGCCGTACTCGGTTCGACAGCACGGGGGGCGATGTCCTGGTCGCCGTCGAAGCGAGCGACGTCACCTGCGGTGACCTCGTACGTGTCGCCGTCGAGTTCCAGTTCGATCTCGCCCTCGAGTAGGTGGAAGACGATATCCCGGCCAGGGTGGGAGTGCGGCGCTACTGCTTCGTCTGTCCCAAGCTCCAGCCGAATCGTTTTCGGCTCCTCGGTAGGGAAGACGTTCGCGTGTGGGGTCGACTCCAGTTCCGTGAGAGGTCGAATTGTTGGCATGCGTGTCTCATCTTGTAGCCGAATCCGTGAGTAGTCCCGGTCGAACATCTCCGGGACCAACGATAGCCCCACTCGACCCGTATCCCTCCCCATGGTACCGTTCCCATTACCGTTCGGCGGCAACAACAACGACAACGACAACGACGATGGCGGACTGTTCGATGCGTACGACCAGTTTGTCTCGAACCACGTCCCGGAACCGGGGCCGTTCCTCAGGGACCATCGCGTCCTGACGGACGACGAACACGTCGCGTTTCACACGCGTACCCGTGATCTCTTCGAACAGCGCAAAGTCTACGATATGACGTTCAACTACAACCTGGCACGCCTCAATCTCGATACGCGTCACCTCGATGCGGGGTACCGGTATGCAGAAGAGGCGGACGACTCGTCCGTGCTCCGTGCCGAATTCTCGCCGACGACGCCGTTCTGTCCCCAATCCCACACGCTCACGATCGGCTCGTTCCGGGCGTGGAACGGGCTCTCCGAGAAGCACGACTACGACCTCGTTCGCGTTCGGACCGCACCGATGCACCACCAGAGCGACTCGATCAACGAGCAACTCGAGGAACTCGAGAAGGAGTACCTCGAAACCGGGTCTGTCGAGCACGAACCCGAGGGAGACGTTGGCTCGAATCCCATGGAACGGACGATGCAAAACGAGCGGCCGAGCCGTGGGAGTCCGGATGCGCCATTTTGACATCGCTGACATCGTTCTCCCTCTCGAGGATCCGTTTTCGGGTGAAGATATTCGGAGCTATCGGGACATACCTGGGGTGCCAACCCTCTGACCATGGGCGCGATTCCGGGAACCATTGACGCCGATCAAAGTCCGCCACTGACAGTACCGCTTCGCCACTTTCTCGTCGGACTCGGATTCCTCCTCTCCGGTGCCATCGTCGGTGTACTAGGAGCGATCGACGGCGTTTCAGGAAATCTCTCGCTTGCACACGCTCACCTGCTGCTCGTCGGCTGGGTGTGTGTCACGATCATGGGTGCGATGACGCAGTTCGTTCCGGTCTGGTCCGCTGTCGAGGTGTACTCGAGACGGCTCGCGAAGGCACAGCTATGGATCGTCGTCGTCGGATTGGTGGTGTTCGCTACTGCCCTGCTGGTGGGTGCACACCAGTGGCTCCCCGTGGGTGGAGTGAGTATGCTGCTCGGGTTCTGGGTCTTCGTCTACAATATCGGCCGAACGCTCGTCTCTGCTCGTCCGTGGGATATCACGGAGCGCCACTTTGCAATCGCGCTCGGTTTCTTCGTGCTGTTGACTACGTTCGGCGTGACGCTAGCGATCGGTTTCGTCTCTCCCGTCTTCCGTGACTTGCCTGTCTCCCACGGGAGTGTTCGGCTGGCCCACGGGACCCTTGCGATCTACGGTGCCGTCCTGACGACGATTTTCGGGGCACTGTACCAGCTGGCGACGATGTTCACCCAGTCAGATCTCCACGGTGTCGACTACTCGATTCGGTCCCTCGAGGAGATTGGGTTTCCGATCGGCGTGGTCGCACTGGCCGGCGGTCGGCTGTTCGAACTCGGAACGGTTGCCCGCATCGGCGGGATCCTGATCCTCGCGAGCGTTCTCGGGTTCGGTGTCCTTCTCGCTCGGCGACTGTACGAGGCGCAGGTTCCCTGGACGCCGATGTTGAGTCGGTACGTGGTCGTCGCAGCGACGATGGTACTCTGGCCGCTCTGGTCTGCGGTCTACTGGGTTCGGGACCCGCTCGATCCGGCGACGTTCTTCGGTGCGCCTGGCTCAGTTCACCTCCTGGTGTTTGGCCTGATCGGATTCGTTATTCTCGGGACACTGTATCACATCATTCCCTTTATCATCTGGGTTCACCGGTACAGCGACCTCCTCGGCCTCGAGGACGTCCCGATGATCGACGACCTCTACGACGACAGGCTGGCGGCAATCGACTGTACGCTGCTTACCGTCGGTCTCGCTCTCATCGTTGTGACAGATGTCGTTTCCCTTCCGACGACAGTCTCTCTCGCGGGTGGTGGTGCCGTAATCAGTGGGCTCGTGGTCTTCACGGCGAACATGGTACTCGTCGTTCGCCGCCACAGCCCTCAGCCTCTCTTGGGAATCCTCTTCGACCGGTTCACTGTTGCAAAGGACGGCGAACGATCCCGAACCGGAGCCGAATCTTCTCAGTCACGGTCGTAATTCGCGTGTGTCACCACCGCATCTCTGTACCGCTGTGCCGCTGCAAGCTACGGAATCGGTCAGTGAATCCACAAAAACCGATCACATCAAACTCGTTTTATGATACATATCTACGTTCCCACCGGCATACAATCCGGAATACAATATACAGGGATTCCAGGCCGAGTAATACGTATGGCAAACACTCCAACAGCAGACGACCGTGCTCGTGAAGGGGCCACACCGGTCACAGACCATCTCCACGAGCAGTCGTGGTCGGCTCTCCTCGAACACCCCGAACACGCCGACGACCGTGAGCTAGTCGTCGATCAGGCGATCGATGCCATCGAACGCACGGCGTCCGGCTATCACGTGAACCTGGTCACCTACGAAGCGCACGGTCATCCCTCCGAGTACCTCTACGACGAACTTGCGGCGGCATTCGATACAGCCGAACTCGAGTGGGAGCACGTCGACCAGTGTGGGTGCGGTGGCCACGTCGTGCGCGACCATGTCCAATAGTAGTGCATCGAACAGGGACGGATTTCAGTTACCGCTTCACTGTTCTGTCGGTGAGAGCGTCTCCCAGTCTTGGACTTCGCCGTTGTACTTGTCAGCGAACGCCGTCGCATCGTCTCGATCGGAGAACGGGAACACTTCCTCACCCATCGCACCCATGACGTCGCTCCCGACGACGTAGTAGAGACCCGTCGCATCGACGAAGGTCTCTTCTGCAACGTGGCTCGAAATATGGGTTGTCTCGTTTCGGTCCTCGAGTTGATACTCCACACTCGAGTAGTCAGTGACGAAGACAGCACGAAGCTCCCACCCTTGGTCGCTGTGGTGGTCGTGATACGCGAGGAGTTCTGTCAGGCTGTCGAACTGTGCCGAACCGTCTGCATCGGCGTCGTCAACCGCATAAAACAGCTGCCCGGCGGGCCCGTAGTGGTCTGCAATCACCATGCCGCAAGCGTCACACGTCTCACCATCGTCGAGAGCGATCGGTGTTGCTGGCTTGACGTCGGTGTCGTCCTCGTCGAGACAGCCGCCAAGACCGGTTGCAACCACCGTGCCAGTCATAGCGAGGAGATGGCGGCGTGACCACCGCCGGTCGGCGGCGCAACTAGCGTGGTTCATAGCCGCCGCCTCCGGATTGCGAGGGCTGCAAGTGCGAGTGGGAGGGAGATCCAGAGCAGTACCGCTCCAAGGAGGAGCCCCGTCGAGAGGCCGGCCTCCGCCAGTACCGTGGCGAAGCCGGCATCGCTGGCGGCTCCTAACGTGCCGAGGACGAGCGCACGAAAGATGCCGGTCGGGTTCGCGAGCAACATCGCAGAGACGGCAGTGTCCGAGAGGCCAAACGCTGCGACGAGTCCGAGTCCGAGTAGGTCGTGCACGAGAACGAACCACGCCCAGATGAGCAGGGCGATTCCGAGCGCGTGTGTCTTCTCGTGAACAACTGTCGATATGAGGACGCCTATTGCGAGAAAGATCAGTCCGAGCCCGACAGTTGCGAGCAGGAACGTCACGTAGGCGTCGAACCCGGAGAGGCCGTACTCGAGGATGAGGAATCCGCCGGCAATCCCGAACCCGATGATCGTTGCGCTTGCGAGCACGACCGCCCGTCCGAGCGCTGTGCCGATGACGAGCCAGGAACGGTCGACCGGAAGGGCGAACAGTGTCTGGAGCCAGCCACTTTCCTCGCGGCCAACGATGGCGTCATAGCTGAACGCAAGCGCGACCAGCGGAACGAGATAGACCGCGAGGACAGCGAGGCTCGCGACAGTTCGCTCGAACCCTTCGGGACTCACCGATGAACCGCTGAACGTCGTCAACCCGAGTGCAAACGCGGCGAAAATGGCAGTTAGTGCGACGGCCCATCGTCCGCGGACTGCGAGACGGTATTCCGTCTCGGCGACGACCAACAGCTGTCGGTACCAGGAGCCAGATTCGGTCGGTTGGGACAGGTCGACATCGGCGGTCGTTGCGCAGCCACCGTCGGCTCTCGCCGTCGTCTCGTCTGTCGGCGTTTGCTGGTGGTCGGACATTATGCACTCACCTCCGGTGTGTCGACTGTTGCTGTCTCGTCGGAGTCGGTGCTGGTACCGGAGTCGTTGTCGGTGTCGGCGTTGGAGTCGGGGTCGGTGCCCGTATCGGAGTTGGCACCAGTGCCCGCGTCACCCGTCGCGAGGGCCTCGTGGAACGCCGCATCGAGACCGGGTTCATGAACCTCGAAGTGGTCGACCGAGTCGGACTCGAGTCCACCGCAGAACTCGAAGGCAGCACCACGTTCGCAGGTAACCGTGAGTTCCCCGTCTGTCTCCGTCACGTCGCCGTACTGGCGAGCAGCCTCTCGGAGCTGCGTCCGTTCTTGACCCGTCGACGGGCGGACGGTGACGGTCACATGCTCGCCGCCGGCCGTGCGTAGCTCGTCGACGGAGCCGGCCGCACGGAGGACGCCGTCCTCGAGAATGGCGACGGAGTCACAGAGCCGTTCTACCTCCGCTAACACGTGCGAAGAGAGGACGACGGTCGTATTGGTCTCCCGATCGATTCGCTCGATGATTTGGTGGAAGGTCGCGACGCCACGCGGGTCGAGGCCCGCCGTTGGCTCGTCGAGGACGAGCACCGGTGGCTCACCCAACAGTGCAGACGCGAGTCCGAGACGCCGCCCCATGCCGTTCGAGTAGCTGGAGACTGTCCGGTCGGCTGCGTCTGTGAGTCCGACCGTCTCCAGCGCCTCGGCAATGGACCGTTCACGGCCTGTGATCCCGCGGATACGAGCGTGGACCGAGAGGACCTCGCGCCCGGTCATCGCCGGCGGAAAGCCAGCGTGTTCGGGCAAGAACGCGACACGCTCTCGAACGCGATGGCCCGCTTGTTCGACGTCGACACCGCCGACTTCGATGCGACCCGAATCCGGTGTATCGTGCCCCACGAGGAGCCCGAAGAGCGTCGTCTTTCCCGCACCGTTCGTCCCGAGGACGCCGAACGTCGACCCGGACGGAATGTCGAACGACGGTCCGTCGAGGGCAACGACGTCGCTGTAGCGCTTGTGGACGTCAGTTATTGTGATTCTCATAGTATTGTCTCCAGTCGTCGGCCGGTGGTTCGGTGAGCGGTCGGTGGTCGACGACACCGGGCGATTCGATGACGGGGAACGAACTCTCCGCCATCCGAACGGCGTCGAACGCCGGACTCTCGGCGAAAATCGCCGCCTGCGGGTGATCGTAAATAACCGCCTCAACGGCACCTGCAGGCTGGTAGCGTGTGTCGCTGGTCCCGTCGTTATCGAGGTCGACTGGACGTGCATCGGACCAGTAGTTGCCCCGTTCAGTATCGTTCCAGGCTATCTGTGCAGTTGTCGGAGCGTGTGCTGGCTGGTCGTTTCCGATAAAGCTGTTTTCGACGACTAACTCGTCGGAACTCCCAGCCGTGAACTGGACCCCGATCTCGTTCTCGAGGATCAGGTTGCCGGTGAGATTGTTCCCGTGGGCGTTGTAGACGTAGAGTCCGTTCCTGTTTGCAACCACGGCATTGTCGCGGATCGTGGTGTCGTCGACATCCTTCACGAGAATGCCTTGCCCGCTCGGCCCGTCGTTGTTCACCGCGACGTTGTTGGTGATCGTCAGATTCTCCGAGACCATCAGCGCGAAGCCAACGTCGTTGTCGAACGCGACGTTCCCCTCGAGATGATTGTCGTTGGAGTACATGTAGTGGACACCGTACCGAAGGTCCCACATCGTGTTGCCCGTCGCGGTGACACCCTCGGACCACGAGAAGTAGATCCCATCGCGAACGACGGTGATCTCGTTGTCCTGTAGCTGTGCACCGTTTGCGCGGTCGAGGTGGATGCCGTTGCCACGCTGTGATTCGCCAACCGCTTCGCGCCCTGCGATGGTGGCATTCTCGACGGTAACGTCCGTCGCCTCACTGATCCACACACCGAACGTCGCCTTGGTGATCCGCACGTCCGACAGCGTCACACCGGAGCCGTTAACATAGATTCCCGCGTCCTCAGCGCTTCGATCTGGCCCCGTTTCTCGGATCCAGACGCCGTCGACCGTTACGTTCGCCGCCGTCACCTCGAGGACGGTCCCCTCACCGCCACCATCGATCAGGGCTCCTGCAGTGTCGCGTTCACTGTCGGCGGTATCGGCCGCCTCGAGTGTGAGATCCGACGTTTCGACTGTTATCTGCTCCTCGAACTGCCCTTCGAGAACGACTGTATCGCCCGCTTCGGCCGAGTCAACTGCCTCCTGAACGGAGCCGTACTCCTGTTGGTCGAGCGTCGCGATACCTGGCTCTTCAGGCGCATCTCCCTCGCGCGGATCGTCGACATCGGGTGTCCAGCCCTCGATCGTCGCATCGATGTCACTCCCGGCGTCGTCGGCTGCAACGACTGCTGCACCAAGCCCGACGAGTACGACGACAGCCCCCACGAGGAGCCAGGCTTCACGGTCAGCCATCGCGGCTCACCTCGTCCGCTGTCGACAGCGACCCCACAGTCTGTTGCTCCGACTCCGCACTCGAGTTGCGCCCGGATCGAATACGCGCAGCGAGCCGGCGAGGGAGTGCCCGTCCGAGTTCGGGGGCGTCCGCGAGCGTTGCACTCGAGTCGCGCAACTGGAACGCAACCACCAACAGGGCGAGCGCGACGAGCGTGAGATACCCGCCGGGACCGAACCAGGCGAGTCCGCTGATGTTGGCGATTTCGTAGCTCCCGAGAAGCGGTGGCGTGAATCCGTCGACACCTCGGAGTGGCGCGTTCGGATCGAGCGAGTGACCGGTCTGGTAGAGCCGGTACTGGATTACTGCGAACATCGTGACGAACACCGCAAGCGTGCTGGCGAGTTGGCAGGCTAAACCGAGTTTTAGCTTGCGGACCGTCGGCGCGAATGCGACGAACACACCGGTTGCGGCAACACCAAGGAACGCAAGTGGGCCCAGTGACCATTCGGGAACCGAAATCGCATTTGGATGGACGTCGTAGTTCGGCTCGAGGTACACCGGATCCGGATAGTAGAAGCCGACGTACTGGTTGAGGGATTGTGTTTCTCCAACGTCTCCCTCGAGGCGCGGATAGGCGTACAGTTCGACGAACAATCCGTCGGGATACTGGGGCGCCTCCAGCGTGATCCGCCACATCGGCAGCGCGATTGCAACGAGCAACAGCGCCGCCGCTGCGAGCGGGAGCGCGCGGCGGAGTTCAGTTAGGGTACTGCGTTTTGACATGGCGGATATGAGTGCGAAATAGGGTGGGGAGGTTAGTCAGCCGGTTCGACGAGCAGCCGCGAGCGCATCTCGAGGTGGAGTGCGCTACAGAAGAACGCACAGTAGATCCAGTAGACGCCGGGCTTGTCGGCCGTGAACGTTACCTCACGCGTTTCCTGTGGTGCGATTTTGACGTTGATGTCGTACTCCGGAATCGCGACCGAGTGGAGCATGTCCTCCGTTTGTTCGATGTTGGTGGTCCTGATCGTGACCTCGTCACCCTCCTGAACGGCGATATCTTCGAAGCTGAAGTAGTTGCGCTGGCTGTGCATCTCGACGTGGACTCGATCTCCATCACGCTCGATGAAGTTGTCCTCGTCATCCGTCGAAATGAAGTCCAACGCGAGGTCGTCGGGGTCATACACTGACGCGGGGTCGAGCCTGTCCGCTCGGACGATCGATGCGTCGTGTGGCTCAGGATAGGCGGGTGTATCTTTGACGAGTTCCATCCCGGCGTCGTCGTCACCGATGTAGAACAGTTGGTCGTTCTCGGGGAATACTGGCCCCACAGGAAGGAATCGGTCCTTCGAGAGTTTGTTGAGGACGATCAGCCAGTCTCCCTGTGGGTCACCCGTGTAGGATTCAGCGGCGATCAGATGGCCGGGACTGTAGTGGACCTCGTGTTTCTGGATAACTGGGTCTGCGGACCCCATCTCGGCTTCGACGGCTGCGTCGATATCCCACTTGACGACCTCGGAGTCGACGAACAGTGTCGTGTAGGCGTGCCCACGACCGTCGTAGGCGGTGTGCAGCGGCCCGTTTCCGACGTTGACCCGCCCAGCGATCGCGTCGTTGGGGTCGTCAACCTCGTTGAGTTGATCGATATCGATGATCGTACACGTCGGGTCGAGTTTCCCGGACGCGATCGCGTACCGTCCGTCTGGTGTGACACTCACCCCGTGGGGGTTCGTCGGCACATCGATGTACCGAACCAGCGGCTCACTGCCGGTATTGAGTGGGCTGTCCTCGGTACCGTCGACGACAGGGACACCGTTGATCGTTTCGTACTCGCCGGCGTCAACCGCCTCCTCGATGCGTGGAATGTTGAACGCAACGACGTAGTCCGTGTCGGCCGCAGTCATTTCCGCTTCTGTGACGCCCTCTTCGCTGTTGTAACTGGTCGTGAAGAACCACTCTCCATTCTTTCCGGAATCGCCGTTATCGAGGTTGCAATCGACCCGCACGTCCCACTCGTGGTCGAACGGGTCAGCTGACATCGCCGAAAGGGTCGATCCGTACTCGCTCGGATCTTCAAGGTCGCGACCGTCGTTGGGGATCGGTACGCGCAGTTCGCCAACACCAAAGATCAATCGCGTATCGGGCATCAGCGCGCACGCACCGTGGGTCCCCTGCTGGTTCGGCAGATCGATAATCGCGTCCGTTTCGAAGTACTCGAGATCGACCCGAGCCATCCGGCCGTTAGCCTTGTCGTTGACGAACAGCCATTCGCCGTCGTACTCGTTGTCCGTCTGGCTCACTCGAGGGTGATGGGTGTCTCCCCACGTGTAGCCGCCCGCATCCTGCAACATCTCGTGCGTTTCATCGTCGAATCCGTAGCCGCGTGCGCTTTCGACGTTGAACACCGGAATGCGCATGATTTGGCGCATCGACGGCACACCGTAGACGCGGATATCACCGGAGTGTCCCCCCGAAAGGAACGCATAGTAGTCGTCGAGCTCACCGGGTGGGACCGAAGTGTCGACATCGGCCGCTGACGGCATCTCGTCGCCCTCGAGCAGACCTGTACAACCCGCCAGTGAACTCATCGCACCGGCTGCGGCCCCTGCTTTCATGAAATCGCGTCGTGGGATCCGTGCAAAGAGAGGATCCCGATCGTCTACTGCAGTAGTCTCGCTTGATCGGCCGTTGGAGTCGGATGCGTGTGTATCTGTCATTGTTCTGGTGTTGTCCACACCGTCGTTCGTTCAGTTCAGGTACTGCTCTGTCCCCAGCACCGTCTCGTTACAGATAGCACTCGAGCAAGTGCGATGTTAGGGCTATTCCAGATTCTCGATCAACAGTAAAGGCGGGGAACACGTTCGGCCAAAACGGTATCCACGATGAACCACTAGGTTTCTAGCAGCAATTCGGCTCTAGGGATGGTGTCAGTTGACCTCCGTTCTACCAGATGCCTTCCTATCGGCGCGGACTGACTGCCAGTATTTCGTTTCTCATCGCTGGTTGTAGTGTCGTGTTTGGGCACTCATCGACGCGCGGGAGGGGCTGCAACTCGCAGCGACTCTCTTGCCAGCGCTGTCACCTACTTTACGATACGTTGGCTGGTCCGCATGGATCTCTTGGCGCCAGCAAAAAAGAACGACCGGACGCACAATCGTCCGTGACTGGGTCCCTACGTTGGTCCACCGAATAGCGTGTCTCGTGCGAGTACTGTACTCGAATACTCGAGTATCCGAGTCTCCGAATTCCACGCGCTCGAGTGCTACGCCGCCTTCGCGTTCGGACCGACCGCATCGATCGCCTCACAGAACAGTCCGATCCCGAGTTCGATCTCGCGGGTACTCGAGTCCAGCGGCGGAAGCAGCCGAATCGTCTTCTTGCCACAGCCGAGGGTGAGCAGGCCGCGCTCGAGCGCTTCTTTCACGACGGCGTTTCGGCGCTCGGCAGTGTCGAACTCGACGGCGAGCATCAGGCCCTTCCCACGAATATCGTCGACGTAGTCGGGTGCGTCGTCTCGAAGTAGTTCCTTGGCCTGTTCGCCGCGGCGGGTGGCGTTGTCGAGCAGGTCGTGTTCCTCGATGGCCTCGAGGGTGAACGTGCCCATCATCGAGCCGAGGAGATCGCCGCCGCCGAAGGTGGAGCCGAGGCGGTTCTTCTCGCTCGGGAAGACGTCCGAGCGGGAGATGGTCGCCCCCACCCGAAGCGCCTTTGCGCTGGCGATCACGTCGGGTTCGATCGGGTAGTGGTCCGAGGCCCAGATCTCGCCGGTACGGCCGATGCCGGCCTGGATTTCGTCGACGACGAGCGGAATGTCGTACTCGTCGGTGACGTCCGCGACCTCCTGCATGAACGCCTCACTGGGGAAGCGGTAGCCGCCGACGCCCTGGATCGGTTCGAGGGTCAGAAACGCGATTTCGTCGGGGTCGATTCGGCCGCCTTCGGGTGCCAGCATGCGACGAAGCTGTGAGGTCTCGCCCGCGAAGAACCCACAGTCACAGCTGTCGGGGTTGCAGCCGCGGTCGGCACAGAACGGAATCGTCTCGATACCGCTGAGTTGGGGGTAGTGACGGGTGTAGACCTCCTTCGACTTCGTAATCGAGAGCGTGCCGAACGTTCGCCCGTGGAAGCTCCCTTCGAACGCGACGCCGTACTTTGCGGGTGCGCGGTAGTCGTGGGTGATCTTCATGGCGTTCTCCATGGCCTCGGCCCCGGAGTTCGAGAGAAAGACGGTGTCCATGTCGTACTGACTCGAGAGGTCGGTCAGTTTGTCCATGAGGTGACTCGAGCCGGGGACGTCTGACTCCTCGGGTGTCGGGCCGGCACCGAAGTACATGTCCTGGCCGGCGATCTTCATCGGTTCGACGAGGTCGAATTCGCGGAGCTTCTCGGTGAGCTTCTCGTTGTTGTAGCCGAGCGGGGCCGCGCCGATGTGGCAGGTAAAATCGAGCAAGACGTTGCCGTCGACGTCGGTAACGAAGGGACCGTCGGCCTCGCGGGTGATATCCCAGACGAACTCGTGGGAGTATTCGCTGGGTGCCGCGTTCGTTCCGTGGAACTCGACCCACTTTTGAGCGTTCGGGCCGGGATATGTGTCCACGGTCGGTTCCGCGCTATCTCTGTCCATACACAGATTGTGTGTATAGCATAAATTAAAACTTGTTATGGATCGCGGAACACTCCGGGTGAGTGGGGTATCGTTTCGCAGTCAGTGCCAGTGGCACAAAATTGGTGGCGCTTTCGATGGCGAGCGAAACGGAGGTGGGTGCGCGTTAGTCGTCGCCCGGTTCGGCGGCCGGTGATGGCTCGTCGCCGGACGTGTCGCTGGTGGAGCCAAACAGCACCGTCTTCTCCTGTAGCAACACCCGTCCTCTGGTCCCGCTGAAGTTCTTGATCAGCGAGAGCATGGCGAGGAAACAGACGATTGCGAACGGTGCACCGGTGATGACAACCGCGTCCTGCAGTGCGCCGGCACCTTCTCCGCCGCCGAGGATCATCAGGATCGCTGCGGTCATTCCGAGGACGATCCCCCAGAAGATCCGGTTGATGGTCGACGGACGCTCCTGACCACCGGTGGTCATCATCGAGACGGCGAGCGTCGAGGAGTCCGCCGACGTGATGAAGAACGTCGTGACGAGGATCATGAACGCGATCATGAGCACCGACCCGAAGGGGAAGGCGTCGAAGAGAATGAAGCCGGAGACCTCCGGTCCGACCTCGAACGCTCCGCTGAAGTCGGCAGTACCCTGGTGTTCGAAGAGAACGGCGGTACCGCCGACGAACGTGAACCACGGAATCGTGGCTGCAGAGGTCGCGACGATGCCGGTAAAGGCGACCTCACGCACCGTTCGCCCCTTCGAGATGCGGGCGATGAACAGGCCCGCGAACGGCGACCACGACAGCGCCCACGCCCAGTAGAAGACGGTCCAGGCCTCGACCCAGCCGGTCCCACCCTCGGCAGCACCGGTGTAGAGGCTCATCGAGACGAAGTTACTGATCATGCCGCCGATGGCCTGCGAACCGAGCAACAGCAGGAACATCGTCGGCCCGAGGATGAACGTCGCGAGCATGAGGAGGACGAACAACCCCATGTTGAAGTTCGACAGTCGCCGAATCCCCTTGTTGACCCCCAATACCATCGAAATCGTAAACAGGATCGTCATCGTCGTGACGATGGCGATGATGCCGAGGTCGCCGAAACTGATCCCCCACTGGTAGTCCAGGCCGGTGACGAACTGGCTGCCGATGAAGCCGAGCGAGGTCGCGACCCCGCCGATCGTCGCGAAGACTGCGAGGATGTCGATCACCTTCGCCGCCGGTCCGTCGAGGTTTTCCTTCCCCAGGATGGGTGTGAGCGCCGACGAAACGCGGAGCGGGACGTTATCGTAGTTGTATGCGAAGTATCCGATCGCGATGCCCATAATGGTAAACACCGCGAGTTGTGGCAGCGCCCAGTGGAACAGCGTCTGCTGGACGGCGAGCGGAATCGCCTCGCTCGTGCCACCTTCGACGCCGAACAGCGGGTTCGGATCGTCGTAGTAGAACAGCCCCTCAGTTGGCCCCCAGAACACGACACCTGCGGCGAAGCCGGCCGAGTACAACATCGCGAAAAACGACAGGAAGCTGTACTCCGGATCCTCGTCGCCGAGTTTGATCTTCCCCCACGGCCCAACGATCAGGAACAGGAGGAAGATGACGATCAGGAACACGATCACCAGCAATGCCCAACTCATGTAGCTGAGCATTTCACCGTGAACGAGTTCGATCCCGTCCGCGACTGCGTCTCGATTGATAAAGAACGCCGCGATTACACTCAGCGTGAGCAACGCACCGAACGCGAAGACGACCGTGTCGAGTTCGTTTACGAACCGCTCTACCGCATTCCCCTCACTTCCGCTCATCGCCACCACCTCCTTTCGAGCGATCTGCCGCCGCTGTTCGTAACCAACCCCCGGTATCGTGAGCCATGCTGAGAGATGGCATACCAGTGTGATTGCTGGTATCATGCATAAATATTTCCTTTTCGTAACCAACATACACAGATTACGTTTATCCAGAACATCAACTGTCGGAGTGACTACACTGAAGAAAATATGCCGAACAGCCACTTTTACCCCCATTTTTCAACACACGGCAGCCATTTCCCCTCGTCCCACCCGATCTATCCACTCAAACCCGTTTTCGGAACGACACTGCTCACAGCGGTACCGGGGACTACTCGAGTACCCGGTCGCCATCGCGGTCGAGAGTCGCCACTGCAAGTCGACGCATACCTAATCGTGCGACGAAGGGTGGTTTGGAACGAGCGCTGTTCGGAGCCAGCGCGGTTCGGAGCCAGCGCGGTTCGGAGCGAGCGCGGTTCGGAGCGAACGAAGTGAGTGAGAACCGCGGATAACGAGCGGGGAACAGCGTGACCCGCGAGTGAACGAAGTGAGTGAGAACCGCGGAACAGCGAACGGGGAACAACGTGACCCGTGAGCGAACGACGTGAGTGAGTTGTTCGATCAGGCGTGCAGTGACTTGCAGTGGCTACTATAGTCTGGGAGACGCGTTTTCGAGCGACCAACGACTCGCCAACGACCGTGCCGGTGTGAACCGACAGCGATCATACGGCCCGTTGTCCGTTCGTTACTGGCGATCGCTGGCCCGTCCGAGCGATTACCGGTAACACGCTCCACCGATCCGTATTCGCTCAGTTCGTCAACTCCTCGAGTTTGCGCTCGCGCTCCTGTGCGCTCTCTTCGACGTTACTCGAGTACTCGTCGAGCCGGTCCTTGATGTTCTCGCGGGCGGCGTCGGGGGAGAAGTCGTCGGACATGGTTAGCAGGCGGACGAACGCGCGCAGTTCCTCGTCGGTAAGCTCGGCGAACTCCTCATTGTCGAGTTTTTCGATGACTTCGTCGACGTCGATCTGGCCGACCGGGTCGACGTTGAACTCGACGTTGACCATGCGGTAGTTCGAGCCGGCGAGGCGCTGTTCAGCTTTGCCGACGCCTTCCGAAAGCATGTCCTTGAAGGGGGTGTGATAGCCCATCGTTCCGAGGTGGAGGAACGCAAGCATGTCCGTAATGCCCTGCGTGTAGGCATCGCGATCTTCGTTGTCGGGGTCGAACACCGTTTCCCGGTCCCGTTCTTCCATGTACTCGAAGAGAATGCTGAAATCGAGGATGGCGTTCCGAACGCGCCGCCGAATCCGGTTTCGCTTCTGTTTTTTCGAGTGGTCGGTGTAGTCCGTCTTTCGACCGAGAAGGAAATCGCGGTCGGAGGGGGTGAGAATACCGCGGGGCCGATCCGAATCCGCCGCCGTCTGTAAGGACTCCGGCACGTCGTCCTGGCTCATAGGGGATACACGGAGAGCCCGCGAATTAATCCTTCTGATCCGGCCAACATGACTGCCAGAAGACAGGTGGGGTCAGGGCAGCTGGCGTGCACACTCCTGAATCGCTTCGGCGAGCACAGTCACGCCGATCTCGAGACTCGTTTCGTCGATATCGAACGTCGGCGTGTGGTGATTCGTCGGGTGGTCCGTTCCGATGAGCACGTAGGACGCGAGGCCGCCGTCGGCCTGCACGCGCTCCATCAGGTAGGTCACGTCCTCGCTAACGCCGAACTCGGCGGTTCCGATTACCTGGTCGACGCCCTGCGTTCGCCGCGCAACGGCACTGACGAGTTCTCGCAGCGCCGGGTCGCTGTCCGCCCGCGGCGACTCGCTGATGACGCGCGGGGTCACGTCGCAGTCGTGCATCTCCGCCGCCGCGTAGAGAACGCGCTCGAGTTCCGTTCGCATGTACTCCATCAGCCCCGTCGTCTCGCCGCGCACTTCGGCCTCGATCGTGAGCTCCTCCGCGATGACGTTACTCGCCGTTCCGCCCTCGATGTAGCCGACGTTCACCCTAGTCATCCCCTCGCTGTGGCGGGGGATCGCGTAGGCGTTCTGAATCGCCGTCGCGGCGGCCTGCATCGTGTTTCCGCCCTCGTTCGGTGCCTTTCCGGCGTGGGCGCTCGCCCCCTCGAAGGTGGCCGTCAGGTGGGCCATCGCTAGCGGCTTCTCAATGCCGGCGACGATTTCGCCGGTCGGATGATCCAGGCCGATGTGCGGTGCGAACAGGTAGTCCACGTCATCAAGATAGCCGCTCTCGGCCATCGCCTTCCCACCGCCCGAAATTTCCTCGGCAGGCTGGAAGAACACCTTGAACGTCCCGCTGAAGTCGCTCGCTTTCACCGCCTGAATCGTCCCCAGCGCCATCGCAACGTGCGCGTCGTGTCCGCAGGCGTGCATGTAGCCCTCGTGCTCGGAACGGAACGCCTCCGCTGCCGGACGGTGGTCCTCGGCTGACGACTCCGTCATCGAAATCGCGTCGAGGTCGACGCGCAGGCCGACCGTCGGCCCCTCCCCCTGTTCGAGGACCGCGATCGCGCCGGTGTAGCCGCCGGCAGTCTTCTCGAGTACGTCCTCGCGCACACCCGCATCGCGCGCTCGATCGAGCCACGGCTCGAGTTCCGCCTCGGACGGAACGGCCATTCGCTCCTCAGTAGCGAGCGCGTCCCGGCCGACTACGATTTCGTCGACGCCGAGGGACTCGAGTTCGGAGACGACGCGGGCGGTCGTTTTGAACTCGCGCCAGCCGGGTTCCGGGTGGCGATGGAACGCTCGTCGCAAATCGACGACTCGGGTGTGCACATCGGTAGCCATCGTGGTGGCGTCTACGAACAGTGATCACTTAATTGTGGTCGAAAATCGCGTACGGCTTCTACACGATTCATTTCGACTGCAGCTGTGGTGTCGCACCTGTCGACAGAACACTCCTTCAAAATACAGTGACGGACGCGTCTGATTCTATCCGCTATGTTTTCCCATGACAAGGGTGTAGCTGCGGCTGTAATGACTCCTGACAACGACCAGCTACGGACCAGAAGCGGCGTCGACAAGATGGAAGAAACCGAAATTCCGATCGGTGAGCCACACGACTCGTCCGAGGCGAGTTACAGCATGTGGCGCTGCGGAGACTGCGGCGAGATGGGACAACTCGAGGATGGCCTGCCGGAGGAGTGCCCGAACTGCAGTGCACCGAAAGAAGACCTGTACTACTGGGAAGAGGACTAACGACGGGCCAATTCTGATGGCTGACATCGCCGCTTCTTGAATACGAACACTGGTCCTCGCTCTGCAGAGCGGCCAGTGTGACTGCGAACACCAATCTCTTAGTATCCATCAGTTCACGCTCACGTATGGCCCAACAGCAAGCCGAGGTCGCCGGCCCCCTCGACGCCTTCCGGCAATTCTTTTCGCTTCGTCGAGACGTGCTGGTGCTCTCGCTGGCGATGTTCGCGTTCAGTCTGGGGTTCCAGATGACGAATCGGTTCATTCCGGACTACCTCGTCTATCTGGGTGCAGGCGGCTTCGTCGTTGGTCTTTTCGCAACCCTCGGAAACGTCATCGGGGCAGTGTACCCCTACTACGGCGGGGTCGTCTCTGACCGCGTCGGCTCGCGATACGCCCTCACGGTGTTCGGCTTTCTCTCGACGTTTGGGTTTGTGGTCTGGCTCGCTGCCGCGTACGTTCCCACCATTGAGATCGGTGCCGTCGCCGTCGAGCCGTGGGTCTGGGTCTTCGTCGGCCTCCTGCTGGCCCAGTGCTGGAAATCCTTCGGAATCGGTGGCCACTACGCCATCGTCAAGCAGGCGACGGAACCCAGCCAGTTGGCGCGCGGGTTCGCCAGCACGGAAACGTTCCGGCGGACAGCGTTCCTGATCGCGCCGCTGATCGTCGCCGTGCTCGTGGTCGACGAACTCATGCCGGGCTTCCTCTGGGTGCTCGTCATCGGGATTATCTTCGCGCTGCTTGGCACGATCATCCAGCACCTTCTCTACGAGACCGACCAGGACACGCTCGGCAAGGAGTTCCAGGGCGTCGGCCAGGTCGTCGACGACCTGCGAACACTCCCGGACGAACTGCGTCCGCTACTCATCTCGGACGCACTGGTCCGGTTCGCCAACGGCATGGTGTACGCGTTCTTTATTCTCGTGATCACACTCGATATGGGGATCGGTCTCTCGCTCACGCTCCCCGTGATTGGCGCAATCGATCTCTCGCCGGCCGCGTTCTTCGGCGTCCTTCTCAGTATCGAGATGTTCGTCGCGCTGCTCACGATGGCACCGGTCGCCAAAATAGCCGAGTACACCGGACTCAAGCCGGTCGTCGCACTCGGGTTCTTCGTCTACGCAATCTTCCCGGTGATGCTCATCTTTGCACCGCAGGACAACGCC
The DNA here is from genome assembly GCF_001861355.1 of Natrialba sp. SSL1. Classification (GTDB taxonomy): domain Archaea; phylum Halobacteriota; class Halobacteria; order Halobacteriales; family Natrialbaceae; genus Natrialba. The sequence continues at coordinate 62,744 of NZ_MASN01000004.1, forward strand.
TGGATTCTGATCGCCCTCTTTGCCTTCTCCGGGCTCCGATTTGCCGGCCTCCCGGCTCACAAGGCGCTGATCGTCGGCCCCGCCGAACAGGACGCAGGCGGCCGCGTTACCGGGTCGTACTATCTCGTACGTGGCGCGCTCGTCATCCCGAGCGGTGTGCTCGGTGGCTTCCTCTGGGAGTTCGTCACGCCAGAAGTGTCATTTACCGTCGCTTCGATCATCGGGCTGGTCGGTGTCGCTTACTTCTTGCTCTACGGCAAGGAGTTCGACGCGTACGCGTAGTCGACTCCGTTTTGTTGACGCTGTCATCCTTTCTGCCTCTATTGTCCTTTTCTAGTGGGTTTCTCACCGAGTGGTGAACCCCTCCTGCTTTCTCATCCCTCTAGCCACCTCGATAAGACATGACAACTGAAACGCTGACAGACCAGGAGATAGAGACGTTCCTCCGTGAACACGGGACCGGCGTGTTGTCGGTTGCTAACGGCTCAGACGCCTATGCGACTCCACAGTCATTTGGATACGATGGGGAGACTCTATACTTTCAATTCGTTTCCGCTGCAGACAGTTCGAAGCAGGCCTTCGCTGACCAGACTGGGACGGCGACACTCACTGTTTACGACGAGGAGCCAGCACAGAGTGTTGTTGCCCGTGGCGACATCGAACCTGTTCCAGCAGATGAAGCCACACACGCCATGTCTGTTATCGCAGAGAACGCAATGGTCCCAACGGTGAACGTCAGTCCTGACATACCGGTTTCGTCGCTCTCGTTTCAGTTCTATCGCCTGCGACCGACCGAACTCACCGGTCGGGCATTCGGTCCGGTGCCGGTGGTCGAGCACCCGTCACAGACGCTGACAGAACGAGGGTTTGATCACCTCGAGAACGCACTCGAGTGTGACGACCCAGACGAGAAGGATTTCTTCATTCGACAGGCGCTTCAACTGAGCGAACCGCTGGTAAATGCAGAGTAAGCGACCTCACTGTGTCTCGATTGTACGAGAAAAAGACAGACGACTCGAGTAGCCCGCAATCGAGTCAGTCGTCGTGGTGCCCAAGATACGCGGTCGCGTCGAGTTCGACACGCACGTCCTCCGGAAGACGCGACACCTCTACGCAGACACGCGCTGGTGGATCCTCACCGAACTGCTCACCGTAGGCCTCGTTGACCCGCTCGTAGTCCTCGAGATCGGTCAGATAGACCGTCACCTTCACCACGTCGTCGAGTCCGTCGCCGCCGGCTTCGTCGACGACTGCCGCGATGTTCTCGAGTACCCGTCTGGTCTGGGCCTGAATATCGCCGTCGACGACGGCTCCGCTTTCGGGGTCGACGGGGCCGTAGCCGGAGACGTAGAGGGTGTCGCCGGCCTGGACGCCCTGCGAGTAGGGGTTGTCACTGCTCGGTGCGTCGTCGGTTTCGATGGGTGTTGGGTTACTCATCGTTGAAAGCTACATTCTGCGTTCAGGCTGTCTGGGCCGCATCTGCGGTCGCGTGTTCGACCGCATCGGCGATCACGTCGAGGGCCGTCTCGGCGAGATCGTGCGTGAGGACGAGCGGTGGGAGCAAGCGAAGCACGTTGCCGTGACGACCGGCTGTCCAGACGAGGACGCCGTGTTCGAAGCAGTACTGCTGGATCGCGTCGACGACGTCGCTGTCTGGTTCGCCGTTCTCGTCGACGAATTCTGCGCCGATGAACAGCCCCTTGCCGCGGACATCTGCGAGTTGGTCCGTCTCATCTGCGGCTTCGTGGAGACGGTCCCGGATGTACTCGCCGAGGTCGCGTGCGTGCGCGAGCAGGTCGTGTTCCTGAATGTACTCGATGGCCCGCGTTCCTGCGCGCATACCGACGACGTGGCCGCGGTAGGTGCCGGCGTGATCACCCGATCCCCAGGTGTCGAGTTCTTCCTTGTACATCGTTGCCGAAAGCGGGAAGCCGACGCCGCCGAGCGCCTTCGCGGAGGTCATCGCGTCCGGCGTTACGTCCTCCCAGTCGCTGGCCCACCACTGGCCGGTGCGGCCGAGGCCGCTCTGAATCTCGTCGAAGACCAGCGTCACGTCGTTGTCGTCCGCGATGTCACGAAGCCCCTGCAGGAAGCCCGCTGGCGGTGTTACGATACCACCCTCGCCCTGGATCGGTTCGACGATGATCCCGGCCGGGTTCGCGAGACCGCCGTAGGGATCCTCGACGATTTGCTGGACCTCCTCGAGTGCGTGGTCCACGGCCTCCTCGGGCGTCTTCTCCTGTCGGAACGGGTGCGGATACGGCGCGTGGACGACGTCCGAGAGCAGCGGCGCGTAGTGCTTCTTCAGCTTCGTGTTCGAAGTGACGCTCATCGCGCCGGTCGTCGCGCCGTGATAGGAGCCGCGGAAGGCGATGAGCCCGTCGCCGTCAGAGTTGTACTTCGAGAGCTTGATCGACGCCTCGATGGCGTCGCTGCCCGTCGGACCGCCGAAGACGACCCGGTTGTTCCCCCGCAATCCGCTCGGTGCGATCTCGTCGAGCTTTTCGATCAACTCGAGTCGGGCGTCGGTCGGGAAGTCGACGGTGTGGACGAACTTGTCGGTCTGGTCGTGGACGGCCTCGAGGACGTAGGGGTTCGAGTGGCCGACGTTCAACACGCCGATGCCGGCGAACATGTCGATGTAGGTGTTGCCGTCGGCGTCGCGGACGGTCGCGCCCTTTCCTTCCTCGAACGCGATGGGGATGTCGTTCGGATACGCGACCGCGCTGCTGTCGATCTCTTGTTGTCTCTCGAGGAGCGATTTCGTCGCCGGACCGGGGACGGAGCCGACGTCCGGCGCGTCGTCGAAGTGAATCTCGTCGATCGGTGGTCCTGCTGCCATACCGCATCCCAGGTGAAACAGATATTAATAACTTGTCCACAGTATTCATGTTTACTGTATACAGAAATTGAATACACTTCGGCTGGTTCGGGCCGGTCGTTCGACCGGAGCGCTCCTTACGACTGATCGGATCGAGCTGCGGATCAGTCCGTAGACTGCCGCGTTCGACTGTGACTACAGGGACTTTCGGCTGTATGGTCTCGTTTACCTTCCACACCGGCTGCAACTGTCCACAGATTTAAGCGCTGCTCCGTCGGGAGTCATTCCCGATTACGATGGACGACAGCCACCAGCAGCCGTCTGCAGAACTGCAATCCGCCGATAAGATGAGAGACCAACTCCAGGAGATCATCGACGAGTTCGACTGCACGTCCGGAACGCTGCACCGACTCGAGGACGACACCCTAGAACTCGTCGCCGCGGTCGGCATTCCCGACCCAGTCCTCGAGCGCATCGGTTCGATTCCGATCGGGAAGGGCATGGCCGGACTCGCAGCCGAGCGCATGGAACCGGTCGACGTCTGTAATCTCCAGACGGACGACTCCGGGGTCGCCGAGGCCGGTGCTCGCAAAACGGGCATGGAAGGCTCGCTCGCCGCGCCGCTCCTCGGCCCGGAGAGGACGCTCGAGGGGACCATCGGCGTCGCCAAACCCGAACAGTACGAGTTCACCGACCGCGAACGCGAGCGACTACTGGAACGAGGAACCGAACTTACGCGGCAGTTGTAGTGGTCACGGACGACCCGACACCTCGATACCTGGTCGCAGGCGGCTCACACAGTCGTCAAAACTCGGTTACAACCTCGATTCCCCGCGTCTCGTACTCACTCATCGCGGCGAGTCGATCGGAGACGTCCGCGAGTGCGACGCGATTCGTGACGAGTCGCTCGGGAGCGAGCGTGCCCGCGTCGATGAGCCGCAGGAGTTCGTCGTAGCGCGAGGGCGGCATGCCGCGAGAGCCGACGACGGTCACGTCCCAGCGAGCGATTTCGTCGATCGGAAGTGCGACCTCGCCCCGTTCGGCCTCGGTGGTGAGTCCGATCTGAACGTGCGTGCCGCGAATCCGCAGGCAATCGACGCTGTTCCGGCACGTTTCGGCACGGCCGAGGGCGTCGACCGAAACGTGTGCGCCGCCGTCGGTACGGGCCTTGATTGCGGCGGGGACGCCGTCGTTCTCTCGTGTCTCGTTTTCGAGTTCTGTCGCATCGATCGTCACCTCCGCACCGAGCTCGCTCGCCAACTCGAGTGGTGCCGTCCGAATATCGACGGCGAGCACGCGAGCGCCGAGTGCGGCGGCGATCTGGACGGCGGCGAGTCCGAGGCCGCCGCAGCCGTGGACGGCGATCCAGTCGCCGGCTGCGATGTCGGCCCGGTGGGCCAGGGCGTGAAAGGCCGTGACGTATCGACAGCCCAGCGCGGCGACGGCTTCCGCGGAGACGCCGCCGGGGAGCGTGACGGCGTTGAAGTCCGCGTGAGGGACGTGAATCTGCTCGGCGAACGCGCCGGGGACGCTCGATTCGAAACCGAGCGCGTAGCCGTCCTCGCAGACGTTTCCGTGGCCGTTGCGACAGTAGTAGCAGGTTCCGTCTCCCAGATTGAACGGCACGGCTACGCGATCGCCGACGGCGAGTTCGTCGACGCGGTCGCCGACCTGTGCGACCCGGCCCGCGGGTTCGTGACCGAGAATCTGACCGATCGGCACCTGGTCGTCGGCCCACTCGCCGTGGCCCTGCCAGGCGTGCCAGTCGCTTCGACAGAGGCCACAGGCTTCCACGTCGACGACGACGCCGTGTGGGTCGGGCGTCGGCGGGTCGACCTCCTCGATCGAGAGCGGTTCGCCGTAGGACTCGAGTACTGCAGCGCGCATACGCATGAGGTCGCGTTGCGGTGAGTTAACGTATCCGGACTCGGAACGTGGCAGTGGCTCGCCAGAGTATCGTGCAGAAATAATAGATCCGAAGCCGGGCCGAAGCCGAGACGTATGTCCCAGGTGTCGCGAGTCGCGTTACTCGGCAACCACTGATTCGAATACGTTCGTCGCGTCCGCAGGAACGTCGAAGTCGTGGTAGTTCTCGCCCTTCGTCTTCGAGAGGATGTTCAGCGCGGCCGCGGCACCGTCGCCCGCGGAGATGACAGCCTGCCACTCATCGACGCGGACCATCGCGCCCGTTGCGTAGGCGTTCTCGACGCTCGTCTCCATCGTGACGCCGACGTCGACGACATCCTCCTCGAACTCGCAGCCGAGGCTCTCCGCGAGGTCGCGGTTGGCTCCCGTCGCGAGGATGACGTATTCGACCGCGTACGTGCCGTCGTCGGCTTCCGTTTCGATGTCGAAGCCGTCGTCCGTCTCGGTGACGCTGGTGACTGCCTCGCCCTGATTTCGGTCGACACCGAAGCTATCGACCTGCTCGCGAGCGGTCTCCATGAACGCCGAGCCGTCCTGCGAGCCGATTCCCAGGTAGTTGAACAGGTGTGCCTTGTGCATCCACGTCTCGTCCGTATCAAAGAGAACGGTGTCGAGACCGTTCTTTTGTGTGAAGAGGGCTGCACTGAGTCCGGCGGGGCCGCCGCCGACGACAGCGACGGTTGCGTCTGATTCGCTCATACAGCTATTCGTTATCGTTCGACGGGTAAATACTCACAAGCGACACTCGAGTTACCTCGTGACAGCGGTGTCACCTGCCTCCCGGTGTGTGCTTGCTGTGTGGTATTGTTTGTGTAACGTTGCGATGTGGTATCGTGTCGTGTCGCGTAGCGGTGTGATTTCGTTCGTGTAACGTAGCGCGGTGTCGTGTGACATTCGAGTGCACCGTTTGCTGTCGGTAGTCGACCTGCTAGCCACGCCGTAGTATCCATTTCCACTGTCGTAAATATGACTACACCACCTCTCTAACCCATTTCGACCAGAGCCTTTATAATTGCTCGAGAAAGTTGGGATAACAAACAATTCGTATGAACGTCTACGAGGGGAGCGAGTGCCGGTCACGCCGGCGGTGGGCTCAAGTCCGTCGTCAGCACGGATGCCGGTGGTCGGCTCCGATCACGACACCCGGCGACTGTCCCGAGCTGTCGGCTGACTGCCATTGTACCATCGGCTCATCGTACCGGCGGCAGGAGGTGCGATGACAGTGATGCCGCTGCAATCGCTCCGATCATTCATCGGTGACGGGATCCGAAAGCGGCTGTATCCGGTCTTGCTCGTTGTTGGCTGTGGGGTCGCGTTCGGATTGATTGCGATCGGTATTGGACGTCTCACGGGACTCACGACGTGGGTTCCGTCGGCATCACCGCCGGTCGTCTCACAATCGCTCGGTTCCGAGACGGTGCTCTTTCTCGTCTCGTTCGCCTGCAGTGTGCTCGCCTGTGTCTGCCTGCTTCTCTACCGAGCAAATCGCGCGTCGATCGACGCCCACTGGCGGCAGTACTCGACCTGGGCCCAGTCGGTGATCGTCGGCTGTCTCTGTGCCGTCGTCGCCGCGCTGGCGCTCAGTTCGCTGACGCTCGTAACGGAACTCACGGCTACTGCCGTCGTTCTTACCTTTCTCGTCACCTGGCCACTTGCGGCCGGTCTGTTACTGCTTCAGGACCGACGGAGTACAACCGCTGACTCCTCGTTTTCGTCGGTCCGGACGGGCTATGCACATACGAAAGGGTTGGAGAGTCGAACGCTCTCCGTCATCGTTGGCTTTTCGGTCGGTGTTGCAGGCGGTGTCGGCCTCTGGTACGGTGGGACCTGGTACAGCGGCCACGTTCCGCTGGCAGTAACGGTGACGGCTGCACTCGTACTCTGGGTCGGAACGACGATTGTCGTCTACAACCGGTACGCCGCCGCAACGAGCGCACGAACCGAACTCACCATCGTTGCGCTCAGAACACCCGACTCTCGGTCGACGCGCGAACTCGCCATCAGGAACGATTCTGCTTCAGCGATCGATCTCTCGGAGTCTCGCATCCGTGATACCGAGTTCGACCTGTATCGACTCGGTGTCAACATTACACTCAAACCGGGTGCCGTCTGCTCGTTCGAGATTCCCGAATCGTTCTCGACCGAACCGAACGACGATTCCGTTGCGTTGCCGCTTGGCTACAGCCTCAAACGAGGAGGTGAAACGCCGACGCTCCTGACGAAAACGGGAACGATCTATTCGCTCCAGTGGTCGGCTACCGCTCCAACAGACGAGGGCGAACCGACGACGGGTCGCTCCGAACCGATGTCCGATACAGCGACGAACTCGGTTGAGAGGGAAACCGACCCAGCAGCGGGGAACTCCGAGGCGGAACCCCCCGTCGCTGGCACAGCGCCACGTGAGTAACGATGATTGTATTCGACAATAGAGGCAATAATTAAGATACCACAGCATATACACTTGTGTAATAAATCCCAAATGAAACGGTTGTCTTCCGGCGTCCAATCCGGACGGTGGACCCAGATGCGGAGGCTTGCTCTCAATGACTGACCCGTCACTACCGACGATTGAACCGACGGTACGCGATATCACCGGGAGAGCCGACAACAGGGCTCCCCACGAGATGCGAGCGAACCAGACGGTACGGGAGCCGACAGCAACTCGAGTCGGAACCGATCGAGAGTCGCCCCACAGACTGCACAGACTGGGGATCGACGGCCTCGACCGTCGGCAGCGACCGATTGGGACGCTGGATCCAGCACGGCTCGGCGATCGGTTTGCACATCGGATTCTCGCTCGTCACGGTGGAATCGGTCTCGTCTTTCGCCACTCCGCCGCCCATCGTCATCATCGTGTCCCTCACGACCACTCTGACCGCGGACGCTCACCCCTCGGTGAGGCGACAGGGCTCGAGCGGGAGACGACGTCGCCGACAGGCCCCCCGTCGTTTATCCCCGAGCACGACGCTGCCGCCGCATCTACAACTCGTGAGACAGTCGTCTCGCCTTCCGGGGTTGCTGGCACGACACCGGATGCTCCCGGTCCATACGAGCGCACACCTCACTTCCGGTGGACAGTCCCTGAAGACGCTGTTCCAGGCGAGCTACCGGCGGCTTCCACCAGCGCTTCGACCGGGCGAGGTGCGTCGATATCACCGGTCGGCAGCGCCCCTTCACACAATGCGACTGCGCCAACGCGCACGCGTGTGCCAGCCACAGGGAGAGACTTTGCCGGTCGTCAGACACCGCTTCCCAGCTCTTCCCCGATCCACAATGACGACGGTGATGAGACCTCCTCCGACGCTCATGTCGCTCCGATTCCGGCACACACACGGGTCGACACCGCTCGAGTCCGGTCGGAAGACACCCAGTATCGACCTCGATCGGAGACACACCGACTACTCGGGTCCGCTCGTTTCACACACACGCGCTCGTCGACCGACCGTCCCAGCGCCTCCGCCGGACGGTCGACTCGAGTAGATGACCAGTCTGTACCGGACGGGCACTCGGTGTCGACAGGCGAGCGGGTCGGTCATCCTTTCGACCGTCCGTCTAGCAGTTCTGGCTCGATGGCACAGCTTTCGCTCGTTCGGTCGGTAACAGGGCAGCATCACGTCGATCTGCCGACAGGGCGGCGCGCTGTTCGATCATACTCGTGGCGGCGTCCGACAGATGGCTCTCCGGCGGACGACCACGTACGGCCACCTCGCCGCTCCGTGACTGCTGGATCGCCCGACCGTGGCGGTATCGAGCCAACAGCGGGCAACGATGAAACCGCAACTGTGCCTACAGCCGCTGTCGGCACGATCCACCCCCGAACGACGGGACGAACATACAGCGCGAGCGCAGCCATCCGCCACCAATATCAATCGGTGGTGGACTCGAGTGCTGCCGTTGGCGAGTCAGACTCGCTTGTGCTGCCCTCGTCTCGCCGAGGGCTCACAGTCCCAACTGGAGGTGCGCTTCGTACTCCTGTTTCGGGTACCCGGTCCCAGCAGCAGTTCCGTTTCCGTGGTGAGAATTGGCATCAGGGCGGTCAACGCAGTCTTTCGGGGCCGGAATCCGTCGATGACACCACCCACTCTGTTCAGGCCGGTACCGATCCGGAACAGATAGCTGCAGGCGGTTCGACTCGCGCTCCGGCCTCCGCTGGCGATCTGCCATCGCACGATAGTGTGGAAAGACAGGGTGGGTGGAGCGCACGTCCGGCCATCACTTCGGTTCCCCAGACGGGACCACTGTCGGTACGTACCCAGTCCACCGAATCGGTCCGCAGTCAACAGCGCTCTGCAGCGTCGAGCCCGTCGGTGCCCCGCCGGGATCGTTCGAGTTCGAACACGAGGAGTGATGACGAAGGTGTCGCTGACACGGCCGCCATCGTCGGCACACGAGGCACACACGGCGAGATACAGAACGCAGGCGGCCCAGCCGGAGGACACAGTCCAGACGCTGGGAGCACCGTCCTCGCGTTCGTTCGCCGTGGGAGTACGACGGCGGGGTCGATCAGCCAGCTTGCTTCGTCTCGTATACCTCGTTCGTCTCATCACTCTCGTTCATCGTACTCGCCTCGCTCGCCTCGCTCGTCTCCCCCGTCCCGTCCGCCGCACCCGGTCTCGCAGTCTTTCACACTGGATTCAGAACAACCCAGACGCGTCACACGGGCGGTGCAGTCCAGAGAACCGGCCGACTCAGAGGGGCAGACGCCGACACAGGCCCGATCACCCACACCGGATGCGAGACCACCAACACCTGCTCCTGGCGCGACCGCTGTAACGCCAGCAACCGACAGTCGTCGCTCGGTCCACTCGAGTGCGTCAACAGTAGCCCGTCCGATCGCTGGGGGGACGAGTCCGACTGCCTACGCAGATCCGGCGTCGGTGCCTGTCTCCGAACCGACCCACACTGGCAGTCACGAATTCGACCACCATAGCGACAGCGCTTCTCCACCCGGTTCGTTGGCTTCTACTTCAACCCAGACCACGACTCCAACCCCCAATCCAACCTCAGCCCCAAATCCAACTCTGGCTCCGACGCTGACCTCACCTCTAACGCAACCGTTGGATTTCGATTCAACTCATACACAGACTTACACTCACGCTCAGACTCACATTCACACGCCGAACACCCCACTCTCTGGCACTGCCCGCACGGCCGACCCAACCCGAGTCCGATCCGAACAGACTCGACCCCGTGAGCGCACGTCACCTCCACCGACTCGAGTGCAACGTGCTGGGTCGGGTACAGACTCGCAGCAGTTCGCTGCTGAAACGGCCACTGTGGATTCGATGGCGGCTCGGCTGCCATCGGTACGCCACCGACAGCAGCTGACACCGGTGCGGATGTCGTCGACCGCTCACCGGACTGACCACGGTAGTCGTACTGATCGCGAGTCACGGACGACTGTTGGGTCTCCCCAGCACGCTACACGGTCGGACGACAGCGCCACCCGCCCAGCCGCGACAGCAGGGAGTCACAGGTTGGATTCACGTCGGCAGCAGGTCTCAGAACCTGGCCAGTCCGAGGACACCCGATCGGGCTCCAGTAGTGCTGCAGGTCAGCCTGACACAACAACTACCCATCGACCACAGGAGACAGTAGTTGCCCACCAGCAGCGTGGTGACGACCCCAGCAACCGACAGGCTTCCGAGAATCGATTCGATGCTGGCCGGCAGACTTCTCTCCGTACACCCTTCGTTCGACGCTCGTCAACTCCCGGTCGGTCGACCGATTCTGTGTCCCCTCGCTCCTCGCCCGAGCGGATGGCTGTCCCCTCTCTCCCACCCACTTTCCCTCCCTCTTCCGAGATAGACGAGTTAGACGTAGCAACTGTACCTGGTGAGTCAGTCGAATCGGTCGACTCCGGAGAGGTGAACACTGACTCGAGACTTGCGTCTCGTTCGTCACAACGTCTGCCTCCGTTGATGACGAGAGAGACACCTCCGACGCAACCGGCGTCGTCTGCACCGACGAGACTTGTCGACCCAGATCCACCAACCACTGAGTCATCGACATCGGAGACCCGTCCCCGGAGTGGTAGCGGTAGAATGATTAAATATAAAACAAATGGAGAAAAACGAACTACCAGCACATCAGAGAACAAATCAATGAACTCGAGTAGCAGTCGGCCGGCACTCGTCTATCGTGTTGCGACGCCTGGGACCGCTGCCGACGCGGCGACGTCTGGTGTAGCAGGCCACGACGGTCGTTCGGGAGCAACACCACGGCGTGATACAGCTACCGCTGGCAGCACCGATGAGGGTCACAGTGCCAACGGGCACTCGCATACACCCACCCGGTCAGGCACACCTCAGTACATCGGAACCGACCGATCACGAGCAAGTGGTCGAACGCGTGGTAGCACGGAGAGAACATCGACTCGTTCTCCACGGACGGGGGGCGTCGATTCGCAGTCTCCCCCACGGGCGTCCGCACGGGATGGATCCCACGAGGACCACTCACGACACGCACACGGGTCGAGAAGTCGGCCGTCGTCTCCGGCAGCGTCACTCCCGTCCGGACCGGACAGTGGTGTGAGCGGTGTTGGCGGACGCAACCGGCGTCCAGAACCCGGCTCGTCGGTTCATGCGACCGGTTCGACACGGAACCACGCTGCTGACAGAGGCGATCGCGGACACGATTCTGGGTCTGGGCATGGTCATCGTTCCGGACATGATCAGGGTCACGGTCACGCCCACAACCGTCCCCACAGCCACGGCCGCGACACCCGCGACACCGACCACGCCCGGCGCGATCTCGCCGACGTTCCCTGGGGTGAGGAGTCCGTCCAGTTCGATGCCGACGTGGACCGAATCGTCGAACGGCTCTACCGACGACTCGACCGCAAACAACGGATCGAACGCGAACGGAGGGGACTGTAGATGGCAACCGGCGGCAAGCTTGAGAAGGCACAGATCATGATCGTCAACGGCAAGCACCAGGGCGAAACCATCGAGTGCAAGTTCAATCCGAACTCCTACACGCTCGAAAAGAGCGTCAACTACGGTGAGATGAAAGCGACTGGTTCGGGGGCCTCGATCATGCAGTTCGTCGACGGCAACGCCGAGACGCTCTCGACCGAACTGTTCTTCGATACCACCGATGCACTCGAGTCGGACGACGTGGACGCTACAGCGGTCGATGTCCGCGAGCAGTACACGAAGTATATCGACATGCTGCTGGCGGTCGACGGCGAACTCCACGCGCCGCCGGTCTGTCGATTCATCTGGGGTGACGGTATCGACTTTACGGCCCTCGTTCGGAGCGCAAACAAGCAGTTCACCAAGTTTCTGCCAAGCGGCGTTCCCATTCGTGCCCGTGTCTCGATCGTCTTCACCGAGTTCAAGACGGCAGATTACCACAAGTCCGAGGTTTCGCCCGAATCGACGGACAAGACCAAGGCCTGGACGGTGACCGAGGGCGATACCCTCTGGCTCATCGCCGCGGAGGAGTACGGCGATTCCGCCCACTGGCGGACGATCGCAGACCAGAACGATATCGACAACCCGCGTGCGATCACGCCGGGCGAGACACTCGAGTTACCGCCGCTATGAGCGCAAAACCCGATGAGGTGTTCCGATGAGTCCCGAACTGGATAACCATCCGCGGTACTCGCCGCGGTTTACGGTTCAGATCGGTGAACAGACGTTCCAGGAGCCGGGCGGTCGAATCGCCGATCTCGTGGTCGAGACGACGTTCGAGGGCGCAGACCGGTTTTCGTTTGCGCTGAACTATCCGTTCGACGAGGAACTGGACGAGTTTGCCGGGCTCTCGTGGGACGACTTCGAGATCGGAACCGACGTCGAGATCTCGATGGGGTACGGCGACGACGGACAGCTCACACCACTGTTGGCCGGGAAGATCCAGTCGATCACCAGCGAGTTTACCGTCGACCGCGGCCCGTCGGTGCAGGTTGCTGGTTACGGGCTGCTCTGGGAACTGATGCAGGGAACCCGGTCGGATTCCTGGTCGGAGACGACGATTGGGTCGGCTGTCGAGGACGTACTCTCGTCGTATCCGTTCTCGTCGGTCGTCGTCGAGGGTGCAGACATCAAACGCGAGAAACTCATCCAGAACGACTGTAGCGACTACCGGTTCGTCCACGACCTCGCCTCGACGTACGGGTTCGAGTTCTACGCCGAACGGGATACTGTCAGGTTCGTCCCGCGCTCGTCAGCGGTGACCGATGATCCAATCGACGAACTCTGGTACGGGGAGGCACTGCACGACTTTTTCGGCGAGATCACGCAACAGAGTCAGACCCACGAAGTCGAGGTTCGGTCGTGGGGCATCGGAAAGAAGGAGGAAATCATCACGACTGCGGGCAGTTCCAACGCGAAACACAAGGAGGTTTTCAGAGTCCCAGCTATGTCACGCGACGAAGCCGAACGGATCGCAGAGACGAAGTACAACCAGTTTTCGGACGGGATCGTCCAGGCCCACGGCGAAACCGACGGCATCCCTGACCTGCGTGCGGGAGAGACGGTTCGATTCGCCGAACTCGGAACCCGCTTTTCGGGGACGTACCATCTCACGAAGGCAACCCACAGAATGGGTGCCTCGGGGTATCGAACCACGTTCGAAGCCGTGGAGGTGCCGTCGTGAGTCGACCGAGCGTCTTCGACGGTGAAACCGCCGACGGCGGCATTCAGGGTGTCGTCGTCGGTATCGTCACCGACAACGAAGACCCGAAGGACCTCGGCCGCGTCAAACTTCAGTTCCCCTGGCGTGACGCCGACGACGAGAGCTACTGGGCGCGTGTCGCGACGCCGATGGCCGGCGACGAATACGGCGCCTACTTCCTGCCCGAAGTCGACGACGAGGTGCTCGTCGCCTTCGAGAACGGCGATATTCACAACCCCTACGTCGTCGGCTCGCTCTGGAACGGCAAACAGCAGCCACCCCAGCAGAACGACGGGGACAACGACGTTCGTGAGATCCGCTCTCGGTCCGAACACACGATCGCGTTCGACGACGACGAGGACGGCAGTATCACCATCCAGACCAGCGGTGGCCACGAAATCGTCGTCGACGACTCGAAGAACACCGAAACAATCGCGATTCGCGACGACAGCGGGAAAAACGAACTGACCCTCGACAGTTCGTCGGGCACCGTCTCGATCACCGCCGACGACGAACTCGAGTTGGCCGCGCCGACGGTCCGGATCGACGGCTCGAAGACGGTCGACATCGACGGCGGCACGTCCGTCGAAATTGCGAGCAAGAATACGATCGATCTCTCGAGTAAGGCGCGTCTTGACATCTCGAGCAGCGGGCTGATGGGGATCGACGCGACAGGACCGTTGACGATTCGAGGTGCGATTATCCAGCTTAATTGAGCAGTTGTACCGACTGACGAGCACACCGTATCCACACGACCGCGGAATCGGCGCACCACTCTCACACAACGGACACACCACTGACGTACCACTGACGCACCATTGACAACGTATCCATGAAACCAGCAGCACGACTCGGCGATGCGACCGCACACGGCACGCCGTTGACCGGTACAGCGAGCCCGAACGTTCTGATCGGCAAGCGCCCGGCCTGGCGTGCACTCGCAGACGTGCATACCTGTCCGCTCTCTTCGGGCCCAGTCCCACACGTCGGCGGAACCGTGGCGGTCGGTAGCACCAGCGTTCTGATCAACAAGATGCCGGCGGCGAGAATGGGCGATACAATCATCGAGAACGGCCCGCCAAACACGATCGTGGCGGGTTGTCCAAGCGTTCACATCGGGTGAGCTATGGCGGACGAATTCCTCGGCACCGGCTGGCAGCATCCGGTCACATCGGACCACCGCGGCGATATCGAACTCTCGAGTGCCGGCGACGACATTCAGGAGGCGATCAGGATCATCCTCGGGACGGCAAAGGGCGAGCGGATCATGCGCCCGGAGTTCGGCTGTGAGATCCACGATCACGTCTACTCGGCGGCCTCGCCGGCGACGCTGAACCTGATCGAGAGCAGCGTCCGCGAGGCACTCGTTCGCTGGGAGCCCCGGATCGATATCGTCGACGTCGACGCACGAACTGCCACGGATGACCCGAACCGAATCCTGATCGAAATCGAGTATCACGTTCGGTCGACGAACAGCCTCTCGAACATGGTGTACCCGTTTCACATCACGGAGGGTGATGGCTGATGGCGCGAGCGCCGTTCCGTCGCGGCGGGGTGGATATCTATGCGTGAGGGGCCGACGATCGACGACCGGGAGCAGGCGGACCTCTTTGAAACCCTGCTTGACCGCGCAGATGCCTACACCGACGAGTGGGATCCCCACTCTGATGACGTCGGTCGAACGCTGCTTCGTCTCTTCTCGACGTTCGAATCCGGCGTCTGGAACCGGCTGAACGAGGTCCCCGAGAAACACCGCCTCGCGTTCCTCGACGCGCTCGATTTCGACCGTCGACCACCGCAGGCAGCCCGCACGCCGCTGACGGTTAGCGTCTCGACTGATCTCGATCGTAACGTCCCGATTCCGGGCGGAACACAGGCCGTCGCGGCTGCAGGCCCCGACGACTCACAGTTGTTCGAACTCCCACAGGACGCCGGATTCGAGGCGACGCCAGCAAGACTCACTACCGTCGTCGGCGTCGACCCACCGACCGACCGGATCGTCGACCACAGCGATGTCCTCGAGACCGAATCGAAGACGCTGTTCGTCGGCGACAACCGCCAGTCACACGTCCTCTATCTGGGCCACGAAACCGTCCTCACGCTCGCAGCCGGCTCCTCGCTGTCGATTTCCATACAGTTAGACGCCGCCGCGACCGCAACCTCACCCACCGCAGAGGAGTTCTTCGATGCCACCGTCTGGGAGTACTACGGCGAGGACGCGACCGGAACTGCGGGCTGGCACCGGCTCGAACAAGTCGGTGACGGAGTTCACCTCGGCGAGGACGCCGGCGTCGAAGCGCTCCAGGAACAACTCGAGTCCGACCTCTCACGACGCGAGGATGCGACCACTGACGACACCGCCGCCGAACGGACGTTCCGGCTTCCCGGACAGACACTCGAGTGTGCGGTCAACGAGTGTGACAGTCGCTGGGTTCGCTGTCGACTCGCCGATGAGACGGCTGTCGTGTCGGCGGCGCTCGAGTCTGTCTCGTTGCACGCGGCGAGTAGCGGTGAGGATGGCGGGATGGAACCGGATATGTTGCTGTCGAACGACGTGCCGCTGTCTCCGGCCGACGGCTCGATCAAGCCGTTCGGACGGATTCCACAGCCACCGGCGACGTTCTACGTGGCTTGCGAGGAGGCGTTCACGAAGCCGGGCGGCGTGGTCGATCTCGAGTTTGTCCCGGTTGGGGGTGTGGCTGCCGATGGTGATCGCAGTGGCAGTGGCAGTGGCAGTGGCGGTGGGAGTAGCAATGGCAGTAACAGTGGCACTGCCGATAGCGATGACGGTGGGGGTGGGCCGTCTGAGAACCCCAACGGAACCGGAGATCGCAATGGCGATGGTACCGGGGTTGGCGATGATGCGTCTAGGAGCTCGGACGCCTCGGATACAGGGACGGACACCGATGGTATGGCGGCCGGATCGACTCCGTCGGATGCGCTCGGCGGCTCCGAGCAGTCGGCGGCCGCGGGGATCGGCGTGCTCGGTGGCCCGCCCCGCCTCTCCTGGGAGTACTGGAACGGCGACGGCTGGACGCGTCTCGACGGCGTCGAAGACGGGACTGCAGCGCTCACCGCGCCCGGAACCGTCCGATTCGAGCTCCCCGAGGATATCGCGTCGACAACAGTCTCCGGCCACGATAACGTCTGGATCCGGTCACGACTGGTCAGCGGGAACTACGGCCAGCCGTCGTTCGACGTGACACGCGATGGAAGCCGAACGATCACGGACGAACCCGACCCGCCAGTCTTCGGCGACGTATCCGTCCAGTACGACCGCGGAGACCAGCCCGCTGAAACGGTCTTCCGATACAATAACGCGACTTTCAGCCCCGACCTCTCGAACCGATCGGACTCGATCGTGCCGTTCGTCGACGTGCCAGACGACCAGCAGACGCTGTACCTCGGCTTCGACGACGTACTCGAGAACGGTCCGCTGTCGCTGTTCGTCACGGTCGAGGATGCGACGTATCCACGGTCGTTCGATCCGGGGATCGAGTGGGAGTACTGTGACGGCGTTCGGCGTGCCGGCGACGATCATGCGTCTGCTCGCTATTCGTGGTCGAAACTCGACGTCCGCGACCGGACAGGTGGCATGACTGAGCGTGGCATCGTGACAGTGACCGTTCCCGGCTCGACGAGTGCGGTCGAGTTGTTCGGACACGAACGCCACTGGATACGAGCGCGGGTGACGAAAGACGAGTTCGAGACGCAGGCGGGTGGCATGGCCTCGGATGCACCCGTTCCGTTCGACGCTGACAATGGGACTGACTCTGCTCCCACGTCTCTACCGGGGTTTGCTGACGTGAGTGGAGGTGACTCGAGTAACTCGAGTACAGCGGCACATGCTGACGATGGACCACCGGCGGGTGCGGGTGTTCCCACCGACCGAACCAGTACGCCGCCGGTTCTCGAGGGACTGTATCCGAACACGCAGTGGGCGTACAACACCGTCACCATCGAGGAGGAACTGCTCGGCTCGAGCGATGGGTCACACGAGCAGTCGGTTCGCTGTTCACACGCACCCGTGATCGATATCGAGGTCTGGGTCGACGAACTGTCGACGCTGTCGGCGAGTGAACGCCGCCGCCTCACAGCGGAGCGACCCGATGCGGTCACGACGGAGTACGACGCCCGCGGTGAGCCAACCGCCTTCTGGGTGCGCTGGCACGCAGTTGCGGACTTTCTCGATTCGTCGCCAGCGGACAGACACTACGTCGTCAACCGCACGCTCGGTCTCGTTTCCTTCGGTGACGGCGACCACGGTGCGATTCCGCCGGCCGGCCAGGACAATATTCGGGCGACGTACACGACCGGCGGCGGTAGCGACGGGAACGTCGACGCCGAGACGATTACCGATCTGAAGAGTTCGATCGCGCTCGTCGAATCGGTCTCGAACCCGCTCCCGGCGGACGGTGGTGCCGATGTCGAATCGACGGACACGCTGGTCTCGCGGTCGACGAACAGCCTCAAACACCGCGGCAAGGCAGTGACCGCGAGCGACTACGAACGGGTCGCTGCTGCCGAATTCCCAGAACTCGCACGGGTGACGTGCGATCCCGCGCTTACGTCCACAGCCGGCAGTTCCACCACACAGGTTCCCGTTCTCATCGTCCCACACACCGAGCGAGAGAAACCAGTGCCGTCCCTCGCGCTCAAAGACCGCGTTCGTGAAACATTGACCGAACGCGCGCCGGCGTCGCTCGTCGCCGCAGACGACACGGGGATCGTCGTTCGCGGCCCGAACTATGCCGACCTCTCGGTCGATGTGACGCTGGAGGCAACAGCGGTCACGAGCGTCTCGGTGCTCAAAGAAACGGTTCAGCGTCGACTCGAGGCGTTCCTTCACCCGCTGTCGGGTGCCGACGGGGACGGCTGGGCGTTTGGCACGCTTCCGACTGTTACACAGCTCAGTTCGGTCATTGCCGAGATCGACAACGTGGCAGCCGTACTCGAGTGTCGCGTGCTCGTCGAAACGGGTGCCGACCGACGGCTGTTGTCCGAGTTGGCGGCGTACAGCAGCCAGCCATTGCCCCGCGACACGCTCGTCTGTAGCGGTTCACACCAGGTGTCGGTGACCGTGGGTGAGTCGGATGCGGCTGGTAGTGTGGCCGCAGAGTCGACGTCGGACTCGAGTCCATCGCTCTCGGGGCGAGATTCGAGGAGGGAGTTCTGAGGATGGCTGCTAGCCGGCGGTCTGCAGCGGGGGACGGCGCAATGAGCCGACCATGCCGGCATCGAGGATCTGGGTGGTACCGGGGAGGACGACAGAGACGCCGAGGGCGGCAAGCACAGCGAGGACAGCGAGGACAGCGAGGACAGCAAGGACGGCAAGGGAAGCGACTATCGCGCGTACAGCACACGACCGAGAGACGGTGAGTGAGAGACGCGGACACGGACACGAACTCGAGCACGACCACAAACACAATCGCGAACACGAATACGACGCATGGGACTGGACATACCGGAACTCGACGACCAATCGTACGACGAACTGCTCGAACAGGCGACCACACTCATTCCGGCGTACTCGAGTGAGTGGACCGATTTCAACCCGCACGATCCGGGGATTACGATTCTCGAGGTCCTCGCCTGGCTCACCGAGACACACACCTATCAGCTAGACCAGATCACTGACGAGCATCGGGAAGCGTACCTGCGGTTACTCGGCTACGAACGCCGACCGCCGACGCCGGCGACGGCCCGGATACGGCTCGATCCGCCAGATGATGTAGCCGGTACGCGACTTCCGGCAGGGACCTCGATGGCGGTTACGGATGGAACGGAGAGCGTCTTTCAGTTCGAGACCGATCACGAACTGACGCTGACGGCTGCCAGCATCGACCGCGTGATGACGGTCGATGAGACGGGGACGACCGATCATCGGAAGGCCAACCGGACCGACGGTATGTTCTATCGTCCCTTCGGCGATACCGTCGATCAGGACGCCTGTATCTACCTCGGATTCGACCGCGATCCGTTCGCGAACGCCGACCGCCTCACGCTCGCAGTCGCGTACCACGACGACAACCTACCCGACCCGACTCCCAGCGCTGCGGACCGACCCACGTTCTCGCCGTCCGTCGAACTGACCTGGGAGTATCACACCCCGGACACAGAACACTGGCAGCCCCTCTCGGTCACCGTTGACGAAACAAACGCGCTGTATCGGGACGGCTACCTCGAACTCGTCGCTGGCGAGACGACTCCCGACGGTCGCGATCAGCCCCGATCGCCCGGTGATGGTCGTCTTGAGACACCGCCGATCGAACTCGAGGACGGATCGGTCTGGCTCCGCTGTCGCGTCGACACACCCGACTACGAGTTCCCGCCACAGCTCGATGCGATCAGGACGAACGTCGTCACAGCCAGCCACAGCGTCTCGGTCACCGACGAACAGCTTTCGCCGATTGGTGCCGGCGCGAGCACTGCTGGCGGCGCTATCGCGACGGGGAGACGGAGTACGGACACCGAACCGATCCTCGACGGCCAGACGTACGCCGTCGACCACACTCCCGTTCTGTCGGCAGCCGTTCGCGTCGACGGCGAGCAGTTCGTCGAAGTACCAGACTTCGTCGCCTCAGGACCGGATGACCCACACTACGTCCTCGACCGCACGCACGGCCACATTACGTTCGGCGACGGCATTTCCGGGCGCGTTCCCGACCCCGATGCGACGATTACCGCCGACTACGTCGCCGGGGGTGGCACCGCAGGCAACGTTTCCGACAGCGCAGTCTGGCGGCTCACCGACTCGAGTACGGTCGACGGCCCTGGCCCGGCCGATGACGTCTCCGTAACCGATATCGACGTCTCACCCCTCGGCTCGGCGACGGGCGGAACCGACCGCGAGAGCGTCGCGGACGCACTGCGACGGGCCAGACGCGACCGACGCCGTCCACACCGGGCAGTGACGGCGGACGACTACAAGGCGCTCGTGTCGCGCACGCCGGGCCTCAGAATCGGACGGACGAACGTCGTCGTCGAGAGCGGGGGTACGACCGTCGTCGTTGTCCCCTACGCACCTGTCGACGTCCCGAGTCCGGAACCGAGTGAGGGCTTTCTCGAGGCGATTTATCGGCATCTCCGCGAGCGGACGCTGCTAACCGACCGCGTACGGGTGACCGGTCCACAGTACGTCCGACTCGAGTTGGACGTGACTGGCCGAACCCGTCCGCGATACACCGGTGGCGGATACGAGGCGGCGATCACCGAGGCGGTCGAATCGTATCTGCATCCGCTGTACGGGTACGACGGGTCGGGGTGGCCGTTCGGACGCACACTCGAGAGCGGGGAACTCATCGAGGTGATCGAATCAGTCGATGCAATCGACCAGATTTCGGACGTCTCGATGACCGCCTACGGCGGAACGGCGCTCGATGGACGGGTGATCTCGATCGACGAGACATCGCTGTTCACCGTCGAGACGATCAGTGTCGACCTTCGGTCGGCTGACGATGGGGGGGTACGACGCATGACGTTCTCGTACGCGACGACGGTCAGTGAAGCCGACTGGACCGAGTGGATCACCGATCAGACGGACGTTGCAGACGGGGGACTGACCCTCGCACGAACGGCGTCGATACAGGAGTCGACACTCGGTGAGTCCGTCGTCGACCTCGCCGTCGATCCAGCCGGAATGCTCTACACGCTCGATGCCGCCGGGCGTCTCTCGCAGTACAATCCGCGAACTGACTCGCGCCAGCGGTTGCTCGATAGCGCCGACCTGTCGCTTGAGGAGCCACGGGCGATCTGTGCCAGCGAGAGCCGCGTCTTCGTCGCGGGAGCGGACGACGAGCGAATCGTCACGGTCTCACCGCGGCTTCGAAACGAGACCGGGGCGCTCCAGTCGCCGATTGCAGCACCGGTCGAACTCACCTTCGATAACGGCACGATCTACGTCCTCGACGGCGACGAACGCATCGCCTGTCTTGGGACGACCGAGGAACTCACGGTCGACTGGTGGGTCCGCTCACCGGTCGATATCGCAGTCGCCGACGACCTGCTGTACGTCCTCGATGCGGTCGACGACGAGCCGACTATCCGACTGTTCCGGGGCGAACGCGAGGTTCGAACTGACCACTACCCACTGTCTACGGACGCGTTCGAGATCGACGGCACCCGATTCGTTCCGACTGCAATCGCCGCACCACGTGGCTCGCTCGTCCTCGCAGGCACGGTCCACGGCGAACGGGGATCCACGCACGGGCTTTTCGAGTGGGACGAGACCGCAGGCGAGTTCGAACAGCGCCACGAACTCGAGGAACGCTGTCGACGACTCATCAGTCGGCCGCTCAGCCACAGCGATCGGCGCGTCTTCTATGCGCTGGTCGGTGAGCAACGCGTCTGCTGTGCCCTCCAGGAACGACAGACCGTGGCAGCGCACCCACACCGTGATCGCCACGTTGGGGTGGCGTTTCACCGGTACGATGCCGGCGTCGACGATATCTCCTGGCATCGTCTCGCGCTCGATCTCGCACGCTCGTCTGCGAGCACGCAGGTCCGGCTTCGATACGCCGCGACGAACGAGCCAACTGTTCTCCCGTTCGACCGCGAGGCGGGCGACAACAGAAAAAACGGCGAAGAGAGCACCACCGGCGAAGACAGCGAAACCAGTACAGACGGCCAGCACAGTGACAACGGCGATCACACAATCCAGCCCGAACTCGATGCACTTGCGGAAACGGCCCGCTCGACCCTGCGATCCATCGGCGTCGATTCGGTGTGGGAACTCGCGAGCACACCCGCCGCCCACCTCGCGGACAGAGACGAAGAACTCGAGACGACCACCGTTCGGTCCTGGCAGGAAACGGCACGTCGAGCACTCACCACGCACGCCGAGACGGCGTGGACGCTCGTCGACGAAATCGACCCCGAGGACATCCTTCTGCGCGACGCGAACGGCCGGTACCTCTACGTCGCCGTCGAACTCGTCGGGACGCCAACCGCTGCGCCGCGAATCGATGCCGTCACTGCCTACTGTCCTCGCCAGTCCTACCTTCGATACCTGCCGGAACTCTACCAGAATGACGATCGATCGGCACAGTTTCTCGAACGGTATCTCTCGACGTTCGAGACCTCGTTCGTCGATATCGAGTCCGAGATCGAACAGCTTCCGCGCTACTTCGATCCTGATGGGGTTCCGAGCGATTCGCTCGCCTGGCTCGAAGACTGGCTCGCCGCAGACGAGTACCGCGACTGGCCCGAAAGCGCCCGTCGTGAGTACCTGGCACGAGCGCCCGAACTGTACCGGAAACGGGGTACCAGAGCCGGACTTCGCGAAACGCTCGCGCTCTACCTTCGGCACGCGAACCCACGCGGCGGCGTTTCCGAACCTGCGTCTCACACACGACCGACCGACGACCGGTCGGCTACGGCGGACGAGTCGGCCGCGACGACCGGGGTGTCCGATTCCGACACGTACTCGAGTCGCCCTGGTGGTGACCTCGAAACCGGTCATCGGCTCTTTTTCTTCGACGCGACGGATTTCGACCGGGCTGACAGCGCTGTCGTCGAGCGGGAGTACGGCTCGATGTTGGCCGGAGAGCGGTCGTTCGCGCTCTTTTGTGGCCCCGTCGACTCAGAGGCCGAGCGCGCTGCGATCGAGACAATCGTCGAGACGGAGAAACCGGCACATGTCGACGCGCGGGTCCTTGCACTCGACGATGAATTCGTCCTCGGCGACCAGACGTTCCTCGGACTCAACAGCGCACTCCAGACGCGGACGTTCGCGATGGGTGAGGCGGTTCTCGGCGAGGATACTGTTCTCGCGGGTCCGGATTCGATGTAAGGCGAGGTCGAATTACGGCCGGAGTGATTCTATGATCGACCGGGGTGTCGGTTGAGCTTCCAGCTCTCCATGGGTACAGATTAAGTAAACGACTGGTGTCAATGGAAATCGGTTCTCTGGCCACTCAACCGTCGTATCTACGGAACGACGACAATCTTGCCGGCGATACTCTCCTCCATCACGGCACGATGTGCCACAGCGGCGTTCTCGAGTGTCTCGGTGCGGTCGATGCGGACTTCGAGCCGGTTCGTCTCGAGGAGTCGCCCGAGTCGCTCGAGGATCGGACCGATAGCTGGCAGCGTCGCGTGCGTTGCCAGGTTGGACATACTCATCAGCTGAACGTTGAGCTCCTTCGATCGAGCGACGGCGGCGTTCGGTAGCGCCACAGACTCTCCCGCAATGATCACCACGTCACCGCCGACCGCTGCAACCTCGACATCCAGTTCGGCGTACGTCTCGGGGAGATGATCGAGAATCACGTCGGCACCGGCAGTGGCTTCATGGACTGCCTCGGTTAGGTCATCACGGGTATAGTCGAGGACGGTCTCGGCACCCAATTCCCGGACCATCTCGTGATATTCGGCCCGGGCCGTCGCGACGGGTGTTGCTCCTAGAACGTCGGCGAGTCCGACTGCGATGTGGCCGACGCCGCCGTTCCCGCCGTGAATAAGGGCCGTCGAACCCGGCTCGAGCCCGGCGTGGTGGACGAGTGCCCGCCACGCGGTGACGCCGACGAGTGCGACAGCAGCACCCGCTTCGAAGCGCACACCATCTGGGAGTGGCGCAAGCAGGTCGGTCGGAACTGTCGCAAACTCGGCGAAGGACCCACCCGAAAATCGATCGGTGTGTAATCCGGTCGCGAACACTCGGTCACCGACCTCGTAGCCAGCGACCTCGTCGCCAACTGCGGTGACGACGCCGGCGAGATCCGACCCAGTCGTTTTGGGTCGTTGCCCGGCACCGCGCTCCCGGAGTTTTGCATCGACTGGGTTGACGCTCGCCGCCCGCATCTCGACGAGCACTTCCCCGTCGGCTGGTTCGGGACGCGCAACGTCGACGAGGCTGAGAACGTCTGGTCCACCACCGTTCTGGTACTGTACTGCTTTCATGGCACCTCTGTTACAGCAGTAGCGGATTAAAGGCACCGTCCGTGTCAACTTCTCGCACGGGTAGTCCGCCGACTGATTCGAATGACCGCGCCATGCCTGACCTGATCGTCTTCTGAAGCCGCCAATCGTCCGCTGACGGCCCACTCACTGGTGCCGGCCGACTCCAAATTCCATATAGCGATATACAATTCACAACATAGTGGGCCTTGTAGGCAGTCGAGTTGCTTATTTTGGTTGTCCACCCTGCGACAACCGACTAAGCAGTAGTTTTATACGACTGTCACATTTACTGAGCCGTATGAAAACGGCCGGCTTCAAATCACTCATCCACTCCGAAACTGGGTTCTCACACCGGAAACCGGGCAAATCGTAACGCATGAGCAGCGAACACTACAACTGGTCTCGACAATCCCTCGACGACCTACAGGAAATCTGGCATCGCGAGATCAAGCCCGACCTCCGACGAAACGGCGTCGATCTCACGACACGACCAACCTACCAGGACGTAACTGACGCCGGCTACTCGGGAATTGCCTACGCGCTCCGCGAACACCACGGGCTGACGCTTTCGGAGTTTTTGGCTACTGTGGGCTACGAGGGCGCAGGTCCGGACGCGGACACGGAGACAAACACAGACACGACCACCAGTGGCTCGTCCCAGTCCCAGTGGGACATCGACAACGAACCCACGATCACGGAACTCGAGTCCTACCTGCGAACGCTCGAGCGTCGCCGCCAACTCGCCGAGACGACCGTACGGACGAAACAGTCGCGGTTGGCGACCTACAGCCGAATCTACCGTGAATTACACGGGGAGGCAAACCTTCTGGAGCGCGTTGCTGATCCCAGCGCGGAGAGTGACGAAATTCGGCGTGCGCTCGCAGTGTTCGACGAGTTGAACGCCGAACTCGGTACCGACGCCTCGAAGCTACGCTATCACAGCGATGTCTCCCAGTTCTACGAACACCTCGAACGGCGGGCGAAGGCGTCGTTCAACCCCGTTGAGTCGATCGACGAGGAGTACAACTGGTCACGCGAGGAACCCGATAACGCGACGCTCTCAGCGGAACAGACCCGGAAAATCTACGCCGCTGCGGACTCCCGAGCCGACGAACTGCTCGTTCTCGCCCTCTGTGCGTGGGGACTGCGCCGAAACGAGGTCGCGAGCCTGCACATCTCACAGCTCGAACTCGAGTCCGACGAGCCACACATCGCATTCGAGAAGCGAAAGAACGGCCCGGGAACGGTCGCGTTGATCTACGGCGTACCGGAACTGGCCGATCGAGTCGACAAGCTGGGAGCACACGACCGCGGCTGGTCAGGATACCTATTCCCGTCACCGAACGCAAATCGTGAACACATTACCGGTGAAACCGTCCAGGCGCGGTTTCAGCGCCTCGCAGATCGGGCTGGCGTGCGCGTCCGTGGTGAGCAACCGACGTCAAAAATGGGCCGTCGCTTCTGGTATACGACGTACAACGAAGCGATGAGCGACTTACTCGATAATCTGGACGCAATCGCGGCCGATCAGGGAAGCGCTGACGCGTCTGTTGTGTTGAAAAACTACCTCTCAGAGGCCGAACGGCGGGAGTATCGTCGTGAATTTATGCGCGAGCGGCTCGCAGCGGTGTTTGTAGACGAGTGATTAAGCAATGTCTGTGTTTGCCTGTGTCTGTCTGTTGTTGAACACACTCGGTAAACCACATAGTGCGATACCATTTGCTCCAAGGCGATCGGAAATTCGTTGTGTCGGTGTCTACGTCGAACGCGTGATATGGGAATGATGACGTGCAAACCCTTGCCATCAACAATGGCCGACGGCATCAGTTGTGTGGGGTGCAGTACTCCCTACTCCCAACTCAGAGATGCTCAACGACACCGGCCGCCAGTTTTGCTTCGGCACGTCGGAGGTGGTGGTCAACGGTCCGTCGCCCGATACCCACGCTGTCGGCGAGTTCGGCGGTTGTTATTTCTCTTGGAATCTCGTAGTAGCCGCGTTCGTATGCGAGAAGGAATATTTCTCGCTGTCGGTCGGAGAGGTTCGGAACGGATGAATCGGTCGAGAGCACCGGCGTTTCCAACGGTCCCGCTGCGAGTTCGTGTTTCGAGTCGACGGTAACTGCATAATCGGCGGCAATATCGCGGTAGAACGCGCTCAGATTGTCGCCGTCAATGGCGAGCACGCGGACGACCTTCATCCCGTCCTCGTAGCGAAGCGGCGGGACGAGCAAACAGCTGTGCGTTGCGAGGTACGATTCGATGTAGTCGTCGCCGTGCTGTTTCAGACAGTCGTCGGTGATGATCGTCTGCGTCGTCTCGTCCTGTTCGATTCGTTCGCGGACGCCGACCTCGTCGCTGACGTGGTCGACAACGGCTGCCTGCTGGTCGCCCGTAACGTGGAGCAGGTCGCAGTGATCGTTACACCACAGCTCGATGCTGGTGTCCGTTCGAGCCGTCGACTGTGCGTACGGACTGCCGCCGTCGATCCGGAACACACCCACGTACATACCAGCAGTTGACGCGCACTAGTACTTAAACCCATAGCCGTATGGAAACACGATCCTCTCGGTCGGTGCGAGTGACTAGACAGGTATGACCACACCCACCCAGGAGTCGACGAACGACGGCGAGGCCGACAACGGTACGGCCGACGACGCTGCACACGACATCGGCACGCCTTCTGAACAGTGGCAGGAGTACCAGGGCGCACCCACAGGCACGGAGATCGAGTGCGAAGGCTGGCGGCAGGAGGCAGCACTCCGGATGCTCAACAACAACCTCGATCCCGAAGTCGGCGAGAAACCAGAAGATCTCGTCGTCTACGGCGGTACCGGCCGGGCAGCCCGAAGCTGGGACGCCTACGACGCCATCCTCGAGTCGCTCCGAACGCTCGAGGACGACGAGACGCTCCTCGTCCAGTCCGGCAAACCGGTCGGTCGGTTCACCACGCACGAACGCGCACCGCGCGTTCTCATCGCGAACTCGAACCTCGTCGGCAAGTGGGACGACTGGGACCACTTCCACGAACTCGAGTCGAAGGGACTGATCATGTACGGGCAGATGACCGCCGGCTCGTGGGCGTACATCGGTACCCAGGGGATCATCCAGGGAACCTTCGAGACGCTCGCGGAGGCCGCCAGACAGCACTTCCCCGACCGCGAGGGGCTTCGCGGAACGATCACCGTCACCGCCGGCCTCGGCGGAATGGGCGGTGCCCAGCCGCTCGCCGTGACGATGAACAACGGCGTCTGTATCGCCGCCGAGGTCGACGAGGACCGGATCGACCGCCGCCTCGAGACGGACTACTGCATGGAGAAGACCGACGATATCGACGAGGCACTCGAGTTAGCCCAGGCTGCAGCGGCCGATGGCGAACCCCTATCAATTGCGCTGCATATGAACGCGGCAACGATGTTCGACGAATTGCGCGAGCGGGAGTTCGTGCCGGACATCGTGACGGATCAGACGAGTGCGCACGACGAACTCGAAGGATACTACCCTGCTGACTATACTGTTTCCGAATCTGATACACTACGCGAGGAAGACCCCGAAGTGTACGTCGAGGAAAGCCTCGATACGATGGAACGACACGTCGAGGGCATTCTCGCGATGCAAGCGCGCGGTGCGGTCGCGTTCGAGTACGGGAACAACATTCGTGGGCAGGTCCAAGAGCACCGCGGCATGGACGACGCGTTCGACTTCCCCGGCTTCGTTCCGGCGTACATCCGCCCGCTGTTCTGTCGCGGCAAGGGTCCGTTCCGCTGGGTCGCTCTCTCCGGTGACGAGTCGGATATCCACCGCACCGACGAGGCCGTCAAAGAATTGTTCCCGGAGAAGGAGCATCTCCACCGCTGGATCGACCTCGCACAGGACCGAGTTTCGTTCCAGGGACTGCCAAGCAGGGTCTGCTGGCTCGGCTATCAGTCCGCTGACGATCCGGACGACCTGACAGATCGAGCACGGTTTGCACTGCGGATCAACGACCTCGTGGCCGACGGTGAAATCTCCGCACCGGTCGTCGTCACGCGTGACCACCTCGACGCGGGTAGCGTTGCGAGTCCGAACCGGGAGACCGAAGCCATGCGAGACGGCTCCGACGCCGTCGCGGACTGGCCGATTCTCAACGCCTTGCTCAACGCGTCGGCGGGTGCCGATATCGTCAGCGTCCACGACGGCGGCGGCGTCGGCATCGGCAACTCGCTGCACGCGAACAATCACGTCGTCCTCGACGGCTCGTCGCTCGCCGCCGAGAAAGCCCGCCGCGTGTTCACGACGGACCCCGGTATGGGCGTCGTCCGCCACGCCGACGCCGGATACGAGGAGGCACTCGAGGAGGCGGCCGAATCGAACGTTCACGTCCCGATGGCGGACGTAGAAACACAGGAGGAGCGATAATGCAAACGACACCGTCCAACATCGAGTGGGCCTCGCGCTCCAGTGACCCCACGGACGAGACGTTCGGCGAACTCGTCGAGCCAGTCGCAACGGACGATCTGGACGACAGTGACGCGGTACTCGTGGGAGAGCCGTTCGACGCGGCAGTGATCGGTCGCACAGGAGCGATTGAGGGACCGGACGCGATCCGCGACTCCCTCGCAGGCGCGAAAACGCACCACTTCGACGCCGGCCCGTGCTCGGAGCTACAGATTGGGGACTACGGCAACGTCTCTCTCGATTCAGCAGCAGGGGGAACGGCCAGGACTGACGACACAGACCTCACAACGATCCGCTCCGCAATCGAACCCGTCGCTCGCGCCGTTCACGACTCGAGTGCAACCCCGATCTTCCTCGGCGGCGATAACTCGCTGACGGTGCCCAACGTCCGCCCGTTGCTGGAGCGGGGCGACGCCGTCGGCGTCATCAACTTCGACGCCCACCTCGACGTTCGCCACGTTCACGACGACCCGACCAGCGGGACGCCGTACAGAGAGCTACTCGAGTCCGGGCTGGACACCTACACCTGCGTCGGCGCGCGCCACTTCGAGACATCGACGGCGTACGCCTCGTTCCTCGAGGAGCAAGGTGGCGAGATCGTCACAGCAGCGGCGATCGGCTCGGATCTCGACGACGCAGTCCACCGGGTACTCGAGTCCGTCGCCGATGTCGATACAGTCTATCTCAGTATCGACTGCGACGTGCTCGACGCGGTCCACGCGCCGGGGGTGAGTGCGCCGACACCCGGCGGGTTGACCTCCCGTGAACTGTTCGAACTCGTTCGGCGGTTTGCGAGCCACGACAACGACCGCCTCGCGGGCGTCGAAATCGTCGAGTGTGCGCCACCGCTGGACGAAGGCGAGCGAACGGTGACTGCGGCAGCTAGAACGGTTGCACACGCGCTTGCGGGACTGTTGCAGGCATCCGGAGGTGAACACCGATGACCGCCGCCGACGCCGTCATCCACGGCGCGTCGGAACTCGTGGTGGGGCCGGCTACAGGTACAGCCGAGGGCTCCCACCCCGGCGCTGACGGCTCGCCGGCCGACCCGGACGACGTGCTCGAACGGATCGAGGATGGCGCAGTCGTGATCGCAGACGGCGAGGTCGTCGCCATGGGTTCAACTGACGAGATTGTCGCAGAATACCCGGCGGAGAACGCCGCTGTGGCGATCGACGCGAGCGGAAAGACGGTCCTCCCCGGTTTCGTCGACAGCCACACACACGCCGTCTTCGCCGGCGACCGCTCCGACGAGTTCGCCGCCAAACTCAGGGGGAAACCGTACCAAGAGATTCTCGCGGAGGGCGGCGGCATCCTCCGCACCGTCCGGGCGTGCCGGGATGCAAGTGATGCAGAGCTACTCGAGTTACTCCTCGATCGCCTCGATACGATGCTCTCGTTCGGCGCGACGACGGTCGAGGTGAAGTCGGGCTACGGGCTGGATACGGAGACGGAACGGCGGCTACTCGAGGTCGTCGACCGGGCAGCAGAGATGCATCCAGTGCGCGTGATTCCGACGTTCATGGGCGCACACGCAGTCCCGGAGGGCGAGTCGACTGCAGACTACGTAGACCGGGTCATCGAGGATCAGTTGCCAGTGGTGGCGGAGCACGCGGTCTTCTGCGATATCTTTTGCGAGGAAGACGTCTTCTCCGTCGAGGACTCCCGGCGCGTGCTCACGGCCGGACGAGAGCACGGACTCGAACCGAAGATCCACGCGGAGGAGTTCGCCCACCTCGGCGGCAGTCAGCTCGCGGCGGAGCTGAACGCCGTCAGCGCGGATCACCTCCTGCAGGCGACGGAGTCGGACGCGGCGGCTATCGCAGACGCGGGCGTCACTCCGACGCTGCTGCCGGGAACCGCCTTCGCGCTCGGCACCGAGTACGCACAGCCGCGTCAGTTCCTCGCGGCCGGAAGCGAAGTCGCCGTGGCGACGGATTTCAACCCGAACTGCTACGCGCCGGGGATGGAGTTCGCGCTGACGCTCGCCTGCGTCGGCATGGGGCTCTCACCGGCAGAAGCCGTCCGCGCAGGAACCTACGGCGGCGGACTCGCGCTCGGTGCCTCCCGCTCGGAAATCGAGCGCGTGCCGACCGGCTGTGGCACGCTTCGCGAGGGCGCACCGGGCGACGTGCTCGTCCTCGACGCGCCGTCGCACGCCCACATCCCCTACCGGTTCGACGAGTCGGTCGTCGAACGGGCGCTAATCGGCGGCGAACCGGCCTATCGCTCCCGCGCCGGGATGGAGGTGGACCGATGACCGTCACCCTCAATGGCGACTCGCTGACGATCGAGGCGGTCGTCGCCGTCGCCCGTCACGGAGAGACTGTCGAGATCGCAAGTGAGGCCCGCGAGCGCGTTCGGACCTCTCGAGAGCGCGTCGAGGATATCGTCGAGGCCGGCGACCCAGTGTACGGCGTGAACACCGGCTTCGGCGAACTCGTTGACACGCAGGTCCCCCGAACCGAGGTCGCGGAACTACAGACCAATCTCGTCCGGAGCCACGCCGCCGGCGTCGGCCGCGAACTCTCCCGCGAGGAGGTCCGGTCGATGATGGTTACGCGGCTCAACGCGCTCCTCGCGGGCTACTCCGGCATCCGCCTTCGTGTGGTCGAGCTGCTCGCGTCCCTGCTCAACGAGCAGGTCCATCCGGTCGTCCCCTCGCGCGGGAGCCTCGGCGCGTCGGGCGATCTTGCCCCGCTTGCACACCTCGCACTCGTGCTGATCGGCGAGGGCGAGGCCGATGTGTCAGTCGACCCGACGGCTGCCGGCGCGTCTGACGACGGTTCCGCTGCATCCGAGTCCGAGCGCCTTCCCGGTGACGACGCGCTCGCAGCAGTGGGACTCGAGTCGGTCGAGCTCAGAGCGAAGGAGGGACTCGCACTCATCAACGGCACCCAGTTGACGCTCGGACTCGCGGCCCTGCTCGTCGCCGACGCCGAACGGCTCTGTCGCGCGGCAGACGCCGCCGGCGCACTCACGACGGAGGTGTCGATGGGGACGACGGCTGCTTGCGCCGAGCCCCTCCACGAGGTACGACCGCACGCGGGCCAGGCGGAGAGCGCGCGCACCGTGCGACGGCTAACCGCTGACTCGGATGTCGTCGAGTCCCACCGCAACTGCGACCGCGTGCAGGACGCCTACTCGATTCGGTGTCTGCCACAGATCCACGGCGCGGTTCGAGACGCTGTGGCTCACCTCCGCGAAGCCGTCGCAATCGAACTCAACAGCGTCACCGACAACCCGCTCGTCTTCCCGCGGGCGGCGCTCGACGACCGTGCCTCAGGGACGGACCGGGCTGCGGTCGTCTCCGGCGGGAACTTCCACGGTGCGCCACTCGCCCACCGACTCGACTACCTCGTTGCAGCGCTGACCGATCTCGCCGCCGTCGCCGAGCGACGAACCGATCGGCTGGTGAACCCGAATCTGCAGGAATCACACCTGCCGCCGTTCCTCGCCCAGCGCTCTGGCGTCGAGTCCGGGCTGATGATCGCCCAGTACACCGCCGCCTCGCTGGTCAACGAGTGTCGAAGCGTCGGCCGTGCGGCGACCGACAACACGCCCGTCTCGGGTGGCCAGGAGGATCACGTCAGCATGAGCGCGACGGCAGCAGTCAACGCGCGGCGGGTGCTCGACCGTGCCCGCCAGGTCGTCGCCACCGAACTCCTCTGTGCGGCCGAAGCGGCCGAGTACGTCGACGAATCGCTCGGTGCTGGAACGAGCGACGCCTACGAGACGGTCCGCGAGGTCGTCCCGCCGCTGACCGGCGACCGCCGACCGGACGCCGACATGAAGGCGGTCGCGTCGCTGATCGAGACCGGCGTGCTAGACGACGCGGTCGACGAACTCGGTGCTGACACCCAGTGACGATTCGGCGACAGAATCTAATCGGTCCAGAAAAAGCGTATGGGTGGCTGGCCGCTACAGTTCCGGCTCGTCCAGCGCCACGTTGATCGCCTTCGTCTGCGTGTACTCCCCGAGCGTTTCGCGCGCACACTCTCGGCCGATACCCGACTTTTTGTAGCCGCCAAAGGGGATGCCAACGCCGCCGCCGTGGTACTCGTTGATCCAGACACTGCCCGCCTCGATATCGGCGGCCGCACGGTGTGCGAGGCTGGCGTCCTGCGTCGCGACGCCCGAGGCGAGTCCGTAAGGGACGTCGTTCGCCAGCTCGATCGCTTCCTCGTAGCTCTCGAAGGTGATGAGACACTGTACCGGACCGAAGACTTCCTCCTGCGCCAGGCGACTGTCGTTGTCCACGTCACCGAAGACTGTTGGCTCGTAGAACCAGCCGGACTCGAGTGCCTCGGCTGCTGGTGGTTCGCCACCGGCGAGCAGAGTTGCGCCCTCTTCCTGCCCGATCTCGACGTAGTCGTCGACCTTCTCGTACTGGTCGGCGAACGTGAGCGGACCCATCGTCGTACCGTCGACGAGCGGATCGCCGGGCTGCCAGTACTCGGCTGCATCCAGGAACAGGTCGGTGAACTCGTCTGCGACGTCCTCGTGGACGAGGATTCGCGAACACGCATCACACGACTGGCCGGTGTTGTAGTAGATGCCCGCCGCAGCGGTCTCGGCGGCCGCCTCGAGATCCGCGTCGGGGAAGACGACGTACGGAGATTTGCCACCGAGTTCGAGCGTTACCGGCGTGATATCGTCCGCTGCCGCCTTCATCACCTGTTGGCCGACCGGGACCGAGCCCGTGAACGAGAGCTTGTCGACACCGCTGTGTTCGGTTAGCGGTGCGCCGGCGTCCTCGCCGAAGCCGTTGACGACGTTGAATACGCCGTCTGGGAGGATTCCCGCAGAGAGCTGTGCCAGACGGGTGATCGTACACGGTGCCTGCTCGGAGGGCTTTGCGACGACCGTGTTCCCCGCGGCCAGCGCAGCGCCGACCTTCCAGCCGGCCAGCGAGAGCGGATAGTTCCAGGGCAGAATCTGCCCCGCGACGCCGTAGGGCTCCTCTCGCGTGTAGACGTGGTTCTCAGCGCCGACCGGGATCTGCTCGCCGTGGCCCGCCTGTGCCACGGACGCGTAGTACTCGAAGAACTCGAGTGCCTCCTCGACTTCGTCGCGAGCGAACGCGAGTGGCTTGCCGACATCGAGGGACTCGAGACGGGCGAGTTCGTCCACGTGCTCGCGACAGACGTCCATCCAGTCGGAAATGAGCGCGGCCCGCTCGCGGGCGGTCGTGTCGCCCCACTCGCCGTCGGCGGCGGCACTGGCCGCCTCGACTGCGTCGTCGATGTCGGCTGCGGTGCCGCTAGCGACGGTCGTAATGGGCACCGTGGCCGCGGGATCGATCGTTTCGAACCGTTCTCCCGACGCTGGCTCGGCGTGAGCACCGTCGATCCAGTGGTCGAGAGTGAGTTCGGCTGTCGCGTCGTCGATTGCCGTTTCGTGTCGCTCGATGAGTGAGTTCATGGATTGTGTGTGAATGTGAGCGAACGCGCATTCGTCTCACACCACAAACTACTCAACGCCGACACTTAAATTTGAACTATATTTCTATTATAGGCTATTAATTGGCCAATAGACAAACTCTTCTACTATACTCGAATTCGACAGTGAATCAGACGAGTTGCGCTTCGACGAGTTCCTGTCCGGCATCGAGCAGCGACTCGAGTTGCTCGCCGGCCGGCGTCTCGGCGTACACCCGCATCTTCGGCTCGGTGCCGCTCGGGCGGACGAGAATCCAGGAGCCGTCCTCGAGGAGCAACTTGTAGCCGTCGAGCGTGACGGTGTCGACCACGGGTTGGTCGGCGACGGTGTCGGGAAGCGCCGCTTCGAGACCCGCGATAACGGCGTCTTTCCGGTTGTCGGGACAGTCGACGCTGACCTTATCCGCGTGGATTTCACCGTATGTCGCGAAGAGACGGTCGAGTCTGTCGTCGATCGATTCGGTCGCGGCCGCTGCGGCGGCCAGTAGCGCGACGAGAACGCCGTCTTTCGTCCCGATGTGGCCGTCGATGGTGAACCCGCCGGACTCCTCGCCACCGAAGAGGCCGTTGTACGTCGCCATTCCGTCCGCGATCCACTTGAACCCGACCGGCACCTCGTGGACGTCAGCACCGTACTCGCTGGCGATCCGGTCGATCAGGAACGTCGTCGAAACCGTCCGGATGGCGGGTCCCGTTACCTCGGCATCAGCAAGGAGTGCTTCGTAGAGCACCGCAAAGAGGAGGTTCCCGCTCAGCACGCCCCGATCGGGCGTGCAAACTGTGATCCGGTCGGCGTCGCCGTCGTTCGCGATGGCCAGGTCGGCGTCGTGCTCGGCGATGATCGACGGGAGGTCGGCGAGCGTCTCGGGACCCGGTTCGGGTGCGTTCCCGCCGAAGGTCGGGTCGCGATCACAGCGATGGCGGATGACCGTCGCGCCGGCGGACTCGAGTAGCGCGTCGGTAATTCCCCGACCGCTGCCGTGGATGGCGTCGTAGACGACGGTGAGGTCGGAGAGGTCCGTGCCGAGGTATCGGTTGGTGAGTCCGACGGCGTGCGTCGCGTGAGCCTCGACGGGATTGTAGCGGGAGACAGTGCCGTGCTGGGTTTCTGGCAGCGGGTCAGGTGGTGCGATGTGACTCTCGATCGCGTCGGTGATCGACGGCATGGCGGATTTGGCGTCGCCGGGAACGAACTTCACGCCGTTGTACTCCGGCGGGTTGTGCGAGGCCGTGACCATCGCCGCACCGGCGAGGTCGCGGTCGACGACGGAGTGTGCGACGACGGGCGTCGGCAGGTCGCGGTCGGTGAGGAGTACGTCGAAGCCGGCACTCGAGAAGACGTCCGCGAGACTCGCTGCAGCGTCGGCCGACGTGGCTCTGGCATCGTAGCCGACGGCGACGGTGTTTTCGGAGGGGGTGACACCCTGCTTTTCGGTGAGATACGCCGCGATACCCTGGCCGACTCGGCGCACGTTCTCGTCCGTGAAGTGGTCCTGGGTCGCGCGCCAGCCGCCGGTCCCGAAGCTGATCCGACTCATGGGATACCGTACCGAGGCGAGGATGATAAACGCTCGGCTCACGTGACGAGTCGCCCGTTCGTCGAGGCGTGCCTGATCCAATAAGCGGCGCGTGCAGTCGACCACGCACAGTTAAGTCGCCTCGGTGGCTGATTCTCGGTAATGTACGCCGTCGGCGTCGATCTCGGTGCAACGAACGTTCGCGCAGTCGTCGGTAACGACACTGGGACGATCGTCGGCCGTGCCAGAGCCAGGACGCCCCAGGGGCCGACCGCCGACGCGATCACACGAGCAGTCCTCGACGTTGTTCGCGAAGCGTGTCGAGACGCATCTGTCGAACCCTCGACGATCGCCGGCGCTGGTATCGGTTCGATGGGTGCAATCGACCGAGATGCGGGAACCGTGGGTCTCTCGTCAAATCTGGGAACCGACGAGGAATCGCTCGACCCTATCCCGCTGGTCGGTCCGCTCGCGGGCCTACTCGAGACCGACGCCGTCGTCCTGCACAACGACACACTGGCGGGTGCGATCGGCGAGCACCAGCACAGCCATCCCGATGTCGACTCGCTCGTCTACCTCACGATTTCCTCCGGCATCGGAGCCGGCGTGATCAGCGACGGCAGCCCGCTCCTGGGAACGGACGGCAACGCCGGCGAGGTCGGCCACATGACGATCGACGCCGCCGGTCGCCTTCCCTGCGGCTGCGGCGCGGCCGGCCACTGGGAAGCCTACTGCTCGGGGAACAACGTTCCCGCACTCGCCCGGTTGCTGGCGGCGGACGAGGTCAGTGAAACGGAGACAGCACTGCCACTCGAGTCCGACGACCTCACCGCCGCAGAAATCTTCGAACACGCCGACTCGGATCCGCTCGCGACGCGCGTCGTCGACCGGCTCGCCGAACTGAACGTGCTCGGGATGGGGAACGTGATCAACGCGTACGCGCCGGCTGTCGTCAGCGTCGGCGGTGCGGTCGCGCTCAACAATCCGTCGCTGGTCCTCGAGCCGATTCGCGAACACATTGGCTCACAACTCGTCGTGCAGACGCCCGAAATCGTGTGTAGCGATCTCGGTGAGGAAGCGGTTCTGCGGGGTGCGCTTCGCTGTGCGGTTGCGTCTGCGAGCGAAACTGGCGAGGTCGGCGAAATAGAGGACTGATCGGCGTCAGCCCGTCACTCACCCCGTCAGAACCGCTTCTCCTCGGTGTCGTAGAACCACTCTTCAGGGTAGGGATACCACCAATCGTGAACCTGCGGGTTCCAGTCGATAACACCCATCTTCGTCTGGCGGAACGCGTCCAGCCCCTGGCGGCCGAGTTCGCGGCCGATACCGGAGTGCTTCCAGCCGCCGAACGGAATCGCGTCGTTGTCGATCATCGGATTATTGATCCAGACCATGCCCGCCTCCAGCGTCTCGTAGGCTCGCATCGCCTCCTCGAGGTCCGTCGTGAAGACCGACGCGCCGAGGCCGAACTCGGAGTCGTTCGCCTCCGCGAGCGCGTCGTCGAAGCTCTCGACGCGACAGACCGGCGCAACCGGGCCGAACACCTCTTCGCGGACGACGGCCATCTCCGGCGTCACGTCCGTCAACACCGTCGGCTCGTAGAACCAGCCCGTCTCCTGATCTGGCGGCACCTGCCCGCCGCACTCGAGTGTCGCGCCCTTCTCGAGTGCATCCTCCACCAGTCGCTCGACGTTGTCGCGGGCGGCCTCGCTGACGAGCGGGCCGATCTCGCTGGATTCGAAGCCGTTGCCGACGCGCAGCGCCTCGGTCATCTCGACGAGGCCGTCGACGAACTCGTCGTGGACGGCGTCGTGCACGTAGAACCGCTCGGCGGAGGTACAGACTTGCCCGGAGAGGTGGAACGCTGCAGTGGTCGAGCCGGCGATTGCGACCGCCATCGGCGCGTGCTCGGTGACGATGAGCGGGTCGTTGCCACCGGCTTCGATGACGGCGGGCATCAGCTGTTCGCCGGCCGCTGTGCTCACCTTCTGTCCGGTTTCGACACCGCCGGTGAAGGCGACGGCGTCCGTCCCGTCCGACTGGATCATCGCCTGTGCGGTTTCGCCGCGGCCGGTGAGACACGAGACGAGCCCGTCGGGAAGCGACCGGAGGTGCTCCACGAACTGGAGCGTCGAGAGCGGCGTCTGCTCGGACGGTTTGACGATCACGGCGTTCCCGGCTGCGAGCGATGCGGCGACCGTCCAGGCCGTCAATAAGACGGGGAAGTTCGAGGGGACGATGTGGACGGTGACGCCGTAGGGAAACGCCCGGTCGAACTGGAACGACTCCGCCTGCGTCGAGCCGGGGACGTTCCCCTGGTCGTCGCGCGCCAGTTCGGCGTAGTACCGGAAGATGCCCGCGACGTTCGCGAGTTCGCCCTCCGATTCGGGGTAGGGCTTGCCGTGTTCGCGCGTCATCAGCGTCGCGATGCGTTCGAAGTCGTCCGCCTCGATAGAATCCGCGACCTCGTGGAGCGCTGCTGCACGTGTCCCCGCGGGTTCGTCGCCCCACGCGGACTGCGCCTCGACGGCTCCCTCGATGACGCCCTCGACTTCGTCGGGATCACAGACCGCGACGGAGCCCACCGGCTCCTCGGTTGCAGGGTCGATTACGTCCATGGACTCGAGTGACTCGCTCTCGCGGAAGGTGCCGTCGACGAAGATGTGACGGCCGAACGGGTCGAATTCGGTCACTGTGATCCACCTCGGTTTTGCGGTGTTTCTCCCCAAACTGGGGTGTTGTCCTGTGGTTGTGCGGACGTGTCCTGTGGTTTCGTGGGAGCGCTCATGGCTGACAGTCGGTCATCGGCACATGTACACCTTGCGCACGGTTTCGTGAACGCGGCAGGTACCGGTCCAACCGGCGGGGAAGGTTGCGATCGTCCCCGGCTCGATCTCGGTTACGGTGCCGTCCTCGTGTGTGTACGTCGCGCTGCCTTCGAGGAAGTGGCAGAACTCGT
Source organism: Natrialba sp. SSL1 (assembly GCF_001861355.1). Classification (GTDB taxonomy): domain Archaea; phylum Halobacteriota; class Halobacteria; order Halobacteriales; family Natrialbaceae; genus Natrialba. The sequence goes on from NZ_MASN01000004.1 coordinate 101,360, forward strand.
CTCGCTCGACCGTACACTCCCAGTAGCCGGGCGTGCAGGTCCAGATACCGCTTTCGGACTCGCCGTCGGGGCCCTTGTAGATGACCGTCCCTGCCGTATGAGACTCACCCTCGATCATGTCCGGGACGGGTCCCCAATCGTCGAGGTCGTCGATATCGATTTCGGTCGGATTCGCAAGCGCGCGTACGGACGGGGATTCGTCGGCATCGGATGGGGTTTCAGACATTCGCGTGATCCTCCAGTACGTCATCGAGCAGCCGTGCCGCCTTTTCTGTTCCGCTATGCTCCTGCATATCGGCCGATGTCTCTGCGACGTTCGCCTGAATCTCCTCGTCAGTCAGGCAGGACTCGAGTGCCTCGGCAAATTCCTCGGGTGTCCAGTCGGAGCGGTGGAGTTTGATGCCGTGGTTCGTTTCGTCGAGACGGGTGGCGTTGTCCTGCCCGTCCCAGACGTACGGCATAATGATCGCCGGTTTGCCGTAGTAGAGACACTCGTTGAACGTGTTGTTCCCGCCGTGGTGGATGACGATGTCAGCCTGCGAAATGACCGACTGCTGTGGGAACCAGCTATCGATTTCGACGTTCTCTGGAATCTGGGACTCGTCGTACTCCTCGATGTACTCGCCGACGTTCACGAGGAAGCGGTAGGGCTGACTGCCGAAGAACTCGAGGAGGCGCTTCATCAGGTCCGTATCGCCAGCGCCGAGGCTGCCGTAGCTCAGGTAGACGAGTGGATCGTCCTCGTCGCCGATCGGCGGGACCTCGTAGGTTTCGTCCTCATCTCGAATACAGCCGTTTAGGTACTGGAACCGGTCCGGGTCGAGTTCGTTCCAGCGGTCCCAGCGCAGCCGTTCGGGGTACTTGATGAGGTTAAGATACGGCGAGGTCTCGAAGAACAGCCCGTGCGGATACGGCTCTTCGCCGTGTTCCCTGAGGAAGTCGTTGAAGTCGTCGTGAACCGGGGCGATCAGTTCGTCGTACCGGCGCTCGAACTCGTGGTGACTCTCGACATCGTCTGCACGACAACCCGACAGGTACGGCGGAATGTTTGGGTCCGGAATCTCGTTTTCCGAACAGGAGACGATTCGGACCCAGGGGACGCCGTACTGTTTGATAGCCGGAAACAGAATCACGTTGTCGACACAGATCAGATCCGGGTCGACCTCCTCCAGTACGTCCGGCAGATCCTGCTGGGCCCACGTTGCGGTTTCGACGATCGCGTCCCAGCATTCGGTGATGTAGTTGTCGAGCTGGTCGTACGGTTCCTTATCGAAGTTCGGGATGTGCTTGTTGATGAAGTCGTCCCAGTACTTCGATTTTTCCTCGGCCGTCAGCGACGGATCCGCCATGTTGACCTCGTAGGTTTCGAACCCGTGGTCTTCGAACACCTCCGCCATGGGTGGGTCGGTAAGGAAAACCGGCTCGTGACCGAGTTCGCGACACTCCTGCGCGATGCCGACCGAATTCAGCGCGGGCCCGTACGCCGCCTCCGGGAAGAAAGCGATCGTCTTGCCAGTGCTCATGACGGTCTCACCTCGACGGAAACGCAGGCCGTCGCGCGATCAATGGTGTCTCGGCTCTGTATGGTAATTTCACCCATGACTGTGTATCTCTGACCCAGAGACCATAAATCATGCGCTGCGGTGACTCTCATTCGGGAACCGACTTCGATACTCGACTAGCGCTGGCACTCAGCCGGCGTTCAGCGGTTTCACCTATGGTGAAACGTTTTATACCTGTACCGTAATCACATACCATGGGTGAGACAACCACGCCACGTCCGGTCCGAACGACCAAAACATCGTTCCGGATCATCGAGTTCGTGCAGGCTCGTGAGCGGGCGACGTTATCGGAGGTTGCAGATGGTGTCGGGATTGCCTGTAGCACGGCGCACAATCATCTCGCAACCCTCTGTGATGAGGGGTGGCTCGTCGAACACGACGGTACGTACGAAATTGGGCTCAAATTCCTGCACTTCGGACGCTCTGCGTACTACCGAACGCCGCTTTTCAACACGGCCAGACAACACGTCAACGACCTCGCCGAACGGACGAATCTGGAAGTCGAGTTCCTCGTCGAGGAGTACGGCCGGATCATCTCCATCGCCGACGTTATTCACGAGCCTCGCGGATACGGAGACCCCGACAAGAGCACCTGGAGCGGCGTCGGCCAGTACTACCACATGCACAACACCGCCTCGGGAAAGGTGCTCCTGGCCGAATTCTCGGACGAGCGCGTCGACGAAATCCTCGACCAGTGGGGGATGCCCGCACAGACGCCCTACTCGGTCACCAACCGGGAGACGCTCGAGGCGCAACTGGAAACGATCCGCGAACAGGGGTACGCCGAAATCCACCAGGAGGTGCTCGAGGGCTTTTCGAACATTAGCGCCGCCGTTATGCTCCCCGACGGGACCCCCTTCGGTGCACTCAGTATCGGCTGGCCGACCTACTTCTACGAAAACGGCGTCGAAGCCGACATGGTCGACAACCTGCTCGAAACCGTCGACGTCATCGAGGCCGATCTGGCGACCCAACTCGAGTCGGTCGACTATCGAGCGACCCCGCAACCGTAGAGCGGGTTCGAGAGTTTCGCTCCCTGAGGGGCCACCACGCTTCCCATTGCTGGTGCCGGTTTTCTATGTGCCGCTGCCTGCCCCCTCTAGTAACAACTGCAACTAGTTACACACTGATCGCACAGCCCACTCACGGGTCACGCTGTGCCCCGTTCGCTGTGTCGCGGTTCTCACTCACTTCGTTCGCTCACGGGTCACGTTGCTCCCCGTTCGCTGTGTCGCGGTTCTCACTCACTTCGTTCGCTCCGAACCGCGCTCGCTCCGAACCGCGCTCGCTCCAAACCGCGCGCTCGTCGTGCGATCAGGTGTGCAGTGACTTGCAGTGGCTACGATATTTGCAGCGTCCCAGTCCAGTTGCTCGGTTACTGCAGCCGTTTCACGATATGTGAAACAATCGTATCGACGAACGAAGAGATAGTGATAGAGGGATACAGCGCTTCTAACTGAGTATCCTGGGCATCTTTGGTACATCTACACAACTGACGCTTGCTATCCGACATAATTTTGCCGCGAGAGAGTTCACCGCTCAATCGAGGTTTACTGAATGATTACAGAAGTACCTCTGTAAATCCCCATCGGTGCGGTACCGATTACCATTCTGGTGCGCCCCCATTTCACATTGTGTGAAACAAAGCCATACCAGTGTTAAACACGATCCGACAGTGACCGCACGGAATGAGGCTGTAGCTAGCTCTCGCACAACCACGCATGGTTTTCCTACACAGCTTCGCCGACGTCACGTCATCATGCTGTATTTACCATGTGTGAAATTGTCTCCCAGAAGAGATCGGCGTACAACACAAACCGAACGACAGAGGGACGCCGGCCGGTCGGCCGATTTGATTCCGACTGGTACTCGAGTTCCGTGACGGTCGCTTCACCGGGAAGTCGACAGTCAGCAGCCGAACGGAACGAACACATTCGCAATCTGGCCGAGATTACATTGGCCGAGAGTGGGTGGTAGGCGGGAGGGAGCGGATACGATCGCTGGGTCAGTCGCCTGCGCTGATGCTGATGAACTCGAAGTCGTCGCTTCGGGTATCGAATCGGTCGATCGCGAAGGTGTCGAGCGAGAACGGTGTATCCTCGCCGGTGAGCAAGGAGCGAACGGCGGTCGCGGCGACCGGTGCGGTCATCACGCCGCGGCCGTTGAACCCTGTGGCGACGACGAGGCCATCAGGCGCGTCCGCCGGTGCGTCGAGAATCGGTCGCGTGTCGGGCGTTGCACCGTCGACACCCGCCCAACCGTCGACGTAGCCCGCCTCCTCGAATCCCTCGAGGAAGGTCGGGACGAGTTCGGCGACGTGATTTCGGAACTCTGCGTCTGCCTGTCCGCTCGCACTCTCCGGATTCTCCTCGGCGAACGACCAGCCGCCGATGAGGAAGTCGCCGTTGTGCTCCGGCCGGAAGTAGACGTGCTCGCCGGGGTACCAGCCCATCGGGAAGCCGTCTGGAAGCGGTGTTTCTGGCTCAAGAACGATACACTGTGTGCGGTAGGGACGAACCGGAATCGGGGTGTACTCGAGAAGGAACTCGCGCGTGCGCCAGCCGGCGGCACACACGACGTGGTCTGCCTCCACGCGGCCGTCTTCGGTTTCGAGACCGACGACCTCGTTATCCTCGACGAGGAGGTCGTGAACGGCGGTGTCGGTGTGGAAGGTCGCGCCGTCGTCGCGCGCGTCGTGGTGCAACGTAATCGCGAACGTGTAGGGGTCGACAAAGCCCGAGACCCCGTGTTCGATGACGCCCGCATGATCCGAGAAATCGAACGTAGGGTACTGTTCGCTCGCCTCCTCACGATCGAGATAACGCACGGGGAGGTCATCAGCTGCGACTCGCGAGGCGTATCGGCGCTTTTCGTCCTCGCGGTCCGGCGTGACGAGCCCGATGCTCGGCAGTTCCGTATAGGAGAACTCGCCGGTGCCGTCGTACTCCCGGAAGAAGTCGACGGCGTGCCAGCCAACCGCTGGCTCGTCCTCGTAACTCGAGAGCATTGTGATCTCGCCGGCCGCGAGTGCAGAGGCTTCGCTCGCGAGTCGTCCCTTCTCGAAGACCTCGACGTCGTAGTCGGGGGCGAGTTCGCGTGCGACGGCACAGCCGATGACGCCGCCGCCGACGATGGCGACGCGCTCAGTCATCGTGGGACCTCCGAACTGTAGTGGTTCGATTCGGCGTTCGGTTCGGCTGCAGGACGGTCAGAATCGTCGCTCTCGGTTCTCGTGCGATCGGCTCTGATCGGTTCGGTCGTCGTGGTCGTGATCATGCTCGTTCCCATCGTTGCTGCCACGGTCACTATCGGTGTCGGTCTCGGTCTCGTGTTCGATGCCGGTCTCCGTTTCGAGGGTCGCGTTCGATTCGATTCCGTCATTCGTACTCGTGATTTACCGCGTCGAACGCGTCTTCGGCGATCGAAAGCGCGCGGTCGATTTGTTCTTCGGTGTGCGTGTAGGTCGTAAAGAAGCGCTCGCTCTGCATCGGGTTGCCAAACAGTGCGCCGCCGGCCGCGGCCTCGCGCCACCAGTCGGCGTACTGCTCGCTGTTCGCGTGCCAGGTGTCCCGGTAGTGGCGAATCTCGTGGTCGGTCATGTATACCTGCCCCATCGAGCCGACGTACTGGACGTTGACCGGGAGTCCGACGTCGTCGGCGACCTCCTGTAGCCCCTCGAACAGGCGTTCACCCATCCGGTCGATGTGCTCGTAGACATCCTCGTTCTGCAGCACGTCGAGCGTCGCGAGTCCGGCCGCACACGAGACGGGGTGGCCGTTGTACGTCCCGCCGTGGAACGCCGAACTGTGCCACGATTCGGCGTCCTCGTCTTTCGGCGGTTCGATTTCAGCCATGATCTCGCGTTTGCCGCCGAAACCGCCGACCTGGTAGCCGCCGCCGGCCGCCTTCGCGAACGTCGTCATATCCGGCGTTACGCCGAACCGGCCCTGCGCGCTGGCCGGGCCGAGACGGAAGCCGGTCATCACTTCGTCCCAGATGAGGACGATGTCCAGTTCTTCCGTGAGTTCGCGGAGGAACTCGTGGTAGCCGTCCTGGGGTTTCAGACAACCCGCAGAGAACATCACCGGTTCGATGATGACCGCCGCGAGGTCGTTTGCATGCTCGCGCAACACTGCCTCGGTGTTCTCCTTGTCGTTGAACGGAATCGCGACGACGGTGTCCTCGACAACGTCAGGAATCCCAGTCCCATAGGAAACGGTGTTCGGGCGCTCCTTCGGTCCGAGCGCGTCCTCGTCCGCGTAGACGCTCATCAGCGCGTAGTCGTGTGCCCCGGCGTAACCGCCCTCCGGCTTCGCGATGAGGTCGTTGCCCGTGTACGACCGCGCGGTTCGGATCGCGTGCATCGTCGCTTCGGTCCCGCTGTTTGCGAGTCGAACCTGTTCGATACTCGGCGTCATCTCGACGATTCGTTCCATGAACTCGATCGCGACCCGCTGGGGCGTGGCCGTCAGATCGGCTCGCTCGGCCTGGGCCTTCACCGCCGCAGTGACGTCCGGGTGGTTGTGTCCGAGGATAATCGGGCCGAGTGCCAGCAGGAAATCGAGGTACTCGTTGTCGTCGATGTCCGTCACCGTCGAGCCCGATGTCTCCTCGACGTAGAAGGGATACGGGTCGAACGATCTGACGTTCGATTCGACGCCGAGCGGCGTTACTTCGGCCGCTCGCTCGTGTAACTGCTCGCTCCGTGGCGTCTGCTCACGAAGTCGTCGACTGTGGTCATGCCTGTTGTCACCAGGGCTCATTGTAGAGAGGAGGGGTAGTATTTTATTAATACTTTTGGGGAAATGAGCGGAGATGATTCGGTGTATTCAGCACAGTTCTGACACCGTCCGAGAAAAACGCTCGTTTCAATGACGAGCCGATGACGAACTGCGCGCTCCGATCGCCCTACTCGTCGCCGCGACAGTACCGCCCGAAGTTCTCGAGTACCCGCGTCGCGTTCGAGTCCTCGAACGAGTGGTCGCCGTCGGCCCAATCGCTTGGCTCGTCGCGGACGCGCTCGGTGAACTCGGGGTGGAACTGGACCGTCCAGATTGGTGCCTCGGTATGCCGACTACAGAAGTGTGCGTTGTACTCCGTCTGTGCGGTGGACTCGAGTACATCGGCCGGATCGACGACGAGGTCGGCGTGCAGAACGGGGACGACGGGGTCGAGGTCGGCGAGTGCCTGGTCGTCGCCAGCGGTGGACTCGAGTTGGACGAACGTCGCGCGGCGTTCGTCCTGTTTGACGACGCCGCCGAGCGCCTGGTGGATGAGTTGGTGGCCGAAGCAGACGCCGAGCAATGGGACGTTCTCGTCGCGACAGCGCCGGATGAGGGTTTCGGCTGGTTCGATCCAGTCGGCGTGCTCGTCGTCGTAGACGCTCGCGGTACTGCCGGACAGGATGACGCCGTCGTACGGCTCCAGATCTGGCTGAACGGGCTCGTCGACGAAGACGCGGTACTCCGTCTCACCCGGTGTGAGGCGGGCGATTTCGGGAGCGAGGTAGCGGTAGTCGGGCTGCACTTCCAGATCGAGGACGAGTATCATTGGTCCACACATAGTGGGGGTCCGTAATGACTCTGACGGGGAGCGGTGTCGTGAGCATGGTGAACTGCGTATGCTGTGAGCATGGTGAACTGGGTAGTAAACTGCGTGAGCGTGACGGACGCGCGAAGCGAACTCACCGAAATGAGAGGAGCGCTTATGTAGGTCCATGACACACAATCGCACGAGCCGGCTGCACCGGTCGGCACCGAATCAATGACAGGAGATATTCTCATCGTCGGCGGCGGTATCGCTGGACTCGGCGCAGCCCGTGAACTGGCACCGGATCACGACGTGACGGTACTCGAGCGCGACGGCATCGCGAGCGGCGCAACCGGTCACGCATCGGGGCTGGTCAGCGTGGTAGCCGACTACGCGGAGCGGCGGGAGGCAGCCCGGTACTCGATCGAGTTCTTCCGAGAGTTCGACGGCACCGGTCAGTTCTCGTTTCACGAGCGACCGTTCGTCCAGCTTCGGACGACACCGGAACTCCCGGGATTGCGTGAGGAGGCCGCAGACTTTCGAGACGACGGCTTTGCAGTGACGGCACACGACGGCACGTCGCTCGCGGACCGATACCCGGAGATGTTCGATATGTCAGTGCACACTGGTGCGGTCGTCTTCGAGGACGCCGGCTGGGTCGACCCCTATACGTACGCGGCCACGGTGGCAGACGAGGCGGTGAGCGAGGGGGCGGAGATCCGGACGAACACCGAGGTGACCGAACTCGTCGTCGACGGCGGAGCTGTTCACGGGGTTCGCACCGACGACGGCGAGATTCGTGCCGACCAGGTCGTCGTCGCCGCGGGCTGGCGCACGCCGGACCTCGCCGGTGTGGACCTCCCGGTTCGTCCGTTCCGCTACCAGACGGCCAACCTCGAGACGACTGCCGAGATCGAGGACTATCCGATCGCCTGGGACCAGGAGTCACGACTCTACTGGCGACCCGAACACAACGGGGACCTCCACGTCGGCGGGGGAGCGTACTACGTTTCCGAGCCGGGCTCGATCCGGTCGTCGACGGTCGAGGGGTTCAAACGACTCGTCGCTGGGACGATTCCGGACCGGGTCCCGGCGCTAACCGACGCGCGACTCGCGACCGACGATACCTGCCCCTCGGGGGATGCCGCAACGCCGGACCACCTCCCGATTATCGACTCCCCGACGAACGGGCCGGTAGGACTCGTCGTCGCGACCGGACTCCACGGGTTCGGTATCATGGCAGGGCCGGCTGTCGGCCGCGCGATTCGTGCACACGTCGCCGAGGAAGACGCACCGTTCCCGCTTGAACCGTACCGCGCCGATCGATTCGACCCAAATCCGTCGTGGGAGTTTCCCTATATTGCGCCGACGGCGGCCGAAACCGGTCCCTAGAACGTATCGACGAGTATCGGCCGATTACAGTACCTCGATGTACTCGTCTCGCTCCCACGCCGTCGTCTGGCTGTAGAACCGCTCGATCTCGTGGCGCTTTTGTGCGGCGTACTCGGAAACGATGTCTTCGCCCAGGGACGCCGTGAGCACCTCGTCGGCTTCTAACCTGGCAATTGCTTCGCGCGGCGACTGAGGCAGCGTCGGTCGCGACCCGGACGGATCTCCCTCCGACGGTTCGGGCGGCTCGAGTTCGGCCTCCAGCCCGTGCAGTCCCGCGGCTAGCGTCGCGGCGACGACCAGGTAGGGGTTCGCGTCGGCACTCGAGATGCGATTCTCGACGCGGGTCGTTCCGTGGCCGGGGACGCGGATCGCTGTCATCCGGTTTCCATAGCCCCAGGAGGCCGAGTAGGGTGCGAACGTTCCCGGCTGGTAGCGCTTGAAGCCGTTGAGATTCGGCGTGCCGAGCGCGGCGAGCGCATCGGCGTGTTCGAGGAGCCCGCCGACGAAATGCCTGCCTTGCTCCGAGAGGTCGCCGCCGACACCGTCGAGAACGTTCTCGCCGTCGTCGAAGAGACTCACGTGGAGATGGTAGCCGCTGCCGGCCCGGTCGGTAAACGGCTTCGCCATAAACGTCGCGTGCTGGTCGCAGGCCGTCGCCGCGTGTTTGACGAGTTCCTTGAACCGAAAGGTTCGATCGGCCTGGCCGAGCGGGTCGCCGTGCTTGAAGAGAATCTCGATCTGTCCGGCACCGAACTCGTGATGCACGGTCGTGAGATCCAGTCCGAGCGCCGAGGCCCAGTCGTAGACGCGGTCGTAGAACGGAGACACCTCCTCCGTCGCCCGCGTGAGATTCTCGTGCTTGTCGCTCGTTGCTGGAACGTACTGCGTCCCGGTTCGGGTTCCTGACCGGCCCTCTGTGCCGCTGTTGCTGTTCCCCTCGTTGCCACCCGATTCGAGAAGGAAGCACTCGAGTTCGCTGCCGACGGCCGCCTCGAGTCCGGCCGCGGAAACCTGTTCGATGACGGATTTGAGAACGGTTCGCGGCGCGCCGGGGACAGGTTGGTCCTGAAACTCGAAGTCACAGATGACGCGGACTGCGTCGTCGCGCCAGGGAACGCGCCGGCAGGTTCGCGGGTCCGGATGGACGAGCGCGTCCGCGTAGTCGATCTCGTCGCCGTACTTCGATCCCTCTACAACGTCGCTGCGTGGCGTCTGTGTGAGGAGGGCGAGATTCATCGTAAATCCGTCCTCCCAGGAGTCGAGGAAGTAGTCGGCATCGAGTTGCTTCGACCGGGACAGGCCGTTCAGATCGGGGAACTCGACGAATACGTGGTTGATATCGTCATCCTGCACCATCGACTCGAGCCGCGCTTCCGTGGTAGCCATTGTCAATACTGAAACGGGGTAGATACCTTAAGCGTATGGGTGCGTCCGGGGAACGACGGCTCCGCTGTCGTTCTCTTTGCCTGAATTATATCCAATAGCTATCCAAAACACCCAATTCAAATTCAGTCCTGCCCATAGTTATTAATACTCCTGTTTCATACCACCATGTGTTGACATGCCAATTGGTAAGCAATCACGCAGACGGTTCATTACCGCAACAGGTGGTGCTGCGGCACTGGGAACAGTTGCTGGGTGTCTCGGCGGCGGCGACGACGACGTCGTGAACTACTTCAGCTGGGGGGCGTACATCGACGACAGCTGGATTCAGCCGTTCGAGGAGGATACGGGAATTACGGTCAACACCGAGACCTACGAGTCGAACGCCGACGCGATCAACCAGATCGAAACCGCCCCGGAGGGAACGTACGACGTCTGGACGCCGTCCGCGCCAGGTGCGGACTTCGAGCGAGCATATCAGAACGACCTACTCGATCCGATCAACCTGGACAACGTCCCCGCCTGGGACGAGCACATCTTCGAGGAGATGAAGCTCGACGACTTCTGGTTCGACGACGAACTGTACGCCGTCCCGATGACGTTCGGGTTCGACGGTGCAGTGTACAACCACGAAGAAGTCGGCGACCTCGGCGACGAGATCAGCTACGACGTGCTCTGGGATGACGAGTACGCCGGTGAGATCACGAGCCGCGACGACGCGGCAACGCAGATCTGGACCGCAGCGAAGTACCTCGGGCAAGATCCGGACGAGCCCGAGGATCTGGACGCGATCGAGGACGCGCTGAACGAACACGTTGACCTCGTGAACACCTACTGGACGTCCTCTGCGGAATCGATCCAGATCTTCCAGCAGGGAGAAGCTTCGATCGGAACGTCGTGGGACGGTGCCTACCACCGCCTCGCGGCGGAGGACGAACCGGTCTCGCTGGCCTTCTGGGAGGAGGGCACTATCGGCTGGATCGACTCGTTCTGTATCGCTCGCGGCTCGGAGAACAAAGAAGAGGCCGAGCAGTTCATCGACTACATGGTCTCCGAAGTCCCCCGGGCGTGGTTCGAGGGGCCGGAGTACATCGTCGTCTCTGACGCGGTCGACTACACCGACGAGGAACTCGACGAGTACAACCTCGAGATGGCACTCGAGAACACCGAGTTCCCGGCGTACAACGACGACGACCAGATCCAGACGTACGACGAGATTTGGACGGACGTCACCGTCTAATCGCTGAGAGGGTATTCTACGTATGACTTCAACACTACACGTCGATTCCGTGACGAAGGATTTCGGCAGCGTTCGCGCAGTCGAGGATGTCAGCTTCACCGTCGATGAGGGGAAGTTTGTGACCTTGCTCGGCCCCTCTGGGTGCGGCAAGACGACGACGCTGCGGATGATCGCCGGCTTCGAGACGCCGACGGAGGGGCGCGTGCGTCTCGGCGATCACGACATCACCACGGAAGAGCCGTATCTGCGGCCGACGAGCATGGTCTTTCAGAACTACGCGCTGTTCCCCCACAAGACGGTCGGCGAGAACGTCGGCTTCGGGCTGAAGATGCGCGACGTTCCTGCCGACGAGCGCTCCGACCGGGTCGCGAAGATGCTCGAGTTGATCGAGTTGCCGGGGATCGAAGACCGCGGCATCGACGAACTCTCTGGCGGGCAACAACAGCGCGTCGCGCTGGCGCGAGCACTGATCACCGAACCCGAGGTGCTGTTGCTCGACGAACCACTCGGTGCGCTCGACCTGAAACTGCGAAAGAACATGCAAGTCGAACTGAAGAATCTGCAGGAGGAACTCGGTATCACGTTCGTCTACGTCACCCACGATCAGGAAGAAGCGCTGACGATGAGCGACGAGATCATCATCCTCAACGAGGGCGAAATCGAACAACGCGGCACGCCGACGGAAATCTACGAGAGCCCACGGACCAGGTTCGTCGCCGACTTCATCGGCGACACGAACTTGCTCGACGGCACCTACGTCGAGAACGGGAACAGTGCCGCCGTCGAATGCGGCAGCGTCGACGTCCCGATCGACTCGCTTTCGGCTGCTGCAGACGGCCAGTCGCTCTCCGTCTCGATCCGTCCGGAGAAGATTGCGCTTGGTGATGGGGCGGGGAACGGAACCGAAACCGCCGTCACACTCCGCGGTGAAGTCGAGGACGTCATCTACCAGGGGAACGTCGCGAAGGTACACGTCACCATCGACGGCACCGAACTCGTCCTCGAACAGCAGGTGATCGACACGGTCAACCTCCCGACGCCAGGCAGCGAGTGTACGATCAGTTGGGACCAGGAGAACACCAATGTCCTCACAGGATGACGTCGCCGCGGACGCAGTCCGCCCACAACCGACGCCCGAAACCGGTACGCTTCGCGAGCGGGTACTCGAGTGGGCAGACAGCGAGGTGTTCAAGGGCGCGATCAGCCTCGGCCCGGTTTTGCTCCTGCTGACCGTCTTCTACGCGGTCCCGGTCGCGTTGCTGTTGATCTACAGCATCTTCGTGGAGGATCCGTTCGCGTCGGGGCTGACGTTCGAGCACTTCGGTCGGTTCATCGACGTCTCGGCGATTACGTCGCTGCAGTTCAGTGAGCTGTCCTACGTGCGGCTGTTGGGCCGGTCGATCGGGATCGCCGTCATCGTGACGGTGTTGTCGCTCGTGATCTCGTACCCGATCACCTACTACCTGGGACAGCACGCGCCCGAGCGCTGGAAGATCGCGCTCGTGATGCTCGTGATCATCCCGTTCTGGACATCCTACCTGATCCGGACGTACGCGTGGATCCCGATCCTCTCGAATAACGGGTTCATCAACAGTGCGCTCACGACGGTAGGCTTACCGTCGTTACCGCTGTTGAACAACTACATTGGGAGTATCATCGGGCTCGTCTACGTCTTCGTCCCGTTCACGATCCTGCCGCTGTACGCGAGCATGGAGGGGCTCGACTCGTCGCTGATCGAAGCAGCACGCGACCTCGGTGCTTCGCGCTGGGAAGCGTTCCGGGAAGTCGTCTTCCCGCTGACGCTCCCCGGTGCGCTCGCCGGTGGCGTCTTCGTCTTCATCAAGACTGCCGCAGCGTACGTGACGCCGTCGCTGCTCGGCGGCACCAGCGGTCGAATGTACGCCCAGGTGATCGAAACACAGTTCGGCACCGCGTTTAACTGGAACTTCGGTGCTGCACTGGCGGTCATTCTGGTCGTCGTCGTCCTCGGAACCATCTGGATCGCTGCACGATGGGGGATCGACGTGAAAGGCTCTCGCGGCCTCGGCGGAGGTGGCCTATGAGCGTCGCCGACTCCATCCGCGATCGGGTCGGCTCTGACTCCGACCCCAACGACGGGGCCGGGAGCGGGTTGAAACTCGCGACGCTGCTCACCTACCTGTTCCTCTACGGCCCGATTCTCGTCGTCGTCCTCATGTCGTTCGACGCCGGCCGATACGGGCTGCGCTGGGACTTCACGACCGAGTGGTACGCGAGCCTCGCAACCCGAAGCGACCTGATCGGGTCGCTGTGGCTGAGCATCCAGATCGGTATCGTCGTGATGATCATCTCGACGGTGTTAGCAGTCGTCGCAGCGTTCGGCCTCTCACGGTTCGACTGGCCGAAGCGAAAGGGACCGATCGCGACCTACCTCATCTTCGTCCCGCTTACGCTGCCGATCATCATCTACGGGATCGGGCTGTTCGTCTTCTTCACGCAGCTCGGCATCGGCCGTGGCTTCTTCCCGATCGTCGTCGGCCACGTGCTCTACACGTTGCCGTTCGCGACGCTCGTGGTCGGCGCGGGCGTCATCGATCTCGACCGGTCACTCGAGGAGGCCGCGATGGACCTCGGCGCGGATCCGCTGACGACGTTCCGAGAGGTGACGCTGCCGGCACTGATGCCGAACATCGTGGCGGCGGCGCTGTTTTCCTTTACGCTCTCGTTCGACGAGTTCCTCATCTCGTTCTTCGTCAGCGGGGGCGGTGCGGTGCCGCTGCCGGTCCGTATCTGGGGTATGGTTCGAGCGGACATCGAGCCAGAAGTGTACGCGATCAGCGTGGTCGTGTTGCTCATCAGCATCGTCATCGCGGCGATGGCGACGCGGCTGCGGCGGTTCTAGCGAAAACGGGACCGCTACAGTTCCCGTCCCAGTTCGTCCCCTTCTCGAACCGCTTCGTCGAGCGACCGCGGGGCCCAGGCATCACCGACCCGATGGACCGACACGTCCGTCTGCGCCGCCGCCTCACGGAACGGCTCGTAGGCTACTTTCCCGCGGTGGGCGAAGACGACCACGTCGATATCGTCCCGTCGCTCGCGGCTCTCGCTGTGGATGTTCTCGAGTACAACGTTTGTACCGTCACCCGTGCCACTCGCAGCACCGATTTCGGCGACTCGCGTGTGCGGCGTGAACGTGACGTTTCGCTCCGAGAGCGTGCCGAGGAGCTGATTCTGGACGTACTGCTGGACGTTCTCGCCCGGTGAGTAGGTCGCCGTCGCGAGTTCGACGCTCGCTGCGCGACCAGACTCGGAACACGCCATAGCCACGTCAAGTGCGGCCTCGTTGCCGTCCCAGTCCGAGACGAGCACGGTGTCGCCGCGGACGCTGTCGGGGTCTGCGAGTAGTTCGCCGGGCGTCAGTACTCGCGTCCGCGACTCGTCGCTGATCGGAATGTCCGGGACGCGGCCCGACGCGCCCGTCGCTAGTACGACCGCGTCCGTCGAGTCACCGGCGTCCGTACCTGCGAGATCGGCTGGCTCGAACCGCGTCTCGAGTTGGACGTCGACACCCGCGTTGGCCGCGCGGGTTGCGAGCGTGTCGATCCAGTCGTCGAACGCACCACGATGCGAGAGGTCGGCGTAGTGACGGACCTGGCCGCCGAGTCGATCCGCCTGCTCGAGGAGGGTCACGTCGTGGCCGCGCTCGGCCGCTGCCGTCGCACAGACGAGTCCCGCGGGGCCGCCGCCAACGACGGTCACCGCTGAAGCCGTCTCGACGGTGTCGTCGTCCGCAAACTCGCGCTCGCGTCCCGTCTCGGGGTTGACCGTACAGCGGATCGGCAGCCCTTCCTGGTACCTGCCGATACAGCCCTGGTTACAGGCAACGCAGGGAGTGATGTCCTCGCGGTTGCCGTTCGTCACCTTCTGCGGCATCGCCGGATCGGCGATGAGTGCTCGCGTCATCCCGACCACATCGGCAGCGCCCTCCCGGATCAGCCGGTCGCCGGTTTCGGGTTCGTTGATCCGCGAGGTGACGATCACGGGCGCGTCGACGAGTTCCTTCACGGCTTCACCGGGCTGTTCGACCACGCTATGATCTTTCGTCGCCGGCGGGACGATGTAGCTACAGCTTCGGTGGGTACTCGAGCTGCCCACGACGACACTCCAGTAGTCGAGGTCGCAGGCGGCGTCGATGTGCTCGATGATCGGAACCGTCTCCGAAAAGTCGAGCCCGCGGCGGTGGCGTTCTTCGGCACTCAGGCGGACGCCAACGACGAAGCCGTCGCTGGTTCGCTCGTTGATCTGGGTGGCGATGTCGACGGTAAACCGACAGCGGCTCTCGAGGTCGCCGCCGTACTCGTCGGTGCGGTCGTTCAAGTGTGGGCTCCAGAACTGCGCTGGGAGGTAGCTGTGCGAGCCGACGATCTCGACGCCGTCGAGTCCGGCCCGATCCATCCGCTCGGCTGCGGCGGCGAAGGAGTCGATCAGTTCGCGGACCTCCGCGGTCGTCAGCGGTCTCGGGACGACCTTCAGCCGGTCAGTCGGCGTATCTGACGGCGCGGGGGCCGGCGGTGCGTAGTCGCCCGTGTAGCGCTCGCGGCCGCCGTGAAAGAGCTGGGCGAAGACGGCCGCGCCGTCGTCGTGAAGCTGCTCCGCGACCGGTTCGTAGGCGTCGACGATGGCGTCCCGACTCGCGTCGATCGTGTGCGAAGTCAGCAGGCCGCTCTCGTCGACCGCGTGGGCTTCGAGGACGATCAGGCCAGCCCCACCCTGTGCGCGAGCACGGTGATACGCGGTGAAGTCTTCAGTCGGGAGGTGGTCCGAGACCAGCGTCGTCTGGTGGCCCGAGGACATGATTCGATTTCGCAGCGTCACATCACCGATTTCGAGGGGGTCGAAGAGACTCTCGTATCCCATACCTGTTTCTTGGTATCATACATCACAAATGTATCGACGGCCGTGACAGACAGACAACGAATCACGGCCACAACTGCTATGCCAATATCAGATAACCTACAGACATGAGTGAACGTGGCGAACTGCAAAACGTGGTCGAACACACCGAGACCGTCCACGAGCGCATCGGCGAGACGGTTGCAGTAACCGAAACGCAGTCGACGGAGCTCGCGGCGCTGCGCCGCGAGGTCGACACGCTGAGCGCGACGATGGAGGAGGTCGCCTCGAGTGCGACCGAGGTCGAGACGCTAACTGAGGAGGCATCCGACACCGCTTCGAGCGGCGTCGAACGGAGCGAAGCGGTGAGCGAGCACGCCGATCAGGCGTCTGCCGACGTTGAACGACTCCTGGAAGCCGTCGAATCCGTTGGCGAACAGACCGACCGCGTCCACGAAATCGTCGACATCATCGTCGATATTGCCACGCAGACGCACGTGCTGGCACTCAACGCGAGCATTCAGGCCGCACACGCCGGCGAGTCGGGTGCCGGCTTCGCCATCGTTGCAGACGAGGTCAAAGCGCTCGCCGAGGAGACGGAGTCGAACGCGACCGAGATCCGCTCGGTTCTCGACACGTTGACGACCGACATCGAGACCGGCCTCGAACGCGGTACCGAGACGAAGACATCCGTCGAGGAGATGGTCGCGCAGGTCGACCAGATGGCCGACGCGCTGGGCGAGATTCAGCGTGCCGTCGAACGCTCAAGCGACGGCGTCCGCGAGATCGCAGACGCGAACGACGATCAGGCCGTCAGCGTCTCCGAACTGGCGACGCGACTCAACACGGTCTCGGAGCAAGCTCAGACGGTCCAGGAGGAGATGGCAGCGGTCGACGCCGACGCCGACGCACAGCGCCAGCGGATCCGGCACATCACGTCCTTCGTGGACAACCTCCCCGGCTACGCCTACCGCAACGAGAACGAGAAGGGCTGGCCGGTGCGGTTCGCCTCCGAGGGTATTGCCGAACTCACCGGCTACACGTCGGCACAACTCGTCAGCGGCGAGGTTTCTGTCGGCGACGATATCGTCCACGACGACGACCAGGCTGCGATCTGGGACACCGTCCAGGAGCACCTCGACCGGCGCGACTCGTTCGCACTCGAGTACCGGATGAACACGGCCGACGGGGATGTCATTCGCGTTCGCGAGCAGGGTCGGGGTCGGTACGACGAGAACGGCGAGGTCGTCGCCATCGAGGGTTACGTCTGGCGCGTCGACGACGGGTACAAACAGATCGCACCGAAACGGTCGGCAGCGCGCGACGGTGAGCCGGAGCCAGCGCGCGAGCGCGACCGGTCCTCGACGGTCGGCGCAGAGTAGAGAACCGTCTCAGAGCGTCTCGACGTACTGTTCTCGCTCCCAGTCGGTCACCGTGTCGCGGAACGACTCGAGTTCCGCTCGCTTGGCGGCGACGAACGCCTGGATCAGGTCCTCGCCGAGAGCGGTGGTCAGCGTCTCGTCGGACTCGAGTGCGGCGAGTGCGAGTTCGGGCGACTGCGGAAGCGGCGGCCGGTCGCCGGCGGGGTCGCCGGAGACGGGAGGGTCGGGTTCGAGGTCGCGCTCGATGCCGTCGAGGCCGGCCGCGATGGTGGCCGCGATGACGAGGTAGGGGTTCGCGTCGGCGCTCGGAATTCGGTTCTCGATGCGGGTGGTTCCGGAGGGGATTCGGATGCCCGTCATGCGGTTGTCGTAGCCCCAGGAGGCGGTGTAGGGCGCGAACGAGCCGCGTTCGTAGCGCTTGAAGCCGTTGATAGTGGGCGTGCCGAGGGCCGCGATGGCGTCCGCGTGGTCGACGACGCCGGCGACGAACTGGCGGCCGGTTCGTGAGAGGGTGCCCTCGCCGTCGGTGGTGGGACTCTCGCTCGTCTCTCCGCCGTCCGCCTCGAACACGTTCTCCCCGTCCTGGAACGCCCCAATGTGGAGGTGATACCCACTCCCTGCGCGCCCGCCGAACGGCTTGGCCATGAACGTCGCCCACAGGTCGTGACAGCGACCGGTCTGCTTGACCAGGCGCTTGAAATCGAACGTATCGTCGGCCTGCCCCATCGGGTCGCCGTACTCGAACAGGACCTCGAGCTGGCCGGCTCCGTGTTCGTGCATGAGCGAGGTTACCGTCGCGCCGTACTCCTCGCTCCAGGCCGCCAGATCGTTGTAGAACGCCGAGACCTCCTCGGTCGCCCAGGAGACACACTCGTGTTTGTCGGAGGTGACCGGCTCGTAGCCCGACCCGGACTCCGCCTCGGCAAGCAGATAGAACTCGAGTTCGCTTCCCACAGTGAACTCGAAATCGAGCTCGTCGGGGACGGACTCGAGTACCCGCGCGAGCGCAGTTCGGGGGGCAGCGCCGACGAGGTTGCCGCCGTCGACGACGTCACAGAGGACGCGGGCTGCGTCGTCACGCCAGGGGAGGCGACACGCCGTGTGCGGGAGCGGGCGAAGTGTCCCGTCGCCGTAGTCGATCTCCTCGCCGACGCCGGAGCCCTCGGGGACGGCGTTGCGCGGCGTCTGTGCGAGAATAAGGAGATTCACCGGAAACCCGGTCTCCCAGGAGTCGAGGAAGTAGTCGGTGCGTAGCTGTTTGGTGCGCGAGATGCCGTTGATGTCGGGAAATTCAACGAAGACGTGGTCGATCTCTGGGTCCGAAAGCAGGTCGAGCATCTGCTCGATGTGGTCGTCCGCGTGATCACTCGGAGTAGGCTCACTTGCGTCAGTCATTGGTTCCTCCAGTATAGTTGCCGCCAGTATGATGGTCGGAGGCGATCACTGTCGATGTGTTCGGTCGCGATTCGGTCGGTCGCCGGCGTCCTGTCGCTGTGCCGGAGCCGCGTCGGTGCTCGTCGGTTCTCGGTGGAACATGGTCCCATTGTCTGTTCGTACCGTCTTCCGTCTCACTCGACCGTATTAAGTCACCCGTTGACACGGGTCACTGCTGGCCGTCGGGACTGTCTCTCGTCGCTCTCATCGGAGCGGTGAGTCGTACGCACCCGGCTCGTCGGCCGGCTTCTCGCCGCGTTTGGCGCTCCAGCGGTCGACCGCGAGCCGGTAGACGGCCGTTCGGTCGATCGACTCGTCGCTCATCGGCTCGTAGTCCTCGCCGGGCGTGAGCTGTGGGGCGAACTTGTCCATGAAGGACTCGAGTACATCCCGTTTCTCCGCTCGCTCCGTGAGAAGCGAGATCGGACCGTAGGCGACGACGCTCGCGTATTCGACGGTGAAGTTCACCGGCTCCGCCGCAGGGATGAACCGGCCCATCTCGCTCGTCGTGAAACACGCCTGTGGCTCGTCGGTACTCGAGACGAGGTCGTAGGCGCGACCGTCGCTGGCACCGTGGACGTAGATCGAGTCGTCCTCACAGACGAACAGTTGTGTGACGAGGTGTGGTTCCTCGTCGTCGGCGAGTCCGAGAACACCGGTTTCCTGGCCGGCTAGGAACTCCCGGATCCAGTCTTCGTCCTCGACTGCCTTTCCCTGGTATCGTATGTCATCGGATGCGACGCTCGGGGAATCTTCCATACCGGTCGGTCGGTCTCATAGGATATAACGTTGCAGGCCATCGTCAACACTTAGCACAGATCAAGGCGAGTCGACGCGGGGGTATTGCGCTAAGCGACGAGTATGTATCTGTTGACGACAATCTCCGGGTATGACATGCAATTCACCACCGATCGAACTTGATCCGATCGGCATCGTCCACTCACCACGGGAGACGAAGCAGGACGACGGGTGGGGTGACGTCAAGTCGAGCATCGAACTCGATTCGACGCGGTTCACTCCCGCTGCGCTAGCGGGACTCGACGACTTTTCGCACGTGGAGGTCGTCTTCGTCATGCACCGCGTTCGTGAGGAGAACATCGAACACGGGGCGCGACACCCGCGAAACAATCCCGACTGGCCGGAAGTGGGTATCTTCGCACAGCGCGCCAAAGGACGTCCGAATCGAATCGGCGTCTCGCGCTGTCAGATCCGTAGTGTGGACGAGCTAACGATCGATGTAATCGGGTTGGATGCAATCGATGGAACGCCCGTCGTAGCGATCAAACCGTACATGAACGAGTTTGGGCCGAACGGAGACGTAACACAACCGACGTGGGCCGCCGAACTCATGGCGACCTATTACGACGATTGTAGCCACTGAAAGTCAGTGCACATCCGGTTGTACGAGGGAGGCGCGGTCTGGAGAGTACGGTTCGTCCGGGACGGTAGCTGGACCCATATTCTCGGAGGACTGCCCTCAGTTCGACTGGCTATCACCGGAGACAGCCGTCGGCGAGACAAATCTTTATTAGATGTGCCTCGAACTACCACACCATGGATCTCTGGGACGAGATAGACGCATCCTACCGCGAGCGGACGCCAACGAGCGAACAAGTATACGACGACCTCTACGAGCACGTGCCGGCAGGGGTCGCCAGCACGTACCGTGCGTTCGAGCCCTACCCGATGGTCATCGACCGAGCGGACGGGCCGTACCTCTACGACGTCGACGGCAACCGCTACATCGACTACGACCTGAACAACGGCGCGGGCATGGTCGGCCACAACCACCCCGCCGTCACCGACGCGCTGAGTGACCAACTCGAGAACGGGACGCTGTTCACCCACCCGCACGAACTGCTCGGGGAGGCTGCCGAAGCGATCAAAGACCGCTGGGATCCGATCGACCTCGTTCGGTTCACCAACAGCGGCACCGAATCGACGATGCACGCGATCCGGCTCGCCAGAGCCTACTCCGGCCGGGAGAAGGTTCTGAAGATCGAGGGCTCGTATCACGGCGCACACGACTACGTTCTGCTGAGCAAGTCGGTTCCCGCGCACAAACTCGGTCATCCGAAACAGCCAACCACGGTGATCGAGAGCGAGGGGGTTCCGGAAGCGATCGCAGACACTGTCGAAATCGGCCCGTGGAACGACCTCGACGCCATCGAGTCGATCCTCGAGGAGAACGCGACCGAAATCGGGACGCTCATCGTCGAACCGATCGTGATGAACGTCGGCGTCACGCAGCCACACGGCGAGTACCTGCAAGGGCTGCGCGAGCTGTGTGACGAGTACAACGTCGTCCTCATTTTCGACGAGGTCAAGACCGGCGTGAAGGTCGCACCGGGCGGTGCGGCTGAATACTACGGCGTCGAGCCCGATCTGGTCACGATGGCGAAGAGCATCGGCGGAAACACGCCCGTCGGCGCGTTCGGCGGCCGCGAAGACATCATGCGCGAGATCGAGAACGGCGCGGCCCACTACGGCACCTACAACGGCAACCCGCTCGTCCTGCGTGCCGTGACGACCGTGCTGAACGAGGTGCTCACGGACGACGCCTACGACCACGTCGACGCCCTCGGCGACCGACTCGCGACTGGCTACGAGGAAATTATGGCCGACGTCGGCCTCGCTGGCCACGTTGAACAGGTCAACTCCCAGGGCATCGTCGTCTTCACCGACGAGGAAATCACCAACTACCGCGACTTCGACGAACACGTCGACGTCGAGTTCCACGAAAACTACTGGTTCGCCATGCTCGAACGCGGCGTCCTGCCACACCCCCACCACGCCTCCCAACAGTGGACCATCAGCGTCCAGCACGAGGACGAACACATCGACCGCCACTTAGAGGCGTTCAAGGACGTGGCACCGATGCTCGCCGACCGACAAGAGTCCTAACGGAGCCTGCGCTCACACCCTGCTTTTCGACGCACACTGTCTCGATCAAGGCCGAAACCGAGAGCTGAAGCTGCGGCACAAGAAACGAGTGACGAGAACCGAGAAACAAAAACGAGAACCGGGACCCGAGAATCCCGTCGCCGCGGCTACTCGAGTACCGGCCAGTACTCGCTGTGATAGGCGGCGATGTCTTCAATGGCGCGCTGTGCGGACTCGTAATCTTCGTCCATCCAGGCCATAGGGTCGTCGATCCCGGTTTCGACACCGAGGACGCCCTCGAGGACACCGAGTGTGGCGTACGCGAGGTGACTGACCTGATAGCCGCCTTCCTGGACGACGGCGAGGTTTCCGTCGGCGTACTCGTCAGCGAGCACTCGCGCGCGCCGGCCCAGTTCCTCGAAGCCGCCCTTCGTGACGACGTTGCGCCCGAGCGGGTCCATCGTGCCGGCGTCCTGGCCGGCGCTGATGAGCAGCAGACCGGGATCGTACGAGCGCAGGAGGGGTTCGACGATGCGGTCGAAGACGTGTTCGTAGCCCTCGTCACCGGTTCCCGGCGGGAGCGGGACGTTGACGTTGTAGCCCTCACCGTCGCCGGTGCCGACCTCGTCGAGGTCGCCCGTCTGCGGGTGGGCCTCGGGATCCCACGACCAGTGGTCGTTGTGGATGCCGATCACGAGCACGTCGTCGCGGTCCTCGAAGCACTCCTGCGTGCCGTTGCCGTGGTGAACGTCCCAGTCGACGATGGCGACGCGTTCGGTGTCAGTCGTCTCGAGGACGTGGTCCGCCGCGACGGCGACGTTGTTGAAGTAACAGAAGCCGTCGACCTGTTCCGGCTGGGCGTGGTGGCCGCTCGGTCTGACCATCGCGTACGGGATGTCGTCCGCGGGCGTCTCGAGTGCGTGCTCGGCGGCGAGGCAGGTCGCACCCGCGGCGTGGGTGGCGGCGCGGAACGTGTGTTCGTTCGCGCCGGTTTCGGCGGTGATCCGCCCGCCGCCGTCTGCGCAGAACGCCTGCAGGTCGTCGATGTGGTCGGCAGTGTGGGTGCGCTCGAGTTGCTCTCGGGTTGCGGGCTCGACGTCGGCCAGTGTGACGTGATCGGCGAGTTCGGCCTGGACGATGCTGTAGATGTTTTTGAGTCGTTCCGGTCGGTCCGGATGTGGTTGGCGGTACGCCAGTCTACCAGTCCACTCGGATTCGAACTCGCCGGCCGGCTGTTCGTGAGCGATGAAGCTCTCGTCCCAGAACGCGGTTATCGTTCGGCCCATGCCTGGTACTCTCTGTCATTCTACATAAGACCTTCTGTCTCCGTGACCGATCCGGCGAGACTTACCCACGAGAGGAGACTTCCAGTTGACGTGCTACCCCCGAAATGCCTTGTTACATCCGAAAATCGGGGGCATTGGGGGGCAAACTGTGGTATGTATCCATATACAGACTGCTGTTGTCTACATACTCGTTTTTCCTCCACCGATGCGTATTATTATTGGACAGAATACAGCATCTGTCGTTCTCGTCGAAATCTATATATGGTGTGAGAAGATAACAAAGGCCATGGTTGAGAGAAATATCAGCCGACGGACTGTTCTGAAAACGACGGCTGCCGGTGGCGCAGCGGCGGCGGCGGGCTGTCTCGGCGGTGACGACGGTCGCGAGTACGTGCGGCCGATGGACGTCGACCTCGACGACGTGGAACCGGAAAACGAGATCAACATGTGGAACTGGTTCTACGACTTCCGCGACTGGACCGTCGAGGAGTTCAGCGCAGAGTACGGTATCGAGAACTCCTCGTCGACCGGCTACTCCTCCGCGGCGGAGTGGTACTCCCGCTTAGAAGCCGGTAACCACGCCATCGACCACGTCGGTTCCACCGGGAACTACACCGTTCGCTCCGTCGAGAACGACTTCTTCGAACCGTTGCCGGTCGACCAGTTCGAGGGCTGGGAGGCGCTTCCCGACTTCCTGCAAGAGACTATGCACGACTACGCCGGGAAGGACGGCGAGGTGTACGCGATGCCCCAGTCGTTGTTGCTGTACCCGACGCTGACGTACAACGAGGACCACTTCTCGAGTCCGCCGGACTCGTGGGGGGTTCTCTGGGACGAGGAGTACGCCGGCGACATCTGCATGTGGGACGAAGCGCAGTACCCCTGCCAGATCGCGGCGCTGTATACGGATCAGGACCCGTTCGATCCTGACGACCTCGACGAAATTCAGGAGGTCCTCGAACAGCAGATCGACCTCAACGAAACTCTCTGGGACGAGTACAACCACGCCCGCGGCCTCTTCGTCAACGAAGACGTCGTGGTCGGCCCGCTGCTCGACGGCCAGACGTACCTCGCCAGATTCGAGGACGAAGCGCCGATCAACTACACGATCCCCGAGGAGGGCGGGCTCTACCAGCTCGACGACATGGCCATTCCGACGGACTGCCCGAACCCGCGTGCAGCGACGCTACTCATGGACTGGGTCACCCAGCCGGATAACCTCAAGAACATCTTCCACGAGAGCGGCTACCCGCCGGCGATCGACCACGACGACTTCGAAGAGCTGTACGCCGAGGATCTCGAGGAAGGAACGATCACCGAGGAAGAAATCGAATTCTTCCGCTGGGGGGAACTCGAGGACCGCCTGATGTTCGCCGAACCGCTCGGCGACGACCTGCTTCAGACGTACGACCAAATCTGGACCGAAGTGAAGAACTGACCGATACCGATGTCAGACATTACAATCCACGGCTTGCGCAAGGAGTTCGGCTCGGTGCTGGCGGTCGACGACGTCGATTTCGACATCACAGAGGGAGAATTCATCTCGATTCTGGGGCCGAGCGGCTCCGGCAAGTCGACAATCTTGCGGATGATCGCCGGTTTCGAGTCCCCGACAGCGGGCGAGATCAGAATCGGCGGCGACGATGTCGTCGGGGACCCCCCGTTCGAGCGGGACGTAAACATGATGTTTCAGGACCTGGCGCTGTTCCCACACCTGACCGTCGCCGAGAACATCGCGTACGGGTTAGCGCAGGACGGTGTTCCAGCCGACGAGCGCGAGGATCGCGTCCAGGAGATGCTCGAGATCGTCCACCTCGAAGGGTACGACGACCGCGAACCCCACGAGCTCTCGGGCGGCGAGCAACAGCGTGTCGCGCTCGCTCGGGCGCTGGTCAACGAGCCAAAGCTACTGTTGTTCGACGAACCGCTGGCGTCGCTCGACCGAAAGCTACGCCAGCACATGCAGATCGAGCTCCAGCAGATCCAACACGAGACCGGCATCACGTTCCTCTACGTCACCCACGACCAGGAGGTCGCGATGGCCGTCTCCGACCGGCTGATCGTGCTCAACGACGGTCAGATCGAACAGATCGGCACCGCCGAAGAGCTCTACGACGAACCGAACAACAGCTTCGTCGCGAACTTCATCGGCGATATCAACACGCTGCCGGCGGAACTCGAGCGTGATAACGGCAATCTCGCGATCGACATCAACGACGCGACACGAACAGTTGGCGACTCGTACGTCGATCCGGGAGTTCGCGACAACGGTCATCACGAAATCGACCTCTGTATCAGGCCGGACGATATGCGAATCGAGCCGTCGACGGCGTCCGAGGCGAACGCAATCGCAGGAACGGTCCGAAACCGCATCTACAAGGGCGGAACGACGACGTACCACATCGACACCGACGTCGGAACGGTCACGGCAGAGTTAGGATCGAGTCAGTTCGATGTCGGTGACGAGGTCGGCGTCTCGTGGAGTGACGATGCCGCCTACCTCTTCCCGCGGAGGGAGTCCGAGGCATGAGTTCGGCCAGACTGCCCGGTATTCGTGCGAACGTGGCAGACGGGTTCGAACACTGGCAGTCCTTCCTGCGCGATCGGCCGCGGCTGAAGATTTTCCTGATCGTCTTCCCGCCCGCGCTGGTGCTCGCGGTCTTTTTCCTCCTGCCGCTCGTGTTCATGGCGTACCTCTCGCTGCTCGAGGGGATGCCCCCGGCACCGGCGACGTTCGAGAACTACATGCGCCTCGTCACGCAGGAGGTCTACCTGTCGATCCTCTGGCGGACGACCGTGATTACGGCGCAGGCGACGATACTGACGGTGCTCATCGGCTACGCGATCGCCTACAGTATGGTCCGATTCTCCCGGCGGACGACGATGATCCTGCTGCTGGTCATCATGCCGTTCTGGACGAACTACATCATCCGAATGTACGCCTGGATTAACATCCTGCAGACGAACGGCGTCCTCGACGCGGCACTGCTGTTCGTCGGCGTAATAAACGAGCCGCTCGGCGTGCTCTACAGCCACGAGGCTGTGCTCATCGGATTCATCTACATCTACCTGCCGCTTGCGGTCCTTCCCTTCTACGCCTCGCTCTCGTACCTCGATCAGGACCTCATCGACGCGTCGATGGACCTCGGGGCGGGGCCGATCAAGACGTTCCTCTCGATTACGCTCCCGATGACGAAAAACGGGATCATGGTCGGCGTGATTCTGGTCGGGATCCCGATCTTCGGCTCGTTCATCACGCCTCAGCTTCTGGGCGGGACGGACAACACCATGGTCGGTATGATAATCGAGAACCAGTTCGTCGAGGCGTTCAACTGGTCGTTCGGTGCCGCGCTCAGTATCACCGTCGCGTTCATCGTCGTTGCTATGCTCGTGCTCGGAATGCTGGCCGGCGGGAACTTCTTCGATCTCGGAGGTGAGGACGAATGAGCGCACTCTCGTCCGCGTGGAACCTGCTCGAGCGGGTCGCTTACAACCACGGACGAAAGGCGGGGCTCACCTGTCTCGTGCTCGCGATTCTCTACCTCTGGTTCCCAATCTTCGTCGTGACGTTCATGTCGTTCGCCGAGCGAGAGGTGCTCACGTTCCCGCCGTCGAGTCTCACCCTCGACTGGTACCTGGTCTTCCTGGATAACGACGCCGCGATCAGCGCGACGATTACGTCGCTGCAGATTAGCTTCATTACGACGCCGATCGCAGTGGCACTCTCGGTGCTCATCGCGTACGCCATCGACCGCTACGTCTTCCCCGGGAAGAGTATCCTGCAGCTCGTCGCGGTGCTCCCGATCGTCGTTCCGCTGATCGTCGTCGGTGTCGCGATGACGATCTTCTTCGGCATCGTCGGCATCCAGGCGAGCTTCTGGACGGTCGTCGCCGCACACGTTATTCGGGTGATCCCGTTCACCGTCCTCATCCTCGTTCCGACGCTGGTTGCCTTCGACCGGTCGTTAGAGGAGGCGTCGTACGACCTCGGTGCGAACGAGTTGACGACGTTCCGGAAGATCACCGTCCCGAACATCATGCCCGGCGTCGTCGCGGCCGGCTTGCTCGCGTTCACGATCTCGTTCAACGAGTTCGTCTACACCTACTTCGTCAAGGACGCGCGAACGCAAACGCTGCCGACGTACCTGTGGGATCAGCTCCGACAGCACGCGACACCCGAAGTGAACGTCATCAGCGTCGTCTTCATCGTCTTCGCCATCTCCACCGTGCTCATCGCGGTGGCGCTGACGAACGTCGAGCGGATCACGACGCACGACGGCTAGACGAAGCGCGCCGCTTCGGCGGCACCTTCCGACTCGGGTACTCGTTTTCTGCGTTGCCCTCTCAACCGCCACGAGGGGCTGGTACGGCCGCTACGGGAGATCGACGACGAGATTCGTCTCGAAATAGTCTCAAAATCCGTCTCACAAAAGAAGTGCCGTTTGCGGATCAGTCCTCGGTCCCGCACCACTCCATCGCCGTCAGTGCCAGCGTCTGTGCCGTCTCGACGAGGGAGTCGAGTTCGACGTACTCGTCGGCACCGTGTCCACCCCACCCACGCGGGCCGACGGAGATTGCGGGAATATCGTAGTAGAGGGCGTAAAACCGCTCGTCGAGGCCGCCGAGGCCGCCGACGTACGAGGTCTCACCACCGGTCGTTCGTTCGGCGTGGGTCGTCGCGAGCTGGACGATTTCCTCGTCGGTGTCTATCTCGTGCGGGTCGGCGTCCCAGCCGAACCACTCGATCTCCGGTTCGTGCTCGGCGAGCCACGGGTCGTCCTCCGCAGCGCTCATCACCGCGTCGGTGACTTCCTGACGAACATCCTCGCTGCGCTCACCCGGTGGCCAGCCAATTCGACCGGTGAGGACGGCCTCGCCCGGCACCTTCGACACCCAGTCGCCGGACTCCGCGACGCTGACGCTGAGATTGGTGACGCTGCCTTCGGCCTCCGGATCCTTCCGGACCGCCGGCTCGTAGGAGATCCGTTCCCGGCGCTCTTCGTCGAGTTTCTCGAGTGCACGATAGATCGTCGTCGCGTTGCCGATCGCGTTCACGCCGCGGTACTTGCGCGCGGTGTGTGCCGCCTTCCCTGGAACGGTGATCCGGAAGTACATGACACCTGCGCCGGCAATCCCCACGTTCGGAAGCTGGAACGGTTCCGGAATGATCGCGGCATCTGGCTGGTACCCCCGCTCGAGTGCGGAGAGCACGCCGCCGACGCCACCGGCTTCCTCCTCAATCGTCGTCTGCAAGAGCAGGTCGCCCTCGAGCTCGACGCCGAGGGACTCGAGTACCTCGTAGGCGTGGACGAACGCGGCGATGCCGCCTTTCATGTCCATCGTACCGCGGCCGTACATCCGGCCGTCTTCGATCGTCGCGTCCCACGGGTCGTACGACCAGTCGGCGACGGGTTCCGGCGTGACGACGTCGATGTGGCCGCTGAAGGCCAGGCTTCGCCCGTTCTCGGGATCAGTACCGGGTAGCGTGGCGACGACGTTTTCGCGACCCTCGTAGCCGTACTCCTCGTAGGTGACCGTCTCGGTGAACCCAGGGTGTGATTCGAGGTTCGAGGCCGATGGTTCCCAGGTATCGATCTCGAGGTCGCCGTCGGACTCACGCAGGCGGTCGAGGACGACCTCCTGGCCTGGTTGCTCCTTCCCGGACAGTGATTTTGCCGCGACTAGTTCCTCGAGGAAGTCGAACAGTCGGTCTTGCGTTCGCTCTATCTCAGCGCATACCTCCGATTCCATGACATTCGATACCGTGTGGCAGAACGTATAGTTTCCGCTGCGCTCACCCGCAGTGCTACCGCGGGTACGCGTCGTGCCACGGTCGCTGTCGCTCGAGTGCGCCGGCAGCGGCGAGCACGTCTTCGTCGCGATGGCGCGGCGCGGCGATCTGCATGCCGATCGGCAGCCCGTCCTCGGTTAGTCCGGCAGGCGCGGTGGCTGCCGGCTGGCCGGTCAGGTTGTACGGCTGCGTCAGAATCCAGCCGCGGTACGGCTCGATTTCGGTGCCGTCGACCTCCTCGGGATACTCGTCGTGGTCGAACGGCGGGACCGCCATCGTCGCCGAGACGAGCAGGTCGTACTCCTCGAAGAGGTCGCAGAGTCCGTCGAGAACGTCCGTCCGGACGACGCTCGCGTCGCGGTAGGCCGACATCGTCGGCTCGTCGGTCTCGAGTATCAGGTCGACCAGGTAGGGGCGCAGTTTCTCGCGGTCCGCGTCGTAGGGGTCGAAGCCGTCGTCCTGCAAGTTCTCGAGGAGCATTCCCCAGAGGACGTTCGCGAAGGTGTAGTAGGCGTCGACGATTTCTTCTTTCGTGTGGCCGAGGTCGGGGTCGACGTGTTCGACGGTCGCGCCCGCGTCTTCGAGCGCGCCCACAGCCTCGTCGAGGACGCTCGTCACCGTCTCGGAGACCGGATACGTGCCGAGGTCCGGGCTGTACGCGATCGTCATGTCGTCGATGGGACGGTCAGGCGCGTCTGCGTAGGTGGTTCCGTCGTCGGGAAGCGAGAAGGGGTCGCGCCCGTCGGGGCCGGCCATCACGTCGAGCATGAGCGCGGCGTCCTCGACGGTGCGGCTCATCGGTCCAAGGTGGCTAAAGGGTGTATGGTGGCTGAACCCGTTCGGTCGGCCGGCTTCAGGAATGAGTCCGAACGTTGGTTTGTGACCGAATACGCCACAGCAGGCCGCCGGGACGCGGATGGAACCGCCGGTATCTGACCCCTGTGCGATGGGGACGAGCGAGTCACCGAGGGCGGCACCCGCGCCGCCGGAGGAGCCGCCCGAAATTTTCCCCGGGTCGAACGGCGTTCCTGTGGGACCGGTGACCAGATTGTCCGTTGCGAGTCCCAGGCCGAACTCGGGCGTGTTCGTCTTTCCGACGATGATCGCACCGGCCTCCTTTAATCGCGACACGAACAGGTCGTCTTCCTCGGCGACGTTGTCTTCGTACAGCTTCGAGCCGAACGTCGTCCGGATTCCCTCGACGTTGTCGAGGTCCTTGATCGCAACCGGAACCCCGTGAAGCGGGCCGAGGGAGTCGCCGTTCTCGATCGCTCGTTCTGCTTCGCGAGCCTGTTCGCGGGCCAACTCCTCGGTCACGGTAACGAAGGCGTTCGTTCGATCGTTTCGGTCGGCGATCCGATCGAGGTGTGCGTCGACGACCGCCGTCGGCGAAACATCGCCGTCCCGAATCCGGCGGGCGATTCCCGCAGCAGACATGTGTGTGAATTCGTCAGTCACGGCTGCTAGCTCGTTCGCGTCGGTAAAATGTGTGTGGGTAACTCACATTCCTCGCCGGCGACTGGCAGCGACTGGCGGTGACTGGCGGCGACTGGCCACGCTGTGAACTTATTTATAGACTGGAATACGTGTGTTTGGTAATGGCACAGGCGACCGTCAACACCCCTGAGCAGGTGACACAACTCGAGACGCTCGTCAGGGTGAACCTGACAGACGAACAGATTACGACCGAGACGGTACCCCAGGAGTACCGCGACCGGTTCATCGCCGGCAAGGGACTGGGCGCAGCGCTACTTCTCGACGAGGTTGAGGCCGGCGTCGATCCGCTCTCACCCGAGAACAACCTGTACTTCATGTTCGGCCCGCTCACCGGATTCGCACCGGGGACCTCGCGGTACGGCGCTGTCACGAAATCGCCGTTAACCGGCACGTTCGTCGACTCCTACTCCGGCGGCCACTTCCCGACGATGGTCCGGTACGCGCTGCCGGACGTGCTCGCGATCGCGGTCGAGGGTCGCGCGGAGAACCCGATGACGCTCCGGATCACCGAGGGCGAACTGGCACTCGAGGACGCCACTGAGCTGTGGGGCCTGGATACGAAGGAGACGGCCCGGCAGTTCGAGGGCAAACAGACGAAGACGGCGTGTATCGGGCCGGCCGGCGAGAACGAGGTCGCCTACGCGACGATTTCGAGTGACGAGGGTACTCACCACGCGGGCCGCGGCGGTGTCGGTGCCGTCATGGGCTCGAAAAATCTGAAGGCGGTCGTGGCAACAGGGAACTCCCCGCCGAGGGCACCCGACATTCAACAGTTGAAGGTCGAGCACACCCAGCGGCTGGGGACCGACGACGAGGTTTCCTGGGCGCGAAACGGCGGCACACAGCTCATCGTCGACTGGACCCAGCAGGTCGGCGCGCTGCCCTCGCACAACTGGTCGCGGGGCACCGTCGAGAACGTCGACGACCTGAACATCGACGCCTTTTCGGAGGGACACGTCGGCACCGACTCCTGTTTCGGCTGTCCCGTCGCCTGCGGCCACGTCGTCGATTTCGAGGAGAGCGACGCCGATGTCGACGGTGCGTTCCCGGGAGCCAGCGTCGACTGGGGGCCGGAGTACGAGACGATCGGCATGATGGGCGCGAACACGGACATCACGAACGTCACCGAGGTGACCGAACTCGCGAACCTCGCCGACACGCTCGGCATGGACACGATCTCGCTCGGCAACGTCCTCTCGTGGCTGATGGAGGTCACCGAGGCAGGACTCGTCGACTCCGACCTGCGCTGGGGCGACGCCGAAGCCGCCGCCGAGGTTATCCGCGACATCGCCCACCGCGACGGCATCGGCGACGAACTCGCGGAGGGAACCGCCCGCGCGGCGGACCTGCTCTGTGACGGCCACCCCGACGCCCGCGAGGCCGCCGTCCAGGTCAAGGGACTCGAGTTGCCCGCCTACGAGCCCCGTGCCTCGTTCAGTATGGCGCTCGCGTACGCGACCGCGGACAGGGGTGCCTGCCACCAGCGGGCGTTCCCGATCGGCTCCGACGCGCTCGGCGGGGAGCGAGATCCACACGATACAGACGGCCACGCCGAAGTGGTCATCGACGAGCAAGACGAGACCGCACTGACCTACAGCATGGTCTCGTGTTCGTTCACCGCGTACAACTACGAGCGGGTCTGTGAGTGGCTCAACGAACTCGCCTACGACGTGACGGTCGAGGACCTGGAGGCGGTCGGCGAGCGCGCCTGGAACGCCACACGGCTGTTCAACCTTCGTGAAGGATTCGAGCGAGACGACGACGCCTTACCGGAGCGATTCACCACGCCACTCGAGCGCGGTGGGCCGGCGGACGGGAACGCGATCACGGAAGAGCAGTTCGAGACGATGCTCGATTCGTACTACGAGCAACGCGGCTGGACGGAAGCAGGAGAGCCAACACCCGAGACGTTAGCACGGCTCGATATCGAGTCGCTCTCGCCGGAGTCGCAGTCGGTGTAGCACACCAGTTCTGCTTTCGATTTTGCAAGGCGTATGCGCTACAGCGCCTCAGTACTCGCCCGTCGGAAACGTCGACGGCATCTCCTGGATCTCGTGGACGCGAAAGTCGGCTGACGGTTCGTCGAACCGATCGAGTTCGAACGGCTCGAGCGAAACGAGGGGCTCCTCGCCCGTCACGAGCGCGCGGACTGCAGCGCCCGTGAACGGTGACATCGAAATTCCGGCCGTCACCCCCGTGACGATCACCAGTCCGTCCGGTGCGTTCTCGGGCGCATCGAGAACCGGCTGTCCATCAGGTGTGATCGCCGACCCCTTCGAACAGGTGTGATAGCTGCCGTTCACGATCCGTACCTCGTCGATATCGTTCGCGACGGACTCGAGTACCGCCTTGACCTCGCGAAGATACTCGGCGGGTGGGCTTCGGGGCGGCTGGTCACGCTCTGGCAGGAAGTACATACCGCCGGAGATCAAGAACGTCTGCGACCGGTCGGGTTCCGGCCGCCACCAGACGTCGCGGCCGTACATCATCGGATATGCGTCGTCTATCTCGCCGTCGATGTCGACCCGGAGGTTACAGTAGATGAACTGCCGCGTCGGCACGTCCACGAACGGTTCGACGAGCGGTGCAGTCTGTGCGCCGGCGGCGCAGACGACCGTCTCGGCCTCGATACGGCCGTCGGGCGTCTCGACCCCGACGACGGTGTCGTCGTCAGTCACAATCCGCTCGACCGGCGTCTGCGTTCGGATCTCCGCGCCGCGTTCGCGCGCCGTTTCGGCGAGTGCCGTCGCGTACTCTCTGACATCAATGATCCCACTTTCGACCTTCACAAGTCCACCGTCGAACCCGTCGAGGTCGAACCGACCGGGCCAGCGCTCCGCTAGCTCCGACGTGGACCAGTACTCGAGTTCGTACCCCTCGCGATCGAACAGTGGCTGGTAGTCCTCGACAAATGACTCACGCTCGGCGTCCGTCTCGGCCAGTTCGACGTACGGCCGGTCGTGAAACGTGAAGCCGTGGCTTCCATCGAGCGATCGAAACGCCTCGATGGAGTGCTCGACGGCGGCCGGGTACGGTGCCCAGTCCGCGAACGGCCCGACGAAGCCGGCGGCGTACCCTGACGCACCCGCACCCACGCGGCCGGCCTCGAGGACGACTACGTCGTGGTCCGGCGCGAGTTCGATCGCACTCCACAGGCCGGAGGCACCAGCGCCGATGATGACAATCTCTGCTCGTGTCACCGATTGGTCTGCGTTCATCGTTACCACCTACCGTGTATTTGGTGCACAATAAATACTGACCCGCGGCGCTCCGACGGGTACCCGAGCTGGGGTGGGAGACTGGCAAAAATTCGAGTACCACCGTCGCACCACCGCGCTACATGAACTTCGACTCGATAAACCGCGACACCGCCGCCGCACCTAATCGCTGCGTGTTCCGCGTCGGATCCAGTCGCGGCGCAACTTCAACGAGGTCCAGTGCCCCGATGGCGTCGCAGGTGCCGAGGTACTCGAGTGCGGTGAGGAACTGGTTCGCATCCAGGCCGCCGAACTCGGGGGTGCCGGTTCCGGGGGCGATCGTGGGTTCGACGACGTCGATATCGACGGTGAGGTAGACGACGTCACAGGAGGCTGTGACGTGGTCGATCGCGTCGGCGAGGCAGGCTTCGATCCCGCGGTCGTGGACGTCTCGCGCGTAGTCGACGTAGAGGCCGGATTCGTCGACGAACGACGGGAAGTCGGGATCTTCGAAGGCGCGCAGGCCGATCATCGCGTGCGTTTCGTAGCTGCCGTGGGGCGAGTCGGCGATGAGGTTCATCGGCGAGCCGTGCCAGTGTTCGCCGTGGAGGTCACGCTCGCCGTAAACGTCGGAGTGGGAGTCGAGGTGGATCAACCCGACGCGGCCGTCGACGGTCTGCGAGAAGCCGGTGAACGACGGGTAGGTAAGGTAGTGGTCACCGCCGAGGACGACGGGGAACGTGTGCGTGGCGACCTCTTCGACGGCGTCTCGAATGTAGTCGCCCGTCTGCTCGACATCGGTCGTAACCACGGGAACGTCGCCACAGTCCTGGATCTGGATCGAGCCGTAGTCCGTGACCTGACCCGTCCCTGCGTTGTACTGCGGTTCGCTTCGGCCGTACCAGCCCGATTCGCGACGGAGTGCTTCCGGGCCGTATCGCGTCCCCGGTTGTCGTGAGGCAGCACCATCGAACGGGACGCCGAGCACGCCGATATCGACATCGTCAGTGAGCTGGTCTCGAGGCTTCCGAACACCGTTCAGGAACGAGTCCGCGCCGACATAGCTCGGCGAGAGGTCGTCGTTTTGCGTGTCATCTTCTCCCATATCGTGAGCAATGGATGCGGCTGGGATAAATATGCTGATAGTTGTCCCAAATCGGTACAGCAACGGATCGTTCCGGACAAGGTACGTCTCGAGAGGGAAAACGTGGATCAGAGACGAGTGGACGGGGAGACGGTGAAGGCGACCGTCGTCAGACGGTGCTCACGCCGAATCCCTTGATCAGGTGCTTGTAGACGAGGAAGACGAACAACACCGGCGGGAGGATCATGATCATCACGCCGCCGAGGATCATGCCCCAGTTGGTCGTCGCCATGTCGATCAGGTTCGCAATGCCGAGTGGGAGCGTGTACAGCGCGCTATCGTTGAGGATGATGAGCGCGAAGAAGTACTCGTTCCACGAGAGGAAGAACGCGAAAATCGACGTCGCGACGATTCCCGGAAGCGAGAGCGGCAGGATGATCTTCGTGACGATCGTCACCCTGCTCGCCCCGGCGAGCCGCGCGGATTCCTCGATCTCCGGGGTGATATCGAGGAAGAACACCCTGAGTAACAGCAACGCGAACGGCAGTGCGAACGCCGTGTGAGCGAGCGCGAGCCCGAACAGCGAGTTAGTGAGGCCGATGTTCTGGAAGATGATGAACAGCGGAATGCCGAGCAGGATAAGCGGGAACATGTAGATCAGCACGCCCAGGTTCGCGATGTACCGCCGGCCGTGGAACTCGTAGCGCGAGACGGCGTAGGCCGCCGGAATCGCGATGAGCAGCGTCAGGATGATCGTCGTTATCGCGACGATGAGACTATTCCGGAAGTACAACGCGAAATTCGTCTGCTCGAAGAGAATGTGGTAGTTCTCGAAGGTCACCTCAGAGGGGACGATCACGGGCGGCCACGAGAACAGTTCCTCGCTCGGCCGAACGGTCGACAGGAACCCCCAGATCAACGGGATCAGCACGACGAACGTCGTGACGATCACTGCAGTGTACGTTGCGATTCGCTCCAGGTAATGTCGTTGTTGCTGCGTGAGTTGCGGTGAGAGTGACGTCATCGTGGTTCCTCCGTCGTTCCGTACAGTCTGAAGTAGCCGTACACGATCACTGCGAGCACGAGGAACGTCACGACTGCGACGCTTGCTCCCTCACCGAGGTCGTTCCCGATGAACGTCAGCCGGTAGGCCATGATGGGAAGCGTTTCGGTTGCGTTCCCAGGGCCACCCTGCGTGCCCAGCCAGATGATGTCGAACAGGTTGAACGTCCAGACGAGACGCAGGAGAATCGCCACGAACAGCACGCCGCGAAGCTGTGGCAGCGTAATGTGGCGGAACATCTCCCATCGTGACGCGCCCATGAGCCGCGCCGATTCGTAGTACGACTTGGGGATGGTCTGGAGCTTTGCGAGCACCAGCATCGTCACGAACGGATACAGTCGCCAGCCGCTGATCAGAATCAGCGCGGGCATCGCGTACCGCGTGCTCGCGAGCCAGGCGATCGGCTCGTCGATCAGCGTCGAGACGACGAGCGCGTAGTTGCCGACGCCGTACAGGCCGTCGAGCATCCAGCGAAAGAGGATGACCGCCGCAACCGTCGGAACCATGTACGGGACGAGGATCAACCCCGTCGCGATCCGCTCACCCGTAAACGTTCGGTTGAGCAGGAGTCCGGTTGCAACGCCGATAACGACGGTGAGGAACACCGAACCGGCCGTGTAGATGATCCCGTTCCAGAGCGCATTGTAGAACGTTCCGGACCGAAGGAGATCGATGTAGTTCGCGAGTCCGACGACCTCCGAATCGCCCAGGAAGATGCTGATGTCCTGCAGGCTGTAAATGATCGCCTGGACGGTCGGGTACAGGTAGAGCGCGACGAGCGTCGCGACCAGCGGTAACACCAGTAAAATACCGACCGTATTCTCCTGGAGCTCGTCGAACTCCCGGCGCGCAAGATACCGAAATTCTCGTTTTGCAGTTGTGATGAAATCGCTCGCGTAGCTCATTGCTAGTCGTTCAGTTGATCTGCGTAGTCATCGCGGATTTCGTCCGCCCAATGTTCAGCCGCATCTTGCGGATCTTCGTCCTCCAAGATCACGTCCTGGACGGAACTGATAACGTGCGTTTCGGCAACGGCCTGCCCCGTCACCGGGTTGATGTGACCCTCGTTCTCCTCGACGGCGACGACCCGACCGTACTCGTCTGCGATATCGACGAGATCCCGGTAGTGCTCTTCGTAGTCCTGCATGACATCGGTCTCCCACAGGTCGTCCTCCTCGAGTATGCCGTGAATCGCCGGAACGTGACTCGCCGGCTGGGCGGTCATGAGTCGCATGACGCCCTCGAACGAGGTGATCTCTCGCAACAGATCCTTCGCTAGCTCCGGATGTTCGGTCTCGGCACCGAGTCCGTGACCCAGACCGGTCAGCCGCGCAACCGGCTCGTAACTCGAGTCGTACGCTGGAATCGGCGCGACTTGCACGTCGCCGGTGAGGTCCGGATTGTACTGTTCGATGTCGTACGGGATCACGTTCGTCGAGTACCACGTCATCGCGTACGTTCCCTGGTACAGCGGTGGGCGCATCTCCGGAATGTCGGCGCCGTGGGCTGCCTGCGGACTGAACTCGTTCAGGTCTTGCATGAACTCGAGCATCTCGACCGTTTCCTCGGAGTCGTAGACGACCTCGTCGTCGGTGTTGATGACCGAACCGCCCCGGCCGTGAAGCAGAGACAGGGGCAGGATTCCGTGGAAGTGGTTGCTCCCGAGGAAGACCGGACTTCCATACAGGTTCTCGTCCTCGTCGGTCATCGTCTCGGCCGCGGTATGGTATTCGTCCCACGAGTCAAACGGCGGCATCGGTGCATCGTACTCGTTGAACAGGTCCTCGCGGTAGATGAGCGTCGAAACCGTCCCCGTGTTCGGCGCGAAGTAGTAATCGCCGTCCATCTGGACGAGGAACTCCTCTCGCCAGTGGTCCTCTGCACCCATGTCCTCGATGACGTCGTTGATCGGCTGGTACAGCCCTTCCTGCACGCCAAACACGTTGTTCCCCGGCGAGGCAAGCATCAGCAGGTCGTACGGGTTGCCACCGGCCTGCGCCTGTGCGGCTTCTGACGGTGCGGATGCGAAGTCGGATCGGGTGTACTCCACTTCACAGTCGTGTTCCTCCTCGAACTCGTCGAAGATTGCGCGGTACTCGTCCTCTTGTTGCTGGTACGCCGAATTGATCACTCGCAGCACCGGACCGCCGTTCCCGCCGCCCAGACAGCCAGCCACCGATAGCGTACCAATCGTCGCCCCAGTCGTTGCACCCTTCAGGACAGTCCGTCGGCGGTACGTGTCCCGAGACGTTGCGCGCTGTTTTGCACCGGTTCCATGACCACTCGTATCATTACCCATGGTTGAGTATGACTCTCACATTAGAGCTTAAGTGTGATTCACTACTCGGGAGTGGTAGGCGAATCGTGCCAGTGTGGATCAGTGACGAGTCGGTTTGTACAATCGATGGTACCCCGGCGAATTCGCAGTGCCGACCGCACACGCATCTGTCCAGTCGCGACGCACTCGGAGGGAGCGTCGCCTAGCAGCGAGCAGAGCAACCGCCTGTGAACGAACGAGTTCGGAATTACTGATACCGGCATCGATGCCTGATCTGGAAACCGTGTCGCCATCGACAGTCATACCGACACCGGTTCAGCCACGTCCCACAGGTGATTGAAAACCAGATACGCCGTCTGGACCATCTGCTGGTTCTCGATCGAAATCGCAACGTACCGTTCTCGACTATCGTTCTTGAACGCCAAAACCAACCGGTCGTCGTCGTAGGTATACAGCCGCCCCTCAACGTCAGAAAGGTGACGGAGCTCGCCCCATTCGGAGATGGCCTCAATATACGTTTCCGGAAGATCTGAAACCGTGCTGATGATCTTGATTGAAACACCTTCCTCACTTTTTCGGCGAAGCACGTCGTTGTGCTGCGTCACGATCCGCTGGAGGCTGTTTTCCGTCGTAACTTTGTAGATCCGGTCGTCCGCTTTCTCCATCATCTCCCCACCTCGATTCAGAATGTCGCTTTTCCCTATGTACGACCAGAAAATGTCGATCTCGTCGTAGATCGGATAGCCACCGGTATCGTCGTTGTACGCGTCTAGAAACAGGTCACCCGCCTTCTCAATTGAGGCGAGTTCGCTCTCGAGTTCCGCCTGCTTTCGTTGCTTGACGTTGTCGAGTGCCGTCTCCGGCGGCACCGGCCCGTACTTCTTCGGCCGCCCCGGTTGGACTTTCACCAGCCCCGAACTCTGGAGGGACTCGAGTACGTCGTAGACACGTGAGTAGGGAATGTCGGCGGCGGAGCCGACCTGTTTTGCGGTCGAGACGCCGTGCTCGAGTAGCGAAAGGTAGGCACTCGATTCGTACTCCGAGAGGCCGACATCCTGCAGGTATGATGTCATGTCTCGATTCTCGTCGTCCATTGTCACCTATGACCACACACCCCCTCAAATGTGTTCGGGAGCGATGAAATACTTGCCCTCGTTAGAATTTATCACAGAGGTTGCTGGAAAAACGACGGCAAAGGCGGTGGAGGTAGCCGGTCGCTGCAGGCAGGGTTTAGTAAGCGGGAGACGACAAATACGAATAGCAACATCGAGAGCGGTCTCGGCGGTAAAGACGGTCAGTAGATCTCGTCTCGTTTGTGCTCGAGACACGGGATGTTCTGGCGGACGTCGGCCAGATAGTCGAGGTCGACCTCCGCGGTGACGACCTCTTCTCGGTCGCTCGCCATTCTGATGACGTTGCCCCAGGGGTCGATGATCACCGACTTGCCGAACGACGGAACGGAACTCGGTTTGTCGCCAATCTGGCCGGCGGCGACGACGTAACACTGCGTTTCGATCGCACGAGCCTTCAGCAGTGGGAGCCAGTGATCTTTCCCGGTGAACAGCGTGAACGCAGCGGGAACGAACAGTACCTCCGCACCCTGCATCGCCATCGTCCTGTACAGTTCGGAGAACCGGAGGTCGTAACAGACCGAGAGTCCGAACGTCGCGAGGTCCGTTTCCACGACGGTAACGTCGTCGCCGGGAGCCACGTACTTTGACTCCTGGGTGACGACCTCATCGCCGATCGTTACGTCGAACAGGTGGGCCTTCCGATACTGTGCCTGGATTTCACCGTCCGGGTCGATTACGACGCTCGTGTTGTAGACGCGGTCGCCGTCGTCGGCTTCTTCGAAGAAGCTACCCGAGTGAACGTGTAGTCCGTGGGTTGCTGCTTTGTCCGCGAGTGCCTCGGTCGTCTTGCCAGGAACCGGCTCTGCGTGCGTCGAGTACGCTTCCTTTTCGCCCATGAACGAGAACATCTCGGGAAGCGAAACCACGTCCGCTCCCTTCTGAGCTGCCTCGTCGATGAAATCGAGGGCCTGCGTGAGGTTCGCCTCTTTGTCGTCCTGTGAGTCCATCTGGCACGCCGCAATGGTGAATGTGCTCATGACACACAGGTCTGGAGCCACTACCAAGTAACTGATTTACTCACGGTCAGTGGTAAAGAAGCTACAAATATATGTGTGATAATGCCATCCATGATGAGCATGAACACAATCGATCGAGTCGACTCGGATACCATCGAGGCTGCGGCGACCCTCGATCCAAACGACCTCGGACACCACTTCCACTTCGGATTCACGACACCCGAGATTCAGTTCATGGAGACAACCGATCCGGTCGAGATGGTCGGCCAGGTCGTTACAGTCCGCATTCCACCAGAAGACTCGACGATGGTTCACAAGGCGACCGAAATCGCCGAACCGGGCGACGTCATCGTCGTCGACATGCAGGGCCACACGACGAACGCACCGTGGGGCGAAATGACGACGCGAGCGGCGATCGAAAGCGGCGTCACCGGCGCAGTGATCGACGGCAGCATCACGGACTCACGCGAGATCGACGACCTCGAGTTCCCCGTGTATGCTCGCGGGAAGAGCGCGCGAACGACCCGGTTACACGGCCGCGGCGGCGAGATCAATTCGCCGGTACAAGTCGGCGGCTCCGTCGTGAACCCGGGCGATATCGCGATCGGGAACGAGGACGGCGTCCTCTTCCTTCGACGGGAGAAAGTCGACGAGGCGATCGAGTACTGCAAGGAGGTCAAATCACAGGAAGAAGAAACAATCGAGAAACTCGAAAACGGCGCGTCGCTCGCCGATCTGACGGCGGCAAACGAGTTGCTCGATCAAGCGGGGGACTAGCAACGATGGCGTCTATCACACTGGACACGGTTCGCAAGCAGTTCGGTGACGTCGTCGCAGTCGAGGACGTCGATCTGGAGATCGAGGACGGCGAGTTCATCTCGATCGTGGGACCGAGTGGGTGTGGGAAGACGACGACGCTGCGGCTAGTTGCCGGTCTCGAACAGCTCACGAGCGGGCGCATCTTCTTCGGCGACACGGACGTGAGCAACACGCCCGCGAAAAAGCGCGGAATCGGCATGGTGTTTCAGAATCTCGCGCTCTACCCGCACATGAGCGTCCGCGAGAACATGGAGTTCGGACTCTCCGTCGCGGATGTCCCACAAGAGGAGCAAGACGATCGGATCGTCAAGATCGCCGAGATGCTCGACATCGCGGAGTTGCTCGACCGCGAACCCAGCGAGCTCTCGGGTGGCCAACAGCAACGCGTCGCGATCGGACGAACGATGGTACTCGAGCCGAACGTCTTCTTGCTGGACGAGCCACTCGCGAGTCTGGACGCGAAACTGCGCGTCGAGATCCGCGAGGAGTTACAGGAACTCCAGAAGGAGATCGGCGTGACAACGATCTACGTGACCCACGACCAGGAGCAGGCGATGACGATGAGCGATCGGGTGATCGTCATCAACGACGGCGAAGTACAACAGTTCGCGACACCGGAGGAGATCTACAACGAACCCGCAAACAGGTTCGTTTCACACTTCATCGGAACGCCGTCGATGAACTTCGTCGACGCACAGCTTTCCGCGCCGAGCGATTCGCTGACGGCCGACTTCGGGTCGGTACAGGTCGATCTCGAGCGGCCGATCGACGGCTCGCCGGAACTCCTCGACAGAGACGCAACGCTCGGAATCCGACCGGAACACCTGGAGCTTTCGACCACTGAAGAGCCGACGGGGACGAACACGGCTCCCGCACAGGTTCGAATCGTCGAGCACACGGGAGCGAACAAGATCGTTCACCTCTCGATCGACGACCGCGACTTCACGGCGCTGGTTCCCGAGTCGACGAACGTACAGAGCGGCGACGAGGCCACCGTTCGATTCCCACCCGAGAACGTCTACCTGTACGATTCCGAGTCGGGAGACCGCCTCTATTACCGCTCGTCGATCGATTCGAAACGCGCCCAGCAGGAAATCGAAAATAAGAGCTGAGGCGACGAGGAGAATCGGAGACCCACCCTGTAGTCGATCACTCGACGCCGTACTGTTTCGCGATCGTATTTAACTGAATCTCGTCCGTTCCCTCGACGATCCGCATAATTCGTGCTCGATGGATGTTGTCCATGAACGGATTCTCCTCGGCGAGACCGTCGCTACCGTGGATCTGGACCACGTCGTCTGCAACCTCCCAGAACGTATTCGTCGCGAGCCACTTGCAGATCGACGACTCCGCGATTGCGGCCGCACCCTGATCGAGCTGCCACGCACAGCGCAGGCCGGCAGCATCCGCGGCGAAGGCGTTCGCTCGGCCGCGAGCGATCTTGTGGGAGATTCCCTGGAAGTTACCGATCGTCCGCCCGAACGCCTCCCGGTCGTTTGCGA
The DNA here is from genome assembly GCF_001861355.1 of Natrialba sp. SSL1. Taxonomy (GTDB): domain Archaea; phylum Halobacteriota; class Halobacteria; order Halobacteriales; family Natrialbaceae; genus Natrialba. Next base: position 143,643 of record NZ_MASN01000004.1, read on the forward strand.
ATTCCGTGGCTTTCTCAAGTAGCCAGTTCGTTCGGCCGACCGACTCCGCCGCGATTTCGATCCGACCGAGCCCGAGGAAGTCCATCGCGTCGTAGAAGGCGGTCCCCTCCTCTCCCAACACGCGGTCGGATGGAATTCGGACATCGTCGAGTTTTACCTCTGCCTGTCGGCCGACAGCGCCGACAGCGTTGTTGAGCGAGCCGATTTCGTACTCGTCGGCTTCGACGATGAAGCAGGTGACGCCGCCGTAACGGCCGACCTCGTCCTGTGGGCTCGTCCGGGCGAACACCTGCACGAAGTCCGCGTAGGGTGCGTTCGTGATCCATTGCTTAGTTCCGTTGAGCACCCACTCATCGCCGTCTCGCTCCGCGCGAGTCGCCATGTTCGGCGAGTCGGAGCCGACACCCGGCTCCGTCTGTGCGAACGCCGTCGTCTTCTCGCCGGCCATCGCTGGCTCGAGATAGCGGTCGATCTGGTCGCCCTCGGCCTGTGCCAACAACGGCTTCGGACCGCCGGGACCCGCCAGCACCGCACTCGTCAGCGGAACGCCAAGTTCCGCGAGTTGCTTTTTCGCCAGGTACCACGTCACCGCCGAAACGCCGTCGCCGCCGACTTCGGCCGGCATGTTCATCGCGTAGAACCCGGCCTCCGCGCTCGCCGTCCTGATCTGCGCTTCGGCCTCGAGTACCTCGTCACTCAGCCGGCCGTCGGGGTCGTGCCCAAGGCGCGGGTTCGACAGCGTCTCGCCGAGTTCCTCGACGATTGGCTCGACTTCCTGCTCGACGAATTCGACGAGGCTGTCCAAAATGAGTTCCTGTTCTTCGGTCTGTTCGAAGGATACACCAGTTCCCGTCTCGGATGTGTTCATTGTGAACAGTGTTCCCTGTTACGATACTTAACTCTCGGTGGTGGTCGTATAGTCACAACTGCAACAATTTACACACTGATCGCCGAGCTATCTGACGATCAGGTGTGCAATGACTCGCAGTGGCCACTATAGTGGTATGCGACTGTCGCAGCGGATGCCATCTCCGCTATTGCCTTCACTCTGGAATCGCTCCCGACACACGCAACTGCTCGAGTGCAGCCGTCTCGTAGCCGATCTCCTGCAGAACCGATTCCGTATCGTCCCCGTGCTCGGCAACCGCCGTCGGTCCGTCGTGGTCGATGTCGGTTCCGCGAGCGGGGAAGCCGACCGTCGACGTTTTGTCTTCCTCGGCTGCTGGTCCGCCACTGACGTACCCACGTGCCGCAATCTGTGGGTGGTCGACCATCTCGGCCGGCGTATAGACCCCGCCGACCGCCGCATCGACGCCCTCGAAGAACGACACCCACTCGTCACGGGTTCGTGTTTCGAAGAGGGACTCGAGTGCCTCCCGAAGCGTCTCTAGTTCGGCGGAATCGGTCGTCATGTGGTACTCGATCCACTCCTCGCGGTCGACCGCCTCGCAGAAGGCCCGCCAGAAGTGCGGTTCCAGCGCGGCGAGCGTAACGTACCCCTCGGCAGCGGGGTAGACGTCGTACCAGGGGAACTGACCGGTTAGCGGCGTCTCGCCGGGGCGAGGGTCACCGCCCGCGAGTGCGCGGGGTGCGACTGCCTGTGAGAACGAAACAGCAGCGTCGGTTAGCGAGACGTCGATGTACTCGCCGGTTGCGTCGTTGTCCGCACCAGCCCGGTCGCCTGCGCCATTTCGATCCCCAGCACCGAGTTCCCGAGAGAGCAGCGCACCCACGATTGAGAGGGCCGCGAACAGTCCGCCCCCGATATCTGCGACCTGATAGCCGGGAACTCGGGGCATCTCGTCGTCGGACTGCCGAGTCATATCGAGCAGGCCAGCCAGCCCGATATAGTTTAGATCGTGGCCGACCCGGTCGCTGTACGGACCCGTCTGTCCGTACCCCGAGAGCGAGCAGTAGACGATCCCCGGGTTGACCTCGCGAATCGCGTCGTAGTCGACACCCAGCCGATCGACCACGCCGGGGCGAAACTGCTCGAGGACGACATCTGCGGTCGCAGCGAGCTCGAGAAACGCCTCGCGCCCGCCCTCTGTCTTGAGATTCAGCGCGACGCGGCGCTTGCCGCGATTGATCGACTCGAGTGTCGGCCCCGCTTGTGCATCACCCGGCCGTTCGATCCGAATCACCTCGGCACCCATCTCCGCCAGAAGCTGTGTGGCGTAGGGGCCAGGCAGCAATCGACTGAGATCGAGTACACGGATACCGTCCAGATTCATGTCCGCAGTGTTACTCGAGTACGACTATCAGGTTGGGGGTTGTTCGCATAGTATCACATGAGTACTTCCAGCACCGATACCGTGGGCACATCGGTTGTTGTATACTCGTTCTGCAGGTTCAGGATTCAGAACGGTGCGCACGTACGCAACACAGCCGGGTCCGGGATCGGTACACCACCACTGGTCGCGAAAACAGAAGGCTTATTCTTCGATCGTCGCTGCGATCAGACGACCCGTTCGCCGATGATCCCCTCCACACGCATCAGACAAACACTGATTGCCATCTGCTCGCCGATTGCCAGCCTCCTCGCTGCGGGCTGGGCGTACCACCTTCTTCTCGGGACGCCGTCGCCCGCGACACAGCGCTGGATCGAAACCACAACCCCCTCGCTCGCCGGTGTCGAGCCACACTTGATCGCCGCGCTCGCGCCGACCGTCCTCGTCGTCAGTTGCGTGGTGACAGCCGTGCTCGCAGAACAAACCGCACGGCTGACTGCCGCACAGACTCGCCGGCAGGAACTCGAGACGCACGTTTTCGAAGAGAGCGAGTAGAAAGCCAGTCGTTACTCAGCCGACTCGAATCCCCACGCTTCGAGGCGCTCGACAACGTCGTCGACGTTGTGCATCGCAGCCTCGTACGCCGCCTCACGGACGTCCGTCTTCGACACTTCAGTACCGAGTTCGTCACTCACCGCGGCAACAAACTCGTCTTCGGCGTCGACGAGGTAATCCCGAAGGTAGAACTGCACCATGCCGCGGTCCTGCTTGACGTTGTCGCGAACGTACACCCACGGGATCCCACCATCCTCAGCGCCAGCCTGTGGCGGCTCCGGGACGACGGCGTCCGTTCCGCTGGTTGCTGCCGTATCGCTATCGGCTGCTTCTGTCGCACCTGCTGCTGCTGCCGCCTCGTCGCCGACCGCACTCGAGTCCCCCTCGGTTGCAGCGGCTTCGTCGAACGTCGTTGTCGTTTCGGTGCTCGTCGCCGAATCTGAGTGGGGTGTACTCGAGTTGGCGGTCGTCTCCGCTGTGTCGGTTTCCGCTTCTGTTTCTGTCACTGTCTCTGTCGTTGCCTCTGCTGCACCATCTGATGGTTCCTCTGCGGCCCCATCCGTTATCTCGGGTTCACCTTCGTCCCCCTCGTGATCCGCCCCGTCGTCAGTCTCGGCTTCGTGATCTGCGAACGGATCGCTGCCGGAGCCTTTCTTCATAGCCCGCCCACCTCTTCGACCTGTGTCGCCAGATCATCGATCTTCTCGAGTGTCTCCATCTCGTGGTCGCGCGTGCGGTCGCGGTACTCTTCGACGTAGTACGCCGGCGTACACTGCTGGTCCCAACACCCCTCGAACAGGGATGAACGCTCGCGAAGCGCGACGGGTGCGGGATAGCCGCGGTCGTGGATTTCGTCGAGGTAGCGCTCTTGGTCGGTCGTCCGTCCGATACCGTTCGGGACGGCCGCGAGAACACCGATCTCGGCTTCGAGCCGTTCCTCGAGTCCGTCGACGAGTTCTTCCAGACCGATGACGCTCTGCATTCCCTTCCCGGTCGGCTCGACCGGGATGACCAGACTGCGGGTGGCAGACACCGCATTGTAGAGGTGCGGGCCAGCCGTTGCCGGCGGGTCGACGACGATCACGTCGTACTCCTGTGGAATGCCGGCGTCCATGAGCACCTGCCGGAGTCGGTCGTACGGATCGAAGTCGTCACCCTCGCCGAGGTCGTCGGCCATCTGCTGGGCGCGGTTCAGGAGGTCCTCGAGGTTCTCGAGCATGTTGTGGCTCGGGAGCAGATCGAACCCCTGCTCGGTTTCGTGGATGAGGTCCGCGAGGTCGCCCTTCGGTCGGTCGATCATGTGTCGGACGATGTTGTCGGCCTGGCTGTCGTCCCGCGGCGCGTCCACGTCGAGCAGGTAGGTCAGCGAACCGTTTTGCTGATCCATATCGATCGCGAGCACGTCGAGTCCGTGATCGGCGTGGGCTTCGAGCAGCGCTGCGCCGACGGTCGTCTTGCCGACGCCGCCCGCCTCCGAGTAGGTCGTGTACGTGAGCATACCCACCAGTTAGTCTCCTCGAATATAATACTCCGTCATACGAGATTCACGATCTAATGAATTAGCCTAACCAAATATGCTAACCAGAGGGGCTGCTTTGATGACTATTCGCTAGCGCTTTCGATGGAGGAGTTAGCCGCAAACACCCGCAGAGAGTACTGGATAGCCATTTCGAGTAGGGCCTTTGTCTGAGAAAATCAATTAGCCCATTCGAATAGCCTAGCTGGTTAGTCCGATAGAATAGCATAGAATGGGCGAGAGCTGTGGCTAGCGAATGATCGACTGTCCTTTGTGCGAGGGCTTTTCGGTTAGGCTATAGAGGTATGCCAATCGAGTAGGCTGACTAGAAGGGCCATTTCAACAGACTGTAGTAGCTCTCAGTCAAACAGGGAATATAGCTACTATGGAGGTCTAACCAGTTAGTATAACCGAGCAGGACATTCGAGAAACACACCCCGCAGGAGGTATAGACGCACAGGCGCGATAGTCAAATCCAACAGAGAGTCCTCATCGACTACCCAACATTAGTTAGGGCTAGTAGTTAGGCTATTTCAATAGGCCATCCAAGTAGCCCGTACAGGAACCCCAGCCGACAGGATCCCCGGGTCGGCAATCTGCTGTCGAAGGACGGAACTCGAGTACCGTTTTCCAGCACAAGGCCCCGCCAATACACTCCAGACTATCAAAGAAGGTTGTCCAGAGAGCATAACTAATTAGCCTAACTGAATAGAATATCGAACTAGGTTGTAGGAAACGTCCCTCTGAGAGGCAGAATTGAGGCTGGTAAACACTGGCTCGTGAAGGGTAACTGGTTAGACCAATCGGATAGACCAGCTAGGAGGTGGATGGGACAGTTCACCACAGGAAGGACTAGGAAGACCACGAACCCGTTCTACACTCGACCAATCGTCAGTTGTTCGGAAGACGATGCAACTAGCCTGATCGATTCGCGACTGACCGATGGTCGGCGTGATGAGCAGGAAGCCAAGTCTTGTAGCGGTAAGTGGATCCTGTATGATATGACAGAATCGAACGTTGACTTCTGTTAATGTGCTATGTTACCGGGAAACACCCTTCAAAACTAGGGTTCGCGGGTTGCCGGCTAACGAACTTCTTTGAACAAATAGGATAAGGAACTGGTACGCATCCGTGACTCGGTTCCCGAACCCGCTGCGGCTGACGATCCTCTATATCGGTCTCGCTCTCGCACGTCTTGGTCTCATAGATCGCGAACGAGCCATCCGGACAACGGTTCTCGCCTGGCCGCGCATCATCACTGGTATCGCTCGCATGTCGAAAAGCGCGGTCGACGTCGCACTGGTCGGCGTCGCGGTCGGCACCTCGGCCGTTGCAGGTGTTGGCTTCGCCGGCCCCTTCTGGGGACTCGCATTCGCGATCGGTGGCGGTGTCGCCGGCGGAACAATCGCGCTGGTCTCTCAGCGATACGGCGCTGAGGCCTACGAGGAACTCGGACTCGCTGTCCGGTCGAGCACCCTGCTCGTCCTCGCGATCAGTCTTCCCGTACTGGGACTGTTCTGGACGTTTCCAGAAGAGTTCATCTCGCTAATCACCGACAACGAGGACGCGATTGGCTACGGAGCGACGTATCTCCAATATGTCGCACTCGGCATCCCGTTCGCCGGACTCAACCTCGTCGGGAGCCGCGTGCTCGTCGGTGCGGACGACTCCTATACGGCAATGCAGGTTCGAGCCGGCGGTGCGGTCCTCAACATTATCCTGAGTGCCGTGTTGATCTTCGGACTGGACCAGGGTGTCGCCGGAGCAGCGGCCGGAACCGTACTGGCAAACGTCGCGGTGACAGCAGGGTTCGCGATCGGCCTCAGTCACGGGTCGCTCCCCGGTGTCGGTGAGTTCCCGGTCAAAATCGATCCGTTCGGCTCGTATCTCGACCCAGGAACGATTCGAGATATCGTCGAAATCGGCCTCCCCGTCGGTGGCCGAAATCTCGTCTGGGTCGTCGCCGAGTTCCCCATGCTCGGCATCCTGGATATCTTCGGTGAAAACACGGTTGCCGCGTTCGTCATCGCCCGGCGGATCTGGGGCATCATGAACACGCCCGGATGGGGCTTTGGTCTCGCCTCCTCGAGTCTGGTCGGCCAGGAACTCGGCCAGAACAACGAGCGCCAAGCGGAAGCCTACGGCCGCGATATCATCCGGTTCGCGGTTGCGACGTACATCGTCTCAGCGATCGTGATCGCGCTGTTTGCCGAACAGATCGTGGTCCTGTTCGCGGACGATCCGACGAGCGCCGAAATTCCAATCGCCACCGACCTCGTCTACGCGGCGTGCGTCGCCGTCGTCTTCCAGGGCGTCGCCGGTGCCGCTGCAGGACCGCTTGACGCGAGTGGCGACACGCGCGTCCCCTTCGCCAGCCAGTTCATCGGAATGTTCCTCGGCTCGATTCCGCTCGCATATCTCGGGGCGACGACGTCGCTCGGCTACTGGGGACTGTACCTCGCCTTTGTCGCCGAGACGACGATTCCCGCAGCAATCAACTACTGGCGCTTCCGGACTGACAAGTGGAAGTCGATTAGCGAAACGTATCGTCCGGATGCTGCGGTCGCCGACGACTGAGACGGTTCGGTACCGGTAGGTATCGGTGAGTACTCCGATGGAGGTAATCGCCGAAAACCCCCACCGACCCGTATCCGGGACGCTACTCAACCAGTTGCCCAGTCAGTTCGACTCCAAATCCCACTCGGACTCGAGTACAGATCGACCAACGCAGCAATCGCGCCACACCTCACCCGATCCACGGTCGGCTACGTGTGTCGGGTAGTCCGCGCAGAACAGAGTCACCGAAACCGTCGCACCGCGTGCAGTTTTATTCGTCGAGCTTCCTCGGTGTCTCAGTTGCACACCACGGGCAGAACGAGACGTCCTCCTCGAGTTCTCGGTGACAGGATGCACAGAGAGTCGCTTCCTGGATCTCGATCTGGCGGTTGTGCTGTCGTGCCAGAACGTAGGCGTCGAGGACGCTCGCAGCACCGACAGCGAGAAGCGGTGCTGCATCCCAAAACGATGCCTGCATTGGGTCCATGAGCACTGTTTCGGGAACGAACAGACCACCGACGAGGAACGCGAGTGTGAGCCAGCCGAGGGCTCGAAGCCAGCGTCGCAAGTAGATCTGACCGAGGCCGGTGATGAGCAGTCCGAGAACGGCCGCAAACCAGGGCCGTTTCCGGGAGTCCGACTGCGTCTGTGTCTCTGTTTGAGACTGCGCCTGGTCCATACGAAGGCTGAATGGCTGGTCAGTCGTAAGTCTTCTTGTACTTCCGCTACAGATTCCGGTAACGGCAACCGGCGCTACTCGTCAGCAAGGAGCGTCCGTTCGAGCTGTTCGACCAACACTGCCCGATTTTGCTCGATGAGGGCTCGGTCCTCGAGCGTCACACCGCGTTCCATAATTCCATACACCGTCGAGAAAATGTACTCCGCCTGTCGGTCCGGATCGACAGCAACAAATCGGCCTGACTCGATCCCGCGCTCGAGTATCTCGGTTAGTTCCGCGATGAAAATCTCGTCGGTCCGTTTGATCTGGTCGTAGTAGGATTGGTTGTGTGGTGCCTGGGAGCGAATTTCGAAGAACGCCTGCCGAAACTGGAGTGCCTCGTCGTCCAGGTCGGTCGGCAGCACACGGTTGAGAAGCGCGATGAGTTGATCGTACGGGTCGTCGTCCGATTCCTCCGCAAATGAGGTTTCGAGTTCCGCACAGACGAACGCAAAGAAATCGTTGAGAATCTCCTCTTTCCCGTCGTAGTGATAGTACAGCAGGGATTTGCTCTTCTCGAACTCGGCAGCGATTCGGGACATCGTCGTCTCGGGATAGCCGTGTTTCGAAAGTGCGAGATAGACGGCTTCCATGATCGCCTCGGTCGTCTCGTCTCGCTCCTCGGCGATGGTTGCTGTGTGATCCGTGTCCGATGTATCGGCCATGTAACTATGCTCGGCAATGAGACGTAAATACTTCAGGTTCCCGTTGTGTCGCGACGAGACGCCTGTCACACCCTGGATTGATTTATCAGGTTGAAAACAAGATGTCAGTGACTCGAGCTCCGGTCGTTGGCATCGGCCTCACCGAAGCCGGCACTCAACACGCGTGTCAGTGCTTCGCCGGTCGACTCCTCGAGTTCGGTGAGTTCTGACTGGTGGACCTCGAGGAGGAATCCGGTCGTGATATTCGGCGAGGTTGGCAAGAAAAGCACTTCCTTGCCGTCTGACGTAGTACGACCGGTTTTGAACGCCGTCATTCGAAGCCCATCCCAGACTTCGAGCTTTACCGGTTGCTGGAGCTGGTCCTGTTCGCCGAAGGCCGTTTCAGAGGCTGTTTTGGAGGCGTTGTAGACGACTCTGATCACGGGTAACCGATTTGCACCTGCATCGAGGAGTCGTTCTGAGACCGTACCGATGGTCGTCCGCATGAGAAAGCCGACAATGGCGATAACGGCGAGCAGTGTGGCCAATGAGAGAACGACGCGTAAGAATTCGATAGCCTGATCGCGAACAGCGGGGTTCTCGATGAGGTGATCCAGTAGTTCGGCAGGAATCAGAAACTCGGGAGTGAGTCCCTCGACAAAGCTATAGACGAAATAGAGAACGAACAGCGTAACGAGTATCGGGCCGATAACGATGAGTCCGCTAACGAAGTCGCGTTTCCAGGCCGACATTTACTCACTCCTCCCTACGTGATGGTGACGTTCAGTACTGGGTGCCGTGCTATCAACCTTTCCGAACGTCCGCTGGAGGTGGGTATACCACCGCCAGTATCGTATCGGTGCTGCTCGATTTCGGGAATCCATTTGTCTCCGCCCACTACCGTATAGACTGAACGGTTAGTCAGCACAGAGATAAACGTTGCTACTGCCGTCGCAGATCGGTCTTCGGAGACCGTCACCATCAGCAGCAGGTGAGAGGCCAGCATTCGCAGCGCAAAGGTGCCAATGAGCGGCCGTCGACAAGACGACAATGGACGTGCTCGCAGGAACGGCGGTCGGAGACGACCTGTTGGTGGCGATGCTCGTCCTCGGAATCGCGGTCGTCCATTTCCTTCCGGAATACCTTCCCAGTATCCCGTTCGTCTCGCGGCGCAGTATCCTCTCCGCTGCTGGTGGGATTTCGATCGTCTACGCCTTCCTGCATCTCTTTCCGGAGCTCGACGCACATCGGAACGCACTCGAGGGCGTCGATCTGATCGTCGCGACGCTTACCGCGGAGCACATCTACATTCTCGTGTTCATCGGGATTGCGCTGTTCTACGGGCTCGAACGGATTGCAACGCTTTCCGAGGCAACCGAACTGCCGTCCTCGCTCGGACGGTTCAGCGACCAGTCGGTGTTCTGGGTCCACATCGGCGGCTTCGTCGTCTACAACGCGTTTATCGGCTACGTACTCGTGCAGGGACGAACTGGAACGGAGAGCAGTCTTCTGTTCGCGTTCGCGATGGGATTTCACCTCTTCGGGAACGACGAAGCGATGGAACAGCACTATCACGAACTCTACAGCGATGTGGGGCAGTGGATTCTCGCCGCCGCGGTCATCGTGGGTGGTCTCGGAGCGCTCGTCTACACACTCTCCGACGCCGCGTTTGCGATTTTGCTCGGCTTTCTCACCGGCGGTGTGATCTTCAACGCGATCAAGGACGAACTCCCGCGAACGCGCGAGAGTCGATTCTGGGCGTTTGCGCTTGGATCGCTCGTCTACGCGTTGATCCTGCTCTCACTCTGATCGATTTTGAACAGCCAGCGTGTGACCGCCAGAGCGCGAGAACGTACCTGATAGGAGGGGTATTTTCTGGAAAGGGAATCTTTTCGCACACCGTCTCCCTACACGATATCGTGAGTAGTGTCTCCGACCCTCCGCCCGAAGCCGATAGCCGCCGTAGCTGGGGCGTTGCACTTGCCGGCGCAATCGCGATGGTGTTTACGTTCGGTACGCCACTCTCCTACGGCATCTTTCAGCAGCCGTTCAGTGAGGCGTTCGCCGTCTCCCCGGTCGCACTCTCGGGCGTCTTCTCGATCATGCTGTTTACGTTCTTCATCGGCTCCGGCCTCGTCGGCATCTTCGCCGCACGGCTTCCCGTCCGCGGAGTCCTGCTCGTCTGCACGGTCACAACGGCACTCCTTGCTCCCTCTCTGTACGCCGTCGAGTCCTATCTCGGACTCACCCTCGTGTTTGCAGGCCTCGGCCTTGCACTCGGAACCGTCTTCGTCCTGGTCGCCTCCGTCGTCCCCCGCTGGTTCGACGAGCGCCGCGGCGCAGCTACCGGCCTGATCTTCGTCGGCAACGGACTCGGACTGTTCCTGTTGCCACCCCTGTGGCAGTACGCACTCAGCACCGCAGGCGTTCGCGAAGGCTTTCTGATCATTATGGCGGCGACGGCGGGCGCGTTCCTCCTCGCGACCCTCCTCTGTCGCCGTCCACCCTGGGCCACACAGTCGACGGACTCGAGTACCGCGCTGTTCTCGTGGCTCGGTGGACTGATCAGAACGCGCACCTTCCAGGTGCTGTTCGTGGGGATGTCGCTGGCGTTTGCCTGGTATCAGCTGCTCGCCGCGTACGCGATCGATTTGTTCGCTGCGCGCGGCTTGACTGAGGCGGGTGCATCGGCGTTGTTCGGCCTGATCGGAGGCGTGAGCATCATTTCGCGCATCGGTGGCGGCTACATTGCCGATATCGTCGGCTCCCGACGGGCGTTTCTCGCATCACTTGGCTGCGCTGCAGTCGGTATTGCACTGTTGCTCGCGCCGCAGTACGCGATACTCACTGTTGCCGTGTTCATCATCGGACTGGGGCTTGGTGGCTGTGCGACCCTGTACATCCCGCTGTTGATGGAGATCTATAACCCGGAAAAGGACACCGCGATTATCGGTATCTTCAACGTCGCTGGTGGGATCGGCGCACTCGCGATGCCGCCGCTTGGAACGGCGAGCGTTGCCTACACGGAGAGCTATACGGTTGCGATTCTGCTGACACTCGGCGTGACGGTCGTATCCTTCTGGGCGGTCGTCGTTGGGACGACGGGGTCCGTCTCAACGCCGTCTGACTGAGTCTGAATCCGTAATCCGAGTCCGTAATCCGAGTCCAACTATCCAGTTTGTGCCGTTCGAACGGTTTGTGCGACGATACCGAGTAGTACGAGACAGAACACGATCATAAGTCCCTGCGAGACGGCTGCGATGGCAGAGTCAACCGTCTCACCTGTGAGTAACGCGATGAGGTCCGGAACGCCGCGGGCGGAGCCGAAAATGCCCGCGAGCGCGAGCGCCCCGATTCCGTACGTTGCGAGGCGTTCTCGACCGAGTGCGTCACCGGCCAGTCGAAGGGCAATGACAAGTGCGCCGAACAGCGCCGGAATGAGGGCGGTGACGCTTTCGAAACTCGAGACCACGTAGGCACCGACACCGAGGATGAGCAAGCTAGCACCGACTGCGAGCGATCCGGTTCGTGCGACTGAGGCGGATTCGTCCATACAAACTGTTGTGTTGGCAGGGATAAGAAAGGAGGGAGTACTCCCACGAACTGGGCCTTCTGCTCACCTGCAGTCGACAGCGTCATCCTTTCCGCTATGGTGTATTTCTGATACCTTCGGTGAAGTGTTTGACTAAGTAGTGGTAACACACGGTAATCAGCTGCCGGATTTGGTCGATGGACCTACAGAAAGGTAGCAAAAAGAATACAATATCAGCCAATTCATACGCTTATAGCGGTAAAGAGCGGTCTGAACAAACCCCCTTAGTTGGTATGTTCTTCCGAGTAAAGAACACAATCGTCGATAATCATAATATATCATCATACCAAATCGATAGAAGCGCTTTAGGCCGTTCAGCCGATCCCATGAGACAGGATGGCACGAGAAACATGGGGTACCCGCCTCGGGTTTATTCTGGCCGCCGTCGGCAGCGCGGTTGGGCTCGGGAACATCTGGCGGTTCCCCTGGATGACTGCGGAAAACGGCGGGAGCGCGTTCTTGTTGCTGTACGTTCTCATCGTTCTCGGTGTGGGAGTACCCGGTCTGATGGCTGCGTTCGTTATCGGCCGTCGATCGAATCGAAACCCGGTCGGCGCGTTCAAGACACTGAAGGGATCTCGTGCATGGACTGCACTCGGATTGCTCTGTGTCGTGACGGCGATTGCGCTGCTCTCGTTCTACAGCGTCGTTGGCGGGTGGATTCTTCGCTACTTCGTCGAGAGCTTCACCGGCGCGTACTTCGCCGATCCGGGTGCACACTTCGAGACTATTAGCTACGGGCTCGAGGCGTTCGTCTACCAGCTAGTCATTCTCGGGATCACCGCCGCCATCGTCATGGCCGGCGTCCGCCGAGGGATCGAGGCCGCAGCGAAGTCTATGATGGTCGGAATCGTCCTCTTGCTCGTAGGGCTCACGATCTGGGCCTCCCAGCAGCCGAACGCGGCTGCAGGGTACGAGTTCTTCCTCGACTTCGACGCGGAGTACCTCTCGAACAACTTCTTCTCGGTACTCGGCGCTGCTGCCGGGCAAGCACTGTTCACCCTCTCGGTCGGCGGCGGAACGATGATCACGTACGCGTCCTACATCGACGACGACCGCTCACTTCCGTTCGATGCCTCCGCGATCGCCAGCCTCAACCTCGGCATCGGCATCCTCTCGGGACTCCTGCTGTTCCCGCTGCTGTTCTCGTTCGCTGACGGCCCCACTACTGGCGGTGCCGGCGCGCTGTTCGTCGGTATTGCCGGTGCGTTCGCACAGTTGCCGGTCGGCTGGCTCTTCGGGGCCGTCTTCTTCTTCGTCGTGTTACTCGCCGCGATCACCAGCCTGATCAGTATGCTCGAGATTCCCGTCTCGTTCCTCGTCGACGAATTCGATATCGACCGGTCGGTTGCAACGGGCTCACTCCTTGGCGTCGTCGTGGTAACCGGCGCGTTCAACGCCTTCAGCGCAGCCGTGTTCACGCTCGTCGCCGATCAACTCGTCGACCTCCTGCTGACGATCGGACTGACCGGCTTCATGTTCTACGTCGCCTGGGTGCTCGGCCCGGACGCGGTCGAAGAGTTCCGAAACGGTGCCGGAACGATCGCCCGCTCGATCGCGGTCCCGTGGCGATACGCCCTCGGAACGATTTTCCCGACGTTCCTGCTGTTTACGTTCTACAGCGACAGTCTCCGACTGCTCGGTTACACGCCGCCGACCGAACTGCTCGTCGCGCTCACGCTCACCACTGCCATTTCGGTGATCGGAGTGATCCGCTGGTCTGATTCCAAAGGCGAAACTGCCCAGCCAGCAACGGCCGAACCCGACACCGAATCTGCCGACTAGTGCGACCACGAGTGGGGACTCGAGTACAGTCTTGCACAGACCCGTTGTGTATACCCGTCTTTTGCGGACAGTCACCCGTGTAAGGGTGTTTGGACGCATTATTGCGACTTAGTACCACGGTACTATTAAGTAGACGATTGATGACTAGTTTTCATATGGTACCCGCCAGCATACCGGAGGAATGTGGCGCCAGTGACCAGTTTCAGCGAGTCGGTGCGGACTGGGTGACACGGTTCCTCTGGACACGTTGGACACGCCACACAGCGCTGGCGGGGCGTTCGATTTCACGTTCGATGCGGCACGCGCAGGAAGTGCGAGTAATGCGGTCACTGCGATCACTGCGGCTGATTCGACCGATGCGACCGATGCAACCGACGCGAATAGCGCGGACACTGCAGTCGCTGCAAGATTGTGTCGACACACCACTGCGACAGCAGCCAGAGACGGTGTCGCAGGGAGTAACCGATGGCATCGCCGGCCGGTAACGGCAACTCACAGCGACGGACCGATCACCGACGTTCTCGATCTCGGTTCTGGTCGAGGACATATCGGTAGCAACAGCAACAGCAACAGCAGCGTCCCAGCCAGCGCAGTGCAGTTGCGGTACGCGAGACACCCGACGCCCAACAATGAGTACGCAAAACGAAGCGGACCACCACCCAGACAGTGCACCGGTACACGGTACGACTGACCCAATCCAGATTCTGGACGCGGACGGAGCCGTGCTGTCGAACGCGGAGCTGCCGGAGCTTTCGGACGACGATCTGGTCGCGATGTACGAAGACATCAAGCTCGCCCGACGATTCGATCAGCGGGCAATTAGCCTCCAGCGACAGGGGCGGATCGCGACGTACGCCCCGATGACAGGACAGGAGGGAGCACAGGTCGCGACCGGCTACGCGCTCGACCAACAGGACTGGCTGCTCCCAACGTACCGCGAGCACGCCGCGAAGTACGTCCACGGGATGGACCTCGCGTCGCTGTTGAAACCCCTCTGTGGTCTTCGAGAGGGGTACGCGGTCCCCGACGGCGTAAACGTCATGCCGGAATACATTCCGATCGCGACGCAGGTACCACAGGCGACCGGCATGGCCTGGGGCGAACAACTCCAGGGACGGACGGACACCGCAGTCCTCTGTCACTTCGGCGACGGCGCGACCTCCGAAGGCGACTTCCACGAAGGGCTCAACTTCGCCGGCGTCTTCGACGTCCCCGCCGTCTTCGTCTGTAACAACAACCAGTGGGCGATTTCGGTCCCTCGCGAACACCAGACTGCCAGTGAAACCATCGCCCAGAAGGCCGCAGCGTACGGAATCGAGGGGGTCAGAGTTGACGGACTCGACCCGCTCGCCGTCTACGCGGTAACGCGTGCAGCCCTCCAGAAGGCGAAGAACCCGGCCGACGGCGAACGGCGGCCCACGCTCATCGAGGCCGTCCAGTACCGCTACGGCGCACACACGACCGCCGACGACCCCTCGACGTACCGCGAGGAGGACGAAGCCGAGGACTGGCGCGAAAAGGACCCCCTCGACCGCATGCGGAACTTCCTCACCAACAGGGGACTGCTCGACGACGACCTCGAGGCCGAAATCGACGAGCGAATCGAGGCACAGCTCACCGAGGCCGTCGAGTCCGTCGAAGCAGCAACGACAGACCCGACGACGATGTTCGACCACGTCTACGACGAGCTTCCACCTCGCCTTCGCGAGCAGCGAGCCGAACTCGAGTCCCTCCGCGAGAAGTACGGCGACGAGGCGTTCCACGAGGTGTTAGAATGAGTTCGACGAGTCCCGACGAGTCGAGACCGCCTGACGAGTCCCGGACTGCTGGCGATTCGCAGACCGAATCCGCGACCGAGACCATGAACCTCGTCGAGGCCGTCCGCCACGCCCTCCACACCGAAATGGCCCGTAACGAACGCGTCATGGTCCTCGGCGAAGACGTCGCCGAAAACGGCGGCGTCTTCCGCGCAACGGAGGGGTTACTCGAGTCCTTCGGCGGCGAGCGCGTCGTCGACACGCCGCTTGCGGAGTCAGGAATCGTGGGTACGGCGATCGGACTCGCTATGACGGACATGCGACCGGTTGCGGAGCTACAGTTCATGGGGTTTGCCTACCCGGCGTTCGACCAACTCGTCAGTCACGCGGCGCGGATGCGAAGCCGGAGTCACGGCCAGTACACGGTGCCGATGGTCGTTCGCGCGCCCTACGGCGGCGGCATCCGGGCACCGGAACACCACTCCGAGTCCAAGGAGGCGTTCTTCGTCCACGAGCCGGGACTGAAGGTCGTCGTTCCGAGCACGCCCGCCGACGCGAAGGGATTGCTCATCGCGTCGATTCGCGATCCGGATCCAGTCGTCTTTCTCGAGCCGAAATTGGTCTATCGCGCCTTCCGTGAGGACGTGCCGACGGATACGTACGAGACGCCGCTCGGCGAGGCGTCTATCAGGCGAGAAGGCTCGGACCTGACGGTATACACCTGGGGTGCAATGGTTCACCCGACGCTCATCGCGGCGGATAACGTCGCCGACGAGGACGGGATCGACGTCGAGGTCGTCGACCTGCGGACGCTCTCCCCGCTCGACGTGGAGACCCTCGTCGACTCGTTCGAGAAGACCGGTCGCGCCGTCGTCGTCCACGAAGCGCCGAAGACGGCCGGGCTGGGCGCGGAAATCGCAGCGACGATTCAGGAGGAAGCGCTGTTGCATCAGGAGGCACCGATCACCCGCGTCGCCGGCTACGACGTGCCGATGCCGCTGCACGAACTCGAGGACTACTACCTGCCACAGGCGCTCCGGATCCAAGAGGGCATTCGCGAGACGCTTTCATTTTGACGGCCACCGCTCGTCCAAGTCGGAACACGTCACATCCGGCTCGAAACACGTCATCCGACTCGGAACACGTCATAAAAGCTATAGATGTTGGTTGCGAACTCGACCTATGGTCTCCCGCGATACACTCGTCCACATCGTCTCCGTCACGATCGGTCTCCTCGTCCTCGCACTGGTCGAATACACCGGAATCGGCCCCGAAACGGGTCCCGCGCCAGTCGCAGTGTTCCTCCTCTTTTACGGACTCGTCCTCGGCGGTGCACACTTCTACCTCGCACTCCGGGGCGAAGACGGACTGATCCCGGTCGAGGCACGGTGGCGCTACGTCGCGACGCTCGTCGTCCTCCTCGCCGCCGGAGCGGCGATCTTCTACGGTGGCGGTCGCGCTATCGCGACAATCCCACTCGAGTCCCTTGGCTACATCGTGCTCGTCGTCACGCTGGCCGCCTATCTGGTCACCGAGTCCGTGTCTGGGTATCGTGCCTCCCGTCAGGGATGAGCAACTGAATCTCCAGTTCTCGTCCGTCGTGGCCGGCGCTACCGGAACTGCGGCGCGACCTCCTCGCCGAGTCGGCGGACACAGTCGACCATTTCGTCGGTTCCGACACCCGGGTGCGCCGTCCGGAAGATGACATGGATGTCGTCGCCGAGCGCATCACGGTAGGACTCGAGTTCCGCCGTCACCTGTTCGGGGGTGCCGAAGATGGCCTGCTCCTTCAGTTCCTGTTTTCGCTCGTCGTCGAGTTCGTCGACGGACTCGCCCGAGAAAATCTCTGCGTAGCGGCGCTGGATGTAGAAGTAGCCGTCGCGCATGGTCACCCAGGCATCCTCGCGGGAGTCGCCAACCCAGCCGTGCTGAAGGACGTAGACCGTGAACTCGCCGTCGATACCTTCTTCGTCGCGGACTCGGCGGATGTCCTCGACGCGCTTTCGCACGCCCTCGACGGACAGCGAGGAGGGCGCACACCAGCCCTCCCCAGTGCGAGCAGCGCGCCGCACGGCCGGTTTGGCTGCCCCGCCGAGCATGATCGGAACCGAGTCGCCGGTCGGCTTCGGCGTGATCGAGACATCTGTCGGGATGTCGTGGAAATTCGAGGTGTACTCGAGTTCCCCCGCACTCCAGGCACCGTCGAGAAACGAAACGAGGTCGGCGAGGCGTTCCGCGCGCTCTTCACGAGGGACACCGAAGATGTCGAACTCGTCGGGGTTCGAGCCGATTGCGAGGCCGAGGGTGAGTCGGCCGTCCGAGAGCAGGTCGACCGTTGCGGCGTCTTCCGCGAGGTGGATCGGGTCGTACAGCGGTCCGAGGGCGACACAGCTTCCGATTTCGATTTCCTCGGTGTCGGCGGCCATCGCGCCGAGTGTCGGCATCGTCCCGGAGAGGTAGCCGTCCTCGGCGAAGTGGTGTTCGGAGACCCACGCGCTGTCGAGTCCGGCGGCTTCGGCTTCGCGTGTAACCGTCCGGAGTTCGTCGTACAGCGCGGCCATCTCGCGGTCGTCGTCCGGTCGCCGTTGGCCGGTGAAGAGGCCGGTGCCGAGTTTCATACGCCACCGTGTACGTGGACTAACTTAACCGTTGACACGAACTGCAACGATATGGGTCGTGCCGCAGGAACCGTGGGATTTGGTGAGCGCAACACGAGACAGTGGCACACCACGAAGTCAGTCACACACTCGAGTTGTGATTTTTGTCGAGTAGATCGTCCGCCGGGCAAAACAAAGGTCGGGAACGTCGGAAAAGTGGGGTTATTGGACGTCGATCTCGCCACGCATCGTTTCCTGGTGCGGTCGGCAGACGTACTCGGCCATCTCGTCAGTTACCTCGTCGATCTCGAGCGTCTCGGTTTCTCCTTCCTCCGAGTTCGTGTCGGTTTCGTACTCGTCGACGACCTCGTCATCTTCGTCGACGATTTCGATGTTGTGCTCCGCCCCATCGATGTTCTCGAAGGTAATCTCATAGGCATCACCCTCGGTGAGAATCAGGGTTGGGTTCTCTTCGTCTTCGATCTCCTCGGGTTCGACGCCGACCCAGCCCTCGGTCAGTCCGTCGAACATGATCTCCGTCTCTGCTTCGATGGGTTCGTCGTCCTGTGCGCTCACAGTAGTGCCGAGGAACCCGATAGCGAGCGTTCCACCGGTCAGTTGCAACATTCTTCGCCGTGTACTCTCTCGGATCATCACCGTTCTCTGGCTACCCGAGAGAACTTAACTAATTCATCAGATTTGTCGTACTAATCAGACGTCCTGACATGCTCCGATCAGTGGTCGATGACCGTAATCTCCTCAACCGGCCACTGGCTCAGGATTTCGACGCCGTTCTCGCGGACGACGACCATCTCCTCGACGCGGACGCCCTGTCTGTCCGCCGGCTGCATCGTCTCGACGGCCATCGTCATCCCCTCCTCGATCTCGATCGGGTGATCCGGCGAGAGGCCGCGCCAGATCAGCGGCACCTCGTAGAGCTGGAGGCCAAGGCCGTGCGCCCAGTGATTCGTCGTCATCTCCCAGAACTCGTCGGCGTCGTACCAGTCCATATGCTCCCCCTCCTCGTCCGGGAACGCCTGGCAAATCTCATCGGTCGTCGCGCCGGGCTCGATGCGCTCGAGTACGTTGTACAGATCGTCCCGTGCTTTCTCGTAGGCGTCCTGCTGTGCCTGCGTTGGCTGGCCGATCGAGAAGGTGCGGTAGTAACACGATCGATAGCCGAGGTAGCCGATGTTGTAGAAGTCGGCGTAGACGAGGTCGCCCGGTCGGATTGCCCGGTCCGTGGTGTTCGCCTGATGTTTGGGCCACGTGTTCGGCCCCGAGGTGACGTAGCCGCCGCCGACGAATGCACCGTGACGCCAGAGTTCGCGGACGGCTTCGCCCCAGACATCCGTCTCGCGCATTCCCGGTTTCGCGGTGTCTTTGATGGTCTGGAAGCCCGCTTCACAGATCGCGGCAACCATCCGCAAACACTCGATCTCGTCTTCGGTCTTGATCTTCCGAGCGTCCTCCATTACCGCCTGTGCGGTGCCGACGTCGACATCGACGCCGCGGTCCTCGAACGCCGAGACGAGACTCCCGTTGCCGATGTCGATTCCAAGCGTCTCGTCGGCGACGCCGTACTCTTCCATCGCGTCGTGAACCGTTTCGGCCATCTTCGAGCGCAGGAACTCGCGGGCCGAAGCACTACCGGACGCCCGCGGGACGTTTCCGAGCCCCGGACAGGCGTAGCGGATGTCGTGAAGCCACGGGCAGTTGAACCGCTGGTTACTCGCGTGATCCGCGGTATCCCAGTGGACGATATCGCCGTTTTCGGTAAGGAGGGTGTAGTGATCTGCGCCGCTGCCGCCGGTCATCGCCAGCCCAGTCACGTAGCGGATGTTCGGATCAGAGACGAGGAGCATGGCCCCGAGGTCGGTCTCCTGAAGGCGTTCGAGCGCCTTCGCTTTGCGCTCCTCGCGGAGGCGCTGGGTGTCGATGCGCTGCTCCCAGTCGACCGCCTGCGTTCCTCGAGTACCCTCCATAAACTGCCGGTCGTAGAACGACATGGATAGGTATCGCATTCACGCTGAGCGACATAAATCCCAGCGCCAGTTTGCGGTGCTATCGTATTGCGGTGTCCAAACTAGAGTTACGTCGGCAGTCGTCCCATCCGCTCGAGAACGGTGAGAACGACGATCAGCGCACCCAACAGGAGCGCACCGCCGGTGAACACCGCGTCGTAGGTGTAGCCCTGCTCGATGAGCGTCCCCACAGCTGAGGAGCCAAGCGCCTGTGTCGCCATCCAGAGGGAACTGAATACGGCATAGGCGCTCCCGCGCGTCGAGTCGGGAAGGGTATCGAGCATAAACGTATCCACCGCGGGAAACAGCGAGTGGATGACGAAGCCGACGATCACGGAGATGAGGATCAACCCGACCAGACTCTCGACCATCGTCAGGACGACCACGCTCACGGCGAAGACGCCGACGATACCGAGCAGGTACGGAATCTGCGGAAGCCTGTCGGCGAAGTCACCGCCGAAGTAGAAGGCGGGAACGCCGGTGGCAAAGACGATTGTGAGCATCAGCCCGGCTGCACGGTCCGAGAGGCCCTTCGACTGTATCATGTACAGTTCGTAGAAGTTGAACAGGCCTTGCCAGACGAACACCGCGAAGCCGACGATGGCGAGCGCGGTGGCGATGAGCCGCCACTCCGAGAGCGCGCCAGCGACGAAGTTGCGATCCGCCTGTCCCGCACTCGGCATTTCGGTCTCTCGGGCGACGAACCACGTGTAGATCGTGATGACGGCAGCACCGGCAGCAATCGCCCACAGCGAGAGTCGCCAGTCGACGAACAACGTAAGTGCGACGAACGGCGCAGCGACGACGGCCGCGATCTGGTTCGCAGCGCCGTGGATACCCATCACGCGGCCGATCCGCTCCGGATACAGTTCGCTCAGCAGTGGATTCGCCGAGACGAAGTAGACGCCCGAGGCGATTCCCATGAAGAACGCACCGACCATCAGGTGCTCGACGGTCGTCGCCGTTGCAGCGATTGCGGACGACACCGCGAGAATCGAGCCGGAACTAATCACGACGTAGTGTCTGGGGACCTTCGTGAGAATCCAGCCGGTGGGCAAGCGCGGGGCCGCACTCCCGATCCAGGCGAGCGTGACGATGAGCCCTGCGGTCGCCTCGCCGATACCGAACTCGCTGATAAAGACATTGAGAAGGGGCGCAAAGACGATCCTGGCGAGGTTGATGAAGAAGACGAGAACGCACAGCGAGGTGAAGAGACGGGCCCTGGCCATAGCCCGTATTTCAGACCGTGAATCTCAAGGCTTCCGGAACAGTTCTCGTTTGCCTGAACGTGTTTCACACACGAGTCGCTCGTCACATCGCCGTAGTAGCCAGAGTATGTCTCGAACAATCGGTCGAACTACCGCCGCTCGTACTCCGGAGTTCGTTCTGTTTCGGATGAAGAAACGACACCCTGATCGCCATCATCACTGTCGGTGGTATCGCCATCAGTATCGGCGTCGCCATCGTCGCTCGAGAGCTCACGCCCAACTGCACGTTCCAACTCCGCTTCTGAGAGTTCTCCATCGACGTACTGGTCACGGAGATCCGCTACCGGGTCGTTCTCGTCGTCGGTCGCGTCCGTCAGCAGCGAGTCACCGAACAACACCAGAAGCGGGACTACTCCGACAAAGAAGACGATCGAGAACACCGCAGCGATGGCGGTGAAGCCAAACACACCGAGCAGCGAGATCGCCACGAGGAACGGGATCGAGGCGAGAAGAACTAAATCACCTACGTCCGCTATAACGCTGCTCGATGAGAGTCGTGAGAGCGCCATGTCCTCACGTGTGAGTACGCCGACGTGGCACATAAGTTCCTGGTGAGTCAGTCCGGTGTCTCCCCGTCTCCACTGCCCGATTCGTCCGCTCGCCGAGATGGACGCCCGCGAGACGGACGATCGCCGCAGTCGGCACCGTTGGAAGAAGCCGCTCACTCGTGTAAGCCACCAACCGACTCGTAGAACGACGACGACAGCGTCGCCGCCATATCTTCCTCGCGGTCGATCCGCACGTCGATCACGTGCGGCACGTCCGCCGCCTTGGCGGACTCGAGTACCCCCGCCAATTCACCAGGCTCGGTCACCCGCTTGCCGACCGCACCGAAGGCCTCGGCGATGCCGACGAAATCGGTGTCGTGGAACTCGACTCCCGCAATATCGCCGTCTGCGTGTTGCATCTGGCGAACCATCCCGAGGCTGGTGTCGTTCAGGATGACGAACGTGGGCGCGACGCCGTACTCGACGGCGGTTTCGACGCTGTTCATCGTCATCGAGAAACCGCCGTCGCCGGCGACGGCGATCACGTCCGTTTCGTCGTCGGTTGCGAGCGCCGCAGACACCGCAGCGGGGTTGGCCCAGCCCATGCCACCGACGCCGCCACTGCCGAAGTAGGTGCGGACAGCGGGCGTCTGGAGGTAGTACAGCAGCCAGAAGCGGTTGTTCCCCGAGTCGGCGGTGACGATGGTGTCCTCGTCGACGACTGACTGGATGGCCTTCGCGGCGCGCTGGGGCTTGATCGGTGCCGAGTCGTCCGCACACTCGGGTGCGTCGAACCACTCGCGAGCCTCGGCGGCGCGCTCGAGTGCCCACCCGTTCGACGAGCCTCCCGAACCTGCCTCGGCGAGCACCGCGAGGCTCTCAGCGGCGTCGCCGATCAGGCCGACGTCTGCGGGGTAGACCCAGCCAGCGTTGCGCGTGTCGATATCGGCGTGAACGATCGTTTGCTCGTCGGGGCGGATGAACTCGGGGGCCTGCCAGTTGGTGTCCATCGGATTCAGCCGGCAGCCGACGACCAGCAGCGTGTCGGCCTCGCTGACGACGCGATTCGCACCTTCGTGACCGAAGGAACCGATAACGCCCGCCGCACGCTCGTCGGTTTCGGGGTACGTCGACTTGCCGAGGTAGGACGTGACGACCGCACAGTCGTACGCCTCGGCGACCGCTGCGAGTTCGTCGTACGCCTGTGCGGCGTGGACGCCGTTGCCCGCAATGATCACCGGACGCTCGGCGGACTCGAGTACCTCCACTGCCGACGCGACATCGGACGCGGTCGGCGCGGCGTTCCACGTTCGTGCCTGCGCCGCTGCGTCCCAGAACGGCGGCGTCTGCTCTTGTGGGACGTCAGCGGTGATCGCGTTCCCGTCGAGCACGACCGCTGTCGGGCCAGGACGACCGGCGACGGCGTGTTTGAACGCCAGTTGCGTCGAGCGGATCGTTTCGACCGGCGTCCGCGGGAACCACCACTCCTTGCTCACACCGTCGAGAATATCCGGGAGGCTGAAGCCGCCGTAATCGCCGCGAGCCTGCTGGTACGGCGCAAGCGTCGAGTACTCGCCGCGCTCGGAGGCTTCGGTGAGGACGACCATCGGCGAGGAGGCGAGTCGGGCCTCCATCTGGCCGATCATGCCGATACTGCCAATCCACGGCCCCTGCCCGGTGAGGACGCCGGGAGCGCCGGTTAGCCGGCCGTACATCTCGGCCATCACGCTCGCCTCGCGCTCGTCTCGCGGTCGGACGAGGTCGATATCGGCGTCGGGAACCGCCTCGAACAGTTCGATCACGCGGCCGCCGGGGTAGCCGAAGACGTACTCGACGCCGAGGTCCTCGAGTGTCTCGACGAGTGTGGCTGCTGTGGACGTCATCTAGAACGGTTGTCCATTCCACCGCTCTTTGTTCTACCGGTGCGGTAGCTCGTACCACAGTAACAGGTGACAGTTCGGCTAGTTGGCACCACACCAAGTTTCCGGTGAATACGTCGAATAAAGGCCATAAGCGGCCCATATCAGGCGAAAACGATTGTCACTGCGTCGGCACACCGCCACCGTGACCAGACCCCCGTGACTCCGTCTCGCCGTCCGCAACCGGGACCGCAGACACCCGTCGGAACACCGCTTCCGGGTCTCGATTCCAGTGCCAGTGCCACCGCGTTTTGGCGAGACACCGCAGTTTGCGAGCCGTCGACAGCGATGGAGGCGACGTGAGTACGTCGTACTCTTGGCCGCGAATAATCGCGTGATGTTCCGCGTAGAGGACTGCAGCGAGTAACACCGGTAACTGGCAATCGGCGGGGAGATACTGGATGCCGGCAACGCCCTCACGGTATCGTTTCTCTGCACGCTGGAGTTCCTCGCGCATCACCGACTCGAACGAGTGGCTGTGCTCGAGGCGCTCGATTTGCGCCTCGGAGACACCATACGTGTCGAGTGTCCGCTGTGGCAGATAGATCCGGTCACGCTCGACGATGTCCTCGCGAACGTCGCGCAGAAAGTTCGTCAACTGGAACGCCTCGCCGAGCGCGATGGCATGCGGGAGCGCGGCGTCCTCCAGTTCGGGTTCCATGTCCATGATCGCGGTCATCATCACGCCGACTGCCGCCGCCGAGCCGCGCATGTACGACTCGAGTTGCTCGTACGTTTCGTACCGGCTCGTCGTGATGTCCGACGCCATCGCGTCGATGAAGACGTCGACCTCCTCGTCCGCGATTTCAGCTGCATCTTTCAACTCGGCAAAGGCCGCAAGAACTGGATCGTCGGCATCGACCTCGCCGAGCGCCTGAGCGCGGAGGGACTCGAGTTCGGCGCGCTGCTCGGCCGGCGGCATCCCGGCGGCGTCGTCGACGACTTCGTCCGCGATGCGAAAGAATCCGTAGAGGACGTGCGTTGCGTGGCGAACACGTGAGGGGAGGAACCTGGTCGCGAGGTAGAACGTCTTCCCGGTTCGCTTCTGGATCGCCTTCGCCTTGTCCGAGTCGATGTGGCCCTGGTGCAGGTGCATTCTCTCTCCGCTGACGCAACGGTGGTCGTCAGGTGACAGGTCTAGCCGAGAGAGAGATAAAACAGCTGACCCACACTAGTGTGGTCCCGGCTCCGGCTCGCCCTCTAGTGTGCTTCTGGCTCCGTGTCGCCCTCGAACAGTTCGTCGAGAAGTTTCTGCTGGGCCAGTCGCAGGTGCTGGTGGTAGGTCGACCGCGAGATATCCATCGACTCGGCGAGTTCCTCGCCGGAAATGCTGCGCGGCCACTCGAAGTACTCCGCGTAGTAGGCCTTCCGAAGCGCCATTCGCTGTCGTTCGGTGAGCGACGACTCGAGTGTGGACATGAGATCCTGTGCCGTCTGGGCTGGTCGCTCGACTTCCTGGTAGCTGATCAGTTCGACCTGCTCGAAGTGCTCGACCAGGTAGTCGTACATCGACCGGCCCGACTGCGCGTTGGGTAGTTCGAGCGCCATGTCGGCGACGCCGCTCCCCGTCTCGAGATGACGAATCACCGCCCCGTGCTCGGCGAGCGTCGACACGAAGCCGCCGTCGCTGTCGAGGGTCAACTCGAGTAGCGTCCCGTCGTCGGTCGTCGAGAGCACCGTCGCAGCAGTGATCCCGTCAGTATCGGCTGCCGTCACCGCGACTTCCTCCGGTCGGTCGACGTGGACGAACGCGAGCGGCGTCCCGTCGCCGTCGTAGGCGATTCCGCGGAAGGTAACCGTCGCCGCGAGGTCGGCAGCCAGCGCAGTGACGAACAGCGAGGAGTCCTCGATGGCCAACTCGAGTTCGACGACAGCCTCGGTGGTCAGCATCCGACGGGTCTCGAGTGCGTTGATCGCGGTCGCGATCGTTCCGGCCAGCGACTCGAGGACGAGCACGTCACGGTCTGCGAACGCGTCCGCCTCCGCGGCGAAGACGACGAGCACGCCGTAGGTAACCTCGCCGTAGGCGATGGGGACCGCAGCGACGGCGTCGACGTACTCGCCCGCTGCGATCGGCCACCACTGCTCGGCCGCCTCGAAGGAGTCGAGATCACTAATAATGCGAGAGTCACCCGTCTCGAGTGCCTCGACCGCCGGATGGCTCTCGTCCTGACCGAGCGTGAGCCGGTCGTTCTCGAGTGGCACCTCGTCTCGGCTGGCCCACTCGCTGGGCGTGATCTTGCGATTCGTTACGTCGACGCGGCCGATCCAGGCGAGTTCGTAGGACGATTCTTCGGCGAGTCGCCTGCAGACGCGTCGTTCGATCTCGGTGCGAGTGCCTGCGGTGACGGCTGCGTCGGTGACGTCTCTGATCAGTCCGTCGACTCGTTCGAGGACGTCCGCGAGTGCCTGCCGTTCGGCGCGAACGCGGGCCGCCGACTCCTCGGCGTCGATTTCGGCCAGTTTCCGCTCCGTAATATCGAGGTGAACGACGACGACGTGGCGTTCGCCGTCGACGGTGAACTGCCGCGCCCACATCGAGAACCATCGCTTCTCCTCGGGCGAGTGACACGGATACTCCATCACAAACGTCTGCTGCTCGCCCGCGAGAAGGCTCTCGAGTCCGTCGACTGCGCGCGCTGCGTGTTCGTCGTCAGTGGTCGACGCAGCGGCAAGGTAATCGACGCCGACGTGATCCGACGGCTGTTCGTTCGGACCGAACGTTCGCCACTCCTCGTTCGTCAACAGGATCTCGCCATCGCCCCCAAGAACAGCGACCGTAACCGGCAACGTCTCGAGTGTCGCTGCCGCAAGTTCGTTCCTGGTTGCCATCGGTGAGAGGTAGGAAGAGCGCCCCCTTAACGAGCGCGAAAGTCGTGGATTCGTAACTACAGTCTGTTTCCAACGGAAACGAATTGTGTGCTGTCTTGGCCGTTGATTACAGAATTTGCAGGCGAAAGCCCACGGCTTTAGCCGTGCGGATGAAGCCGTCACTGCTGCACCGTTCCACGCTTCACAACAAGCCGGATATTCCACGTTGCACGATCCATACCTTCAAGTAGGTTTTTCTACATAGATTACGTATGGCGAAACAGGTCGTCACTCGCACCTACACTGCTTCCGTCAGGAACCAGCAACAGGTGTCTGACGACCTTGACTCGCTCGGGTTCGCCGCCAGTAAACTCTGGAATGTCGGCCGGTGGACGATCAGTCGCGTCAGGGACGAAATCGACTACATCCCTGAACACGACGAACTCACCGCCTACCTCAAGAGCCACGAACGCTACGATGACCTCCATTCTCAGTCAAGCTCGTTCGAGACGGCGAAGCCGTCTCGTGATGCCAATGAGCGAAGCTCATTGAGCACAGCGAGTCCTACAAGAACTCGCTGAGGCGTTCAACGGCTGGTACGGCAAACGACGCAACGGAGATACGAGAGCGAACCCACCCGGCTACCGCAAACACGGCGACGACCACCCACGAAGCACGGTCACGTTCAAAGCCGCTGGCTTTAAACTCGACACCCAGTACGACCGCGTTCGACTCTCAAAAGGGTCGAATCTGAAGGAGTACTGGTCGGACTTCATCCTCTGCGAATACCAGACTCGCCCCGACGTTGACCTCTCTACAGTCGAGAGCGTCCAACAAGTACGAGCGGTCTGGACGGATGACGAGTGGGAACTGCACTTCGTGTGCAACGTCGAGGTTGAAGTGTCCGAAGCACCGGGTGAGAAGACCGTGGGTGTTGACCTCGGCATCAGCAACTTCGCCGCCCTCGCCTACGAAGATGGCCATGCCGAGCTGTACCCGCTCAACTGCCTGAAGCAAGATGACTACTACTTCAGCAAGCGCATCGCTCGGTGTGACGATTCGGACTCCGAGCAAGCCACACGCCTGAATCAGAAGAAATCGGCTCGCCGCACCCACTACTTCCACACCCTCTCGAAACACATCGTCCAGCGGTGTGTTGACGAGGGAGTTGGAACGATCGTGGTTGGTAACCTCTCCGATATCCGCGAGGATGAGGAGAACAGCGAATCAAAGGACTGGGGTAAGCACGGGAACCTCGACCTGCATTCGTGGGCGTTCGACCGCTTCACCAACCTGCTCGAATACAAAGCCGAGATGGACGGCATCACGGTTGATCAGGTATCCGAGCGTGATACATCAAAATCGTGCTCGTGCTGTGGTCGGGAGCGCAAGGCGAACCGTGTTGAACACGGGTTGTACGTTTGCGACGAGTGCGGGGCGGTGACGAACGCTGATGTGAACGGTGCTGAGAACATTCGCCAGAAAGTATCTCCGAGTCTCGCCACGGATGGTGGTGATAGGAGTAACGGCTGGTTGGCACAGCCATCGACGTTCCTGTTTGACAAGGAAACTGGTGCGTTTGCACCTCAAGAACAGATCACGTCGTAAACCACAATATCCCAATGAGGAATCCCACGGCTTCAGCCGTGTGGAGGATGTCAATGCATGAGTTCGACCGCAATCCCGTCGTCCATCTCGATGGCGATATTGACCGCGCCGAGTCGCTGCGTGTACTCGCTGACGTGCTGACCGGAGCGCCGAATCCGAAGTTGTTCCTCGAGGACGCCTGCCTCGGTGAGAAGATCGAGCTTGCGGTAGGTCGTCGAGAGCGGAACGTCACAGCGGTCGGACACCTCGCTCGCCGAGAGGTAGTCGTCGGTGTCGCTGATCGTTTCGAGAATCGTTCGGCAGTCAGTGTCAGTAAGGATCGAGAGGAGTTTGTCGGCGTCGCCGTCGGCGGCGAGCTGGTCATCGCTGTGGTCGGTAGGTGCGGTTCGGTGCGACGTCGCCTGCATCGAGTGGCTCATACTACTGGATAGTCGCGGGGAGCCAACCAGTGTGATCCACAGATATGGTGGGACCTTTATAAGCAATGCCGGGAATCGGTGAACGCGCGACTGATCGAAGGGGACAGAACTGACTGGAACACTACCGAAAAGACGTGTACGAACAGTCCACAACGCTACAGGTCGGTGTGGCTCCCGCTGCAATGCAACTACTCGTCACACGCAGTATCGAACGCGCTCTGCGTGACTGACGCCCCACAGATAACGCACCCATTTTCGACGAGAGCCTCCCGCATGGAAGCGTTGACTGTAATGGACTGCGTACACTCCGGGCAGACGAAGGTGTAGTCCTCACAGGTGCTCATTGGTAGTTGCTGAGACGCCGTGTGCTAATAAGTTCCCATCTCTTGTACTGCTCATTGAGAAGCCTCCGGACAGGCGAGACCGAACCGTACGTTCAAGATACCGGAGGACAAACCACTGCCAACACGCATGTCGTCTGGAATCCGTGCGACCGTGTCGTTCGAGACGCCGGTCGGATGCCCGATTGCAGCCTTCTCGAGACGCACGGAGACGACGATCGATCAGCTCTCGACGACCGCCACGCAACCAGCAGACGACCAGAGTACGACCGAGTTTCTGGCGAAGACCAACGTATCGGTTGCGGCACTCGTCGATGAACACCACCAGTCCGAGCGAAGTGGACACCACGGATCCGAACGAAGTGGACCTCATGCGCCCGAACAAAGTGGACACCGCGAGACAGACGAAGACAACACCGACGGAAACGCCACCACCGATGTCGACACGCAGCAATCACAGTCAACCACACCAGCGGACGACCCCCTCGCTACTGAATCAGTGTTCGGCCCGGTGTTCTCCTACGGCGAGACAAACCTCTACCGCTGGGTCCGTAACGAGGACCGGAACAATCCATGCCCGTGTGTCTGTCTCGGCTCGTTCGGCTGTCCCGTCCACCGGTACACCGTCGACGACGGCACCGTCACCCTCGTCTTCCACGCAACCGATTTCGAGCAACTACAGACGATCATGAACGAGTTCCGGGATCGTTTTCCGAACGTCAACGTCAAACGCCTGCTCCAGCCCCCACTCGAGGGAACCCCGGAAGAACGGGTGTTCGTCAACCGGGGAAAGCTTACGGATCGCCAGGAAGAGGTACTCGAGACGGCCTACCAGATGGGCTACTTCGAGCGACCGAAGGGGGCGAACGCGACGGAGGTCGCAGCCGAACTCGAGATTACGCAGTCGACGGCAACCGAACATCTGAGTGCGGCCCAGCGCAAGATTTTCGGGGACGTACTCGGACAGTGAGTCGCTGTGCTGGCGTCTCGCACCGATACACCACCGCAACGACCGGCAACTGGAACGAGACCAGAATCGGGAACTGGAACGGAACTGGTTTACTGTCGCACACACATCTCTCAGCGTACGACTATGGCACTCGCCGAGGAAACCGAAATGACGGAGGCAGAGATCGATGCCTTTCTCAGCCGTCACGAAACAGGCGTGCTCGCGCTCGCTGACTCGGGAACGCCGTACGCGATCCCGATTTCGTACGGCTACGACACCGAGAGCGCAACGTTCTATATGCGGCTCGTATCGACACCCGAAAGCGAAAAACGACAGTTCCTCGAGTCGTCACCACGCGTCCGCCTCGTCGTGTACGAGGAAGCCGACGAAGGACAGACGTATCAGAGCGTCGTCGCTGTCGGAACGATCGACGAAATCGATCCCGAGGATCTCACGGCAGCACATATCGAACAGTACGGCGAGGCGAAGCGGCCGCTGTTCGAGATCTGGGGGCAATCGAAGCCAGACCTGAACATCCAGCTCTACGAGTTCGAGCCGACGGACCTGAGCGGTCGCCGAACCGAAATCAAACGCGACGATTAGTGGTCGGGCGGCGGTGTATCCGCAGCGCGACGCAGACACGCTGCAGTCACACCGGAGCCACAGATCGGACAGCCGTGTCGCGTGATCGCTGTTGCGACAGACTCGTCGACCTCAATCTGGTGGTAGCATGCATCGCAGGTGAACACGAGCTGCGGCCGTGACGAAGCCGTCTGTTGTCGGTGTGCCATCGATTCTGGCTGTGAGTGAGTGTCGTTGGTTGGCATTAGTTGAGCCCTACTGGAGGAGACGCACCCAACCACCACGGACTAGCAGCCACTATATGGTGGGCATTCATGACACGGGCAATCTACAACAGAGACCAACCGGGCAGATCGATCGCCATCGAACGGGGTTCCGATCGAGTCTCGGTATGGGTCAGATGTGAGTATGAGACAGGTGTGAGTACGAGTCCGAGACCAAGCCTGAGGCGGGTATGAGTACACCGACGAATATGATCGGGATAACCACTACCGATCACGACCACGTCACCCTCACTATGACCGCCACTGACAGCGAGCACGTACTCGACGTCCGCGAAATCGACGGCGAACCGTTCGGCGACATCATGGCCGCACTCGAGTCCCTCGATCGCTCGGAGACGCTGTTGTTGCTCACTAGTTTCGAACCCGAGCCGTTGTACGGAGTACTCGAGCAGCGCGGGTTCACCTACGAGACGACACAGACCAGCGAGCGGTGGGAGATTCGGATCGAATACGCAGGAGAGTAGTGTAGCGATGGTGTAGCGATGGACGGCTAACGGAGACGACTCGTTTGACGGTGCGTCAGTTTTGATGTTATGTTCGTTTTGACGTTACGTCCGTCTTGACGGTATGCCCGTTTTGTCACCCTCACCGCTGGCCACGACAACGTAGGCCAACTGGCACGAGTCGTCGCGTGAGCGCAGTCCGGTGACCGAGTTGGCCGAACGTATTCGCCTCAACTGCCATACGGCTGACGAACCGAGAGTACCGTGTATGACGACACTGGACGTCCGTTCGATCCCGCCAGTCGACCGCCATCCGAAGATTCACGACGCGTTCGAGGCACTCGAGCCGGGTGAGACGCTGACGATCATCAACGATCACGAGCCGAAACCGCTGTTCTACGAGTTCCAGGCGGAGGTACCGGCGTTCGATGCCGACAGCTACGCCGTCGAACGCGCTGCCGACGAGAAATTCGTCGCAGAGTTTCCCAAGCGGGTAACGACGGAGGCGGACGACTAACCAGACTGGACACTACCAACCACAGACCGCACAACCTGCGGGAGAGACGGGACAGCACGGCGAACTGACCACCGCGTCGACCCAGACCACCACGGAATCGAGTTCGATCGTTGCAGATGGCATCCACACAGTCACTCCTCGAACAAACTGACGCACCGACGGACCGACCACGAGTGGAACTCGACGTTCGATCACTCGGGCCGCCTGGACCACTACAGCGAACGCTCGAACAGTTGGCGGCGCTCGACGATGAGGCGGTACTGGTCCAGCGAAACGACCGCGCACCGCAGTTCCTCTATCCGAAGCTCGAGGACCGCGGCTACGTCTCCGACACCGTCGAGCAGGCGGACGAGGTCGTAACCGTCATCTGGCGACCGTCGCCGTAGCCGGCACTCATTTTTTGCTGAAACCGATACCGAACAGGAAGCTACGATACCGGCGTCGGAATCGCGTCGGGGTCGTCCCACGGCAACTCGCCGTCGTAGCCTGCAGGGACGTACGGACAGAGCGGATCACTCGCCAGTGGATCACCAGAGTGGGCGTACGCGCGCGAGCGACTTCCACCGCAGACAGCCCGGTAGGGGCACGCACCACACTTGCCGGAGAGCCGATCACGATCACGAAGTGCGGTGAACAGATCCGACTCCCGATACAGTTCCGTAAGCGCTCGTTCGCGGACTGAACCCGCCGATTTCGGGAGGAACCCCGAGGGATACACCTCACCAGTGTGGCTGACGAACGCAAAGCCGTCACCCGCGACGATGCCGCCGCGGCGCTGGAGGCCTGTTGGTGGGGTGGTTCCCTCTGTGTTCGTATTCGTATCTGTCTCTGTTTCCATATTCGTATCCGTGTCCGATTTCAGATCCCTGCTGGTGACCATATCTGCCCCCGTCTCTACGCCACTACCACGGGACTTGCGAGAACCGGGGGACCCACGAAACCCACCGGATTGCAAACAAACCCGCCGATACTGCGGCGCTTCAGTCGTCTTCACGCCAAACGGCTCCGACTCACTCACCGCCTCGAGCCACGACATCACTTCGTCCGCCCGCGTCGGTGAAATCGACTCGAGTACCCGGCCGCGGCCGACGGGGACCAGGAAGAACACGCTCCACATGACGACGCCGATATCGCGGAGCAGGGCTCGGATGACCGGCAGTTCGTCGACGGTAGCCTGGCAGACGGTCGTGTTGACCTGTACGGGGACGCCGGCTGCCCGTGCGTCCTCGATGGCGCGAATCGTCGCC
Organism: Natrialba sp. SSL1; assembly: GCF_001861355.1. Taxonomy (GTDB): domain Archaea; phylum Halobacteriota; class Halobacteria; order Halobacteriales; family Natrialbaceae; genus Natrialba. The sequence goes on from NZ_MASN01000004.1 coordinate 176,494, forward strand.
TCGAAGCTGCCGGATTCGCCGCGAAACGAGTCGTGAGTCTCGGCTGAAGCACCGTCGAGACTGACCGCCATCCGCCGGAGGCCCGCATCGGACAGGGTGTCGATTCGCTGGCGGGTGAGCGACTGCGTCCCGCTCGGCGTCATCGTCATCCGGAGGCCGAGGTCGGTGCCGTGGGCGACCAGTTCGTCGACATCGTCGCGAACCAGCGGGTCACCCCCGGAGAGGACGACGAGCTGACCGTCCCCGAACTCGCGAGCGGACTCGAGTAGGGCCTTCCCCTCGGCGGTCGTCAGTTCGTCGGGGTGGCGCGCAGGCTGGGCGTCGGCGCGGCAGTGGTCACAGGCGAGCGCGCAGGCCTGCGTGAGCTCCCAGATGAGAACCAGCGGTCGACGTGTAGTGTCGAGCGATCGATCCGTCGGAGATGGCGGCGAAGCGTGCGAAGGCGACATCGAACAGTCGGCCCGAAAACCCGGACCAGCCAAAGCATCCGAGGCTGTTCTCAGCGACCGGGAACGTCCCCGAATGTGTTCGCGCTGAACGATATACCCCAGCCGTTCGAACCGTTCGAAACCGATATCCAATGGTCGAAAAAGCACGCCGCAAACCCGTCGACAGCGAGGGTCGGGAGACACCCGTTCCACAGTGGGAAGTGTTCGTTCGTGACGACCAGGACGAGCCGCTCCGACACGTCGGCAGCGTCGCAGCCACCGACGCCGACGATGCCGTCGACCACGCTGCGCGTCTCTTTGGCTGGTACGCCGAGGATCTCTGGGTGTGTCCCGCGGCAGCCGTCGAGCGGCGCTCGACGCGGCCGCTGGAAGCAGATCACCCAGCCGAGGCGGACTCGGACAGCGCTGAACCCCGCGTCTACGAGGAAACCGAGGGCACACCACAGGTGACCGACCCGTGATCTCGCTCAGCAAGCTCCTCTGTAACCGTTCCGCCGCCGGCGACGGCCTGCGCTACGACGACGCCGGGGACTCGAGTGCTCCTCAGATTACCACAAGTGCCCAGCGCCGTCCGGTCGTCGTCTGGAACGTCACGCGCCGGTGTAATCTGTACTGTTCGCACTGCTATGCGGCCGCCGAGACCGAGCCGGCACCGGGTGAGTTCACCACGGGCGAGGGGAAGGCGTTTCTCGAGCAGTTGGCGGCGTACGACGTGCCGGTCGTGCTCTTCTCCGGGGGTGAGCCACTCGTTCGAGAGAATCTAACTGAGCTCGTGCAGTACGCATCCGAGATCGGACTCCGACCCGTGCTTTCGACGAACGGCACGCTGCTCACCCGCGAGCGGGCGGCTGAACTTCGCGACGCCGGACTCCGGTATGCTGGCATCTCAGTGGACGGCCTGCCGGAGCGAAACGACGACTTTCGCGGACAGGAGGGCGCGTTCGACGCGGCGGTTCGAGGGATCGAAGCCTGCCTCGACGTGGGACTGAAGACCGGCCTCAGGTACACGATCACGGAGCGAAACGCCGCCGATCTCGAGGGCGTCGTCGACCTGCTGACCGACGTTGGCGTCGACCGATTCTGTTTCTACCACCTCGATTACGGCGGTCGCGGTGCGGAGATTTCCAACATCGACCTCGCGCCGCAGGCAAAACGCGAGGCGGTGGAGCGACTCTGTGACCTGACGCTGTCGTATCACGACCAGGGCGAGGAAATCGAGACGTTACTCGTCGGTAACTACGCCGACGCGGCGTTCCTCGTCGAGTACGCACGCGACCGATTCGGCGAGGAGCGAGCGAGACGAATCTACGAGTATCTCGCACGAAACGGTGGTGATCCAACGGGTGAGCGGATCGCGGACGTCGATTACGAGGGGAACGTACATCCGACCCAGTTCTGGCAGGGGTACAGCCTCGGAAACGTTCGGGACCGACCGTTCGGCGAGATCTGGGAGGACGAGACGAACCCGCTCCTGGCGGCGCTCCGAAATCGGACGGACCGGCTGACGGGACGGTGTGCGGACTGTCAGTACCAGTCGATCTGTCGCGGTGCCTCTCGGTTGCGCGCGCTGGCGACGACGGGTGACCTCTTCGCGCCCGACCCGCAGTGTTATCTCACGGCTGAGGAACGACACGCAAATGCGTCAGGTACTGTTGGGCTCGCCGAGTAAACAATAAAAAAGGAGCGACCGATCCTGTTCGGCGCTGCGTTCCCAAACCGCGAGAACAGCCCTCGGATGAAAAGAACACGCGTTTCGAAGCGCCCACTATGGGTTACGAGACGCCAGCGACGGATGACGAGATTAAAAACGCGGTCATCGACAGAACGCGGGAGGTTACAATCGCAGACGGTGACCCGGTCAGCGAGCAACTACTCGAGGACGTCCGCGTCGAGGACGGCGTCGTCACGTTCACCGTCGCCTTCGAGCGACTGAACCGAGCGCTGAGCGAACGCCTCACCGAACAGCTTCGCGGTGCCGGCCTCGCGACGACCGGCGTCGAACACGTTCGCGTCGAGGCGGCAGACGCGGACGCCCCCGAGAGCGGGCTGCCGGTTACCGGAGTCGGCTCGCTGATCGCCGTCGGGAGCGCGAAGGGCGGTGTCGGAAAGACCACGGTCACCGCGGCCCTCGCGCGAGCGCTCGACGAGTCCGGGCTCGATGTCGCGGTGTTCGATGCGAACGTCTACGCACCCGACGCGCCGGACCTGCTCGGCGCAGCGGGACCGGTACAGACGACGCCGACCGGTCGGCCGGAACCCGTCGTCGCAGACGGTATCGAGGTCGTGAGCATGGAACTGATCGCCGACGACGGGCCGGTCGCCTGGCGCGGCGCGATGGTCCACGACGTGCTCAAGGACCTGCTCGGAAACGCACCCTGGAGCGACCGCGACGTGCTTCTCGTCGACCTGCCGCCGGGGATCGGCGACGCCGTCTACACGATCGTCCAGCAGGCACCACTCGACGGCGCACTGCTCGTCAGCACGCCGACCGACACGGGCGCACGAGCAACGGAGCGGACGGGTGCCCTGTTCACGGCGAACGACGTAGAAACGATCGGCGTCGTCCCGAACATGGTCGCGCCTGAGGATAGCGACAACGGTCGCGATAGCGATGGCGATAGCAATGGCAATCGCGATACCGAAGTCGCAGGACCGTTCGACGCAACCGGCGACGACCTCCCCGACGAGATCCAGGAGGATGCAAGCGCAACGATCGATCCGATCCCGTTCGACCCGGCGCTTCGCGACCCGACAACGAGTTCGTTCGCCGAGCCATCGACACCCGGTGCGGCGGCTATCGCGGAGCTCGCGGACACCGTCGCCGCGTTCGCCGACGACGACGACGGACCACAGGTGCCGGACGACGCCGTCGATCTGCGCGGACTGCCGGCTGAAACCGCCGCACAGCAGACGCTCACCGAACTCGCTCTCCGCGACGAATTCGGCGTTCTCCTGCGCCACGATCCCGACGAGTTGATCACCACCCTCGAAGATTCCCTCGGCGGCGCACCGCCGACACTCACGCGTGCGAACGTGGTGGATCTCGAACGCGACGGCTGGCTCGTCGAACTCGAGTTCGATCACGATTCGACTGCAGTCTCGGAGTCGCCGGCGTAGAGACGAGCCGGGACGCAATCGATCTTCTTTCGCCGTCGACGCCTGCATCGCAGGCGTCTCGTACCCCCATTTAAACACCCACAGTATCACGGGATTTGCGCCCGATATCCCCGACGGGCGGGAACAGAGACCCCGGATTAAGCGGGTAACGGACCACGCTCAACCTGTATGGAACACGGACGACCGATACTCGGGCAAGAATTAGACTGTCCGACATGGACTGCGGTCGTATCGCACGCTGGGGCCCAACGCGTCGCCACGCGAGGTGAGGTGGGACGATGAGTGATGGTGGCGCTGACGCTGATGCCGATGCCGATGCCGATGGTGGCGGCGACGCTGACGCCGACTCCGATCTCTCGCTCACTCGACGCGAACTCGGCGCTGCGGCCGCCGGCGTCGCCGGTGCGTCCGGGCTCGGACTGCTCGGCTACCGACGCCTGACCCGCGGCGGTGAGGCTGAAGCGGCCGACGAGACGATGAACCCACTCGAGGAGTATCCGAATCAGGAGTGGGAAGAACACTACCGCGACGTGTGGGAGCCGGACGACTCCTACATGCTCACGTGCACGCCGAACGACACGCACAACTGTTATCTCGAAGCCTCGGTCAAAAACGGCCAGATCACGCGGCTCGGCCCGAGCATGAACTACGGCGAGGCGACGGATCTGGACGGAAATCAGGCCAGCCAGCGCTGGGATCCCCGCGTCTGCAACAAGGGACTCGCGATGATCGAGCGGTTCTACAGCGAGCGGCGGGTGAAAGACCCGATGGTCCGCGAAGGATTCATGGAGTGGGTCGAGGACGGGTTTCCGCGCGATCCCGACGGCTCGATGCCCGCGGAGTACGCGAACCGCGGGGAAGACGAGTTCATCACGGTCGAGCACGAGGAGGCCTACGAGATGGCGGCGCGGACGTTCGTCGAACTCGCCGACTACTACAGCGGCGAGTCGGGCATGCAGGCCCTGCTGGACCAGGACTACGACGAGCGCGTCGTCGAGCAGACCCAGGGTGCCGGCGTCCGGTCGATGAAGTTCCGCGGCGGCATGCCGCTGCTCGGCGTCATCAAGCTCTGGGGACAGTACCGAAACGCGAACTCGATGGCACTACTCGACAGCTACGTCCGCGATGTCGGCGAAGACGACGCCCTCGGCGCGGTCGGGCTCGACAACTACTCGTTCCACACCGACCTGCCGCCGGGCCACACGATGGTCACCGGCCAGCAGACCGTCGACTTCGACCTGGCGAGCGTCGAGTACGCAGACCACGTCGTGCTCGCGGGGATCAACTACCTGACGACGAAGATGGCCGACTGCCACTGGCTGACCGAAGCCCGCCTGAAGGGGACGAAGGTCACGGGCATCTTCACGGACTACAACGCGACGGCTTCGAAGTGTGACGAACTGATCACCGTCCGCCCCGCAACCGACTCCGCGCTATTCCTTGGGGCCGCACGGGTCCTCATCGAGGAAGAACTGTACGACGAGGAGTTCGTCCGCCGGTACACCGACCTGCCGCTGCTCGTGCGGATGGACACCAACGAGATGCTGCGTGCGAGCGACGTCTTCGACGACTACGAACTCGCCGAACTCGAGAAGACCCAGACGGTCGCGGACGAATCGTCGCGGCCGGCAGCAGACGTCACCATCGACGAGCAGATTATTACCGACGACCTGCGCGGCGAGTGGGGCGACTTCGTCGTCCGAAATGGGGACACAGGCGAGTTCGAGCCGGTCACGCGCGACGACATCGGCGAGGACTTCGAAACGCCCGCCGCACTCGAGGGGACCTTCGAGGTCGAACTCGAAAGCGGCGAGACCGTCGAAGTTCGGCCCGTTTTCGACCTGATCAGCGAACACCTCATCGAGACGTACGATCTCGAGTCGGCGGCCGACGTGGTCGGAACGGACCCGCAGGCAGTCGAGAACCTCGCCCACGATTTCGCCGACAATCAGGAGAACACGCTGGTCCTGACCGGAATGGGGCCAAACCACTACACGAACGCGGATCAAAAAGATCGGGCGGTTTTCCTGCTCGCATCGCTGACTCGGAACGTCGGCTACAAGACCGGCAACGTCGGCAGCTACTCCGGTAACTACCGGTCGGCGTACTTCAACGGTCTCAGCCAGTACTCCGACGAGGATCCGTTCGACATCGAACTGGATCCCGACGAGCCCGCGACGGTTGCAAAGCACTACGACGAGCAGTCGGCGCACTTCTACACGAATCTCGACAAGCCGCTCGAGGTCGACGGCGAGTACTTCCAGGGCGACTCGCACATGCACACCCCGACGAAGTCGCTCTGGGTCTCGGGGTCGAACTCGATCCTCGGGAACGCGAAGGGTGCGTACAAGATCATCGAGCAGATGCTCCGGAACGGGAAGATCGAGGCGTTCTTCACCAACGAGTGGTGGTGGACGATGACCTGTGAGTACTCGGACATCGTCTTCCCGGTCGACTCGTGGGCCGAACACCACGTCAACGACATCACCGCTTCGGTGACGAACCCCTTCATTACGACGATGCCCGAGACGGGTATCGATCGCATCTACAACACCAGAAACGACGCCCAGCACTACCAGGGTGTTGCGACAGCCCTCGCGGATATCACCGGCGACGACCGCTTCGATGACTACTGGGAGTTCATCGACGAAGACGAGTACCAGGCGAAGCCGTACCTGCAACGGATCATCGACCACTCGAACACCGTCACCGGCTACGATGTCGAGGACTTGCTCGACGACGCCGAACAGGGGACGCCGGCGATCATCATGACCCGGACGTACCCCAAGCAGGTCGGCACCGAACAGATGCAGGACGACGATCCGTGGTACACGAAGACGGGTCGACTCGAGTTCTTCCGCGAGGAGGAGGAGTTCGCGGCGGCCGGCGAGAACATTCCGCTGCACCGCGAGCCGATGGACGCGACACCGTACGAGCCGAACGTGATCGTCGACGACAGCGACAGTCCGGTGATCGCGCCCGAGACGCCGGCAGACCGCGGCTGGGACAGCGAGGAGAAGGTGGCGGATACGAACGACCGACAGGTCCGGAACGTCGTCCACTCACCGGACGAACTCGTCAACAGCGCGCATCCGTTGACCGACCTCGACGAGGGCTACGACTACGTCTACATGACGCCGAAGTATCGCCACGGGACCCACACCTTCGCGAACGCCCTGCCGAACATCGCGGTCTGGTGGGGCAACTACGGTGACATGCACCGCGAGGACGAGCGGATGCCGTTCGTCGGCGAGGGCTACATAGAGATGAATCCGGAGGACGCCCGCGAAGAAGGGCTGTCCGACGGTGACTACGTCTGGGTCGACGCTGACCCGTCGGACCGGCCGTACGAAGGCTGGGACGCGGACGACGAAGACGACGAGTACGCCCGTGCGATGATGCGGATTCGGTACCAGCCGAGCCTGCCACAGGGTGTGACCCGCAGTTGGATGAACGTCAACCAGACCTCGCACAAGACCTACGAAGCGCAGGAGGAGCGCGACGACGGGATGGCCAAAGCCGAAGACACGAACTACGTGTCGCTCTACCGCAGCGGGGGTCATCAGTCGACGACGACGACGTGGCTTCGCCGAACGTGGCTCACGGACTCGATGCCGCGAAAGGATCTCAGCGGACAGAACCTGAACGTCGGCTTCGAGCCGGACGTTCACGCAGCAAACGGCGCACCCAAGGAGGCGTTCGTGCGGATCGAGAAGGCCGAAGACGGCGGCGTGAACGACGACGGCGAACCCGACGGCGAGTGGGAGCCCGTCGACCGCGGCATTCGACCGACGAACGAGGACGAGACGATGGAAGAGTATCTGAGTGGCAACTTCGTGCAGACCTCGGACGACTGACAACAGCAACAACAAACACCTGGTGATCACAATGGCAGAAGTCTACAATTGGCAGATCGGACGCGAGATGGACTACCCCTACGCGGAGGCGCGGCCCGAGAAACAGTGGGGGGCAGTGTTCGACATCAACAAGTGTATCGCGTGCCAGACATGTACGCTGTCGTGCAAGACGACCTGGACCCACGGCGAGGGACAGGAGCACATGTTCTGGAACAATGTCGAGACCAAGCCCTACGGCTCTCATCCCATCGAGTGGGACAAGGAAATCCTCGACCGCCTCGGCGTGCAGGAGTGGCGCGAGGAGGACGGCGAGTACGTCTACGAGGGTGACACCATCTTCGAGGCGAACGACGTCGACTGGGACGAGATGGCTCCGGACGACGACCCGCAGAATCTCCACGGGCAGGACATCGAGGGCTACATCCCAGACAGCGAAGACTGGGCACATCCCAACCTCGGAGAGGACGAACCGGCCGGCGAGGCCTTCGAGTCCGACACGCACATCTCGGCGGACGAGGAGACCCACCCGATGTGGTTCTTCTACCTTCCCCGCGTCTGCAATCACTGCTCGTTTGCGGGCTGTGCCGGTGGCTGTCCCGTCCAGGCGGTCTACAAGCGCCAGGAAGACGGGATCGTCCTGATCGACGAGGACAGCTGTGAGGCGTTCCAGGAGTGTGTCCGGGCCTGCCCGTACGGGAAGTCCGTCTACAACCCCGAAGAAAACGTCTCCCAGAAGTGTGTCGGCTGTTACCCCAAAGTCGAGGAAGGGCTCGTCCCGCAGTGTTTCGAAAACTGCCTCGGAAAGATTCGCCAACACGGCTGGATCAACCCACCGGACGAGGCCGACTCCTCGAACCCGATCGATTACCTCGTCCACGACGCCGAGGTCGCCCTGCCGCTGTACCCACAGCTCGGCTTAGAGCCAAACGTCTACTACATCCCACCGATCAACGTCCCCGACGACTACCTGATCCAGATGTTCGGTCCACGCGTCGCGGACGCAAAGGAGACCTACCAGGCCGCCCGCCGCGGCGACGAGGAGTACCGCAAACTCCGCGGCCTGCTCCACCTGATGGGTTCCACCGAGTGGCGCGTCGAGGAGTTCGAAGTAACCGACGAGGAAGCCATCGGCTACGACGAGGACGGCGAAACCGTCGCCCGCGTTCCGATGGAGGAACCACAGTACGAGCGCGAGCGCTTCGACGAGGACACCAACGCCTACCGACTCGACATCACGTGATCGAAGACGATGACAACACCACCAACACACGACCCACCCGACCATCCCAACGAGGCCGACGGCAACTCCAGGATCGCACGCGAGTCCGTCCATCGCGCCCGCCTCTACAAGCTCCTCTCCCTGGCGTTCGACCGCCCGGGCGAAACACTCGAGTCGGCACTCGTCTCGGGGACGTTCGACGAGCAGCTACTCGAGTCCGCGGCGGTGCTCGATGGGGCTGTAACGACTGTAAGTGACGAACGCGACAAGAGCGATCCAACCGCCGACGCCCATGGCGACCTTCACGACGCCGCGAAAACCGTCGTCGACGCAAGCCCAGCCACGGAGGCAGAGGTTGACGAGCACTACAGCACGTGGACCTCGCTGTTCGGCTTCGAGACCGGGGGCGACATTCCGCAGTACGAGATCGAGTTCAGTCCGGGAACGCTCGTTACGAGTACGGATACCCTGTCCGACATCGCGGGCTTCTACGACGCGTTCGGACTCTCGCTCGCCGACGACCGACGCGAACGCGTCGACCATCTCTGCATCGAACTCGAGTTCGTCTCGCAACTGGCGCTGCAGACGGCAGCACTCGCAAAGAAAGGAGACGAGACGGGGATCGAAATCGTGACCGATGCACAGGGGTCGTTCATCGAAGATCACCTCGGGCGGTGGCTCCCGCGGTATCGGGAGGCGATCGAAGACGGTGAGGGGGTTGGCGAGGACGCGATTGACGCGACCGACGAGACCGCTGTGGACGGCGAGACCGCGTTCTACGACGCACTGGCTGTGCTCGCCTGCCGACTCGTCGAGCGCGACGCGGACCGGTTCGCTGTCGAACCGGACGTGTTCGCGGAGACGCCGGCAGAGCCGTCCCCACTCGAGGGTCTCACCAACAGCGAGGGCGACGTCGACTTCCGGTGTGGGACCTGTGGCTCGGGCGCGGGGCCGTCGTCGGCATCAGCAACGGAGCGAGAGCCGGAGTCGGAGCCAGAGCCCCAGTTGCCGATGGGGAACCGAGACGGACCGTACTGAAGCGCCGGTCCGTCCGTGCGGTCTCTGTCAGACCGTGGCGAAACAGAACAGTATCGACCCGAGACCCAGTGACCAGCAACACATCTGTCCAGTTCCCGTCCAATGCAATCGCTCACGCCATCGATCATCTCACACGGTGCACTGCAGGCGCACTCGAGAACACTCGTCAAGACGCTCACCTACCGGCTCCTGATGGTGCTAGTGACCATTACGGTCGCCTTTCTCATCACCGGGAGTGGGTCCGACGCCGTCAATATCGGCATCGCCGCGAATCTCCTGAAAACGGGGACCTACTACGGGTACGAGCGTCTCTGGGCGCACATCTCGTGGGGGCTCGACGAGGGGTGAGCAGGATGGGGACCGGTGGTCGAAACAGCGAAATCCGTACACATACGGCAGACGCCGCCCGAGGAGAGCTATGAAGGTACTCGGACTCGTCGGCCACAGCAACTCGGGCAAAACGACGCTCGTCGAGCGCTTACTCCCCGAGTGTTCGAAATACGGCCGCGTCGGGACCGTCAAGTCGATCCACCACGATATCGAGGTCGATACACCGGGAACGGATACGCACCGACACGCGAGCGCGGGCGCAGAGACCGTCGTCGGCATCACGCCGTCGACGACGTTCGAGATTACGAATCGGGGAAAACAGACCCACGAAGCCGCTACCGAACTCGACCCACTCCGAGCCACACTCCAGCGGTTACAGGAACGAGGATACGACCTCGTCCTCGTCGAAGGGTTCCGGCAGGCCCGCTGTCCAAAACTCGTCGTTGGCGACACCGTCCCCGACGGAACAGCACCCCGAATCATCGAACAGATCACCGACCCAGATGCCGTCGACGTGGCAAGGCTCGCCGAGAGCGTGTGCGTTCTCGGCGACTGAACTCGAGTACCTGCTACGTATCGAGAACTGAATCGAGAAGCGTCCGCTGGGCCGCAGCGAGATGCTCGGTAAACGTTGCGGGGGTGATATCGAGCGCATCCGCGACCTCGGTCGCGTTCGCTCGCTTCGGGTACTCGAAGTACCCCATCTCGTTCGCGGTCTCGAGTACCTCTCGCTGGCGAGCGGTGAGCGCGGCTCGGTCGACGAACACGAGATCCTGCTTGGAGCGATCGGCTCGGGCCTGGATCAGTCGTTGCACCTGCACGTCGGAGAACCGTTCCTGAAGTTCGGTAACGATGTCTTGCAGTTCGTCGGTACTCGATACGTGAAAGACGAGAACGAGCGCGCCATCCGTCGTCTGTACGTCAGCGATCGGCGCGTTGAACTGCTCGATACACTCACAGGGACAGCCACAACCGAGTTCGCGACTGAACCGATACACCGTTCGAGAGCCGTCCGAAAAGAGAACACGCAGATCATCGGACGCAGATTCAATATCTGCAGCGGCTGTTCGGTCGTCTCCGGGACATCCTTCGGCGACGAGTTCAGCGGTCACCGTCTCTCCAGTCGACGGATCGACGCTCTTCGAAATCGAGTGGCTGGTGACGCCCTTCTCAGCGGATAGTTGAGCGGCCGGGCAGTCAGCAGGATCCTCGACCTTGAGTGTTGCTCGAATTCCCGTACTCATACGCCTATGAAAACGTGTCACCACCGAAGACGTATTCCCACCATATCGTGGGTCTCTTATCCATGGCGGCTGCGCTGGCCCTCGCCCCCTCACGGAGACACAGCCATGATATCAAAGACACAACCAGAGCCGTCGTGCCCCGGGTGGCGCATTAACTCACTCCAGGGTGTACCGAGCCTATGCCACGCGAGACGGTCGCCGAGTTCACGATTCACTCCGTACAGGTGCTCGACGAAGACGGAACGATCGACGCGGAACTCGCCCCATCGCTCACCGACGACGACCTACTCGAGTGCTACACGGCGATGAAGCGCGCCCGCCGTCTCGACGAGCGTGCGATTTCGTTACAGCGGCGAGGCGAACTCGGGACGTACGCCCCCGCGATCGGACAGGAAGCCGCACAGGTCGGCAGCGCGTTCGCGCTCGCCGCGGACGATTGGGTCGTCCCCTCCTTTCGCGAACACCCGGCGCTGCTCGTTCGCGGTACCTCGCCGCAGTCGGTACTCGAGTACGCGATGGGGATGGAGGAGGGAGCGGAGATACCAGCGGATGCAAACGCACTGCCGCCGGCGATCCCGGTCGGGAGCCAGCCGCTGCACGCGGTCGGCGTCGGCTGGGGTGAATCGATTCAGGGACGGCCGAACGTCGCGCTCACGTACTTCGGCGACGGCGCGACCAGCGAGGGTGACGTCTACGAGGCGCTGAACTTCGCGGGCGTCTACGACGCGCAGACGGTGTTCGTCTGTCAGAACAACCGGTACGCTATTTCGACCCGACTCGAGGACCAGACCGCAGCGGAGACGTTGGCCCAGAAGGCGGTCGCCGCCGGAATCGACGGGATACGGGTCGACGGCAACGACGTACTGGCCGTCTACCGGGTCGTCTCGGAGGCGATCGAGCGAGCCCGGCAGGGCGAGCCGACGCTCGTCGAGGCGCTCACCTACCGGCGGTCGATGCACACGACCTCGGACGACCCGTCGGTGTATCGCGACCCCGAGGAGGCCGACGAGTGGGAGGCGCGAGATCCGATCGTTCGGTTTCAGGTGTTTCTCGAGAACCAGGGGATTCTCGACGCTGACACGAAAGCGCAGATCGACGAACAGGTCGAGGCGGAGATCGCCGAGGCAATCGATCAGGCGAACGAGCGCCGGGAGCGCCTCGACCCGGCGGACCTGTTCGAGTACGTCTACGCAGAACAGCCGCCGGAACTCGAGCGCCAGGCCGCGGCCTTCGAGGGTGATCGAGATGGCTGAGCGGCTCCGCGTCGTCGAGGCCGTCCGCGAAACGCTCCGCGAGGAACTCGCAGCCGACGACAGCGTCGTCGTCTACGGCGAAGACATCGGGCGGGCAGGAGGCGTGTTTCGGGCGACTGAGGGACTGCTCGAGGCGCATCCGGACCGGGTGTTCGATGCCCCGGTCGCGGAGGCGGGCATCGTCGGCGTCGGCGTCGGACTCGCCGCAACCGGATTGCGGCCGGTCGCCGAAATACAGTTCCAGAGCTTCCTCTACCAGGGGTTTCACCAGCTCGTCCAGCACGTCGCCCGCATGCGGAGTCGCACACGCGGCACGGTTACCTGTCCGATGACTATCCGGACGCCGTACGGCGGCGGCATCCACGCGCTCGAGTTGCACTCCGAGAGCTTCGAGGCGGGGTTCGCCCACGTGCCGGGTCTGACGGTGGTCATCCCGGCCTCGCCAGCGGAGACGGCGGGATTGCTCAGGTCCGCGATCCGGTCGCCGGACCCGGTCGTCTTCATGGAGCCGACGCGGCTGTACCGCTCGGTTCGCGAGGAGGTTCCGGACGAGCACGAGATTCCCCTCGGCGAGGCCCGGATCGTCGACACCGGCGAGGACGCCACCGTGATCGCCTGGGGCTCGATGCTTCGGGAGACGCTGGACGCTGTCGACAGTGTCGAAACCGAGACCGGTGCCAGTATCGAGGTGATCGACCCGCGAACGATTTCGCCGCTCGACACCGAGACCATCGTCGAGTCGGTGCGGAAGACCGGCCGGTGTGTAGTGGTCCACGAAGCGCCGAAAACGTCGGGAATGGCCGGCGAGATCATCGCCCGAATCAACGAGGAGGCGTTCTTCTATCTCGAAGCGCCCGTCGAACGCGTCACCGGGTACGACGTGCCGGTGCCGCTGTTCGCCCGCGAGGACGCCTACCTCCCCGACGCGACGCGGATCGAGGCGGGAATAGAGCGGGTACTCGAGAGCTGACGAGCGAGAACTGAGCGAGCCACAGTCCAGCTCATCGGGCACCTCCTTCGGATATGCTACCCAGTTACCCCGTACTGGTACGCTACCAAACCCTCGACACTATGTCACCTGCTGGTTCAGGCCGGCGTGTTATTCCCGTCTTCGGTGTGTACTCGAGTAGGTTCCACTTCCGTTACCGGTCCGGTAGCAGTTCCATTCCGTTACCGGTCCGTGCTGTCGCGACAGTCGTGACGTGACTCACAGCGGTCGAGGTGACGGTGTTCGCGACGATCGGGATCCTAACAACCGATTCACAACTATGGCACAGGACTCCGTCGACGAAGACGCGGCCGAAACGTGGACGAACTGGTCGGGAAGCGTGTCCTTCGAACCGGATCGCATCCTCGAACCGGAGAGCGAGGGCGAACTCCAGTCGATCGTTCGAGAGTGTGTCGAGCAGGGCGAGACTGTTCGCGTTGTTGGCTCGGGTCACTCCTGGACCCCGGTCGTCGAAACCGACGGCGTACTCGTCTCACTCTCGAAAATGACCGGACTGATCTCTCACGACGCGGACGCCAAGACGGCCACACTGTACGCCGGGACGACACTCGAGGAGGCGGGGACGGAGCTTCACGACAGGAACCTCGCCATGCCGAATCTCGGCGACGTCTCGATGCAGACCGTCGCGGGGGCGTTCGGCACGGGAACCCACGGAACGGGGCCCGAGTTCGAAAACCTTGCGGGGACACTCATCGGTGGTCGAATGGTCACCGGGACGGGGGACATGCGCGAGTTCAGCACCGAGAAGGATCCGGACCTCCTGCGTGCGGCCCAACTGTCGCTCGGAACGCTCGGCATCTTCACCGAGGTCGAACTGGACCTGCAGACGACCTACAAGATCCAGCGCCGCGAGTACTGTACGAACTGGCGGGCGTGCAAGGACCACATTCCGACGCTGATCGAAGAGAACCGAAACTTCGACTTCTACTGGTATCCGCGCTCGGACGAGGTGAAGCTCCGACTGCTCAACGCGCCGGGCGGCGGCACCGACCACGCAGACCTCTCGTACGCGACGCAGGTCGAGGATCAGACCGGCTGGTGGCAGGAGATCATCCCCGAACACGACGACATCGGTCGGGAGTTCGACGAGATGGAGTACGCACTCCCAGTCGAGGACGGGCTCGACTGCTTCGAGCGCGTTCGTAACCGGGTCCGCGAACGCTGGCGGGCCGATGTCGGCTGGCGGTTGCTCGTCCGCACCGTCGCGGCAGACGACGCGATGCTCTCGACCGAGTATGAGCAAGACGTGATGACCATTTCGTGCATCCAGAACGCCGAACTGGACCACTGGGAGTACTTCGAGGACATCGAGCCGATCTTCCGCGAGTACGACGGCCGCCCACACTGGGGGAAGAAACACACGCTTCGCGCGCCCGAACTCCGGGAGCTGTACCCGGAGTGGGACCGGTTTCAGGAGATCCGCCGCGAACTGGATCCAGACGGCGTATTCATGACGGAGTATCTCGCGGACCTACTCGAGAGGGACGACGCATGACGGGATCGGATCCCGACGCGGATTCAGCGGCAGAACAAGCGGCCGAGGCCGGTAGTGAGCCGGCAGCGCCGATCGGCGAAACGCGCTGGGAGATCCCCGGCGGACACGTCCCCGTCGAGAGCACCGGCCCGGAGCCGGAGATGGTCAGCAACGAGAAGCTGTGTCTGCTGAACACCGGTCCGGAGATGGCGACGCTCGAGCTTACCCTGTACTACGCGAACGGGCACGAAGCCGGCCCGTATCCGCTCACCGTCGCGCCGGAGCGAGTCCGCCACGTTCGGGTCAACGACCTGATCGACCCGTACGCACCGCCGCTGGCCGAGGATTACGGAATCGTCGTCGAGTCCAACGTGCCGATCGTCGTCCAGTGGAGTCGGCAGGATACGCGCCAGGCAGCAAACGCGGGACTCTCCACGATGGCGTACGGTGAGGACGATGCATCGACGGAGTTCGGAGAGTAGCTGACGGGACGGTCGGATCGGGCGACGGAGCGGTATCGATCCTCGATCGACGTGAGCAACGTAAGTAACGCAAGCAACGCAAGCAGCACGAACAGCGCTACGTAATCAGTGTGATCAACACGAACAGCGTCACGATCGACGCGAGCGTCGTGGTGAACACGTTCAGCGAGGCGAACTCCTCGTCGCCCTCGAGTTGGGCCGCGAAGACGTACGTCGAGACGGCGGTCGGCGTGCCGAGCATAACGACCGAGGCAGCGAACGTCGCGGTGTCGACCGCGAGAGTCGAAAAGACGACCCACGCGAGCAACGGCATGGCGATGATCTTCACCGCGACGACGGAACCGGTCGCGCCGTAGTCGATCGACGGCAGATCAACCTCGAGCGACGCACCGACACAGAGGAGCGCGAGTGGGAGCGCGAGCGAGCCGATCGCGTCGAGCCCGACGACGGCGGTCCCCGGGAACGTAATTCCAAGCGAGCCGATCGTGAGGCCGACGAGAAGCGAGACGAGGACCGGATTGGCGGCCAGTCCGCGAAGTTCCTCGGCGAGTTCGGCGTCGGCCCCGTTCGCCGTCGAGAGGACGACGATCGTCAACGGAACCTGCACGAGGGTCACGACGCCGAGGATCACGCTCGCGATTGCGGTAACCGGATCGGCGAACGTCGCCGCGACCAACGGCAGGCCCAAATAGCCCAGATTGGAGTGATAGGACTGGACGATTGCAACGCTCTGTCGGCCGCTATCAGCCTTGTTTCGGTGAACAATCCATGCGATTCCCGCCGTCGCGAAGAAGACAATGAGTAATCCGCCGATCAACTCCAGCGACAGCAACTCGCCAATCGCCTGATCGTACGTCGAGACGAAGATGAGCGCCGGCAGCGCGACGTAGTAGGCGACGGCGTTCAGGCGATCGGTCCGGGACGCGTTGAGGATACCGGACGCCCGAAGCCCCGTGCCAACGAGCAGAACGACGAGCAACGCCGACAGTCGAAGAAGCACCTCCATACTCGGCCCCAATCGACTGGGACGTTTCTGCCACACGGTTGCCTATGACGGCCCGAAGCGGCGACGAATTCGTACCAAAATAAGCGGCCTTGTTGAAACCCTTGCTGACAAACATGACTGGTGAGTAGCTGAGGAAGATGGATGCTCTGCCGAAGTCACGACTCCTTCGATTCGTTGAACGGGCTATGATGCTGGCTCGCCGTGCTGTGGCACGATTCTCGACACGCTATTCACGGAAGCGGTTCACGCTCCGCCAACATGTCGTCCTGCTCTGTCTCAAAGTTAAGAAGACGACCACCTACCGCGACCTCGTTGACGAACTCATTGAGATGCCTCGCATTCGTGACGCCCTCGATCTCGATTCGATCCCCGCACCCTCGACACTCTGCAAGGCGTTTGATCGCTTGGAGATGGCCGTCTGGCGGGTTCTGCTGAACGTTTCACTTGCGGACTTGCCGCTGAACGGTGTCACCGGCATCGATGCCTCCGGGTTTGAGCGGGCGCATGCATCAACTCATTACACGAAGCGAACGAACCTCACCATCAAGCAGTTGAAGACAACGCTATTGGTCGATACAGCTACCAACGCCGTTCTCGATGTTCATGTGACGACAACGAGAAAGCACGATACGCAGATTGCGCCACAGGTAGTGAAACGGAACGTACAGTCCATCGCGGTCTTGACCGGTGACAAGGGATACGACGACCAGAAGCTCCGGCAGCTCGCCCGTGACCACGATATTCGACCACTCATTAAGCATCGTGAGTTCACCTCACTCCACAAAGCGTGGAATGCACGGCTGGACAGCGACCTCTACCATCGCCGAAACATGAACGAGACGGTCAACGCGGCGATTAAACAGAAATTCGGGGCATTCGTGCGGTCACGCCTCTGGTGGAAGCAGTTCCGCGAACTCCTCATCAAGTGCGTCATTCACAACGTGGAACGAGGACTGGCTATTTCACGCGACGAGTACGAATACCCGTAAACCTGAGAGAAACGGACCGCTGAATATAGAGAATTCAAGGGGTTGGCGGTTATTTTATTGCGATAGATAGGATGATTGTTGGCACATGCTCCAAAACGAGGGACTAGCCGGGGAAGAACAATCCATCGACGTTGCGATCATTGGTGGGGGACTTGCAGGACTATGCGCAGCACGGGAGTTGAGGCATGATGGGGTTGACGTTGTTGTATTCGAAGCTAACGATCGGGTCGGCGGTCGCGTACTGAATAAATCGATTGGCGAGGACTCCGTCGTTGATTGCGGTGGTGAGTGGGTTGGCCCTCAACATACCCACATTCTCGAACTGGCTACTGAGTACGGCATTGAAACCGTCCCGACGCCACACGAAGGTAAAGATCTGCTCTACTATCGGGATCAGCGCCGCCCCTTCGAAGGAGCGATGCCTGACCTTCCGCTACATGCGAAACTCGATCTCGTTCAGGCACAATTTCGTCTCGATCGGATGGCTCAAAAGGTCCCGCACGAAGCGCCGTGGAACGCTCCCAACGCTAACCAATACGACCGCACGACACTGGGCGCGTGGCTGAAGCGAAATACCTTCACAGAAGGTGCGCGTACCATCTTCGAACTCGTCACTGCCTTGGGGTATATGTGCTTACCGCGAGATATATCACTCCTATTCTTTCTCACACACATCAGCTCAGCAGGAAGTTTGGAAACGCTCACCGATAGTAAAGACGGAGCAGTGTCAAAACGCTTCAAGTCCGGTGCGACAGCGCTTCCAGAACACATCGCCAACGAACTAGATAATCGAGTCGTGCTAGGTTGTCCCGTTCATGCTCTCGAACAGGATGACGATGAGGTATCGATACGAACAGAGCAGGGAACAGTCGTCGCAGAACGCGCCATCGTTGCTGTTGATCCGGGCGCAACGGCGCATATTGATTTTGACCCACGCCTCCCGCTAGCCCGGGATGAACTCACGGATCGGTGGGCGTCGTCGAAGATACTGAAGGTACATGTCCTCTACGAACGTCCGTTCTGGCACGAACAAGGGCTGAGTGGTGCAGTTTTGAGTGATTCGGGATTCGTGCGGTTTACTTTAGATAGTTCACCGCCCGACGCTCAGATTGGCGTCCTTACCGGGTTAACGGGTACACCGGTCACCGACGATTCCATGGGTTCCGGCGGTTCAGGAACAGAAGATCCATCGATATTCGACGCAGGGAGCCGCGACGAACGATTCCGGGCAGTCGTCGAGGCGCTCACAAACTACTTCGGCCCGGCTGCGCGCGAGCCGATACAGTATGTGGAAAAGAACTGGGCAGACGAACCGTGGATCGAGGGATGTTCCCCCCAGGTCCCACCGGGGCTGCTCACCAGCTATGGGTCAGCATTGACTGAACCAGTCGGTCGTATTCATTGGGCGGGTGCGGAGACCTCGCCAGTTTGGGCCGGTCACATGGAAGGAGCAGTCCGTTCAGGGGAACACGCAGCAGAGCAAGTGATGGAGCTCCTCGAATGAGAATTATGCATGATTGTTACGCGGTAGTCGCTGGCAAGCAGGGTTCGGCGTGGCAGCAGCGACGTGGGTTGCTTGCTGCCTGGAGGGCACATTATTGGCAGATGAGTGAGATCATATAATGCATTGGTGGCGGATTGCTATCGGACTTTATCGGCCGTTCAGTCGATCCTCCACGACACCGGGCGAGTCAAACGATCCCAGGTCTTGGGACCTCGACGTGCCACACTTGCGCTCTGTATTCAGCAAGGCAGCTGGAATTTGTCACTGATTGAAGGTTTCAACAAGGCCAAATAAGCGGAAATTGGGGTGATTGCCAAACGATAACGGAACGAGACGGGACGGAAGGGAGCAGTGCTCGAGTTAGCCGAGCAGTCCGACCCCGTTCGCGATACCGTTTTCAAACGGGTTCGCACCGAGTGCTGCTCCCGGTGGTGCCCCATCGAAGCCGCCCGGGTCTGCCGGGAAGGCGGCTTCTGCAGCGCTCTCAACGGTCACTTCACCGTCAACCATCTCCTGCAGCGTCGACACCGTGTACTGGTAGGTACCCGGCTCCGTCTCCGCGTCGACCTCGTGGGTGAGCGCCACCGTCTCGGATTCGCCACCCTCGAGTTCGATCGATTCCATCGAGTCGATACCGGCCTCGCGGAGGTCAGCCACAGACTCCGCATCCTCCAGGTCACTCATCGCGGAGTCCCAGAACAGGAAGACATCCTGCTGATCCGTTTCGTCGCCGGTGTTCGTAATCGTCGCGTTGACCGTCAGCTCCTCGCCCGCATCAACGGACTCCGGTGCGTCGTGCTCGGTCACTTCGAAGTACGCGGGTTCCGGCTCGCCAGCCTCTTCAACGTCGGTCTGTGCCGTCGCGGAGTCGTTCTCGGACGAGACCGCGTGCTCGTACGTGCCTTCATCCGCTGGGAGTTCGGTGGTGAACTCGAGTGCCGTCGACTCGGTTGCGTCGAGCGAGACGGTCTCGTTGGCGACGGTCTCATCGTCGAACGCGTAGGTGACAGTCTGCGTGCCGGCGTCGTCGCCGGTGTTTTCGAGCGTGGCGGTGATCGTGACGTTCTCACCGGGTTCAGCGTCTGCCGGTGCATCGAGTCCGGTGACGTTGAAGACGGGTTCGCCGTCGTCTTCGTCGCCCTCGATGGTGATGACCGTCGATTCGACCTCGTCGGCCGAGATACCGTGTTCGTACTCGCCCGGTTCGTCGTCGGCTCCGATCTCGTAGGTGAACTCGACCGTCGTCGACTCGCCGCCCTCGAGCGTGACCGTCTCGGACAGTTCGGGCTGGTAGTCGATGACGTCGGTGCCGAAGTCAGTGCCCGGCGGGAAGTAGAACACCATGCGAGTGTCTTCCTGCTCGCCGGTGTTGGTGACCGTCGCGTTGACGGTGATCTCCTCGCCCTTCTCGGCGGTGTCGGGTGCTGCGAGGTCGTCGACCTCGAAGTAGGTGCCGAGCGTGAGGTTCGCGGTCGTCGTCTCGCCGGTTTCGACCTCGACGAACTCGACGTTCGAGTCGTCGTAGCCGTCGGCGACTGCGCGGAGCGCGTTCGTTCCGGGCGTGATGTCCTCGATTTCGTAGGAGCCGTCCTCGGCGGTCGTCACGTTGAACGCGCCGTCGTCGGCGTCGACGACGTTGGCGTCAGCGATCGGGACACCGGCAGCGTTCGTGACGGTGCCTTCGATCGAACCGGCGGTGCGGTCGACGACGAAGTCGACGCCGTCGACGTGTTCGCCGGGTGCGACCGTAACGACCTCGTCGAGTTCGTAGCCCGGCGGCGTGTCGACGACGTTGACGACGTACGTGCCTGCCGAGACGCCGTCGAGCTCGTACGAGCCGTTCTCGTCGGTCGTCGCCTCGTGAACATCGCCGTCGTCGTTCTCGGCGACGATGGTCGCGTTCTCGACCGGTGCGTCGTCGTCGCTCGCGGTTACGTCACCACTGATCGTGCCGGGGAGTTTCTCGAGACCAACGTCGACCGTGACGACGTCGTCTTCGGGAACCTCGACGGTCTCAGTGTGTGCCGCGAAGTTCTCGGCGTCAACTGTCAGGTTGTGTTCGCCAGCAGGGACGTTCTCGAGACCGTACTTGCCGTCGGCATCGGTCACGTTCGTGTACGTTTCGTTGCCAGCCTCGAGTTCGACGCTCGCGTTTTCGATCGGTTCGTCAGTTGCTGCCTCGGCGACCGTTCCCTTGACGTTCCAGTTCGGTCCGTCGTCGATGGTGAACGGCGCAGTTGCAGCGTCGTCCTCGCTCTCGACGACGTGGTGCCACTCGAGTTCGCCGTCGTCTTCGGCGAGGGTGTTCGTGAACTCGACGGTGGTCGATTCGTTCGGTTCGAGCGAGACGAACTCGCTCGTGTGGTCGGTTGCGCTGGCCGTGCCGGCGTAGTCGTCGACGTGCTCGACGGCGTTCGCCATGATGGCGTTCGACTCGGCGCTGAAGTCCGCGTTCGAGATGAACGAGGAGCGACCGAAGGCAGCGAGCAGGACGTGGTCGTCGTCCTCGCTCACGCCGACTGTGGCACCATCTGGTCCGGTGTCGCCAACGTCTGCGATGCTCTCGCCGCTGTAGCCGTCGAACCATGCGCGGTCGGCGGCGGAGCCGTCGTGGAGCTCGATCGTCTCGCCCGCAGCAGCGACGCCGTCGAACAGTGCGTGGTCGTCGGTGATGTCGAGCATGATCGGTGCAGAGCCGCTGAAGCTGTCCTCGACGGACGATGGATCGTCAGTAGCATCGGACAGATCGCTCACTGCGTTCGAGCTGCTACCCCAGTTGTCGAGGTAGACGACACCCTGGTCGTCTTCGAGCTCGTCGAGGAACACATCGACGTCTGCGCCGTCGAAGTCGTTGACGACGAAGACGTCGTAGGCATCGACCTCGTCGACCAGGTCGGCTGCGTTGACCGTCTGCACGTCGTAGGAGTCGCCGAGTTCGTCCTGAAGTGTGTCGGCCAGGTTGTCCGCGCCGTCGACGAGTTCGTCGAGGTCAACCTCGTCGACACCGCGGTCGGCGAGTTCCTCACGGAGTTCCTCTTCGTCGACGTCGCCGTCGACGACCGCAACGTCGGTTTCGCCTTCCGTGACCTCGTAGGCGATCGTCTGTTCGTCCGGCGCGTCGCCGGCGTTCACGACATCCGCGCTGACGTTATAGGTCTCGCCAGGTGCGAGTTCCTCAGGTGCGTCGGTGATGTCAACGCTGAAGAACGCTTCGAGGATGTCGATTGTGGCCGTTGCCTCGTTGTCCTCGGTGAAGACACCGTGGTCGTAGGTTCCTTCAGTGACGTTCTCAGTATCGATATCGAAGGAGACTGTCGTCTCCTCGTCGGCGTCAAGCGTGACGTTCTGTGCGTCCAGTGCGTCGCCGAGGTCGTCGAAGCGGTACTCGACGGCCTGGGTGTCGTCGACGTTACCCGTGTTTGCGATGTCCACACTGACGGTGATCTCCTCACCGCGGTCGGCTTCGTCAGGTGCGTCGAGGTTCGAGACCTCGAAGTTCGAGGCGAGAACGGTGAACGCGTCGCTCGCGTCGTCGTCTTCGGTTTCGACGGTGACGGTGTGGTCACCGCCGTCAAGGTCGCTCGCCTCGAGTTCGAACGTGATCGTCGTCTCTGCTGGATGGTCAATCGGGTCGTCGACGCCGGATGCTGCCATGTCGACCACTTCGGTGTCGACCGGCTCGTCATCCTCGTTCAGGTAAAGGGCGACCTCCTGAATCGCTCCCTCGTCACCGAGGTTCTCGAGATCAATGTCGATTTCGACGGTCTCGTCATCGTCGACTTCGGCGGGCACATCGAGTCCCGTAATGTCGATCTCACCCTCGTC
>NZ_MASN01000005.1 GCF_001861355.1 Natrialba sp. SSL1
GCGGCACCCATTTTCCGCATAAAGCCCCTACGGCTATCGGAATTCTCGTCACTTGCTGCCATAGTACAAGGCAGACTTTCTATCCAATGTTATTAAAATCTTTGGTGGGGAACATATTCTACTTCGAATCTAGAACCATATTATATAGGGAATTTGATGTTTTTAATGGCGTGTGGAAGAGAGACAACCAGAAGATCTCCTTCCAGATTTTTGTCGAGGATGTAATACTACTGCCAGTGAACCTTGTGATTAAGCCAAGTGACTCTAGGTACTAACAATATGTATTCTGGGTATACTAAATCTCAATTAAGAGGTCACCATAGGAAAAGAACCGCGGTCACAGATCCTGGCTTTCGTAGAACTGACTGTCGCTGGTCAGCGTCGACCACCG
This sequence comes from Natrialba sp. SSL1, assembly GCF_001861355.1. Lineage (GTDB taxonomy): Archaea > Halobacteriota > Halobacteria > Halobacteriales > Natrialbaceae > Natrialba. Next base: position 392 of record NZ_MASN01000005.1, read on the forward strand.
CGGCCAAGAATTAATGGGGGTGGGATTATAAGTCGGACCGCGTACCAGATGGTATGACACTGGACCGCTGTTTGACAAATGCAAAGATCGTAGATGGGACAGGCGCCCCATGGCTTCGCGGCGCCGTTGGCATCAAGGACGGACGTATCGATGGGATATACCGAGGTACTGTTCCAGACGCAGAAGAAGTCATCAATACCGACGGTGAAATCGTTGCACCGGGATTCATTGATACACATTCTCACTCTGATCTGGAACTATTCGAGGACCCTACGCTGGAGCCAAAACTGCGTCAGGGAATCACTACAGAGGTGCTCGGCCAAGACGGTTTCTCAATGGCACCTATGTACCGTGAGGGTGGCGCAGAAGAGTGGTCCCAACAACTCGGTGCCCTTGCTGGAACAGTCGATACCGACTGGACGTGGGACAGCGTTGATGAGTACCTCGATGCTGTTGAAGCATCCGGAGTGAGTCCACACGTCGCCCTTTTGGTTGGCCATGGAACTGTTCGATTCAATGTGATGGGAATGTCGGACGACGATCCTACAGCAGCCGAACTTGAAGAGATGCGTGAGTTGATTGTCGAGGGGCTAGAGGATGGCGCCATTGGGTTTTCGACCGGTCTGATATATACTCCATGTACCTACGCGGATACTAATGAAATTGCTACACTCGCAGCGGCGTTGGAGGAGTACGGTCGCCCATTTGTTGCTCACGTGCGTAGCGAGGGTCGGTGGATCTGGGATGCTCTCGATGAGTTCGTTGATATTGGTGATGACTGCGGCGTTCCACTTCACCTGTCACACTACAAGCTCGCCGGAACCGCACAGCACGATCAGGTCAATAGAAGCAATGCTTTGCTTCGGACTGCTCGTCAACGAGGAGTTGACATAACTATCGAACAGTACCCCTATACTGCCGGGAGTACTATGCTCTCGGCAGTTCTCCCGCCGTGGGTCCATTCTAAAGGTCCAGAACGGACCATTGAACTGCTCGAAACCGACGAGGTCAGGGAGCGGATCAGGCGTGACATTCGCCATTGGCGAATTGACGGATGGGAGAACACTGCGGGGCTGGCCGGTTGGAAGAACGTTGTCGTCACTAGTGTACAGACTGAAGAGAACAAGCACGTCGAAGGCCGAAGTATTCGGGAAATTGCGACTGAGCGGGGCACATCTCCTGTTGACGTTGTCTGTGATCTGCTTGTAGAAGAGGATCTCGCAGTCAGTATGCTCATCCACATGATGAACTCGGATGATGTCGAAGAAATCCTCCAAACGGACTTGGTCAATGTTGCTACTGACGGTCTATTCGGTGGGCGACCACATCCTCGTCTCGCCGGGACATTTCCACGGGTGCTCGGTACGTACGTCCGCAAACGCAACGCGCTTGAGCTGGAGGAGGCTATCCGAAAGATGACATCGCTTCCGGCTCGGGCGATGGGACTGCATCAGAAGGGCGTTATTCGTTCCGGGATGGATGCCGATATTGTTGTCTTCGACCCGGAGACAGTTGCAAGCCGTGCGACTTACGAGAATCCGCTTCGTCCCCCACGTGGAATTTCGAACGTGCTCGTTGACGGTGAGTTTGTCGTACGCAACGGCGAACCAACCGGCGCTACGCCAGGACGAGCGCTTCGTGTCAATACTGAGACGTAGCTACGACCAAAGCATTATTGGGGGTTTGTTTAACTCCCTCGAGGGGAGCACACACCTATGGGACAACTCACAGTCTTTGCCGCTGAGTTCTCACATGAGACAAATACATTCGCTGATACCCCGACAGCACGGGAGCATTTCAAGCAGCGACGCGAATACATCGGTGACGAGGTGCTTGAGGAACTGAAAGATACAAACACGACAATTGGAGGAGCGATGTCGGTCGCTGCTAGCAAAGGAGCTAACATCATTCCAAGCGTTGCAGCCTCAGCGATGCCGAGTGGGCTCGTCAAAACAGAAGCTTACGAGTTATATACCGATCTCATCCTTTCAGACCTAGGGGAGCACATCGATGATATCGATGGGGTGTTTCTCTCGCTTCATGGCGCCATGGTTCAGGAGGGTGGCACTGATGGCGAGGGACCGCTAATCACTGCCGTTCGAGACATTGTCAGCGATGAAGTACCAATCGTCGTTACGCTTGATCTGCACGGAAACATTACAGACACAATGGTTGAGGAAGCAGATGCACTAATCGCATTCGAGAGCTACCCTCATACCGACATGGGTCCGACTGGCGAGCAAGCGATGGACCTTCTCCTGCGGACGATTGATGGCGAGATCAATCCCGTAATGACGATCGAACGTCCTCCTATTCTTCCGTTCGGACCGAAACAGAATACTCGAGCAGGGCCGATGGCTGAAGTCATGTCGGATGCACGAGAACTGGAGCAGCATGGCGACATCCTAAAGGTTAACGTCTTCCCCGGCTTCCATCAAGCCGACGTTCCTTCAATGGGCTTCTCGATTTCGGTCGTCGCCGACGGCGATATCGATGCGGCGCAGTCGACCGCGCGTGAAGTGGCTGAGACGGTCTGGGACCGCCGCTCGGACTTTATTGGCCAGTATTTGGAACCGGAAGCTGCTGTCGCCCACGCGAAGAATCTCGTTGCCGATAGGGTTGCAGAGGATGGCCCGATCGTGATGGCTGATCTTGGTGACAATCCGGGCGGTGGCGGTGCTACGGATGGGACAACTGTTCTCCGGCAACTCATAGAACAGGATGCGACAAACGCAGGCTTTGCGCTCATTCATGACCCTGAAGTGGTTGAAGCTGCAGTTGATGCCGGTGTTGGTGAACGAATCACGGTTTCGTTAGGTGGGAAAACGGATGATCGCCACGGCAAGCCGATTGATGATCTTGAGCTGTATGTAAAGGCAATCACCAACGGAGAGTTCCAGAATACTGGACCGATGGGAACTGGGACGCGAAACGATCTCGGTCGTGGAGTAAGGGTGCAGACGGGTACTGACGATGAGGTGGAGGTGATCCTTGTTGAGAACCGTATTCAGCCTCTCGATGCGGAAATCTGGCGCCATCTCGGAATCCAACCGGAGCGATTGGACATCCTCGTCGTAAAGAGCACGAATCACTATCGCGCAGATTATGAGCCCATGGCGAGCGAGGTAATCCCTGTGAACAGTCCGGGACTGGTTGCGGTGGACCCTCAAAAGTTCGACCACCAGAATATCGAGCGGCCGAAGTTTCCGCTAGATGAAATGGATGACGACGCATACCCCTCTTGGAGGGATGACGCATGAAAGTCACTGATATGACCGCGATTCCAGTGTCTGTTCCAGTTGAGAAGGCGTACGAGACAAGTCTCTCTTCGGCGCCCGGCCAACAGTCGGATACACACGACCACATAGTCGTTCGACTCGAGACCGACGCTGGAATCCCCGGATATGGAGAGATCGCTCCGAAGGCGGCCTGGCCGCACGGGCTTACCCAAGGCGCCTGTACAGACCTGATCAATGATACACTGGCGTCGACGGTTGAAGGTCGCCGAGTAAATCGGATCGCGCGCATCGTAGATGACCTCGAGGCACAGCTTTCGGGTGAGACTTTCCCAATATACGGTATTGATGTCGCATTACACGATGCGCTTGGAAAACGGGTTGAAGTTCCGGTGTATGAGTTGCTTGGTGGCCCGAAAAACCTCAGGCGAGAGTTCCCACTGCACTACTCTATCGGTATTATGGAGGCCGACAAGATGGCGGCCGATGCTACAACCGCCGCAGAGAAGGGATTCACCGCTTTTAAGGTCAAGGTCGGTGGTTCCGATCATGAAGCCGAACTGGCCGGCATTGAGGCTATCGCTGAGGTAGTGCCAGATGCACGAATCCGGATCGACGCGAATCAAGGGTGGTATCCTGAGGAGGCGATCCGGAAGATTCGGGAACTTGATGTAGCAGCCGATGGACTCGAACTCGTAGAACAACCTGTAGCGTATGACTCCCGCGACGGACTCCGCCGGGTTCGTGAGGCAGTCGATCCACCAATTCTGGCCGATGAATCTGCGTTCTCACCCCGTGACGTCGCCGACCTCGCCCGACATGAAGCGACCGATATCATCAATATCAAATTAGCAAAAACAGGCGGTCTCCACCGGGGGAAAGATGTCGCCACAGTAGCTGGCGCACACAGTCTCACCTGCTTCATGGGAAGTATGGTTGAATTAGGTATTGGCGCTGCAGCGAGCGCACACCTGACAATCTCAACTCCACGAATAACTTACCCGACTGGCGTAATGAATCAGTACGTTGAGGACACGCTCATCAAGAATGACGGACAGTGGGAAGTTGACGGACCGACGTTCACTGTTCCAGAAATACCCGGTCTTGGGGTCGAGCCCGATCATGAGGCAATTGAACGGCTTCGAGTAGATTGAGATCTGTCCAGAACAGGCACCCTCAATTGAAAATGATAGCGTAGATCACCAAGATTTTCCAAGTAATTTCGCTTCGGCTTTCCGCAGATGTTCTAAGACTGTCGCTTGCGAAAGGTCAATCTCCTGAGCTAGTTCGGTTACCGAGACCTCTCGCGGCCAAGTGTAGTATCCTTTACGTCGGGCGAGTTGAAAGATTTCCCGTTGGCGTTCGGAGAGTTCGTCGAACTGGGTCCCACTTCCCCTAAGGATATCCGGCTTTTCCATTCGCCAAATCTCGATCTCCGCATTTTTTTCCTCGCGGATTTCATCGAGTTGGGAGTCCACATCCATCCGTCGGCCATCATGGACGACAGTCCAGTACTCGTACCCGTCCTTTACACGGATAGGCTCATCAGGGATGAATCCTTTTGATACGAAGTCGTCGTGGATGCTATTATTTGGCTCGTAGGTGACAAGCAACTCGCGTGTCGCGTTCCCTGGCGGTGATGTTCGAGTTTCGAAGTCGTAGTTCTTCTCCATGACAGCCACGCTTTCCGTCAACGGTGAGTCCCGAACTACTTCCACCAGCTCGTCGATCTCTTCAATTCGGTCTCCGTATGCAATGAGATGTGTCTTTACCTTGGAGTCAACCTCATAGACGCCGTCGGCAACAAGTCCTGCCGAAACCTGATCCGTGACCTGTAAGGTCCAGCAGTCCGGATGCCAAATCTTCAGTTGAAGCCGTACCTCTGGAAATCTCCCTGATGTACTTCTTTCGGTCTTGCTCATTGCCAACATACCATACAGCGGAGTAGATACATATATTTCTAACGGACGTTACAGACTAGAATCATCCTGGGTAACGGACCAGTAGTAGTTCGGTTGACCAGTTTGGACGTATTGCGAAGCGGCCCGTGAATAATGGGGTGTGAGGTTTTGGGTTAGCCCCCTACTCTTTGGGATATGAACCTCAGAAATGAGTTTGATATTCCAGCATCTGCGATTGTACTCGCAGAAGGTTCCTTCGGAGAGACAGGCGGTAAGACTGCGAACGGAGTAACTCTACATAGCGAGGTATTCGACGTTGAGGTGGTTGTTGACTCGACCCAGGCAGGGACGACCGCTTCGGATGTGCTTGGAGCAGATACAAACGGCGACATCCCTGTTGCCGCAACGATGTCCGAGGCATTCGAGATGGCACCAGATGCGGCAGCACTTGTTATCGGTGTCGCCCCAGCTGGTGGCGAACTCCCAGATGAATGGGTTGACGACATAAAGGATGCAATGAGTACTGGCTGCAGTATCGTTTCTGGGTTACACACGTTCCTCTCTGAAGACTCAGAATGGCAGGCACTTGCGGCTGACGCCGGCGTCGAACTCTACGATGTTCGGAAGCCTCCGGCTGACGACGAACTGCGAGTTGGGGATGGACGGGTCGATGACGTCGATGTCCCAGTCGTATTGTCGATGGGGACTGATTGTGCGGTTGGCAAGCGGACAACAACGTTCGAACTGTATCGTGAAGCCTGCGAGCGTGGATTAGATGCAGGGTGGGTGGCCACTGGACAAACCGGGATCATGGTCGGCGCGCATAGAGGTGCCGTGATCGACCGGATTCCGTCTGACTTCACGGCCGGGATGGTTGAGGACCTCGTCTGCGAGGTCGCTGAAGATCACGAGATCGTATTCGTTGAGGGACAAGCTTCGCTCTCCCATAGAGCCTATTCTGGCGTGACTCTTTCTATCCTCCACGGAGCGTGGCCTGACGCTGTTGTTCTCGTAGACGATCCAGACCGAACTACCCGGACGCACTTTGAGAGGTTCGAGGTCTGGGGGATCGAGCGCGAGAGAGAGTTCATCAACGAGCTATCTGATGCAGATGTAGCTGCTATCTCGACATGGGGCGATCAAGAGACGGTTGCTGATCGTCATGGGATACCGGCTGGGAACGTCTACACTGACTCGGGTACGTCTCGTCTCTTCAACGCCGCACTGGAGGTGGTTGACGAATGACTCGTATCACCGATGTCTCGGTCACCCCCTTCAATCATCCGCTCGAGGAGCCGTTTGAAATCGCCCTCGGAAAGCAAACCGAAGCTGCAAACTTGCTAGCGACGGTTCAGACCGAGGATGGAACCGAAGGGTATGGCGAAGGAAGTCCAATTCCTCCAGTTACCGGGGAAACCCAGGCATCTGCAATGGCGGTCGTTCGAGAGATGAGTGACTTGATTGAGGGTGAGCCTTTAACGGACTTTCGACGGCTCTCTTCGGATCTTAAGGCTTCGTTCCCGTCGACATCCTCTGCCCGTCTTGCTATAGAAACAGCTGTTATCGATGCACGTTGTCGAGAGCTCGAGATACCAATGGCTGAACTGTTTGGCGGTACATCGACACCGGTCGAGACAGACATGACTGTTCCCATTGTCGATACTAACGAGGCAGAAACACGAGCAGCAGCAGCAGCGGCCGAAGGATACAAGCACCTGAAAGTGAAAGCCGGATCGAGTGTCAAAGCGGATATCGACCGGATGCTCGCCGTTGCAGAAGGGGCACCCGGTGCCAACTTGAAGGTTGACGCTAATCAAGGGTGGACTGTCGCGCAAACAGTACGGTTCGCCGAGGCAATGCGAGACCACGGCCTCACACTTGACCTAATTGAACAACCAGTCCACCGCGACGATATCAGGGGCCTCGAAAAGGCGAGCCGGCAGATTTCAGAACCGATTGCTGCTGATGAGTCATTATTCTCGCCCAGTGATGCTATTCGATTAGTTCGTGAGGGCGCGGTTGATGTGATGAACCTCAAACTTGGCAAGTCAGGATTGGTTGACGCTCTGGCTATTATTGATATTGCTGAAGCCGCGAATGTCGACCTGATGATCGGGTGTATGCTCGAAAGCGCGGTCGCAATCCACACAGCCGCTCATGTCGTTGCAGGAACTGACGCTTTCTCATATGTTGATCTTGACGGAAATCGGCTACTCGACGCCGATGTTATCGAGGATACTGGCCCAATGATCGATATCTCTGGACCTGGACATGGGGTTGATACACCTATTCGCGGTTGATCCTTGGACTGTTATCGGTTCTTTTGTGGCTGCTACATGCTGTAGTCTCCTGAAGATCGTTGCTCGCCATCTTCAATACCCTAACTGATATATTTCGTGTGCTGTACTAAGGTAGTGTTTTGACGATGTCTTGACAGCATTCCACTGCAGTGCTTTTGTGAAGAACGTTGCAGATCGTATTACTTCGAAGACAACTCACTACTAACGGCAGTGAGGACACGTGCACTTGTCCGAATACCCTTTTCAAAGTGTTCGACTGCGAAATGCTCGTCTGGAGAGTGCTGATTGTTGTCCTGCTGCCCGTAGGGAATGCTAATATGTGGTAGCTCCAGGTAGTTTGTGAATAGTGCGTATGGCGCCGACCCACCCGATGACGGTTTCACAATCGGCTCTTGATTCCAACCGTCGGCCACAGCGTCCATGATTGGCTCGCAATATGGTGAATCGACGGGTATCCGCGTCGGGTGCATGCTCCCGAGTCGAGAAACGGTCGTTGATACACGCTCCGATGCGTGTTCGTCGATATGGTTAACAACCTTCTCATAGATCTCATCCGGCTCCTGATCAACGACGAGCCGTATATCAATCGTGGCCGATGCCGTCGTGGGAACGATCGTTTTAAACCCCTTGTCACTATGGCCACTTACACGTCCGTTTATATTGAGTGTAGGATAGCATTGGTCTTTAGCTAAGCCTCAGCAGTCGGTTGGATGGTGGTAGCGAGCTGTTC
>NZ_MASN01000006.1 GCF_001861355.1 Natrialba sp. SSL1
GTCGCACTGCGCTGCTCCATCGCCAGTTCGTTGTATTCCTCGTGATCAAACCGGCCGTAATTCTCTGATCCATCCGCGTGGAATCGGTCGACAAGAATACTATCAGGATCACCGTCTCCGCTTGACCAATTATTTGTGTTCAGGTCGTAGTCGCCACGTTCCCATCGGTCTGTGGAGACGGTAATCTCCAACGGTTCCTCATAGACATTGACGCCAAGGCTCGACCGACAACGTTCCGCGAGGTACCGGACGGTCTGGTACCGAGGCGGGTCGTAATCTTCGGTATTGATCATCCATTCGAGGTCGCGAATCATACGCTCCTCCGGCAGGTCATCCTGCGTTTCGACGTCTAGTTCTCGTCCATTTTCTCCACCCATACATCCAGCTACACTCGCAGTTGCTAGAGATGCACCAGCGGCACCCATTTTCCGCATAAAGCCCCTACGGCTATCGGAATTCTCGTCACTTGTTGCCATAGTACAAGACGGACTTTCTGTCCAATATTATTAAACTCTTTGGGGGAAACACATGTCCTCAGTATATATGGGTATATAGGACAAAAAATCATATTAAATATGTACCTTTTTGATTAAATAAAGTGAATGCAAATTCATTCTGAGTCTAAATTCAACTTGGAATGAGAGAAGATGACTGGTGTATTTTCCGATCAACGTGTAGAGTGATAACGCCCTCCGGATGCTCAATACACTTCTTGATACGCTGGAAGGGTAATATCAAGCATTGTATTGAGCCCAGAATCCGCCCTGAGTATTTCCCGAACAATATTTGTTACCACTGCTGCCGTCGAGTGGTCCCCATGGTATCCATTGTTAACTGTCACAACTATTTCCTGGTTCCCATTCAATTTGATCTCGTCTCTCGGGCGATTTGCACCGGCATACATCTGGAGGTCCAGTGAGATTTCCTTCCCATTCGCTGTTGTTCCTTTAATTATTTGCCTGACACCGGCAACATTTCCAGTATCTACCTCAGTATATGCGTTTTCTACAGGTGCTTCCGCAATGACTGGTTCGATCGTGCTGGTAACGTCAACTAGTGACCATCCTAAACCATCAGCAACCATTTCCAGCGATTCCCTCGAACCAACATGGCCAGCTCCATCAGCAACTTTCTCCTCAAATGATTCTGGTGAAAGGCCCGCACCAACCTTTTGTTGGAGCGGAATCCGTCTCTGTGACGCATTCTGAATACGAGTAACCGAAACAGATTTTAGGTGTCCGAATGGCGTCGAAAGGAGAGCCGGAAGCACATCCATGACGAATCCTGGATTGATCCCGGTTGCGACACATGCTACTCCGTTCTCCCGTGCAACCTTATCTATTCGCTCAGCAGGTCCGGGGTGCGTCTGCCAAGGATGGCTTAATTCCTCACAGGTTGTGATGACGTTTGATCCTGCTTCAAGTGCTTCAAGGAGTTGGGATTCAGCTTTTTCGACCGACGAAACTGTGGAATGGAAAACCACGTCAGGTGATGTCGGAAGGAGTGATGATGCATCATCAGTAATTTTTGCCTCGCCATCAATTTTAGTTTCACAAATGTCGTCGAGACGCTCTCCTACCTTTGAAGGATCAATATCAACGCCACCGATGAAGTGTATTCCTTTTGAAACGGCGTTGCGAACGATACGCTGACCAATTGGCCCAACTCCGTATTGGACCGCAGTTAGCTTATTTTTGCTATCCATTGTGGATATTCACACCATATTCTTGGAGATGCTCTCCAACACTAATTGGTATGTCAAAACCACACACACATAAATCTATAGGATTGAAAACTACTTTGCCTCCGTCTTCGACTAAATGGAGTAGAATTCTGCGACTAAACCGTTAGTTGTGATTCTAATTCTGATTTAAAATTTTTGATTCCGTCATCGAGGACAGTAACTAGTTCTTGGTGGAGTTCATCATCCGAAATTCGGTATTCAGGTCCACAGATGCTAAAACCACCAATAACAGTCCCTTCGGGGTGCTCAACAGCCATTCCGACGACCCGTTTTCCCGACTGTGATTCTTGATCGTTAATCGCATATCCCCGGTTTCGAACTAACTCTATTTCTTCGAATAGTGCTTCACGAGATGTGATTGAGTAGTCTGTTACACGGGGTAACCCCCATTTCTCAATTATGGCTCTTATTTCCTCATCATTGTATTTTGCAAGAATCGATTTGCCGATTGCAGTTGTGTGTAGGTATTGGTAATATCCTGGGCGATGGCTCGGTTCGCTCATTCCCCCAATTGTGTCATACAACGTGATGAGACGTCCATTTTGCTCAATCCCAAAGTCGACTTCTTCATTGGATTGATTAGCCATCTGGGAAACATGCTTCCCCGCAATCCTATAGAGTTGATTGTGTCCTCTCACATACATCCCGAGATCGTAAAAACGCACACCGAGTTGATATATGTCACCATCTCTGATTATAAGACTATGCTTCATTAATGTAGAAAGGTGCTTGTAAACTGTGCTTATTGAGAGGTCAAGTGCCTCTGCAAGCTCATTAGCTCGTAACCCATTTTGCCGTTGAATCTCCTCTATAACTCGAATCGAGGTTTCCGTTGTGGATAGTATTTGATTGTCGTTGGTCATATCAACACCTATGTTTCCAGGGCCTTCTATTTTATGTATGGTGGAATACTAACCTTGATGACATCATTCTTCCTAAATTCATGACTGATACACACTATCATGAGGTTGTATGTGTGTAGAACCTTCTCCCAAATCAGATGATTCCATGTATTATAGAATATTCGATTTTGACTTGTAGAGGCACGATACTTCTGACTTCGACTATGGGTACCAACAGAGATATGCTATTCCGAGAAATACCCTAGAGTATAATTACAACTGTACTGTTGTAATACATCTATGGGTCTATCATTTAATGACATGAATTTCACTATGCGTGGAATCAATTTGGGTATAGAGAGATAGCGATGCTACTAATTGACTAACGAGCTTACTGATAATACCTATAGGAGGGATAATAAACAAAAGTTATATAATGTGGATTGAAGGGAGGTATTAACTACAAATCAACTCTAATAACGGCTCCATCTTTTATGAACTCCGTTCCATATGGCGATGAAAGTTCTTTAAGATCTGAGACGACATGATCGGTGATTTCTGGCCCAGCGAGTACTGGACGGCCGCGTTGAGGCCGTGATCGTTTGTGACCAAGATCTAGAGGGAGAAGTTTAATTGACTCAATACCATCTTCGGTAAACTCACAGATTGGAAGTGCTGACTCCCAGAATTTCCGATCGGCAGTGAACCCTTGTCGCTGATCTTCATCACCGAAGATCCGTTCATCGAAAAGATCTGCTGGTAGTGACTGATGACGATCGAGATCATACCGATCGTAGATTTCTGTGGGTAGGTTTGGGATCGTCTCGTTCTGCATAAAGAAGTTTCCGAGACTGTAGAAGATCGGCGCTTCTTTGTAGACCTCAATTCCCCGGAGAACGTGTGGCCCATGCCCAATAAACCCGTCAGCGCCAGTATCAATACAACTTCGCGCGAAAGACTCCAAAAACTGTGGAACAGTGTCGTCATTGAATGACCCATCTGTTCCTTCATGTGTGTGAAGACTGACAAATACCCAGTCAGCTTGGCGGTTTGCAGCCTGAATCTGCTTCTTGATTGACTTTACATCTTCTTCATTTACCTCTCGACGAACATCAAAACGATCTCCCGCTTCAAACTGCAGATTTGTCTCTCCACCTATATTGAGGAATGTGAAAGCGTCAATACCTCCTCCCGGCACTCGGAATCCGAGATCGCGTTTGCGGTCTTTAATCGCTTCCAGACCGAGTTCTTTGCTGGCTTTGACGAGTTCGTTATGGAAATCCTCAGGAACCGTGTATCGTGTCTTGAGGTGAAGAGGGGAGATTCCAGGTCTGCCCTGCATATCCGGCCGTTGGATCCCTGCTTCAGTCCCTGTGGTGATTGTCGTACATGCTGATATGAGTGCGACCCGGCCCTTTGGTGTATCGAGATAAGTCGGTGCTCGAGCCTGTGCAAGGTTCCTACCCATGCCGGCATAGCTCATATTCCGCTCCTCGAGAGCTTGCATCGTTGCCTCCATACCTCCGTGCGAGAAGTCTCCCGCGTGATTTGTCGCTGCAGCGTACAAATTAAAGCCTGCCCATTTCAGCTCGTCTGCAATCCCTGGAGGTGCTTGCATATATGTTCCTCCACTCTGAGCGGCAGGATACCCTTCGAAATCGTGGAGGAGGACTTCAAGATTTGCGAACGAAACGTCTTGATCCTGAATATGACTGATCAGCTTACTAAATGGTTCCTCATCGTATACAGAGAATTCTTGTGTTACGATTGCATCACCGACAGCCGTGAACGTTAATGGTTTCTTCTCCATCTCCATCCAATGATATAGATAATATATATTGGTATATGATGTAGGGGTAATTTCTGCCGATATAAGTGCAGAACATACACACTCCGCCAAGAGTAATTTTCGCCCTTACCAGACTGAATACGTCTGTACCACAAACCGGGAGGTCCACGGCGTTCGCCTCTTCTTCTGTCCGGGCACGGACAGCCGAACGGTGCAGCAAACATCAATTTCCCTTACGCTCCCTTTCGGTCGCGTGGAATCAGTTACATTCGAACACTCGATGATCAGTGAGGATCAGCCCCCTTACGTGGGCATAAACCACTTGTCGCACTACGTCTTACGCCTCTTCTTTGCAGGGGCTTTGAGAAGTTGCTAACAGTGGCTTCACACCTTGTAATGGATTGATGGGATTTCATCAAATAGCGTTTCCGCTCTTGGGAAACGTTGTCCCCCTAAAGCATTCTAATTTGCCATTTGTGCTCGTGGCATACGTGGAGCAGGCACAGTCCCAGACCTTCAGGCCGTAGAGACTGCCCATGCGCGAATGGATACTTCGATTCGGTCAATAAGGCCAGTCGCCGGCGACACGCATGGGTTCTTCTAACCCTTCTTCGCGGAGTTCGTCCGCGATACTCTCGGGCGTTCGATGGTCAATTGGCTCGTTCGCTGCCAGCTGTTCGACGATAAGACTGGCAAGAATTCCGTGCTCACGAATCGCGCGCACGTCAGTTTTGTCCAGCGTATCGGCGTAGGTGTGGCCAAACCCACGGCCCTGGCCAGTTTCCGATTGGAGTTGGACACCGGGAATACCTCGCTGTACGAACGGCCAGTGATCGCTGTGAGTGTTCACCCCTGAGACGATTCGAACTGGATGTCTGAGCGAGTCAATAACGTCTGTGATGACCTCCTGCATCTTGGGGAACCCACACGTTTTCGCGATGAGATCTCGAGCGCGTCCCGCGCCATCGCAGTTGACGATTCCAAGAACGTTCTCGAGATCGGTGTTTTTCGCATACTTCATAGAGCCGACGAGCCCAAATTCTTCGGCTCCAAAGCCAATCAGAGTCACTTTTCGTTCGAGATCACCTTCACGGTCCGCCAGCGCTCGCGCGACCTCACAAAGGACGGCGACCCCAGAGGCATTATCGAGTGCCCCCTCCGAGATGTCGTGGCCATCGACGTGGGCGCCGACGAGCACTGTTTCTTCAGTATCCGGCCCGAGCGTCCCCACGACGTTACGTGACTCGCCGTTGCCTACGTCAACATCGACTGTCACGTTCCCCTCGATCGTTCCCTCAGAGGCGTATAGATGGAGTCGTTCACCGACTTCCTTGGAGACGCCGACCGCTGGGATCGGCCCCATCACATCCTCGCCACCGCCGAGCGATCCTGTTGGTGGGAGACAGCCCTCAACGTGGTTTTGATAAATGAACGCTGCTGCTCCAGCGTTGTACGCGTGAAAGTATTTCTCACGTCGGTGCATCCACCGGTCGTGATGTTTCGGAACATCCGAACGAGCGACAACGATCTTCCCTTCCAGGTCTGCCTCCTCGAAATCTTCGGGAAGTCCGTACCCGAGGTGAACGATTTCCTCAGATATCTCGCCAGCTGGTGAGCCAGGTAAGGCAATAGCTTCGAAGTTGTTGTCGGAGGGGGCTGATGTCGACACGCTCGAATCCTTTCGCTCCCATTTCGTGAGTTCGAACGTCTGTTCGTGGACATCGTGAACGCCTATCTCCTCAAAAGCCTGGGAGAGGCAAGCGTGACCTTGGCGCTCACCGTCACTTCCACCGAGCCGGTTCCCGATCTCTGCAAGCTGATAAAGGATGCCCCAGCCGATGTCTGAGGTGTAACTACGTCCGATCCAGTCTGTTCTGTTTGCCATAGTGAACGGATCACACAGAATAACTAATAAGTAACGACGAAGGAACTATCCTCCGGCATGTTCTAACTCTGTGCGTGAACGATATACCACGACCAGGAGAGAGCGGAGACAGCGAGCAACGGCGTCGCCCGTCGCCATTAGGTCATGGCCTCGCGAAGATATCATTGGGTATTTCTATACTAATTGCTGCGATTGGGTTCCTCTATTTTTACTTGCAAGCGGAGTACATCACCGCTGTCGGGGTTGCGGTGGTCTTTCTTCTCGGCGGCTGGGAATATCGCCGCCGACTCCAGGACACAGAAGCCGCCATGGAGTATGAGGCTGACGCTGAATCCCGAAAGGATCGCCGAAGACAATGACACTGAAGTGAACGATGCGATTGCAAGTGTAACCGAGAAGTACAATTTTATTGAATTGTGTATGTTAACCAATGCCAAAATACGTGGTTTGTGGTATCAATGTACACATTACAACCGTATATTTGTAAAAATATAGTTAGTCAGTCTGAACATCCCTCTCGTGAAGAACGTCATCTGCACGTTTGAGAGCTGTAGTGACAACTGCAACTAGTTGCACGCTGATCGGACTCCGCGGTTCCCGTTCATTTCACTCGCGGGTCACGCTGTTCCCCGCTCGCCATCCGCGGTTCTCACTCACTTCGTTCGTTCCGAACCGCGCTCGCTCCGAACCGCGCTGCCGTCGTTCGATCAGGTGTGCAGTGACTTGCAGTGGCTACTACCTACAGATCGACTCTGAGAACAGGCCCATCTTCCGTGAATTCGGTTCCATATTGCGACGAAAGTTCGTTGACAGTTGCGAAGACGTAATCAGTAACGTCTGGCCCAGCGAGCATTGGACGACCACGTTGAGGCCGCGACCGCTCATACCCAAGATCTAAGGGGAGAAGTTCAATTGACTCAACACCATCTTCACCGAATTCGCAGATTGGAAGTACTGATTCCCAGAACTTCCGATCAGCCGTGAATCCTTGGCGCTGCTGTTCATCGTTGAAGATTCGCTCATCAAAAAGATCAGCTGGCAATGACTGGTAGGGGTCGAGGTCATACCGATCGTAGATCTCTGCAGGTAGGTTCGGGACTGTCTCGTTTTGCATGAAGAAATTCCCGAGACTGTAGAAAATCGGCGCTCCCCTGTAGATCTCGACCCCTCGAAGAACGTGTGGACCGTGTCCAATGAATCCATCAGCACCAGCATCAATACAGTCTCTTGCGAACGATTCCAAAAACTGTGGGACAGTATCGTCATTGCGAGACCCACCCGTCCCTTCATGCGAATGAAGACTGATAAATACCCAATCTGCTTGGCGCTTCGCGGCCTGAATTTGCTTCGTAATCGACTCTGCATCTTCGTCATTAACCTCCTGATGGATATCGAAACGATCGCCCAACTCAAACTGTAGATCTGTCTCTCCTCCTATATTGAGAAACGTAAACCCGTCACTATCCTCACCTGGAACCTGGAATCCGAGCTCTCGTTTCCGGTCTTTGATTGCTTCGAGACCAAGCTTCTTGCTGGCGTGGATAAGCTCCTCATGGAACTCCTCAGGAACTGTATACCGTGTCTGGAGATGAAGAGGGGAAATTCCAGGCCGACCCTGCATATCCGGCCGTTGGAGTCCGGCTTCCGTTCCTGTTGTAATTGTCGTACATGCTGAGATAAGCGCTACTCGTCCTTTTGGGGTATCCAGAAACGTCGGGGCACGAGCTTGTGCAAGATTTCGCCCCATGCCGGCATAACTCATGTTCCGCTCCTCGAGGGCTTGCATTGTTGCCTCCATCCCCCCGTGTGAGAAGTCTCCCGCGTGGTTTGTCGCTGCAGAGAACAGGTTAAACCCTGCCCACGTAAGCTCGTCTGCAATCTCTGGTGGGGCTTGCATGTATGTTCCCCCACTCTGAGCAGCAGGATAGCCTTCGAAATTGTGGAGAAGGACTTCTAGATTTGCAACGGAAACATCTTGATCTTGTATCCGCTCAATTAGCTCATTAAATGACTCCTCCTCATAAACTGAAAACTCCTGTGTGACAATCGCATCACCAACGGCTGTGAATGTTAATGGGTTCTTTTGCATATAACCACCATCATCAATATGACATAGCTTGGTAGATAACATCACGGTAATTTATGCCGATACTAGTGTAGGTCGTATATCGCATCCTGCCATTGAATGGCCTAGCTTGGCACTTCTGCTGGCGTCTATTTTCTGCGGACTGCCTACCAAGGAGTTGCGAAGGCAACCAACGCGCATCTGGAGGGGATGAAACCGGTTTCCGACCATGGGGCCCTTTGCGATTCGAGTAGGGTTTGCTGACTCGATGGAAATTCTGCTATATCCCATGAGAGCGTGAAACAAGTATGGGACGCAAGAGACCGAGTTGTATTCCGTGCCCGAGAGCACGTGCTGCTGACTGGTCCGAGTGCGTAGGAAGCCGAGTCCTGGGCATTACAGCCCGACTGCCGCCAGGAGCGGCAGTCGGGAAAGCCCGCATAGGTGAATCTCTGTTTCACGCACCGGCGTTCCAAGGTGAGTCCAATGTTCATTGGAATCGACGTACACAAGCGGTACTCACAGATCGCAGTACTGGACAAAAACGGTGAAATCGTCGAAGAGGTTCGCGTCGAAAACGCGAACCTCGACGACTTTGCCCAGCGGTACGCTGGGTCCAAAGCCGCGCTTGAAGCCACCAGCAACTACTACCACATCCACGATACGCTTTCAGCGTATCTGGATGTGACTGTCGCTAACCCCAGCGAATTGAAGCTGATCTCTGACTCGGATAAGAAAACTGACCGCGTTGATGCGAAACAACTCGCTCGAATGCTTCGGTTAGGCTCGGTTCCAGAAAGCTACGTTCCAACCGACGAGGTTCGGCGAGCTTCATCATTTCCGAACGGTAGTCGAACCTGAGGTGCGGTTCTTAGCCTTACCCAATCGGGACACGTTCTATTCAAGTCGAGTCTTCGACCTGACCGAGCCGGTCACCGTTACCAAACCGGATGTCGGTGACCGTCACCAGTCGATGGTCGTCCTCAATGAGGACGCGTATGTGAAAGAGACGCACCACGATCCTGGCGAGTACACGTTGACCCAGGACGAGATCGGGACGCGGTACACGTGGGTCATGATCCGCACGTTCGTCGACCCGACCGATCCGGACGACGTAGAGACCGTCCATGGATTACAGGACGAACTCGCAGTGAGCCAGGACTCGACCGGCACGTTCGAGGTCCCCAACTGGGACCGCCAAGCACACGACGAACTCTTCGCCGCGCTCGTCACACTCATGAAAACGATGGACGACTTCGGCGACGGAATTGGCGACGTCGATGAGGTCAACCCCGTGGAGTACTTGCTCGTTAGTGTGACACCGAGCGGAGTTCCGCAGCCAGACACGATCTATATGCCAGAGGCCCCCGACCAGAACGACGGCGACACGCCACACACACTCACCGTCGATGATGTCCCCGTCGACGGATTCTGGTCGGTCACCGTCTACAACAGAGACGGACTTCTCGAGGAAAACGAGTACGACGCGTACTCGTTCAACAACGTGACTGCAGAGCCGGACGACGACGGCAGTATCACGATCCACTTCGGCGGTGACCCCGATCAACCGAACTACCTCTACATCCCGGAGGACTGGTTCTACCTGGTCCGGCTCTAGGGGCCCCGCGAGGAGATTCTCGACGGGAGCTATCAGTTCCCCGAAGCCGAGCCGCTCGAGTGAGGAAAGCGCACAGATTTCTGCCATGACATCCCCGTTGGCGGTTGAGTCGCCGCGGTGTCGATCACTCCTCAAAATTCACTAACGCCTTCGAGAGTATGCGGGTTGCTTTTTCGATTGCCTCTGGTTTTGTTGCTTCAGCCGGATTGTGGCTGATACCGTTGATACTTGGAACGAAAACCATCCCTGTTGGAATCCCAGCTAATTGGAAATTCATAGCATCGTGTCCGCCGCCACTCGGGAGACAACAATACGCAGCGCCACTTGTTTCGGCACTTTGCTCGAGAACAGTAACAAACTCTGAGTCGAGCTGAACCGGTTCAGATCGATCGAGAAGTTCGATCTCGGTTCTTAGCTCGCGGTCATCTGCAATTGTTTCGATTGTATCTACAATGCGATTCTCAATCGTATCGCGATAGTCCTCCTCTTTGCTCCGAATATCAATCGGGAAAGAAACCTCTCCACAGACCTTGTTTATTGCACCATTGACCGTTGTGATATCGCCAACAGTAGCAACCAAATCTCCATCAGTAGCGGCAGTTGTCGCAACTGATTCGATTGCTGTTATCATCTCGGCAGCACCGCTCAGTGCGTCACACCGTAGCTCCATCGGAGTTGCACCAGAGTGATCATGGTCTCCAGTTACGGTGACACGACATCTCACAGGTGCACGAATACTAGTGACAAGGCCAACATCTAACTCCCGTTCATCAAGCACTCGACCCTGTTCAATGTGGAGTTCCAGGAATCCCGTAATTCGTTCGGTATTGATCGTTGGATTAGAGAGATTTTCGGGCTCAAACCCTTGTGATTGCATCGCATGCCATAGCGGGACATCATTTTGATCAGTAGCTGAGAAATCTTCCACTTCGAGTTGACCGAGTGCACCCCGGCTTCCGACTGTATGTTGCCCAAACCGAGCGGACTCCTCGTTCCGAAAAATCGCGAGAGTTGGTGGGTGCGCTGGTTCACACTCGGAACTATATACTGCTTCAATTGCTTCGATTGCAGTAACCACACCCAGGGTCCCATCAAGACGTCCGCCATTGTATACAGAATCAAGATGACTACCGATATAGATCGAGTCTGACGCCTCCGGCTCTCGAGTTGCGAAGAGATTTCCCATTGAGTCTTCCGTGACTGAATAGCTACTGGAGAGTTCAGTCCGGATATAGGAGAACGCGTCTGACTCTTCGTCTGTATACGCTAGACGAGTGACACCTCCTTTTTGCGTTTGCCCAATTTCCCAGAGGTCATCAAGACGGCGTTCAATGCGATCGCGATCAATTACTTGGACCATGGGTTTGAGACTTATACTCACGGTCCCGCATTTGATAATGTTTTCTCCCAAAGAGTGTCTGATTGCCTTTCAAAACACAGGTAGTAGCTTTGGTTGTGATTGTCGTATTCAAACGACACTAACTATTATAGTGGTAGAGTCGATAGTATATATATGGTAAATATCAGCACATTTATTGAAGAAAGTGGCGCGATTAAGCGTGGAAGTTTTAAGCTCACCAATGGTTTCCTCACAGACTATTATATTGATAAGTATGCATTTGAAACGGATCCAGAAATTCTCCACGTAATTGCTTCTGAAATTGCTGACAAAATATCTACGGACGAGATCGATGTTATTGCTGGCCCTGCCCTCGGTGCAATTCCCCTTGTTACTGCTGTCTCGCTGAAAACTGGCATTCCGGCGGCTTACATTCGGAAAGGAGAAAAACACACAGGAACGCAGGCACGAGTCGAAGGAGAAATCGGGAAAGGGAAACGAGTTGCAGTAGTCGAAGACGTAACGACAACTGGGCAGACCATCCTTGAGACTACTGAATTAGTCCAAGAGGTAGGAGGGGTTGTTGAGAGACTTATCGTCGTCGTAGACCGGAATGAAGATGCTGTCGAAAATGTTGCTGATAGGGGGTATGAACTGGAGTATTTAGTTCGCGTTGGGGAAGATTTCGATATATCTGATCAATAGGGATTTGCGTGAAGGTCGTGCGATCGAACTCCGTCCTCATACCTATCACTGATATATACGGTGAACCAACCTAGAATAGAAACAATTCCATCTCTCTCGTCGAGTTCGTTATACGAAATACAGGAGAGACTCACGTTTTTGGCCGCGGGATGCTTCCGTTACCCGTAGTGTTGGTCACGAGCGTTGGCCCCAGCACGAAGCATCGAGACGGTTGCTTCGTACGCATCGACGTATCGCTTGGCTTCGACCGTCGTCGTGCGATCGTCGACGCATTCGACACCGGGAGTGCGGCCGGCACCAGCTGCATGATTCGTCGCGGACCAGTCCGCCGAAATGGTGACCGGGGAGTCCGAGCGCGAGACAGGCATTGTGTCCGCGTTCTTCACGGCGCGGCAAGCCGCAGTACGAATGTCCGGACGCGTTTCGTCGGGCGAGCGGCAGTTCGCACTGAATCGATCGATACCGTCTTTGACGACCACGGTTTCGACTGGTTCCCCCATCTCTTCTCGAGCTTCGGAGGCGGTCGCATCGTCCCCGGTGGCGAGTTCCACAGGAACGTCGAGCGAGCCGGCAAAACAGGCGTTCCATCCTAACTCACCCACTTCACGACCGTTGACTCGGAGTCGCACTAGCTCGTGTCCCATGAAGGTGTGGTTGAGAACGGCGCCGGCAGTCCCTGCCTTGGCGTGGTAACCGACGAACAACGCGAGGTCGTGATCCGACGAACAGCCTTGCATCATCGACCGCGGCTTGGTGTTCCCCTGATAAGCGTGGCTTCGCCGTGGAGGCTCGCTCGAGGCAAGTTCGTCATCGTTGCGTGGGCGTCGTTGACGAGCACCGAATCGGCCCCGCCCTCGAGTGCGCCCTCGATCGCTGCGTTCACGTCGTCGACGAACAACGACTGGGTGTCGGAGTACGCCGTTTCGTCCTGGACGACATCGGTCGGTGCAGCAATGCCAGTGACACCTTTCATGTCGGCGGAAACGAAGACATCCATACTTGCTGAACGGAGTGACGTATCAAAAACAATGAGGAGGAATGACTATCGCGATCGATGTCTCGGATGAGCGGTCATGGATCCACAAACACCTCCACAAGGCAGAAACCGAATTGTTGGACAACGAGCAACTGTAGAGTGAAGGGTATGGATCAGTCGAACTCGGAGCTATCCGTCGACAGGATTGTCTGTGCCGCTCGCTCCAGAATCTCAAGCCCGTCTCTCGCCTCGTCAAGGTCGACATACTCATCGACAGTGTGTGCCTGGGCCAAACTCCCTGGCCCCCACGTGATTGCTGGAATGTCGGCGTGGTTGATGAACTCACGTACGTCAGTTGATGCCCAAATCCCCCATGGGTCCGGTGACGCATTCGTCGCTGCCACCGAGTGTTCACGGAAGACTTCCGCTAACGGATGGTCGACCGGGATTTCCGCTGAGGAATACGTCTCGGCGCGGTCCCACGTAGCTTCGATACCATGGTCGCGGTTGAGTTCCGAGACGAGTTGTTCGATCTCGTCATCTATCGCATCGATCGTCTCGTCGGGGAGAATCCGCCGATCGAGGGTGACAGCCGTCCGATCTGCGAGCACAGCTTTATTCGATCCTTCACCCGAACTGATCTGGGTAACAGTGGCATACGCTTGCCCACAGAGCGAATCACGTCGCTCGCGGAGGCTGGCGTCGTAGTCGTTCAATCTGGCAAGAACCGGTCGAACGTGGTCGATTGGATTCGTCCCTCGATCAGGGTCGCTCGCGTGTGCGGGCTCTCCAGGCCAAGAAATCTCGTACCACGCCATTCCTTTTCGCTGGTTGCGACACGACACTGCGTCGGTTCGAGCACGACGCCGACATCGCCGTCGAAACCCGCATCGAGAAGCGATTTGGTTCCGGGATCGGCCGTCTCCTCGCCTATTGCAGCATGGACGACAATCGAACCATCCAAGCTCCCGTTCTCGATAGCCGATCGGAGGTTGAGTGCCGTGAGCATGGCAATGGCGATGGCTGTCTTCATGTCGACACTCCCACGGCCATAGAGTCGACCGTCCTCGATGACGCCGCCGTAGGGAGGATACGTCCACTCGTCATGATCGCCCGCAGGGACGACGCCCAAGTGCCCGTTCAACACCAGCGTAGGACGGCCGGCTCCGATTCGTGCGCCAACCTGCTGGCGGTCGGGATTGGGTTCGTCAACCAGCGTCGACTCAATCCCGTGGTGTGTGAACCAGCCGTGGACGTACTCGGCGCACGCACTCTCGTTCCCCGGTGGGTTCTCGGATTCGATGCGAACCAGCGTGGCGGCGAGCGACGGAAGATCAGTCGGATACCGCTACACCCGGTGATGAGGGCCGTTTTACTCATGCGGTAATCACACCGTAGCAGCGGATAGATCAGGGGGCGAGCTAGAAGTCTCGGTTACTGTCCCTAAGAACAGACTGTAACTGCGACCCCTACAATTGAATCTGATTCGGTATAGAACACTCTAACGACTATAGACACCTCTGTCGGATCTCTCCCACTGTTTTAGCCACGGGTCTCCTTCTTGCATCTCTGTGAACTTCTTCGGAACCCTACAGCGTTTGTGACGTTAACTGCGAGCAGTGTATAGCTCGTCGTAAATTTCACCGGTGCGACCGCGTCGATGTAGTCGCCGACGGTTTCAGGTTCGAACGCTTGTGAATCGAACGCTGGAGAAGCACCCAACAGGCAGAACCATTATTCCTTCTCCACCCCTCCTTCACCCTAATGGGCTACTGGAACCGAATCCCTTCTGTTCTTGGCGGAAGAAGACTCATTCTACTCCTCGGCGCGCTCTATATCCTCATTGCTATCGGACGAGCGACCGTACACACGATCTCGGGTACACCAATTACTCCCATACTTGTCATAACTACTTTTATCGGCGGTTCCGGTCTTGTTCTCTTCGTAGGCGGGTATCGGTTGCCAGAGACGGATGTTCATCCCCAATTTTATTCGACTATTGCAACATGGTGTCTCATTGGCATCGGAACAATGGTCGTAGTTCTCACACTCTATCACGTTCAGCCCGATACCGATATCACGGAGCCGAATCGGTCAGTTCCCATTCTTACAGGGTTTAGTGCCGTTGCTGGATTCGGCGTCGGGACGAACGCTGCAAAAGCGAAAACAAGCACTCTCGAACTCAAACGTCAAAATCGCAAGCTGCAACAAATACAGGACCGACTTGAGGAGTCAAACAACCGTCTTGCAGAATCCAACGAACGACTCGAGCAATTTGCGTACGCCGCATCCCACGATCTTCAAGAGCCGCTTCGAATGGTTTCGAGTTACTTGCGACTCATTGAGAACCGGTACGGTGACGAACTTGACAAGGATGGTGAAGAGTTTCTTGAATACGCGATCGATGGGGCGGAACGAATGAGTGCGATGATCGAAGGATTACTCGAATACTCGCGGGTGGACACACAGGGCAAACCTCTCGAGCCGGTCGATCTCGAGGCCGTGCTTTCCGAGAGCCTCCAGGATCTCGAACTACAAATCGAAGAAAACGATGCCATTATTGAAGTTGAGGAATTGCCGCGCGTGAAGGGAGATGCGAGTCAGTTACGACAGCTTTTCCAGAATCTTATTTCGAACGGGATCGAGTATAGCGGCGACGAACGGCCACGGATCGCTATCTCCGCTGAGCAAAATGGAGAAGAATGCGTCATTTCGGTTCACGACAACGGAATTGGGATCCACCCGGAAGACCAAGACCAGATTTTCGAGGTGTTTCACCGCCTCCATAGTCACGACGAACACGCCGGAACCGGGATCGGACTTGCACTTTGTCAACGGATTGTCGAGCGTCATGGTGGAGAGATTTGGGCTGACTCCGAACCGGGAGAAGGCTCGACGTTTGTATTTACATTACCAGCGGCGACCGATAGAAATTCCGCACAGAGTAGTCCGGTGTTAACCTGAACAGCCAGTTAAACTACCTTACAGAGGCTTCTGATGATTTAGCGCTCTTGGTGTCCAAAGTCGTTTGGCGATATCCCTTCAACTGCGCCCACCTATTTTGCATCTCTCCCCTCAATATGACCGCTTCAAATAGACCCCACGAATACACCCTCGACTCATTGGTCTTTAGCTAAGCCTCAGCAGTCGGTTGGATGGTGGTAGCGAGCTGTTC
>NZ_MASN01000007.1 GCF_001861355.1 Natrialba sp. SSL1
GATAGAGGTGCTTAATGTTTCGTGGTATGTGGCGGCGAGTGTCGGCTTCAACCCCGCCCACGGTGGGGCGGGGAATCCGCCTTGGTTTCTTTTTGAAGTCTCGTTCTCAACTCCGGCTTCGTGAAACCGTGCTCAGTGTTGTCCAGAGAGTGGAATACCTCCTGAAGCGTTTCCTCAGCCGTTGTTCTTCCAGTCTTACCAGTAGTGAGGGGCGTACTGACTCGGGCTGCTCAGCCCGAGTCAGTCATCGAGACAACCGCTATCCGTACGGTATTTGCCCGAGAAACGCGCGAAACAGGGCGGTCGGGACGACTGGATCCGTCCCGACCGCCCGACGTGGGGTCACGAGCAGATTCGTCAACACCCACAGATTGTACAACGCGACAGCGAACAGAAAGTAAAATAGCCGTACTGAGAACGTTGGTGACGACGTTCTCGGGAGAAACTCCGTAATCTTGCGGTAGGACGTTTCGATCCCCCACCGACGGCGATACGCTTCAGCCAGTGGCCGAGCGATCTCGACGTCAGTGCCGACGTCGAGATCGCGGTTAGTGACCAGACAGAAGTGGTCGTCATCTCGTGTTCGGTGCGGAACGACGACGAGCCGGACTGTCGTCCGGCACGTCGGCGGATTCGATCGAGCCATCTCGTACTCTGCGATGAACGTGTCGCTGTCGTGGTCGTCAATGAATTGCTGTACCTTTCGTGTTTGCGGCGCACGCATGAGGAACTCAACGTCGAGTTCTTTGAGCGCTAGGGCGAGGTGAACACGATAGAAGCCACGATCGAGGTAAAGGCGGTTGATTTCGACGTACTTGCGGACGTCTGAGACGAGTTGACGGAGTGCATCCGCCAACTCGTCGGTATCGCTGCCTTCCAAGGCTACCGATCCAAGCGTGAATCGGACGCTCGGATCGACGATACAGACGGTAGCGAACTTGTACGCACGATCGGTGCCCTGCGCTGGATTCGTTGTACAGACACGAGGAGTCTCTTCGTCCCCGTAATAGAGCCAGTCGTGAACGTCAATTGCGACATCGACTGGCCGAGTAAACACGCGGTTGCGAGCTGCTTCATCGAGGATAGCCTCGCGGACGCGGTCGAACTGATCGTCGACCGCGTCCGCGTCGAGTCCGCGCAAATGGTAGAGAAGCGCTCGTGCGAGCGGATTTCGAGCGGCTGCATCAAGGGCAATATCGTCGCCACGGGCAAGCTGATAGGCTTTCGCACCAGTATTAGCGAACTCATTGTCGAAGGCAATCCGAGCGAGGACTCGCTGGAAGTCCTCGCTCGGATAGGTGCCGTTCGCAGCGATCCCGAACTCAAGTTCCGGAAACAGCAGTGATGAAGCCGCGCGAGTTACTTGCGTTGCCTCGGTTGTCTCGACCATATCGAGACAACGACCGCGATGATAATCGTCATCTGGTCACTTCAGCAACTACTGTGAACGGGTGGGTTTCCGCACTGTTGCCGCTATGAGTATACAGTCCACTGGGGTGGCTGACCAATCCAGTTGTCACCAGCCTACTGCCTTGGTTAATTGGAAGAGAGGGCGCTAAGCCCCCTCCCTCAAGGAAGCCGCGCCAGCGGCCGAGTCAGCAGGTGTCGCTCATCGATTTGTGCTCACACTCCGAAAACACCAGTCGACCAGAAAAAACATACAGCGTGCGTAACAGTATCGACTATGCACACACATAGTCCAACGGACCAATCAATCCTCATTACGGGTGGAGCAGGTTTCATTGGGGGTCATCTTGCAGAAACACTGACCGCCGACAACACCCTTCACATCCTGGATAACCTGACAACCGGGAAGCGGACAAATATCCCTCAAGCTGCTACCTTTCACGAAGGAGATATCCGTGATGATGGTGCCCTAACCCAACCGGACACAGCTACGGATCTTCTCTTCCACGAAGCTGCTCTTGTAAGTGTTGCCCGATCTACAGAAGCACCGGTTGCCAGTCACGACATCAACGTTGACGCCACGCTCTCCTTGCTTGAGTACGCTCGAACTCAGGACGCTCGCGTCGTACTTGCCTCGAGTGCAGCGATCTACGGCCATCCCAGCACTACCCCAATCTCCGAAACCCACTCGAAAGAGCCGACCTCACCATACGGCCTGGACAAACTCACCATTGACCACTACGCCCGACTGTACCACAACCTCTACGACCTCCAGACGGTTGCGCTGCGGTATTTCAATGTCTACGGTCCAGGACAAGTGGCCGGTGACTACAGCGGTGTCATTAGCGTCTTCATCGATCAGGCACTCTCTGGCGAAGATATCACCGTCCACGGCGATGGCCAGCAGACGCGCGATTTCGTCTTTATCGACGACGTCGTCCAGGCCAACTGCAAAGCCGCGACCACTGATGCAGTCGGCGAGGCCTACAATATCGGGACTGGCGAGTCGATCACCATCCGCGATCTAGCTGAACTCATTCAAGACATCACCGACACGAACTCAGATATTGTTCACACAGACGCTCGAACGGGTGACATCAAACATTCCGAAGCAGATATTTCGAAGGCACGAACGCAACTCGACTACGAGCCGTCAGTTTCCATCCGAGAGGGGATTGAACAGACAATTGACTGGTATCGTAATCACCATGAAGGATAGCATCGGCTGCCACTCGCAGGTACGGTCATCGCTGGCAACTGTCCCGCCACACTCGCCGCAGCCTATTCGACGTGGCGCTTTTCGCCAGATGCCGGCTTGTCGATTGACCGGCCAAGGTCGTTCGCGACCCAATAGGCGACCAGCTGTAGTTGCACGTTCGCAAGGATCGGCGTCAACCGTGGGCCGGCGTCGGGCACCTCGAGGACGTGCGTGGCGTACTGGCCGACGGCTGCGGGCGCATCAGTGACGGCGATCACCGGCGCGTCACGGGCCTCGACTTCTTTGACGTTCCGTAACGTTTTCGTCACCTCTCCTGGGTGATCAGCGCGAACACCAGTATCTCTTCGGTGACGAGCGCTAACGGCCCGTGTTTCAACTCACCGGCGGTGACCCCTTCCGCGTACTTGTAGATAATATCCGTCTTCGAGCAATCGTTCTGCCCCGGAGAGAAGTCGACACGCCTTCCGAAGTTGGACGAGGTCGGCACTCGAGACATCTAGCCCCTCCTCGGGAGTTTGCCCACCGTGACGGAACGCTTTCTGTGCGTTCGACAGATCTGGCTCGATGTCGTCGTGGCTAATCGGCATCCTTACGCACCTCTCCTGACGAGGCGTAGATGTTCTGGCGTAGCTCTTGGAGTCGGTCAGAACGGTCGAGTACTAGCCCTTCGTCGAAGATTTCTTTCAGATCTTCTCCGTGGGAGACAGCGGTGTCCGGCGTTTCGACAAGTACCTCGAACTCATACCGGTGGCCGTCGAACGATTCCTCCTCAATGTCACGTGCGAGGGACGTACAAATACGCCGCCCGTAGGTGAGATCTCCGTCAACGATAACGAGGTGGTCGATATCACTACGTCGGTCTGCTGTTCCGCGAGCGACGCTCCCAAAGAGAACGACTCCAACGAGTTCGTCGAGTTCCTCGCTCTCCTGAATTCGTGTCTCGAGTTCGTCGAGATAGGCCTGCACTGGCTTGCGGAATTCGGACTGTGGGATCATGAAGACGGGATCCGGTCGCTGAAGGTGATCCATGTCGATCGTAATGCGGGCGGGATGCTGTTCACTCACTGCGACTACGCCCAGTTTTTCGAGGAGTTCGACCGAACGCGAAATCGACGAGACGTCCGCGTCCGTAATCGACGCGAGTTCCTGCTGTGTGAATTCTTCGAAGGGATTGTTCGCGAGATGGTGGAGGATGTCCTGCATCGCCTGGTACCGGAATACACGTTCCTCCGGAAACGGGAAATCGAGGAGGACTTTCGAATTTTGCATATTCTGCAATAATTTGCACATCATGAAAAGGCTTCAGGAGTCATATAGATCACACCGAGGCTGGTTGAGAAAGTTGCCATCTGAACGCCGGACGACATCGATATGTACATTGATCGTCACGGACAGGACGACCTGGTTGTCGCGCTCGAATACCCTCGTGACGTACGCGAATCTTCGATTCGCTTGATTCAGGATTCCTCCGCGTGAACGCGGAGGGTGATGTCAACACAGAAGTATTGGCACCACTCCCGACGAGATCATTTAGCGTGCGGCCAGCGTATCGACCCGGATCCGTTCACCACCGTACAAGACGCGTGCATCGCTTTTGACGGCTGAAACCCACTCTTTGCCGTAGGTTTCGAGGTGAGTGTGCAGCTACTCACTCTTCGAGTAGATCATGCACGTACTGATCTTCCCATTGTCGTCGTGCTTCTAGCTCCCGTTTTCCCCGCCTCGTGACTGTATAGATGTTTGTTCGGCGGTCTTCTTGGCCCTTTTCGACGAGTCCTTTATCCACGAGTGTGTCGAGGTTTGGATACAGTCGCCCATGGTTAATTTCTGTATCGTAATAGCGCTCAAGTTCGTCTTTGATTGCTAGTCCATGGGGTTCGTCCTGTCCAGCAATCGTATAAATCAGGTCTCGCTGAAATCCAGTTAGATCGTACATATTCACAACTCACTGGGTTTGGATGTTAAGAATTCCGATACTCGTAGGCAAAAGCCTTAGCTGACTGGTGACAGGTCACTCTCTGTTGTATCTGCAACGCGTTCGAGAAGGCTTGTGATCAGATCGTGTGGGTTGTCGGTGCCTCCGTTTGAGTCATGATCAAGAACTGCTATTTCAAACGAATTAGCGCCCTGGAGGTCCCCGTTGGTTACGTCGATGTTGAGGATCGACCGTGTGTATATCACAAGCATCCGTTCGTCGGAAACAGTCAGATACTCAATATTGAGTCCCGACAGTGCTGATGCCAGGTTGATTTCCGAGGGTGCCTGGTATTGCTTTGCTATCCGTGCATCGTCGACCATTGCTTGGCTTTCAACGTACTCTCCGAAAATCCTATGGGTCTTTCCCCTCGTCACCTGCATCGGTGTTCCAAAGAAATCGTCGCGAAAGCCGAGCGCCACGACTGTACGCACATCGCCTTCGAGGACTTGGGCAGATTCGAGAGCGCATCAGCGATGGCAAGAAATTCCAGCAGTGGGCGTTCCGTGAGTTGCAGGACAAACCGCGAACAAAGCAGAACTAGCTGAGATCGTGGTTGACCCGGTTGAACCGTCTTACACGAGCCAGCAATGCTCGAAATGCGGCTGTACGCTTGACGAAAATCGTGAGGTGCAACACTTCGCCTGCTTGGACTGTGCAGGTGGCTACTACGACTGGCCACGCGAGAAAACGGGCGAAGAACTGACGCAGAGCTGGACGTGGCGCTCGCGACGTTCTCCGAACATCTGCGGCGGGCCGAAAGATGGCTCTGCAACTTGTTGTTCCAGTGGAGTTTTCAACAGACCCGCTCAGGGGTCTTCGGTTTCGTCTTCGCCGCGGGCGAAACTCGCTTGAGGATTGTCGGTGTTGTCGGCGGTGGCGGTGTCAGGTTCCTCAATGAGCTGCTCGAAGTCGTCCACCTGGTTGTACTGGTCTTGGTAGATGAGTGCCGCCTTCCCGTCGGACGTGATCTCGTACAACCCGGATCGTTCTGCCGGGCCGATCTTCCGAACGAGGCCGTAGTCCTCAAGCACCGGCAATCGTGTGTTGATGTTCTTGCGACTTTTTCCCGTGTGGGAGGCTAAATTCGTCGCAACGTTCCGACCTTTGTCTTCGAGTGCCTCAAGGATGAGAAAGTCAGTTGGTTGACGGAGTTTCATAGTTAGTAACTCTCGTAACGAGATGATAGTTCCACCGAAAGTTCGTACGCGAGACCGGGCGGTGGCCGATAATTAGTCATCATTCTTTGACTAAATTACAGATCCGATTGTCTCTTTGATTCATCAATACGCCAAGTATTAAGTGGAGGGTAATGTAACTGTTATAGAATTCAGTACCTATAAGTATCTACCAGTAGTAACCAGTAACATCAGAATGCCG
>NZ_MASN01000008.1 GCF_001861355.1 Natrialba sp. SSL1
TGAAGTATGAGTGGGGGCGGCGAATCGGCTCTCCCAGAGGGTCTCCCACTCCAGTACTCACCAATACGCAGGCGGGCTTATCTTCCGTGTTCGGGATGGGTACGGGAGGAACCCCGCCGCGATGGCCGCCTTAACGCTGATCCACGGAATCGAACCGTGACAATACCAATATCAGTGGTCGCTTCTGACCGTGTTGTACGTGTAGTCCAGTTTACGTCCGGACCCGTTCTCGCGTCACGGATCCAATGCGATGTAATGTATGAATGTGTGGCTTGGCCGATTAGTGCTCGCGGGCTCAACACCTCGTTGCCTTGGTGCGTACACCCCGAGTCTATCGATCTCGTCTTCTACGAGTGGCCTCAGTGGCTCCTCTTTTCCAGGTGGGTTTCGAGCTTAGATGCGTTCAGCTCTTACCCCGTGGTGCGTGGCTGCCCGGCACGTGCTCTTTCGAACAGCCGGTACACCAGTGGCACCCATTCGTAGTTCCTCTCGTACTATACGAACGTTCCCGTCAGGAACCATAACACCCCCAATAGATAGCAGCCGACCTGTCTCACGACGGTCTAAACCCAGCTCACGACCTCCTTTAATAGGCGAACAACCTCACCCTTGCCCGCTTCTGCACGGGCAGGATGGAGGGAACCGACATCGAGGTAGCAAGCCACCCGGTCGATATGTGCTCTTGCGGGTGACGACTCTGTTATCCCTAAGGTAGCTTTTTTGTCAGCAATTGGCCGCATCAAGCAGCCTAATTGGTTCGCTAGACCACGCTTTCGCGTCAGCGTCCGTCGTTGTGCCGGACACTGTCAGACTTCCGTATGCTCTTGCGCTCTTTCCCGCGTCTCCGACGCGGGTGAGGAAATCTTGGGGCGCGCCCGATATCTTTTCAGGCGCGTACCGCCCCAGTCAAACTGCCCGGCTACCAGTGTCCTCCGCCAGGAGTGAGAGTCGCAGTCACCATCGGGTAGTATTTCAATGCTGCCTCGGTGGCCCGCTAGCGCGGGTACCTGTGTAACGGCTCCTACCTATGCTGCACAATGGCGACCACGTCTCAGTGACAGCCTGCAGTAAAGCTCTATAGGGTCTTCGCTTCCCCTTGGGGGTCTCCAGACTCCGCACTGGAACGTACAGTTCACCGGGCCCAACGTTGGGACAGTGGCGCTCTCGTTGATCCATTCATGCAAGCCGCTACTGAAGCGGCAAGGTACTACGCTACCTTAAGAGGGTCATAGTTACCCCCGCCGTTAACGGGTCCTTCGTCCCCTTGTAAGGGGTGTTCAGATACCCGCACTGGGCAGGATTCAGTGACCGTACGAGTCCTTGCGGATTTGCGGTCACCTATGTTGTTACTAGACAGTCGGAGCGCCCGAGTCACTGCGACCTGCCTCTTTCCGAGGCAGGCATCCCTTATTGCGAACGTACGGGACTAACTTGCCGAATTCCCTAACGTCGGTTGCTCCCGACAGACCTTGGCTTTCGCCGCCATGAGTACCTGTGTCGGATCTCGGTACGGACAGTATGCTCGTCTTTTCACGGGCTCTGGGTTGACCCAGCTTACGTTATCCAGCCATTCGATCGCTTCGTGCCATTACGGCTTCCACGCTCTTCGACTGTTCAACCGGGCGAAGGCCCGGCCTGGGTGGCCCCAAAGCGTCAACTTTAATTGCATACCGGCATAGGAATATTAACCTATTTCCCTGTTGTCAGCTTCGACTTACGGGCTGACTTAGGACCGGCTAACCCTCAGCTGATTAGCATTGCTGAGGAACCCTTACTCGTTCGGCCGTCGGGGGTCTAACCCGACTAACGCTGCTACTATGACCAGGATTTTCGTTACTGAACGGTCCACACGATCTCTCGACCGTGCTTCCACCCGAACAGAACGCCAACCTACGCGATTGCCCTGTGAGGGGCACGACTAGGTCTCGGTGGTGGATTTGAGCCCCGATCATTTTGGGCGCCTCAAACCTCGGCCGGTAAGCTGTTACGCTTTTCTTAGAGGGTAGCTGCTTCTAAGCTCACCTCCCGGCTGTCTAGGGCTTGAGACCACCTTCGATCGCACTTAATCCACACTTTGGGACCTTAACCCAGCTCTGGGTTGTCTCCCTTACGGTACACAGGCTTACCCCGTGCACCGGACTCCCTGCGTCGAACGACGTTCATAGGTTCGGAGTTGGACAGGGGGGCGCACTCCTCTCGGAGTGCGGTCCCCCAATCCGTCGCTCTACCCCATGAACTATCTCGGCAGAGGTGATGCTTCGACATCTTTCGGTTGGAACCAGCTGTTTCTGGATTCGATGGGCCTTTCACCCCTAGACGTAGGTCACGTGAGGGTATTGTAGGACACCAACACTAACAGGCCTCCACGTGCCTTTCGGCACGCTTCACCTTGCCCACGTCTAGATCATCCAGTTTCGGGTCGTGCCCGTTTGACTCCCCGCGCTTGAACACGGCGGCCCTCGTCGTAAGACTGCGGCCATGTCGGTTTCCCT
>NZ_MASN01000009.1 GCF_001861355.1 Natrialba sp. SSL1
GTATGTGTTTAGCCCGGGCTGATTTCGGTACTCTCTCGTAGGAAGCGTTCAACAGACGCAATATGAACAGGCAGCAGACATCGGATACGATTCTCAGGGATGGGCTCCGCAGCGGAGCCCATCCCGTTACTTCTGCTGTCACTACTGGTTGGTGGAGTCTGTGAACGCAGACGATTTCACCAAAGAAGAGCTCCTTTCTCGGCTTCTCCAACTTGAGCAACGAGTCGAAGAACTCGAACGGGAGAACAAGCGAAAGGACAAGAAAATCGATCAGAAGGACGAGCGGATAGAAGAACTCGAAACACGCCTTCGCAAATACGAAAATCCGCATACACCGCCCAGTAAGCGACGGTCGGGGACTGACGAGTCCCCGACCTCGCAGGACGACGAAGACGAGAATGTTCGAACCGATGGCGGTACTCCCGGACGGAAGGACGGTCACGACCCTGAGTGGCGTGCAACAGCAGATCCCGACAAAGAGATCGATGTCACCTGTGACTGTTGTCCCGAGTGTGGCGAACACTTCGACGAGTCGGTGGGCGTCAGCCCCCGACTCGTCGAGGAGGTTCCCGATCCACAGCCACCAGAAATCACCCGGTACAACCGTCACTACTACCAGTGCAGCTCTTGTGGAACAGAAACAGTTGCTACACACCCCGACTGCCCCGATGAGGGGCAGTTCGGGGTGAACGTTATCTCTCAAGCAGCACTTTCTCGGTACGATCACCGCCTTCCCTACCGGAAAATCGCTGACCGGTTCGAGCAACTGCATGGACTAGAACTCTCGGGCGCGTCCGCGTGGCACGCGACCGAGCGCGCTGCGCGCGCCGGTCGCTGCGAATACGAACAGATTCGCAGACAGATTCAGCAAGCCGAGATCGTTCACGTTGACGAAACCGGTATCAAGCGCGAGGGTGAGCAAGCGTGGATCTGGACGTTTCGGACGAACGAGCATACGCTCTACGCCGTAAGAGAGAGTCGCGGAAGTGATGTTCCCGCAGAAGTCCTCGGAGAGGACTTCGCGGGAACGGTCATCTGCGATGGGTGGACGGCGTATCCAGCGTTCAGCAGTAACCTTCAGCGGTGCTGGGCACATCTTCTCCGGGAAGCCGAAGACGTTGCTAGTGACCACGAGGAGGCAGAGCCGGTTTACCGGTATCTCAAGCAGATGTTCGTCGGTCTCCAGTCGTGGCTGGAGACCGACCCGAGCGTTCGTGAGAGAGCACAAATGCATCGGTCGTGCCAGAACGGGCTTAGATCGCTCGTTGAGCGGTCAGTAACCGACGAACCAGTGGCAACACTACTCGGGAAAATCGAAGGAGGGATTGACCACTGGCTCACCTTCGTCGGTGAGCCAGCGGTCTCCCCGACGAACAACGCAGCTGAGAACGCGCTTCGTGAACCAGTTGTTCTCCGGAAAATCATCGGGACACTCCGGAACGATCGAGGCATGTTCGTTCACGAGACGGTCTTGTCCCTGCTGGCGACGTGGCGCCAGCAGGGACGCAATCCCTACGAAGAACTTCGCCGAGTCGTCAGCAGCAATGAGATGATCTCAAGGCGTCACGCTGTACCGGTTGTTGAGCCTTCGGGCTAAACACATAC
>NZ_MASN01000010.1 GCF_001861355.1 Natrialba sp. SSL1
ACCGTCGTCGCATCAAAGAACAACTCTGGGATGACGGTGACTACCTCTCGTCGGGCTACGTGGACATCCTCGTCGACCAACTCAACAGCTACTACGACCGCCACGGCACGTATCCACCCACGTATTTCGAACTGCAGGACTGTCCAGAGTACGATAGCGGCGTCTTGCCGTTCTCTGCGGACGACGGCCCAACCAGCGGCCAAGCCGTCAACTACCAGTACGACGCCGACAGTGAGATGTTGACCATCCGGCTCAAGACGCCAGACACGCCGTCGCCGGAGACACGAGGTGACTGGTCGTGGACGGAGTACGAGCGCGACGGCTACGAGGCGTTTCATGACCTCCTCGCTCACGGCGATCTCTCGGCTCCCGAGTTTCAGCCCGCTCGTCGAAAGACCGGTGATGCCTACTATGAACTGTCCTTCCCAGTCGAAGTCGACCACGCGGAGACGACTGACGACGTTGACTGCGTGCTGGCACTCGACGCCGGGATGCGAAAAGACATGACTGTCGTGGTGGCCACAGACGATGGCGAGCAACGATCCACGCCACAGTTCATCCAGTTCACAGACCGCGAGAAGATGC
>NZ_MASN01000011.1 GCF_001861355.1 Natrialba sp. SSL1
CTGTTGAACGCTTCCTACGAGAGAGTACCGAAATCAGCCCGGGCTAAACACATACAAGAATTGAATCTGCCTGTAAGAGTGCCCCATCATACAACGACTCTAAGGCCTTGATTCGATCCCATCCGGTTCCATCGAGTAATTCAGATATTTTGGGTTTATTCTCATTTTGGACGGT
The DNA here is from genome assembly GCF_001861355.1 of Natrialba sp. SSL1. Classification (GTDB taxonomy): domain Archaea; phylum Halobacteriota; class Halobacteria; order Halobacteriales; family Natrialbaceae; genus Natrialba. The sequence goes on from NZ_MASN01000011.1 coordinate 176, forward strand.
CCAAGTTTTGTCCTCACCCCATTGATTAAATTGGTTTTGGGGTTTGTACGGGGAATGAGTATCCATCAGGTTTATACAAGCGGCCCACGGGCCTTCTTGTCTTGTCTTCCACTCAAGAAAATTTTGGGTGAATTCACCTCCATGGATCTCCCTATATTTAGAATCAGGATTATCAATAAAACTTTCAATTCTTGCAGTACTGGACAAAATTTGCTCACCCCCACAATTTACCAATGATTTTAATTTCTTATCATCACGAAGACTTCTCCTTGTATGACCACCGATTCCAGATATGCCATTTTCTGCTCCCGGGTAATAGGCATCTTCGAAGAGCGGAGTAAATTCTTTTAGTCGCTCGCTTATTGGGTAATTTGGTTGGGAAATATAGTCAAAACAATCGCTAAGGTTTGAAGCAGATGAAATGATCCTGTTATTAGTAAAAAGTCCTGTCGAATACTCAGAAGATGACTGCAATTCACGCCATATTGTTTTATCAGTATCAATTTCCGCGGTATGATGAATTGCGTCATGTTCTTCTACGTGCCTGCCAGTGAATATACTGACGTGACTTGCGATACTGTGTATACTGGGTGCTCTTGCTTGCGTATAGACTGTTGCCTTCTCCGAGAATTCTTCAAGAAACGGGGTGGTTTCTCGTTTATATCCGTACAAACTCATGTTTTTTGCACGCGCAGAGTCAAGAATTATAAGTAAAATGTTCGGGTTTTCAGTCATCGTACCCGGAATTCCTACGAGAATACAAAAAACTTCTTATTTAGAAAATGAGGTTTGCTTACATAATTAATTTTGATTATATATGGTGAAGAGTCGGTCTTATTCACTCCCTACTTGCTCACAGCGTGACCCAATTGGGCACGGGGTCACAGAACCCCTGGTTTCGGTTTCTTCCCCATGCTCCTGATCAGATCTCAAACCAAACTGCTCGTGGAGTCAAATTTCATCTTATAACCTAATCTTTCGAGTAGCAGCTGTCGGCGGTTAGTGCCGGATAAGGGTGACTATCACCTTACTTATCACCCGTCTGTATCGTCTTTGCATCGATCCTCGCTTGCATTGATATTCAACAGGTACAGCTGGATCAGATGCGCGTGCCGTTCGACAGTGTGTGAACATCGTCGGCGCAGTCTCGCTTTTTTGCGTCCAGTTTCTGGAGTTCGTCGACGGTAACCCGGCACATCAGTAACAAGAGTGCTGCCATGATGAGCAGCGCCTCGATGATGTAGGCATCAGTGGTGTTGATCACATCCAAGCCGAACCGTGATTTGAATTCTTTGAACAGCAGTTCGATCTCCCAGCGCACCCGATATCGCACAGCTCTATCGGGCGCGCGGTAGTTGTCACTGTCCAGATTCATCAGGTACAGATGGGACTCGTCGCTGTCGTCGTTGCGAACCCCGACCAATCGGAAGGTTCGGGTCGTGCTGGCGCCCAACCCTCGTTTACGGTCGAACGAGAGCGTGATCTGTACGTCGATTTCCTGTCGCTGCAGATCGTCGAGAACGGCCTGCAGCGGTTGGCCTTCTAGCGGAAAGCTGTTCCCGCACCACGTACGGAGTTCTTCGACGATTTCGAAGTTCGTGTTTTCTTTGACGCGAGAAACAAACACCCATCATTGGAGTCAATGCCGTCGATCAGCCAGAAATCGTAGTATCCGAGGTCAAACAGGATGAGGGTGCCAGCTACCCACTCTTCGGTGGGTAGCTGGCTCCGTTCATGGGTGCTCGCGTCGGTTGTCTGGAATCGCGTTGGAAGTCCAGTCGAGAGCGATTCGGTGAGATGGAGTTTCGCCCCGGCATGGTCGTCATCGAGAATCTCTCGACGGAGTGCGACAAACCCCGGTTTGAACCACCCGTGAAACTTTGCATACGAGAGTTCGTCACAGTCAGCCATCTCGACTTAGCGTTCGAGAAACACCTGAATGGTTCGGTCAGGTCCGGCAGCGAAGTCGAGTGAAAGCGTGTAAACAGGGCGACGACGTCGAGTTTCCGCTCTCGATGGATGAGATTCGTTGCGCGAGCATAGTCAGGTGTTCGGAATGTGCATCAGCGAGCGCTGTGCATCGGTTAACTACAGCGGCAACTGAGAAGAAAATTGGTGATGCCGGTTCAACTCACCACTCGAAGATATCCAGCATTCATTCCTATCAGACTCTATCAGAAAATAGAGTAGCTGAGCGGAGATATCTCTCATGAGTCGGCGTTCCGCCGCCGCGGAACGCCTATGTCACGGGTACCTCCTTGCGGACAATATTCAGTAAACGTCCGCGCAGGCACGCGTGGCTTCAACCGCTGGTCAATGTCGAGGCTGACCTGCACCAGCAGGTCAACGAGCAGCCACATATCGTAGAGGATCACCGCAAACCCGAAATAGAACACTCGCACGGCAGTGTTCCGAGAGGTCGTCCACGCGAGAAAATCCTTGATCGACTGATAGCTGTTCTCTATACCCCACCTACGGGCGTACCGCCGCATCACGTCCCCGACGATCGACACGGTCGCCATTTTGTAACACCACGAGTAGGATTTGCTTGGTGGCGCACCTGTACTCATCTGGAACTCGTCACGATCACCGTAGTAGGCGATATAGGTGATATCGATCGCCACATCAACGTGGCGATCGATCGAGTAGTACCGCTCAGCAGCCCACATCATCGTCCCAATCGCCCCGTTGACCATCGAGGCGATGGAGATCGCCTCGAGTTGCTTGATGTAGTGGAGGTGCGTGTCGCTGTCAGGACCACCGTTCTCACGAGTTGTTTCCTCGTCAAAGATGCGGCTCCCTTGGTTGGCAGCAGTCCCAGTCAACCCGAGGTAGCTCTGGAGATCGAGGAACGCGGTATCGTCATACCGCGTTCCGTCGGCCGGTCGATCAAGGTCAATTGCCGGAAACACGATCTGACAGAGGGCCTCTGTGACGTCCTTTGCTTTTCCTGTGACGTAGCGCTGTTCCGAGCGGTTAGAGAGGTCACTCTTGTCCTCAGGTTCGAGCGCACGCATCCCGAGTGGGTTGCCCATCTCGTGGGCAACCCCAAGGATACGCTCAGCAGACGTTTGGACGAACGTCTTGAGTTGGTCGGAAAACCGGGTGCGCCACGCACGACCAAGCGTGGTCCGACCCGGTGCAGCCTTGTCTGGAGCGAAGTGGTCGGGATCGAAGCCGAGCGTGCGGGCACGCTCGGCTTCGGCGAGGTACTCATGAAGTTCCTTGGTCGTCAAGCCAGCGAGTTTCTTGCAGTAGAACGCTCGCACCATCGGTTCATAGTCGTAGCGAGCGGTCCACTCGGGTTCGTTAGCTTTGTAGACTGAGACCTCGTTGAAGTCAAATGCACGGACCACCGTCAGGAGGTCCGTGTCTTCATGGATCGATTCGGCGGCCTGGCGTTCGAGCCGTCTGATAGCCGGCTCGAACTCGAATGTCTTCTGTGACATCCTTTCGTACTCATCGGTCAACCCGAGTTAGTCCCGCGTCTCATGCACACAATCTGTCGTTCCGAACTCCTGAAACTAATACTCAAGATAACTTTTGAAAGTCAAGGAATTGCTTAGTCCATTTTCCAGCGAAACCCACACGGTCAGTCAATTTATCGAAGGCAGTACTAACGAGAGCGCGGTATTCTGCCACGCTCTCGACGATCAACGGCGAGGTTTCCACTTCAGACTCTTTCAGACCGATTCAATTGAGTTGAGATTTGGTGATCCAACCGGTAAGAACACAAAATTGATACCAAGCTAGGATGCCCGTTTGCGCGTATACTCACATGTGTGCGAGAACCCACTGAAGAGTACTGACGACGATTCAAGCTCACACTCGACAATCAGTATTTCGCCACGGTCGAGGACCTTTCGATCAGCAATCTAGTCAGATCTCACCGCTAGGAATCTATCAGTAGCTCTGTTTATGAGTATAGTACGTCCTTGGTTTGATTGAGTTCCGAAACGAGTATGCGTCAACGATCAACTAGTTGGTCCACGCTTAGGTGGGTGTTAGATCCTTCCGAACCGTGGATAGCTAGCTTGTATCTTCTGAACCCGTATCTGCAGAAATGAGGCGAAGAAGCACAGAGTTAATCACTCAGAATAAAATGCGCTGGACTTGAAGAATTCGTTTCGTAAGCTATTGGTGATGAAAATGAAAGAGCCAACCGCAAAGTTCCCATATATAAATTGCATATGTCTCATTGATTTTCCTGACAAAACACCAGTCATTGAGTGGCAATCAAAAGAAAACAACTAGTAGGAATGATGGCGCATGTCTAAAGTAGATGGATGATTAGGATCAAATATGCATAGACAGGAATCAGATTTCAGGAAGATCGGTGTTGTAGGACTCGGATATGTCGGCCTGCCGCTTGCTCTTTCATTGGTTAAAAGTGGGTATGAAGTTACGGGAGTTGATGTGGATAAAGAACGAATAAAGGCATTACGCAATGGTGAATCATATATTCAAGATGTAACAGATGAAGAAATTTGTAATGGATTGAAGAAAGGGCTTTTTCCAACAACCAACTATAACGAACTTGCTGAGGTGAATGGAGTATCAATCTGTGTACCGACACCACTGCGGAAGTCAGGTCAACCAGATGTCTCGTTCGTAGTTGATGCAAGCAAACGGTTAGCTTCAGTATTAGAAAAAGACTCTGTTGTTATTCTTGAAAGTACTGTTTATCCTGGTGCAACAGAAGAAGTTGTTGCAGAACACCTCTCTAAGAATGACTGGACGGTAGGTGAAGACATTTATGTGGCTTTCTCCCCGGAAAGGTTAGATCCAGCAAACGAACAATACACAATGAGAGACATTCCAAAAGTTGTTGGTGGTGTTACTGAATCCTGTGCGGATCACGCTATTGCTCTATATGAACCCGTATTTGACGAAATTATTAGAGTCAACGATAGTACTGAAGCAGAGTTTGTGAAATTATTAGAAAATACTTTCCGTGGCGTTAATATCGGTCTCATAAATGAACTATCACTTGCAGCCAATCGAATAGGCGTTGATATCTGGAACGTTATTGACGCAGCATCAACAAAACCGTTTGGCTATATGCCTTTTTATCCTGGGCCGGGCCTTGGAGGCCATTGTATTCCTGTTGACCCAAAGCATCTTTCTTGGAAGGCCAAACAAAAAGGACTCGAAACACGGTTTATTGATCTAGCAGACCGGATCAACCGGAAAATGCCCGAGCACGTTGTGTCTAGAGTCTCCTCCTTACTTAATGAAAGGGGAATACCTGTTCTTGAAGCAAACGTTCTTGTTCTTGGAGCAGCTTATAAGCCAGATGTATCTGATACACGCGAATCTCCTGCTCTTGACATTATCGAATTACTTCAATCAAAAGATGCGAACGTCCAGTACCATGATCCTCATGTTCCTGAAATTAAGACATCTAAATGGGAATATGAATCTAGACAGTTCACAGAGGATTTATTACGTAAGCAGGATTGCGTTATAATTGTGACCGACCATACAGTAGTTGATTATAAGATGGTTGTCGAATGTGCATCACTTGTTTTTGACACCCGAAACGTTATTGAGGAGTCTCCTGAAAAATCAAGTGTCTATAAAATCTAGTTAATATGGCCCATATCTCACTATTCACAGCTAATATGTCTGGAGGAGGTGCAGAAAAAATAATACTGAATATAGCAAAGGAACTGAGTAACAGGGGTCATGATGTAGATCTAGTCTTGGTAAATGCAACCGGCCCCTATATGCAGAACATACCTGATTGCATTAACATAATTGATTTTGGATGTAGTCGCACACTTTATTCCCTTCCAAAACTTGTTATTTATCTAAGAGATGAATCACCTGACGCACTCTTAGCTACTCTAAATCACGCAAACCTTGTTGCTATTTGGTCGAAAATTATTTCCAGAACGCCTTCCCAATTGTTGATTCGTCAATCTGACATCCCGTCAAAAAACACATTAGATAGCAAAAAAGAACAGGTAATACACAAACTGATGCGGATATTTTACCCCTACTCAGATGAGATAATAGTGATGTCAAATATGGGCAATGAGGACCTTTCTAGTAATTACTCCATCAACGATGATAAAATTAGTATCATACACAATCCAGTTAATGTGAAAAATATACTGGAAATGAAAGAGGAATCTGCTGGAGTTCCAGATTTTAACAGTGAATTTGTTATTTCATCTGCTGGGAGATTAGCGGAGGAAAAAGACTTCTCAACATTAATAGAATCGTTTTATTATTTACAGCAATCATTAGATGTGGAACTAGTGATTTTAGGTGAGGGCGAGAAACGAGATGAGCTCGAACAACTAACTAATCAACTTGGAATTGAGGAACAAGTTTCTTTCCCTGGGTTTGTAGACAACCCATACAAGTACATAAGTAGATCTGATGTTTTTGTGTTGTCGTCTAAATGGGAAGGCTTTGGTAATGTGTTAGTTGAGGCTTTGGTTTGTGAGACTGCTATTGTTTCTACAAACTGTCCAGGAGGACCTAATGAAATACTCCAGAAGGGAAAGTATGGTAAACTAGTACCAGTTGGTGACAGTGAGGCATTAGCGAAAGCGATCCAAGAAAGTTTATTTTCACCAATTGATAAAAATCATCTTCAGGATCGTGGCATGGATTTTTCGATAGAAAGTAAAGTTGATGAGTATGAGCAACTATTATTGGAGTCATGATTGATTTGATAACGCTATATATTATATTCCCTGCATCCATTCTGATTTGGGTCTTTCTTTGTATCTACAGACCCAGCACATCCTTTATAATAATAATCACGGGAACACTAACATTAAGAGATTGGCTTTCGATTGATATGACTGGACAAAATGATTTTGTTAGTCTATTTGATGTTTTGTTCTTTTTATTTGTGTTAATATTAATTTTATCAATCTTAAAGAATAATAAGAACATTTTCTTGCCAAAGGATGATTCCCTCTTGTTGATGTTGATGTTGTATTTATTAATAGTCATTTCACTCCCCTTTATTGGAGTTGTTTTTCACGGATATGGATTTTCTAGAGTAACACCAAGTATACGATACTTCCAGTGGTTTCTCTTTCTGCCAATAGTAGTTTATCTGTATGTCTATGAAGGGTTAGAGCATGAACATATTATTCTCTCCCTCGGTATTGCTGCAGTTTCTCAAACAGGATATGGACTATTACAATATATAGAACATTATGAAATGATATCGAGTCTCCCACATCATACTCTGCTTGAAGCTCATACAGATCGTACAGACTACAACACGCGGTCAATAGGTTTTTTTCGAAATCCAAATAGGTATGGTATCTTAATGTCTTTCTTTGGGCTTATATTCTCTTCTCTTTATATACAAGGTCGGAAATGTCCCTTCCTATATCTAACTCTTGTATCTCTTTTAGGAGTGGTTCTTTCTGGTTCAAGAACCGCCTTAATTGCTTTTTTAATTCCATTAATAGTATATTTTATATTTTTATTTGGGAGACTACAGTCATTGTTCAAGTTCACAACAATAGTTGCTATTCCAATCCTTGGTATCGTGTTTCTATCCAGCGAGTATATTTCTGGAGGTCGTTTTTCTGAGATGTATTTATTACTCAGGGGAGATATAAGTGAGGTAAGCACGTTAGTAGCGAGATTCGAAAATTGGAATGCAGCTATTGATGCATACCAGACGCATTCACCCACTCTAGTTTTCCGTGATGTCACTGGCACACCCACTGATAATTATTACCTCTCGATATTAATTCAAGCGGGATTCATTGGTCCAATTGTGATAGTATTGATGTATTTGTCAATTATACTATGGAGTTTGCGTATACACTTCAACCAGCAGAATGTTTATTCGGATATTGTCATAGTAATAACTTTATCAATATTATTGGCAAACCTAACGATGTCTGCATTCGCATCACCCTTCACCCAGATTCTATTCTGGACATATCTAGGCTTCCTTACGGCCACTGTTCAGGCAAACGCTCAAAAAAATAAATAGAGGGTGTCATAGAATCGTTCTTATAGTGTGATGATCGTACTTCCCGAATTGCTCTCGTGTTCGTAGTTGGTGATAGTGACGACGAGTCGCAAGTACCTGCACTCATACGTGGATGCGGCCTCGGGCGCAAATATAGTGGCTAAGTGTAGCTTCAACAGTGAACGTCTAACGTATCTTCTCTGAGCGCGTCTCTTACTGAATGGGAGGGAAGAAATACATTGTTGAGTTCAGCGATGAAGACCGCAAGGACGCTCGAATGGTTCACCTCTACCGGGGAACGGAGAGCCCAAGACAACACACGCGCACGTATCCTACTGAAAGCTGACGACGGGCTCACTGATGCGACAATCAGTGAGCACGTCGGCTGTCATCCCCAAACCGTCCACAACACACGCAAAGACTACACTGAACGAGGGATTGCGGCGATTCATCGCCGCAAACCCGACCGTGAGTACGAACGCAAGCTTGACGGAAACGCCGAAGCCCACCTCATCAAACTCGCCTGCAGCGAACCGCCAGAAGGACACTCTCGATGGACACTCCACCTCCTTGCCGACGAACTCGTTACCCTCGACGAGATCGACTTCGAGTCGATCTCTCATGAGGCCGTCCGACAGCGGCTAAAAAACGCCCTGAAACCGCATCTCTCCAGCTACTGGGAGATACCTCCAGAACAGGACGCTGACTTCGTCTACTGCATGGAAGATGTTCTCAACCTCTACCACGAACCGTACGACGAGAAGCGTCCAGTCATCTGATTTGACGAATCTAGCAAGGCTCTACGAGGACACGAACGCGACCCGCTCCCGGTCGGGCCGGGAGCGGTCGCCCGTTCCGATCACCGCTACAAACGCAACGGGAAACAGCGAATACACCTCTCGACAGAACCGTTGACTGGCTGGGTAAACGTCGAAATTACCGAGAAGAGGCGGACAACAGAATGGATCGACCGAATGGTCGAGCTCGCAGATATTCACTACCCGGATGCGGACTGCATCCGGGTTGTGATGGATCAACTCAACACCCACAAGCCTGCTGCCTTCTACCAGTTCTTTCCACCAGATTATGCTCAGGCGTATCTTGATCGGTTCGAGTTTCACTGCACTCCCAAGAGAGGAAGCTGGCTGAATATGGACGAAATCGAGATAGGTGTCCTCAAACAACAGTGTCTTGATCGCCGGATCTATCACACAGCGACCCTCCGAGCGGAGGTCGCTGCGTGGCAAAGGCGTCGAAACACGACCAATCGTCCTATCGACTGGCAATTTACTACTGACGACGCCCGGATCAAGCTACGCCAGCTCTACCCAATTGAGATTGAAGAGGATCTACATATTCAGACTTGAAGCTACACTAAGGGGAGTTATGAAGCTGGAGTCTATGTCTGGATATATCTGGAGGCCATCCGTTACTCAGTGAGGGTGATCTCGATTGGCTCCTTACGGAGTCTACTGACGACAAGCTCACCGAGAGGATGATTTTTATCAAGCGGTTCGACAAGGGCATGACCTTGGAGGACGCTTTCGAAGACATCGGCAGGTCCTCCGCAACAGGAACAGACTGGGCTCGTCAGTGGAACAAAGGTGGTCTCGGACTGTTGATGCTGGACTTCGGGGACGGCAGGCACCCGAAGCTCGGCGCAGGCCAACGAAAACGTCTCCTGAAACCCCTCCGTGAGGGCCAACCGTGGAAGAAACAGGAAATACAGTATCTCATCAACAATGAATTCGACGTAGAGTTTCATCCGGTCTACCTCACCACCTTCCTTGATGAACTCGGTCTCTCCTACGCAATTCCCCGGACGAAGTGCCCATCACGGGCAGAGAACGCCGAGGAGATGCTCGACGAACGCGTCGCTAACGATCGAGAAAGGTATTGGGAACAACTGTCCGAGGTAGTACCACTACAGGCACCAGCTGTCGACAGATGGAGGAGGGCTATTCCCAGAACTTAGCTAATCCATTACCGACGCGTTCGTCGGGGAGTCTGATGAGCCGTACAACAAACGAGACGGCGACAACGAAGAAGGATGGGTTGTTGACGAATACATCTGTACCGACGGTGGAACCGTACCGAATTTCTGAGAGAACCTCAAATGGGAAGCGTCACCGTTGATTATGGAGAGCGTGGCAAAATACCGCGCTCTCCTCACCAAAATCTTCGAGAACTCACGACTCGATTGAGTTTTGCAGCCTCGTAGATTGACGATTACCTTGGTGGATACCATCAGAAGTTACGCTAGGCACTATACGTCCACCGACTCGTCGAAGTGCTCTTGCTCAACCTCTTCGATTCGTTGTTCAAGTTGCAAAATCGGGAGAGCAACTCGCCCTTGTTGAGACCCCCTCCGTTCACAGATCCTACCTTCCAGTACAGACAGCGGGGCAACAGGATGCGATCCACGACGGAACCCATCCCCGAAGATCATCACGAACCTCTGCTGCTAGTTCATATAACCCGCCTTGTGCGCTTCCTATGAGACGGTGGCGAAATCAGCTCGAGCTAAACACATACGTCTCATGTAAGGCCTTCTCGCCCCTTTCTTGGTAGGGTAGATCTTGTCATGAATACCGTAGTGGGTGTGGGATAATCTTCTGACGTGGTTGAATATATTTTCGTGGCATGATAGAGAGTGAGGTCAAGGATCGGTTTGCCGTAAAGACAGCTTCTTCACGACGGGTACGGAGCCACAAAGGGACGCGTCTGGCCAAGCCGCGTCCCTGTCCCCACTGTGGAAAGGCCGACTACTACAAGCACGACGCCCGCTCTCTCCGGTTCGACATCCTCATCACTGAGGACGGCTTCGAAGACGTAACAGTCTCTATCAAGCGGTACTGGTGCAAGCAGCGTAAAACCAGTTGATGTAAACATGGCCGGACTGTTCTACGAGTCAAGTGTATCAATAGGGGTGGTACCAGCGCGTCGAATTCCTTCCCCCTCGGCTGTTTCGTGCTCTCTTCACGAGGCCACCCAATATCGTACTTCCCACCACTACCCTATACAGCACTGAGAAAACACATACGGCAAATATAAGTTATAGGTCTATAAGAGTCATAAGCTGAGGGAACCCAATGTCAAAAAAACTCGCATACCTCGTTTCCCAATTCCCTTCGTTCTCAGAAACATTTATTCAGAGAGAAGTTTCTCAGCTATCTGAAGAGGGATACGACCTTCATATTTATTCTCTTAAAACGCCAAAGGAGGTCGAATCAGAGATCAATATAGACGATGCGGAATGGTTGGATAACTGTATATATAGTAGTTTATTGTCAACACCAATAATTAAGTCAATCATGAAAAGTGTTATTTTATTTCGACTATCCCCAATAATTGTCTTAATTCAGGTCCTCTGGCAACTACGGCGAACCCCAATTGAAGCAGTTAAAATAATTGTAATATTCCCAAAAGTACTTCATTACTCTGCCTTAATACATGACTCAGAGATCAGTCATATTCATGCACATTGGGCTACTGTACCCACTACTGTTGCGTATATGATATCAAAAATCATTGATGATATTTCATATAGTTTCACAGGCCACGCTTGGGACCTTCATAGCGATAATACTAACCCAAAGTTTTTAAAGGGGAAAATACACGAGTCCGAATATGTTATATCATGTACGAAATATAATGTTGATAAACTGAACGAAAGAGCTGATGATAACACCCCAATCTACCTTAATTATCATGGTGTTCAACCAGAAGGATACAAAAACACTAGAGAAAGGTCAGAACAGACATATTTTGTAGCTGGGGGCAGATTTGTTGAAAAGAAGGGGTTCGGGGATTTGGTGAGATCGTTGGCAAGAGTAAGGGAAGAAAAAGGTTATGAGATACCGACAATTTTGTTTGGAGATGGACCTCTAAGAGAAAATGTAGAAAGGTTAGCAGATGATCAAGGGTTAGAAAAAGTGTATTTTGTTGGAAGAATTGAGCATGATCAAGTTAAAAAATATCTTAGCAATGCACAAGCCTTTGTTGCACCGAGTGTTGTCGCAGAGAATGGCGATATTGATGGTATACCTAATGTTATCCTCGAATCATTTGCATCTGCGACACCTGTAATCGGGAGTAATCTATCTGGAATACCAGAGGCGGTAAAGCATAATGAAACTGGTTGGCTAATTGAACCAGGAAGTGCCAGAGACTTATCAAAATGTTGCATTGAAGCTTGGGAGTCTCCCAAACGATGTGATGACCTAGGAAAGAATGGTCGGGAACTTGTAGAAGAGAACTTCGACATCACAAACAATATAAATGAGTATATAAATATTGTTGAAAATGAATTATAATATGACAGTACTGTGTGGTTAGCGAGGTTTAGGAAGAGATCAGGTTGTAGAACTAGTTTGGCTATGCCGCTTGCAGGCTTGCTCAGCATGTACTACGCAATCAAATTTAATGAGTTTTATGGTTCTCAAAGTTGGTGCTTATAAGTGTGCCTGCTAATCTCGAACTTGGTACTCATATCACACCACACTATCGTCTATGCAGTATATTATATACTTGAGTCTGAATATGTGTTATTTTCTGTGAGAGGGCACCGTCTAGTTAGCATGGTTTGAGAAGCGAGCAGGTCGTAGAGTTGGTTTGGTCACGCAGCTCGCAGACCTGCTTAGCGAGTCATACGCGGCGGAATTTGATGAAGTTTGGGAGCGTCGCCGTCCGGTTCCATGCGACTGGGTGTTCGCTTCGAGAGACACAAGCGATCTGGCATTGGGTACATCGGCTGGCTGACAGCGTACCAGACCCGCCAACGGCTTCGCCGTCGCGGGTCGCAATTGATGAAACCGTTATCAAGATTAACGGCGGCTGGTCTTGGGTATACGCTGCAATAGACCTAGACTCAAAACTCATTCTCGACGTTGCAGTGTTCGGACGTCGCGGCACCGATCCAGCTGCTGCGTTTCTGCACCGATTGACCGAGAAACACGATCTATCCAATACCGTGTTTCTCGCTGACGGCTATGGATATCTGACTGACCCCTCCCGATTAGGATTGAGCGGTCAGCTCGATTACGTTGAGCGAAACCTAATCGAAAAGAGGTTTTGCACATTGAAGATGAGAGTTGACCGCTTTCACAATTCTTGGTGGGCAGTCGGGCGAGCGTCAGAGAATGGCTTGAACAGTTCGTACACTACTATAATACACAACGACCGCACCAGTCACTCAACAGACAGACGCTAGCGAAGGTGCTAAACTAGACAGTGTCTGTGAGAGTAAAACAATAGCCCCCCTCAATAAATACAACATTATGGTGAAACTTAGTTATATTATATCAGGGTGGTTTTTTGGAACTTGATTAGGAAGTGAGTTCTTTTTGAATGCCTGATCTCGGACATGTTGCCATTTCTCATGGCGTACTCTTATTCTGATAGGTATTTGGTCCAAATCTAAAATTTTTGCTATATATAAACGGTGTTGTCCGTCATTCCAGAGTAATTCACCTTCTCTGGATATGTCAACAGTAACTTCTCTAAATTCTGGAGGGTACTTTAGTTCTTTTTCTGAGAAGAAGGGGGACATATTATCTCTTATCGAATCCAATTCTAATTGTGATTTATATCCATTGATTTTTATGTCATCAAATATGTCATCAAGATTTTCTAAGCTATTTTTAAACTCAAGCACTGAATTAACATCCCTTCTGCTTTCCCCTTGTTTAATTCTTTCTACCGAATCCTCATAGTATTTTGTATTTTCCCACTTCACACCCTCTTTGTACCGACGCATCATCGATTCATAAAAATAACCTGTGTTTTCTAAGGGAATTGTCTCTTGGTCCCAATCACCACCCACAACACCTGTTCTAACTAATCTGTTTACTTTTGGTTTTATTTTAGGTCTTTTTGTTATCGATTTTGGATCCACATTTATTACCTTAAAGGGATAGAGAGGAGAACTATATTTTGTCCCGTATCGTAATTTAGTTGCTGTACGTATATGAGACCGAAAAACTGTGTACCAAATGGACCTAGCGGCATAACAAACCTGGCTGTAACCCATGAGGTGACAACATAGAACTTGGGTTAAAAACTTCACTATATGGCGAAAATAGACATACCAGCGACTGAATGATTGTCGGTTCACTCATTGTGTAGAGTCGCTGGGAATTGTCCCATCGCTGTGCGGGTGCGGGGTGTTGAAGAACCCAACCGTGCTACTACCGCCAGTCCGAATATTGTCGTCAACTGCCCACCTCTGTCGCTGTCGTCCTCAGACTGTTTTTGTGGTTGAACGACTTGTAGATCGTACTGTAGTCCGGCAGCTCGCCCCAATCTATAGTAGCCACTGTAAGTCAATGCGTACCTGATCGCACGACGACTGTGCGATTAGTGTGTGACTATTTGTACTTGTTATTATAGGCCAAGCACGTCACGAACCTCAGCAATTTACTTGAGCCAGTGAGTTCACCCCAAGCAGGTAACTGCGTTGTATGGGTTGCGGTGAAATGTGGAGTTGCTGTTCCAGGAGTTGAGATCGCTGTACGGACTAGAAAAGTTCAAGACGTACGATTCACTAATCGTAGAGCAACCCGTAATAGCGGCTCTGCTGACGCTGGTGGTTAGTGGTGCCTTGCTAGGAGTGTTTCAAGAGCTGTTTCCGCGGAAGTGCTGGGCAAAGATCTTCGATCGCTCATCCAACTAGTCCTCGAAGAGTTCCCTCGGTCGCTTGGGTATACACCGCCGAACCTATCAGAGTGGTGTTCTGTGACAACCATGATATAGAGATCAAACCTTACTCAGCGAACGAGTGCTGAAACCTCCATGCGGGAATCCAGTGGTTGATCGAATACCAACGATACTATTATAATCGAGATCCTGGAATCAAGCGTTAGATGGCCGAAATCTGCCGAGGTGGTGCAGACCTGGTACTTTATATTCATTGTTGCGGAATGATCGGCTAGGTTTAGAAAGTCAATATCATCATCTACCGCTTGACTGAATAGAATATAACTCGGCGTACTGTCCATTATTGTCGATTAGCTCTTCATGTGTGCCAGTTTCAATAATCTCGCCGGACTCTACAGTGTAGATTTGGTCGGCATTTTTCACTGTGGACAGCCGGTGTGCAATCCCAACCATTGCGTACTCTTGATCCATACTCTCGATAGACTCTTGCACCTGCTGTTCTAGATTCGAGTCAAGGTCGCTTGTTGCCTCGTCAAGCACCAGTACTTCCGCGTTCTTCAACAGTGCCCGCCCCAGTGCCACTCGCTGTTTTTGTCCACCGGACAACCGAACTCCGTTGTCACCGAGTTGCGTCTCGTAACCGTCGGGTAGTTCCTTAAGGAATTCGTCCAACTTCGCCATTTCACAGACCCGATCGATCTCCGCATCGCTTACGTCCCGATTACCGATTGTCAGGTTGTACCGTAGCGTGTCGTTGAAAATGAAAGGGTTCTGACGCACGACCGCGATCTTCGACCGCCATTCGTCAACGTCCATCTCGTGGATCGATCGACTGTTCGCCCGTATCTCTCCCGAGTCCGGTTCGTACATCCGCGCCAGCAGTGAGACAACCGTCGATTTCCCGGCACCCGACTGGCCGACGAAGCCGATGAATTCGCCTTTCTCGAACTCGAGTGAAACGCCTGAGAGGGCCTCTTCGTCTTGTCCCTGGTACGAGAAGTGAATATTGTCAATATTGATATGTTCGATTTCCGTTGGCACCGGTTCGTTCGCAGTGCTGGGTTCTCGGCTTGCTTCGAGTTCCTCAATGAACTGCTGCGTGCGAACGAGATGTGGTAGATTATTCTCTACCCTGTAAGCCAACTTGTTCACCTGGCTTGCCTTCGGCCCAAGACGGAACATCGCAAAAAGGAAGATACCGAGCGCGCTGAGTGACATGTCCGCAAAGGTGATTGCGAGGTAAATCAACACAAAGACCGACACCGCAGTTAACAGGTTGTAGAAACTGTTAATCCCCTGTTCATTCCGCCGGAGCTTGATACTTGACTGGGCGAAGTTGTTTACCGAACTGAGGAAGTCATTGTACAATTCCGATTTCAAGTCAAAGAGCTTAGTGTCGCGAATCCCTTGTGTTCCGGCCTGTGCGGCTTCCTGTAGACGCTCGTTTGCCTCCGCAACTTGATCTCCGAGTTCGTAACCCGGCTCAAGGACGCGACGGAATAGCACCGAAAACCCGCCGAGGAATACGAGTGCAAACAACGTTAGAAATGGTGCGAGAACGAGCGCAACAAGTAGATACATCAGAGCTAGAAGTGATTGTTCAATCAAGTCTACGACGTACTTGACCGTTCGACCAGCGTACTCCGCCTGCGTCACGATCGCGTTCAGGATATCGTCGGATCCTTCCCGGTCGAAATATTCAATCCGTGCGTCGAGTGCGTTGTCGAACGCCTGCTTCTGAATCTCGCGCGTATAGTCGATCACCAAGGCCTCTCGCATCCAGCGGACGAAGAACGTCACCGTCCACCGGACAGCCAACACGACACTCACACCGGTTACCACGAGACCGAGCGTGAATGGAATTCCGAGGAAGTCGTAGGCCATCACGAACAACTCCATGACTCCATCGGCTTCCGCAGCAGGATCACCAGGAGACTGAACGATCTCCACGATGGGCATGATAAAACCTAATCCGACACCTTCTAGCAACGCAGCAAAGACACCACCAAAGATAATTGCAACTACGAGCTTGGGGCGATATTGCGCAACACGAACGAGTGCGCGCAATTGCTCACGTCGACTTATCGTCTCCCCGTCAGTCATTGTATGTTCGATACATGCAGCAGGTGTTATATCCGTTGGTCTCCGGCTGACAAGCAGATTGATAAGTAGTCCGGTGGCACTTTCTGGACTATTTTCCTCAACACAATTTGGTTGAAATCGACGGAATAGTACTAGTCGTCTGATTCTTCGATACATGTGATCCTACTACCACTGGTTTTGTAGCAGCCAGGCTTCTCGTTGATGCTCTCAAGCAGTTCAGCGGTACTATGGATATCCACTCGTCGAGGTGTCGAGTACACCACACACGCCCAGAACAAATCGCGGTCAATACGGGGCGAATCCAGCGGCAAGTGCGTGAAAGCGAACGATTTGGAATACTAGATCTGTCCACAAGAGGTGGTCTCCCAAGATGGGAGCATTCATGGATAGTACAGTCTACCCGACGAACCTGCTTCCCGAAAGAATCCTAAAACGCTATCGAAACGTAACTAAGAACTTAAACACCTGTTTGTGAGCCCTCAAGCATGCCTTTTACGCCTCGTTGCACTCCAGTTCACTTGCGTCGAATTCGCCCTCAAGATAGCCTTCGCCAGTATCGGTTATCCGATAGAGACCCTGTCCCAGATTCTCTACTAAGCCGTATTTCGCCAATTCTCGCAACCGTTCACCAACATATTTTCTGTGCCGACCAATCTTGTTGGCTACGTGAACCGGCTGTTGATTGCCGTTATCGCGAAGAGACTCAAGAATCGCGTCATCAGTTGAAGGGTTCATCCACTCAGCCGGTTCTCGCATATGCTGTTTCGAGGTACTATAGCTACGTCTCATAACCCTACCGGTTACTTCTGGTCACTCTCCGTAACAAAATTCCCATTGGGAAGATATAAGTACGAATAGTCTAATATTCCCATTGGGAAGCACATCTGAGCTTGTATGAGTTCAGAAGTAGCGGATCGGTGGTGCAACACCGGATCCGCGAAGTGCCTCCGCAAATCGCCCCACGGAAGCATGTACGCAAACGATACAAGAGACCTTCAAGGTCCCGGTCGACCAGACGAATCACCCAAGAATGCACCCAGATGGACCACACTCAAGGCCACCAGCCGCGACCTCCTCATCGCGATCGCATGCCTCGAACGAACGGCCGACCCCATCACCGCAACAAAACTAAAACCGCGACTGGAACGCTGGCATCCCGACCTCGAGTACAGCCAACTCCACGCCGACCTCCGGAGTCTCACAGCTGCCAACTTTCTCACCGAACAGCCGGCCGCGAGCAGCTACCACCTAACCGAGGACGCCATCCAACTCCTCAAGACGTATGCACACTACCTACACCAACTCATCCACGACCATCCCGCTACGGTCACGATCACCCTCGAACAACCAGTCACGCCGGGTGACCTCGAACGCGCCTATTGCAAACTCACGGGGGACTACCGATGATCGACTCCATTACGATCCGGTGGACCCCGATCGGAGGCCTCCCACGACAGGTTACCTTCGAACCTCATGACGACGGCTGGCTGCGTATCGAAAGCGAGTGGAACGGCAGCTACTGGCGAGAGTGTGGCTCCGAACCAGTCACCGCCAGCCCAATCACTGATCCCACAGACAGCCCACCAACACTCGAGGAACTCATCGACGACAGCCGCAACACCTGGGACCAGAACGACCCAACGGTGCTGACGTTCTCACCGACGAGCGAAGTCGTCGCTGCCGTCAACGGCGACCTCCGGTACCGGAGTCCACAACAGGACAGCTGGAACACTATCTCGAAAGCGGACCTCGAGAGCCATCTCCGAACAGCGGGCTATCCAACCACACAGCTCATCTCGGAGACGCCGTACGACCGCACAGACTTGGCCCAGCGAGGTGCGAACCGATGACGGACCACCGACTGTACCCATCACCAACGCGAGCACCGCCTGGACCAAGCATCGACGAAGATGACGAAGAGGCCGAGCTCGAGAACGAAGCACTACTGAGAGCAATCTGCTCCCAACCTGGTGTTGAACATCTAACGCCCGACGAGGACGAAAATGCCGAGGACTTCTACGATGACCTCGTGTCGAACGTGAGTGCCGATTCAACGACATCACTGGAGGAACAGGATGACTGAGATGCTACGCCCAACACAGCGAGCACACACCAAACAGCCCAACTGGACGGAGGACATCCAATGAACGACGACCTTCAGGAGTATCTTACGGCGCTTGAGGATATTGACAGCCAGATCGATCACCTCCTCGAGGAGCTCAAGGAGACCGATGAACTCGAGGTCACGCTGCAGGCGAACCTGATACAGACACTGCGACAAACACGCTCGGAGATGGATCCGGCTCTGCTCGCCGTCCGAAAACACTGCGATGCACCCGCTACACCCGGTGACGACTCAATAATCCTCCAGTGGACACCCACTGGACGGCCGCCACGACGGGAAATTCTTGAGCCTACCCACGGCGGCGATAGCTGGAGCCGTCGCCTCCTTGAGTGGGACGGCACAGGCTGGCGACCATGCAGCCGAACTGAGGTCGACGACGTCGCAATCCGCACGCCAACCGAAACACGCCACCGCAATCCGAGTGATCCACTTCTTCTTGAGGTACTACTCGAGAAGCTTCGTGGAACCTGGTCCCAGCCTGACCCGCCGGCGCTTGTCTTCGATGCCAACACCGAGAACGAACAGGGCATCCTCGTGGCCGTCGACGATGAACTTCGCTACCGCGAACAAGACGACGACCGATGGTACGACATCAAACCCGAGGTGCTCACCCACCATCTCCAAAAGCGGGGCCAGCCGACGCTGCAGTCGCTGTCAGAGACCCCACTGGGTCGAGAACACTTCACAGCGAGTCCGCTCACAGACCACACCTCACGGTCGGACTCGAGGTCACGATGAACCACCAAGACGCGCTCACACTCAGAGCAAGCGACGACCACCCAACAACCCCATCCCGCACGCAATGACAAGCGACGACACTCCGATCCCGAACGAATACTACGAGCAGTTGGCCCCGCTTCGTGAGACTGTCGAGGCGATTCGCCACACGCTGTGTCAAGAGTACCGCGACGATGAGGAACTCCTGGCAGCTGTCCGCCGGCAGTGTTATTTCCTCCAGCAAGCACTCCATGAGGCAACGTCGTTGCTTCCTGCAGCCGAGCCTGGGGCTGAATGCACGGCTCCGGACAGCCCCGATCCGTACGATGACTACGAAGACGGCATTCGCCGTATCGAATCTCGCCTGAGCAACTGTCTCGACTACGCGAAGGCTGAACGCGCTGCGGACTATCGCTACGGTGAGTCCCCAAAAGACAAAATCGAAAGCGCGATCAAGGCAACACTCTCCCTCCGAGAGGTTCTGCCGGACCTCGATCCTGATGACAGCTACATCGGCAAGTTCGGAGCCTCGCGTATCAGAACCAACGCCTCCTTCGACCACGTCCATGGCCGTGATCAGGGCGATGGTCGGTGGCTTGAGTACCAACTACAGCGCGCACTCCGACGCTGGGGCTATAAGAATATGGCCCGGCAGACACTCTTCAGCCTCGAAATCGACGTCGTCGCCGTCCGCGAAGAGAAACAACACCAGCCAGATGACTGGATCGTTGCCCAGTGTAAGGATTGGTCGACCAAGACCATCACCCCTGGAGATATCTTCCGTCTGAGTACGGTCGCCTTTGCCTGCCGTGCAATGCCGGTACTCTGTCACACTACCGAGTTGACCGACCGGGCTGAAACCCTGGCCCGCCAACTCGAGATTCGTGTCCTCGACCTTGACGACCTCGAGCGTGCAGAACTACCCGCTCCACGGATCGCGAAGCCCGACCCGGATCTCGATAAGTGGGGAGCTGAGTATCGCGTCCGCGAAAACCGGGGGACACTCCCCGTAATGCTCCGACCGGAACCCGGCAAGCGATTCAGCTACGTCCCCGGCTTCAAGCCCGTCGGCTATGGCTCACAGTACGAGCCCATCGACGACGAAGACGAGGACACACACCCGGCTGCCGGCCACTGAGCCCCTAGTCGGCTCACACGTCCACACCCGGTAACCGTCGTCGCTTTCGACCGAACGTGCGCTTCTCCAGCGCAGTGTCACAGCAGCGACCGCTACGTACCGATTCGATCATTGATTCCCGTCCCACCAACGATGTCTTCACCCACTCCCACGACGACTGCACAGCTTCCAGACCACCTCGACGAACGCCTCGAAGCTCTCGAACAGCGTATTGCCGACCTCGAGTCTCAACTCGAGTCCAAAGACGACCACATCAGTGACCTCGAAGCGCGGCTGGCTGCCAAGGAAGACCGCATCATCGAACTGGAAGCCACACTTGATCACGCCACACAACTCAAGACGGTCGATCAGGAGTGCAATCGCCTCGAGAAAGCGACTGCAGCAGCGCTGAACAAAGCGACCGCGAACAAGGAGCGCGTGACGGAACTGCAGTCACGCGAACTCGAGAAGGGAGCCCATCTCCGTGAAGAGACAGTCGACGAACACGCCGTCGACGTTCCCAATGGACGACTCGAGCGGCTGACCAAAGACGACGGCAAGACCTACTTCCGACTGCCCGAGAGTGCAGACCCGCTTGATCGCGGCGACGTCTCGCTTGCCTACGGCGACCTCTTGCCGATTCAGCAATTAGCACGAATGGACGAAGAGATGCGTCGATCAGCAGCGAACGCGCTCCCAACGCGGTTAGCGGCGAGGTTGTGGCAGGCCCGGAGTGACGACAGTGTCGGTGACAATCCCTGGGAAGCCGGCTGCAAAGACATCGCCGAGTACATCAAAGCAAGCGATCTCAAACACTGGATCCGTCGGCAAGAACAGGGAATCAGTGAGAGCTACGCGAAGAAGTTGGTCTCGAGGGTGATCGATGCTCTGCTGGATCTCTCGAAGCATCGGGTGGCTGTTCGCAAACGAACAGAGCGCAAGAACGGACTCGAGTATACTGAGCGGCGGGTAGTGCTTCCTACTGATGTCGAGATTCCAGGTGAAACGTAACAGCCGGTGACAGCTGGTGTCCTCGGACAACCGGGGACAGTGGGGAAGACGTGACCTCGAGAGAGGGGTCATGAGTCTCTGAGAAGCTAAACTCACAGGACGAACGCGGGTGTACGAGGGTTGGGTACCGGTAGGTGTAGCACTCGAGTGGTCGTCGGTGGTCACAATGACGGACAGCTGGTAGCGGATATCCTGAAGACAACAGCTGTCACTGGAGACATCCACGTTCCGCTAATTAGCTTATTACCGCCAAAGGAAGAGTAAGAAATCGAAACCGCGACGCTCCGCGACGCCTCTACAAACGCACACATATCTAATAATACACTTACATAACGATAACATGGATGAAATTTTCTGTGAATTACGGTGGTGGGGGAAGACCACGGCCAAAGGACAGCATCAGTTCCCCCCTCCGTCACCTTTGGCACTAATAAGCTTCTTATACAAATCGTCCCGGTCTAAATCGACCTCAACAGCTCGTGCCAGGGGCTTTGGAATGTCCCGTGATTTCACGGTGATGGCTTTGTCCCCGTTTTTTGTCGTTTCCTGGAAGCAAGCCCATTCGGAGGTTAGTTCGATCCACGCATCTTTGACCGACTGGTAGGCCAGGACCATGTCCGGTTGCGCCATCTTTTGGACATCGCTGACCATGAGTTGGCGACCTCGAGCCGGACCGCCAACAGCGGATCGACGGACCAGTTCATTTCGCGTAAGTCGCTTTGCTCGTTCAACCTTTGGTTCAGCGTCTGGATCGTGTCCTGCGCTCGCGACCACCATTGCCTGCTCGGCGAGCGTCTCGAGTTCGTCTACCCGGTCACGAAGCGACTCAATGTCGTGTTCACGCTCGAGGTCCTCAAGGCGGCTGTTTGTGTTATCTTTCCACAAACTCATTCCGTTTCGCCACTGCTCTATATCCGTGAGTCGCTGCATGAGCTGTTCGACACCGTTCTCATCAGTCCCTTCAGCTGTGTCTGGTTGTGATGGACTACTCATTGAATTTCCACCCCTTGAGGTAGCGCCCTTCGGTCGTGGTTTCAACATCAAAGCAACCAGCGAGCGCCCGACCGGTCCAAGTGCTATTCGGTTCCATCATGTCGGTTGAATTCTGCCACCATACTAGAAATCGCTCGGCAAAAACCGATACCCCGAGCTTCCTTCCGGGTGCTTCCTCAAGTTCACTCTCGACAAAGCGCTTAATCATTCGCTGATGGCTGGTAGAGCGAGATGTTCCTTTCAGGTCCACTGCAGTGTGCTTGGTTCGGTCTTCGCCATAGCGAATTGTGATACGCACGCTGTATAGGATGCCTTCGCCGGTGAGTTGATCGTACAATTCTTCGGCATTAGTTTGCGTCGGGACCGTAATGACGTGATCATCAGCAGACTGCGCTTCATCTGTCCGCAGGTGGTTGATTACAACCGCGGTAGGCTGGTCTGTGCCATCAATCAGAAAGTGACGGTCGTCCGTTCGCAGTTCAATCTTTGCCATTGATTGCTCAAAATGTCTCTCTGTGACACTTGTCTCAGAGCCGGCGATTTGAGCCGCCGCCTGCTCGAGCAGTTCTTTGTGCGTCTTCGCTTTGCTATCTGTTGAGTGGGTCATGCCCAGCAAGTGATACAGCCCCCTTGATCAGCCCAGTAGCGCGTTGTCTGGTGATTGGATGAAAGTCATGTAAGAAATCCTCCTAGTGTATGAAAATCGAAGGACGTAGGGGGGACACTGCCACTTTGAAATCAAACACGTTGAGTATATCCCTACCAGACACTGCAAAAGACTAATATACAAGGACCAATCGTCGGTAAAGCCAGATCCCGCATCGGCCGGAATTACTTCAAGTGTGGATGTCTTTTTCCAAACTATGTCTGAAGGCCAATCTACACCAGACAATCCTCCGAACCATGGGTGGGAACTCCCAGACTATCTCCAACAGATATTGGCCAATAGTTACTCAACGTTCGCCAGGGACGAGAAACACGACGAATTTTACTATCAGAACTTGGGAGAGCCATCACTCGTGGTCCGGATCCTGTATGTGCTGCATATTTCAGAGTCTCACACACCAGAGACAGGCGTGAAATTAGCGACGATACGATCGAAAATAGGGAAACTATATGGAACATCTATTGACGACACCCAATTGCAGAAACCGATCTACCGCCTCAACGAAAGGACTGTAATCGGGAAGACCAAAGATGGAAATGAGAACGTCGTCTGGTTGGTCAACCCATACGCTGGGAGAGATCCAGTCTCTGCGACGGGGCTTCCTGTTTCGGTCACAACCCGCCAACAGACTGTTAAACAAAAAACGGTCTCGAAGGCAGATTCATCGTCGACAGTGGCCAACGCAGCGTCAGAGAGTAAGAGTTCAAATGTAGAACAAGCGCTATCCGAGACTGGTGGGCTGAACGATGGTGCCAGGAACAAGAAGAAACAAGCACGGGCAGAAGCCAACCCACTCCAAACTGTCGGGACATCACACGCAATCAGTGAAGCGGTCGAGTCACTACACGGTCAGCATAGTACGGGAACCAGTAAAGACGATGACTCGGACACAGGCTACTTGCACGATGACGCACCGTCCGAAGGACCAGACAACCCCATCGACGTTGTTGGACAGACAGTTCTACCAATCCTACAGATTCGGGCGAACGGTGAAGCGCTCCGAGATGGGGTCACTGTGTCTGGAAAGAACGAGTACTTCGAAGGGGCATTTGATGCAGGACTTCTCTTTGTCTTCGTTTTGGTGAGTGGTATTCTCGGGGCGATATATGCACCAATCGCTGGACTTGCATTGGTGCTGTTTGCTGGCTTCTGGCTATCGGTAAGTTTGGTTGCTACCGGCTGTGGTGCTGCAAAAGAATGGACAGCAGTTCCAGTGCCGTGATGAAGGCTTTACTTCCACGAGGGGGTACCCTCTCACTCAGATTCGTCGTCGACGAACGAGAGATCTGGTGATAGAAGCCCCTCCGAGAACCGGAACGTCCGACCAACTAGCGTCTTGTTGTGGTCGTCTGAGTCATCGACATCGAAGTAGGCCCGGAGCGCTCGACCAAACCAGGTCTCGTTTGGCTCCTTGAGATCGGTCTGTGTCCGGTACCACGACTTAAATCGCCGCCGTAGCTTCGGAATCGGGATCTCAGCGTCCTGTTTTTCGACTGTGACAAGCTCAACGAAGGTCTTTGTTGCTTCCTCATAGCGAACCGAGTCGTTTTCGTGGGGCCGCTCCCACTTCGGGGGCTTGTCGAAGATGGTGAATCCATTTTCCGACTCAAATTCGACGGTCGTGTTCTCGAGGAACTCGAACCGAGGTGCGACGCATGGGAGCCGGATATAGGGATAGCCGCTTGCAGCCGCGCGTTTGCTCTGTCGCCGTCGCAAGATTTCACCGCCACTCGTTTCGAGGACCCACTCGTTGCCATCTTGCCGGACCCGAGGCGTGTGGAAGACGAATGAGCCGGCAGGTGCTTCAGCATCGCCTTCGGCGAGGATAGTTCCACCCTCACCAACCAACTGCAGGCGATCATCAGGCGTTAACCGCCAAATAGCTTCAGTCTGGTCACGAGGCAGAAGATACCAAACTTCTTTGTCCTGATGTGCTGCTTTGTCAAGGTTGTAGAGGATCGTCCCCTTTTCGTCAGTGCGTTTGAACGGCATACTGACGGGCCCCTTTTTGGCTTCATCAGTCAGTGACCACAGCTTGCTCTCTGCGTCACGCCGTGTTTCGGTAATGATATGCACAGGATGATCGTGGTGAACAGCCCGTGCAAGGTTCGTGATGAGTGCAGATGGCTTCGTTTTGTTCTCGACTTCAACCTCGTGGAAGTGGATGACACCTTCGTTCTCACTCACGATATCTGGACGCGATTCCCCCTCGAGATACTGCGTTTCGGTTGGGTCCTCACCTGAGATGTCGATGTCAGCATCGAGAACGTCCTGGTCGACAGCGATAATTGTATGGCCGTGTCGGACCAGAAAACGAACTCGGCTATTGACGAGTTCCTTGTGTGGCAGCGATTCTTCGTCGGAACTATCCACCACTGTGGTCGTATCACCGGCTTCTTCAACGCCATAGGACTGCCGTGTTCCAGGGATCTCAGCATCGAGGCTCGTAGTGTGGTATTCAGGGGCGTCAGTAGTGGCAAGCCCGTCAAAGGAGTCTGCGTCGAAATAAGACGGCGAGATAGCTAAAAAGTGCAGCAAGTTGGCTTTCGAGACCGGAAGACGACCGTAGACGCCAAAAAGTTCGCTGTAGCGATCGTCGCTGTATACTCGTCCGGAAAGTAGTGCCCGATACTCGGGATAGCCGGCTGCAAGGTCTTCGATAGAGCCTTGGCGGAGGCTCATCTCATCGAACTGTTCGAGCTTCGAAGGATGGCTCGTTTGTTGGTTGGCGTATCGCCGGTGTGGTCCGATCGGGAGTCCCCAGTTGTCACTAGCTGGCCCGGGGGCGTAGCTCGAGATACGATATTGGTCTTGTGCAGCGAGGTGTGTTTGGAGGTCAGATTCAGTGACGATTCCGTGACCAGTCCCAAACGGAGCGAGCCGTGACGTAACGAGGTAGTCGTGTGAGTCCGATGAGCCCGCCTTCGTTACCAGCGACTGGTGGAGATAGGCGATCCGGTCTTCGTTGAGGTCTCGGACGAGGTTAGCAGTCAGTGCTTTTCGCGACGTTTCGACGGGGTCAAGCGTCAGGTTTGGCGGGATCAAGAGCCGACTTGTCGGCACCGGCATCTCGCCGAGCGGTGCGAGATTGAGCGTACAGATCTGCGCGCCAATTCGCCCATCGAAGTGGTCGTTGACGATGTTTTTGATTCGCTGTGCTCGGGTGTCACCGTTGTCGCCGCTGGTTGAAACTGGTTGATCGGAATCAGTATCCGGCTCCATTTCATCACTGTCGGACTCCGCATCGGGAGCACCATCATCGGTGTACTCTGCAAGATCCACACTGACCTTGCTCGATGTAGACTCCTCCGCCGCTGAGTCACCGTCGTCGTCTTCGTCCGGAGTCTCGATGGCCTGATTGTGGGTGAATGTGTTGCTGTGGCCGATAAGGAAATACTCCTGCTGTACTTTTCCTGGCCACGTCAACAACTCAAGCAGATCGATTCCATGCTCCTCGAGGACGTCTTCTGCGACATCGTTGAGTTCCTGGATCTCTTCAAGTCGCTGCTTCGGATTGGCATGGCCCGGGAACACTAGTCGAACCGCACCAAGCCGACAGTACCGGAATCCGTCGTTCTGGTCGATATAACGTGCTACTGAATCCATCGTGTTGAGACGCTGCTTCGGGGGTGTGTTTTGCAATCAATACTACAGGACTCACGCCAGTGAGTTCGCAGAATCGAGACGGCGGTGTGACTACCGTGAGACCACCCACTCATGAGTGGTGGCTCTGTCGTCGATCCACGGAGAAACATCCCCTTCGTGGATGCCAACCGCTCGCTATCGTAGCGTGAGCAAGTCGTGTTTGGTGTTTTACGTCTGTCGTTCATTGTTGTCTGTTAGCTGTTCGAATCGGTGCTTTGGGGCGACGCACAGCCGTGTGCAATGGCTTCGGTCTGAAGCCACCAGCGTCGGTTCTCCAGAACAGCCGGTCGACCTCGTGCATCCGTCCGTACGGCAACCTCACTCGGGAGCAAGCGTGTGAGCATCCCCAGAAACGGAATTGGCTGCGTTGAGACACTGGCATACCACTGAACAAACGCCTCAAGAAATGCCGAGGCTTCGCCGTCGGCCCCTCTCGAGATGGGGACCGTGTAGGTCTCGATGAACCGCTTGAGAGCACACTTGAGATGGTGCTCCAGTGGCGACAGTGCCTGTTCGTCGTCCCAGCTCTGGGAACGGATCGGTTCGATGAGGTCACTATCGCGTCGGTATGTGACCGTAACGCCAGCACAGAACAACGGCTGGACCGGCAGCACTGGTCGACGAACAAGCCAGTAATCGTCTCGGCAGGCAGCAAGCGATGAGACCGTCTCGAGGGGATACCCCTCCTGATGCAAGACGATGTGTGAGTCACCGCGTTGGAGTAGCTGTGGTGTGTCGTACGAATACGACGAGAGTGGCTCGCTCACTGGGCCAGACCCAAGACACCGATCCCCGGCAGACAGTGCTTGCTGCGTTCCACCGGAGAC
The DNA here is from genome assembly GCF_001861355.1 of Natrialba sp. SSL1. Taxonomy (GTDB): domain Archaea; phylum Halobacteriota; class Halobacteria; order Halobacteriales; family Natrialbaceae; genus Natrialba. Next base: position 27,998 of record NZ_MASN01000011.1, read on the forward strand.
GCTCCAATACGGCTCTCCAGATCCACGTTCGGTGATGAGCAGCCCACCAGAGTCCGTACCAACGACGTCAGGGACGGTGTACAACTCGACAGTGTGTGGCCCTCGGCGAGCAGCGTACGGCACTGCAAGTACCCTGCGGGCCCACTGAGCGGCTTCCTCTGTGGGTGTGACGACAAGCAGGTACGAGTCAGCTCGCACTGCCGCGTTCGCCACCATGATGAGTTCTCCTGCAGTCTCGACGGCCGTTGTCGACGTCTCGTCGTTCGGGTCAACTACGACGACCGGCCCATCCTCATCGAAAGGGTTGCCCCGGAAGTGGGGCGCTCCAAGCGACCGCTCTTCGAGTTGGTCCGCGTGGCTGTTGTGCTCTTTTAGCCACCCCGACGTGAACTCCGTGAGAGACACATCGGGTTGGATACCGAGTTGGGTCATCGCCGGATGGGGGCCAGCAAGCACATCGTCGTGGGTAGTGCCCGCAGCCTCCCGGTGGACGGTCTCGCGAATAAGCCGCGGTGGAAACTGCGTCAGTCCCGCCGGCCAGTGAGAGCCGTCGTAGGAAGGGACACCATCGAGCAGCCCTGTGAGTGTGTCAGCCGACAGCTCCAGCGTCGGTTCGACGGGCAACGCTTCGTATGGCCCACACGCTGGTTGGCCATCCAAAAGCGCTGCGTACTCGTGAGTGCTGTCTCGGAGTCGAAGCGCTTCCAGGGCCGTCTGGGAGGCCTGGAGTCGGGTGTCGTGTTCACCATCGTCGGTGGTGGTCAGGCCTGGAGTCTCGGTCTGATCGCTTCCGTCGACACCAGTTGTCCAGTAGTGATCGGCCAGACGCCGACTCGACGTGATCGATGAAGGACCGACACGAGCAAGTGAGCATGCTGGAGGCTCCTGAATGGAGGCTGCAAGCCCGTGGCGACCAACTGGCCGGTTCGGTGCCCCCAGTTCGGCCACACGAATTGTCGCCGAAAACTGCGACGAGGACGACTGTGGCTGTAGCAGCAACTGTGACATTGCTGGCACACCACGATCGTGGATGTTGGCGAAGACATCTTGAAGGAACGACTCAAGCGCCGACGATGATGGTGGATCGTCGGTTACAACCAGTCGACTCGTCGGCATCGCAGCACTCCCGATGAGATCCAGCACGAGCGTTCCCTGTTCGACGCCAACCCAGCCAGGGAGTGTCTCTTCAAGCGCCTGCGCGAAGACATCGCCCCCAACAGCCCGTTCCATGGAATCGGAGCCTGCAACACCACGACCGGTGTTGTGTGCAAAACTGTTGCTCCCATGAACCGCTACCGTCGTCGTTGTCGGCGTTGTGATCAGAAGTATCTCGACCGAATTGAGTTCTGGAACCACGTGTGTCGCAGCGGTAATCGCCTCGCACAGCTGTGGCGAAAGCGAATACTCCAGCCGAAACGACGGGTCATCGATACCAGGCAGACAACAGTGAACGGCCCCATGGCGGGCAACCATCGGCGTCACACTATCGTCCGACATTGAGCGGGGCGATTGGTCCATACAAAAATTGGAAGCGATGCGGCTGTGTCTAGTGGTTAGCGGCGTCTATGCTCTAGCTGAACGCCCAGCCGAGGAGGTGTTTCCCGTCTGGGGTTTGTTCGGTCTCCAGTCCGGACGCTTGCACCGCTCGCCCAAACCAGGGTGTAGCTGGTGGCTGGTCGTCGCTGTGCTTCTGGTACCAATTGCTGAAGTCGTCGTAGAAGTGTGCGAATTCGATCCGCGAATCCGGAGTTTCCTCGAGTTCTTCGTCAAGGTACTGTTCTAGCGCTTGCTGGTACACCACTGGACGAGAGTTGCCAACCGCGATTTCTCCGTCGTTGGTGTGGGTATTCTGGCTCATTGTTGGTCGATTACTGTGTGATCTGGATTCGATGCGTCTGCGTTCTGCGGGCGGGTGGTCGTCCGGGGCAGATCACCTCAAAAAGTAGTTGGGAGAGGGGGGCCTTACCACATCTCGAACCATTGGTTATTGTTAATGACTCAACAAATATATGAGGGAGGAATCAGAATATATACGGGTGAAACGAACAGAAAAAGAAGAAAGTCAAACGGAGTCTGCCTATACCGGTGAGACAAACCTCAATCGCCCTTGGGAACTTACTGAGGCGGTGCTCCCAAAATGGGTCACCGAAAACTACGACCTCTCAACGATCTTTCCAACTCTACGGACGGCCAAAGGCGGGATCACAGCTTACAGATACGAGGGCCTGAAACCGCTTACCGTATTTTGTATCTTGCAGTATCTACAGGTAAAAGAGGACAGACGAATGTTCTCGCTGGAGAATCTGGCAAACGCACAGGAGAAATTCAAGGAAGACGCATTCCGGAACCCTGCAAACGATCTAGCAGAGCACGGCGTCGTAGAGAAGGAAGGAGAGGGCACACACCTCTATGGGCTGCCAAAGCACAAAGACGTCGCCCCACCATTCAAAGACGACGTTGAGTTCCAAATCAAGCCAACGGAGGCAACCAGAAACGAAGCCCCACTCAGTATCTTCCCACTCCCGAGCATTTCAATTTCGACAAGGCAGTGGTTGAACCAGGATTGGTGGAACATCGGCTACACTCTGACAGCAGCGGGATCCGCTCTGTCCTTGCTCTTTGCGGCGACACCAGTATTCGGTGGCTTCACCCCAGACCCCATTGTAATGGTATCACTCTGGGGTATCCTCTCGCTAGGCATCGCAATGGCAGTGGTCAGCTGTCTTGAGCACCTGCGCTTTGGCTACGATCTCGCGACTCTGTGAGTGTTGACGTCTTCTGCGACTTGACTTGAGAGATTCTTCTGTTGGCCTTCGCCTGTACCTTCTGTAACCAGGGGTCGAGCACAAGTTATGAGCGCCCGACTAAACCAGCAATGAATCTACAAGGTATCTGTACTTTGCCATACGTATAGAGAGTATAAATACAGACAGATATTTGATGTGAAACACAGGGCGCTGTTATTTCGACAGTGTACTACCGCCGAAGAGGAGAATACGATAGCGAGTATTTGGTGGAGAAAGTGATCATCATAGCTAAACCAGCTCAGTCTAGATCGATCATCAAAAGTGTAGTATATGGTATGGGAGAGTAGCGCAAGTGTCGTATACTACTCCTATACTACTATTCATCCTACCATGAGCTAGGGTGTAGAGGCCCCATCCCAGACTACACTAAATCGCAAGACGTGGCCTGGGTCATACTACTCAAAACCGATTGGATATAATAATAACACTCTCTTTGTAGTTGGGACTAGCCAAACGGGGACCTTATCTTACTTTCCTGAGGAGTCACTGCCTGCTGGGACTCAAGGGAAACTACCCTGGCCGGTGGGAAGGCTATCATCCCAAGTGGATACTTTTCGGTCCTACTCGAGACGAAGCCTGCTGTCCAATGGTTTCGTAGCTGCCCGAATACCCATCATAATACTGTTGCTATCAGAAGTTGTCTTCATAATAGTTCTCAGAATGATGGGTCTAATAGTGGCCCACTTTCGGTTGAGGTCAGGTTCAAAAGCCAACTCAGTGTTGGCTGGCCCCCATGGGAACCATCTGGAGTTTCGATGGGAATCAGTATCGACCTGGCACGGATGGGACTCGAGTTGGGTCAGGGAATCTACCGCTGGTCGGAGATGGAGTGTGAATCTGTTACCAGCAGTTCCCAAATTCAGTCTTCCAGTCCCGGGATTGGACTCGGGTAATCAAACGTGTACTCGAGTACCGCCCACCATCAGGACAGGCAAGTTCTAGAACGAATTAGATAGTTTCTACCTGTAGTTGGGGTCTCTGTCTTCTGGGTGGCAATTTCTTACTCCTTGTTGGCCTGGATGCCTCCGTGCTGGATTCCACGTGACCGTTTGTACGTTACTCAGATCGGTTGTTATTATTATATCCAATCGGTGCTGAGTAGTATGCCCCGGCCCCGTCCGGGGTTTTACTATAGAATAGATGGATTTTAGCCACACTAAGAAGTGATTATCACATACTACTGGATTCTAGTATGTATCTGTAGTTCAGATTGGCCAAGAAAGACACAATTGTGAGTTACAGTCCCGAGTTTCTGCTGTAGTAGCCAACTCCACCTTTGTCACGCGAAAAGCGTATCCGTCGATCCAACTCTGGCTTGACCTGGCAGCAAGTGACTGACGAGACGTACTCACCATTGACATCACGAATGGACGACACAGTACTCTCTTGGCAGACAGTATAAGGCGGTCCAACACGTACCCCAACGTATGCGAGGCGACGCTCCGGAGTCAGATGGCAGCCTCACTGGCGTCGATCTCGAGGGCTTTCGATCGGTGTTCGCTGATGCCGACGTACAGTATGCTGTGCTGTTCGGATCGCACGTAAGCGGAACAGCGTCACCGGCGTCGGACCTCGACGTTTGCGTTCGGTTTCCAGACGACTGTACTCGGCACGAACGATTTCGGCGGCGCAATCAAATCGATAGCGAGCTCCAGTCGTACGCCGAGATGTTCGTCGATGTCAGTGATAGACAGGCGGTACCCGATACCGTCGCGCTGAACGCGCTTCGAGATGGGTGGCTGGTGTACGGCGACGAGGAAACGAAAGCGGCAGACGAACGACGCCTTACACAGCGCGTCGAGGACTCCCACGAACAGCGCACGCGACAGCGACGCGAGTTCATCGACCGACTCGCTGCGGGAGATGTCTAATGGTCGACGAAGAAGTAGTTGGAGACCGGCTTGCGTTGATCAATCAGTACACGAACGAATGCAAGGAGATGAGCGATGGTTCCAGAACGGAGTATCTCGAAGATGTCGTTCTTCAGCGTGCTGTCGAACGGTCATTGATGAACGCGATCCAATCCTGTATCGATCTGGCGAGTCATATCCGGGCTTCCGAGAACCTCGGGACCGCCGAAACCTCACGTGAGGAAATCGAAGCGCTCGTTGAGGCCGATATTATTGCGGCCGAAACTGGGTCGAAGCTCGCGGAAGCTGTCGGTTTTCGAAATCACCTCGCCCATCGGTACGGGGATATCGACCACGACCTCGTGTACGATGTGTTGCAGGAGGATCTCGAGTGGTTCGACCGGTTTCAGCAGGAGGTTGCAACGTGGTTTCAAACTAGGTAGCGAGGCGGATTCCCCGCCCCACGGTTGGCAGGGTGGAAACGCCGCGTTGTGAGTGATGTTGATTCCCTATAAATAACAAGAACAGCACTCGAGACCGTTGTACAAAGCGATGAAACAGTATCGGCCAGCGAAAATTGCGTAGAAACGGGTATCCAGTTACAGATGAAACGATAGCGTATGACCACGGAAGTAAAGATCCACGAGGACGCGAAATCGCGGCTCGAGGAACTCCAGGCGGAGATCCGACTCCAGACGGGACGGAACGTCACGCAACAGGAACTGGTGACTCGTCTCATCGACGAGGCGTACGAATCACGCAGTGACGTGATCAATTCGTTCCGAGACTCGTCAGTACCCCTTTCGGAAGACGAGAAAGAAGCGATGCGTCGTGATCGGTTCCGGTCGGGCGTCGAAACGGACGAGAGCGACATCGACGACGGACTCGACGGATAACGATCTGTATCGGTACCAGCCTTCTCGATGCGGAGCAGGAACTGGGTGCCTCGAGACACGGCGCGGCGAGGACAGCGCTCAAGGCAGTCTACGACGGCGAGTTCGGTCACCCAGACAGCAGTGGTGCATACGTGCGAGCGCATATCCGCACCTTCACAGTAGGAAAAACAGTTATTTGTGAGACAGACGTCTCACACAGTAATGAGCACTGACACCAGTGGTGACGGTAACGGCAACGGGACCACCAAGATCGATGTCCGGGTTCCAAACAGGCTCCTCAAGAAGATCGACGAGGAGTACGAGCGTCGGGGGTACACCTCGCGGTCGGAGGCGGTCCGCGACGCACTCCGCGACTGGATTGATCCACCAGCAAGACTTTCCGATGAAACGCTCGAGGAACTTGTAAAGAGCCGCGAGCAGCGAAAGCAGGGTGAAACGCAATCTGCTGATGATGTTCGTGATCGCCTCGGCGTAAATGACTGACGTCGAGTACACTGAACAAGCGATTGGCCATCTCGAGAACTGAGACCCGCAAGTCGCCGATCGTGTACTGAACAAAGCTGATAAGGCGACTGACTGGACCGAACATCGACTCGAGCGTCTTTCCGGCTACCCATATTATAAACTTCGTGCCGGTAACTACCGAGCGATCATCTCCTGGGATCGCGACGACGATATTCTCATCGTCGAGGCAGTCGGTCACCGGCGGAATGTGTATGATCGACACCTCCCCCATGATGCCTCTGGAAACGAGATCACTGGAACCAGAATTGACGATCCCGTAGAGTGGGACAGACGGTCGTTGGAGAAGGCTCCCGTCCAGTTCGCAACCCTATATGGATAAATCAGTCAACTGAGTTGCGTCATTCGGTTCCGTTCTCACTCGCTTCGATCCACTCGTCACGATTCTCCGATATCTAGGCACTGTATGGAACGTACGTCCCCATCAATCGTTTCATCCGGTCGTAGTTCTCCACAAATGGCGACTATGGAAACTTGCGCTGAACGTGTCGTAGCCGATGACGACATCGCCTCGGTTGTAGCCATCTATTTGCCCTCAACCGCGTGCTCCTTCCATTCTTCGGGATCTTCGGACCCATATTGCTCGTTTAGTCGTTGAACGGTCTTGTGGAAGTCATACGCATCACGGACGCGGTCCATATCCCCAATCGCCCAGTATTCCCCCTTATGCCGAACCAGGTTTGCATCCTCCAGACGACTCAGGACAGTACTGACTGAGCCCTTCTTCACTCCTGTTCCAGCAGCTATTTCGGAGGGTGTGCACGCCTTGTCATCGTTTCGGGCCAGATACGTGATGATCCGCTCTGCGTTCGTCTCTCCTTTGAGTTCAGTGTCAGAGTGTTCGTTGAATGTCTCGATATCAATCGGCATACTTGTCACTAAGATATTTTGAGTCATAACTATACTCTTATCATCAGTGTCACTACATAACTGATGTAAGCACATCGGTTCTCGGAACACCATACTCAGTCACATCGTGTGAGACAGTTCTTGGGGTGTAGACAGAAATTACGATTTCCAAAATCGTAATTTCCAAAACTGAGGTGGGTGAGCCTGCGCCCCCGCGGGAAAAGTGGGAGGCCGATGCTGAGAGTGTGACGCGTCTGGAACCTGACGAATGACAGAGATCAACACAGCAACCGAGACGATCAGACCAGCCATTTCGATAGCTACCGCACCCCAACCGTAATTCTCATAGAGCGTCAACGTTGTCGGGGATGTCACACCAGAGCCGTCTCGAGAACGATGTCTACGAACGCATCAAAGCGACCAAGCGTGATGACGGGTCGTTCAGTGACGCCGTAGACCGACTCATCGGCGGACGGTCGCTCCACAATCTCCGCGATGTCTCCAATGACGCTGAATCGGCTGCGTGAGTGGCTGGCCCTTGCTGCGGGTGACATCGATCACACGTTTCGCATTCCAGCAATGTAATTCGACGACTCGATACAGTGACACTCCGTCCTATACGGGCGAAACGTAACCCGAGATGCGGGCGTCATGGTCCCAGTAGTCCGGGTAGAAGTCGAAGTCCCGGTACTTTGCGGAGTACTTGAACTTCCCGTGCCCGAGTACGCGGTACTGAGCCGGCGGCTCCAGCCCCATGCTGACGAAGCAATCGCGGATTTGGCAGACGAGAGTGTGGCCGACGTGGCGACGGAACTGCTCCCGGGTAAAGCCCATCGGAAGGGTTTCGATCCGAGCGTCAGGCTCGCGATCGATTGGGTCCTCGCCCTCGATAGTTTTGTAGCCGTCGGGCTCGCTGTACATCGTGTCGAGCCCGGAGACGTCCGCGATCGTCAGATCAGTGAACGAAACGTCGGGGTCGAACTCGTCGTCGGTCTGGTCGGTACCGCCACCGATGAGTGACCGAGCTTTGGCGACGAGTCCCTGGCCTTGCGCGTCGACGAGTTCCTGAATGGTGTCTTCTCCGAGGACATCAACCGCTGGGCGCTGCAGTTGCTCCTGAATGGCGTCGAGATCCTCCGCCAGGTAGATATTTTGCTTGTAGACGATGAACTCCTCGTTGTAGACATCGTTCGGGATGTCGAGCACCGGCATCACGTCCGATCGCTCGTGACTGGCCATCTGCTCGTACAGCATTCCGAAGTACTCGTCGAACTGCTCATCCTCAAGGTCAAGGACAGCCATCAGGGCAGCCGCGATGCGGTCGGGGTTGTCCGGATTCGGGACCGTGTCGTAGCCCGTCTCGCGGTAGACGTGCCAGCGGGCGAAGCGGCGGGCCTGAGAGAAGCTTTCGTCTTCTTCGAAGGTACGGTCTTTGGGATCGTCGGGATAATCGTCTGCTTCATGACCCAATATTTCCCCATCTTCCTCCATCACGATGAGGTGATCGTACCCATAGTTGTCAACTAAGGTAACTGCCAGTCCTTCCTCAAACTCCCCCTCAAATGTTGCATCCATCGTTATTTGATGACTTTTTCTCGAATCGAGCTAGTGATCGACTGATCGCCTTTACTCTCCGCGTCGTATTGCTCTTCCTCGTCTATTTCGTCCCCGGAGAACCGCTCTTTGGCTCGGTCCCAGAGGCTTTTCGCACCAGTACTGGCGGTACCGACACCGACGGCCATCAGGCTCGCGGCCATCGCGGGGGCGGCCAGTTCCGGATTCATCGCAGTCTCGGAAAGCCCCTCCTGAAGGGCAGGTTCCATACCCGCTCGGCCGAGCGCGATGGCTCCGGCTCCGATGCCACCGGCGGCGAGGCCAGCGGTTTTCTCTCCCAGACCGGAGTGGACCTCGTCCTCGAGGGAGGTCAGCGAGGACTGGGTCTGTTCGATGGTCTGACTGTTTTCACTGACCTGCTCGCGAAGCTCGCTGACCTCGTCGACGAGGTCACTGATTCCCTTGTAGTTGTTCTCGACGCTGACCTCAGCAGGAGTCCGCTGCACGTGTACGTCCGTCCCCATCCGATTGACCACCAGCGGGCCCTTACCGGAGAGTGCCTGCTTCGCCGCCTCGTCGGCTTTCCGTTCTAACTGCGGATCGGGATCGATCTCCAAATCTGCACCCTCCTGGGGCATCATGCTGATTGTCGCACCGCCATTCTGCTGTTTGACGTGCGCCAGCTCGTGGGCCAACAGATGCTGTCCCTCCGGACTCTCGGTATCGTACTCGCCCGAATTGAATACAATATCGTTCCCGCAGGTGAACGCCTTCGCGTCGATCGCCTCAGCCGCTTCGGCGGCTTTCGCACCAGTATGAACACGGACGTTCGAGAAATCGGCGTCCATGCGCTCCTCGAGTGCACGCTGAATCGGACTGTCCAACGGCGTCCCTCCCTGACCGAGCACGTCAAGGACTGTGTCGGGAACCTCCTCCTGCGTGGTATCGGTCCCCTCGAGTGCACGCTGAATCTGTGCGTCGGCACCAGTGGGTAGCGGCTCGAAGTCGGGCGTGTTCGACCCGGCCATCGCGTTGAATCCTTCAGGCTGGCCGGTCAAGGCGTTGATATCGTTGCCGATGCCCTGATCGACTGCCGCGGTTCCGGTCAGTGGCCCACCCTTCTTCGATCGAGTCGAACTCGAGGAGCGACGTTTCGTCTGTGATTCTGTCGACTCGTCGGCGTCGGTCGACTTCGATGCTCGTTTGCGTGTCCGCTTTCGTCCCATCTACCGACTCACCACGTTGACGGTCGTGGATTCCCGGCAGTGGGTACCAGTCCAGCGACTCATTTTGTTAGAATTTGTAGTAGTATATCTTAATAGTTACCGTTCTACCACTGAAATAGTCAGCCAATCTCCGTCGAGACGGTCATCGAAGTCGAGACGGCGGTACTCGTGCAGGCTCGAACACAACCTCCAAGTAACGGATCCGAGAGTACGAAGACGAATGCGCTTCGCAGTTCGACTCGGTATCACCCTCGTCTTACTCCTCACTCTACTGGGCCTCGGCATCCACTACGGAGCCACCTACGACGAGAACTGGCCCCACCCCTCCGGTGACCAGCTCCAGGAGGACTACGGCGAGTTCACCGGCGACCACCAGCTCGTCTTCGGCGAGGTACAGTCCATCTCCGAGGACACGATGACGATTCACGTCACCGACTCGGCTGACGAGGTCGCGGCCGAACTCGAGATCACCCACCACGACGCCACCGACCGGGTCGACCCCGGCGGACTGGTCCAGGTCTACGGTGTACTCGAGTCCGACCGCACGATGGCGGCCGACGAACTGGTTGTCGTCAACGAGGACGACACAGCCGAGCAGTACAAACTCCTCACCTCAATCGTCGGCGTCCTCCTCGCAATTGCCTACTTCTTCCGCTATTGGAAACTCACCCTCACCAAGTTCGGCTTCGAACCACGACCAAACAAAGAGGAAACACAGGATGACTGAACTCCTCTCACACGTCCTCATCGCGTACGCGCTGTTCACCGTCGCGAGCTGGCGACTCGAGTGGCTCACGAAACGCTGGGTTGCGATCGGGATGATCGGGGCCCTCCTCCCGGACCTCAACCGGATCGGCATGTTCGTCGATGACGCCACCATCGAGACGACTCTGGGCGTCCCCTTCGGGATCGACGCACTCCACACGCTTGGAGGAGTCATCCTCCTCTCCGGTATCGGCGCGCTGGTCCTCACGGAAGCCCACAGACGCGCCTTCGGCGTCCTCCTCGCAGGCGCACTCTCACACCTCCTCACGGACGGCCTCAAAGCCTACGCGGACGCCGAAGCCGGTGCCTGGCTCTACCCGTTCACGTGGTACCGTCATCCGACGCCAAATCTGTACGTCTCTGCGGACCAGGGCGTCCTCCTCGTCACCGGACTCCTCGCAATAACAGTCTTCCTCGTCGACTACCGACTCACCGCCACACAGTCACCCACAGATCCCTGACCACGCCCCAGCACTGGCGGATCACGAGCTTCAGATCCAACCAGAACGACTGGCGGCGGATGTACTCGAGATCGTATCGCAGTTTCGTCTGAGGATCGGTACTCTTTGCACCGTTGACCTGCGCCAACCCGGTCAGCCCCGGCTTGACGAACCAGCGCTTGCGCCAGGCGGGAGCATCTTCCTCTAACAAGACCTCCTCTTCGGTCCAGGCGGCACGCGGTCCGACGACGCTCATATCGCCGCGCAGAATCGACCACAACTGTGGTAATTCGTCGAGATGCGTTTTCCGTAAGAAACGCCCGACGCGCGTAATCCGGTCGTTCTCTGTATCAGATGAGGGCACGGCAGACTCTCCTTCGGGAACCATGGTTCGGAACTTATAGACGGGAAACGTCTCTCCGAAACCAGCCGTACGATCTTGACTGTACAGTACTGGTCCCGGACTATCGAGTTTGATCGCGAGCGAGATCGCCGCGATCAACGGGATAGCCAGAAACAGTCCGGCAAGTGCGAAGACCACGTCAAAAACGCGCTTGAAGAGGTGATCCATCGGGTCCCACGGCTCGATTTCGACCTCGACGAGTTGGCCAATGGTCCCATCCGTCGCCAGCACGCGGTCGGCATACTTGCGATGAACACGGACGTCCACGCCGTGGTCGTGACAGGCATCAAGCGCACCAAAGAACTCGGCACGGTCGGCGTGCCGGAACGCCAGGACGACAGTATCGATATCGTACTCTAGCAACACCGTTTCGAGGCGTGAGAGTCCGCCGATACGTTCGAGACCACCGAGGTGATTAAATGGAGCATCGGCTGACGCGGTCTCCCCACTCTGCTGAAGGGCGAGTCCGCCGTCCGCAGCGGGTTCCCCATCACGGTGGAGCGAAAGCACTGACGGACAGAGATAACCGAGGATCGGCATCGAAATCGACGCCGAAATCCCGTTCATCTGCTCGAGGTCGTCACCGACGAGTAACAGTCGGTCGGGATCGCGAGTCGGACGGCGACGGATCCAGACGAACCAGAGCGGGAGCACAGCCGTGAGCAGTCCGATTGTCATGACGAGTGTCGCTCGCGGGAGTCGGTACGACCAGTTGAAGTAGCCCAGTGATGCGAGTGCAAAGCCGGCAACGAGTACGCGTTTCTGGGTGAGAAAAATCGTATCTAGCACACGGCGGGGCCTGGGCTTGTACAGTGGGAGCAGACAGCCAATAACTGCGAGTACTGTCAGTAGTAACGCCCAGGAGAACGCCCCACCAGAGAGCACTATTACCTCAAGCCGGTTGAACACCGGTATGTGGGTCGTGAAGAGCAACTGCATCGTCGGATGGTTCGCAACCGCAAGTGCGATTGTCGTGAGGGCAACGACACCAGCGACACTCGCCAGGCGGTACTGCCAGCCAGTCAACATTCACTCCATCCCACACCCACGGATCGTATAATAGATTTCATGATATCTTGTGAACATATGTGCCGGAAAGATAGAGACTCACTACGGAGGAGACGTCTGTTATAACAGTGATTCCGGTATTTCGTACTATCCCAGCCAAAGACACACACCTGATAGGTAACCCACTAAAGGCTATCGAGCAACTCAACTCCGAGGAAAGACAGCAACAGACCAGACCGCACATCCAGACACTACGACATCGAGACTGACTCGCCGTTTTCCACGTCGTCCATCGAGACCTCGAGGTCACTGTCGCCGATGGTGTACTCGCCGGGGTACGGCACCGTCACGGCAAACGAGTCGTCTTCGTCGACCGTCACCGTCCGTTCGTACGTGAACGTCTCGTCCGAGACGCTGACCTCCGTCTCGAGTGATAGCTCCTCGCCGGCCTCGCCAGAGCCGGTAATCGTCGCGCCGGGGACGACGGCGAAGGCGGAGGCCTCCTCATCGAGGTAGATGGCCTGGTAGTGTGCCAGTCCGTCGGTCTCGTTCCCGCCAGCGCCGTGGTTCTCGTGGAGTTGTGTCTGTGCCGTCTCAGCCGGCATCTCGGATGTCCCCGGCATGACGACGTAGCCAACTCGGTCCTCGAACTGATCGTACCAGTCGTCCGGATCACTTGCGGTCCGGAACTCGTCGAAGTTGTTCGCAGCGTACCCGTAGTTACGAGCCTCTCCGTTCACGAAGTAGTTGTGCATCCGGTTATCGCCCCACAGGCTCAGAACGAAGTTGTCGGGATACTCACGGTCGGTTTCGAGTGCGTGCTCCTCGATCGCGACCGTCGCCGCAACTTCGGCGTCTCCGTGGGCAGTCTGGGCGCTCAGCGATGGGACGAAGAACAGACTCATGCCACAGACGAGCAGGGCGATCCAGGCGAGCGTCGCGAGCTTTCGCCAATCGCGGGAAACGATAATGCTCGGCTCCTGATCGCCGCCGTCGGCTGCAGTCTGCCGGGCGCTGGGTGAGCCGCCACGATCCGCCACATCGCCTTCTCTGAACGGACGCGGCAGCCGAGCGAGGTCGACCCACGCGAGGAGGTAGACGAGAGCGAGACCGCCCAGAACGGCCATCGGGATGGCGAGCTGTGCGGCGAATCGAACCTGGAACACGGCCAGGGCGAGCCAGAACAGCGTGTAGACGGACAGCAACAGCCACGCCGGCTCGTATCGGCGACTGACGACCCAGATCGCCCACCCGAGGACGATAATTGCGAGGTAGAACGTCGCGCCGAGCTGAGCGAGCGGTTCGAGGATGATCGAATTCTCCGTCGCGAACAGCGACCGGAGCTCTGTCGCACCGTGGTGTTCGCGGGAGAAGACGTCGTCGGCTCGCTCCCGTAATCGAGCCCACTCAGCGGACCAGAGCGATCGGAACGCTGCGAGAGCCACACCGGTGAGCAGCACCTGGAGCCCGACGAACACGCTAACCGGAACCGCGTGGTCGACTCGTCGCCATCCCTCACCAACCACAACGACGCCGAGTGCACCGGCCACGACGAGCGCCGGAACGACGGCGATGAACGACTCGTGCCAGCCCCAGCGGAGGTGTAAGAACGCGGCGAGAAGAGCACTCACGACGAGCCCGCCGATCAGCGGTCCGTTCGCGAGCACCGGCGACACGTCCTCGCGAGCGTCGAGTGCAGCCTTCGTGCCGACGTAGCCGGCTGCCGGGATGTACATCAGAATCGAACCACCCCAGGCGTGTGCCGAGAGTGCGAGCGCCACGCCGAACGTGACGGCGGCGAGCCAGGCCCACGGCGACCGACAGTGGCCGAGCACCGCTTCGCGTGTCGTCGGTGCGGCCGTCCGCCGCCGTCGGAGGTCCATCGCCAGCCACGCGAGCCCCAGCAGCGTCACGCCGAGCCAGAAGTACTGGTAGAGCCGGTGCTCGAGAAAGCCCACGCCCGAGTAGACCGCGTGGACGGGCGTCAGCGCAAGCAACACGACGGACGCGACGCCGACCCGAACGTCGTCCGCCACGACGACAGCCAGCCAGTAGATGACGACACCCAGCGCCAGCGTCGAAACCACAGGCAGCCAGGCAGCGACCATATCAGCCGCCCACTGATCGCCGCCGAGCAGTTCCGCGAAAAACCAGTTCGAGGCGTGGGTGAGCGGCCGTATCCCGCCTGCGCCGTCGGGCATCGACGTCACCACGCCCCAGTCGGTCACGCCATCCGACTCAGCGAGGAACTCGTTCATCCAGTAGCGGTAGTAGTACGGATCGTTCCCCGGCGAGACGACGTACTCGTCGCGAAACACCGAGCCGTAGTTCACCAGCCGCATCACGAACAGGAAGACGAGTGCGCCCGCGAGTGCGCCGGCCGCCCGCCAGTCGACGGTCACGATCTCGCTGAGATCACGCGAGACCGATGTGGACTCGTCCTCATCAGCGAGTTCCTCGCCGCTCAGTCCCGCTTGTACGCCCTCACGGCTCGAGACGCGGTACTCGTCGTCGTCCTTGACGACGATCCCGCGGGAAACGAGTTCGCCGAACGTCCCGGAGTCCAGCGGCAGATCCGCAAACGCCCACGTCTCGTGATCGTCGTCGACAGCGAGGACGGTCTCGAGTGTCGCTGCTCCGTCGTCGTACTCCTCGACGAACGACGCTGCTGCGTCGGCAACTGCGTGGGGAGCCGGGTCGTCGGCGTCGGCCATTAGCCACTACGTTTGCGTGGGAGCGGATAAAGACTGTGAGAAAACACGTACCTGTACCCGTACCCGTACCCGTTCAACGAGTGGCAGTGAAAACAGTCCTCGGTCGGCTCAGTCAGTCTCGAGTTCCGGCGCACCAACCGACGACCCGGGGACCTCCGCTGGTGGGACCGCTTCCCCCTGCAGGAACGCCGTCGCCTGATCTCGGTCCTCGGGATAGCCGACGTCGACGCGCCAGCCCTCCATCCGGATCGCGTCGATCGTTCGCCCGGACTGGATCAACAGATCGATCGCGTCCGAGAGTTCGTACTCGCCGCGGTCGCTCGGCTGAACGAGCCGACACGCATGAAAGATCGCGGGCGTGAACGTGTAGAACCCGGTCATCACGAGATTCGACGGCGGGTCGTCGGGCTTTTCGACGACCTCGACGATTTCGCCGTACTCGTTCGTATCGAGCACGCCGTAGCGCGAGGCTTCCTCGTAGGGCACCTGCTCGACCAGGAACGCCGCATCTGCGCGATCTTCTTGCTGGCGGGTCACCACGTCGCCGAGGTTCGACCGGAAGACGTTATCGCCGAGCATCAGCATGAACTCGTCCTCGACGAGCGACTCGACCTGGAGGATGGCGTGGGCGAGACCCAACTGCTCGCGCTGGTGGGCGTAGGTGATCGGCACGCCGCGGTACTCGTCGTTGTAGCGGTTGATCAACTGCTCTTTCAGGTGGCCGACGACGACGAGCAACTCCGTCGCACCGATCGCGATGAGGTTGTCGAAGACGTCCTCGATGATCGGCCGCCCGTCGACTTCGACGAGCGCCTTCGGCTTGTCGTCGGTGAGCGGCTGGAGGCGAGTCCCCTTTCCGGCTGCGAGAACGACCGCTTGCATAGACACTGCCCACTTCGAACCGGGATAAATAGCCACCACCTGTCCATGCTGGATGCCCGCCAAATTGCCGCGTGCACTCGGATGTGCAGCCGACACTAGGACGACCAGTGAACAGTCACACTTGGCGACGGATTTCCCCTCTGAAAGTGCGACACCACCCTCGACTCGACGGTGACGGTACTGAAACGAGAGTCCTAGTACTAGCGTCTCCAGACTAGTACTAGACTGACTACGATCGCTACTCCGCGGACCCCGAACTCGAGTTCCCACCCTCACCGGCAATCTCTCCCAGCAGTCGCACCTCGTCTTCCTCGGTGATGTGATCGGCGTCGAAGCAAGCGCGGAGAACTTTGTGTGCGAACTCGGGATCAGCGAGACAGCCCTGGCGGTCGGACGACGCAGAACGGACGGTGGACTCGAGTGACTCGAGTTGCTCGGCGAGTGCGGCGATGTCAGTGGCGAGGGTGTGGGTGTCGATAGTGGCGTTGGTCTCTGGGTTGGTAGTGGTGGTGGCGTTGGTCTCTGGGTTGGCAGTGCTAGTGACGGTAGTTTCTGTGTTGGTGCTGGTGGTGTCGACGGTGCCTGCACCCGCGTCTGTGCCCGACTCTGTGGAATCTATGCCGGGTTCCAGTCTCACTTCCTCCTCCGACTCGGAACCTGCAACGGAGTCGGTCGTCTCCTCCGGTTCGTCAGCCCGTGTCTGTGTCTCCTGGCGGTCGAACCGACGCGATTCGGACGTGTTTCCGGTGGATTCTTTCTCGCTGTGTTCGCTCTCATCCCCATCCCCATCCCCAGCCCCAGCATCAGACTCAGGCTCTGGCTCAGGCTCAGACTCGGATGTAGACGTAACTACTCGCTGTCCGGTCCCATCGCCAGTCGACCCGACAGCCGCCGACCCAGAGCCAGCAGCGTCGCTGTCCACAGGCTCCGTCCCACTCTCGGTCTCGCTTTCTGTCTCGGCTCCATTCCTGTTCCCGTTTCCGTTCCCGTTTTCGTTCCCGTTCCCAGTCACCGCCGATTTCTGCTCGGACTCGAGTACCCCCTCGCCATCCACATCATCTGCAGCGCTGGAGTCGGACTCGCCAGCACCCTCCCGATCGCGAGCCGTCTCGACTGCACCGTTCTCGTCGTCGAACAGGTTCGAGACGAACTCGCGTCGGCGCGACCACTCGAAGCCGTCGATCGAGTTCACCCGCTGGCTGATCGTCGCGCTGGTGACGCCGAGCGTCTCGGCGAGTGCGGCCTGCGTTGCGTCGGGCCGGGCGGCGATCTCCTGGAGCGTCTCGCGCTGGCGTGGCGTCAGTGCTGTCGGATCGGTCGGTGCGTCGGGTGTCGAGTCCGTCGAGTTGTCGGTGGTCATCGTCGAATCGTCGGCTGTGTCCGAGGTCGTTGATGCGTCGGCTGTTGGTGCGTCATTCATAGAAACAGGCGTCTCCCCCGCATCGTCGTTAGAATCTCGGTCGGTGGGTGGATCTGCAATGTGCTGGTTCTCGTCTTCGTCTGCGCTCGCTTCCTCCTCTGTGCCCGCGGCTACATCTCCCTCGTTGCTCACACCCACTTCCTCATCCTCACCCTCACGCTCGTCCCCATCCTCTCCGTCTGCCTCTGTCGCTCCCTGTGACGCCGACCTGTCCTCGTCACCCTCTTCGTTCCCGGTAGCGCCACTGCTCGTGCTCGCAGTACTCTCGGCTGTCGTCTCGCCCGGATCACCGTACTCCTCGAGTACCTGCTCGACGATCGAAACGGTTGCACCGCTGACCTCGTCGGCGAGTTCCTCCAGCGAGGCGTCCGGTCGGGAGGCGGCAACGTCGAGGACCTTCTTGTGGAGGATGGCACGGGGCATCCGATTGTGACTGCTGTGCGCCCGGGTAGCTCTCGGTGATGATGTCGAGTTGCTCATTCTCACCAGTGGACCGATGTCAGTTAACGCATCTGACATCGACCGACCCGTTATAACTTTCTCAAATAAAAGACATATACAGCGTATTCTGACAGTCAAGCTGCTGTGGGTAGTATGATGCTTTGTTCACAGCGTCAGTGCAAGACGGTCCGAACGAGTGTCGAATAAACTGGCAACGTGACAGTCGGGCAGCAACCAGCGGCCTCTCACCTCGTACAATAATATAAATGCCAATATTGGTGACGATTTAGCGACAAGGTTTTCAAATGGCTGATACGCCTGTATTACAATAAAACCTAAGTCGTCGTAGAAAGCATTCCTTTACAATGAAAACGTACCCGAACAGTACATCAACTGACAGGACACGGATAGAAGTCGATATACCACCGCAAAGCGGTGGATTATTCAGAAGCGAGGCCACTGACGATATCCTTCTCTTTTTATCAAGGCATCACGACGAATCGTTCTCCATAACGGACATCGCAGAGACAGTCGATTACACGCGGCCAACGATTACAAAAACGGTCGACATCCTCTCTGACAACAACCTCGTCGTCGAGGAACGTGATGGGACCCGGCGGCTCGTACAGATCAACCGCGACCGGTTGACGCAGCCAGACGAACCCTATCTTACTATTCCACAGTCAGAGTTCCACGCTCCGGTGAAGGCGGCAACGGAGGAGTTGTTGGACGAACTCGATGATGTTCTAGCCGTCGTCCTCTACGGAAGCGTCGCCCGCGGGGAGGCAGATCGCCGCAGCGACATCGACCTCTGGGTGTTAGTGCGTGAGAACAGGATGGGCAACCAGCGACGGGCGAACCGTGTCAGACAATCGCTCGAATCGGATTCGTTCGATGCGAACCGCTACGCGTTCGAGATCGATGTCGAGGGTCTGCAAGCCATTCCGAACTATGCGAGCGAACTTCGAGAAGTCCTTCGTGACGGTATCGCTGTCCACCGAACTGACGAGTTCATAACTGTCCGGAATATGATTCTGCACGGTGATGGCGATGAGTGACCCGAACGTTGTTAGGGAGGCACTCAACGCAGCCATTGATGCGTTCAACGAGGAAGGTTACGGCATTCCGACGCGGGAACCGGAAATCGACACGGACGCTGACTGGAAAACACAACTCACCAAAGGCTGTCGTCTCCTCGCTGTTGTCAAGGAAATAGAAAGTGGCGAGTACTATACCGCTGTCGTCGAACTGTGCTTCGGCATCATCGAACGGTCATTGGAGGCGTTTGCCATCGTGGAAGGCAGCGATGAACTGCGCGACTTCCAGACCGATTCACACGATCGGTGTTATGATCAAGCGGCGCGGTTCGGCCTCTTTACACGGGAGCTGACACATGAGCTCAAAAACCTGTATGGGAATAACCGGACGGACAGCTACTACGGCGGCCGCCATCCAACGAAACGGCAAGCCGAAACGATGCATCGATTAGCCCGTACAATTCATCAACACGTTACCGACCAGATTCGTGAGGGCGGCGTCTGTAACTGTGATCAGTGACTATATTGAGGAGACATTAAACAGTAGCTTCACCCGTTTCTGATCGATCACTGCTCCGACATCCACTTTTAGGACCGCAGACCCGCAACCGGTGGCCCAATGAATCGCCAGACGAGCGGAAAGGCAAACCCGACCACCGCGCCGAAGCCACCCAGGACGACCAGCCCGAACACGTGCAGATACGGCACCGGCCGGGAGAGGTCCAGTACAACACGCATCCAGATCGGGACCGCGAACGCGACAACCACGAGCCAGACACCGAGCCCATACCAGACGCCAAGCACCAGCGACGGCCCCGGCCGCAGCACGTACCAGCGCCTGTTGAGCACCGAGACGCCGCTCGCGAACCCGGCACTCGCCACCACACACCCACCGATGAGCACCAGCCAGCCCGCGGCCGTACTCTCACGGCCCACCAGTTCGGCGACCAACTCGAGTCGCCCCGTCCAGACGAGGGTCCCACCAACGACGAGCGCGCCGAGGAGGCCCGCAATCCCGGCGGCGTAGCCGAAGACGAGCGTTCGCGCCAGCAGGCCGTACCGCGGCGGTCGCCCGCGGCTATCACGGTCGCCGACAGCGGTTGCAGCGGTGAATACGGCAACAGCACAGACGAAGGTCACGACCGAGGCGGCGATGCTCAGGAGCTCGCGCGTGTCGAACGGCGGCTGGTCGAGCGTGTAGTGGAACGCAAAGAGGTCCGCCCAGCGCGAGTCGTGCATGGCCGTCAGTTCGGACTGGAACACGGGAGTCACGTAGTGAACGTCCGGGAACAGCCCCCAGAGCCCGCCGAGGACGACCAGCCAGAGGTGGCGGCGCGTGAGATAGCCACGAAGCGCAAGTGGTCCCGCTGCGAAGAGGACGAGCGTCGCGCCGGCGAGAAAGTGAGTCAGTGCGGGAGCCATGTCACGCGATACCTTCATTGCTGTATCCACCCGGACAGCACAGACGACCGCCGAATGGACAGTCCAGAATCACCCGACGTTACTGCTGCCGGAACGATAAACGGCAGGGAAGCCTGTCACGTTCGCAGAATCGTCGTCAAGCCGCCGCGTCTCAGACTGGCCAGTACTCCCCGTGTGCCTCACGGATCTTCTCGAGTGCATCGACGAGCGGCTCCGTGTTCTCGTCGAGCCACGCGTAGGGATCACCCTCACCGTACTCGGGCAGGTCGTGTGTCTCGCCGGTCGCGCCCTCGAGTACCCCCAGCGTCGCAAACGCCAGGTGGCTGATCTGGTAGCCGCCCTCCTGGAGAATGAGATACTGGCCGTCAGTCACCGTCGAGGCGAGTTTCGCGGCGCGCGAGCCGAGCATCCGGAAGCCATCACGCGAGACGAGGTTTCGGCCGAGGGGATCGGATGGGCCGGGGTCTTGCCCGGCACTGTAGATAAGCAGGTCCGGGTCGTAGTCGGTCACGATGGGGTCGACGAGGCGGTCGAACACGCGCTCGTAGCCCTCGTCGCCGGTCCCTGGCGGAACCGGTGCGTTGACCGTGTACCCCTCGCCGTCGCCGACGCCGACCTCCTCGAGGCCGCCGGTCTGTGGATGGTACGTCGGATCCCAGGCCCCGTGGTCGTTGTGAACGCTCAGAAAGAGCACGTCGTCGCGGTCCTCGAAGATTTCCTGCGTCCCGTTGCCGTGGTGGACGTCCCAGTCGACGATTGCGACCCGGTCGACGCCCGAGTCAGTATCGAGTGCGTGCTGGGCTGCGATCGCAGCGTGGTTCAGGAAACAAAAGCCGTCGGCGCGGTCGCTCTGGGCGTGGTGGCCGCTGGGTCTGGCGAGCGCGTACGGGACCGACTGGGAGTCCTCAGCAAGCGCGTCGTCCGTTGCGGCGAGGGCTGCACCGGCGGCATGCTGTGCTGCTTCGAACGTGGCATCATTCATGGCGGTGGTGGTGCCGTCGATATACCCGCCGCCGTCATCGGCGAACGCCTTGAGCCAGGAGACATACTCCGGATCGTGGACGCGCTCGATCGCGTTCTCCGGTGCAGGGTCCGCGGTCGTGAACACTCCATCCCCAAACGTGGAGGCGATGATCTTCCTGATGTTCTTGGCCCGTTCAGGCTGGTCCGGATGCGGTTCGTCGGACGCGAGAAACGGCATCGACGGGAGTTTGAAGGCACCATCCGGTGGGGCGTGATCGAACGTTCGCGGGTGCCAGTAGACTGACAGCGACGTATCGTTGCTCATAGAGAGTATAGTACGAGTGAGAATAGCAACCACTATGATAATACCGGTCAGTCCCAGATCTGGTTGGGTCGTTGACTGCTATTCAAAGATCTGGGTGTGTAGTGAGTGGTGGTTCACATGCCACAGAATCTCTGCTGAGGAAGGGGTACAAAACGGAAACGGAAAACGTCGGTGCTCAGCGCATCGTAATGCGCTGAACGTTCGTAATCGCCAGTGCCAGCAGAATCATTCCGATCGCAACGAGCAGGAAGACGACACTGATCACGTTCACTTCCGGGGACGCTTCGAACCGGATCTGGTTCCACAGGTAGATTGGCAGCGTCTCCGTTCGTGTATCCCGAACGAAGTAGGTGTAGACGAACTCGTTGAACGAGATCGTAAACGCAAGCAACCCGCCTGCCACGATGCCGGGCAGGATATTGGGAAGTCGAACGTTGACGAACACGTCGAGTTCGTCCGCCCCGAGGTCCTTCGCGGCTTCCTCGAGGGTCTCGTCGAACCGGAGCATCGTCGGAATGATGATCAGTGCGGCGAACGGAATCGTCCGCACGACGTGTGCGATAACGACGCTCCAGAAGCCGGTGCCGACGTTGATGACGCCGAAGAACAACACCATCGCCACACCGACGACGACCAGCGGGACGATGATGGGAAGTGTTACGACCAGCTGGATCATCCCCTTCCCGGGGAACTCGTACTTCGCAATCGCGTACGAGAGGATGGTCGCGAGGACGACGGTGATCAGCGTCGCGATGACGCTCACCTGCAACGACGTAAAGACCGCATCGATCGCGGCGTCGTTTTGTAGGAACTCGCGGTACCAGTGAAGCGTGAGTTCGTCCGGTGGGAACGCAAGCGCGCGGTCGGCCGCGAACGACATCAGCGTGACAATGCCGATCGGGATCCAGAGCAACGCAATGACCACCCACATGAGACCGAGGCCGATTGTACGACCACGTCGGTCAACGAACCGCTCGATTGTATTCGGAATCATTGGGTATCACTCCGTCGGGTGACGACGTCGCCAGCACCGAATTTCACGGCGATGAGTAGCATCAACACGACGAACGCGGAGACGATAACGCTCAGCGCCGAGCCGAACGGCCAGTTGAACGCTTCGGTGAACTGGTTCTCGATCACCATTCCGATCATCAGTTGGTCAGTCCCCCCGAGCAACGTCGGGGTGACGAACGCACCGAACGTGGGGATTGCGACGAGAATGATCCCGCCGATAACGCCGTTTTTCGTCATGGGGAGCGTCACCGTGAAGAACGTCTCTATCGGTCCCGCACCGAGATCCTTCGCTGCCTCGATCAGGTTATCGTCCATGTTGGTCAGCGACGCGTAGAACGGCAGCGTCGCGAGCGGAAGCCAGACGTACGTCAGGCCGAGCAACACCGCTGTGTGGGTGTACATGATCCCGCTTGGTTCCTGTGCAAGCCCGGTGACGAGCTGCATCCAGTCGAGCAGGCCATCCCGGCTGAAGATGTTGATCAGTGCGTACATCCGGACGATGTAATTCGTCCAGAAGGGGAGGATGACCAGCAACAACAGTAGTGTCGTCCGCTTCGAGAAGCGGGCCATACTATAGGCAAGCGTGTACCCGAGGACAACGACGAGTGCCGTCGTCTGGACCGTTAGCACCGTCGTTCGCCAGACGACCCGCAAGTAGAGATCCGTCGTCACGACGTTCAGGTAGTTCTCGAGTGTCAGCGATGCGGGTGGCATACCGTCGTGGAACGATAGCCAGACCATGTACAGCAGCGGCAGGATGAAGAACAACAGCAGCACAACCGCTGGAAGGCCAACCAGAACGAGAAGGCGTGCACGTGGACGGTCTCGGAACGCATCGAGAATCCGGCTGAGGTACTGCCGGCTTCGCTGCCGGACACCGCTGGCAGTCGATTCTGAGTCGGGAGTCGTTGTCGACACGATCTATCCCTCGAGTTGGACGGCGTGCTCATCTCGAACAGAGACGTTCTGTCCACCGTTGAACAAGAACGTCTGTTCGGCATCCCAGGTGAGTGCAACAGTATCTCCGATTTCGAAGCTGTCTGTCTCCGTTTCAACCTGGAACACTTCCTGGCCGATATCGACAGTATACACCATCTCGTCTCCGGCGTAGATATGGTTCGTCACTGTTCCAGACATGATACCGCCGTTGCTGGGAGGAACGAGATCAGCATGTGATGGCCTGACACCAATATCGATCGTATCGCCGTCAGAAACGGCACTCGTGTCGTCGTACGGGACTGTGACGGCCGTCTCGTCGATTTCAACCTCGATCGTATTCTCACTCTGATCGACGGCTGTTCCCGTGACGGCGTTGAGATCGCCCATGAACTGGGCAACGAACCGTGTCTCAGGCCGGTCGTAGATGTCCTGAACCGAGCCCTTCTGCTCGATACTGCCCTCGTTCAGGATCACCATCCGATCGGAGATCGACATCGCAACCTCCTGATCGTGCGTGACATAGAGGAAGGTGATGCCGGTCTCCTCCTGGATCCGCTGCAGTTCGAACTTCATGTGCTGGCGAAGCTTTCGGTCGAGCGAGGCAAGCGGCTCATCGAGCAGGATAATAGAGGGTTCGTTGACGATCGCCCGTGCAAGGGCAATTCGTTGTTGCTCGCCACCACTCATCTGATCGATGTCTCTGTCACCGTAGCCGCTGAGTTCGACGACTTCGAGGATATCTTCGATTCGCTTTTCTCGCTCTTCGCGGCCAACACCGCGGCGTTTGAGACCGAACGCGATGTTTTCTGCAACTGTCAGGTGGGGGAACAACGCCAGATTCTGGAACACCATGTTGGTGTCTCGTTCGAACGACGGCACGCCAACGACGTTCTCACCGTTGATCCGAATGTCTCCACTCGTCGGGGATTCGAATCCGGCAACCATTCGTAACATCGTCGACTTCCCTGAGCCGCTCGGACCCAGAATGGAGACGAACTCCCCGTCTTCGACCGCAAACGAAGCATCCTCGACAGCCAATACATCATCGTATTCTTTCCGAACGTTTTCGACTTGTAAAACGGACATGAGTGCAAAAGCGTAGTAGTTAGCCAGCGACGACAGTCGTCCAGATTTCGTCGTACCGGTCGAGCGTCTCTTCGTCGAGCGGTTCAACAAAGATCAGTTCGTCAGGGTCGAGCCAGTCAGCAAACGCTGCTTCCTCTTCGGAGACGACCTGCGTAAGTTCGTCCTCGAGGTTCTCGATCGGTGGCACGTACCCCATCTCTGCGAACAACTGGACACGAGAGGAGATCTGGCCGCCGTGTTCGATCCATGCAGCGCTTGCACGAGGGTTTGGCGCACCGGTTGGAATGACGAAGTTGTCGTACGTGTACATCATTCCCTCCTCTGGGACCGCGTAGTCGATCGGTGCGTCGTTGAGGAACTGTGCCATCCACGTCCGACCATCACGCAGCGGGCCGACGACGACCTCTTCGTCGATGAACATCTCCATCGCAGACGAGAACTCGTTCCAGTACGTGACGTTGAGGTCACGCTGTTGCATGAGCACCTCTTCGATCTCCTCGAAGTCGTCCGGGTCGTTTGGATCCTGGCCAGTGTACAGTGCTGCAATACGACAGGACACCTCCGGCCAGTCCTCCATGAACATCATTCCGGCGAGGTCCTCGTCCCATAGCACACCCCACGAATCCGGCGGGCTGTTGAAATACTCGGTATTGTACGTCAGCGACGGCTGCATAACGATCGACTCAGGAATCGCGTACACCTCTCCATCTCTGCTGTAGTATTCCTCTGCGTCTTCTCTTGCGAGCGGATCGAGGACGTCCCAGGCTTCCATCTGCTCGACAGGGAGTGGCTCCAAGTAGTCGTTGTCCATGGCTCGGACGACCCACTCGTTTGTCGCACAGATGTTGTCAATCTCGTCGTTACCAGCCTCTAGCCGAGAGTACCACTCGCTGGGCCCGGAGTACGCCTGTGAATAGACCCGATCGATTCCCTCGTAGCTCTCCTGAAACTCATCGGTGTGCCAATCAACCCAGTCCGTATACCAGTTCCAGACGTTTACTTCGGACTCGTACTCTTCGACGGGGAACGACTCGATCTCGATTGGGCGAACGTGTTCGATATCGTCCCCGCCTCCAAGACACCCAGCGAGGGCTGCTGCACCCACACCACCGGCAGCCCCAAGGACAGACCGTCGGCTTGCGTGATTGCCATCATATGCCATACTTTTGGATCTAACCCAAGGTTCATAAACCCACCGGAGGGTGGCAATAATAATCAAGTTTAATCTCAACAGACCACCCATAATGGAATGGAATCCAACAATTATTCACATAACTAAACACCACCTTATTTGACGCCACCAGTCCATTCGATCGGAAGAACACTACAGGCAGACAGTGTGGCTGCTGTTACTGGCAGGCAAGAGAGACAAGATTAGTGAGAGATTCCACCGAGAGAGATCGAAATGGGTAGTGACGGGGAGATTATAACAGAACTGATAACCACTCACTCATAGAATAGTAGACAAAGTATGGAGAGTAATTTCAAATCTTTCACCGAAGAACTCCTATCGTTCCGTACAGAGTCCGGCAACGAACTACCAGCCCAGCAGTGGATTCGTAGCCAGCTAGATGCATTTGGATTTGAGACCCACGAGTGGACAGCAGATCCGGACCTCCTTGCGAGCCATCCATCGTTTCCATCAGACCCGGCTACAATAGAGACCGCAGAACGGCCATCTGTGGCCGGCGTCGTTGAATTGGGGAATCCTGATGAAGGCCAAACAATCGTTCTCAACGGCCACGTAGATGTCGTCCCCGCCGAGAAAGACCAGTGGGACACTGACCCGTTCACACCAACGTGGGATGGCCAGAAGCTGATTGCGCGTGGCGCTGCAGACATGAAATCTGGCCTGAGTGCCTGTCTCTTCGCTGCAAAGGAACTTGTTGAGCGGAACACGGCCGAAGAGGAACTGAATGGGCGTCTCGTCGTCGAAAGTGTCGTTGGCGAAGAGGAGGGTGGGATCGGTGCAGCAATGGCCGCACTATCGAACCCGTATCCGTTCGAGCGAGATGCAGCAATCGTCGCTGAACCAACAGAGCTAGAACTGGTCACAGCAGTCGAGGGCTCGGTGATGCTTCGCCTGGAACTCGAGGGGAAATCTGCCCATGCGGCGACACGGTGGCGTGGGGAATCAGTACTGCCGCACTTCGAGCGAATTCGAACGGCGCTCCGAGAACTGGAGACAGAACGGTCACTCGCCGTTACACACCCGCTCTACGAGCAGTTTGAGACACCGTGGCCGATCTCAGTTGGAACCGTCCAGGCCGGGTCGTGGGCCTCTTCGGTTCCGGCGACGCTCACCGCTGAGATCCGAGTCGGTGTTGCACCCGGTGAAACGGTTTCGGAGGTGGAATCGATCGTACGTGATCGGATCGACACTGTGGTTGACGGTGACGACTGGCTTGAAGCACATCCGCCATCGCTCGAACGGTTTTCAGTCCAGTTCGAACCGGCGTCTGTTTCCCACGATGAGCCCATCGTCCAACACTTGCAAGCGGGGATGGAACAGAACGGGCTCGCAGATACCACACCGAAAGGCGCAACGTACGGAGCGGATTCAAGACACTATCAGGCCGCAGGGATACCGACTGTTCTCTTTGGGCCCGCCTCAATTGACAATGCACACTTCCCGAACGAGTGCGTTCACTGGGATGCTGTCGAACAGAGCAAGGATGTCCTTGTCGACACGCTTGCGGCTCTCTTCGGGGGAGAACACGCCTAACAATACGACGCAACCAGCCACGAATCAGCCACGAATCAGCCACGAATCAGACCAACAGTTCGAAGAATTAACGTCGCGGCGCTCGTATCGACTCGCACGACGATGGTCCAGCGCTACCAGCGAGACGAGATGCAGGCAGTTCGAGTACCCATCCGCCACCCATGAGTCGGAACCTTGGCGTCACCGAACTCCTCCGAAACACCCTCCCGGAGTGGACCGTCCCGATCTTCGAGGTGACGGCACTGCTCGGCGACGAGTTCGTCGTCGTTGGTGTACTCGGTCTGTTCGCGATTTCGGGGGCCTCCCAGGCTGCAAGCAGCGACACCGACAGACTGCTCCCGGATCGAACCGCGTTCGTCCTGGCAGTCGTCCTCGGTGGCCTCGCGCTGACGCTGGTGCTCAAAACGGCGTTTGGCTCCCCCCGACCGCCGGAGTCGCTTCAGGCGGTCCCACGCGAGAGCAACGGCTTCCCGAGTGGTCACACGATGGCCGCGACGGTCCTCTGGGGAGCGCTCGCAATCTGGAGCCTGCAGTCGACGGCCCGGCGACGAACAGTGGCTGCTGCCAGCATCGTCGGGCTCGTCGCCTTCTCGCGGCTCGCACTCGGCGTCCACTTCCTCGTCGACGTGTTGGCTTCGGTCGCGTTCGGACTTGGCTATCTCTACCTCGCCGCACGGCTCACCAACGAACAGCCTGCGCCCATGTTCGCCGGTGCAATCGGTCTCGGCACAATCGCGCTCCTCATCACCGGCGGCGAGACGGACGGCTGGCTCGCCTTCGCGGGCTGTGTCGGCGGCGCTGGGGCGTGGTGGGCAACGACCCAGCCACGTGTACAAGAGCTCTGGACCTCGATTACGGAGTGACGAACACGAAGTGGCCTGCTACTCGTCTACTCGTACTCGTCTTCTCGAGTACCGTCCTCCGAAACTGACGAAGAACCACTCTCGTCGGTTCCGGACACGCCATCCGCACCGATGTCCCCATCTGTACGATCTGCAGCAGAACCATCTCTCCGGTGCTCGGCCAGCGCCTCCTCGATCGTTAGCTCACCCGCCGCAACCCGGCGTGCGAGCACCTCGTCGATCGCCCGATTCGTCCGACTCTGTTCGCGCGACCGATCCTTGATTACCTGCAGTTCTCCTGCTGTCGGCTCGATGTCCCGTGCGTCGACCACCTCGCCCTCGAGTCGGGCGATGTTCACCGCAGCCAGCACGTCCTCCATGCCGCGGCCGCCGGTGCCGAGGTACGGCGTCGTCCCTGTTTCGTCGACGAGTTCGACCTGGACCCCCTCGAGTTCGTTGACGAG
Organism: Natrialba sp. SSL1; assembly: GCF_001861355.1. Classification (GTDB taxonomy): domain Archaea; phylum Halobacteriota; class Halobacteria; order Halobacteriales; family Natrialbaceae; genus Natrialba. The sequence continues at coordinate 56,592 of NZ_MASN01000011.1, forward strand.
TTTCGAACCCTGGAGGCGTGCGCCGTCACCGATCCGGACGACCGGGTCGGGCGCGTCGCTCACCTCGCGCTGGATGACATCGACGGCGTCGGTGAGCGGGACCTGAAACGCAGCGACGACCATCTGGCCGGCGAGGACGGCGATACCCGGTTTCCGGCCTGGGTCGACGCCGACGATGGTTCGACCGCCAGCGCCTCGCACCGCAGTCAGCGCCTGGTCGACCGCACGCCGAGGATCCTCGGGATCGGCGACGATGGTCTGGCGGCCCTCGAACTCGTCGGCGGAGCCTGCGCCCGTGATAACGACGGCCGTCCGCTCCGGGAGCTCGGCGTCCGGCTCGACGGTCGTGAACTCCGTGCCACGGTCCCGGAGCTCGTTGACCACGCCGTGGTACACTTCGAAATCCGCTGTCGCGACGACGATCACACGCTGTCTTCGCCGCGGGGGCGAATAAACGTGTTCGACGGCTCCGTCGGCCAGCCACGCACCCCGCGACGGTCGGCTTTCGGGGCCTTTTTGCCCGAACAGGCCCAACTACGGCCGTGAACGACGCGGCACTTCCGATCGGTTGTGGGCCGGTCGACGAGCTACTCGGTGGGGGTTTCGAACGCGGGACCGTGACACAACTGTACGGTCCGCCAGCCGCGGGCAAGACGAATCTCGCGCTCTCGGCTGCCGTCGAAACGGCCGCTAACGGCGGCACCGTCGTCTATATCGACACCGAGGGGGTCTCCGTCGACCGATTCGATCAGCTGCTCCGCGCACGCGTCGGCAACGCTGGGGCCGACACTACCACTGCTACCGACAGTGATCCCCCCGTTGCGAGAGACGGCGGGGCTGGGGCCGGGAACGGGAACGGCTCGGGACCCGAATCTGAGCGCGAGACACTCGAGTCCGACCCAGACTCGAGCGACCCAGAGTCCACGCCGGATGTCGAAACCGTCGCCTCGCGAATCGTCATCGAGGACGCACTCGACTTCGAAGAGCAGGCAGAGGCCGTCCGCGACGCCGAGGAGTTCGCCGAACGTGCAGATCTGATCGTCCTCGACAGTGCGACCGGCTTCTACCGCCTCGAGCGGACTGGTGAGGGGAGCGACGGCGAGGCGCTGCGAAGCGTCACCCGGCAGGTGACACACCTGCTCTCGCTTGCGCGCAAGCACGACCTCGCGGTCGTCCTCACGAATCAGGTGTTTTCGGACCCGGAATCGGACCGGACGCGCGCCCTCGGTGGCAACACCCTCGAGCACTGGACCGGCGTCGTGCTCCGACTGGACCGGTTCCGTGGTGGCAAGCGCCGGGCGACACTCGAGAAGCACCGCTCGAAGCCGGTGGGTGAGAGTTCGCAGTTCCAGATTACGGATTCGGGCGTCGACGGTGGGGCGGAGTCGATGTCGCGGTAGTGGTGTCGTGGTCTGTGCAGTGATGGGATCGAGACCAGAACAGACAGTGGGACGGGGGCAGGGCAGTACGGAACCAACGGTCCCACGAGCGAACCACGCGACGCGAAGACGCACCGCTTTTGTTGTGAGACGAGAAGAAGTGACCGATGAGTGAACGCGCCGAGGACGGACCGACGCCGCCCTCGGAACGGATCGTCGCCCTCGATGCGCTGCGCGGAGTTGCCTTACTCGGGATTTTGCTCGTCAACATCTGGCTGTTTTCGATGCCGGAGGCAGCTCTGTCGAACCCAACGGTGCATGGCGATTTCACGGGTGGGAACTACTGGGCCTGGTTCGGCACGCACGTTTTCGCCCAACAGAAGTTCATCACGCTGTTCACGCTGTTGTTTGGCGCCGGAATCATCCTGTTCACGCAGAGTGTGCGGTCAAAATCGACGGAGCACGCTGCGACCGTGCTGTCGGCGCGTCGCTTCGGCTGGCTCGTGCTGTTCGGACTCGCCCACGCCTACTTGCTGTGGTACGGCGATATTCTCGTCGCGTACGGGGCCTGCGCGTTCGGCGTCCTCGTCCTCCGTGATCTGCCCGCACGAACGCTCTCGGCCATCGGTATCGGACTCATCGCCGTACCGTCGCTTCTCGAGATACTGGCGGCGCTAACGGCAGACCCCAGTGTGGTCGCGGACACGTGGCGGCCAGCCGAGTCGGTCCTCCGTGCTGAGATCGAGACGTACAGAAGCGGCTGGATCGAACAGTTCGATCACCGTGCGTCGACGTCGTTCCGACGCCAGACGACTGACTTTGTCGGCTACACCGCCTGGCGCGTCGGCGGCGTGATGCTCCTCGGGATGGCGCTGTTCAAGTGGGGCGTGATGACGAACGAGCGCTCCGCACGATTCTACGCCCGGCTGGCGGCCGTCGGCGCTGTCAGCGGCCTCGCCGTGGTCTTGGCCGGCGTCGCGTACATCCACGCTCACGACTGGGGCGTCGAGGGTGCGCTCCTCTGGCGACAGTTCAACTACTGGGGCAGCCTCCCGCTCGCCGCTGCCTACCTCGCGCTCGTGATGTGGTACTGTCAGTGGCGACCCGACGGCCTCGCGACCCGATCGTTCGCCGCCGTCGGTCGCACCGCGTTCAGTAACTACATCCTGCAGACGGTGCTCGCCACGTCCATCTTCTACGGGCACGGTCTCGGTCTGTTCGGCACGGTTACGCGGGTCGAACTGCTCGCCATTGTCGTCGCCATCTGGGCGGTACAGGTACCGCTGTCGGTGCTGTGGCTGCGGTACTTCCGGTATGGGCCGATAGAGTGGCTCTGGCGGGCGCTGACGTACAAGTCGAAACCGCCGCTTCGGGAGTCCCGTGCTGGGTCGGACACAGCGGAGCGAAGCGATGGGTAGTGCAGAAACCGGTCGGACCTGGCCGATCAGAGGTCAGTCGTCCGGAATCGAAGATAGCTCGCGACGATCGGCAGCACGATCCACCCGAGCAGGATGAGGAGTGCGACGGCCGGCTGTTCGTAGACCGCCGGATTCTCTGCAGTTGTGTGGATGCCGATATCGGCCAGTTCCGGTATCGCCGCAAGCAGGTTACTGAACGCAGCCATCGGGTTCAACGCGCTGAGCACATCACCCCAGGCGGGCGTCGTCTCCGGCATCTGGAAGCCCGAGAGGACGTAGATCGGGACGATCGACCAGAGCTGGGACATGAAGACGAAGTACACGAAGATCGCGGTAAACGACGCTCGCGTCGTCGTTTGGGACACGGTCGAGATCGACACTGCGATGGCAGTAAACGTCACCGTGAGGACGACAACCGCGAAGACACCCGCGGCCACCCGGGTAGGATCGATCGAGACTCCGAACAGGGCAGCGATCGGAATTGCGACCGCGAACGTGGTGAGCGCCGCCGTCGTAATGACGGCCGTTCGGCCGATGAGCGTCCCCAGGACGACCACCCATCGCGAGAACGGCAGGCTGAGCAACACCGTCAACGCCCCCGTCGACCGCTTCTCGACGAGCGTCGGCGCGACCACGCCGAGCGCGACCAGCGGCACGAGGAACAGAAGGGGACCGAGTAGTTGCGGCATCAGTTCGACGACGAACTCTCCTTCTCGGTTCGCCCAGCGCTGAGCCGTCTGCCCGCCAGCGTAGGCGAGTCCACCACCGACGAGCGCGAAGATGGCGATCAAGACGTGCGCTTGACGCTCGCGAACCGAATCCTGGATATCCTCACGAGCGAAGAGCAACAGTCGCTCGGCAAACCCCGGCAGACTCCCTGGCTGACTCATGCGCCACCTCCGGTCACCGTCGCGAAGAGATCCTCCAGCGACGGATCCGTCGTCGAGACGTTCGTCACCGTCGCCGACGAATCGTGACACGCTGCGATGACCGGTGCTTTCGCACGATTCTCGCAAGCCACCTGAATCTTCGTCCCGTTCGTCTCCACCGAGGCGACGCCATCAATTGCAGCAATGCGGTCGGGTGTTCCGTTCGGCACCTGCGAGCACTCGAGTGTCACCCGCGCAGTCCCGCCGATGGTTTCGCGCAGGCGGTCGATGCTGTCGACGGTGACGAGTTCGCCGCCGTCGAGGATGCCGACGCGGTCGCAGACGGCCTCGACCTGCTCCAGGATGTGACTCGAGAAGAAGACGGTCGCGCCGCGGTCGTTCTCCTCGCGGACGATGCGGCGCATGGTGCGTGCGCCGTTGGGGTCGAGGCCGGTCGAGGGTTCGTCGAGGACGAGCAGGTCGGGTTCGCCGACGAGGGCCATCGCGAGCATGAGTCGCTGGGCCATCCCCTTCGAGTACTGCTCGACGGGGTAGCTGTCGGGGCCGAGCATGTCGACGCGCTCCAAGAGATCTTCGGGGTTGTCGGTGGTGCCTTTGGCTTCGATGGCGAGTTCGACGTGTTCGCGGCCGGTGCGCTCGCCGACGGCGTCGTAGCCGTCGGGGAGGACGCCGGTCCGTTCCCGGATGTTGACGCTGTTGGTCTGGACGTCGTGACCGAGCACGCGGACGGCACCGCTGGTCGGCTGGACGTAGTCGAGCATGATGTCGATCGCGGTCGACTTGCCGGCCCCATTGGGGCCGAGAAAGCCGAATATCTCACCGTCTTCGACGGCCAGATCGACGTCGTGGAGGGCGGTCACGGAATTGCTACGAAGAAGTCCGCGTCGCTCGTAGCGTTTCGTGACGCCGCGCAGTTCGATGGCGGCCATACAGCAGAGGCCACAGCCATCGCTAATAGACTTTGTGTTTAGCTGTCAATTCCAGCAGCCCGTTTCTGTCTGGCTGAAAGGCGTGAGAGCGCTAGCGTCGGCGACGATAGAATTGGTGATTAAAACACGATACGAGTTCGAAAGAGATCCAGTACGAGTTCGGAAGTCGCTCGAGATCAGAGACCGGAGACCGTCTCGAGTGCATCGATTCGGCCGGCACCCGTCTCAGGATCGCCGCGGCCGTTGCCCGTCGCACCGCGTTCGATCGCGTTTTCGACCTGATTTGCGTTAGCGTTCGGGTCGAGTTCGCGGACGAGGCCGACGAGTCCGGCGACCTGTGGGGCGGACATGGAGGTCCCAGACGCGCTCGCGTACTCGGCACCGGGAAGCGCCTCGTTGTTCGGGTCGAACGTAGAGAGGATCCCCTCTCCAGGCGCACCAACCGAGATTTCGTTCGCGCCGTAGTTCGAAAAGTCTGCGAGTTCGTCGGCTTCCGTGGTCGCGCTGATGGACGACGCACGGGGGATACTTCCCCAGAGACTGATCCAGCCGCCCTGCTGGAGGTTCTGACTGTCATTGCCCGCGCTCACGACGACGGACGTGCCCCGCTGGGCGACGCTTCGAACGACACGCTGGCGAGCGATACGATACCCCTCCTGGTTCTCCTCGGATGGCTGTGGCGGGCTGCCGATGCTCATGTTCACGACATCGAGGCCCTGTGCTGCGGCGTGGTCAAGCGCGAGGAGGGTGTCACCCACACTGGCGAGGAGAGGCCCTTCCGATGGAAACACGCGAAGTGAGACAATCTCTGCGTCCGGTGCGACACCGGTCACGCCTTCAGCCCCGGTCGCAGCCGCAATGCCGGCCACGTGAGTGCCGTGGTACTGCACGTCGCCCGTGTGCGCCGACTCCTCCCAATCGGTGAACGTTCGACTAGCGTCGGTGTCGACGTTCCCCAGATCGGGGTGGCCGTCGTAGACACCGGTGTCGATGATACCGATCCGCGTCCCGTCTCCTGTCGCGTGCTCGTGTGCGTCGGACGCGTTGATCAGATCTTTGTCCCACTGCTCGTCCTCGAGTTCACCCGCTGGGGCCTCGGTTGGCTCGTCGGCAACGTCGAGTTCGTACGTGAAGTCCTCGAAGGCGCCGTTGACACCGTTGACGCTCGTCGGATCTGCATCTTCGGAACCAAGGACGAGGTAGACGTTCGCGTTCGTGATTTCGTGGACGACCGTGAACCCCTCACGCTCGAGTTGCTGTGGATTCCCACCAGCGACGACGTACTGCACCTGTTCTTCGTCCGCTGCTACCGTTCCGACCGTGAGCAGTCCGAGCCCTGCTGCCGTTCCAGCCAGTACCGTTCGACGTGTGGTGTTGTCTGCCATAACACACCACACTTGCCATCAGCTATGGTTATAGCTATCCAGAGAGTTCAGGTAATGAGAAAGTGAGGGACAGTTATACTTGTTCCCGATAGGTGACGGGGCGCCACGACTCTGCACGACTCACCATCAGCACGCGAAAAAAGTCCGAAAAAGCGACGTCACAGCCCTCAGAGTTCGTTCAGCTTCCGAAGCAACTGCCCACGGTACTCCTCGTCGCTCGTCACGCCCTTGACCTCGAGGACGTTGCGCTCGAGTTTGTCGAGTGCGACGCGGAAGGCGTTCTCCGCGCCGTAGCCCTCGCCCGTGCCGGCGACCTGGCCCTTGTTCGTTCGGAGCCGGATCTGGCAGTGGACGAGCGGCGTCCCTCGGAGCTTCTCCTTGTGCTCCTTGAAGCGGACGTGAGCGTGGACCACCTGCATATCTGCGTACTTGTCCGAGACGTCCTGGATGCTCTCGACGATCCCTTCTCGAGTAATCGTGTCGAGCAGGGAGATGTTGGTGATCTGAACGTCCATCCGCTCTTCCTCGGTGAACGTGAGCGCGCGCAGGACGTCCGTCTTGGTGATGACGCCGATGACGACCCGGTCGTCGTCGTCCGGCGTGACCATTAGTCCCGCAAAGTCCTGTCCGAGCATCGTCTCGACGGCCTCCTTTGCGGTGGCATCGAGCGTGGTCGTCTCGACCGGACTGTTCATGATGTCGTAAATCGGCACGTCGAGCAGGCGCTGCGAATCGCCAACCCGGTCGCCCGTCGTCATCGTGTGGTTCTTCCGGATGACGAAGTCCGCGATGTCGTGGGTCGTCACCACACCGGTGAGGTAGCCGCTGTCGTTCAACACCGGAATCCGGGAGATGCCGTTCTCACGGAGGTGGTTGATCGCCTTGCCGATGCCGTCGTCCTCCTCTAAGGTCACCGGGTCGGAGGTGTAGATGTCCTCGACGGTCAGCGTGTCGAGGTTCTCGAGTACTGCCTCGAGAATCGCGTCGTCGGTAATGACGCCCCAGAGCTCGTCGTTCTCGAACACCGGTGCGACCTTGGAGTTGCTCTCGATGAGTACACGTGCGGTTTCGCGGACGTCCTCCTGGCGGTCGACTTTTGGTGCCGGCGAGTTCCGGCTTGGCTTCGTCAGTGCCGCGACCTTGGCGTCGTCCTCGACGTGAGATTGGAGGACCTCCCGCTCGCTGATGACGCCCTCGTAGTCCCCGTCGTTCGTGACGATAATTCCCTTGGGGTTGCCGTCTTCGAACGTCGAACGGACTTTCCCCATTCGCGTTCCGACATCAACCTCGATGTAGTCCTGGGTGGCGATATCAGCGATATTCATCCTTGCGAATGGGTGTACTGCGTCAAGGGTTTTGAACATACCGCACGTTTTGGCCGGGTGGGGACACGAGCAACCGTTTTGTCCTATCGCGATGTCGGGCGAGTATGGTGCCAGATATTGGCGTCCTCGGCCGCTACACCTACCTCGCGACCGAACTGTTCTGGGGTGCCATCGCCGCCGCCTTGCTCTACCGAGCCAATGCGCTCCGGAAAGCCGCGGTAACGATCCTTGCGCTGTTCCCGATCGCGTATCTCTGGGATCGCTACACCCTCGCCGTCGGCGTCTTCGACATCAAGCTCCGAACGGGGATCGATGTCGCCGGCATCCCACTCGAGGAGCACCTGTTCATGGCGGTCGTGCCCGGGCTGGTGATCGGCTTTCACGAGACGATTTTCGGTGATGGTGGCGCTACAGCCGACGGACAGGCAACAAACACGACGGAGACAGACGAAACGAGCGCAGGTATCACCGGGTGAGACCGATCAGGGCTGTCTTATTATTCGCTTCCGATAGTCGAGATGAATGGATCGACGGGACGAGCAACCGAACGAGTGGGAGCCAGCGAGTGATTCGTCCTCGGCCGAGACACCCGCCACGACCTCGTCAACTGGCACGCCCCACACCGACACACCGTCCGCAACCTCGCCGAACGCCCCGCCCCACTCCGACGAATCGAACGGCGGTTCCATCCTCGGAACCCTCGCCCGGCTCTTCGTCACCGCCCTCCTCATCACCGCGCTCCTCACCGGCGGGGCCATCCTCGCACCCGTCGTCATCGACGACCTCGACTCCATCGACTCTCTCGGCGATCTGCCACTCAACGACCGGCCCGCACCCAGCTCGGAACCGCCACCAGCAGGTGAGCGCAACCCCGCCGTCACCGACCCCGACGGCCCCGGCCAGTCGAGCTACGACACCGATGTCGAGACCATCACCTCCGACACCGTCGAGGACTTCGTCCACGCCGAAGTCAACGAACGCCGAGCCGACCACGGCATCGGGCCACTCGAGTGGGACGGCACGGTCGCCTCGGTGTCGCGCGCCCACAGCGTGGACATGAACGAACGAGAGTACTTTTCGCACACGAACCCCGACGGTGAGGGGCCGTACGATCGGTTTAGCGAGGTGGACAACTACTGTCGGGCCTACGGCGAGAACATCGCGATGACGTGGGTCGATCGGCCCGTCGAGTCGAGCGGCCAGGACGAGGTGGTCGAGTACCAGACGGCGGAGGGGCTCGCGACCGGCCTGGTCAACCAGTGGATGAACTCGACCGAGCACCGCGAGGCGATTCTCGAGGAGCACAGCGATTTCGGCTGGGACCGCGGCGGTGTGGGCATCTACATCGCGGAGGATGGTGCGGTGTACGCGTCGCACAATTTCTGCCTCGAGTGGTAGGCGGACGCGACACGAGCTTCCAAGCGGAATCGTACTTCCAAGCGGAATCGTACGTCGTCCGTTCTGCCCCGCACGCCTGTCCCCTCGATTCACGCTGCGTGACTGACGAGAGACCAGTGCAACCAGCAGGGGAACGGTTATGGTCCCGGCATTAGCAGAGTCGGGCAATGAGCGACGACCGAGTGCAGCCCGACTCGGCTGGCGAGGACGAGTCGGCCGCTGGTGACCCCGACGCCGATACCGGCGATAGTTCCGACAACGACACCAGCGCCGACGACCCCTTTCAGCCGAGCGGCGGTCCCCGGCGCGTCGTCTCCAACGAGAGCGTCGACGATATCCTCGACTCCCTCGGCGAGACGACGAACTCCGGGATCGACATGAGCGGTGGATCTGATTCCGACACCCCTGACAACAGTGAGGGCTCGTCCTCCGAGGCCCCAGACGAGTCATCGTCCGAGAGCACGAGCGAGTACACCGACACCAGCGACGAGCTCACCGCTGAGCGTCCTGGCGAACAAATCGACACGTCGAACGACCACGAGTCGGCTCCCGACTCGAGTACCCCCACACCATCTGACACCAACTCGCGGGACACGACTCCAGACGAATCAGCGGACGCGGAGGCCGACAACGCAGCGGCTGACGACGAAACGGGGAACGCGCCCACCGGCAGCGCCAGCAACACCACGGACACCGAGCCAGGACAGAACGTCGATGACGCGGCCAGCGAACTCGCCGCACGGATCGACAGCGGCGACGTTACCGGTGCAGACGTCCGCGCCGCCGAAGCCGGCACCGGCCGCGAATCGACGCCCGAGATCGACGATGTCGACCTCTCGCTGGACGACCTGGAGACAGGTGGTACTGTGGATGGGAACTCGAGTACGGACAGCCAAGCGACGACACCTGCCGACTCGCTCCCCGACGACGCCGGGCCGCTCGCTGGCGCGATCGGTGCGACAGAGTCTTCGGCCGGGACTGGAACCGGAACCGAAACAGTCGACAGCGCGATGGGGGCAGGGAGTGAGAACAGAGGGGACTCGAGTACAGGTGCGAGCGCAGAAACGAGTACGGGCGAAGCTGCCAACGACTCGGGATCGGGCGGATTCCTCGCTCGGCTGAAGCGGTTCTTTTCGCGGTAGCTACCGGTCAGACTCCCGCTCGGACCGATGGCTCAGCCGACGAGCGTAATCAGCACGAACAGCGTGGCGACGGAGACGAGCGTCGTGACGAACACGTTCAGCGAGGCGAACTCCTCGTCGCCGCCGAGCGAGTTCGCGAAGACGAACGTCGAGACGGCGGTCGGCGTGCCGAGCATCACGACGGTCGCGGTGAGCGTCGCAGCGTCGACGGCGAGCGCCGAGAAGACGACCCAGGCGAGCACCGGCATACAGCAGATTTTGAGCGCGACGACAGTGCCAGTTGCACCGAGGTTGATAGTGGGGGACTCGAGTTGGAGCGATGCGCCGACACACAGCAGCGCGAGCGGGAGCGCCAGCGCGCCGAGTACGTCGAGTCCGGTTGCCGCTCCCGGGGGTACCGTAACGCCGAGCGATCCGACGCCGAGGCCGATGAGCAGCGAGAGCAAAACGGGATTGGTCGCGAGGCCGCGCAGTTCGGCACCGAGATCGGCGCTGGCACCGTTGATCGTCGAGAGGAGGACGATCGTGAGCGGGAGTTGCATCAGTGTGACGAAGCCGAGCACGACGCTTGCAATGGCCGTTACATCCCCGCCAAAGGTCGCCGCGACGAGCGGCAGGCCGAGATAGCCGAGGTTCGAGTGGTACGACTGGACGATGGCGACGCTCCGACGCGCGGGCGAGGATCGATGTCGGTGGACGAGCCAGGCGAGCCCCGCCGTCGAGAACAAGACGACAGTTACGCCGACGGCGAGTTCGACCGAGAGCAGCGAGCCGATCGCCTGGTCGTACGTCGAGACGAAGATGAGCGCGGGGAGAGCAACGTAGTAGGCGGCGGCGTTGAGCCGGCCGGTTCGACGCTCGTCGAGGACGCCGCTCGTCCGGAGCCCCGCACCGAGGAGCAACACCACGAGCAGCGCCAGCAGCCGACCGAGGACCTCCATACGTCGCCTCAGTCGGTTCGGGTGTTTTTACCGTTCGGTTCCGGTCGATACTGCGACACATTGTGACGGTGTGACAGCGTCAGCCAGCTCGTGATGGGCTACGGCTGAGCCACAGACGTCCGCTGTCGGCCCCGATTATTTGCGGCTGGCCGTCGTAGGATAACTGAGAAAGCGTGTACGACTCGATACTCATTCCGACCGACGGGAGCGAGCAGGCGAGGCGAGCGATGTACCACGGAATCGGCATGGCGAGCGCGTTCGACGCGACCGTACACGCACTCTACGTGATCGAGACGAAAGCCCACTACATCTTCACCAGCGCCGGCCACGACCCGGGCGAACTCGAGGAGTACCGCGACTACGGCGAACGGGTCGTCACGGAGGTCGTCGACGAAGCGGCAGAAGAGGGACTCTCCGCTGTCGGTTCAGTCCGGACTGGGAGTGTCGCACAGGAGATCACAGAGTATGCCGACGAGAAGGAGATCGACGGCATCGTCATGGCGACGAGAGGGCGAACCGAACTCGGCGACTACATCACCGGAACGACGACCGAGAAGGTCGTCCGGACGGCAGACATGCCTGTGACGACGATTCGTCATCGCGGGTGAGCAGATTCACGGCGGACTCGCTCTCGATCCCGTACGCAGGTCACAGCGCTCCATTGTATTCCAGCACTCCAGCAGATCACGCCACCCCATCACATCACAACGCCGCAGCATACTACACTCTCGTATTACTCTCGTTCGTCCACAGCCGGCTCCTCATCCGTCTCATCCTGTATTTCCGTCACCACCCCCGTTCCCGCCCGTTCGACCACCACGTCCCGTTTCTCGACCAACTCGTCGACCGCCTCCGCGAACTCCTCGGACTCGAGTGTCTCGTACTCCTCGCCGAGCCCCTTCCAGAGGCTATAACAGAGTACCAGCAGGACGAGCGCAAACGGCAAGCCGGCGGTGATGGACGCGGTCTGGAGTGCAGTGAGGCCGCCGCCGATGAGGAGGACAGCCGCGATGACGCCCTCGGTGAGCGCCCAGCCGATACGCTGGATTCGCGGGGCCTGGTGGAGCCCGCCGGAGGTGATGTGAGCGAGCACCAGCGAGCCGGAGTCCGAGGACGTGACGAAGAAGGTGGTCACCAGCAAGACGGTCACGGCAGAGAGGATGGCTGTCAGGGGCAACAGCGTGTAGAGTTCGAACATAGCAACTTCCTCGCCGACGTCGAGAACCGTCTCGACAATCGTCTGGTCGGTAAACAGTTCGAAGTGAAGCGAGGTACCGCCGAAGATGGTCATCCAGACGAACGAAAAGAGCGACGGGAGAAACAGGACCGCCAGAATGAACTCACGGACGGTCCGGCCTCGCGAAATTCGAGCGATGAACATGCCGACGAACGGCGACCAGGCGATCCACCAGCCCCAGTAGAAGATGGTCCAATCCCCTTGCCAGCCCTCGAAGGGTGCCCCGCCGAAGGAGCCAGTCCACAGCGACAGTTCGGGAAGGCTCGCCAGATAGTTCCCGAGCGTCTGGGGGAACAGCCCCAGCACGAACAGCGTTGGTCCGGCGAGCAACACGGTCACCATCAGGAACGTCATGAGAATGACGTTCAGGTTACTCAATCGGCGGATCCCTGCCTGCAGCCCGAGGCCGACCGAAACCAGCGCGAAGGCGGTAATGATCCCGATAATGACGACCTGTGGCCCTGCCCCTTCGGGAACGGCAATCCCAAAAACATCACCGCCGAGGAACGACAGCCCTGCGTTGATCTGCAATGCACCGAGTCCGAGTGACGTCGCGATACCGAACAGCGTTGCGAACACGGTCAGGATGTCGATAACGTGGCCCCACCAGCCGTAAATACGCTCACCGAGGAGCGGCCAGAACGCCGAGCGGAACGTCAGCGGCAATCCTCGATTGAACGTAAAGAACGCAAGCCCCAGGCCGACGAGCGCGTAGACCGCCCACGGGTGAATCCCCCAGTGGAAGTACGTAAGTGCGATTGCCGACTCTGCGCTGGCAGCGGACTCCGGCTCGGTACCGAACAGCGGGTCGGCAAAGTGAAAGAGCGGCTCGCCGACGCTCCAGAACACGAGGCCGATCCCCATCCCTGCGCTGAACAGCATTGCGAACCACGACAGGTCGCTAAACTCCTTGTCAGCGTCGACACCGCCGATTCTGATCTTCCCGTACTTGCTCAGCGCGAAGTAGAGGACGACGAGGATGAACACGTTAATCGCGAGCACGTAGACCCAGTCGAACATCGCGTTCACGCCGTCTGAAACCTGGTTGAACACCATTTCGGCCCGATCCGGTGCGAGTAACGTCCCGAACACGAACGCGAGGATGACCACCGCCGAGGTGATGACGACCTGTGGCTGGACGTCTACGCCGGCGATCTGTACGTTCGTCTCACCAGGTTCGATATCAGGATCCGCCTCGAACAATCCGTCCGTCACCCACTCGTCGTCACCGGACTCATCATCAGACATAGATTACACGAGTGTGTTCTCAGTCACACCAGCGACACCAGCGACAGCCACGAGCACGACCACGGCCACGAACACAACCACAGTCAGTTCACGGCTCACGCTCATCTGACCCGGGAGACACATACATCCCCTCCACAATCGCCGCCGTTATGAGGTCACTGCTTGCCTAACCGTGTTCTCCCCCCCTACAGGCGAGCGCTCGCTCCACGTGCTCGATCACGCGATCCAGATACAGATACAGATACAGATCCAGAGCGCAGGGACGAAACTCGGAGCTGTACCCAGACCCGTACTCGAGTCCATCGACCACGTCGAGTAGCCACTGCTGCGGACGTTGCGTAGTGACGGAAGAGACGGCAGATTCGAAGGTTTGAGGATGGTATTAGTAACGTGCACGCAATGCCCAGGATGTCGTCGGTTGGGACCTCGTGGGGCTACCGCACCACGTGTTAGTCGGGAATTTGTCCGGGAACAGCGGTTGGAGCAGATTTGAACCTCGCCGAGACGTTCCGGGTCGCTCACTTCGTTCGCTTCCCGGGCTGCGACTCGTCTGGTTCAAACTGGCCACCGTAACGAGTTTGCTGCTCGCGGATTTGCTCGCAGCAAAATTAGTGGGTTGGGGCAGATTTGAACTGCCGGCCTCCTCCATGTCAAGGAGGTGTCATAACCAGACTAGACCACCAACCCGTCCGGTTTTGCGTGCATCGTGGCGCGACGCCACCTTGTCTGCACTCGTTGGTTGCCGGCCACCCTAATTGAAGGTTTCGAATCAGACGCCGTACGCGAGTCGACCCCACGCTCCGACAGGCTTAATATGATGTACGGATTTGGACATCGTAAGACAACTACGTACATTGGTGTCCACTATGCAGGAGTACGTCGAACGAGTGACCGAGGGACAGGACCTAACACAAGCGGAGGCTCGAGCGGCGTCGACGGCCGTCTTCGAGGACGCGACGGAGGCACAGATCGGCGCACTGCTGACCGCGTTGCGTGCGAAAGGTGAGACGGAAGCCGAAATCGCCGGCTTCGCACAGGGGATGCGCGAGGCCGCGCGAACGATTACGCCCGATCGCGAGCCGCTGGTCGACACCTGCGGCACCGGTGGCGACGACTACAATACGATCAACGTCTCCACGACGAGTGCCATCGTCGCCGCCGGTGCAGGCGTGCCGATCGCAAAGCACGGCAACTACTCCGTCTCCTCTTCCTCCGGCAGCGCGGACGTCCTCGAGGTCGCCGGCGTCGACGTGGAAGCCGAGCCACCGGCCGTCGAAGAGGCAATCGAGGACGACGGGATTGGCTTCATGCTCGCTCCGGTATTTCATCCGGCGATGAAGGCCGTCATCGGCCCGCGCAAGGAACTCGGCATGCGGACGATCTTCAACGTGCTCGGGCCGTTGACGAACCCCGCAGGTGCGGACGCACAAGTGATCGGCGTCTACGATCCCGAACTCGTGCCGATCCTCGCAAGCGCACTCGCACGGATGGATGTCGAACGTGCGCTGGTCGTCCACGGCGCTGGCACCGACGAAATCGCGATTCACGGCGAGACGACCGTTGCCGAGGTCGAAGGCGATCAGGTCGAAGAGTTCACCGTCCAACCCGCGGATCTCGGACTCTCCGAACACGCAATCGACGACATCGCGGGCGGAACTCCGGAGGAGAACGCGACCGATCTCCGCGGGATCGTCGCAGGCGACGTAACGGGGGCCAAGCGCGACGTGATCCTCGCCAACGCCGGCGCGGCGATCTACGTCGCGGGCGAAGCCGACTCCCTGGCAGAGGGTGCAACTATCGCGCGCGAGGCGATCGAATCTGGCGCGGCGGCGACGAAGCTCGAACACCTATGCGGCGGCGCAGTTGACGCCGAGACAGCGGCCGAGGCGGAGCCGAGTGCCCAATGACACGGGTCAAAATCTGCGGGCTGACGACCGAAGACGACCTGCAGACCGCCGTCGACGCGGGCGCTGCCGCCGTCGGCATCATCTGCGACGTTCCGGTCGACTCGCCTCGTGAAGTCGCAGTTCAGCAGGCGTGCGATCTCGTTGCGAGCGTTCCGCCGTTCGTCACGTCAGTTCTCGTCACGATGCCCGAGACGCCCACCGAGGCCGCCGAACTGACCGCAAGGGTCGAGCCCGACGCGCTCCAGATCCACGGCAGTCTCGAACCGCCCGCACTCGAGTCCGTCCGCGAACGAACCAACACGGAACTCATCTACGCGGTCGATAGTCAGGCGGTCACCGAGGCCGAAGACGCCGCGGCCGCCGCTGACGCACTCCTCGTCGACAGCACCGACGAGGACGGCGGCGGTGGCACGGGCGAGACCCACGACTGGGAGCGGACCCGAAATCTCGTGGCGGCACTCGAGACGCCCGTAATTCTCGCGGGTGGGTTGACCCCCGCGAACGTTGCAGAGGCGGTACAGACTGTCGAACCGTTTGCGGTCGACGTTGCAAGCGGTGTCGAGGCGACTGGCGGCGTGAAGGACACCGACGCCGTCCGGTCGTTCGTCGAGCAAGTGAGTCGTGCCGACGAGGAAGCGCCGGCCCGACTCCAATCATAACACACCACACATGACTGATCTGACGCAGACGCACGACGACAGCCAGCCCGTCCAGTTCGACATCGACCGCGCGCAGTTCTGTGCCCTCGCAGCCGGCGAGGAGGGAGCGACGGGTGCCAACGGCGGGAGCGACGGTGCCGACGAGCGCCCTGTCGTCGTCCGAACCGTCGCAACGCTCGACGTCGAGACGACACCGCTGACCGCCTACGCGGCCCTGACCGGCCGCTCAAGCGGCAGTGACTGCACGCGCTCGCCGTACGCCTTCTTACTCGAGAGTGCCGACAAAACGCCCTCGAGCGATCCAGACGGCGCGTTCCGTCCCCGATCCGACGGCACCGACCGCCACGCGCGCTTTTCGTACGTCGGCTACGATCCCGATGCCGTCGTCACGGTCGACCCTGACGGAACACACGTCGAAGCGCTCAGCGACCGAGCGCCGCAGGCGGTACTCGAGTCCGCCACTGGGAACAAGGGAGAGAACGCTGGAGACGGGGACACCGTCGACAGCCTCCGACACGTCATGCCGGATGTCCGACTCGAGAACGTCCCAGACGACAACCGCGACCGTCAGCACCTCGACGGCGGCCTCGTCGGCTTTCTCGCCTACGACGCGGTCTACGACCTCTGGCTCGAGGAAGTCGGCTGCGAGCGGCCTGACTCGCGGTTCCCCGACGCCCAGTTCGTCCTGACCACGAAGACGCTCGCGTTCGACGAACACGACGGCACCGTCTCGCTCGTCTTCACGCCGGTACTCGAGTCCAGCGACGATCCGGGTGCGATCTACGACGAACTCTGCGAAGAGGCCGCGGCCGTCGCGTCGACGCTCCGCGACGCCGAGCAGCCAGAAACGGGCGGCTTCGTTCGCGAGAACGAGGTTGCCGGCTCGCAGGCGACCTACGAGGAAAGCGTCGAACGCGCGAAAGAGCACGTTCTCGACGGCGACATCTATCAGGGTGTCATCTCCCGGACACGGGAACTCACCGGCGAGATCGATACACTGGGCTTCTACGAGGCGATGCGAGACGTGAATCCCTCGCCGTATATGTACCTCCTCGAACACGACGACCTAACTGTCGTCGGCGCGAGTCCCGAGACGCTGATCTCGGTTCGGGGCACGGAGATCATGTCGAACCCCATCGCGGGCACCTGCGCTCGCGGGACGAGCCCCGTCGAGGACCGCCGACTCGCAGGCGAGATGCTCGCAGACGAGAAGGAGCGCGCCGAGCACACCATGCTGGTCGACCTTGCGCGAAACGACGTCCGACGGGTCGCAGACGCCGGCTCCGTCCGCGTCGACGAGTTCATGAACGTGCTGAAGTACAGCCACGTCCAGCACATCGAGTCGACGGTCACCGGCGACCTGGCCGCCGACTCCGACGCGTTCGACGCGACGCGGGCGTCGTTCCCCGCCGGGACGCTCTCCGGTGCGCCGAAGATCCGTGCGATGGAGATCATCGACGACCTCGAGACCGAATCCCGCGGCCTGTACGGCGGCGGTGTCGGCTACTACTCCTGGACCGGCGACGCCGATTTCGCGATCGTGATCCGAACGGCGACGGTCGAGCACGAGGACGAGAACGGGAACGGGGGCAGGAACGGGGACAGGGACGAAACCGCACAGGACCGAATCCGCGTCCAGGCCGGTGCCGGACTGGTCGCCGACAGCGACCCCGAAGCCGAGTTCGAAGAAACCGAGAAGAAGATGGGCGGCGTGCTTGCGGCACTCGAGTCCATCGAGGGAGAGCCTGCTGAAGTTAGCACACAGACGGAGTCCGAGTCGGACGGTTCACAAGCCGACGCCGAACCGCAGGAG
This sequence comes from Natrialba sp. SSL1, assembly GCF_001861355.1. Lineage (GTDB taxonomy): Archaea > Halobacteriota > Halobacteria > Halobacteriales > Natrialbaceae > Natrialba. The sequence goes on from NZ_MASN01000011.1 coordinate 74,263, forward strand.
GTGAGACGATGAGCGAGCAACTCGGTACTCGAGATGCAGGGACACAGCACGGAGACGACCAGCACCAGCGCATCCTCTTCATCGACAACTACGACTCCTTCACCTACAATCTCGTCGAGTACGTCAGCCAGCAGGACGGCACCGAAACCGAGGTGCTGAAAAACACCGCCACACTCGCGGAGGTGCGCACCGTCGACCCGGACGCCATCATCATCAGCCCCGGTCCCGGCCACCCAAAGAACGACCGCGATGTGGGTGTCTCGATGGCCGTTCTTCGTGAACTCAGTCCGGAGGTTCCCACGCTCGGCGTCTGTCTCGGTCTCGAAGCCGCCGTCTACGAGTACGGCGGCAGCGTCGGCCGAGCACCAGACCCGATTCACGGGAAGGCCTCGAGCGTCGACCACGACGGGACGGGCGTCTTTGCCGGACTCGAACAGGGCTTCCAGGCCGGGCGTTATCACTCACTGGTCGCGACTGCGGTTCCCGACTGCTTCGAGGTTACTGCGACGGCGGTTCATAGCGACGGTGGCGATGATAGTCACGAACTCGTTATGGGGATTCGTCATCAGGAGTACCCACTCGAGTGCGTCCAGTTTCACCCCGAGAGCGTGCTGACGGCTGCGGGGCACGACGTGATCGAGAACTTTCTTGCGCAGCTGTAGGTGTCGGCTGGAGAGTCCACTCGTCGGTGAGCAGGAGGCGAGTGGAAGACGGTCAGAAACCAGATGTTGTGGGCCGTAGCGACTGCAAACTGGCGACAGTTGCGGGTAGCACCGTCGACGGAACAAAACAGAACGCGGCGGATCGCGTCGTCAACCGAGGTAGCCGACCGTGTAGAGGCCGGCGAGGACGACCGCGGCGATGAGTCCGAGGCGGATGGCGAGTTTGATTGCGATACGAATCGCGACGATGGCGACTGCGACGGCGGCGAGTCCCGCCAGGACCAGGAGCACCGTCGACCCCGTTAGTGGTTCGAGCATAGTCGAATCCCCGTACCCCAGTGCCGTAATCTTTCCGGATGTTGTGACAACATAGAATCAAAGAGTGTTCACTGTCGGTAACTCGCCGTCAGGACGGGTGGTTTCAGGGTATGAAACACCGATTCTACGGCGCTCTCTGATACCAGAATCCTGGTATATGAGCGCTCTCGGCTTCACTTTCAGGATGCTCTAACAATCGTTAAGGCACTCGACTACGTAGTTGTGAACACGACCAACGAGGGCTCTCCACGGCCCTCTCACGACAGACAGGAGAGAGGCATCACTCCAACTAAATTTGTGCTACTCCAACACAGGTAGGATAACAACACCACATTTTATAGGGAATGCATGAATACCAGACCTTCGTCACGAATGATGAGAGCCAGGACTCCGCAAGACGCACGAATCGACACAGCGCGACGTAACACCTGCGAGGTGACGCGCGCGTGAGCGAACACGACATCTCCGCGGCCGACCTCACCCTCCCGATCAAGCGCACCGAGGGCGAGACACTCGAGCAGCGGATGACGGACAACGCCTATCACAACATCCTGCCAGCCCGCTATCTGCGCAAGGACGCCAACGGCGACCTCATCGAAGAGCAGGAGGACCTCTTCGACCGCGTTGGCAAGAACATCGCGCTGGCCGAAGCCGTCTATGAGGCCGAAAAGCACGATCTCGAGATTACGGTCACGCCGGACCAGCTCAAGCCGGATCATCCGCGCCGGGATGAACTTGCCGCGGAAGTCTTCGGTGAGGGAACGACCGCAGAGGACGACGTGGAGACGGCCCTGACGGAACACAATGTCAATAAGTTCGCCTACGAAACCATCGTTCCGGAGCTGCCGGCCGAGGTTCGCGAACACGTCGAAGACGTCGCCGACACGTTCACCGAGGGCATGGAAAACCTGTCGTTCATGCCGAACTCGCCGACCCTGATGAACGCCGGCGACGAACTCCAGCAGCTCTCGGCCTGTTTCGTCATGTCTCCGGACGACGACCTCTCTGATATCCACGAGACGGCCAAGAAGGCCGCAGAGGTCTTCCAGTCCGGCGGCGGCGTCGGCTACGGGTTCTGGCAACTGCGTCCCTACGGCGACGCGGTCGGCTCCACGGGCGGCATCGCCTCCGGACCGATCACCTTCATGCGCACGTACGACCAGCTCTGTGAGACCATCGCCCAGGGTGGCACCCGTCGCGGTGCCCAGATGGGCATCATGCGCGTCTCTCACCCCGACGTTATCGAGTTCATCCACGCGAAGAACAAGGACGTCTCCCTGGCCCACTGTCTCCGTCTCAACGACCCCGACGACTACACCTACACGTCCTTCAGCGAGGCACTCGAGGAGGCCCGCGATCTCATCGACGAGGACGGACGCGTTCCGAAGCATCTTCGCAACGCTGTCGAGGGTCATCTCTCTAACTTCAACATCTCCGTCGGCGTCACCGACGGGTTCATGGAAGCGCTGCAGAACGGCGAGGAGTACACCTTCACCAATCCGCGGACCGAGGAACCACACATCGCGACCGAGGAGACCAAGGAGATGTACAGCCGCTACGACCTCGGCGAGCACATCGAGGTCGGCGAGCCGCTGTCGATCCCCGCGGAACTCATCTGGGAGCGAATCGTCGAGGGCGCGCACGAGAACGGCGAGCCCGGCGTGATCTATCTCGAGCGGGTCAACAAGGAACACTCCTTCGACACCGAGGCACACGAAGACCACCGCATCCTAGCGACGAACCCCTGTGGCGAACAGCCACTCGAGGAGAACGAAGCCTGCAACCTCGGCCACATCAACCTCTCGACGCTCGCGGATACGGACGCTCCCGACTGGCGCGTCTGGTCCGAGGCACACGCGGACGAGTACGATTCGCAGGCCGAGGCCGTCGACGCCTTCCTCGCGGAGGCCATCGACTACGACGAGTTCGACGAGCGCATCGAGTACGGAACTCGATTCCTCGAGAACGTCGTGACGATGTCCGACTTCCCGGTCGAGGATATCGAGCAGACCGTCCGCGACATGCGCAAGATCGGCCTGGGTATCATGGGGCTCGCCCAGCTCTACATCCAGCTTGGCATCCGCTACGGCAGCGAGGAGGGTAACGAAGTCGCCCGCCAGCTGATGACCCACATCAACCACGGCGCGAAGGCGACGAGCCACGAACTCGCGACCGAGCGCGGCTCGTTCAACGACTGGGACGACTCCAAGTACGCGAACCCAACCGAGTACCGCGAGTGGTTCGAACACCAGACCGGCGAGGACGCCAACGACTGGGAGGATGGCTTCCCAATTCGGAACCACAACGTCACGACCATCGCTCCGACGGGAACGACGAGTATGGTCGGCAATACGACGGGTGGCTGTGAGCCGATCTACAACGTCGCCTACTACAAGAACGTCACCGACGACGTCCAGGGCGACGAGATGCTCGTCGAGTTCGACGACTACTTCCTCCGAACCCTCGAGGCGAACGACATCGATGTCGACGCCGTCAAAGAAGAGGCCCAGGAGCAGATGGCGACCAACCAGTTCGAGGGCGTCGAAGGGCTCTCGACGGTGCCGGACGCGATCGGTGAACTGTTCGTCATCACCTCGGACCTTTCGGCAAAACAGCACGCTGCAGTCCAGTGTGCCTGCCAGAAGGGTGTCGACTCCGCCATCTCGAAGACCGTCAACGCGCCGAACGACTCCTCGCTCGAGGACGCCAAGGACGTCTTCGAGTGGGTCTACGAGAACGGCGGCAAGGGCGTTACCTACTACCGCGACGGCACCCGCTCGAAGCAGGTGCTCACCACGCGCGCGGACAACGCCGACTTCGCCGACGAAACCGAAGCCGCGGAAGCGCTCGTCGACCAGATCGACGACATCTTCGGCGGACTCGAGGCCTTCCTCGAGAGCGAGGACGTGCAGGCGGTACTCGACGACGACATCGACGCGCTCGCTTCCGAGCCAGACCAGTTCCGCGATCCCGACACCGAACCGATCCACGTCGACTTCACCGAAAAGCGCGAACGACCCGACGCGCTCCAGGGAGTCAGCCAGCGCATCGACACCGGCTACGGCAAAGTCTACGTGACGATCAACGAGGACCCGGAAACCGGCCAGCCGTTCGAACTGTTCGCGAACATCGGTCACTCGGGTGGCTTTACGAACTCCTTCACCGAGGCGCTCGCGAAAGTCATCTCGACCTCGCTGCGCTCGGGTGTCGACCCAGAGGAAATCGTCGACGAACTCTGTGGCACCCGCTCGCCGAAGATCGCCTGGGACAAGGGCGAACAGATCCAGTCGATTCCGGACGCGATCGGCACCGCAATGCGCCGATACCTGGAGAACGAGATCGACAAGCCGTACCCGACCCAGCAGACGCTCGAGGATGCGGCTGAAGCCGACACCGAAGCCGAGTTCAGCGAGCCAGAGACCGACGGCGGAGCCGGTGTCGCCGACCGCGACACCGAAGACGCAACGCAGGACCTGATCGACGCCGGCGAGTCGCCGGAGTGTCCGTCCTGTGGCGCGCTCTCGCTGTACTTCTCCGAAGGCTGCAAGACCTGCGAGTCCTGTGGCTGGAGCGAGTGCTGACGGGGAGCAGTAACAGTAACCCGACAGTCTGACGTCTCGGCGACGAGCGACGCTCGCTTACTCTTGCATTTCTCTCTCCGACTCGTTCTTCCCCACCTCTGACTCGTTCTTTCTCTCCCTCTCGCCCCCACATTCACTCTCACTCCCACTCCTACACTCACTCCCACTCCTACACTCTCCGTCCTCGGTCCGCTCTCATTGCATCCCGCCGATCAACCCTCTCTCAGCTTGGTCGGCGCATCGACCTCGCGGCTCGACCCCTTACTCACAAAAACTCGTTCACCCGGTAGCGTCGCGTCTCGCTTTTGTTCTGGCGTTCGCTCTCACTCTCGCTCTTGCTCCCGGGATCCGAATCCCTCGAAACTGCTCGTCGAACCGCGTTCGTCCCGTTCTTTCGCAAAAAGCGACCGAGTTCACGCACCGTCGGCGACGACCGGTACGGACCCAGCGTCTCCGGCACCTTCGGCTCGAAATCGGGGTCGTTCAGGTTCTGTACACCCTCGACCAGCAACGGCCCCAGTATCGACCGCTGTCGTCGCTTGACGGCACCGTACGTATCTCGGCGCGCGATCGGAACGTCATCAACAGCGACGATCCGCCCACCGTCGACCCGCGGTGTGAGCTGTTGTAACGTCACGCCCGCCGCCGGTTCGTCTTCGAGATACTCCCAGAGTGCCCCGATTCGCCCTCGATACTCGCGAATGTCTCCCAGGTGAAACGAGAGCACGCCATACTCGAGTGCCCCCAGAATACGACCGGTCAGAAGCCCGAAGCCGAATCGGATCGCGACATCGCTTTCGGCTGCGATGGTGTCGACAACTGGGTCGGGAAGGGTTTGCCAGCGGTCGTCCTGCCAGATCGGGGAACAGCGGACGACGGCTGCGTCGGCGAGCGCGTCGACCGTCGTGTAGTGGTGGCGTTCGTCGTACGCCGGTGGGCCACGTATCGCTCGCGAGACGGCAGTCGCCCCACAGACTGGTGCCCACGTTCCCCAACTGCGGAGCCGACGGGCAAGGTATGCCGGAGACTGCTCTCGGAGCCGGAACGTTTCGTCGTTGATAACGACGAGCGGGATTTCGATCCCGGTGTGAGCGGCGAGTTCTTGCACGGCCGCCAGCTGATACGCAGGACACCACTCATCGTCGAGGAGCAGACAAACGCGCTCGCAGTCCATCGCCAGTACGTACACGAATCGGGGGTTTCAACGCTGGTTCGTGGTTACGTAGCTGCGAGTGATACGAACTGTTAAGTAGGTGAATGGAACCCGGGATCGGGTCTCCGCTGCGTTCATGCGACTGGAACCCGTCGGTCGAATTGAATGGCGTGTCTCTCGAGTACAGAGAAGGGGACGAACGAGAACCGACGGCTGGCGGCGAGTAGCGATCAGCCGTTCGATCCAACCACTGTGCCTACTCACAACCTGCAATGACTGATTCGAACGACGCAAACCGCCAACCTCGACAGAACGGTCGTCCCTGCCCGCAGTGTGAGACGCCGATGTACAAGCGCCACTGCAAGTACGTCTGCCCGCAACACGGCGTCGTGTTCGACTGTGCGGATACGTTCTGGGTGTAACTGTCACGCAGACCACTGGCTTGCCTCGCGAACGGACGGTTGCTGTGGAGGCCAACTCGAGTACCTGGTCCTGCAATTGCTCGCGCTCTGCTCCGATTCGACCCTGATTCGACCGAGCGGTGAGCAAACCGATCAGCCCTCGAGTGCAGAGCGGTCCTCGGGTTCAGGTTGGGCCCGGAACACGCGATATGCAGGTCCAGCGAGCAGGACCAGCGCTGCCAGACAGCACGCGAGTGTCAGCGCGAGCCCCAGTTCGCCGAACCCGCCAGCGGTGACGGTTCCCGCGGAGGCACCGACGATGACGGCCGCGATCGTCCAGGGCAGTTCACCAAGAACGGTGCCAATCAAGAAGTGACGGTAGCTGACGCCGCTTGCGGCCGCAGCGCAGGTCGAGAGATCCGAGGGGATCGGTGCCAGCCGCGACGCGGCGACGCCACGAACCGGACCCGCGGTGGTGAAGTATCGATCGACGACGGCGTGCGTTCGCCCGAGAGCAGAGTCGAACCAGGTGTTCGTCGCCGCTGCGTTGGCGGATACTGAACCGATCGTTCCGCGAGCAACGAAAAACACCGGCGTCACCGTAACCGCCACACCGGCGAGGGCGACCGGAACACCCACGGTCACACCGAAGCCGTAGCCGACCACCACGGCCAGCGGCGTCGTCGGCCAGGCAAACAGCGGCCGAACGAGATACAGCCCGACGACTGCGACCCCGAAGAGCGTCGGATTCGTCGTTACTGACTCCATCGCCGCCACAGTCGCAGTCGGCGAGACGAGCAGCCCCGCGGTGATCGCTGCGCTGACGAACAGTACGCCAGCGAGTACTCGAGTAGACACCGAGGGAACCGACATCGGTCGAGATTTTGGAGCGGATGTTGAAGCTTTTGTGCTCTAGTGGTGCGCTGAGTCAGCGGAACCAACATGTCATCAACCACTCGCCACCAGTCGCTCAGGACGGCTCCGCCGGCCGAAACGTCACAACGTTTATTCGCGCTGCTCTGTGAGCACTCATCGATGGTGCGCGACGGGGCCGATTCCGACGGTGAGCCAACGGCTGAGACGAGCGGCGACGCTGATTCTCCGCCTGAAACCGATCGAGAGCCTGCAGACGGTGAGCGACTCACAGATTGGGAGGACCGATGTAGCGAAGATGGGCACCAAACGACGGCGGCGGCCCCGGTGGAGGCTGACGAACGAGAGCGGCCGGACACCGAGACGGAGGCTACTGGCGAAGAGAGTACACCCGCACGCTATACGCACGACGACGACCGCGTCGAACTCGGCCTCGCGTTGCTCGAACGACTCGAGCACGACTCGCTTTCACTCGCCGACGTCGTCGACCGCATCGAGACGGTGACGAGCGATCCGACCGTCACGCGGACGATCCTCGACGAGGCGGACCTCCGCGGGATCATCGACCGCGAGGACGGTATCGTCCGGCCGAAGAGCCGCCAGTACGTCCGCTTCGAGCAGGATGTCGTCCAGCGAGAGGGTGAGTTCGACTGCCAGCGCTGTGGCTGTGGGCTCTCGACCGGCCACTTCATCACACTCGATGCGGGCGAACTCGGCCCCTTTGGCTCCTCGTGCATTCGGAAGGTCACGGGACGGGATACGGACTGAAAGAGACGAAGATGAACGGGCCAGGCCTCAATTCGACGCGATCTGTATCTGTCTCTGTAGACTCAATACCGCACTGGCTCTGGAACGCACTCCCGCTGGTCGGTATCGTCCTCCTCGGGTGGGATCCGCTGGTCGTCGTCCTTCTCTACTGGCTCGAGTTCGGCGTGTTCCTGTTGCTGAACGCGCCGAAAATCATGCTAGCCAGCGGTGATCGGACGGGACGACTGCCGGACGATGTCGTCTGTTGGCCCGCCGGCCCAACGATTCGTCTCGGAACGGCCTGGCTTGCCATCCTCTCGGTCGTCGTCTACGGAGTTGCGTACCTCGTCGTGACGAGCGGGTCGCCGCTCTGGTCCGTATTCGGTGAGATGACGCTCTCGAGAAGCGGTGCAGGTGAGATCGCAGCCGGAACCATGGTGCTCACGGTGGGAGCGATGCTCGGCTCACAGTTGCTCGCATTTAGAACTGAATTTATCGGCAAGTGCGAATACGAACGCGTCACGCCCGCGATTCAGTTCGTCCGACCGATCGGACACCTCTGGCTGTTCTTCCTCGTGCTCCTCTTTGCGAGCGGCCACACTGTCTTCGACGGGAATCCGATGGTGCTCGCGACGGTGTTGATCCTGTTCAAGACCGCAGGTGACGTGCTGGCCAGACGTGGACTTCGCATCCAACCACCTTCCGAAGCCGCCAGATCACGAACCGAATCGTTCACACCGACCGCACCGCCCAACTGGACCGGCGAGCCTTCGGTACGCGCCCTTACTTCCGTCTGGACCCCAGTCATCGTCGCCGGTTCGGCGCTCGCCGTGGCTCTCACAGTCGGCCTCTACGGACTCCTCATCCTCGAGGTGATCGGCCAGCCCTACACCGGCGTGCTCGCTCTCGGCGGTGTACTCCTCGTTGCAACAATCGGTCTCACTGCGTTCGGCGTCGCCGTTCTCCGCCGACGATACTGGGGACTCGAGTACCGCCTCTATCCGACCGGGATTGCGATCTACAACACGCGACACGAGACGGTTGTCCGGTTCGTTCCGTACCGCACTATCGAGGACTGCACGTGCTACCGCGGCGTGCTGCCCAGAGCGCTTGGCCTGAGTTCGGTCTGTCTCACACTCGAGGAGCCGCCGACCGGAGCGCGGGACGGGCGCTTTCGAACGGTGTTCTCGAGTACCGAGAGCGCTTCGTTCGGGGCCGACGATGACGACGTGGATGTCGTGTTACGGGCGCTCCCAGTGGCAGAGGCACGGGGTGCCAGGGAGCTGATCGACAACCATCATCGACAGCGCCAAACAGAAGCGAAGACTGCGTGAGGAAAATAACAGATGCGCGTTGATCGGAACCAAAACCGCGGCGCGATTATCGGCCCTGCCGAAGCTCAGTAATCAACTGCTCGATCGTCTCCCGTTGTCGCTCGATCAGCTCGTTCTGTTCCTCGACGGCCGTCTCGAGTGCATCGAGTCGATCGAGCACCTCCGGTGCGGGTTCGGAGGTGGGGTCAGTATCGGGAGCGGCGTCGCCCTCGGTCGTACTCGAGTCGGCTGGCTCTTCGAAGATCGGATCGGTGTCTACGATGCCGGCCTCGCGTGTGGCCTCCTCGGGAGTGTCAGCAGCGACATCGCTGTCGGACGGTGTGGACTGTGGCGAGTCGGCTGAACCGCCACCGGTCGCCGGCTCTTGGCCCTGTTGACCCCACTCTTCGACACTGGCGGGTTCGCTCGACGCGTTGGACTGTGTCTGTGGCTGCGCCTGCGTTTTCGTTTGCGCCTCCTGGTCCTGCTGGGCGAGCGGGTCCGAAGAAGTCGTCTGACCTGCCTGTGGCGTCTGTGCCTCGGAGTCGGCCGTCGGCTGGTCCTGTGGCTGGGACTGCGTCTGTGCCTGTGCCTGTCCTTGTACCTGCTCCCGAGCACGCCCACCATCCTCCCGGTCCGTCAACTCCGGCGGGTTCGCATCGAGTGGATCGACACCGTCACCGAAATCCATCGACGAACCGGACTCTTCGGGTTCGTCGTCCTCCTCGACGCCAACCACGTCATTGAGCTCGGCAAGCGAACTTACGTCGTGGTACTCGAACAGCGCACGCTGGAGGCGTTCCCGGAGATCGTTCGCCTCGTCGTTTGGCGCTTTGATCCGCTGTGGTCGCCCATCGACCGAGAGGACGATCTGCGTCGCAACGCTCCCATCCTCGAAGGCGAGGTTCGTCACGTCCTCGAAGGCGTACTCCTCGTAATCCTCGTCCCAGACTGCCCCGCCGATGTGCTTGACCAGTCGGTCACTCGTGATGATCAGCGTCAACTCGCTGAAGCGGTAGGTCTGGACGACCGTCTCGCCGGCGTTCGTAATGCCGTTGCCGTTCAACACACCCGCAATAACCGGATGTAACACGTCGTCCGTCGCCTTCGCCGGCACGGTGAACTGTTTATCGTCCTCGAGTGGGTACTCGAGTGTGAACTTGGTTTTGCGTCGGCCTTCCGAGAGGGTGAGGCGGTCGGCGTCGTGTGGGTAGTCGTCGACTGATTCGTCGCTCAAAAGACCCTCGGAGCGATAGAGGAGTGTTCTCGAAGACGTGACGAAGAGTTCGTCCTCGCCCCCGAGCGAGACTCGTGCGGCGATCTCCTCGCCATCGAGAGTAGATTGAACGATGCCGGGAACGTTCATGCGTCGCAGTTCGTAATAACGTGTGATAAATCCGTGGGTCCAGATTGCACGACGAACGGGAATGAGAAGCTTAAAGAAAGGCAGGCGACTACCGAAGAGTGAGCCCGGGTGGCTTAGCTGGACATAGCGCCGCACTCATAGGGTTCAGAGATTCGGTGCGGTTTCGCCTTGGAAGCCTCCGTGTCCCCACGAGGACTCTGCCGAGCCTCGGACCTGGGACATGCGGAGATCGAGGGTTCGGAGCCCTCCCCGGGCACTTACTTTCTACACGAGGTCACGAACGTAGTGAGTGACGAGTCTGTAAGTCAGTGCCCGACGGGCGACGAACCCGTAGGTCCTCGAGAGTGAGCGCAGTGAACGATCGAGGGCACGGAAGAGCGCAGCTCTTCCGGGGGTTCGGAGCCCTCCCCGGGCATCTTTTGGACGGTAATTACGGTTCGAAGAGCGGAGAGACTGTGAGGGAGGGTTGTTCGTCCAGAATTTGTTGGGACTCGAAACTGAGTTGGGGAGCGGGAGATGGCTCACGTGTCAGGGAACGGTCTATCATTCGTCAGACACACGACAGTCGAACGTCAGCAAACCATCATCGGATTTATGTGTCGTGATGTGGCAGAGAGGGACATGGGGACGGGGATCGACCCGAGTCAAAACATTATCCAGCAGATCGCAGCGATCGAGGGGCTCGAGCCAGCAGAACTCGAGCCGCCGCTGTATGAAGTAATAGATCCGCATGCACTCGATGCACTGGTTCGGACACAGTCACGAACCAGGACGATCGGAGTCGTGCGTGAACCAGGGGTTGGTGGTACTGACAGTGAAATTGGCACTGATACTGAGACTGATACTGAGGCAGAAACAGGCACTGAGACGAGGACTGAGACAGAAACAGGGGCTGGTACAGAACCGGAGCCAGGGACGGATACAGACACAGTGAACAAGGATGGTGTCAGTCCGGAAATAGACTCTGAAACGGGAACCGAAACAGCGTACACGCCTACCGCAGGACTCTCGCAGATCGTGTTTACGTACCGCGGACACCGGATTCAGGTCGACGGCACTGGAGCCGTCGAGATTACCCCACACCAGCCGCCGGAATCGGGGTCTACAGGCTCAACAGAGGACGTCCAAAGCGATTGAGACCGCCCTGACGCTGTGAGTTGGGTCACACCAGACCGACGGCGGCAGCGAGAGGCTGGGAGTGACTAGTCCCGACTCACACGCTAGTGAGTCGCCAGAGGGAGCCGTATTGTGAGTGGAGACGCTGGATACTCAGCAGACAATCGCTCGACGGAACGACTCGACTCGTCAGTCAAAAGCAACCATCGGGGTCCCTTCCCGAGGCAGAGTCAGGTATCAGATTCGACCCGGATCGTTCCGTCCGCCGTGACAGTGACGAGACAGTCGTTGTACTCGAACGTCACCGACCCCTCGTTTCTGAGGCCGTTCGCACGCGGTTCGAACAGCCGCTCGAGTGCATCGGCGTTGATCGCGTAGTGCAGTGGTTCGAGTTCGGTCGCGTCTGCGTTGCAAACGGTGGCAACAGCGGTTGCGATCGTGACGCTTAGCGGCTCGTCATCGAGTCGATCGTACTGTACAGTATACTCCCCTTTCGAAACTGGTGATTGTGAAGTCATTTCGATCTCAGTCATTGCTGTCGACCCCCGCTTTCCGTGGAAGGCATCCCTACCTTCACGATTGGTTGCAAAGAGCCTGATCGTTAACTGTGTAACTACGCCGATCGAGGACGGTTAAACAGTTAACCGTCGCTTGTCGAGAACGCATCGTCGAACAGTGTATCGAAGAGTTTCGCCTCCGAGGCCCGGACGTGTTTATGAAACGCTGGCGACGAAATGTCGAGCGAGTCCGCGATTTCCTCGCCGGTCGTCTCGCGTGGCCAGTCGAAGAAGCCGCCGTAGTAGGCGGTCTGGACGACCTCGCGCTGGCGCTCGGTCAACTGACCCAACAGCGCACTCCGACCGGCCGCATCGAGAGCCAGTGGCGTTTCTGCCGGCTGGTCACGACGCGCGATCATCGTAGCTTCGATGCCGTTTCGATCGAGTGCCGAGAGAATATCCCTGATTTCGACAGCATCTGGGACGTCGAGTCGGGCGCGGGTCGGGTCGCCTACTGCGGCGGAGACCGATCGGAGCGTTCCACCCTGTGAACCGACGATAGAGCCGAGGAAGGAGCCGGCAATCCGTAGTTGGAGGAGCGTTTGCCCATCGGAGCTCGCAATGACCGAGCTATCCACGATCCCCGGGAGTTCGTTCAGTTTGGCCGTCTGGAGCGGTTCTGACATCGTCTCGGAGTCGTTGTCGTTGCTGTCTCCCTCGCTTTCAGCTTCAGCTTCAGCTTCATCTTTATTATCACCTTTACCGCTATCTTCATTCTCGCTTTCACTTTCGCCGTCTCCTTTCTCTTCGTCTTCCAGGCCGTCTATAGAAACGAAGACAACCGTCTCGTCCGCACCAGCCGTCGCGCCCTCCAGTTCGACCGTTGCGCCGAGATGAGTTGCAAGGTCGCCAAGAATCGAGCCGCGTTCGATCTCGAGTTCGACCTCGGTTCGGTCGTCGTCGCTGGCCGCTCGTCTGCGTTTGACGGCGTCGATCGAGTAGGCGATGGTCTCACCGAGTTCGACGAGCACCTCACGGAGCCGGTCGTCGAAGGCGTTTCGATCGTCACCGTAGAGCGCGAGCACGCCGTAGAGGAAGTCGTCGTAGACGAGCGGAACGGCGTACACGGACTGGAACGTCTGGGAGAGCGCTTCGGCGCGCCAGTCGCCGTCGTGGACGGCGTCTGCAACGTTGTCGACGGCGGTCGGTGTTCGCGTTCGGGCAGTTCTCCCCGCTGGTTCGGCCGCCGAGTCGTCGACGGTCGTGACGGCGACGGTGTCGAGGTAGCCGTGATCGCGACCGGCCTGGGTCCGCACACGGAGTTCGTTCCCGCCCGGGTCCGGTGCACCGATCCAGGCCATCGAGCAAGCGTCGAGGTCGGTGAGTTGGGCACAGATTCCCTGTTCGATTTCGGTGCGCGAGTCAGCCATCAACAACAGCTGTTCGATCTCCTGACGGACACGGTTCGCCGCGTTCAGCCGCTCGAGCCGGTCGTTCTGTTGCTTGAGTTCGCGCTCGCGTTCGTGCAGTCTGCGGGTTCGTCCGATCCGGTCGAGCGCTGCCTCTGCCGTCCGGGCGAACAGCTGGGCCAACTCCGCCGTTTCGTCGTCGTACGTGTTTCGTTCCGGCGAAACGGCAACGAGGACGCCGTGCTCGCCGAGCGGAACGAAGAGCGCACTGCGGGCGTCCGTCCCCGGGTCGTACACTTTCTCTTCCTGAGACACGTCGTCGAAAATCGACGGCGATCCCGCGACGAACGTCTCCCAGGCGAGACACTCACCCGGCTGAAGCCGCGGCGGTGGCCCAACCAGGGACTCGAGTGCGGTCGAGTACGCCGCAGGGACGAGTTCGTTCTGCTGGTCGTCGAACCGGTAGACACAGGCGTCGAGATCGAGGACCTCAGCGGCGACATCGACGATATACTCGCAGGCTGCCTGCTTCGATTCGACGGTGAGCAGGTGGCTTGTGGCGTCGTGGAGGCCGTTGAGCGTTTCCTGGTACTGGACGCGTTCGGTGACGTCGACGGCGGTCCCGATGATGCGCTCGATGTCGGATTGCTCGTCGGTGGCTGGGCCGGGGACGGACTCTCTGGTGTGGCTGTGGCTGTGGCTGTTTTCGGTTTCGTCTCCGTCCCCGTTTCTGTTTCTGTCTCTGTTTCTGTCTCCGTCTCTGTCTCTGTTTCTGTCTCCGTCTCTGTCGACTGTTACTGGCCGACACCAGGCGTCGAGTATTCGCCCGTCGACTTCGTTCTGGACGTGAATCGGGTAGCCCTCGAGTGCGGCACGGAAATCGGAGCGGACCTTGGGGTCGTCGTCGAAGAGGTCGAGAACGGACCGTCCGACGACTTCTTCGGGAACCGTATCGAGTCGTTCGAGACCCTGCCCTTCGGCAAGCGTCACTGTGCCGTCGGGGTCGAGTGTAAAGAGGATGAGCGGCGCATTGTTGACGATTGCCTGCAGTCGTTCGGTGCGGACCTCGAGTTCGCGTTCGCGTTCGATGCGGTCGGTTATGTCCCGGAAGTAGACCGAAACACCGGTTGCGGAGGGATAGATTCGGGCTTCGATCCAGCGGTCATATGGCCCGTAGTAGCGTTCGAGCGACCGGAGTTCCTGCTCTTCCATCGCGTCGATCGCTGCCTGCTGGAAGTCCGTACCGGTCATCTCCGGGAAGACGTCGAGGATCGATTCACCGAGCAGGTCCTCCTTGTCGGCGTCGAGCGTGGCTGCGGCCTGTTCGTTGATGTAGGAGAACTGCCAGTCCGCATCGAGCGCGAAGAACGCATCCGTCACGCGGCGGAACGATTCGTCCAGTTCCCGTTCGACGCGGTGATACTCCGTGACGTCCCTGACTGAGACGACGATACCATCGACCGGTTCGTCGCCGAGTCGGTTCGTCAGTGTCGCCTCGTAGACGCCCCAGGTTTCGGTCTCCCCGCTGGTTCGACACTGGTACTCGACCGCTTCCGTCGAACCGATGTCGGCCGATCTGACGGCTGCAATTGCCGCACGGACACTGTCGGTATCGTCGGGGTGAATCCGGTCGAGGAAGTGAGAGCCACGGAGCGTCTGCAGGTCGTCCGCGGTCGCACCCGGTGGCGCCGCCGCACTCGAGTCGTCCTCGGCTGACGGACTGACGTAGGTGATCTCGCCCGTCTCGTCGAGGACGAACAGCAGGTCAGCGGAGCGTTCAAGCAAGGACCGGTACCACTCGCGCTGGGCGGTGACTGTCTCGGTCAGCGTGGCGAACTGGATCGTCCGTTGTAATCGGTGCTCGAGTTGGTGGCGGGACTCGAGTGTTGCGTGCGGGACGATTTCGGTGGGTTTCAGTTCTGGTTCTGGTTCTGGTTCTGGTTCCGCTGTTGCTGCTGGCGCTGGCGGTGATGCTGAGTCTGATGGAGGTGTCTGTGTAGGTGTACTCGGTGCACCAGTGTCAGTGTCCGTGGTGAGAGGGTCGCTACTCCCAGTACTCTTCTCGTTCTCCTTCCCTGCATCGCTTGTATCGCTTGCATCCCGCTCATTACTCTCATCGAACGAAACCGCCATGTTTCGGGATTCGTCCGCCGCCTGCTCAGCCCCATCGGGTGGCGCGTAGAGAACAGGACACTCGGACTCGAGTGGGACGTGGGTATCGACCCCGCGGAGTGAGTCGAGGTCATCGGTGAGGATGCAGTGTGGCGATGGCTGTGGAGTGGCTGTGTCCGGATTTGTGTTGGTGTTAGTGTTGGTGTTGGCGTTGCTGGTGTTGGTGTTAGTATTGGTAGCCCTAGTGTTACTGTTACTGTGACTATCTCCGTCCGCCTCCGGAGAAACCGTCACGACGGAAACGACATCACTCTCCGCGAGCGTCTCGGTGACGGTGTCGCGGACGGAAGTTGAACCAGTGACGAGAACGCGAACGGGGGAGGGAACGGAAAGAGCGGTCGACGACGCGGGGGGCTCGGGCTGAGAGACAGTCTCGAGCCAGTCGTTCATACAGCCACTGCGTCCAGCAGGAATAAAAGCTTCGCGTAGAATTATTTCCAGACCTTATCCGAGAGGATAGGAATCGTCCGAGAGCGGTGGTCAGTACCCGATCGCCGCCCCGTCCTTGCGCGGTTCCGTTGCGCCGGAGAGCGTGTCACCGTTCTGGCGGACAATCTGTGCACCACCGAACATCACCGGTGGGAGGACGCCGACATCGTGGCCTTTTCGAGCGAGTTTCGCCAGTGCGGGGAGTCGTTCCTCGACGCCCAGTGTCCCGTCCTCGCGGTAGCGCCAGCGCGGTGCGTCGAGAGCGTCCTGCAGCGACATATCGTAGTCGATCAGGTTCGAGAGGACCTGGACGTGGCCCTGTGGCTGCATGTAGCCGCCCATCACGCCGAAGGCGAGCCAGTCGTCCTCGTCGAGTTTCGCGATGGCGGGAACGAGCGTGTGGAACGGCCGTTTGCCGGCTTCCAGACTGTTCGGGTGGTCCGGGTCGAGCGAGAACGACGCGCCGCGGTTCTGGAGCGCAATGCCCGTTTCGCCCGCGACGAGGCCGCTGCCGAAGCCGGCGAACCGGGAGTTGATGTAGGAGACGAGGTTTCCTTCCTCGTCCGCGACGGTCAACAGCACCGTGTCTGCATCTTCGGCGTTCGCGTTTGGCACGCCGACTGCGGGGTCCTGAATCGGAGCGTCGCCGATCGCGTTCGCCCGCTCGCGCGCGTAGGACTTGGATGCGAGCGGCGGGACCGTCTCGTACTCGGGGTCCGTAATGTAGTGGTGGCCGTCGACGAACGCCAGTTTCATCGCCTCTGTAAAGGCGTGGATGCGTTCCGGCGAGTCGTACTCGTGTTCACCTGCACCGATCTCTTCCGCGATGTTGAGCGCCTCGAGCGCGATGAGTCCCTGATTGTTCGGCGGGAGTTCGTACACCGTCGCGCCGTTGTATGTCGTCTCGACGGGATCGATGAACTCGGGTTCGAACGAAGCGAGGTCGTCGTGACTCATCACCCCGCCAGCGTCCTGAATCTCCTCGACGATGGCGTCCGCGATGTCACCCTCGTAGAAGGCATCCGCGCCCTCGTCGGCGATCTGTTGCATCGACTCGCCGAGTTTCGGCAGGGTGACGACATCTCCTGGATCCGGGCTCTCGCCGTCGAAGAGGTACGCTTCGCGGGCGTTTTCGTCCGTGAACAGCTCCTCGGCACCCGACCAGTGGTGAGCGATGACCGGCGAAACGGGATACCCCTCCGTCGCGTAGTGGATCGCCGGCTCGAGGACGTCACCGAGCGTCTTTCGGCCGAGTTCCTGGACGGTTGCCTCCCAGCCACGAGCCGTGCCGGGTACCGTGACTGCGTGCGGGCCGAGGAAGGGCATCTCGAGTTCGTCTTCGTCAGAGTCACCGTCGACCGCGTAGCCGCGCGATTCGGGATAGTACTGTGCCGGATCGTCGGATTCGCGAAGTGACTCGCGAACGGTCTCGATAGATGTCTCGGCCGGTGCACCGCCACAGGAGCGCATCGCGCCGACCTCACCGTCTGCAGTGCGATAGAGTGCGAAGACGTCGCCGCCGAGTCCCGTCGAGGTCGGCTCGACGACGTTGAGCGCGGCCGCGGTCGCGACGGCCGCGTCGAACGCATTTCCGCCGTCTTGCAGGATCGAGATACCTGCCTGGGATGCAAGCGGCTGGCTGGTCGCAACCATCCCTCGTTTCGCATATGCTGTCGATCGTTTCGAATCGAAGCGATCGAGATCGATTGAGTCGTTCACAGTGGTCACACCTGACATACTGGCGTGAACCACCAAAAGTACCGGTGTCCGTGTCAAACAAGGTATTGTCAGCTGTTGAACGAAATGTGGTATGTCGTAAACGTGATCCGGTAACTAGTCAGTATTCTCGAACAGCGGTTCGTGAGCGGCGCGATAGCCGTCCTCGACCGCGTCCGTTTCGACCACTTCTCTGAGCAGGAGTTCCCGCTCCATCTTGGTGACGACCGACGTGTCGTAGTGGACCGCATCGTAGGACGGATCCTTTCCGTCTGCGCGGCGCTGCTCGACGAACTCGCGATGTCGCTCGAGGCGTGCCCGTCCGACTGATCGAGAGAGCGACGGCACCCGCTCGACCCGCTCGTCGAAAACGTCGCGAAAGCCCGACTCGAGTTCCTGTCCGATCGAGTTCCGTCCGGCACACATCGCGGCTAACGTCGTCGTGCCAGTCCCCCAGAACGGGTCGAGCACCGTATCGCCGTAGGTGGAGTACATCGTGATGAGCCGGTAGGGAATCTCGAACGGATAGGCGGCGGAGCGGTCGCGCAAATCCGATTCCTGATCGTTGCTCCCGCCATCGCCGCCAGGGCACTCGAGATGCTGTAACTCACCTTGGACGTCCGTCCAGACATCCGAGAACCAGTTGTTTCGCTCTTCCCAGAAGTACGCCGCCTCGTAGCGCCGGTCTGCGCCGGGCTCGAAGGAGCGGCTGTCGCCGCCGTTACGAAAGAGCAGCACGTACTCGTGTTCGAGGGTCACGTACGCGTTCGGCGGCAGCGTCCCGCTGCCCATGAACTTCGCGGCGCTGTTCGTCGGCTTGCGCCAGAGCACGTCCGGTAACGGGTCGAATCCGCGCGACTCGAACGCCTCGAGTACCCGCGCGTGATTCGAGAAGACACGAAAGCTCCCGTCGACCGACCGGGTCGCGTCGCCGACGTTGATACAGGCGATACCGCCGTCGACGAGCACCCGCTCAACCTCGTCCCAGACACGATCGAGCTGGGCGTGCATCGCCTCGAACGCCCGGCGACCCGCGCCGGACTCGAGTGCGTCGCCGATCGCGGGGTCGAGTTCAGTAAAGAGGTCGTCCCACATTTCGATCATGGGATACGGCGGGGACGTGACGACGAGTTCGACGGTATCGTCGTCGACTGCGGCGAGATCACGAGAGTCACCGACGAACACGCGGTGGGTCGTCTCCATTGGCTTCACACTGTCGGCGTCGGCCCCTTAGCTCCTTCGTCAGCGCGCGACTGGAACCGTGTGCCGACTGCGAGGACCGGCCGCTGGAAGGGTACCGCCGGGAGCGAAATGGGAACGGCGACGACTGAGAGGGTCAGTTGCCGAACGGGAGCGCGAGTGACGCAGATCGGAGGGTCAGTTATTCGTCGTCTTCGTCCTCGTCCTCAGCGTCCGCCTCCTCATCGCCGTCATCACTCCCATCGGAGTCCGACGCAGTCTCTTCGTCCGCATCCGCATCCGCGCCCTCGTCCTCGTCTTCACCTTCGTCTTCAACACCCATCTCACTCTCCGCAACATCCTCGAGTCCTTCCTCTGCTTTCTCCGCCAGGTCGGTCGCCGGCTCGAACTCTTCGATCGGCTCCCACTCCTCTTCTTCGCCCGAGAAGCGCCGCCGGAGATACGCGACGCCGACAATTGCTCCGACCAGCAGAACGAGCCGCATGAATCCGCTCCCCCCCTCATCCGACGCTGCGGCCTCGTCGCCAGTCACCTCTTCAACTGCCTCCGTCGCTTCCTCGACCGCCGACTCCGCCTCCATCTCCGTCTCCGACTCCATCACATCCTCGATCACGTCCGGCTCATCGACGTCCGAGAGCGGCGTCTCCTCGAGTGCCGGCGATTCCCGACCGGCGAGAAATCCGAGGGCGGCACCGAGGCCGAACGCGCCGGCAGCGAGTCCGATCGAGCGCTGTTCGTGTGAGCCGTCGGCCTCATCGACGGCTTCGAGGATCGACTCACGCATCGACGAGTCGAGTCCCTTTCCGACGGCTTCCTTGACGACGAGTTCGGAGAGTGTCCTGTCCTGTTGTTCTGATTCGGGCATAATCCGCCACGACAACACCCCCGTACATAATTCTGTGGACCGTTTTTCAGCGCCCGTGCGCGGGGAAACTGGGTAAGAGCCACCTACCCGGGCGGGAGCTGCTAGTATGAGTGTGCTACTGGAGGTGCCAGACGTAACGTCGATCGACGCACGCGGCGCTAATACAGGTGCTTGGGCGTTCACGACTACCTGAGTGTGTGAAGGAGAGACACAGGGAGTCACTGTCGATCGTATGGGGTCTCCTACTCGGACGCGCCCGGCATGCAGTAATCATCGGATAACGAAACCCACTGGGACAATAGACGGCGGGTGTGAGTACTGTGAGCGTGATTCGACACCCCGGTGTTCTCGGCCGCACAACCCGGCAACGGCTCGTCGGGATGACCGCAGCGCTCACGATCGCCGTCGTCGAAGCGCTCGCAGTCGGACTCTGGTTCGGACTCATCGTCGGTTCCGGGACGACGACGGCAGCCCTGCTCGGACTCGGAATTCTTCTCGCTGGGACGTTTCTCAGGGCCGGCATCGTCGATTCAACGGTAAGCGACGCCCGCTCGGCCGTTTTCCTTCGGCGTGGCACCACCGCACTGACGCTCGCCGCAGGCTGGGTTGTCTGGTTACTCATCGCCGAGTACGTCACCGGGCTGACCGGCCTCATCGTTGCTACCGTCTTCCTGACCGGTCTCCTCACCGCTCAGTTCTGTTTCGAACGACGACTGTTTCAACCACACTCGACGAATCTCTCCTCGTTCGGTCCCGTTATCTCCGCAGCTCTGCTCGCAATCGGTGCTGCGACGCTCCTCGCGACCGCCTGGTTCGCCGATTGGACAAACGGCTCGCCGCTGGTCGAACTCGAGATCGCCTCTATTGTCGTCCTGGTCGAAGCGGTACAGGTTGCAGCACTTGCGTTCGTCTGCTGTGCCTTCCTTGCACATCAGTACAGAGTACAACGGTTACTCGAATCGGAGATATAAGCAGAAGGCCCTGTGTTCGATCAGCGAATCACAGACAGGACAGTTGAACGAGGCCGTGACGATCGAGACTGAGCAGCCATCGCGGTCAGGTGTCACGTCCAGTTCCCGCGTCCAGTTGTCGCAATCAGCCGTCGATACGCTCGTACGTGAGCTGCTTGTCCTCCTTGTACACGACCACCACCATAATCGGGTCCTGGTCGCCGTGTGAACTGGATTCGTCGACCGCGTCGATCGTCGTGGTATCGCCCTCGGAGACAGTCTCGTATTCGTCCCAGCTAACTGGGTCCATCCGTGTCGGTTCGACGATCACGCCCAGATCGTCAGCGTCGATTTCGTCGCCGCCGGCGTGTTCGACGGTTACCTCCTCGGCGTCGGCCTCGTATTCGATGTCGAACTCGACAGTCGGGGCGACGACGTGGCTCCGGACCGGTCGCGGCTCGTCCGGAACGATCCACTGGACGGTGAGCTCAGTGCCGGCATCGAACGTACCGAGCTCGAGTTCGTCACCGACAGTCAGGGTTTCGTGGTGATCCGCGGGCTGGATTTCGGCTGGCTCGCCGTCGACGAGGAGTTCGAAGGACTCGGCGTCTCGGCTCGTCCGCTCTCGGTAGGCTGCAACGAGTCCGTCTTCGCGTTCGTCGAAGCGGAACGACCGATTCGGCTCCGGTGTGAAATGGAAGAGAGAGCGGCGTGAAACGTAGTTGTCGCCCTCCTGAACCACCATGACGGTAATCCGGTCCTCGACAGCGACCTCCTCGAGAACGATGCTGTCGCCGTCGGTCAACGTCTCGTGTGCCTGCTCGAATAGATCACCCTCCAGATCGTCGCCCACGTCGGCAGAACCGTCGCGTCTGTAGTTGACCGAGAGGAACGACGGGTCAGCAGGCTGGCTACCAGTGTAGACAATTTCGACCTCGCGCGCGTCGTGGTCGTACTCCGCGTCGAGCAGGTCTCGACCAGCAGTTGCGCGGCCGATACTGTATTCGGTGTCCTCCGGGCCCTCCCAGACGAGTTCGACTCGCTCGAACGGCTCGGCCTCGGCCGTGAGGCTGTCGCCGGGTTCGAACGTGTCGTACTCGTCGACCGGCTGTACGACCATCGGGTCGTCGCCTGCCCGCAACTCGAGATCGTCGGTGTCAACCGCAGTGCCTTCGACGTGGTCGGCCGTGATCGTCCCCTCGCTGTCGTCGTAGCTAATATCGACGCGAGCGTTCGGTCGAACGACCTCTTCCGCGACAACCGCGGGCTCGTCGGGTGCGAGCCACTCGATGGCGACGTGCGTGCCGTGGCCTACCTCGCCGAGTTCGATGTTGTCGCCCTCCGACAGGGTCTCGGTCACGTCGGTAAACTGCGTCGTTGCTGGCTCGTCGTCGGTCAGTACGCGGAACTCATCGGCGTCGCGGGTCTGATCATCGTGGTACCTGACAGTGACGGTTTCTTCGTGGCTGGAGAGGTACATCCGGGGCGGCCGCACCCGGTAAGTGACGAGCGACCGTTGTGCCCTGTTCGGATTGGCTGGCACCGCCAGGTCGAGCGAGACCCGATCGCCGAGCGTAACGTCTTCGACCGTAATCGTCTCGCCGGTCGTCAGCGAGCGCCGGTCGTCGACCGCCGATCGCTCGGTGCTCACACCATCGTCCGTCCGGTGAACCAGTTCGAGGAGTTCGGGGTCGACCTCGCGCTCACCGGTGTACGTAATCTCGACGGTGTCGGTATCGTAGTCGTGGCTCGCCTCGAATGATTCTCTGCCGACCGTGGTCGTCCCGTAGTAGTAATAGACGCCTTCATCCTCGTCGAACCAGCGCAGTCCGACGTCAGCGATCGGCCCCGTCTCGAGTTCGAAGCTATCTCCCGCCGAAAATCTCGTGTACTCGTCGGCGAGCTGGTCGTCGGCGAGATCGCCGTTCTCCCAGACCTCGAGCATGTCGGCGTCGATCGATTCGCCGTCGGTGTGTTCGAACGTCGCGACACCCTCGTCGGCGTTCGAGCGGACCCGAACGGTCGCGTCAGGTGCGGCATCACGGTCCCGCTCTGGCGGTTGCTCGACGACTGCGTCCACGTGGATGATAGTCCCCGAACGGTCGATCGACGTCTCGAGAATCTCGCCTTCCTCGAGTCGCCGGAGTTGTTCGTGGACCCACTCGTCGTCGACATCGGCCGCACTCGAGGACAGCTGGAACACGTACCCGTTGTCGAGTGTGTCGTCGTCGCTTCGTGTTCCGAGTGGCTGTTCGAGTCCGATTCCGATCGCGTCGACTAACTCGGTGTCGAACTCGGGGGATGGAACCGCAGACACGTCTGGAACGAGTGTGACGTAGGACCTCGAATCGAGGTGTTCGACCATCGTCTCGGTCACCTCGGGATCGGTAAGGATGGACGGCTCGTCACCGTTTGCCGCCGCAATGGCTGCGTTGATAGTGTCCTCGCTGTCGTCACCGAGTGCGATGATCAGTTTTCCATCGGCGGCTGCGAGCGGGTCGCTATTGACCTCGCCGACGGTCCAGCCGTCAGTGTCGTCGTCACCGATATCGGGCTGCTCGAACGTGCCGGTGATCGCGGCCAGTTGCATGTCGTCGCCGATGGCCAGAACGGTTTCTGCGACCTCATCAGTGTCGATTTCGTCGAACTCGTCGACGATGCCGTGGGTTCCTGGGTAGCCAGGCTGGTGTTCTTGGCCGTCAACACGCGAGTAGATGATGTGTTGAACAGTCGTCTCGAGGGACGATTCTGCGGGGACCAGTTCAAAAACGGACTCGATGTCAGACGGGAGGGCTGCCTGACTGCCGAGAGCGCCGTCCGTCGCTGCAGCGGTGTACCCGGAGAGGGCGATGGCTGCGACGGTACCGCTACCGGCAAGTAGTTCACGTCTTCGCATACTCGAACCGTTTCTAATCTTTACACTTTAATCTATTGGAAATATAAACTGTGTTCGGGACCAATAGTAGATAGGTCACACGGACTGGCCGCTCGTCTGTTGTATCGGTCGAAAAAGCGGATTCACTCGAGTCCGGTCGGCGTTAGCGCCGGAGTCGTGCAACAGCGTTTTCGTTGTCCCCACCTCTGCCCCCGTCTCCGTCTCTGTCTCCGCCTCCACCTTCGTCGAACTCGACTAACTCGTCGTCTGCGAGGTCCGAAAGGAGCCCGCTGAGCCACTCCCGACCGTACTCCCCCTCCGGCGTGTAGTCGACGCGGATCCGGTGGCCGAGCGTGTCGAGTTCGAGTTCGTCGTACTCTTTGAGTGTCGAGATGATTCGGCCACGAAACTGGCGACGGCTCCCCTCGAAACTGGGCTGGGTTGGCACGTCCGGAGCGGTGAAATCGCCGCTGGCGTAGGCCGAACACCACTCACGCCACGGACAGCCAGCCTCGTCGCACGAGGGCGTCTGCTCGCAGGCGACGCCGCCCAATTCCATGATCGCGTTGTTCCAGACCCGCGAGCGGTCGTCGGTCATGAGGTCGTTCGCCGCCTCCTCGAACGCCGCGTCGTCGTCCGGTACGTCGAACGCGCGATAGAGGACGCGCTTGACGTTCGTGTCGACGACGGCGTCTCCGTTGTTGAACGCGAAGCTGGCGACGGCGTTGGCGGTGTAGGGACCGACGCCCATCAGCTCCTGTAGCTCGTCGGGCGTCTCGGGAAACGTACCGTCGTACTCGGATTCGACCTGTTCGGCGGCCTCGTGGAGGTACTTCGCCCGGTTGTTGTACCCGAGGCTGTGGCCCGTCCAGAAGCCGACGATGTCGGCCCGGTCGGCGGCCGCGAGATCGGCCGTCGATGGCCAGCGCTCGAGGAACTCCTCCCAGGCCTCGACGACGCGACCGAGCTGGGTCTGCTGGCTCATTACCTCGCTGACGAGGATTTCGTACGGATCCGCAGTCCGACGCCAGGGAAAGTCGCGGTGGTCATCCTCGTACCACGTGATCAGCGCGTCCCGAACGGGCTCACAGTCGTCGGGAAGGCTCGAGGACTGTGGTGCCTCCGTATCAGTCATCGGTCAGAGTTGACCGCTTGCGGGTTTAGGGCTAGTGGTCTCTCCCCGGCAGCGAATACACGTTAGACCAGTGCACAGTCAGACAGACGACGGGTACCCAAATAGCCAAGGGCAAATCTTTAGGATAGATAGTGGTGAATGCTCACGTGCACCAGGGCAAGGTTGCCGGCACCGGATACAGGAACAGTTTCCGGCGAACGTTTCCAACCAGTACTGACTCCTGGTGCAGTGACGCTTCGCACAGCGATACTGGGCACACCCGCGCCACAGCGACTCGCGGACGCGACTCAACGGCGGGACCGATCACGAGTTCAGGTCGGCTGTCACCACCGACGTGGACGGACCACCAGTAGGATCCACCCGTGATCACAACCGAGCGGAGAGCAGACGAACGTCACGTCGATGCTGACTGGTCAGGATGTTCCTGACCAGTCCGCGTTTTCCTCGCAGTTGCGGCAGCCGAACGACAAATCGTAGACGAGACGACGTCCGATCTCGATTATACTGACCAGCAGACATCAGCAAACCGGACAGTCGGGGGAACGCCGGCAAACGCTTATGCTGGTTGGTAGCATACAACATACTGTGGCAGCGTCGCGGGGACACACCAGCCGATCGAGACGAACCAGTGTGAAACCGGTCGTCTCGAGTCGGGAGAAATCGAGTGTCACGTAAGACGGACACGAGATGCAGTCCTCGACGGAGGCTTCAGCCGATCCAGTACACATCTCTGTCATCGATGGAGATGTGCGAGAAGACCAAGTATCGGATCGCGGGCAACCGTGATTCGAGAACCTGTGCTCCGATCGGATCACAGCAGGGTCGTACGGATCGCAAACGAGCCTTCCGGCTGGGTCCAAACCGCGCCTGTCAGCAATTTCTCGGCGGTGTATTCCACAGCACTACTGTGAGTGCGAACAGGACCAACGCTATCGGTGCGGGGTATCACAGAGCTACTGCGTGTACGTTCTGTTGTACACCCGCGCTTCAAGCACAACCAGACACCTAGACACCAACTAGATCTTGGACCTCAAGCACAACCAAAGCCCAATCACACCCAGAACCACCCACAGCCCAACCCATACGCCTAAACCACCGCACCAACTCGCACAACACATGCGAACGCCAGCACAAAACGCACATCTGGCGCTGCTGCTCGAGGTCGCCAGCACGCCGAAACCCGGCAACGTCGACCGCCACCGCGATCTCGAGGACCTCCGGTTCGAGCACTTTCTCGCCGGCGCGGTCGGCTCACAGCGTGGTCTCAGGATGGCCGCCGACGGCGCAGCCATCGGCCCTGCCTTCGAGCGAGCGGTCGCCGGTATGGCCGACCAGGACGGCGACAACACCCAGTTCGGCGCACTCCTCTTGCTGACGCCGCTCGTCCGCGCTGCAGCGACCGAACTCTCTCAGCCCGTCGCCGAATCGATTGTCGAAGAGACGACTGTCGCAGACGCCGCCGCGTTCTACCGCGCGTTCGAACACGTCGATGTCCACGTTGCCGACCCACCCGCAGACATGGCCCCGCTCGACGTTCGCCGCGGGGGCGACGCAATCCCGGCACTCGAGAAGCGCGGGCTGACGCTGCTCGAGGTGATGGAGCAAAGTGTACCCGGCGACGACGTTGCTCGCGAGTGGGTGACCGGCTTCGAGCGGTCGTTCGCTGCGGCGGAGCAACTCGCGAACGTCGACGGACCGCTGCCCGACCGCGCCGCAACGGTGTTTCTCTCGTTGCTCGCAGATCGGCCCGACACGCTGGTCGCGACCAAGCACGGCGAAGGCGTTGCACGGGAGGTCACCGACCGAGCGGACGAGTTGGCAGCACAGGACGCACTCAGCACTGATCGGGGTGCCGTCGAGGCGTTCGCCGACGACCTCGTCGAGCGTGGGATCAACCCGGGGACCACGGCGGACATCACCGCGGCCGCACTGTTCATCGCACTCGAGTCCGAACTGGTTTCAGTATGAGCGGTGAGCGCGATGGTCGCGACGGTGCGAGTGAGAGTGAGCAGGAAAACGAAGCGGATGCTAACCCAGAGACGACAGAGTGGCCAGTCGAACTTACCGGTGTGACCGAGTCTGTCGTCACCACCCTGGGACCGAACGGATTGTGGAATGCAGCGGCGCTTGGGTTGTTCGCGGACGAGCGTGAGGGAACTGGTGAGGTCGAGACGGAACCGACCACGGAGGCCGACGCGGGCAGTAGGAGACACAACGCTCCCAGGACCCCCACGATCACCGCCCGAACCTGGGGTAACACCCGCACCCGACGCAACTTCCACCGCCAGGGCGAGGGCTACGTCCAGTTCGTCGACGACCCCGTCGCATTCACCGACGCCGCACTCACCATCGACGAACACGAGGAGCCAGTCCTCGACGCAGCCGCCGCCTGGGTCCGCGTCGAGGTCGATCAGTTCGACTCGGGCACCGAGAACGGAACCGAGTGGGAAGCCTGGACGCTCGAACCCGTCGACAGTGCCATTGTGCGCGAAACCGTTCCCACCATCAACCGCGGCTTCGGCGCTGTTATCGAAGCCACCGTCGCAGCCTCACGACTCGGCGTCCCCGGCTACGACGACGCCGACCTCCGAGAGCGACTCGCGTTCTTCGCCGACGTCGTCGACCGCGCCGGTGACTCCCGAGATCGGCAGGCACTCGAGTCGATCCGAGAGTATTCAGAGTGGTGAGCTGGTGGGCGGGTACGGGGTGGCGGATCGACCGATCACCCGGTGGATAGCGAAACAGTACGGAGGAAACGCAAGAGAAAGGGATTAAGAGCCTCTGGACGGAACCTCCCTGTATGGCAATCAAACCGGCCTACGTCAAGAAGACCGGGAACCTCCTCCTGGAGCGGTACCCGGACGCGTTCACGACCGACTTCGAACAGAACAAAGACAGCGTCGACAAACTCACGAACGTCGAGTCCAAGGGCGTTCGCAACCGCATTGCGGGCTACGTGACGCGGAAGAAGGGCGCGCAGGTTCCTGCGTAATCCGTCGCATTCTTGCGTTCGATTCGAGTTCGGTGAGCGGTAGTGCTCAACTGAGGAAAACTGGTGTCGCTGTCAGTTGGACTGCTAGAGGCTGCGAAGAACAGAATCGCTGCCGTGCGATCGTGTCGGGCCGTGCGACGTTACTGATCGAAGCCGGGTTCCATGTAGAACGCGGCGACGAACGCGACAAGCGCGATGAACAGCACGAACATACCTCCGGCGGTGGCCGTCACGAGGTCGAGTTCGGTGCCGATGAGCATGAGTTCGGCCGGTTCCTCTGCACTGGCTGCCTGATAGCCCGTCCAGAGCATCACAAGGCCGATCAGCGTAGAGATGGCCGCAACGACCGTCGCACCGATGCTAAACGGCGTCTTCTGGATCCCTGGCTCGCGCGAGGTGTTCGTCGCCTCGGTCATCGTGACCACTCCGATTGTGCGACACGCCCAACGGATCGGGTCTGTCGAAGGTTCATCGGTCGTTCAATGCAGCCCCGTTTTCTTAATTTCTTCTATGGGCGCGCGACAGCCCCACAGTTCGTGGCTGCAGACACACAGCCCATGCTACCAGTCAGCACGTGAGAATTGAACAGTCGTCAACAAATACTGCCGTTACCGGCTGTGCGGTGAAAATCCAAACGGTTTTGCGGCCACGACACTCAGTGACACAAAATGGCAGTACGAGTAGGCGTACTCGGCGCAACTGGCGCCGTTGGACAACGACTGATTCAGCTTCTTGAGCCGCATCCTGACTTCGATATCGCCGCCCTGACTGCAAGCGACTCGAGTGCCGGAAAGACATACAGACAGGCAGCAAAGTGGCGCGTCGACAGCCCCATCCCCACCGATATCGGGGAGATGACCGTCACCGCGACCGAGCCTGGCGAGGTTCCCGACGATGTCGACCTCCTCTTTTCGTCGCTCCCCTCGAGTATCGGCGCGGAGGTCGAACCGGCGTTCTGTGAGGCGGGCTACGTCGTCTCCTCGAACTCCTCGAACAGCCGGATGGCCGAGGACGTGCCGCTTGTCATCCCGGAGATCAACGCCGACCACCTCGACCTGCTCGAGGTTCAGCGCGACGAACGCGGCTGGGACGGCGCGCTGGTCAAGAACCCGAACTGCTCGACGATCACGTTCGTTCCGACGCTCGCCGCGATCGCGGAGTACGGCCTCGAGAAGGTCCACGTCTCGACCCTGCAGGCCGTCTCCGGGGCGGGCTACGACGGTGTTTCCTCGATGGAGATCATCGACAACGCCATCCCCTACATCGGCAGCGAGGAGGACAAACTCGAGACAGAGTCGCGTAAGCTGCTCGGCGAGTTCGACGGCGCGGAGCTCTCGCACAACGGGATGTCCGTCTCGGCGTCGTGTAACCGCATCCCGACGATCGACGGCCACCTCGAGAACGTCTGGGTGGAAACCGAGGACGAGCTCACGCCGGCCGACGCCGCCGAGGCGATGCGTGCGTTCCCGTCGCTCGACCTGCGCTCCTCGCCGGAACCACTCATTCACGTCTTCGACGAACCGGATCGCCCACAGCCGCGCATGGACCGCACCGTCGGCGATGGCATGGCAATTGCAGCGGGCGGCCTGCAGGAAACGCCGTTCGGACTCCAGTACAACTGCCTCGCACACAACACGATCCGCGGCGCTGCGGGCGCGAGTGTGCTGAACGGTGAACTGTTACTCGAGAACGGCTACCTGTAGCGGTACCGAGCGCTAACACCGCATTTTTACTCCATTAGTAGTTCCAGTTTACCTCATTGATTTGGCGCGCGACACAAGGAGGTAGCGCCCGCAGTATCGAATATGCTTCCAGTGATCTCCGATCCTGAATCGCTCTCGACGCCTGCCGGCGCTGACGACGCTGCAACGACTGACGCCGTCTTCGATCTCCTCTCCGACTGGCGTCGCCGCGCCGTGCTCCGCTCTCTCGACGGACGCAAGGGAACGGACCCCGTGCCGCTCTCGGACGTCGCCGATCACGTCGTTCTTGCCGCCGATGGACAGGACACCAGCGCTCTCGCTGCGACCGGCGATGCCCTCCTCGGAACCCGCAAGCGGATCCACATCTCGCTTCGCCACACGCACGTCCCGAAACTGGCTGACGCCGGTGCACTCGAGTTCGATCCGGAAACGAACACCGTGGCACTTTGTGAGACAGGCGAGAAACTCGCTGCTCAGTTGCGAGACGAGGGAGACAAGAGAGTAGACGCTGACGATGACGGCGAGCCGGACGGTGACGGGGATTTCGTTCCCGAAGCGACAGTCTGAACAGCCAGGATCGACGCCAGAGCAAAATCTGGTCAAGACCTGGCTAAAACTAGTCTCCCTGGCCGAACCACGGTCCGAAACCACCCTCAGTCCGTCGTCACTTACTCCGTCGTCAACTGTGGCAACGCAACGGCCGGAACGGTCCCCTCTTTGACTAGTCGGCGGGCGACATCGCCCGTCAACAGTTCTGCAATCCGGTTTCCTTCCCGAGCAGTGAAGACGACAGCGTCTGCATCGTACTCGTCCGCTGCGTCGAAGATCGTTTCGACGATATCCGTCCCGAACAGCGTCTCGGACTCGATCGCCGCGGGAGAGTCGACGAGCGGTTTGCGCGCCTCTTCGAAGATTTCGTTGGCGTACTCCTTTCGCTGCTCCATCGGTGCCTTATCGATCGTCCCGCCTCCCTTCTCGATGACGTTCACCAGGACAACCCGGCTGTCCGCATCGAGATGCGGGGTGAGCGCTTCGGCCGTTCGCTTGCCATCTTTGGGGTCGGCCGCCGGAACGATCACTGTCCCGTCGAACGTGAGCGTCATCGTGATCCCTCCGGCACCGACTGTACACTTCTCGTCACACACATCGTCTGTCCGGCTCCCGATTCGAATACCATGCCTGGACTTCGAGATAGAGTGCCAAAAAAGTGCACGCAGCCACCGAGTTCACGGGAAGACGAACACTTCTCCCACACCGGCTCTCAGACGCTGCAGTCAGATGCCGGGTTTCGAACTGAAGGCAGCAACTCGAGTACCAGTCTCAGCTCAGGGACGAACCTGATTGACGAGTTCAGGCACCGGTTCGTCCTCGCTATTCTCGAGTCGCTCGACGTTTTCCGCGACGATATCGGCCAGCCGGTCGTAGTACTCCGGCGTGTGACCCGCATTGTGCGGCGTGATCTGGACGTTGTCGAACGTCCAGAGCGGGTGGTCCTCCGGAAGCGGCTCGGGATCGGTAACGTCGAGCGATGCGCCACGGATGCGACCGCCCCGCAGCGCGGTGACGAGCGCGTCAGTGTCGACGACGGGACCGCGCGCGATATTGACCAGTACAGCCTCAGGATCGAGCGTCGTCAACGCCTCGCGGTCGATCAGCCCGCGCGTCGTCTCCGTGAGTGGACACGCCAGCACGAGATAGTCCGTTTTGGCGAGTGCCTCTTGGAAGTCCTCGCCACCGAAACCGATAACCTCGTCCGTCGGCCCGCCCTTCTCCGGCGAGTATCGGACGCCGATCGTCTCGACGCCGAACGGCTCCAGTCGCTCACAGACCGCCTGTCCAATGGCACCGAGCCCGACGACCGTTACCGTCGATCCCTGCAGTTCGTAGGCCTTGTAGTGGCGCCACTCCCGGCGGCGCTGTCGCCGATTGCCCACGTGGAACCGGCGGGTAAACCGGAGAATCGCCCCCAGCACGTGCTCGCCGATGTTCGGTCCGTGGACACCCGACGCGTTCGTCACCGTCACACCGCGCTCTTCGAGTTCATCGAGCGGCAAGTGTCCCGTTCCTGCGTACGCACAGGCAAACGTCTCGAGTTTCTCGGCGGACTCGAGTAGCTCCTCGTCGAGCGTCATGCCGGTGACGAAGCTGGCGGACTGGATTGCCTCACGTTCCGCAGCGGGGGTGCGCGCGAGAGCGACCGTGTGCTCCGGGAGCCGATCACGGATAGCGTCGGCGTACTGTTCGACCGGCGTTCCGTGAGTTCCCTTTCGGAGGACGAGCACGTCTGGGTCCGCCACTGGCGGCTCTGTAGCAGCGTCGACATACTCGTCGTGTGCGTCATTCGATGGCATGTACGTGGCCTCACGCGGTGCGGGCAAAAACGTTGGTCTCACGGTGAGATAGGTAGGGGTAGCACGCAGGCCGGTCGACCTCGGTCGGTGCGTATTTCGGGGGACTCCCTTCCAGGCAGGAAATACAGGTACTTTAATACGGGCCACTGACTCCACACGGAGTATGGAACGCGTTGAGGTCGCGGTCGTCGGTGGCGGACCCGCGGGTGCCACCGCGGCCGAACGGGCCGCTGCACACGGAGCCGAGACGGTCCTCTTCGAGCAGGGAGTCCCCCGCGAGGACCGCGAGGAACTCGGGCCGGACTCGACGGACGCCGCCGGCATGCTCGACTACTGGATCGATATCATGGACTTCGAGTTCGAGGAGATTCCCGACGAGGTCGTCCTCTGTGAACTCGAGGGCACCGAGTTCGTCGGACCGAATAGCGCCGTCAAACTCACCACGACGGGGATGGACGCCAGCTATTCGAAGTTCGGCTACACATTCCACCGCGCGCGGATGGACGACTGGCTCTACGAGCGCGCGACCGACGCCGGCGCGGACCTGCGCGTCGGGACCGGCGTCTCGGATCTGGAGACTGACCTCCGATCCGAGAGTTCGAAGGGGCCGACCCACACCCTGACGCTCTCGAACGGCGATCAACTCGAGGCCCAGTACGTTATCCTCGCCGACGGTCCACAGCGCCGGATCACGCTCGAGGCACTCGACCAGTTCACTCCGCCTGGACGCAGCATCTCGGAGCAACTCTCGCCGCCGGAGGCAAACCACATCGCCTACCAGGAATACCGGGAGTTCCCGCCCGAACTGTTCGAGGAGTTCGAGGACACCCTCAAATTCTGGTGGGGCTACATGCCGGGCGAAACTGCTTACCCGTGGGTCTTCCCCAACGACGGCACCGTCGCCCGCGTCGGCCTGACGATGCCCATCGGCATGCGCCTCGAGGACGTCGACAACCCCGAATCCTACGCGCTGCTCGACCCCGAGGACGACCAGCTCCCCTCCGGCTCCGAGTACATCACGCGACTGCTGGAACTCGAGTACGGTGACGAGTACGACATCGAGGAGGACATCCCGATCGTCGAGGATCGCGGCAAGTCGAAGGGAACCGAGACGTACCCGATCTCATCGACGCGGCCGATCGACTCACCCGTCGGTGCGAACATCGCCGTCGCTGGCGGTGCGATGGGAACGACCTCGGCTTTCCACGAAGGAGGGTACCACGTCGCCGTTCGCACCGGTAAGATCGCCGGTCGACTCGCCGCAACCGACTCACTGGAGAACTACAACGAAATCTGGAAGCGCGCCATCGGTGACGAAATCCTGCGTAACGTCTCGTTCGCAGACATCGTCAAAGAGTACGAACCCGACGACTGGGACTGGGCC
Source organism: Natrialba sp. SSL1 (assembly GCF_001861355.1). Classification (GTDB taxonomy): domain Archaea; phylum Halobacteriota; class Halobacteria; order Halobacteriales; family Natrialbaceae; genus Natrialba. The sequence continues at coordinate 107,471 of NZ_MASN01000011.1, forward strand.
TTCGATGTCGTCACCGACATGCAGGGCGACAGTTCCGGGAACGCCCTGCTCAACCGAACGTACTCCGCCGGCATCGGCGCGACGAAAATTCTCGCGGCGTACAAGAAGCGAAAGTTCACCTACCGCAACGGGAAGTACGTCCAGTTCAACGAAGACGACTACATGTACTGACTCACGCGGGCGGTTTCTTCTCAGAAACCGACATCGAACGGGCTAGACGCGATTGTTCTTCCGGGTCACCACCGACCGATCAGTGGCGTGTCACCACCCCTGCAATTCGATCGACACAAACGGGGCCGGAAGCGCGGCCGAGGACGGTCGCGATGGGCCCGAACCGTTGCCCTCCTGTTCTGCCTGCCCCGCCTCTCCCACCTCGTCTTCGACTCCACTCTGCAAGCCGAGTTCGAACGACAGCCCTGACTCGAGTGCCGGCCCGTCCGCCGCAGTGAACAGCAACGACCGCAACGATGGCGAATGGTCGGACGCGAGGACGTGCGTTCGGTACGACGACGCCAACAACGACGGCTGCCACTCGAGTCCCGATTCGATCACGGTCACACTCGTATGCGGAGTATGCTGGTACGATCGCATGACACCCCACTTGGGCGCAGTCGTTTGCTCACCGGCGCTCTCGTTATCGGCTCGGTGCTCACCCGTCGACGCATAGCGAGACGAGGCGGTCGCGGCTGTCGCTCCAACTATCGCCCCCGACAGTAAGCCGCACTTGAGAACCGTTCGTCGCGATGTCGAGTGCGCTGTATTTCGAGGCATCAGTATTACCTTCACCGGACCAGCACCGCCGCTATAGTGATTGGCGTTACTCGTGCCAGGGCGAGTCAGCGGAACACCCACACCGGCTGAATGATCGATACCGAACAGCAACCAGCCGTCCTCACTGTCCAGTTCGGGCGGAACAGTGTTTTATAATGCTGTTTCCCGCCAGTATGCCTCGATGTTCTATCACGATTCAGAGTTACAGTACGAAGTCACGGTCGAAAACCCCGATCCGCACTTCGCAAAGCTCCTCCAGCAGGCAATCGGCGGGCAAGAAGGCGAGATGCGCGTCGCGATGCAGTACATGTTCCAGGCCTGGGCGCTCCCTGAAGAGTACGAGACCTATCGAACCCTACTGATGGAAACTGCCGTCGAAGAACTCGGACACATCGAACTGCTCGCTGCAGCCGTCACGGAGAACCTCCGCGGGTCGCCAAAGGAGATGCGCGACGAAACCGAGGAAACCGCCGCCGCTGCAGCCGCGATGACCGGCCAGAACCCACGACAGTTCCTCTCGTCCGGCCTCTCCGCGATGCCAGTCGACAGCAACGGTGTCCCCTTCAGCGGCGGCTACATCGTCGCGTCGGGCAACCTCGCCGGCGACCTCTATGCGAACGTGATGGCCGAGGGAACCGGCCGCACCCTCGCAACGCGGCTCTGGGAATACACCGACGACCCCGGCATGAAGGACATGCTCTCGTACCTGATCGCCCGCGACACGATGCACCAGAATCAGTGGCTCGCCGCACTCGAGTCGCTCGACGAGCCGGTGCCAGTTCCTGCGAGTTTTCCACAGGAGGAGGAAAATCAGGAGGTCAACTACGCATTTATGTCGACCATGCGCGAACCACAGGACGACCCGAACCTCCCCTGGACCCAGGGTGAGGCGCCTGATGGCAAAGGTGAATTTAGCTACCTCGCCGAACAACCAGGTGATGGTCCGGGAATTCCACCCGAGCCGGACCCAAGCACATACAACACGCCTGAACGGGAGTAAACTCCGTCACTCAATCTCTGGATAAATGACAATGTCATCGAAATCTCTGGCCGGGTTCCTACCAACAGGAGTGAAACTGTTAAACACGCCACGCTCCTAGGACAACTGCGTGCCTTTAGTCCCCGGCCGAGCGTACCCATTCGGGAGCGATGACAGCACGGCGAACCCGGGCACGCAACACGTGAACCACCCGGCACGAGGGTTAGCCAGCCGACGCGGCACGCCGCCACGGGATGAGGCTGGACGTTAGTGTTCCGGGTGACATTTCACACAGTACACAACTATCACCACCGTGAGCGAAGCGGCTATCCACAATCACGCGAGAGAAATCGCCATTAGGTCCGCGGAGAGGTTTTTGACACTCCTCGGTGAACCAGCGGTATGACGAGTGAGAAAACATCGGCACCGTTCGACGTCGTTGTCGTTGGCGGCGGCCCTGCTGGCCTGAGTGCGGCACTGTACTGTACACGGCTTGGAAACAAGACTGCGCTCGTCGACCGCGGAGGAGGACGCACTGCCATGATGCAGGATGTCCACAACGTCGTCGGTATCCCCGAGGAAACGAGTGGGGCCGAATTCCTGTCGATTGGCAAAGAACAGCTCGAAGCCTATGGGTGTACGGTCTACCGGGACACCATTTCATCTTGTTCGCGCGCAGGACAGAGCACTCGTGACTCCTCTGAAGAGCAGCACCAAGAACGGGGACAGGAACAGAAACAGGATCGGGAACAGAATCACGATGAGTCAACGACTACCGAGGGCGTCCCAGAGATCACGCTCTGTGGAACTGACACCGACTACGTCGCCGAGTACGTCGTGCTTGCAACCGGATTCACCGACGAGAGGCCAGACCCTCCCCTCCCACGTACTGGGCGTGGCCTCCACTACTGTTTGCACTGTGATGCCTACATGTTCGTTGACGAGCCGGTCTATGTCATGGGGACGTCCGAGAGCGCCGCGTACGTCGCTGCAATCATGCTCAATTTCACGTCAGATGTTGATCTCCTCACACGGGGGATAGAGCCAACCTGGAGTGACGAAACCGAATCGATGCTTTCGAACCACCCCATTGAGATCGTCCACGAAGAAATCGCCAGCGTCCAGAACGGCGATGATGGCTGGCTCGAGTCATTGACCTTCGAGGATGAGACTGTTCGCGAATACACCGGCGGATTCGCATTGTACGGCTCGAGCTACAACAACGGCCTCGCGACAGAACTCGGCTGTGCGCTCAATGATGATGGGACCGTCATTGTCGACGATCACGGTCGGACCACCGTCGAAAACGTCTACGCAGTCGGTGACCTCACACCAGGCCATAATCAAGTTCCAATCGCACTCGGAGAAGGTGCACGGGCAGGCATCTCGATCCACTGGGATCGGCGTAAGTTTCCGCGGGATCCGTCCCTTATCGACGAACTCGGGCCGGTCCGCAACGACGATGTCCCGGGAATTCCAGACGAATTACTCGAACAAGCAGTTGAGTACCATACCTACGACTGAAACAGGTATTGTGCTGATTCGAGGGTGTCATAGAACAGTTCTCATACCAGAGAGCAGGGTGAATGCTGAGATGGT
>NZ_MASN01000012.1 GCF_001861355.1 Natrialba sp. SSL1
ACGTGTAGTCGTCTTCGTCGGATTCAAGAGCAGACTCGACGGACGGCTCCGGTTCCGGCACTTCGTACTCCGGACGGAGCTGAATCGTCTCTGCACCGTCGATAGTCGCGAGTTCAGCCGTGTCGACTGCAGTGGTGTCGACCTCAGCACGAATCGCGTTCGTGATCCAGTAGGTGTTGACCACGTCGACGCCAGCGAGTGCGTCGATGTCTTCAGTCGCAGCCGTCTGCGACATCTCAGCGTGCTCTTGCAACTGTGCGATCGCACGCTCGCGATCATCACTCAGTTGCCCATCGTACTGATCAAGGATAATGTATACCTGTTCTGTCCCACTCGCTTCTTCGAGTTCGGTGTCGATCGATGCCGGCCCGTCGGCGTCGGCATCGACAACTGATTGGGCGTCACTGTGCTCCGTTGCCGCAACGCTCCCTGCCAGCCCGGTGCCAGCGATCGCGACGAGCGAAAGCACCATGAGTGCAGTGAGCAGGACGGCAGTCAATTGTTCTCGTGTGTCTGTCATTGGATAGTATTGTCTAACCGATTGTTGTGACTGCGCAGACCGCGCGTACCGTTTCGACAGCTTAGTAACCAAACAGTACTGTTAGTTCACACTGTTTGATCACATAACTATCCAATAATGAAGGAGACTATATAATTAACGGTGATTGCTAGTACCAACCAGTTATGGGAATTTGTATACATAGCTATCGAAGTACAGAGTATATCAGAAATCAATAGCAAAATACTCAGAACAAGATAGGTGAGGTCGGGTTTTCGATCAATCGAACACCACAATTTGAACGACAAAGTGGCCGGTACGCAGTAGTCGCAAGATCCACATACAAAATCAAGACTACTGACACCCCACTGGATACCTCACAAACCCACAATAAGATCAGTGTCGTATACTCTACATATTTCTGAATGGTTCAACGTATGACGTGTACTAACGACTGCAGTGGAATACTCGAGTACAAACAGACGCACAAAACCGTGATCCGTGATCGGTCTCGGGCTAGCGTGGCGGCTCGACTTCGTCGAGCCATGCGAGGAACGCATCGATAATTCGAACGCGGAGGTCGATGAGGTCACGTCGGTACCCCACTGATTCACGGTCATCGACGGACGATTCGTGCGTCTGGTCGATATCGAGCAGGGTCTCGCGGGCGGTGTGCAATTGATCCTTGAACTGATTGAGTTCGTCGCGCTGTCGCTCAGTCGGAAGATGATGTAAAAAGCCGAGTTTGAGCATGAGATGCGGGCGGAAGGACGGATGCGAAACGTCTTCGACTGGCTCGGTGAGGAGAGATTGCAGTCGATCCTGACCAGAATCTGTCAGTTTGTACGTCGCAACTGGCGTACTGGCTGTCAGTTCGACGTGGCCTTGGTCCTCCAGGTGATCAATCGTGGGGACGAGGATGCCGGTACTCGCACCCCAGTACCGACCGAAGTTGTGCTGCAGTCGCTCGTGAACCGTCTCGACCGACGCCCGGTCTTCTTCGGCGAGGATTCCGAGTACGCCGATACTCGCGAGTTCCCGTTGTTCCATACCCTCTCTAGCGGGTCGGGTGCCTTAAAACTGGAGTGCAACGAGATCCCGGCGCTCGGATCGGGCGTCGGTGAACAGTTAGTCGTCGACGACAGCAAATGCCCGAATCGGACTCGCCGTTGCGCCCTCGAGTGGGAGCGGTGCCGCGTTGAACGTGAACCGGTGGGCGGGAATGTCGTCGACCCCACGGAGGTGCTCGACGACCAGCACATACTCCTCCGGTGCACCGTCCCGGAGTAGCACGCGGTGTGCGGGAAACGACACGTCACCCGCCACGTCGACGTTACCGCAGTCGATGCCGACGACGCTAACGGAACGTTCGAGGAGCCACTCCGCGCCCGCCTCTGACAGCCCCGGATGCTCTTCCAGATACGTCTCCTCGTCCTCTGGCAGGTACGAATCCCAGCCGGTGTAGAGCAAGACCGAGTCACCCGGTTGGACCTCGACCCCGGCGTCAGCGGCCGCGCGCTCGAGTAGCTCCGGTCCGATTTCCCCCTTCGCGCCGGCATCCGAGACGTCGAGCCAGACCGCAGAGCCATAGCACTCCTCGAGTGCGATTTCCTCGGTGGTCGACCCCTCTGGGTGAAGGTGAAACGGCGCGTCGATGTGCGTGCCGTTGTGTTCGGCCAGCAGAACGAAGCCGTTGATCAGCGAGAGGTCCTCGACGCCCTTGCCACGCCAGAGGTCTTCCGCGTCGTCGTGGTTCAGGCGGGTCCCCGTGAGAAAGACCGGACTCCGGCCGTGACTCGGGTGGTTTGCCATCTCCTCGGTGATCGGTGCAGTCAGGTCTATCAGCTCGGCCATACCCGACGTGTGAGTGGGTGTCGTATAACAGTTGGCGCTCGGGGCAAGGCGGTCACTCGAGATTCGAAGTGTCTGCCAGGACTACTCGTACAACTGGTTGGCAACAACTAGCCGGTTGATCTCGTTCGTCCCCTCGTAGATCTGCATACCCTTTGCGACGCGCATGTAGCGTTCGATTGGCCGGTCTTTCGAATAGCCACGCGAGCCGTGAATCTGGACGGCCTCGGTGGCAGCGTCCATCGCCACGTCGGTCGCTTTCGCCTTCGCCATCGCAGCTTCCTGGGTGACGCGTTCACCCTGGTCCCGTTTGGCGGCCGCCTGGAGCGTCAGCAGTCGCGAGGCCTGCACCTCCGTCGCCATATCCGCCAGTTTGAACGAGACGCCCTGGAACTCCCGGATCGGCTGGCCGAACTGCTCGCGCTCGTCCGCGAAGTCGCGGCTGGCCTCGAAGGCAGCCTGCGCGACGCCGACACCCTGTGCGGCGGTGCCGATTCGTCCGATGTCGAGTCCCTCCATCACGTACCGGAAGCCGCGACCCTCCTCGCCGATGACGTTCTCGGCGGGCACACGAAGGCCGTCGTACTTGATTTCGCTCTCGATTGCTGCCTCGCCCTCCATCGATGGAATATCGCGGACGACCTCGAAACCGTCTCGCTCCTGTGGGTTCGGCACGCCGATGAGGCTGACACCGCCAGCTCCGTCCTCGTCACCAGTTCGGGCGGCAACGACGACGAAATCGGCGACCTCGCCGTTCGTGGTCCAGACCTTGTGGCCGTCGATAACGTACTCATCACCGTCGCGTGCGGCGGTCGTCTCGAGTGCCGCTGCGTCGCTCCCCGCATCTGGCTCGGTTAGCGAGAGTGCGGGGATCCAGTCGCCGGCACAGATGGAGCCGAGCCACTCCTCGCGCTGCCACTCCGCGCCGAACTCGTGGATCGGATAGCCGACGAGACTGCCGCAAATGGAGGCGGTGCCCGCGAGAAACTTCCAGCTTCGGGCGAGTTCCTCGATCGTGATCGCGTACGACCGGTAGTCCAAGCCGAGGCCGTCGTACTCCGTGCCGTACTGGACGCCGTTGAAGCCTGCTTCGCCGACTTTCTCGACGATCTCGAACGGGAACGTCCCCTCGGATTCGTGTGTTTCGACGTGCGGGTCGATCTCCGCCTCGCAGAACTGGCGGACTTCCTCGCGGTGCTCGTGATGTGCCTCGGTTAGCTCGAAGTGCCCTGTCATGGTATCAGTGCTCACGTGGTCGGCTGATCGTCTGCACAGTTCGCGTCGGAGACCATAACTCTCGGGGCTGGGGCAGTCGCCGTGCCATCAACAAACGATTGGCAAACAGAGAGACGTATAAAATATGCGTGAAGCACGAGAGATAAGGGCGACGAAATGAGTGACAGTCACTACCATTATTACGGTCCCCTTCGATAGCCGGCATATGAGCCAGCCCACCGGGAGCGACGTGCTTAGCCAGGCCGCCGCGAAGTATCCCGACCAGACCGCGATCCGCGATCCAGACCGAGACATTTCCTGCTCCTTCGCCGACCTCGATGAGGGTGCCAGATGCGTCGCCGTCGGTCTCCGCGAAATCGGATTCGAGCCCGGTGACCACCTCACGGCGATACTCACCGACTCCGTCGAATTCCTCGAACTCATGTTCGCCTGCGCCCACGCCGGGCTCGTCTTCAACCCCATCTCCTCTCGCATGGCTCCCGAGCGACTGGCGTACGTCCTCGACCACGCCGAATCTGCAGGCCTCGTCTTCGACACCCAGTGTCAAGGAACCGTCGCCGAAGTGGCCGCCGAAGACCGCCCCTCGACGCTGATCGGCGTTCGCACCGACGGCTCGCTCGCAGACCACGCGTACAGTTCGCTCGGACAGAGTAGCGCACCCGAGGCACTCGAGTCCGGTCACGAGTATCACGTCGAGATCGACGAATCCGACCCGGCACTACTCCTCTACACCTCCGGCACCACCGGCCAGCCGAAGGGTGTCCTCCACACCCATCGCAACGTCGTCGAGGCCACGTACGCCAGCCTGCCGTACAACCGCTTCCGGCCAACCGATGTCAACCTCGCGCTCGGCCCGATGTACCACGTCGGGCCGCTGCTCTGTAATATCCTGCCGGGGCTCTCGATGGGCGCGACAACGGTCGTCCAGCAGGAGTTTGATTCGGCAGTGACACTCGAGTGGATCGAGTCCGAGGGAATCACCGCGATGTGGGGAGTACCGACACACTATCGCGCGCTCGTCGACGACGAGTCGATTTCAGGCCGCGACATTTCCCACCTCCGGATGCTCCAGTACTCCGGCGCGGCGATGCCGGAGGCTGTCGCCCGGCGCTGTCGCGAGCACGTGCCGGGCTGTGAGTTCGTCAACGCCTACGGCACGACCGAAATCGTCTTCGGGACGGTGCTGTTCCCCGAGTTCCACGACGACAAACTGGGGAGTATCGGCCGTGCGGTGCCGAAGGCCGAGGTTCGGGTTGTCGACCCCGAAACAGCAGATCCAGCGGAGACGCTGCCAGCCAACGAGGTCGGCGAACTCCTCGTGAAGACGCCGAGTTGCATGCGCGAGTACTGGCGCAATCCCGAGGCGACGGCGGACGCAATCGTCGACGGCTGGTACCGGACCGGTGACCTCGGCCGACGCGACGAGGACGGCTTCCTCTACTTCGTCGACCGGAAGGACGACATGATCGTCTCCGGCGGCGAGAACATCTATCCGGCGGAGGTGGAGGACGTACTCCACGACCACGCCGACGTCACCGCCGGCGCGGTCGTCGGCGTCCCCGACGAGGAGTGGGGCGCGGTCGTGACCGCCTTCGTCGTTCCTGACGACGAGTCGCTGACAGCGGACAACCTCGAATCGCACTTCCTGAACTCCGACGCCATCGAATCCTACAAGCGCCCGCGCCGCTACGAGTTCCGCGACACCCTGCCGATGACCCAAAGCGACAAGATCGATCGCCAGGCGTTACTCGAGTCGGTCGCTGACGAATAGCGTACCAGTAGTTAGCAGTAATTTTATTCACCGAGTATAAGTCTCGGAACGCAACTGTTCAGTTCGGCACGCCGTGTTGGAACTCGACGTGCGGAAGAAAATAGTACGTGCCAATTCACGAGAAACGCAGCTTATGCTGTTTGCTACCGTATAACATAAATAGAGCAACTATGGGCGACAGAAACCATCTACATGTGTGCCGACATTGTGGAGTAGTTATGGCCTCCTCATCACTGACTCCTCCCCAAAAATGCATCATTTGTGATGACGCTAACTTCTCCAAGTACACGCCAAATTGAGGGAGTTTCCCGTTCAACCACCGTCTCTTCTTTCAGTCTCAAGAAAAGCAAACAGGTATCTGCTCCGTCTCTCCATTCGCAGGTGTAGTGGTCACCCGTCTTTACTCAAGTATTCGCGAACGAAGTGGGCGATTCACCGCCGGAGCGGCGGTGAAACCCCGCGACGGCAACATTTCGCCATTAACGGGTTTTGACGGGGGTTGAGGCGAGCGTCGAAGACGCTGGCCGCTGTCCCCGATAAAAGAAAGTGCCGTACCGAACGCGAGTTCCATCCAACTCCGATAAAGACCACGCTGCTATCGATTGGGGACGAGTGATGCCCACTGATGAGGTGCTACTCCTCCCGTCCCGATTCGTTTTGATCGTTACCAGATTCGACTGCAGTAGCGTCTGAACCATCCGCGAAACCGCCGAGCGCCCGTCGAATCGCCGCAACTCGCTCGTCACGGCGGCCCGTAATCTCGTCCGGGTCGTCGTCGTACTCGAAGAATCCCGCACCGGCTTCGATCCCCGTTCGGCCTTCGTCGATTCGCTCGCCGTACAGCGGGTTCGCGTCGTCCCGATCCGTCAGATCAGGGTAAATGTCGTTCGCACTCGTCTGAAACAGTTCTAGGCCCGCGATGTCGACCGTCTCGAGTGGGCCGATCGCAGCCGTCCGGGTCGCATAGCCGTCTCGAATCGCACGGTTCACATCGTCAGCCGACGCGATCCCTTCCTCGACGATGTGGAGACATTCCCGGATAACGGCGTGCTGAACGCGGTTCCAGACGAAGCCCGACACGTCACGCTCGACCATAACCGGGTCGCGGTCGACGGACGCGAGGAACGACCGGAGCCGCTCGACCGTTCGCTCGCTCGTCTGCTCTCCCGGAATAACTTCGACAGGACGGAGCAGATACGGCGGATACCACCAGTGACAGCCGATAATGCGGTCCGCCGCGTCCGGCGCACCGGCGGCGATGTCGGTGATCGGCAGGCCCGACGTGTTCGACGCCAGCAGCGCATCCCTCTCGGCTTCGTCTGCGAGCGCCCCGAAGAGTTCGCGCTTGGCGTCGAGGTCTTCAGAGATCGTCTCGAGTACTACGTCAGCGTCGGCGACGGCACGAGCGCGGTCAGTCGTGTACGTTACGTCCGTTTCGACGGCGGCCGGCTCGAGTGCGGCGAGTTCCTGCTCAGCCAGAAAATTCGCGGCGTTTCGGGCTCGCTCTCGTGCTCGCTCGAGGTTCGATTCGCGGTGGTCGACTAGCCTGACGGACAGTCCCGAACGCAGGAACTGGACGACGAAGCCGTGGCCCATCGAACCGGCACCGATGATCGTGACGGTCGTTGACGTGTCCGAATCCGACTGCGAATCAGATTGGCGATCCACTTCAGTGTCCATGTGTTACAGTTACAATCTCAGTCAGTCCCTATCAACAACTGTGCTCCGTTGGCCGACATGTGCTCCACCGCTCGAGTTGGCGGTATAGAACGCCATAGAACGGCACTGGAACAGCGATAGAACACCAGTCACTGCATCCGCTGTCCTCCATTGACGTTCACCGTCTCACCCGTCACGAACGTCGCATCTCGGAGAAACGCCGCTGCCTGTCCGATTTCGGACGGCTGGCCGAGCTTTTTGAGGGGGATCTGCTCGCGTCGCTCGCGTTTGTCTTCCGTCGTGTTCGTCTGGTCCGTCATATCCGTCTCGATGTATCCCGGTGCGATCGCGTTGACGCGAATGTCTGGCGCAAACTCGCTCGCGTGGCTCTTCGTCAACGCGATGATTCCCGCCTTCGCCGTCGCGTAATGCGGTTCGTACGCCGCCCCCGCGTGGGCGAGCCGCGAAGAAAGGTTGATGACGGAGGGTCCTTCAGGGACGGTGGACTCGAGTAGGTGTTCCCGTGCAGTCTTCGTCACAGAGAAGGCGCTGGTTGCGTTGACCTCGAGTATCTGACTGAACTCCTCGGGGGACAGTTCGGGGGTGTATTTGTGCTGGTTGATGCCGGCGTTGTTGACGACGTGGTCGATACCACCGAACCGGTCGGCCGTTGCGTCGACGAGGCCTGTGACCGCCTCGGGGTCACCCACGTCTGCCTGGAGGGCGACGGCGTCACTGTCTGTCTCGTCGCGGATCGTGTCGACGACTGCGGTAGCCGCGTCCTCGCTGCTGTAGTAGTTGACGGCGACGTCGTATCCATCCCTGGCGAATCGCTCGGCGATCCCACGGCCGATTCCGCGGGACGCACCGGTCACGAGTGTCGTTGGCATACCACTCCATTTTGTGAGAGAGTACCTAACGCTTTTGTCAGAACATCAGTAGTTTTGACCACAGTGTGAGAGATAGCCGAAAAAGTCGGAGACTGGTCTTTGAGGTTCGAATATGTCGATCACTATCCGGTTGCTCCCGGATCGGAACCAGAATTGGAGTTGCGTTCGAGATCAGGAATAGAGAATGAGATCGAGAGTTAGAATAGGGCGGAGAGCGGCCAGAGAAAGGCGGACAGCACCTACTCCGCCTGGTCGGTGTAGAGCTCCTCCGGATCGAGCACCTCTCGAATAAGGCGGAGTTCCTCATCGGTGGGTTCCGGCGTTTGCTGCAGGTCGTCGGCGAACTCGATCTCCCAGCCGGTCTTCGACTGGATATCGTCTCGAGTTGCAGACGGGTGTAGCGAGTCGACGTACAGTTCGCCGTCGTCATTGAATCGGTAGACGCCCAGATCAGTGATCACTGCCTCCGGGCCACCGTCGAGTCCGAGCTCTGCTCGACCCTCACGGCCGCCGACGTAGCCCGGGCTTGTGATGAAGTCAACCTCCTCGGGGAACCGGCGTTCCGTGTGCGGCGTGATGATCATCGTTCGATCGACGTGGCAGGCGATTTCGCAGGCCCCACCGCTTCCCGGCAACCGAACGACCGGATCGTCGTAGTCACCGATAACCGTCGAGTTGATGTTCCCGTGCCGGTCGATCTGCGCGCCTCCGAGGAAGCCGACGTCGAGGCGGCCGGCCTGCAGATAGTAGTTGAATCCGTTGCGCATCGGTTCGATCGAGAGCGCGCCGGCGGCGAGTCCCGGATCGCCGATCGACAGCAGCGGCGTCTTCGGGTTCGAGCCGATCGTCCCCGACTCGTAGACCATCCGCAATTCTGGTGCGTGCGTCCGCTTCGCCACGTTACAGGCGAGATTCGGCTTTCCGATCCCGACGAGCACAGAGTCGTCGGACTCGAGTTCCCGCGCTGCGGCGACGACCATCAGTTCGCTGTTCGTGTATGCGCGTTCGGTGTCGGTTTCAGTGGTGGTCTCCGTCTCGTCCGTCGTCATCGGTACTCACCCATATTGACCGGCGTCGCGTAGGCCGTCTCCGGCTCGAGGTCGAGAATGCGTTCGGTCCCAAGCTGTTCGACGTACTCGCGTCGGTCGTCAACGCCGTAGACCCACTCGTCGAGCCATTCCTCGACCGTTTCGCGGTCGGCCGCGGTCTCGGCCCACGATAGGTACGCCTCGTTGTCCCGGCCGTAGTAGCCCTGCGCGTAGGAGGGATGCGAACCGTAGGGCTCGACGACGACGTGATCGACCTCGTCGGCCGTGATGACGGTCCGGTTCGGATCACTCCGGATCGTCTCCTCGGAGCACTGCTCCTCAACGGAGAGGATCACCGTGTCCGCGGCCAGTGCGGCGAGTTTGACCTCCCCCTGGATCCCCCAGAGGTGGGCGTTGCCGTCCTCGTCGGCTCGCTGGGCGCGGATGACCGCAACGTCGGGCTCGATCGGCGCGACCGCGTAGACGTAGTCGTCATCGAACGGGCTCTCGACCCGCGCGATGTTGTCGTTGTGCTCGGGCAGGTCCGAACCGATGAATCCCCGAAGCGGCATGAACGGCAGGTTCGATGCGCCGGCCTCGAGTGCCGCAATCATCCCGAAGTGCGTGTACTCCTCGAGTTCGATTTCCGTGGGATACCCGTCCTCGGCTGCGCGTCGGAACGCAGGAAGGCTGCCGACGCCAGGGTTACCCGCCCAGGAGAAGGTCACCTTCCGCGCACAACCGGCAGCGATCAACTGGTCGTAGATCAGGTCCGGCGTGGCTCGGATGAGTTCGAGATCCGTTCGACCCTGTCTGATGATTTCGTGCCCCGCGGCGAACGGGATGAGGTGGGTGAATCCCGCGAGGTAGAGGCTATCTCCGTCGTCGACGGCTGTCGCGACGGCGTCGTGCATACTGGTCACTTTACTCATGGATGAAGCTGGATAGTTGAGTGGTAGTCAATAGCAGCCATAAGCGTTGTTATCCATACTGAATTCACCACACCAGAGAGACAGTGGGAACCTGTCCAGAGTGTAGAGAAGGAGAGAGGATCGTGTGCGAGTAGCGAGAAGATCGCAAAGAGCGAGTAGCGCGTCAGCGCTCGTCGTGTCGTTCCAGACTCTCCTCGTAGGCCGCACACACGTCACGTCCTGTTTCGATGAGACTCGTCATGTCCTTGCCGGCAATCTGCCAGTCGAATCCGCGTTCGACGGCTCTGTCGACATCGTCTGCACGGACTGAAAGCGTGCCGACCGCGAGTCCCGCCTCGTTCGCCGTTTCGATGACGGAGGTCATCGCTGCCTCCAGTTCGGGCGCGTCCCAGTCGTAGAAGACGTCGAGCGACGCCGAGAGATCTGCCGGGCCGACGAACAGCGCGTCGAGGCCGTCGACTGTGGCGATTTCCTCGGCGTTCTCGACGCCCGCTTCGGTCTCGATCTGGCCGATAACGCACAGCGAGCGGTGGCCGGATTCGACGTACTCGACAAAGTTTTCCCCGTAGTCCGCCGCACGGCCAGAGGCGACGCCGCGTTCGCCGTCGGGCGGATAGCGCGTCGCCTGGACGAGTTCCCGCGCATCCCCGGCGTCGTCGATCATCGGCACCATGATTCCGTCGACGCCGATATCGAGGATGCGTTTGATCCGAACCGGATCGTTCCAGGCTGGCCGGATGACGACCGAGAGGTCGTCCGACGCAGCCGTCGCCGCTCGGGCGAGTGCTGCGACGGTCTCGAGACTCATCGCCGTGTGTTCGGTGTCGATCAGCACGAAGTCGAATCCCGCGCTGGCAGCCGCTTCGACGATTGCGGGATGGCCGATCGAGACCCACATTCCGAGCGCGTTTCCCGAGGTTAGCTGTGCCGCAAGGTCGGCGCTGTCGGCATCACCAGTCATCGGCAGCGAGTCCTCCGTAGTCGTGTGGGTTGGTGAGGTGGTGTCTCTGTACGTTGATGGGAAGTGTCCCTGTCCGTTGGTTGGTGGTGTCTCTGTCCGTTCGTCGGGAGTGCGTGTTCGTGCTCATTGTCAGGCTCGGTTTCGGCCAGTTCATTCGCAAATTCACTCGTAGGTCCGGCGGCCAATCTCGCGCTCGTAAATCTCGTCCCAGTCGTACTCGACGCCGAGGCCCGGCCCCTCCGGAACCTGAACGTGGCCGTTCTCGTCGACCGTATCGAGCATGTCCGAATAGTCGTCGGCGTACACCGGTGGCTGGGTGTTCGGACAGTCGGGATGGACCAGCGCGACCTCGTAGTAGTTGCTGTTGCGCGTCGCCGCCAGACAGTGGCGCTGGGCCGGACCGGGCGCGTGATACTCAACGTCCAGTCCGAAACCCTCCGCGACGCGAGCGATCTTCATCGCACCCGTGATACCGCCGTCGTACTCCGGATCCGCCCGGACGAAGTCCGTCGCGTCCGCCGCGATGAAATCGGTGTGTGGCTCGAGCCCGCGAACGTGCTCGGTCTGCAACAGCGGCGTCTCGAGTTGCTCCCGAAGTTTGCGGTGGCCGTGCTGGGAGATGCCGCCGTCCCGGTAGGGATCTTCGTACCAGAGGTAGTCCATTTCGTCGCAGGCTTTTCCGATTTTCAGCGCGTCCGCGAACGTGACCGGGTTGCAGGCGGGGTCGATCATCAGGTCCATCTCGTCGCCGACGCGGCGGCCGACTTCGCGGACCGTCTCGGCCGACTCCTCGGCGTCGGTCCAGTCGCCGCCCCAGTCGTGGATCTTGAAGCCCTGATACCCCATTTCGAGGCAGTCCTCGGCGAAGTCGGCGTAGGCTTCGGGTGAGTCGAGACCGCCGTTGCGGTCGCCCTGATAGGTCGAGGCGTAGCTGGGGAACGATCGCCGGTAGGTGCCGAGCAGTTCGTGAATCGGCGCATCGCGGTACTTGCCGGCGAAATCCCAGAGGGCGATGTCGATCGGCCCCATACCCATCCAGTCGTACTTTCGGAGTGCGCGCTTGAGCGCGCTCCAGTGTTGTTCGCGGTCGAGTGGATTCTTCCCGACGAGGTAGTCGGCAACCATGTTGAGCTGTGCGGCGGCAGGCGAGTTGCCACCGATGTACTCGCCAGTGATCCCAGCGTCGGTTTCGATCCGAAGCGCGAACAGTTTCCGCTCCGTGGTCGTTCCGGGCTCGTAGACGATACTGAAGCCGTTCGGCGCATAGCCGACGTCCGGCAACTCGTAGCCGAACTCGACGGACTCGATGCGCGTGATCTCGGGAGGCATCTACCGGCGCATTGTCGACTGTTACCTAATCTCTTTCCCCCGCGGTGATTCCGGCTGGATGATAACAGCGACGACGGCGAGATCGTGCTAAACCATCGAAACAGCCAAAACCCGAATGTCAGAAGGTCTGAAAACCCGAAAACCGGAACAAAACCCGCCTACGAGGACGAACAAACCTGCGTCCGCGACTCGACCACCGACTCGTCGATCACGATCCCAAGCCCCGGTCGGTCGTCGAGCGAAATTACACCATCCTCTGGCTCCGGCGGCTCCTCCAGGAAGAACTGGAACCCTTCGTTCCACTTCACGAGGTACTCGAGTACCGGCGAGACGGCGGGCGACTGCGCGGCGGTGAGATGCAGGTTCGCCGAGACGGAGTGGCCGTGGGGAATCACGGGGACGTCGTGGACCGAGCCGAGCGTACAGATTCGCTGGAGTTCCGTGATGCCGCCGGCCCAGAACGTGTCGGCCTGGACGACGTCGAGGGCCTCGCGCTGGAGGAGCTGGTGGATACCCCAGCGGGTGTACTCGTGTTCGCCGCCCGCGATGGGGACGGAGGAGGTCTCGCGGAGGCGCGCGAGCTGGTCGAGTCGGTCGGGGTGAACCGGTTCCTCGATCCAGCGCGGGTCGTAGTCAGCGAGCTTCGGAATCGCCCGCTCGGCGTAGCTGCGGGTCCAGCTCATCCAGCAGTCGAACATGAGATCGTAACCGTCACCGACCGCGTTGCGTGCTGCCTCGGCGAGTTCGAGGTTCTGTTCCAGCCCGTCCGTGCCGGAGCCGGGACCGTGTCGGAAGAACCACTTCTGGGCGTCGTAGCCGGCCGCCTTCATCGTCGTCGCGCGCTCGCGAACGTCGGCGGGGTCGACCGAGTAGCCGAGCATCGAGGCGTAGGCGGGTATCTCTGTCCGCGTCGGCCCGCCGAGCAGCCGGTAGACCGGCTCGTCGTAGTACTTCCCCTTCAGATCCCAGAGCGCGCAGTCGATCGCGCTGATCGCTTTCATCGTCTTGCCCTTTCGGCCGTGGATCTCGTTGCGGTACATGAGATCCCAGAGCTTCTCGGTTGCGAGCGCGTCCCGGCCGACGAGCAGGCCGGCGACGGAGTCGACCAGTCGAGCCCACTCGCGGTCGATCGGCCCCGCGACACCCTCGATTCCCGCGTCGGTCGTGAGCCGGAGGTACGTCTGCGTGACGCGGATCTCGTCTCGCTCCTCGTCGACGTAGGGGGTCATCACGTCGTCCGTCCCCATCAGATACTCCGCGCCGATCGAGCGGAACTCGTCGTAGACGTCGAGCGGGATCGCCAGCCGTTCCTCGTAGAACGTTCGCGCATCGTCGTAGCCCTCGAGTGTCCCCGTCAGTTCGACGCACTCGTAGCCGGTGATCTTCACGGCCACCCCCTCCGATTTCGGCGGGAAGGGACGGCCCGTTGGTCGGTAATGCGAGCGGGACGGTGCTGGCACCGACGGCTAGCTGGTGGGTTCGTGGAGTGAACTGCCTCGCTAATTGGCATAAGTGAACACACAGCAATGTCAAACATAACAGTTCGGGTACTCGAAGAGGCCGGCCCCGAAACGAAGTACTCGAACGGAGTCGGTTCCGGGTCAGGGAGCACAAACGGAGCAGGCCCAGGACGGGGTGCCCGAACGGATCTGGTTCGCCCGATCAGGAGAGATCGTACGCAAACGAATAACAGTACTTCTCGTAGCCCAGGTCCTCGTAAAAGGCATGAGCCTCGTCGCGCCACAGCCCCGACTCGAGTTCAACCGCCTCACAGTCTCGGTCGGCCGCCCACTCGTGGACGTACTCGAGTAGCCGCCGGCCGTAGCCGTGCGACCGTTCCGCCTCGGTCGTCACGAGGTCGTAGACGTAGGCGTGGCGACCGAGGTAAAAGTTGGTCGTGATTTTTACGCCGGCGACGGCGACGGTGTCGCCCTCGACATCGCAGGCGAACATCGTGTATCCGTCGTCGGCCATCTCGGTGTAGTATTCCAGGTACTGTTCCTCATCGAGGTGGTCGCGGAGTTCGACGAGAACAGGGAAGACATCGCGAACGTCGGCGAGCGACTCGAGTTCGCGGCTGCCACTCGCGTGTCCGGTATCGTCGACGTCGCCCCCGTCGTCAGTTCGGAACGGCTGACTCGGCGGTTGTTCCGCTGGGGCGCTATCCATCTCGGTCTCGGAATCTGAGTTGTGAGCAGTCAGTACTCGAGTACGGGAGTGTACGTAACATGGCAATCGCGGCTCTCGCTGTACGCGGTTCGAGACTGCCATCGACGGTGGAGGATGAGCCAGTCACGGTGTGACAGTAGAGTTATGAGACGGCTACTATTTTAACCTTGTTCAGCCCTCGTACTCGTATCGAGGATCCTGTTCTACACTATTCGAAAACTTCGTCCCTGGTACACACAGGTAGAAATCGTTATGACGGAGGGGATTCGTGTGTGAACTGTCAATGAGCACGGCGCAGTCAGGTCGGATGAACGACAACGACAAATCGATCACGGGGTTCGCGATGATTTCCCACGCGGTTGTCCACACGTACGAACTCTCGATCCCGATTCTGATGGTGATCTGGCTCACCGAATTCAGCGTGAGCACGGCAATTCTCGGTACCGTCGTCGCGGTGGGCTACGGTCTGTTCGGGATCGGCGCGCTGCCGGCCGGCATTCTGGTCGACCGGTTCGGATCGCGCGAACTCGTGTTGGCCTGTCTGGCCGGGATGGGCGGCTCGTTCCTGCTTTTGAGCGCTGCACAGGGAATCGTCACGATCACCATTGCGCTCTGTCTCTGGGGGATTGCAGCGAGCATTTACCATCCAGCGGGGCTCTCGCTGATCTCGACCGGCGTCGAGCAGCGCGGCACCGGCTTTGCCTACCACGGCATGGCCGGCAACTTCGGAATCGCCTTCGGGCCGTTGCTGACGGCGATCCTCCTGTTGTTCTTCGACTGGCGGCTCGTTACGGCACTGCTCGTCATCCCCGCGGGCATCGCGATCGCGTACGCGTTGACGGCGAGCTTCGACGAGCAAGCGGCCGTGCAGGCCGAGACCGACGGTGGTGACGTCGACGAGGACGTCGAGGGACAGATGACGCTCTCGCGATTCATTGCAGACAGTCGCGCGCTGTTCACGCTCGGTTTCACCGTCGCCATCGCGGTCGTGATGATGAACGGGCTGTTCTACCGCGGCACGTTGACCTTCCTGCCGGACGTGCTGAGCGACTTCATGCCCGACATCGCCGAGCAACTACAGCTGTTCGACCCCGATAGTCCCATGGCAGAGGAGTTCAACCCCGCATCCTACCTCTACGCCGGGCTCCTGATGGTCGGCATGGCCGGCCAGTACGTCGGCGGGAAGCTCACCGACCGAATCCGGACCGAGACCGGACTCGCCGTCATCTTCGCCTCGCTCACCGTGGTCGCCGTCCTGTTCGTGCCGGCCGCACAGGCTGGGCTGGCGTCGCTCCTGCTCGTCAGCGCGCTACTCGGCTTCCTGCTGTTCTCTCTACAGCCGATGTACCAGGCGACCATCGCGGAGTACAGTCCGCCCGGAGAACGCGGCCTCTCCTACGGCTACACGTATCTGGGCGTCTTCGGGATCGGTGCTGCCGGCGCGGCGATCGCCGGCTTCCTCCTCTCGATCGGCACCGTCTGGCAGACGTTCGTCATCCTCGCCGTCTTCCCCGCAGCGGGCGCTGCCCTCGCGATTGCGCTCTCACGGACCGGCGACAGACGGAACTGAGGACGAACGGACGAAAAAGCGTCGCAGACCCTTTTCTACAGATCGATACCCTATACGTCCGAGGTCGAGACGTACTCGAACGACTCGGGAACGTCCTCGAAGCGGTCCGCCGCGAACAGGTCGGTCGAGAACGACGGCGACTCGCCCGTCAGTCGCTCACGAACCGTCGGGCCGACGACCGGCGACGTCATGATACCGAGCCCGTTGAATCCGGTTGCGACGAGCAGGCCGTCGGGCGCACCCCGCGGTGCGTCAATGACCGGGCGCGTATCCGGCGACGCGGCGTCGATCCCCGCCCAGCCGTTGACGAAGCCAGCGTCGTCGAAGCCGTCGACGAACTCGGGGACGAAATCAGCAATGTCGAGCCGGAACGACTCGTCGACATCCGTCGTGTAGGACGCCGGATCGTCGATCGGGTAGTGGCCACCGCCGATCAGCAGGTCGCCGTTGTGCTCCGGCCGGAAGTAGACGTGTTCGCTCCCGACGCGCCCGAGTGGGAACTCCGAGGAGAGCGGCCCCTCCGGTTCGAGGACGACGACCTGCGTCCGATACGGGCGGATCTGAACGTCGACGCCATCGGGCAACAGACTACTCGTTCGCCAGCCGGCCGCGATCACAACCGCGTCTGCCTCGATAGTTTCGGACTCCGTTTCGACGCCGGATACATCGCCATCGTCACTCACCAGATCAGTTACTTCCGCATCTAAGTCGAACGTCGCACCCCGCTCGCGTGCCGCACTCTGGAGGGCCGTTGCGTACGTGTACGGATCGACCCAGCCAGTGTCCTCGTACACCACTGCGCCCGCAAACTCTTCGAGATTAAACTGCGGGTAGCGCTCCGTGACCGCACCCGAGTCCCGGTACGCAACCGGGAACCCCTCGTCCGACAGTCGGGAGGCGAGCTCCTGTGCCTCCGCCGCCTCAGCCTCGGTCATCACGTCGATCCGATCCCGTTTGGTAAACGTGAAGCCGTGGGAGCCGTCGAACTCCCGGAAGAAGTCGTTCGCGTGCCGAGCGATATCGGGCGCGTCACTGTAGAAGAGCGTCGGGGCGATGATCCCCGCAGAGAGGCCCGTCGCTTCGGCCGCGATCCCGCTTCGGTCCAGTACCGTGACCTCGTGGTCGACGGCGAGGTTCCTGGCGGCGTGACAGCCGGCGACGCCAGCACCGACGATCACGACGTGATCGTGTTCCCTGGTGGATGCACACATAGAACACTATCATTCGAACACCGACATACCAGTTTCGTTCGGCGTATGAAAGACACCGACTCCTGTTCAACGTCGTCTCAGAAACCCCTACATTCTTAGTATCGACGAATGAGTATCACGCAGAGCGAGTCGACTCGAGTACACCCGCCGCTCGAACGCCATTGGATCGAGATACAGGCGAGTCACAGGCGGACGACTGTCGAGTCGACCGGTCGGTGTTCGATGATGCGCTGGCGATATCGAGAGACGGTGCTTGCCCTGTGTACGCTCGCGTTCTTCGTGACGATGTACGGCCGGGTCGCGATCAGCCCGGTCGTGCCGTCGATCACGGACGAGTTCGGCGTGTCGAACGCCGTCATCGGCGTGGCACTGACGGGAATGTGGCTCGCCTACGGATTGTCGCAGTTTCCGAGTGGCGTCCTCGGCGACCGGTACGGAGAGCGAGTCGTCATCCTCGTCTCACTCGGCGGAACTGCGGTCGCGAGCGTGCTCATCGCCGTCGCTCCTGTCTTCGGCGTCTTCGTCGTCGCGACGGTCCTCCTCGGCGCAGTCGCGGGGTTACACTACAGCGTCGCGACGACGCTGCTGTCGCGGATCCACGACAACGTCGGCACCGCGATCGGCATCCACAACTCTGGAGCGACAATCGCCGGCCTGGTCGCACCGCTGATCGTCGCCTGGGTTGGCGTCACCTACGGCTGGCGCGCGGCGATCGCCACTACCGCTGTGGTCGGCATTCCGGCGTTCGTCCTGTTCGCACTGTTAGTCAAACCGACCGAGCCGCGACGGCCGGAGCAGTCGATGCGCGACCAGTTCGACCTGGCGTCGCTCCTCGAGATCCTCTCGCGGCCCGTCATCGCGTTCACGCTGTTCGTCGCCATCGTCGGCGAGTTCGTGTGGCAAGGCGCGGCGTCGTTCCTCCCGGTCTTTCTCATCGAGCACCGCGAGTACTCGCCGACCCTCGCAGCGACCGGCTTCTCGGCGTACTTCGTCGCGCAGGGAATCGCACAGGTCGGCGTCGGTGCGGTCTCGGACCGATTCGGGCGCGACCGGGCGACGGCCGGCTGTCTTCTCGTCGGTGCGATCGGTCTCTGGCTGCTCGTCGCCGGTCCCGGCCTCGTCAGTGCCGCAGTAGGCGTACTCCTCCTCGGAATCGGTATGAGCTTCGAGGCGTCGCTGCTCCCGCGATTTCTCAACGCGCTCGGGGACGAGGAACGCGGCACTGGCTTCGGCCTCGTGCGCACAGTATACGTCATCACGGCCTCGTTCGGCTCCGTCATCGTCGGGCTCGTCGCCGACTTCTTCGGCTGGGGAATCGCGTTTGCGTTCCTCGCCGGTCTGTTGCTCCTCGCGGTCATCGCGTTCGCCGTGAACTGGCTGTTCTCGCTGGAGTTGTAGTTGCTATCCAGTACTCGTGCCATCCAGCCTATCCGTTCCATCCATCTTCACACCAAGTACATCATCTGCACCAACCATCCCATCCACGTCGTCGACCCCTGCAACCCACGCCGACGACACCTAGACGTATGGTACTGCACTCGTAACAGACAGCCATCGCATGGGACGTTCACGCACAGCACAGGTGACCGGTATCGGACTACTCCCGAACGGAACGCACTCGAGTCCCGAACGAGAGCTCGCACTGACTGTCGTTCGTGACGCGCTGGCGGACGCGAGACTGTCGCCCGCAGCGATCGACGGGCTCTACATGCCCGCGCCGCGGCCGTGGGCGGAGCAGAAGTTCGTCTCGACGACGCTCGTCCACGGACTCGGCATCGAACCCGATCGAACCCTCGAGGTGTCGACCGGTGGCTCGAGTAGCGCGAACGCGTTCCAGACCGCCGTCCACGACGTTCGACACGGTGTCGTCGACACGGCGATCGTCCTCGCGGCCGAGCGGAGTTCGACCGTCGAGACGACCGGTCCCTACTTCGAGTACATCCTCAGCACGTTCGACGCGGAGTTCGAGTCCCCAATCGGGCTGTCAGTGCCGGGTGCCTACGCCCAGAGCATGCAGCGGTACTGCCACGAACACGACATCGACCGCGACGATATCGCCGACATCGTCGTGAAGAACCGCGAGAACGCGGCCGACGATCCGGACACGCTGTTCAGCGAGGGGGTCGGGCGGAGGGAGGTACTCGAGTCCCGGCCGATCGCGGAGCCGATCCGGCTGTACGACTGTCCGGCACCGTGTGATGGGGCGGCGGCGCTGGTGGTGACGGCCTACGACGTTGGGGAGACGGGCACGGAATCTGAGGACGATGGCGAACCACCGATCACAATCGCCGGAGTCGGCAGCCACCACGCGGCGAGTCACTTTCTGCAGACCCACGGCGAACCGATCACCGAACTCCCCGCGGTTCGGCGAGCAGCCCGGACGGCGAGCCAGGAGGCTGGGCTTGAGCCCGACGAACTGGACATTTACGAGCCATACGCGCCGTTTCCGCACATTGAGGCGATCATCACCGAGGAGCTCGGATTGGTCGACCGTGGCGAGGGTGTCGACGCCTGCCTCGGCGGTCAAACACGGCCCGACGGCGCGTTCCCGATCAGCCCCTCTGGCGGCTGTCTCGGCCGAGGCCACCCGCCGATGGTGACGCCGCTGTACAACTACGTCGAGGCCGTCCGCCAGCTCAGGGGAACGGCCTCGACCCAGATTGCAGGCGCCGAGCACGTCATGACGACCGCGGAGCACGGCCACGTCAACGGCGCGACCGCCACCGTCTTCGCGAGAGGGAGGGGTGCGTAACGATGACCGAAACCGCGTTCACCGACCCGTTCTGGGAGGCACTCGCCGACGGACGATTCGTCGTCCCCCACTGCGAGGAGTGTGACGAGTACTTCTTCCTACCAGCACCGAGCTGTCCGCACTGTTACTCGAGAAGCGTTGAGTGGGACGATTCGTCGGGCCGCGGCTCTCTCTACTCGTTCACTCGCCAGCACGCGACCGCCGAAGGGTTCCCCGACGAACTCGTCGTCGGACTGGTGACACTCGAGGAGGGCCCACGAGTGCTCGCCGAGTTCGATGCCAGATACGAAGAACTCGCGATCGGTGACCCTGTCGTAATCGAGTCCCGTGCATATCCGCACCAGTACGACCGCGACCGGCGTGCCGACGAGCCGTTCTTTGTGGCCCGTCTGCGCAACGGTGATTCGAGGTCAGATTCGGACAAAGGCCGTCAATGAGCTGCCTCGCGGTCAAATCCGGGGCTTCCCGTAGAGCTTTGTATCCCGACGCGAATCGTGTGTCCAGACAGCATGCCACACCAGCAGCCGCGATCACCACGTGAGGTGTCCCGTTCGTGAGCGACTCGAGTACGCCTGCCGGCGCGTCCGATCCCACGGACGCTCTCGAGGCGCACGACGAAACGTTCCGCACCGATCTCGAGTCGTTGCTCGCCCAACCCTCGATCAGCGCGACCGACGAGGGCGTTGTCGAGTGCGCTTCAATGGTCCAGGAGCTATGTCTCGAGTACGGCTTCGACGAGGCGAAGATCGTCGAGACGCCGGGACAGCCGGCGATCATCGCGCGTGCGGCGGCCGACCGCGGCGGAGCAGGACAGGGAGATGGAGCGCCCGCCGATGACAGCGAAGACGCACCCACAGTCCTCCTCTACGGCCACTACGACGTCCAGCCCGCGACACCCGAGGAGTGGGACTCACCGCCGTTCGAGCCGACCGTCCGCGAGGGTCCCGACGGCGAGCAGCGACTCTACGCGCGCGGCGCGGGCGACAACAAGGGCCAGTGGTTCGCCCACGTCTGTGCCGTCCGCGCGCTGCGCGAGACCACCGGCCTCCCCGCGAACGTCACCCTCCTGATCGAGGGCGAGGAGGAAAGCGGCAGCGAGCATCTCGAGTGGCTCGTCCGCGAGCACCGGGACGAACTCGCCTGCGACGTTGCCGTCGTCGCGGACGGCCCGATCGACTCCTCGGGTCGGCCCCACGTCCTGCTCGGCGCGCGCGGACTCCTGTACGTCGACCTCGAACTGCGCGGGGCGAACCAGGACCTGCACTCAGGCAACTTCGGCGGCCCGGTGCCGAACCCGGCCGCCGCACTCACCGATCTGCTTTCCTCACTCGAGGACGATGGGCGCGTGACGCTCGATGGATTCTACGACGACGTGCGGCCGCTAACCGATCGCGGCCGGGAAATCGTCGCGGAGATACCGGTCGACGAAGCGGAAATCCGGGACGAACTCGAGCTCGACGCGTTCGAAACCGACGCAGACGAGAACTACGTCGAGCGGTTGCTCACGCGTCCGAATCTTAACGTCGCGGGGCTCGATGCGGGCTACCACGGCGACGGGATGAAAACGGTGCTCCCCTCGGAAGCGAGCGCGAAGATCGACTTCCGGCTGGTCGCCGACCAGGATCCGGACGCGATCTACGAGTCGCTCGTCGACTACGCGACGGCGCACGTACCGGCGGGCGTCGAGATCGAACTCTCCCGCGTCGCCGCGATGGCACCGCAGCGGACGCCAACCGACAGCCCCGTGGTCGAGCCGGCGATGCGGGCGACGCGCGAAGGATGGGGCACCGAGCCGATTCTGAAGCCGACACTCGGAGGATCGGTTCCGACGTACGTCTTCGCGGACAATCTGGACGTGCCGTGTCTCGTGATTCCCTACGCGAACGAGGACGAGCGTAACCACGCGCCGAACGAGAATCTCAAGCTCTCCTGCTTCCGCGCAGGAGCGCGGACTACGGTGGCGTTGCTTTCGGAGTTTGCCGAGGCAGACCTTTCGGATCCTTCATCCTCGTCCTCGGACTCAACTTCGACCTAGACGACCGTCACGGCCTGGTCTGCGTTGAGAATAACGTCCTGCGTGACGCTCCCGAAGACGGCCTTGCCGACGGCCGAGCGCTTGCGGCCCGCGAGGACGATCGCGTCGGCCGGGACCTCATTCGCGTAATCGATAATCTCTGCGGCCGGGTCGCCGTGGCGACGGACGAGATCCGGTTCGATGCCGGCGGCCGTTAGTTCGTCACGAACAGCGAGGACGGCGTCTGGGAACTCGTCTTCGTCGTAGAGGTCCTCCGACCGGGCGACGCCTTCGTCCCTCGCTTCGAACTCCTTGAACACGTTCAGGATCGACACAGCGACGGTGTCGGGGTCATCGATCGGGCCGTCCTCACCAACGAGGTCGATCACGTGCTGTGCTGCTTTCGTCCCGCGGTCTTGTTCCGAGTCGACCGGAATAACAATCTGGTACATGGGAATCTCTGTTGGAAAGAATGTGTGCAGATCCGTATGTAGCTTCCGGCTCAGCAGGTACTGCTGGGAAGAACAAGCGTTCTCGATGGGCAACGATCATAGGCCACTGGTTCTCTCCGCAACCGGAGCTGTTTTGTGCTCGTTACCATACCATATGGCACGATGGCACACGAAACAGGGTCCGGATCAGCCTGCCGCTTCCTCGAGGAGCTCTCGATCGACGGTCGGGTGAGCTTCGAGGAAAGCGTTCGTAAGCGGTACGTCTCCGACGAGAGCGCCCACACCGGGCAACTCCCGGAGGCAATCGTCTGGGCAGCCTCGACTGACGACGTCGCCGCCGTTCTCGCGGCCGCCAACGACCGAGGGATTCCCGTCACCCCCTGGTCCGGCGGCTCCGGACTCGAGGGCAACGCGGTCCCGCTCGCCGGCGGCATCGTTCTCGACACAGCCGAGCTAACGAGTCTCTCCGTCTCCCCCGAAGATATGCAGGCAACCGTCGGCGCAGGTGTCGTCTACGACGATCTGAACGAGGAACTCGCTGCCTACGGACTCCGGTTCGCACCGGGCATCTCGAGTGGCGAAGTCGCCACGATGGGCGGCATGGTCGCGACGAACGCGAGCGGCTTCAACGCCGTCCGCTACGGCGAGACGCGCGATCACGTCCGCCGGCTCGAGGTCGTCACCGCCGACGGCCGCGTGGTCGAGTGTGGCCGCGGCGTCGTCAAGACCTCCGCGGGCTACAGCCTGAAGGACCTGCTCGTCGGCAGCGAGGGCACCCTGGGCGTCGTGACGGAGGTTACAGTCGGCCTCGTCGGCATTCCGGAACACCGCCGGGCAGCACTCGTCACCTTCCCGGACCGGGAGTCGGCCTCGCGAGCCGTCGCCGACGCCATCGGCTCCGCGCTCGTGCCGGGTGCACTCGAGTTCATCGACGAGATGTCGACGAAGATGCTGAACGCTTACCGGGAGGACGCGCCGTTTACGGAACAGCCGACGTTGCTCATCGAGTTGCACGCGAACAACGACGGGATCGAGGAGGATCTGACGTTCGCGAAGGCGATCTGTGAGGATCACGGCATGACCTCCTGGGAGGCAGCAGGACAGGAGAACATCGACGAGATCTGGCAGGCCCGCCGAGACAAGCTCTTTGCGACGCGGAGCTACCGCGAGGAGTGGGATATCGCGCTCGTCGGCGACGTGGTGGTTCCGATCTCGTCGTACCCCGAGATCGTTCGGACGGTACAGGAGGTGAGCGACGACCTCGACCTCGTCACGTCCTGCGTCGGCCACGCCGGCGACGGCAACCTACACTTCACGCCGCTGGTGGATCCGGACGACGAGGAGATGGTCGAACGGGCTCACGAACTCAACGAGCGGGTCGTCACTCGCGCGATCGAACTCGGCGGCACCGCCACCGGCGAGCACGGCGTCGGCATCGGGAAGCGCAAGTTCATGGCCGACGAGCACGGGGCCGCACTCGAGCTCATGCAGTCGGTCAAGGAGACGATGGATCCGAACGGGATTCTGAATCCGGGGAAGGTGCTTCCGGAGCGGTAGTGGCGGTGTCCGCGGTCGTCACGGTCGTCGCGATACCCGCAGTCGTCGTTGGTCGCTGCCGACAGAACGGTTTCTAACAGCTCTCCACAGCCGGCCGCCAGCCACACGAAATCGCCAGTACCAGTAGATTGATACTGTCGGCTCGCAACGGTGCCACGTGATACCATGTATACAGACTTTGCGGCGCGGTTAGCAACGAGTATCTGGCCGGATTTCGATCGGACGCCAGCGCGGTCGACGGATACGCCGGCGATCACCGACGTGGAGACGGTCGTCATCGACGGCAACTTCCCGTGGACCATCGTCACCGTCGAGACCGACGCGGGCGTCACCGGCATCGGTGAGGCCTACCCCTCCCCCGGCGTCCACGAGGTCATCACCGACTTCTTCGGCCCCGTACTGGAGGGGGAGAACCCGCTCGACGTCGAACGGCTCTACCACCTCATGCGCGAGGCGCTCTCGGGGCGCGGCTCGCAGGACGGTATCGGCACCATCGCGATCAGCGGCGTCGAACTCGCGCTGTGGGACGCCGCCGGAAAGATTCTCGACCAGCCGGTCTACCAGCTCCTGGGCGGCAAAATGCGCGAGGAGGTCCGGATGTACGCGGACTGCCACGCGGGCGAGGGAATGGTCGAATCGGCGCTCAACGAGGGCGAAGAACACGGCGTCTACAAGCCCGAGGCCTACGCCCGTGCCGCCCGCGCCGCCGTCGACGACGGCTTCGAGATCATCAAGTTCGACCTGGACGTCCCCTCGGGCCGCGAAATCGACACCATCTCACGGCACTTCGACAGTCCCGAAATCGAGCACAAGCGCCGCCTCGTCGAGGCCGTCACCGACGAAGTCGGTGCCGAAGCCGAGGTCGCCGTCGATTTGCACTGGAACTTCAGTTCCGACGCGGCCCGAAAGCTCTGTCACGCACTCGAGCCCTACGACCTCGCCTGGGTCGAAGATCCACTACCGCCGGAGAACGGCGACGCGATGGCGACGCTCAACCGCAGCGTCGACCAACCGCTGCTGACCGGCGAGAACCGCTACGGTCGCCACGGCTTCCGCGACCTCGTCGAACAGGAGGCCGTCTCGTTCGTCGCCCCCGACATCCCGAAGACCGGCGGCATCGCCGAGACCAAGAAGATCGCCGAACTCGCCGACACCTACTACATGACGCTCGCCCCCCACAACATCGGCAGCCCAGTCGCGACGATGGCCGGGGTCCACGTCGGCGCGACCGTGCCGAACTTCCTGGCACTCGAGTTCCACGCGCGTGACGTGCCGTGGTGGGACGACCTGGTGGTGCGCGAGGAGCCGCTGATTCAGGACGGCTACATCGAGGTGCCGGATACGCCGGGGCTGGGAATCGAACTGGACTGGGATGTTGTCGAAGAACATCGCGCGTAGGCAACGCGGAGGTCACACGGAACGGCTGTTCCGAGCCATCGGAGACCGAGGCCAGTCTCTCTGGAACAGCGCACGAAATTATTAACCGCAGTTCGCCGAACAGACGATATGGCAGCCGATCTCGACGAAACCGATGTCGAAATCCTCGCACGAGTCGAGCAATCGAGCGAGACGAATCTCGAAGAACTCGCCGAGGAACTCGGGCTTTCGAAGTCGACGATCCACTACCGGCTGACGAAGCTCAAAGATAGCGGCGTGATCACCGCGACTGCAGCAACAGTCGATCCGCACGCGCTGGGACTCGACATGCTCGTGTTCACGGACGTCACCGTCTCCCACGAGAGCGGCTACGCCGAGGATATCGGCGAGGCGATTGCCGAAATCAACGGCGTCTCACAGGTCTACTACGTGATGGGTGACATCGACTTCATCGTCATCTCACGGGTGCAAACCCACGACCAGCTCCACGCACTCATCGACGACATCGTCGAAATCGACGGTGTTAACGAGACATCCTCGCAGTTCGTGATTCAGGAGGTGAAAACGGACGGTCGCGTGATCGCGAACATGTCCGACGAGATGATCGGGACGGTACTCGAGTCCGATCGAGCGTGACGCCGGCTGAGTGTGATAGCGACTGCGCGTGACACCGATTGAACGTAATACCCAGTGGGCACGACGACAGTTCAGTCGGGACAACCAGCCTGAGCGCTACGCCTCCGAAAAGACCACCTCCTGCTCGTGCAGTCGGTCGATATCGGCCGTCGAATACGAGAGCGCCTCCAGAATATCGGCTGTCTGTTCACCCTTTGCCGGCGGTCGCGAGGAGAAGCCGCCATCGTGAATACCTGCACTAAAGCGGAACGGGAGCGCTGGAGCGACGACGGCCTCGTCGGTCTCCGGATTGTACGAATCGACGAGCATCTCGCGCTCCTCAACGTGTGGATCGCGGTCGACGAGATCCGCGACGGTTCGAACCGCACCCGATGGGACGCCCGCGTCGAGCAGTTCCGTCTCGAGTTCCCAGATGTCGTACTGTTCGAACTCGGCGGTGAACTCGTCGCGAAGGATTTCGCGGTGGTCCATGCGGTCCTCGATGGTCTGGAAGCGCTCGTCCTCGAGGAGGTCCTCGCGGTCGAGGAGGTGACAGAGGCGTTCGTACATCGCTTCGGAGAGCGTGGCAACGTAGATGTAGTCGGTGCCGTCCTCGTCGCCCTCCTGCCCGCCGGCCGGGAAAACGCCGTTCGGTGCGCTGCCGATTCCGCGGCCGCCGGCGCGTTTGGGGAGGTCGCCGGTGCGGTCGTAGCGCGAGATCCAGTAGGACATCCAGGCGACGGCAACGTCGAACAGCGAGATGTCGATCTCGGTTCCCTCGCCGTGGCGGTCGCGATGGCGGACGGCCGCCAGGATCGCGAAGGCGGCGTTCGCACCCGTTCCGCAGTCGATGAGGCTCGCGCGGATGCGGACCGGCGGACGGTCGCTGTAGCCGGTCGTCGCCATGAGCCCGGACACCGCCTGGATGCAGGGGTCGTAGCCGGGGTAGGAGCTGTAAGGGCCCGTACGACCGAAGCCCGACAGCGAGCAGTAGATCACGTCCTCGTTTCGTTCGGTAACGGACTCGTAGTCGAGGTCGTACTGTTCGAGAACGCCGGGGCGGAAGCTCTCGACGAAGACGTCCGCTTCGTCGACGAGTTCGGTGACGATTTCGTGGCCGTCCTCGGACTTGAGGTCGACGCAGAGGCTCTGCTTGCCGTGATTGAACGGCGTGAACATACTGCCGCCCATGAGGTGTCTGAAGTTGTCTCCCGCGGGCGGTTCGACCTTGATGACGGTGGCACCCATTTCGCCGAGCAGTTGCGTACAGACAGGTCCGGCAACCGACTGAGTCATGTCGACGACCGTGAGGTCGTCTAGCGGCTGTGGCTGCATAGTCAGGGGATGTGAGTGAACCGAGAAAGACTTTTGGGAACAATGCACACGACGAGATGGGGGAGCGGGAGGCGGGAGGCGAGTGCCCGACTCACTGCTCTGGAATGCGAGCTGCGAGGAGCAGCATAACACCCGCGAGAACGGCCAAAGCCATAAATGCCTGATCGAAGAAGTCGTTGTCAGCGGCCGCACCGAACGCGACGGGACTCAATGCTGCGACCATGAACGCGATCGTTCGAAGGATCCCAAATCCGGTCCCTCTGATCTCCTCCGGGAGTGTCTCGAGGAGGTACGGTTCGGTCACAGTTGCGAATCCGAGAAGTGTACTCACGAGGGCCGTTATCCCAACC
This sequence comes from Natrialba sp. SSL1, assembly GCF_001861355.1. Lineage (GTDB taxonomy): Archaea > Halobacteriota > Halobacteria > Halobacteriales > Natrialbaceae > Natrialba. The sequence goes on from NZ_MASN01000012.1 coordinate 27,559, forward strand.
AACGGCCAGAATCCTTCGATAAACGGCAACGCGAGAAGCGCAATTGCGGGGCCACTCGCGACGATGACGAGCGAACGCCGAATGCCGATGCGGTCGTACGCGCCGCCCGCGAGGGGTTTGATGAGAATGCCGAGCGCGAAGAAGAGCCCGAACAGCGTCGAGGAGACGGTGGTCGAGAGGTCCTTGACTTCGATGAGATAAGTCGGATAGAAACTCGTGAAGGCCTGCCAGACACAGAGACCGAGCACCAGAACGGCGGTCGGGTAGATGACGGCTCGCTGTCCGAGCACGGCGAGGAGGTCGCGGATGCGTTCGGACAGCGGACCTGAATTGTCCTCGCCGTTCGCTGCCGGTTCCTGGACCGGGACGGTGAACCAGAGGACAGCGCCCATCAGCAAGAACAGCGGGATGACGAATCCGAACCCGAGCTGCCAGAGAAACAGCGACGCAATGACGCCGGCGAGCGGCGGGAGCACCGATTGCCCGGCGTCCTGTGAGGCCGCGGTGACGCCGTTTGCTGCGCCGATGCGTTCGGGGTACAGTTTCGGCAAGATCGTGTACCGCGCGACGGCGTACAGCGCCGTCCCGAACCCGAACAGCGCCGTTGCAGCGAAGAGGATCGCCGGCGAGTTGGCCGTGATAACGAGGCCGAGGGTTATCGCGGCGACGACCGTACTAAGCGTCAGTACGGTTCGCTCACCGATTCGGTCGGCGAGCATCCCGCCCGGCAACTGCCCGATCGCGTACGCAAGAAAGAGGACCGTCAACAGCAAACCGGAGGTCGTCAGATCGAGCCCGTACGCCTCTCGAAGGTGAGGTAACAGTACTGGATAGATCATTCGAACACCCATCGAGAGGAACCAGCCACCCGCAAGCGCGAGCAGAATTGACCCACGCCCGTCCTTACGGAGTGCAGCGACTGTCTCGGAGAGTGCGCTCAGGGAACGCGACGGATCGGGTACCACGTGGCCCTACGATAGCAGTACGTGCAATTAAAGATTGGTATACCCCCGAAAACGACTCCATTTCGGAGTGGCGTCGACGAGAGTGAAGAATTTCGGCAGAGCCGAAACGTCGTGCTATCCAATTCTGACGGTCCTGATCGGATCGCCGGTATCGAAGTAACAAAACAGAACGAACACAGAATGGCTTCTGGGCGAAAATAAAGAAGCCACGCGGTGTCCGTACGCAGCTGTACCAATATGGCTAGACATAACATGCCAGTAGCCATGTATTACGAATGTACAGCTGTAATTCTGACCGCGATTTCGGTAAAATCGATCGAACGGACCGCAAGCAGCGTCACAATTTAACACACCAGACGCTCGATTCGCCAGCACCGAAACCACCAAAGTGCGTACAAACGTGATATATCTAAAATCGCCAGCAGTAGCCCAAATACACTCTCAACGTGTTGAATGCACAAGACTGGTGACACCGGCAGAATTATGGTCCTGTTACCACTTGTTCCGAGAGAATGCCACACAATACCGAGGCTGGAGGGGGAATCCGGGCGACAGAAACCACATTCGCCCTCATCGAAACGCTTGCCGAGCGTGACCACGCGCGGCTGACGGAGCTCGCGACAGCAGTCGGTATCGCAAACAGCACCGCCTCCGAACACCTCGCGACACTCAAAGCAAACGGCTACGTCGTCGAAGACGACGAGGGCTACCGACTCGGCCTCAAGTTCATGGATGTCGGTATCAGAGCCAAACGTCACTACGACGGGCTACTCGAGTGCGCCGAGCCGGTGCTCGAACAGCTGGTCGACGAAACGGGTGAGACGATCGGACTGCTCGCACAGGAGAACAACCAGGCGGTGTACGTCGATCGGCGGGTCGGCGAGCAGGGAGTGCCGACGAACGCCTGGGTTGGCAAGCGAAAACCGATGCACACGATGGCTTCGGGGAAGGTGATTCTCGCGCACCTGTCGTCGGATCGACGGGACGAAATCATCGACGACCGTGGCTTGACGGCGGTCACCGAGCAAACGATCACGACGCGCGACGAACTCGAGGCGGACCTCGAGACGGTCCGCGAGCGCGGCGTGGCGTTCAACGATTGTGAGTCACACGAACGGGTTCGTGGTGTAGCCGCGCCGATCGTTCTGGGGGACGATATTTACGGGGCCGTCGCCGTGGCGGGGCCGGCCAGGCGACTCACAGAGGCGTATTTTCGCGAGGAGTTACCGAACCTGTTGCTCGGTGCGGCGAACGAGATCGAGCTCAAGTTGACGTATCACTGACTCTGACGAGATCATGGTGGTTCGGACGGGCAGACCGTTCCCAGCGGTAGTGGCCCGCTGGCAGGGCAGTTGCGTGGAGAGAACGGGGAGGCGGACTACAGCCAATCGGCCATGACGGCCCACAAAACGACGGCACTGAGAGCAATCGGCAGCAGTTTCGTCGCATCGAAGAACCCAGCCATCAGGACGAGTGAGAGGATGGCCCCGCTGCCAGCCAGGAGTCGCCACCAGCTGAACGGAAGCCAGAACTCGAGGACCGCCAGCGCAGCACAAAACGAGAGCGTTGCGGCGGTCAGCGCGAGGAATAATCCGAGAAGCGGCAAGTCGGCCGACACCGCAAGCTGGCCGAACAGCCCGCTGTCGCCATCACTCCACGGCCAGACCCACCGCAAGAGGCCGCCAAACTCCTGTTGTGCCTCCCTGTCCAGCGGCACGAGATACGACGCCGCAAAGTGGGCCTGTAGTAGCAGCACCACTGAGAACAGCCATTTTGCGGTCGTCATATTGTCTGTAAGCCGTGCTATACTAAAATCCTATCTGGGGACGGCAGTCGACTATGGTGGGTGTAACGGAGACAGTTACTGGGTAACCCGAACCCGAGACGGAAGAGTGAGACGTCCAACGGAGTAGCAAGCGAATAGCACAGTCGCGATGGCACGAACGGGCACAACGCAATCCTTCGACGCCACCGAAGAGTTGGAAACGGTGCAGCGCAAGTCGTCGCCGCATCACGCGCCTTTTTCTATACGGGATGAGAGACTCTGTGTATGACCGAGACCCAAGCAGAGACGGGAACAGAAACCCTGTTTCTCACCAGCGAACAGCTCGACGGACTCGCATCGCCGGCGGACTACGTCGCCGCAGTTCGCGACGGCTACCGACAGATCGGCGAGGGTGCACCGGCCTACCCCCGCCAGAAGTTCAACCGAACCGATCCGGACGGAATGTTCACGAGCTACGCCGCTCTGCTCCCCGACACCGGGGCAATGGGCGGCTACATGTACAGCTCCGGTTTCGGGGCCGGCAACGCCTGGTTCATGACGCCCCTGTTCGACGCCGAGAGCGGCGAACCGCTGGCCGTCCTCGACGGCGCGAGCATGAACCCGTTCAAAACCGGCGCTGCAGGTGCCGTCGCCGTCGACGAACTCGCCCGCGACGACGCTACGACGCTCGCCGTCATCGGCAGCGGCTCGCAGGCACGCGGCCAACTCCACACCACCGCAACCGTCCGTGACCTCGACGAGGTCCGCGTCTTCTCGCCGACACAAGCGAACCGCGAGACGTTCGCCGACGAGTTCGACGACCAGCTCTCGGCCGACGTTCGCGCGGTGGACTCGAGTACCGCCGCGCTCGACGGCGCGGATATCGTTATCACGGCGACGAAAGCGAGCGAGCCGGTCTTCGACGGCGACGACCTCGAGCCGGGAACTCACGTGACAGCAATGGGGCAGTACCAGGAGGGGAGCCGCGAACTCGATACGGCGACGATCGAGCGGGCCACCTACGTCCCCGATCTGCGCGAACGGGCCACCTACGACGCCGGCGCGTTTCTCGCCGCACTCGAGGCGGGCGCGATCACGGAGGACCACGTCCACGCCGACCTAGGCGAGGTCGTGGCTGGCGAGGCGGCGGGCAGGACGAGCGACGAGGAGATTACGGTGTTCGACAGCGGCGGGACGGGGATCGAGACCGTCGCCGCGGCGCACATGCTCTACGAGCGAGCACGTGAGGAGGGGATCGGGTCGACGGTTTCGTTCGCACCGGCGAGCGAGGCGTTGACTGGCCGGTTACCGTAGCGGACTGTCCTGGCTGTTCGACTGCGACGGGAACTGATTACTATGACTCACAGGAGCTGACGGCGAGCCGCTCGAACCAACCGACAGCGAAACGGGCGGTGTGAGAGACGCCGAAAAGGGAGTGGGTCGCTAGTCTTTCGTCCCAGAGACGGGGTCGGAGTCAGCTGCAGAGCCGCTGCCGAACCGGGCAAGGATCGGCTCGCGAAGCTGGGCTATGACGAGCACGAGGATGAGCGCAACACAGGCCAGGCGGACCGCGGTGTTCGGGAACACCATGGCCAGTAGTCCTGCGACGAAGTAGACGCCCTTCACGGGGAAGACCACGGCTGGGCTCGGGTGGAAGAACTTCCCGTGGTAGTTGAGTCCGTGGGAGACGCCGAACGCGCCGAACAGCGCGATCAGTCCCGACGCGAACGTCCATGGTCCCCAGCCGCCGACGACGAGTTCGGGGTTGTAGATGAACGCGAACGGCAGGATGTAGATCGGGGCCGAGATCTTCAGCGCCTCGAAGCAGGTGCGCCAGAAGTTGCTGTCGGCGATTCCGGTTGCGACGACGACAGCGATCGCGATCGGCGGTGTCAGTCCCGATAGGATCGCCGCGTACAGGACGAAGTAGTGTGCGGCGAGTTCCGGCACGAAGAACTGTTGGACGAGTGCCGGTGCGATCAGCGCTGCGACGACGACGTAGGCTGCCACCGTCGGCATCCCAAGTCCGAGGATGATCGAGATGATCATCGCGAGGATGACCGCGACGACCATCACGCCGCCCGAGAGGTCGAGCAGGGCAAGCGAGAGCACACCCGGAACGCCCGACGCCTCGAGAATGTCGACGACGCCATTAATCGAGGCGATGATGATCGCGATTGGCGCGAGGATAATCGCACCTTCACGGAAGCCGAAGGCAGCCTGTCCGAGGAGGTCGGAGAACTCCGCTTTGACGTCGCCGCCGTTGGTGATCGTCGCGACGAGCGGGAAGCCAAAGCCGGTGACCAACATCGCGACGACGGTGTAGAGCGCGGATGTCAGCACCGTCCACTGGAGAACGCCGAGCGTCCAGATCAGGATCGCGAACGGAATCCCGAACCGTGCGCCCTGAATCGCGAGTTCGCGACGGCTCAGCCGTTCGTCGAAGTGATTCGTTACCGCGACATCGAGGTCCTGCCCGCGGAGCTGTTCAGTCCCCGTGTAGTGGACGGCGATGATGACCGAGCCGTAGAAGATCGCCGCCGGGATGAGGCCGGCGACGAGCACGTCCAGGTACGTGATGCCGAGCAAGGACGCCATCACGAAGGCGGCTGCGCCCATCACTGGCGGCATGATCTGTCCGCCGGTTGACGCGACAGATTCGATGCCGCCGGCCACCTCTGAGTCGATCCCACTCTCCTTCATCAGCGGAATCGTGAACGAGCCGGTGATCGCCGTGTTCGCGGCCTGACTCCCGGTAATCGAACCAATGATGATGCTCGCGGTGACCGCAGAAAGTGCAACGCCCGACCGGACGAGTTCTGCGGCACGCAGCGCAAGCCGCATGATGAGGTCGAACGCACCGAAGCCGCGCATCAGTCCCGCATAGAGCAGGAACAACGCGACCCAGGTCGCAATAATCCGGGAGATCGAGCCGTAGACTCCCTGAAAGTCGAGCACCATAATGTTCGCCGTACGGTTGAGGCTGAAGCCGCCGTGGCGAAGGATACCGGGTGCGTAGTTTCCGTAGACTCCATACAGGATCGCAGCGACGATGACTGCGAGGAACGTCAACCCGTAGGCGCGGTACGAGAGGTACAACACTACGAGGACGAACGCCGCAGCGATCGCGTACTCGTGAGTCAGGGCGGTCCCGACCCGGATCGAGAGCAGTGTCTCGTAGAACGCATACATGTACACCGTGGTCCCGATCGTGATCACACTCGAGACGCTCAGTAGAACCATGTCGAGTGTGTTTCCGTCCTCGATCGCGTCGATCAGTTCGTCTCCCAGGTAGACGAGCATGATCGCACCGAGGAAGATGACGGTGAAGAGGATGCGATCCATCTGCTGGGTAAACGCGTAGTAGAGGATCCACACCCAGGTAACGATCGCAAAGAGCGTGATCGCATCGCGAGCGATATCGAGCCGGTTCTTATCAGCTGTTGAATAAACCATATATTCCGTGTTCGTCCCGTCGTCACTCAGTTAAATTTCGCCTCGAGTCCAGTCGTCGTTCCAGACGCCGTTGTCTTCGTACCAGTCGGCTGCACCGGGGTGGATACCGACTTCGTCGGTGTGAGTGAGGGCGAACGTGAAGTTATCGGGATCGGAGTAGTCGAGAATCGCAGGCTGTGCGTCCTGCATCGACTGGTAGTGTTCGTGGCAGATCTCCATGAGGTCGTAGACGACCTCGTCCGAGATGTCTGGGTCGAACATGTACGGGTACGTCTCCGTCCACGTTGCGTAGGAGTCGTCGCCAATGTCGACGTCTTGATCCCAGCCGCCCGGCGCCTCGTCGAGCTCCTCGTATCCTGCACCCGCGAACTCCTCGGCTGCGTCGGCGAACTCGTCGGTCATCTCGACCATCTGGACGTCGTTCCGCGCGTCGACTTCGACGGCCCAGGCGGGCAGCGCATCGTAGTTCGACGTGTAGACGACCGCTGCATCGACACGGCCTTCCTCCATTGCACTCGCCGCCTCACTGGTTTCGAAGTTGACAACCCCGTCCTCTAGTTCCTCCCAGAGACCGACTTCGCCGTACATCTGTTCGGTCATGTCCCGAAGCCCCCAGCCAGCAGGGAGCGCGTAGATGTCGGCACCGAACAGGTCGTCGGTGGTCTCGATCCCGCTGTCCTCCAGTGCAACCCAGTAGAGGTTCAGCGAGAGGTGTGAGAAGCCGTGCAGTGGGAACGTATCGATGTTGTCCGGCTCCTCGAACGGCCCCGAGTCCGTCAGCGCCTGATTGAGGATGAAGTTCCCCGTCGAGTAGGCGTTTAGTTCGTCGTCGGCGTACAGTCGCATCGACTGCGGGTCACCGCCGGCGTCCTGCGTAATGAAGTTGATCGAGTCGGATTGCTCGCTAACGACTCGCTGGATTGCCTGTGAGTTGTCGTACGTCGTCGACCCGGACGACGACGATCCGACCGTAATATCGGTTTGGTCACCGCCGCCAAGGCACCCAGCGAGACCAACAAGCCCGACCCCTCCAGTTAGCTTTAATGCGTCTCGTCGTGAAACACCGTCCTTGCAAGACATCATCATACAAGATACAGAGGCAGTATATAAATCTTTCCCATTAGTAGGTCAAAAACCGAGAGTTGGCGCGTACTTTCACACTAAGTACGATTATAACTAGGTATTTCGTAAAATTTTCATTTAGAGGAGACGGGCCGATACACCGGGAAGATTACCGCTCACTCTCAGCAGATTCGGCGTCGCCGCCCCCAAATATTCGACCGTCAAGTACTGCGCTCGGGCCTAACGCGATCGCGACGACACTCGCTGCGAGGAAGAACAGAACGACTGCAATTAGCGGTTGTACGCCACCGCCCAGACCAGATGCAACAATCCCAACCAGAACGAGACAGTTCCCGACAGCGAGACTGGCAAGGCTGTGGCCGAGTTCAGCCCGAACGGTCGGAGCGGACGGACCCAGTTGACGCCTGATGCTAATCGCGTTCTGACCGCTGTCCCACGCAAGGATCGACGCCGTTACCGCAACGAGAACAGCGGCGGTCGACGCACCGTTTCCAGCGGCGACGAACCCACCGAGGACGAGCACACCGGCACCCGTCGTTAGCGTCGTTCGGTCGCCAGCGAGCAGCGCCAGTCCGAGCACAAGCCAGCCCACCGTCGAAAGCGCCGTCGCATGGATCGAGTACGGAATCCCAACACTCCAGCCGACACCCGCGAAACAGATCGCACTCCACGAACTCACCGTCGCCGGCGAATCGGTGCTCCGGCTCATCACCGACCACCTCTCAGCGCAGTCTGAAGGTCACTATCCCAGCCCCAATCGATCACGGTACCCCCCTCCGACCGGAGCTGTCGCACTCGCTCCCTCCGTTCGACCCGTGCAAGCGCCCTCGACGGCCCATCCACCGTCGTCGGATCCGGCGCAACGACTGACAGCGCAAACCCACTCGAGTGCAGTGAGCGAACGAACTCGAGCGCGCCGTCGTCACAGAGAGGCGAGATGAGGATGAGTTGTGTCGATGCTGGGGAAATGCGGTTGAAGTGGGAGAGGTCGATGTCAGCACCGCTGGCAGGAGCAGTAGTCGCGACAGTCCTGCCCTCGTCGGTTCGAACGGTGTCCGTAGGCCCATCAGCATCAGCATCGGAATCCGCGTTCGGGCGGTCAGCAGACCGAGCTGTGGGCGGCTGTGGACTGAGTCCTGGTGCCGTGCCGAGCATCGTTCGGCCAGTAATCCGGTGTTCGCGACCGGTTCCCGGCGCGAGCCAGAGTGGGTCGGGACCGACAGACGCGAGGCCGACAGTGTGTCCTGCATCGAGCAGCGTACCGAAGGCGGCAGCCGCACCGTCGACAGCCCGGTCGACGGCGTGTGTCGGTGTCGCCTCGTCGGGTGATCGATACGCGCTGTCGCGGGCGTCGATGGCGATGACCACTGTCGCCGACTGGTCATCACGGAACGAAACCGTCGCCAGCGAGCCGTGTCGCGCGTAGCGGTTCCAGTCGATTCGTTGCATCGGGTCGCCCGAACGGTACTCACGGACGCTGTGGAACTCGACCCCAGGGCCAGAATCGGTCGTCTGCAGCGGACCGGACAGAGTCGAGCCACGGTGTGCGAGCAGGTGGTCGACACCCGACGGGAGCGACTGCAGTGTCGGGAGACACGTGAGTGTCGTATCCGTGGTCGTTATATCAGCAGTCGGTTGCTCGGTCACTGGCGAGTCAGCTGACGGCGACGCTGCTGCTGATGCCCCCTCTGCGTCCGGCCCCGACGCCGTGATTCGAACGTCTGTTTCGACCGACCCGCTCGCGTTTCTGCACAGAACCTGCACCGGATCGAACTGATGGCGGCCGCGCCGGGCAGTAACCGTATACTGGACCACCGCCGACCCACCAGGAGCAAGCGTCGTCGCCGCCCGCGACGAACCCGATTCGACGGCCAGTTCGGACGGTACGCCGTCGATAATCCGCACGTCGACGAGGCGACGCTCACCCTCGTTTCGAACGACCGTCGTCACCGAAACCGATTCGCCGGGCTCAGGGTGGGCCTCACTGACGCTGCGCTCGACTGCGATCTCCGGTGGGTCAGCATCGACCGATCCGAGCCGCGAATAGGCCGCAAATCCCATCCCGACGCCACTCGAGACGATCACTGCGGGTTGTTGGTAGAGCACACCGATGACGATTCCGACGAGCGCAACGACGGTGATTCCTACCCAACGCCCCGTCCGGCGCGTCGTGACGGCTGGCGTCGATTCACCATTCTCACTCGCGTTCGTCGCCGAACCAGTATCGGCGCTCGTATTCGTCGCCGGACCATCATCCTCGTTCGTCTGGCTGCCTGTGTTCGACCCCCCATCGCCAGCATCCGTTTCGGACCCAGGGCCGATCGCCGCCGTCGACTCGAGCGGGGGAACAGCTGTTGGCCGGCGGGCATCGGGTGCCGCCCCGGCAAGCGCTCCGACAGCGGTCATTGCCCGGCGAAGGTCACGACGTGCGAGAATATCTGTACCGCCCAGAGCGGCAAGCACACGGTCCTCGAACGACGTAGGCGGCCGGTCCTCATCGTCGGCGAGCACGGCCGCAGCACCGTCGTCGGCCGTCCAGTCACCGGTTGCAACTGCCTCGGCCGCATCGACTTCGGTCTGGTTCTCGGCAGCCACCAGTGCGTTGCGGGCACGTGCTCGCAATCTATCTCTAACCGCCTCGTACGTCGGATCCGAACGATCCGAGACGGAGATAAGCTGGTGGTACAACTCGTCGCCGGGCGTTGGAACCCGACTCGCAGTGTCGCGGTCCGGCGGCGACGCCGCCGACTCACCGGATCGAAGTATGTGGCGGACGATGCGGTAACTCTGGATCAGCAGAGCGAGCAACACCAGATAGAGCCCCAACTGACCGAACACCTCGAGGGCGACAACGACCTCGTAGGGGAGAACAGCCAGAACGACATCGGTCGCGAGCAACACGATTCCACCGCCGGCAATCGCAACAGCGGCGAGTAGAACCATCGCGAACCGAACGTATCTGGCAGTGCCGTCGGCCATCTCACTCATCGGACTCCTCCACTGGTGGCTCACGCTCCGTCTCGCGTGTGCCGTCTGTCTCGCTCAACTCGAGTGCAAGGTCCTCCGCCAGCGCACGTGCTCGACGTTCCTGGTCCAGTGTCGGGGAACGGTGGTCGTACCTGCTAGCTTCGAACAGGCGAGTCAGTTCGTCGACTGCCGAGCGGTCGAAGCCACACTCGATCGCTTGGGTTCGGATCTCTCCCGGCGTTGTGGCGGCATCGTTGCCCGTGCCGACTGCATCGGCGATCAGCAGCCAGGTCCGATACACGTCGTTGTCCGCAGCGGCATGCGAGATGGAGACGGGGTCGGACGCGCTGGCGGTCCGCCGGGTCGGTGACTGCAGTTCGACGGAGCCGTTGGTACTGTCCGTCCCGTCGAGGACCGGATCGTCGTCACGGGAGAAGACGAACGCCGCCGCGAGAACGGTCAGAAACGCGACGAGCGCCCCGATAACGAGCGGGAACGATTCGGAGACGAGACCGGTGCTAGCGTCCCCGCCGATCTGGCCGGATCGGTCGAAGGCGAACAGCACGCCGATCAGCGCGACGATGATGACGGTAGTTGCGAGAATCGTTCGTCCCCGATCCGGATTGACGACGAGCGCACGGCCGAGTACCAGCAGCGAGACGAGGCCGGTACCGAGGAGAAGCCATTCGACTGGCAGCGGGTTCTCGGCTTCGTCGGCTCCCTCCGGTTCGCCGAACTGGTCGTCGAGGATCGATTCGGCTTCGTCGCTCGGTTCCGATGAGTCGACGGCGTCGTCGTCGACAACCGAAACGGCCGTCGGCAGCGCCGGTGCAGCCACTGAGACGGCCAGCATGCCGGCGAGGCCGAGACAGAGAAGCCAGACGGCGCGTCTATCCATTGCTCTCTGTCCGCACGACACGAACGCACCACGGATAGTGATTGTTGTCGGGTTCGGGTTTGCCGGCGAACGCAGACAGTGACAGACCGACCAAGCTGACGGCAACAAACTGTCAGCTTCACTCGTGCCCCCACCCTCCACTGCACTTCAGGACCCAGTTCCGACCGCGATGTCGACTCCGTTCAGGTGCACCGTACTCGAGTAAGACGACGCGCACGAATACAACAATATGCAGAGATAAAGGCTCATAGATCAGTTATAGTATGTGTACTACGCGGACTCACTTGCGCTGTGAAACGAGGTGGAATCCGAAGCTACTGCGACAGCCGACGCGTCGTCGCCGCGAACGTATTCGCTCCCGCGACCACGTCCTCCCACTCCGTGAACTCGTCCTCGTTGTGAGTCCGGCCGTCGACGCTCGGAACGAAGAGCATTCCCGCATCCGTTACCTCGGTCAGATAGTTCGCATCGTGGCCGGCACCGCCGACCATAGACCGGTAGGAAACACCCGCCTCCTCGGCCGCCTCGCGGGCAGCAGTCCGGACAGAATCAGCGAACTCCGTGTGCTCGATTCGCCAGATTTCTTCGAGTTCGTACTCGGTACCCTCGCGTGCACAGGCGGCCTCGAGTTCGGACTCGACACGCTCGACGAGTTCAGCAACGATCGCGTCGTCGTAGCTGCGGACGTCTGCAGTGAACGTCACCTCTGAGGGGATCACGTTGATCGAACCGGGTTGGACCGTCAGTTCGCCTACCGTCGTCACAACGTCCTCGTAGCGGTTCGAAAGGCGACGGATTCCCTGTACAACGTCGGTTGCCGCAACCAACGCGTCGCGTCTCGAATGCATCGGCGACGGACCGGCGTGGTCGGCCGTTCCCTCGATGGTCGCCTCGAGCCACGACATGCCGTAGATTCCGTCGACGACCGCGACCGACTGGCCGTGCTCCTCGAGTACCGGCCCCTGTTCGACGTGGAGTTCGAGGTAGCTGTGGATCGGTTCGTGCGGACCGCACTCGGCGTCGCCGCGATAGCCGGCCGACTCGAGTGCTTCCTCGACAGTCGTCCCGTCGGCGTCGGTGCGAGCAAGCGTCTCCTCGACGCTGAACTCGCCGACGAACGTCCCGCTGCCCATCAGCGCCGGCTTGAATCGCGATCCTTCCTCGTTGGTCCAGTTGACGAGTTCGATGGGGCGGCGGTGCTCGATACCCTGGTCGTCGAACGCGCGCAGCGTCTCGAGGGCGCTCAGAACACCGAGCTGCCCGTCGAACCGCCCGCCGTAGGGCTGGGAGTCGAGGTGAGAACCGATCAGTACCGGCGCAGCGTCGGGATCGGTTCCCTCCCGCCGACCGAAGATATTCCCGATTTCGTCGATACGGACGTCGAGCCCGAGCGACTCGAGATCGTCGACGAGCTGGTCGCGGACACGAACGTCGGCGTCCGACAGCGTGAGTCTGTGGAGGCCGTCGTTGTCGGTGCGGCCGATATCGGAGTACGTTTCGAACGTGTTTCGGAACCGCTCTGCGTCGATGCTTGTCATTGGTCGTCGTGGGGTTGTCGTTCCACAGTCGAATAGCTATGGGTAGTGCTAGCGCTCGGCCGATACCTGAGGGGAGTATTGTCGTTGGTGCAGTTCTGTACTCGTTGCTCTCGCCGTAGAGGCTGCTCCCGAGTAGAGAAGTCCAAAAGTGCCTAAATAGATAACTGTATTCTGGGTAGGTACTTTTGGATGACAGACGAACATCAAGAGTCAGCAGCCGGCGTGGTGCTCGCTTTCGCTCCACAAAATTGTCGTAGTGCTCGACGGGGCCGAAGAATATGGGTCGAGAACGGTTCCGCGGTTGGTGAAGACGACGCGTCGATCCGAAATTAGACGTGTTCGTCGAGGAACGCACCAATCCGCTCGAACTGCTCGATACGGTTTTCGAGTTTGGTCGTGTGGTGACCTTCGTCCTCGAAGATGCAGGTTTCGACGGGGACACCCTGTTCTTCGACGGCGGCAGCGATCTGTCGGGCCTCATCGACCGGAACACGCGGGTCGTTCGCGCCGTGCTGGACGAACAGCGGACACGAAATTTGATCGACCTCGTGAATCGGGCTGATCGACTCGAGGAACTCGCGGTCGGACTCGAGTGATCCGTACTCTGCCTCGCGGTGGGGTCGGCGGTAGTCGCCGGTGTTCTCGAGGAAGGTCACCCAGTTCGAGATGCCGACGAAATCGACGGCAGCCGCCCAGATGTCGGGGTACTCGGTGATACACGCGAGCACCATGAAGCCGCCGTAGGAACGGCCGTAGCAGACGATCGAGTCGGCGTCGATCGCCGGCTGGTCGCGGAGCCACTCGACTCCGTGTGCAATATCCCGGACGGAATCCATCCGTTTCTCGACATCGTCGAGTGCGGCGTACTCGCTCCCGTAGCCCGAGGAACCGCGAACGTTCGGCTCGAAAATGGCGTAGCCCGCGTCGAGGAAGTACTGACGGATGGGCCGGTTTCGCCACGACGGGCGTCGCTGGGAGTGGGGGCCGCCGTGGATGTCGACGATGACTGGTGTCTCTCCCGCTTTCTTCCCCTCTCGCGCTCCCGCTTCTTCGTCGTCGTCAGGAAGGGTGAAAAACGCCGGAATCTCCCTCCCGTCGAACGTCTCGTATCGAATCAGTTCGGGCTCGTGATACTGGTCGAGCGGGACGCCGCCAGAGGAGGGGACCGTCCAGCGCTCCACCGCTGGTGTCTCGCCGTCAGCGAGCGTCTCCAACTCGACGGCGTAGATCGAGTAGTTCAGGTTGGTCGACGAAACCGTCATCGCCGCCCGGGCTCCTGCAGGGTCGATCGTCAGCCCAGAGACGACGCCGTCTGGCACCTCGACTGGGGCGGTGTCCGCCTGGGTTGATGTGTGAAGTTCGCCAATAAATAGCTCCGAGTAGCCGTCGACGTTCCGCGCGTACGCGAGCCGGCCGGTGGCCGCATCGAGTTCGAACTCGTCGATACTCCAGTTCCCGTTTCCGTTCCGTTCCTGGTCACCGACGGCGACAGGTTCGCACTCGAGTGTCCCCAGATCGATACGGATCAGTTCCAGAGTATCGCCGAAGCGATCGCTCGTGCAGTAGATCGCCTCGCCGTCCGGGCCGAAGGTGGGGTGACCGTATCGAGCGGCGTCCTCGTGCGGGGTAACGTGCCGACGCTCGCCGCTATCGACGTCGACGACGGAGAGGTCAATGTCCGAACTGGCGTGGGCGTTTCTGCAGAGGAGTCGGTCGCCAGACGGACTCCAGCCGACGACGCTGATACGGCCGTCGCCCGCACAGACGAGCGTCGGTTCATCGGCGTCGGCTGCGCTTCCGTGGTCAGTCCCGCCCTCGTCAGTATCGATATCCATCACGTAGACGTCGAAGTCAGCAGTTGAGCGACGGTTGGCAGTGAACGCGATCCGGTCTCCCTCGGGGCTCCAGCCGCCCCACTCGTGGATCGCATCCGGCTGGTCCGTCAGTCGGTCGATCGAACGGTCGGTAGGATCGAGTTGGTACAGTTGGTCGTGCTCGTCGGCACCGGCGTCCTTGCCGAAGGCGATCACGTCGCCGCTTGGCGACCAGTCGACGAACGAAACGCGCTCGTCGTAGAACGTCTGCTGGGTCGGCCAGCCGCCCGGTTCGTCAAGCGTCCAGACCTGCATCGTTCCGGTGGTGTCAGCGCGAAACGCCAGACGGCCATCCGGCGCGACCGTCGCCCCTCTCGTTCCGCGAGCGTTCAGATAGCGTCCGACAGTTCGTGTCATACTCTGGTGCAGCAACGCCGTTCGTTTGAACGTATGGGTCCCGGAACCACCGACGTGAACCGACGAGGAGAGTGTGACCCGATCCGACTCGAACGCAACCAGACTGGTCTCACTCCCGTGTGAGACTTCCGCGTTCCACAGCTTCTTTTGACAGGCCGACAGGCACCTATTCATGACGAGACTCCCCACCGAAGTGATCGGCGACGCGCATACGAGCACCTTCCACTGGGAGGTTCTGGAAGATCTGGTCGACATCGGCAACCGGATGGCTGGACAGGAGGGCGAACGACGAGGGGCCGAGCGTATTCGGGACGCCTTCGAAACCGTTGGATTGCGCAATGTCCACCTGGACGAGTTCGAAATCGACGGCTGGTGGCGCGGCCCTGCCACGCTCTCGACGAGCGGCGCACACGAGGAAACGTTCGCGGCCGACTATCAGGTACTCGCCCTCCCGGGGACGCCGAGCGACACCGTCGAAGCCGAACTCGTCGACGTCGGCTATGGTCGGCCGGAAGACTTCGAAGATGCCGAACTCGAGGGGAAGGTCGTGATGGCCTCGAGCGAGACGCCGAACGATTACGGCCGCAGGCTTCACCGGATGGAGAAGTACGTCAGCGCAGTCGACGCCGGTGCGGTCGGCTTCGTCTTCCGGAACCACGTCGAGGGCTGCTTGCCGGCGACCGGCGAAATCGGCTACGACAACCGCCCTGGACCGATTCCGGCCGTAGGCGTCTCGAAAGAAGTCGGCCAGCGACTGTTGCGTCATTCGGCGTCGGAACCGCTCTCCGTCGAACTCGAGGTCGAGGCTCGCAACGAACGCACCAACTCGGTGAACGTCGTCGGCGAAGTCGGGCCGGACACCGACGAAGTCGTAATGGTGACCTCCCACGTCGACGCCCACGACATCTCGGAAGGAGCCAACGACAACGGCGCGGGCACTGCGCTGGTCTGTGAAATCGCACGGCTGCTCACACAGGTCGAAGACGATCTCGAGACCCGCGTCCGATTCGTCCCGTTCGGCTCGGAGGAGATCGGACTGCAGGGGGCCTACCACTCCGCGGCGACCCAAGAGCTCTCGAACGTCAAGTGCGTCATCAACATCGACGGTGCCGGGAACTCCCGGAACCTCCGGGTCAACGCCAACGAGTTCGACGCGCTGGAAGCGCTGTTCGAGGAGGTCGCAGACGAGTTCGACGTGCCGCTGTCGACGAGCGACACCATCAGCCCGCACGGGGACCAGTGGGCGTTCGTCCAGGAGGGCGTGCCGGCATCGATGACGTCGTCGACATCCGACTCGAGTGGCCGCGGCTGGGGACACACGCACGCCGACACGCTGGACAAACTGGACGTGCGCGACCTGCGAGCGCTGTCGGCTCTCATCGCTGCAGCGGCGCTCACGGCTGCGGAGGCCGACCGCGAGTTCCCACAGCGTACTCGAGAAGAGACGAAAGCGATGATCGACGAGGGCTACGTCCAGGAGCTGAAGATTGGCGGGCGGTGGCCGTACGACGACGAGTAGGCTCGGACCGGCAATCGTCTCGACTTGATCAGAGCCAAGCTTTCGGCTCACCAATCGGGACACGCAGCGATCGAGACACGCAGCGGATCTACACCCGAAATACAGACGAGCCGGGTCACTTTTCCGACAACTCAACGTTTAATCCCTG
Source organism: Natrialba sp. SSL1 (assembly GCF_001861355.1). Classification (GTDB taxonomy): domain Archaea; phylum Halobacteriota; class Halobacteria; order Halobacteriales; family Natrialbaceae; genus Natrialba. The sequence continues at coordinate 44,129 of NZ_MASN01000012.1, forward strand.
AAGGTGGGAAATCGGCCTGTGTTTATCGTTCTCTTATCGCTGGCTGAACGCCGGTTCTGGCGCGTCTGGCGGCGCGTGTTTAGCCTCTCGTGGCCAGTGATGGCCGAACAGGTGTTGCGGACGCTGATGCGGACGACGGACCTGATCGTCGCGGGCTTTTTCTCTCCCGCCGCGGTCGCAGCCGTCGGCCTCGCGGATATCTACGCGCGATTCCCACTCCGATTCGGGATCGGAATCGGCGACGGAGCGATCGCCCTCTCGAGTCAGGACACGAGCGCGGACGCGACGGCGAACCGAAATCAGGCGGTCTCGCAGGCAGTGCTAATCGGTCTTCTTGGCGGTATCCCGTTCATCCTGTTCGGCCTCTTGCTCAACGAGTACGCAATCGCCGTACTCGGGGCGCTCACCGAGGAAAGCGCGATGGAGGCCGTGATCAACTACGGCAGTACCTACCTCATGATTATCATGATCTCGGCCCCGGCGATCCACACCAACTTCATCGCCGCCCGGTCGATCCAGGGGACCGGCGACACCAAGACGCCGATGTACGTCAACGGTGCCGTCAACGCGCTCAACATCGTCCTCACCGTCAGCCTCGCCTTCGGACTCGGCCCGCTGCCGGAGCTGACCGTCATCGGGATCGCGGTCGCGACCGCGGTCGCCGACACGTTGGGCGCGCTGACTTTCCTCGCGATACTCTGGTCGCCACGCAGCGAGATTCAGTTCGTCGCCCCGCGCGAACTCGTCATCACGAAGCAGTTGATGCTCATCAGCTGGCCGCGGATCGCTGAGGGCGTCACGGAGATGATTGCGGAGTTCCCGTTCAACGCCATCTTGCTCGCGTTTGGCACCGAGGTCAACGCCGCCTACCACATCGGACGACGAATGTACCAGCAGGTCGCTTCGCCGCTTGCGCGAGGCTACGGCGTCGCAGCGAACATCATGGTCGGCCAGTCGCTCGGGCGCAACGAGGCGTCCACCGCCTACTACAACGGAATCGCCGCAACGTCACTGAGCGTGCTCACCATCGGCGGACTCTGCGGTTTGCTGTTCTTCTTCGCCGAGCAGTTCGTCCTCGTGTTCACGCGCGAGCCGGAGACGATCAGCTACGCAGTCGGCTTCGCGCAGGCGTACGCGATTGCCGCGCTGTTGATCGCGGCGTATCTCACACTCGCGGGCTCGCTCCGGGGTGGGAGTGAAACCGTCGTTCCGTTCGTCTCCCGCGTTATCGGGACGTTCGTGTTCCTGCTCGGCTTCACCTACGTGTTCGGCGTCATCCTCGGATACGGCGTCGTCGCGGCGTACGTCGCCGTCGTCCTCGACTTCGTGTTCCGAGTTGGGTACCTCAGCGTCGTCTTCTATCGCCGCCGCTGGATCGAACGAGGTACCTCGATGATGCGAGAACGAGGGAGTTTCGAAGAGCAGTCGGTCGAGGACTGACCAGCAATCTACCCAACCATTCCGACCGGCCTTTAACCAGTCACCACCCAGTCACCACAGTCACCACCAGCAATCAACCAGTCAGCAACACCGGACAGGCATCCACATAGCCACTCGAGGAGACGAGGTCAACTGATTGACAAAATGGTGAAACGCGAATCAGAAGTCGCGAACGTGAACCGAAGCGAGATCAGTTCGAACCGGTACTCGAGTCGATCGCCGCACAGATGATGTCAGTCCCGACCTCAGCCTGCTGCTCGGTGAGCACGAGCGGCGGGATGAGACGGAGGACGTTGCCGTGGCGGCCGGCGCTCCAGACGAGGACGCCGTTCTCGTAACAGCGCGTCTGGATCTCCTCGACGAGGTCGTCTGCCGGCGCGCCGTCCTCGTCGACGAACTCGACGCCGACGAACAGTCCCTTGCCGCGGACGTCCGCGATTTCCGGCGTCGTTTCCGCAACTTCGGCGAAGCGACCGCAGATGTACTCGCCGAGTTCGGTCGCGTGGGAGAGCAGGTCGTGGGACTCGATGTAGTCGATCGCGCGGATACCACCGACCATCGCGGGTGCGTTGCCGCGGAAGGTTCCGACGTGGCCACCGGGGCCCCAGGTGTCGAACTTCTCGTGGTAGAGCATGCCGCCGATCGGAAGGCCGGAGCCACCGAGCGCCTTCGCCATCGTGATCGCGTCCGGCGTTACGTCGTAGTGATCCGAGGCGAACCACTCGCCGGTACGGCCGAAGCCGGTCTGGATCTCGTCGACGACGAGCAGCGCGTCGTTGTCGTCCGCGATGTCTCGCAGCCCCTGCAGGAAGCCCTGTGGCGGGACGTTGATACCGCCTTCGCCCTGAATCGGCTCGACCCAGATCCCCGCCGGTGACTCGTGGCCGCCGTAGGGGTCCTCGAACTTCCGCTGAACGGCGTCGAGCGCGCGCTCGACGCTAATCCCATCCTCGGTCCCCTCCGGGTCCGGATACGGGACGTGGACGGCATCCGCGAGCAGCGGGCTGTAGTTCTTCTTGTACTTCTTGCCGGCGGTAAGGCTGAGCGCGCCGGCCGTCGTGCCGTGGTATGCACCCTCGAACGCCAGCACACCGTGTCGGCCGGTGTTGTGCTTTGCGAGCTTGATCGAGCCCTCGATCGCGTCGCTCCCACTCGGACCGCCGAAGACGACGTTACTCGAGCCCTGGAGGCCACCCGGTGCAATCTCGCGGAGTTTGTCGATCAGATCGATTCGCGCCTCTGTTGGGAAGTCGATCGTATGCGCGACATCGTCCAGTTGCGACTTGACGGCATCGAGGACGTACGGGTTCGAGTGGCCAACGTTCAGCACACCAATTCCTGCGAAGAAGTCGAGGAACGTGTTGCCGTCGACGTCCCGAATCGTCGCGCCTCGCGCTTCATCGAGGGCGATTGGAACGCGTCGAGGATACGCGACGGCGTTACTGTCGACGTTTCGCTGGCGCTCGCGGAGTTCGTTCGATTTCGGCCCGGGTACCTCGTCGACGTCGGGTTCCTGACTGAAGTGAAGGTCGTCAATCGCTGGTCCTACGGTCATACCAGAGTATTCGCACCGCCCCACATATAATTGACTCACATCTCCCGCAGTGAGCGTTCGTGGTCTTTCGGCTAGGATATCGATTGGATGCTGAACAAGATTTACTACTGTCCGCTTGCCGCTCACCACTCACTGCTCACTGCCCACCACCTATAGTAACAACTGCAACTATTTACACACTGATCGCCGAGCAGGCTGGCGATCAGGTGTGCATTGACTTGCAGTGGCTACTATACCACTCACTGCTCACCGATCACTCCTTCCTCTCCCCCACGAGCCGGCTCGAGCGACTTCTCCATCGAACACATATCGTAGGGCCGATCCGTGATCTCTTGAGTACCCGTCCGCTCGTAGCCCCGATCGCGATACCACTCGAGAAGGAACGGATGGCCGGTGTAGGTCGAGAGCTGGATACGGTCGTGGCCCTGCTCGCTGGCGATGGACTCGAGTCGGTCCATCAGGTGGCTGCCGACGCCCTGACCCTGCCAGTCGGGATGGACTGCGAGGCGTTCGGCGTAGGGAACGTCGCGTTCTTCGAGGAGACGAACGGTGCCAGCCGGTTCGTCGTCTGCGGTTTCGGCGATGATGGTCGTCGCGTCACGCTCGAGCCACGAGGAGACAGTTTCGGCTTCGATATCGACCATACTCGATGGAAAGCCGTCGTCGGCAGCGCTCTGATACGCACGACGGTAGAGGGCGGCAAGCGCAGGCGCATCGGACTGGTCGACGCGGCGGATCGTAAGCGAGGCGCGCGCGGGTGTATCGGCCATATCCATTCGTCATCGCAGGCGGGCAAAAACGTCGCGACTTGCCGACACGAGTGGCGAAGCGGTGTGACGCTGCAGAGACACGTGCTGGAGCGTGTACCCCGCAATGTTGGGTAGCGGTGCTGTGAGTGAGTGGGGGCGGGGCTGTGATGTGCAGGTGACGGGGCTGTGGTGTGTGGGGAGAGTGCTGCAGTGTGCGGGCAGGGCTACTCGAGTAGGGCAGTTTGTGGCGGGCGGGGAAAGCGGTCGGTGTTGTGTGTTGGGTGGCGGTCGGTGTTCGCGGTGGGGTAGCGGGAGGTGAGTAGCGGAAGGTGGGTGGCGAGTGCTGTGGTGGGACACGGAGAGGAGAGGAGAGGAGAGGAGAGGAGAGGGCGGTAAACCTAGGACCGCAACAACAACACCTTCACTCGACCAACAGCGTCGAAGTCCCGCAGTTCATAAACCAACTCACGCACGCGTGTCGCGTCGCCGCGACAGAAGACCGTCTCGAGACACCACCCGTCTTCGTGCATGTGGCTCGTCGTGACGATCACGTCCTGAAAATCGTGCTGAATATCGTGCAGGTCGCGGATAACGTGTTCGTGCTGGTAGTCGAACGCTAGCGTTGCGCTGACATCACCAGAGACGGACTCGAAGGTGGTGTGTGCCGCAATGTACTCCTGCATCGCCTCGCGAACCGCACGCGAGCGCGACTCGAACCCTTCCGCTTGCCAGGTCTCGTCGAACTCCTCGAGGAGGTCGTCCGGGATATTGAAACTCGTTCGCATCGTATCGGTCGTTCGGTCTCAGCACCAAGCAGTATTACGATTCCCCCGAAATGGTGATAACAGTCCTTTTGTGGGCTATCGGACGCTATACGGTATGGATCTCGATCTCGTCTTGGGGGTGATCGTGATCGGGTTCGTTCACGGTGTGCTTCCCGACCACGGCTGGCCGATTGCGGCGACCTACGGGCTCAACCACTCTCGGACGTGGCTCTACGGGACACTCGGGGGACTGATACTCGGTCTTGGACACCTGTTCAGTAGCGTCGTGCTGGTGCTTGCGTACTTCTGGTTTAGCCGGTTCGCGAGTTTCGCAGAGGGACCGTGGCTCCGGTACGTTGCGGGGACGATGCTCATTTTGCTGGGGATCCACGAGTATCGTCACGGTGGACATGGACACAGCCACGGTCATGGCCATGGGCACGACCACGGACACGAACACGGGCACGACCATGACCACCAACAGGAGCATACACACAAGCACGGGAACGGGCACGGGAGCGAGCACGAACACGACCACAACACCGCCGAAATCAACGAAGACGAAGTCAGCAATAGCGGTCTACTGAGCAACCTCCGAACCAAACTGTTCGGCGGCGATGGCGACGGTCACCGCCATCTCGACGAATCAGACGCCGACCGCGGCCTCTTCGCACTCGGAGCGACTGCACTACTGCTCGGCTTCGCACACGAGGAGCCGATCCAGATCCTGGCAATCTGCGTCGGGACGGCGTACTGTCTCGAACTCATGCTGCTCTACTCGCTGGCCGTAATCATCGCCATCCTCGTTCCAACGCTACTGTTGATCGCCGGCTACGAACGCCACCGGGAGACCGTCGAACGCTACACGCCGTACCTCCCGCTCGTGACCGCAGTCGTCCTCGTCGGCATGGGACTGGCGTTCATCGGTGGCATCTTCTGACTGGCTCTGACGGCGACCACCTGTTTCCAGCAGCCCCTTCCACTCCGTCACAACTGGACGGACAGAGCAATACAAGCCACGTCCGGACCATCACTACACTATCACCGGAACGTCATCGGATCATCACCCGACCCTCACACCGATCGCAGAGGGAGAGAAACCACTACTCGAGTACCCAGGTTCGAAGCGCGTACTCGCCGTAGCTGTGATCGCCGTCGTGGTACTCGACTGGTTCCTCGACCGCACCGATCGTGTTCAGATCCGACGCAGCAGTCGAGTTCGTGTTCGTGGCCGACTCGAGTGCCACTGCGGTCGCGATACCGTCGGTCTCCAGGACGGTCCCGGCTCCCGTTTCGAGGTCGAACTGACGGACGCCGTGCGTCATCGGATCGCGGACCCGGACGTTTTGTGCACACGGAACGACGACTGACGACGCCGTTGTGGCCAGTTCGTGTGCGTAGCCGCGGATTTCGGCACTCCAGCGGGTGGTGCCGTCCGTATCGAACACGGCGAGCTGGTGCTCGTTCGGGTGGCGCGAAGCGGTTTCGCGGCTCCCCACGGCGTAGGTGTTCCCGGTGACGAACGCGACGTGATCGTCGCCGACAGCGACGTGGTTCGGATATGCATACAGCGTCTCCCCGTCACACTCCGTTTCCGTAGCGAGGGGGACCCGCCAGCGTTCCTCACCGCCGGGACCGAGCAGGTAGCCACACCTGTCGCCGTGACTCGCGACCGCAACGCGGTCGCCATGGACAGCCACGTCGCCGACGCGCCGGCCGCTTGTAGTGCCGGGATCCCAGTTCCAGTTCACTGTCCCAGAGTCCGCATCGAGGACGACGAGACCGACGTTGTGGTCACCGAGACAGCGGTTGTAGCCGACGGCGAGGTGGGTACTCGAGTGAGTAGCACCGCCGTCGTGTCTGTGACGGGTCGATCCGAGCGACCGGTCGCCGAGTGAGAGCGCGTTCGACGACGCATCTGTCTTGTATCGCCAGTCGACGGTTCCGTCCGCATCGAACGCGAGCACGACGCTTTGCCAGCACCGATGCTCGCCATCGCGTTCGTACCGCTGGGCGGCCGCGTACACACGGCCGCGGTCGGCAGTGAGGCTGGCGGCCGGTTCCGACTCGAGTGCGGTCACGTGCGGAAGCGCGAAAAGTCCGTCCTTGGTGGGGACGCCGATGTCTGTCGCCGTTTCGTACTGCCAGCACTGCGTGCCAGTGTCGATATCGTACGCCGCAATCGTCCCCTGCTCGCCACGGCTCCCGACGATGAGTCGGTCTGTGAGCGGCGTCATCGTGACCGCGTGTCCGGGGTGAGCAACCGTCCAGTGGGGGTCGAGTGTGTCGCGGTCGAACGCAGTTACGCGGCCGTCCCAGCGGCCAACGACGAGGAGATCGGCGATGGACTGAACACACGAGCGTGTCCACAACTGACGGCTCCGGACGGGATCGACCCCACCGAGCCAGACGCAGCGGCCGCGGCGGGTGTCGCGAGTAGGTGGGACGTTCATCACTAGTGAAAGCTACCTTTCTCATGTGCAATATAGATTTAGTTTCCGCGGTGGATGGGGGCGAGTGAGGGGAAGGGGTGGTACGAGGAAGAGCAGTCAACGAAAGGGCGACGAAAGGGTGACGAGAGGACGCGAAAGGCAACGGAGATGAAGAGAAGGACAGAGATAGAGTGAAGAAACACACGAGAGCGAGTGGTGGGACGGCGAAACGAAACAGCGCAGTCGAAACGCATATCAAAGGGACGGCAGCGGCGGAAACCGCATCCAGTCGATAACCGCATCCGGATCGTGGTAGCGCTGATAGAACGCATCCTGTTCATACACAGCAGTAAACGAGTCGATCCCCGGCCCACGAACCCGGAAATCGCGCGGCGGTGCAACACCCATTCCAAGATAGCAATCGCGGAGTTGGCACCGAAGCTGGTCGACGAGAGCGCGCTGGAACGCAGCAACGGACTCGAACGGCGTCTCCTCCACCGGCAACTGCAGCCGGACGCTGCTCTCGTCGTCAGCAACGGATTCGCTCGACTGCTCGTATTCTACTCGAGTACACCCATCGCGCACCCACTCAACGCGAAGGGGACGACAGGGAAAGACGAGCGTCGTACCGTCGCGGTCGGTGGTTGCGTCCACCGTCGGGAGGGGTGGCGAACCGTCGACAGGTACCTGCGAGAGGGCACTGGCGAGGCGAGCGAAACAGTCACCGCTTCGTCGTTCCGGGAGGGCAGCCATCGATTTCCGGAGCGCGCCGAGTCCCTCGAGTTCGATGAGGATGTCGAGAAGCGGCCGAAGTGCCGCGTCTTCAATGTCGACGGCAATGTCCTGCTCGATCAGTCGACAGGTCGACGGTGCGAACCCAGTCGGCGGATCGACGGGCAGTCCATCTGCGGCTGACGCCGCGGTGTCAGCATCGGGTGCAGAGTCAGTGTCGACTCCAGAGTCGGAATCCGGGCTGAGTACGCGCCGGTCAGCACCAGCCACTCGCTGTCGATACGCCGTTTCGAACGTCGATGCAACCGTTTCGGGCGTCATTGCGCCAAGCACGAGCGTCGCAGCAGCCAGGTGTTCCGGATAGGTGATTCGATCGGTCGTGCTGTAGGGATCGATCGTATCGAACCCGCAGGCACGAAAGGCGACGTACTTGGCAAATCTGGATCGTTGTGCATGCTGTGTACGTGCCGCCACCGCCCGGTCGTCGCCGGTAGGCGGTGGGATTTCGTCCGAGGAGTGGTACTCGAGTTCACCCTCGCGTGTGACGGTAAGCGACTGTTCGATGCCGTCGTTATCTGTGACAGTGAGGTCGACGCGTCGATCGGTCCGGGACTGAATAGTGGCCTGCATTCGAGGAGCGGAATGGAGCGAGTCGTGTCTGCGGTGTGTTTGAGCTTCGGTACAGCCGGCTCGTAGCTGCAATTCCAACGCTGAGTATATAAAATATAGCGGTGTGCCCCTAATTACCCAACCTGATGCGTACACTTTTGTTCGGTGTCCGACTGAAGGCACTACTGTTTACTACCAGTAGCATTCGTTCAATACTGAACCAATCGATCATTTTATAACATAGTGACTGAGAACGATAGATGTGCTCGCTTTGCCATGACTCGGGACGGGGACTACACGACCAACGAGATGGGAGGACTCTCTCAGTTCAAGAAGAATCGATTCTTCAGGGGGAAGTTGATGACCCCCCGCGATATGGAAGCAGAGCAAGCGTACCACGCTGAGCGACTGGAGACGATAACCCGGTTCCTCGATGGATCGGGAATCGTCCACGGGCTCGAAGTTCAGTCCGTTACCGAAACAGAGACCGGCCTCGACGTTACGGTCGACGCTGGCTTTGCACTCGACGGACGCGGGCGACCGATCGTCGTCGAACAGGTAACGACGAAGTCGCTTCCCGAACCGACGACCGACGAGGTACACCTGTTTATCCAGTTCAGCGAGGTCGCCGTCGAAACCGTTCCCGTTCCGGACACGGACGGTGCAATCGACGACGAAGCGGTACCGAACCGCGATGTCGAAGTGTTCGAACTGACACACCGCGAGGAGCCCCCGGAGACACCCACAGAGCCGCCGACGCTCGACCTCGACGGGTACGATCCGGAAACGGCCGACCCACAGGCGATTACCAGAGCACTGACAGCGCAGTACCATGCCAACCACCGAACCGGGACACCGGAAACGGACGACCCGGCCGTCTATCTCGGCGGGTTCGAGCGCCAGCCGGATGGGCGGTGGGAACCGATAGCAACCGCGGCAACCGACACTGACACCGACACCGACACCGGCAAGCAGTACGCAGCTGATCACGAGCTGTTGTTCGCAGCGCTTGCAGCACACCTCGCCGATACCGACAACCCACACCAGACACCAGTCTCGGACCAGACCGAAGACCGACCCGACGACCTGACCGGAATCGTCAAACGGCTCAGGGCGATGGAAGAGACGGTCGGCGAACTCGAACAGGAGCGAGACACGATGCAGACGTACCTGCTCCGGAAGACCGTCAAAGACCGTGTCCGGTTCTTCGAAACGCTGAGCGACCGACTCGAGCCACACACGGGCGAAGGCGCGCGGATCACCCGTGAAATCGCAGAGCTCTCCCGGGACAATCACGCCGCGACCACACGCGAAGACGTCTATCGCGCACAACTCTCCGCGCTGCTGGACTACCTGGTCCGACTCGGTGAACCCCTCGAATCGGTCGTCACCGAGGAGAGTCTCGAACGCTACCTGAAAGCGGTCTCTCGACTCCAATCACGGATCGACGAGAACGGACCGCTACTCGAGTTGATCGACGCACACGACCAGGTGTGTGAAGCGGCCGAGTCGCTCGAAATTCTGGTTGGTGTCGTTCCTGAAGCGTAGAAACGTCGAGAACCGCCACCGGCGGAACGTGTAGGTTAAGCAAAAGTATTATATTATATCAATATAGAACACACATAACGTAGTAGAAGTTCAAGAGGTAATTAAGAATGCCAGAGTATCAGGCCCCAGGTGTCTACGTCGAGGAAGTCAGTAGCGGAAGCAAATCGGTCGAAGGAGTTAGCACGAGTACGGCTGGCTTCCTCGGTCAAACGCGCCGTGGCCCGGTGGAGCCACGGCTGGTGACGAACTACGCCGAGTTCGAACGCGTGTACGGTTCGAGCCCGAAGAACTCCCACCTCGACGTTGCTGTCGACGGATTCTTCAAGAACGGTGGTAGCCGCTGTTACATCGGTCGCGTGACCGCCGTGGATCCGAACGACGTTGCAACGACGGCGTTGATCGACGAAACCGGTACGGAAACCGTCGAAATCGAAGCGAACGGCCCAGGCGAGTGGGGAACGTCCGTCGCAGTCATCGTTCGCGACGGCCAGCGCCCAGGCCAATTCGACATGATCGTCCGCTACTGGTCGTGTGATCTCGAAGAGGTCAGCCAGCCGGAATCCAACCGTCCGGAACCCACACCCGATGTCGAGGAAGTCTTCGATGGTCTCTCGAGTGACCCACAGTCGAGCCAGTTCTACGAAAAGCAAGTGACTTCCTCCGTTCTCGTCGATGTCGAATACCTCGGAGACGGACGCCCCGTCGAGGGACTCACGTGGCTGAGCCGCGACACGCCGACGGCGTGTTCCGACGGCGGTCTCGTCGAGACGGACGGTGAGGAAACCGTCGTCTACATCCCAGACGAACTCGAGGAGCTGGGGTACAACGATCTTCGCGGTGTCGCAAAGCCGTTCGAAATCGCAGGAAATGCCTCGAAGGACGATCTCATCGAAGAGCTCGAAGAGATTCGCTCCGGTGAGCGAGAGGTCGAGGTCGAGGTCGTCACCGAGGAACCAGAGAAGCCCGATGCAGAGGGCGAAGTCACCCTGAGCCACTACGAAGGGATCGACAAGCCGGGTCTCCGGACTGGCCTTGCTGGCTTCAAGGCACTCGACGACATTTCGATCGTCTGTGTTCCCGACGAGAACGATGTGAGTGGGTTGACCGACGCCCTCGTGGCTCACTGTGAGAACATGGGCGAGCGGTTTGCGATCCTCCAAGCGCCACAGAACCCCGGCCCAGTCTCGGAGATGGAGACACCGGTCGACTCCACGTACGCGGCGTACTACTATCCGTGGCTTACCGTCCTCGATCCAGTGACGAATCGCGAAAAGCTCGCCCCACCAGGCGGCCACATCGCCGGTATCTACGCCCGAAGCGACGCACAGCACGGCGTGCACAAAGCCCCCGCAAACGAAGTCGTTCGCGGCATCGTTGGCCTGCAACACGAGATCACGAAGGGAGAACAGGACGTACTCAATCCGAAGGGGATCAACTGTATCCGCAGCTTCCAGGGCCGCGGTGTTCGCGTCTGGGGGGCGCGAACCACCTCGAGCGATCCCGAATGGAAATACCTCAACGTCCGACGCCTGTTCCTGTTCATCGAGCAGTCGATCGACGAGGGGACCCAGTGGTCGGTGTTCGAGCCGAACGACAAGGACCTCTGGGCACGGATCCGTCAGTCCGCCGAAAACTTCCTCACAACTGTCTGGCGCGAGGGCGGTCTCCAGGGGTCGACCGCAGACGAGGCGTTCTACGTCCGCTGTGGCGAGGAAACGATGACACAGGACGATATCGACAACGGTCGTCTCATCGTCGAAATCGGCGTTGCACCGGTCAAGCCGGCTGAGTTCGTGATCTTCCGCATCAGTCAGGACACCGGCGACGCCTAACGCCACCAGCACTGCGAGCCGTTAGTTACCAGCCCGCGAGCACAGACACGCGGAACAACCTGCGGACACGAGACGCGTAACAAACAACCGAACGAGGCGGGGCGCCGTGACTACGGGAGCGCCTCAGCCGACACCAACTCACAACAGACAACAGCGCACATATGCCAGAACACGGACCACTTCCAAGCACGGAGTTCGCCGTCGAACTCGACGGCGTCGATATTCCCGGTTTCCTCGAGGTCAAACTGCCGACCCAGGAAACGGACGAACAGGACTACCGCGAAGGCGACGACCCGAAGCACTCGAAGAAGCTCTTCGGTGACGTCCATTACACGCCACTCGTACTGGCCCGCGGTGCCGAAGAAGACAACGAACGACTCGACGATTGGCGAAAAGCCGTCGCAAACGGTGACGCTGAGGAGGCACGAAAGAATATCGCCGTCATCATCCAGGACAAGGCGGGTGAGTCTGCTCTCCGATTCGAGTTCACCAACGCCTGGATTCGGAAGTACGAACCGCCAGCACTCAACGCACAGGCAGGCGGCGGCCCAGAAGCGATCGCCGTCGAAACCTACACCGTCGAATTCGAGGAGATGGAACGGAAGAACGTATGACCGGATCGGACGGGGAAAGCGAGACAGCAGTGTCGATAGCCCGCACGTACACGGTTGGTCGCAACCGGTACCGTGACAGTTGGACTGTCGATGCAGAGGGCTGTCTGCACACCGGATCGGCGACGACCACGCCGTTCGTCGAGCGCACGGCGACGAGTACGCAGTCGGCGCTCACGCATCGAGGTGTTCGCCACCCATGACAGACCAGCCACTACAGACCGAGTTCGAATTCACGCTACCTCGGGGGTACGTCGATGACGATGGCACACTCCACACGGAGGGCCGGATGCGCCTTGCGACCGCTGCCGACGAAATCCAGCCGTTGCAGAACCCGCGCGTACAATCGAACTCGTCGTACCTGACCATCGTCTTGCTCTCACGTGTCGTCACTGAACTCGGGACACTCGAGACGATCGACGAAGACGTCATCCAGAATCTCTTCGTAACGGATCTCGAGTACCTCCAGGCGATGTACGAACGAGTCAACAACCGCGGGCGGAACGCTACGGAAACGGCGTGTCCGGACTGCGGGTCGGTGTTCGACGTGGATGTCGAAACCGGTGCACAGCTCGCACCGCCAGCCGATGCGGAGATTGAGCAGCCAGGTGTGAACGCCGACGCAGACCCCATCGAGGGGGTTCACGGAACCAGTGAGTCGGCCGATTCGACTGGAGCCGCTACCGCTGTACCCGATGGTTCGGACGCTGGGAACGATACCGAGCGCGAACACGAACAGACGGAGGTCGAAGCGGGAAACCCGAGCGAGTGATACGGCTGTCCGATCCCGACACCCTCTTCGAGGAGGTCGCGTTCATCGCCTATCACTTCGGCTGGAGCCACGACGAGGTCCTCACACTCCCCCACTGGGAACGACGCCGGTGGTGTGGCGCGATCAGCGAGATCAACGACCGAATCAACGAAACGGGTATGCCAGACCATGAAGGTGGTCAGAGCGCAACTGAGAGAGCTGGCGGCGCCAGCGCACAGACTGGTGGTGCCGGGAGCTTCCTCGACGATGACGGTGATGGGATCGTGCTGCAGAACTCACTGGACGAACTCTGAAACGAATTAGCAGCGACTTGAACGACGACGGGAGCGACGAAGAGTACGCGGAACTCCCCACTTTTACAAGCAGGATCCAACACACAATGACCGGCGACGAAACACCATACACGGGCGGAGACGGGCCATACGCGCAGTACAACTTCGAAGTCGAAATCGACGGCGAGACAGTCGCGGGTTTCGCCGAAGTCTCGGGAATTACGATGCAACTCGAGACGATCGACTATCGCGAGGGAGGGGTGAACGATCACGTCCACACACTCCCGGGGACGTTCGCACACGCGAATCTCGTATTACAACGCGGAATGACGAAGGATGCATCGTTCTGGGAGTGGATTCAGGACGTGATGAGTGGCAGTGTCACGCGAAAGAACGTCGTTGTGAAGATGCGAGAGGGGTTCAACGGAGAGAACGGCTGGGGATGGGAGTTCAAACGCGCCTATCCGACGATGTGGCGTGGCCCTGATCTTGTGAGTACGAATCAGGGGATGGCAATCGAATCTATCGAACTATCCTACGAGCGGTTTTCGAAGATGTCGGGATTGCCGGAGTAGCACGAACAACAGGACTCACAAACGGATTGTGACAGGGAGACGGGAACAGACGACAGCGAGACACGACGCCGAATGCACTCGAGTTACGCCCAAATAACACACACCACAGAGACACCAAATGGCAGCACCAACCGCACTTCGAGACACGACTGACTTACTGGTGACGCTGCTCCGGCTCCAGTTGGCGGGAGATGATGACGACCGGCTCAACGAATCCCAGATTCAACCGATTCCACCGACGGCAGTCGACGACGACTCGACGGTGAGACTCACGCTGAGCCTCTATGACGTCTCGAAAGCCGGATCGCTCAACACCGGTTCGAAGCGTATCACCGACAATCGAACGGAAAAGCCACCGCTTGGACTCGAACTCCGGTATCTACTGATGGCGTTTCCGAGTGCCGACGACGAACGTGATGCGGTGTTAGCCCAACAGCAACTGCTCGGGGCTGCGATGCAAACACTGTACGACGCCGAAGCGATCGAGCCCGAGGAATTGCCAGCGGGGCTCGACGAGCGACTGACGATTACACTCGAGCAACACGAGCCATCGGCCGCAACTGAGCTCTGGAGTTCGATGCCGGATCTACCGCTCTATCCGCACGTGATCTATACGGTTCGGCCGGTTCGAATTCCGTCGACGCAGTCGACGCCGTTCGAACGCGTCAGCGAGCGAGACGTGCGTGTTGGGCGCGGTGTTACCACTGACACGGACGGTGAGAGCAACACAAGCGACGAGCACGGCGACCGCACCGAGATGGACAGAAGCGAGTAGGGAGAATATGGGCAGACTAACCAGTTAGCCTAACCAGTTGAGATAGATAGTGGAGCGAAAGCGGGAAGCACAGCTAGTCAGTTCTGACGACAGTCAGGGCAAGGGAGTGGGGAACCCAAACAATCAGCACGGTAACGCACGAACAACAGCGTAGATGACAGCTACTGACTCTTCGAGCACCGAAGCGGACTCGAGTACACTCATTCACGACAGACTGGATCGCGCACGGGAGACACTCGAACAGGAGGGGGCAGACGCCCTGATTCTGTTCCCAAGTTCGAATATGGGGTATCTCAGCGGGTTCCAGGAGGAGCCGATGGAACGCCACCTGTTTCTGTTCGTGACTCGCGAGGAGACGCTGTTTCTCGCACCCGAGATGTACGACGAACAGCTGGCGGCCGAGTCGGTCGTCTCGACGGTTCGGACCTGGAGCGACGGCGACGATCCAACAGTGTTGCTCGCAGCGATCGGTGACGAACTCGAGATTACGTCCGGGCGGCTCCTCGTCGACGACACGATGTGGGCGCTTTTCACGCAGGATCTACGCGAGACGTTCCCCGAAGCGACGTTCGGGCTCGCGAGCGAGGTCGTCGACGAGCTTCGGCTGCGGAAGGACGAGGTTGAACTCGAGAAGCTTCGGTCGGCTGCAGCCATTTCGGATCGTGTTAGCGAAGCCGTTCGCGACCTCGGCGAGGAGGCAATCGGGATGACTGAGGCGGAACTGGCGGAGGAGATCGAACACCGGCTGACGGCGGCCGGTGGCGAGGGCGTTTCGTTCGAAACCGTCGTTGGATCGGGACCGAACGGTGCGCGACCGCACCACCGCCACACCGACCGACAGATCGAACGCGGTGACCCCGTCGTGCTCGACTTCGGGACGAGCGTCGAGGGCTATCCCGGCGATCAGACGCGAACAGTCGTTTTCGCTGGTGAGCCGCCCGCAGATTTCGAAGACGTTCACAGTGCGGTGCTTGCTGCCCAGCAGGCTGCACTCGACGCAGTCGAACCCGGTGTCGAAGCACAGGCGATCGACCGCGCAGCACGGGAGGTACTCGAGAACCGAGGCTACGGCGAGGAGTTCGTTCACCGAACGGGCCACGGAGTCGGTCGCGACGTCCACGAACCGCCGTACATCACCGAGGGGAACGAGCGGGTGCTCGAGCCGGGAATGGTGTTTAGCATCGAGCCCGGAGCGTATCTCGAGGGCGAATTCGGTGTGCGGATCGAGGATCTAGTTGTCGTCACCGACGACGGCTGTGAGCGGCTAAATCGATCGCCACGGGAGTGGTAGTGCGCTTGGGGGTCTGCCAGGCCTGTCTGCCATACCTGCCACGTCTACCGCACCTGCTATACCTGCCACACCTGCCACGCCTGCCAAGGGGTTTAGTTCATCCGCGCACAATCCGTCCTAATGAGTGAGCAGGAAGATTCCTCCAATCCGTCCGTCCCGGAGACACGAGAGGAGACTGAGACACTCAACCACTCACAGACGCTGCTGAACAATGTCTCCGAAGGAATCTTTCAACTCGATGCCGAGGAGCGGTTCGTCGCGGTAAACGAGTTTCTCACCGAAACAACGGGCTACACGCGAGACGCCCTCCACGGAGAACACATCTCAGTCCTGATTGACGACGTCGATAGCAAGCGACTCGAACAGGAGATTCGCGCTCGAGTCGACGCGGGCACGGACCCAGAAACGGCATTCAATCTCACAGTCGAAACGTCGTCTGGTGATCGCATTCCCTGCGCGTTGCGATTCAACCTTCTCGTCGATGATGGCTCGTTGACGGGGATTGCCGGCATCATTCGACCGATCGAAACGAACGAATCAGCGAACGATCACTCGCCGTCAGTCTGGGGGACCCACGAACCGATCTCGTCCGTCATCGACGAAGCTGACATCGGTGTGTTCGTTCTCGACGACCAGTTCGATGTCGTGTGGGTCAACGAAGCAATCGAGGAGTATTTCGGTCTCAATAGAAGCGATGTCATCGGTCGCGACAAAGAGACACTGATCCGGAAGCGTATCCGTGATCGGCTTGTTGATCCCGAAGCGTTCGCAGAAACGGTTCTGGCAACTTACGACGACAATACCTACGTCGAACAGTTCGAATGCCAGATTTCCCCCGCTCACGACCGAGAAGCGCGCTGGCTCGAACACCGAAGTAGACCAATCGAGTCCGGCTGGTATGCAGGCGGGCGCGTCGAACTCTACTACGACATCACCGACCGGAAAACGGCAGAGCGTATCACCCAGGACACGAAAAAGCAACTGCAACAGGAACACAACCTGACCGAGCAAATTCTGGAGACGGCACCCGTCGGAATTACCGTCGTAAATCGGGACGGCTCAACCGCCCGTACAAACGAACGGATGACGGAGCTACTCGAGTTACCGACGGTCGACGAACCCTACACTACAGGACAACAGGATATCTACGACGAGAGTGGAGAATTTCTGCCGCCAGAAGGCCGACCCGTCTCTCGTGCGTTCGAGACGGGAGAGCCGATAATCGATCAGGAGGTTCTGCTCAAACGATCGGACGGGCAACGCCAGTGGCTCTCGATAAATGCGAGGCCAATCGCCGACGAACGGGGAGAACCAGAACAGGTCGTCGAGACTGCAACGGATATTACCGGGCTGAAAAAACTAGCACAAGGACGAAAACGGGCGTTGCACGAGCGTGAAAAAGAGCTCGCTGCCGTACAGCTCGCAACGAACCTGCTCGAATCCAGTGACCAACCCGTCGACCAGTTTATCCAAGAGTTCGTTACTGTCCTCCCGCAGTGTTTCCAGTATCCCGACCAGACGGACGCACGGGTATCTATCGGCGAGACTGTCGCGACAACGGACGGCTACGGGCAGTTCGACGACCGCATCACGTCCCGTACGGCGACGATTAACGGCACGCCGATTACAATCAGTATCGTCCTCCAGACGATACCCGAGAGCGCCGAAGACGCGAGCGGCGGGTTTCTCGATGAGGAACAGGAGTTAATCGAGACGCTCGCACTGCTTCTGAAACTCCACTTCGATCGACAGGAGTATATCGACGACCTCCGACAGTCGAACGAACGCCTCGAACAGTTCGCCTACGCCGCCTCACACGACCTTCAGGAGCCGCTTCGGATGGTCTCTAGCTACTTGCAACTCGTCGAACAGCGGTATGCCGACGAACTCGACGCCGATGGCCAGGAGTTCCTCGAATACGCCATCGACGGTGCCGAGCGGATGCGGTCGATGATCGACGGCTTACTGCAATACTCTCGCGTCGAATCGCGCGGAGATCCCTTCGATGCGGTCGATCTTGATGCAGTGGTTGCGGATGTGCTGGGCGATCTTCAGCTCTCGATCGAGGAGCACGATGCAGAGATCACGTCCGAACCGCTCCCGACTGTCGAGGGCGACGCCAGCCAACTCCGTCAGGTGTTTCAGAACCTCATCGACAACGCAATCGAATACAGCGGGAACGATCCCCCGCGCGTTCACATCTCTGCCGAGCGCACCGGAAAGAAATGGAGAATTACGGTCCGTGACGAGGGAATTGGCATCGACCCCGAAGATTCCGACCGCGTGTTCGAGGTGTTTCAACGACTCCACACACGTGATGAGCACGCCGGAACCGGAATCGGCCTTGCACTCTGTCGCCGTATCATCGAACGCCATACAGGAGAGATTCAGGTCGAATCTGAGCCCGGTGACGGTGCAGCGTTTTCGTTCACCCTTCCGGCCCTCGAGGAGCCTGCTGAATAACCCATCGTGACAGTACTACTCCGATGCCGACGACCACTCGCTCGCCGCTCGCTCCCGCACCATCTCTCGGAACTGCGCCGTCGTCTGCTCGAGTAACTCGCCGGAGGACCACTCGAGTATCACGCCGTACCGACGGATGAGATCCAGCGTGTCGAGCTCACCGTCGCGGTACCGTTGGGCGATCGCTTCGGGGTCTTCCTCGAGCCACTCCGTCCGGTGACCCCGGATGTGGTCGCGCTGGTCGGCCGTCGCCTCGTGATCGATTTCGTACGCACAGACCTCCGGATCGATTTCGTCGATGACGACACCGTAGTCCCGTTTGGCGCGTTCGACGGAGACGTAATCGTCCTTGACGTCTTCGAGGACAGCCTCGGGGTCGCGCTCGAGTGGGTCGCCAAAGCCGCCACCGCCTGACGACGGGCGGACGAACTCGTCTCCCTCGTCGATTGGCACGTTCGAGAACACCGTTCCCATCTGGCGCTCCTCGCCGTCCTGAGTGAGTGTGACGCCATGCGGAATACCGGGAAGACCGCCGTTAATGCCCCAGGTGATCGAACGCGACCGGTCCGAACAGTAGGACATGACGCTGCTCTCGCAGGCGAGCATTCGGCCGCCCTTGCGAACGCCACAACCGCCGCGGTACTCGCCCGGTCCCGCAGAGTCGGTGACGATCGAGTGCTGGCTGGTCAGGAGCGGCGTGTCTCGCTCCTGGCCCTCGAGCGACTGGACGGCAAGACCGGCGCCGAACACCGGTGCGGTCGCGTTGGAGCCGTCCTTACCATCGCGACCACCCCACCCGCCGGCCATCCAGTCGTACCAGGCGAACTCCTGCCCCTCGTGGCCTGGACGCTGGTCTTGTCCGCCAGCGAGCAAGTACTCGAGGTTGAACGACGCCGCCATGGCGCGCTCGGGCAGCACCTCCGACCAGAGTTCGAAGATGGCGTTCATCACCTTCTCGTACGCACCGGCGACCGAGCCGGTGACCGGCACCGGTTCTGGTGCATCGACGACGGTGCCTTCCGGGAGATCGGCGCTGACGACGCGGTAGAGTCCCGAGTTGAGCGGCACGTCCGGGAAGAACATCTTCGTCCCGGAAACGACCGCCGAGAAGGACGTCCCGAACGTCGAGTTCAGGAAGTTGCCGATGTACTCATCAGAGCCCGACAGATCGTAGTGAACCTCGTCACCGTCGATCGTCATCTCTACGTCGATTGTAACGAATCCTTCCTCCTTGTTCGGGTCCGCGTCGATGTAGTCCTGCGTGTGCCAGGTGCCGTCCGGCAGCTCTCGGATCTGCTCGCGCATGATCCGTTCGACGTACGATTTAGACTCATCGAACGCCGTCATGACCGTGTCGATGCCGTACTTCTCGACGAGTTCGAGCAGCCGTTCCTCGGCGATACGGGTCGCTTCCGTCTGTGCTCGCAAGTCGCCCATACGGTCCTCCGAGAGGCGCATGTTCGTCGTCAAGAGGTTGGCGACATCCTCGCGGAACTCGCCGCCGTCCCAGATTTTGAGCGGCGGAATGCGCAGTCCCTCCGCGTAGTGGTCGTTCGCTTCGATATTGAACGACCCCGGCGCCGGACCGCCGACATCCGCCCAGTGGCCGTTGGACTGCGTGACGGCGATCAGTTCATCGTCGTGGAACACCGGCCGCATGATCCGAACGTCGTTGATGTGCGTGCCGCCGAGGTACGGATCGTTGACGATGTAGACGTCACCCGGATTGATGTCGCCCTCGAAGTACTCCAGGGTCTCCTTGCAGGTGTAGTGGAGCGTGCCGACGTGGACGGCGATGTCTTTCGATCCCTGCATCACCGTGTTCCCCTGGGCGTCGTTCAGACAGTTGCTGAAGTCGCGGTTGTATATCACGAACGAGTAGCACGTCCGTCTGATCTGTTGGGCCATCCGGTCGACGAGGTTCGTAAAGGAACTGCGAAGAACCTCGAACGTAACCGGATCGAGGTCGATGTCGGCCTGTGGTTGTCCGTCTGTGTGTGAACGCGAACCTGAGTCTAGGTCTGGATTTGGATCTGTATCCGGGTCTGGATCTGAGTCTGTCATAACAGTTACACCGTGAGAATAATGTTCCCCGTTTGCTCGACCTCGGCCGTCGCGTTCGGTGGCACGACGACGGTCGAGTCCATCTGTTCGATAATCGCCGGTCCCTCGAGCGTCACGCCTGCTCCGAGTTCGGCACGATCGTAGACAGCCGTCTCGACGAACTCGCCTTCCGAGTCGAAGTACGCCTCGCGCGTCGTCCGTCGAGCCGCGTCGACGCGCCCGTCCTCAATTTCGGGGAACGCGGGTTTCTCGACGACGCCGCGACCGGTCACGTGGAGTCCGTAGATTTCGACTGGCTGGTCCTCATCAGAGTAGGCGTAGGTCTGTTCGTGTTGCCTGTGGAACTGAGACCTGATCTCTGCCATATTCTCGATCGGCCGTGAGCAACTGACCTCGAGTGAGCGCCACTGGCCAGTGTAGCGCATCTTGATCTCGTGGTCGAGTTGAATCTCGCTCTCGTCGACACCCTCCTCGTCGAGTCGCTCGTGAATTTCGGCTTCCATCTCCGAAAACGCCGACTCGATGTCGTCGACGACATCATCTGCGGCGTCGGCGATGAACGTCTGTGAGAGATCGTGTTCGACGTCGACCAACAGACAGCCAAGCGCCGAGTTGATCCCCGGATACGGCGGGATAATCACGTTGGGAATGTTCATTTCGCGTGCGACATGGGCTGCGTGTAGCGGCCCCGCACCGCCGAAGGCGACGAGTGCAAAGTCACGAGGGTCGTACCCCTTACTCGTCGAGACGAGACGGACGGCGTTGCACATATTGGCAACAGCGATCTGCTCGATCGCCGATGCGGCCTCCGTGAGTTCGAGATCGAGTGGCTCGGCAATATCGTGCTGGATAACCTCACGTGCAGGTTCGGCGGTCGCATCCATGTCGCCGCCGAGGAACTGATCCGGATCGACCCAACCGAGTACGACATTTGCGTCCGTCGTCGTCGGTTTGTCACCGCCACGAAGGTAACAGGCCGGTCCCGGGTCGGCTCCCTGACTCTTCGGACCGACCCGAAGCGAGCCGCCGTCGTCGATCCAGGCGATCGAGCCGCCACCGGCACCGATCGTCTCGATATCCGTCGAGGGAAACATGATCGGATACCCGTACTCGACGGCCCACTCGTCGGTCGTCTCGATCTCACCCTCGTGTGTGAGCGAGACGTCCGCACTCGTCCCACCCATATCGAATCCGATCGCGTTCTCGAAGCCACACTGCTGAGCGATGTAGCGACCTGCAATCGCACCTGCCGTCGGTCCCGAATTCGCGATACGGGCCGCGTAGTAGGCAATCGCCTCGGTCGTCATCACCCCACCGCCAGAGTGCATCGCGAGTACGTCGCCGTCGTAGCCCCGGTCAGCAAGTTGGTCCGCCAGGTCAGTCAGGTAGTCGCGAACGACTGGGACCAGCGCCGCATTGATAACCGTCGTACTGGTCCGCTCGTGTTCGAACATCTCCGGCAGGATTTCGTGGGAGCTACAGACGAACGCCTCGGGATACTCGTCTGCGATGATTTCTTCAACGCGCTTCTCGTGTTCACCGTTGACGTACGCGTTGATCAACGAAATCGCGATCGTGTCGATTCCGCGCTTTTCGAAGATCCGAACGACATCGCGGACGGCATCCTCGTCGAGCGGTTCGACGACGTTGCCTGCATAGTCGACCCGCTCGGGGACTGCAAGCCGATCCCGTCGCTGGACGTACGGATCTGCGACGTCCTGATAAGCGTCCCAGAGATCCTCCTTCGTTGCATCCCGTATTTCGTGAACATCGCGGAACCCTTCGGTCGTGATCAGGCCGATTCGAGGCAACTCGCGCTCGATCAACGCGTTCGTTCCGACCGTCGATCCGTGCGAGAAGAACTCGAGGTCGTCAATACTGGTGTCAGCCTTTGACAGCCCATTTATCACCCCTTCGGCCGGGTTCGCCGGTGTCGAAGGCGTCTTTTCGATTTCAATCTCACCAGTTTCTTCATCGAAGACGATCACATCCGTAAACGTTCCACCAATGTCTACGCCAGCACGTCTCATACTATCATGCCACACAGTAGATCACGGTCAGGCCACATAACTGTTCGTCTGGAGTTGAACCAGGTGCAACACACCAACGAGAGATAAAAGTGCGTTTTCGAGGTAGAGAGTAGGTTGTACTAAGAACTAAAATATACAGCGTTCAAGCTAGTACGAGTTACCACTCAACCAGGGCACGACGCCCGTGTCCCCAGACAAGTATTACAAGGAAGGTACCAACACCCGTCAACGCGAACAGGCCACCAACGTAGAACACCGATGCCATGCTTACCTCATACATAAGCCAACCGCCAAGCAAGGGCGCAATAACGCTTCCAGGCCGCCACACGAGTTCCCGAATACCGAAACTGGAGGCGACACCACCGTCATCCGTCCCCTCATCGGCGAACAAAGCCATACTTGCCGGCTCGCGGAAACTATCTGCAATCCCAAGCAGTCCGGACAGCACAACAAGCGGCACGAATGCGGGCGAGACCTCACCGAACACCGAAATCTGCCCAGGAATTGCCTCAAACGGGAGCCAGGCTGGAAACACGACACCAGCCAACGCTGACGGAACAACGAGAACAATTTCAGATGGAAGCGCAAGTGAAGCACCGATCATCGGTGCGAACGGAACGAGGAGCGCAACCAGACCGTAAGCTGCGCCACCAGCGAAAACGAACATCGCACGCCCATAGCTGTCGGACAGTCGACCCGTGAACGGTTGACAGCACATATTCGTGAACTTTTCCGCGACAACGGTGAGAGCAACTGCAAGCCCACCATATGCTAACCCACCTTCTGCAGCCGCAACCCCGGCAAAGATCGGAATCCATGTTCGAACGAGCGTCACCGAAAATGCGTACTGAAATCGGAAACTCGAGAGTGTCAGCAGTCGTCGATTCAACGCTAGATCGCTGAAGGGGAACCCGTGAATACGAGTCTCGTCCGGTTTGAGATAACGAAACGTCCCAAGCCAGGCGACGAACATCAGACAGACAATTACCGCAAAAATCGGGCCAAATCCAAACAGTTCGAACAGCGAACCCGCGCTAATGCTGCCGATAATCGATGCCGCATAACTCGCAGCGTTTGCCTTTCCGATATGATTCGCCCGTGTGCTGCCAGCAGCAATTTCGCCGACGAGAGACAACGTCATTAGTCCCGCACCGGTGACGGCAACCCCCTGTAGTGCACGAACTGCAATCAGTGAGGCACTGGAATCGACGAGCGGAAACAACGCGTAGACACCGATACCAATAGCGAGTACAACGAGCAGTACTGTTCGTTTGTCGAATCGGTCACCAGCCCAGGCAAGTGGAATGATTGCGACAGTCTGTGCAAGCGTGAATCCTGACGTGTAGAACCCGACAATAAGACCAGCACTGATCGTCATTCCAAGAACCGTCGTCCCGGTTGGATCGAGCGTGTTGATGTACGACGGGAGCAACGTAATAAGCGTAATAAATCCGAATCCCTCAGCAAACCGAGTTGCATAGAGCGACCAGAATTGGAGACGGTTCTCGTTCACATACAGTATCTCAAAGGGATATGAAAACCAGTTTCGAATCGAAGGTCATACAGAGGTTTCTCTGTGGGCGGGTCAGTTTCCAGAGACGGTTGTACAAAAGCAGTCGCTATCGAACGTAAAATGTAGTATGAATGGAGCGGCGAATCGGGTCTCCCAGAGGATCTCTCACTCCAGTACTCGCCGATACGCAGGTGGGCTTATCTTCCGTGTTCGGAATGGGTACGGGAGGAACCCCACCGCTTTGGCCGCTGTAAATCCGAGTGGTGGAATTGAACCACCGTGAACGACCACGTGCTCGGAAGTTGTGTATGAAGTATGAGTGGGGGCGGCGAATCGGCTCTCCCAGAGGGTCTCCCACTCCAGT
>NZ_MASN01000013.1 GCF_001861355.1 Natrialba sp. SSL1
GAGGGTGTCATAGAACAGTTCTCATACCAGAGAGCAGGGTGAATGCTGAGATGGTATGGCCTCAGCGACCCTGCAAGATGATCCTTCGGTAGAGACGTTCTTCAATGTCGCGGAGACTGAGACGCTAGCGCTGTTTGAGCATCTCTCCTTCGAGTTTCTCGAAGAGTTCGACGTGTTCGCCCCGGCGCAGACGGGGCGAACACGAGATCACGAACCACCTGAGATGATGCGTGGGTTTCTGCACTGCTACTACAAGGATATCTACGGCATTCGTCCGGTTGCGCGAGAACTGAACAACACAGTGGTCTGGCTCAGCTGTGGCTTCGATCGACCGCCGTCGAGAGACGCGGTCGATCGCTTCCTCACCGATCTCGAACACGTCATCGATGAGATTTTCGACCACCTCGTCGAGCAGGCCGCCTTGCGGGGCCTGCTCGACTTGACCTACTCGATTGATTCGACAGACGTGAGAGCGATGCCTGCCGATCCTGACGCATCGAAATGCTACGATCCAACGGCTGAAGAGTACTACTACGGCTACGGCTGCACGATCGTTTCGACCGGGTCGAAGATCCCGATTGCAGCGGAGTTCACCGAGAGCAAACAAGCACCAGAGGAGACGGCGATGCGCGTCACCCGTGACGCGCTCGCCGTCGCTAAACCGATGTGGATGCTTGGTGACAGCGCGTACGATACACTTGACTGGCACGACCACCTGCTGGCCGCAGGGGTCGTGCCAGTCGCTCCCTACAACCCACGTAACACTGATGACCCAAAGGACATCGAGTACAGGGTCGAAGACCGCATCGAAGACCACAGCGAGGACGTTCAGCTGAAGCAATCGACGTTAGACGAGACGTATAACCGCCGAACAGGCGTCGAACGAACCAACGAATCAGTCAAGGACTGCGGCCTCGGGCGAACGCACGCCCGAGGCCGCGTCCACGCACGAGCACAGGTGTTCCTCGCGCTGTGCCTTCGTCTTGTTATTGCAATCACCAACTATGAACGCGGAGATAATCCGGGAAGCACGATCATCACGGTGTGACAAGAGTTCTATGACACCCTC
>NZ_MASN01000014.1 GCF_001861355.1 Natrialba sp. SSL1
GAACAGCTCGCTACCACCATCCAACCGACTGCTGAGGCTTAGCTAAAGACCAATGGCACCTCTGGTACTGTTGATGATGACGCTGATACTACTAATGGCTTTGGTGGTGATGTCGAAGATGGAGATTCAGTCATCACAGACCTCCATTTCGTTTTAGCAACGGCACCCGGATCTGATCCGGTCGATCTTGAGGAAAGCACTGTCCAGCTCATTGGCGATTCTGGTGAGGAAACACTTGAGCTAGAAGATGACAATGGTATGGAAATTGACGATGTTCAGGGCATGGAGGGTAACGTCCTAGTTGAAAATAGCGATCGTGCTGAGGTAAGCTTTGAGTTTGACGAAATAGATTATGCAGGAGATGAGAATGCTCTTGTTGAAGGAGAGCGATTGACTGTCATCTTTACAACGGATGCAGGTGCCTCGGTTGAACAAGAAGTCCGTATCCCAACGACGATCGTTGAGGATGACTCAGTGAGGCTGTGATCATGTTTGTCAACAAATCTTCTGAAAACGACCGCGGTCAGGTAGGTATCGGTACGCTTATTGTATTCATTGCGATGGTGCTTGTTGCCGCTATCGCTGCGGGTGTTCTCATTAATACCGCTGGAATGTTGCAGTCACAGGCTGAAGCTACCGGTGAAGAAAGTACCGACCTCGTCTCTGAACGCATCGATGTCACTACTACCGTTGGGGATGTTGATGATGCAGATGATGGAACTCTTGAAAGTATTCGTATTGGTGTGAGTGGCGCACCAGGCGCAGATGACATCGATCTTAGCGAGACTATCGTCCAAGTTGTTGGGCCTGAAGGCCATGACAACCTCGAGATGGCTGATGCAGACGATAGTGGCGGGGATATTGACGAGGATGCTGCTGCTGAGGACCTCGATGATGAATTCTTTGGAGTAGTAAACACAGATGGAGAATATCAATCGACATCTGATGCAGTAATCGACTCTGAGAACGGTGAATATTCCATTGTTCTCAATCCAGCAGATAATCCGCTTGGAAGTAGTGGTGCTGATGCCTTCGGAGAAGGTCAACAGGCAACTCTTGATATCGTTTCACCATCGGGTGCAACGACTCAGGTTGAATTGCGTGCACCAGACCTCTTCAACAGCGACGACGAATCGGTGCGTCTCTAACGACGCAAACATTCCAATTCACGAATAACGTTAAAACGGCCGCGGTTAAGTGGGATCGACACCCGCATCGTGTTTGTTACGATGGTGCCGGTCGTTGCCGTTACCGTGGACGTTTTTGTCAACTATCGAATTCTTATCGGCGAATAGACCCTTCTCAGTCGTCCACTCCCATCACATAAAATATAATCTCAACTCAATCATCCACAGAACGGTCGGGAAGTGGAATTTCGGCCTCGTTAAGAGCGCCATCCCAACTGTCAAAGCGTTTTAGGTAGGTTGGCAGACTGTACTGTCCGTCCTGTCGCATTTCAGTTGTCGTGGGCGCACGGTCATACGTCTCGTAAAGCCGATTGATTTCGTCAATAAGTGCTTCATCAGGAATATAACCAGATCCAGTGGTTTCCATACCAACTTCATCAAGCACTTCGTCCCAAGAGCCGAACCGATCACGGTATGTTTGACTGTGATATGTCCCCTCTTCATCAACCTCTGCTGATGTAGGCGCTCGACCGAGTTTCTCAGCTAGTCGATTAAGATCGTCTCGAAGTTCATCATCTGTTACTCGACGTTTTCTCGACGGTTCGAATCCAACTGCTGATAACGCTTCGTTCCAAGATCCGAACCGAGAATGGTATGTTACAGCGCTATATTGGCCGTGTTCATCCATTTCTGTTGTCGTTGGTGGATGGCCGAGCACCGCAGCCAATCGCTGTAATTCTCCGAGTAAGTCTTCACGAGGAATTTTCTTCATATTTGGCTTATTAGCCCACACACTGCTAATATTTTTGGCTGCTGAGAACTGTCTAATTTTTGACTCCACTATTGTATCGTCTGTAATGATGGTGTCCGTGAGGGCATGGTAGAAGTGTGTCTCCGTTCTGTGAGTGTTCGGCATGCCTACATCAACTTCTACACCACGCCTCTCACAAGGCCCGACGGCTTGCGTGCAAACTGGAGTACCTGCGAGGGGAATCTTGCCTCCGGTGGTGTTGGACCGACTGGCACCACACGAGAGAAAACCACAGTGTTTACCCAAGTTGGATTGTTCGAAAGCCACAATGTGAGTTCGTACAGCTCCAGTTGCTCGTGTATGGATCTCGAGTAAGGTAACTCCCACATTCAGGACACTGTCGGCCAGGCTCATCAGAATCGTTCTGTTGGTTGGAGGGTCCCGACATATTCTTGCTAACTATTTCCTCCCTCAAAAGGTTGTCTTTTTGACATTGTGTTCTCAACAAGAAGCATTTTCAGATACCTAGAGAGTCGAATACTCTGAGTTAGCCACAGCAAATTTATAGATAGCATATGGGAGAGTATGGGAGACAGGTGCGAAATCGAAGGGAAGGAAATCGTTGAACGGGAAGTGAAGCCGATCGGGAGTGGCGGCGCACACGTTACCGGCCCGAAAGACTGGATCGGCGCAACGGTGAAACTCGTCCGCACAACAGAACCTGACCACGACGACGAATTTCCACTGCCCGAATTGTGGCTACGAGTGTGACCGGGACGTGGCTGGGGCGGTCAACGTCGGACGGAAACACCTCGATAGGTGCAAGATGGAGACGGCGAACCCTGCTGAGTATATCTCGGCAGGGAATCACGCCAGCTTTCCATCACACTCCTCAGAGTGTGCCCGTTCTGAAGCCTCAAGGGAATCACCAACCGCTGAGGTGTCTGGCGTTCAGTCCGCGACCGGCAAACAGGATATGGCGAGCGGTCGTCAGACACGCCTCTCTCAGCACCGTTCCCGGTCACTCACTGCGAAACCGGAGGAGGGAGATATGGGTGGACTGCACAGAAATCACGGGAGTAACATGGGTCAGCGGCGACCCAGACGTAGTGTGACACAAGCTGTCCTCGCCAGTACTACTGATTGTGAGTAACCACTACCGAATACTACTGAAAATCAGAACGGTAGTTCACTCGTTGGCTATTGAAAGTCATCAACTGATCTGTATTCTTGTAGATGAGAATGGGCCTTTTGACAGTCAAAATTGTATTGGCCGCGTTCGACTTTCTCAAAACCGGGAATTTGGTCATAGTATCTCTGAACTGTGGCTTGCCACATCGTCTCAGGTGTGTCATACTCCACTATGATCTGTTCGTAGAGTTGATCTTTGGTAGACTCAGTAGAAAGTGGCTCTTTTTCGGAAAGAATCTTTGCAGCGCGTAGGAGGACTTCTTTCGCCTGGTCACTGTTAGGTCCTTCACGTATTAGCCAATTGTCAAGCAATGTCTCTAATTCTGGAGTGAAATCTGATGAGATAGCTTCTTCACAGCTATTTTTCGGTTGTAGAGTGCTTTCTGGAAGTGTATCCTCGACCGCTTTTACTCTCTGTTCAAGGTTATTGATTTGATTATTCAACTCAGTGATTTTCTCTTGTTGTTCTCGGTGGTTGTTAGGTGTATTCGCCGGTAGATTTGATAGCCTCTCACGGATCTGGACACGGTGTTGGAGGAGATGTCGGATGTATTCGGACCGGCTACTATATCCGAGTTCTTTGGACTCTTCTTCTAGTTGCTCACAGAGATCTTCTTGAAGACGGAGTGTAATTGGATCCATACCTGGTAGAATACAAGACACCTATTAATTTGCTTTGTATTCTAATCAATGGTGAACCGATTACGAAGCCTCTACAATAGGACACATGAAGGGCCTTAAATCCAAAAAATACCACACCGTTATTATATTCTGGAGACCCGTGTGCAAAACCTCAGATAGGTTCTAATATATAAGTGTGGGTGTTTAGCGTAGTTCACACGCGCTTCGGCTATCAGGTTTAACACAGAGCGGTTAGAATACCGTTCTAACGAAATGTTGGAGACTGAACGGTCTTCTGACGAAGCATTGCGTCAGCCAACCTTCCGCCGTCTCTATCTCGGAGCCTTAGAAATCGAAGATCATGAGAGGCGACTCAAAGCGTGTTACATCATCCTTCTTGCGGGTCGACTTGGTCTCCGGACAGGAGAGATTCAGCATGTTCGTGAGGCCTGGATCGACTGGCATCGTGGTGAAATCGCTATCCCTCGGCATGACCCCTGTGGGTGCATGAACTGCTGGGTCGCTGCAAAACGGAAAGCAGCTGGTGATGATGAGGCGCTTCGCGACGAAATTGCCGATGTAGTTGAAGAAAACATGAGCTTAGACAAAGAGGAGGATCCGACGCAGATTGCTGATCAACTTCTCGAGAGTGACGACTCACCGTTTGAATCTGATTACGAAGATAGTAAGGAAGACGATGACAGCGATACCCAAGATGAACGGACAGCGAGAGAGATATTCTACGAGGAACGATGGCAGCCAAAATATGAACGGAGTGCTCGCCGGGTTCCGTTCGGGCACTCCCGCCGTCTGACAGCTGTAGTTATGGAATTCCTTGACCAACACGAATATCTGAAGGTCACCCAACCGACGATGATGAACATCGTCGAAGATGCAGCCGAACATGCGGAGGGCGTTGATCCCAATAAAATTACGATTCGAGGTCTCCGAGCGACTGCAGCCACCCACACTGCGACGTATATCCGGCACCCGAAGGCACTCCAAGACATCATGGGGTGGACACGCATTGAGACCGCCTCACGCTATTTACGCCGTGCAGGCGCTTTTACAACTGATATTGTCTATCATGCCTTCAGAAAGGGAGATATAGCGCCGGCGATGTATCCTGGGGAACCTCAAGAACAATATCCGCTTGTTGCTAACCCATTGCCGTACCAGAGAGAGCCATTTGATCCAATGCTATTTTCGAAGAGTGTTCGTGAAGAACGAGCGAGTCAAAGTAATCCAATCTCGCGTGCACTCATCCACCCGCGGTCACATCGCCCCCCTGATAACTTCCATTACGATCCGTCGAATCACGCGATTCGAACACACGAAGATTATGCATCGGATTTCATCGAGCGCGATGATGGATCCTTAGCACTCGAACGTCCAACTTTATCCGATGTTATCGAGAACCACGAGCGATTGCCTGAGCCCTCCTCCAAGCGTCGCCATGAGTCAGTTGAGGAATGGGAGAATGAACGCCGTCACCGATCTGATATTGGCGACATCTTCTCTGAAGACGACCAGCAGTCACGAACTTTGACACCATTCCCAGCGACTCTCAAAGCAGTGCTTGGAACCGTTGATCGGGCCGCTGAACGATCCACCACTGCCATGACTAACAGATATGGAGACGAAACGATTGAACCCCCTAAATCTCCGGTTCTCCGGACATTGTTTTGGATAATTGGTGTTGTTTGTGCTGCTATAATGATGCTCTTCGCGCTAGTTCAGGCTGGATTCATTGAACTAGAGACAATGTCAATTGAGGCCTCTAGCATCGGTATTCTTGCGCTTCTATTCGTCTTGTTGATAGCTTATTACTTCTACAAGACTGGTTCTCTGACAGGGAGTTTTAAGTGACATCCTCTACAGAGAAAGCAAGGCGAGTGCCTCGGGGCTTGACCCCGAGGCGGTTCACGCATTGAGCCGAAGAAAGGAACTTCAGAGTTCAGCCCGAGACAGGTCACGATTTCCGAACAAGCCCAGGATGTCCATCTTGCACCTTGGTGAATATCGATGTTTTTAACACACACTTACATCAATTCATTTTTATGTACGATCTCACTGGCTTTCAACGAGACCTACTCTATACGATTGCTGGACAGGATGAACCACACGGGCTTGCAATTAAAGATGAACTCGAGGACTACTATGAGACAGAAATACACCATGGGCGGCTCTATCCGAACCTCGATACCCTCGTTGACAAAGGACTCGTCGAGAAAGGACAAGCAGATCGCCGAACAAACATCTACAGTGTTACTCGACGCGGCCAGCGCGAGATTGAAGCTCGGCGAGAGTGGGAAAATCAGTACGTTGGTGAATTTCTCGATGGATGATTGATCTCATTTGTGGCCCATTTGATCTGTTGAAGTGCCAGTCAGACGACGATTCTGACGACGAGAGTATGGGATCCGAAACCGGTGACAAGAACTCATCGGAGTGGCATTAATCTGAGCCAGAATCTTGGCTTCCTGGGACGAACACAGACACTGTCGTTCCTGACGGAACGAAGTGTCATAGCCAGGACGATCACTGCACATACCACGACGGCAACGTCACCCTCGGACAGACCGCCGAGGAAGACTCGGAAACGACGCTCTTAGACGTCAATCTCAACGATCCTTGGGATGAGACAGCAGCGGCTCTCGAGGAGACCGAGGCGATCACTGACGACGCAACAGTCGTCAGTGACGCCGAGAAAGCGCTCGTCGATGCGTTCGAGAATGGTCACCGATCTCACCAGATCGATCTCGTTCACGTCGGTCGAACGCTCGGGTACAAGCTCTGGAAAGACGATGCGTTTCCGCTCTCCGAGCGGAAAGCGATCGTCGCTGGCGTTACTGATGATCTGTTCCATCTGAAGAACTCTGTCGCACTTCATGCACCGAGGAATGAGCGTTTGGTGATCCGCGAGCGGATCGACCAAACGCTCGAGAACCTTCGGAAAGAAGCCTGGAGGCTAGAGCGCCAAGACTCCCCGAAAGCAGCGGCGTACCTCCGGGAATGGGCGGAAGCAACCGTGACGTTCGCGGAACTCGCGCTTGACCAACAGCAGGTTCCGTGGACATCGAACGTGGTCGAACGAGCTATGGGTGAAGTTTCGAAACGGTGTAAGAATCAATGGATGCGGTGGTCAGAAGCGGGGCTAGAGTCGCTTCTCTGGGTGAATCTGGTGCAGTACGCCGACCCCGAGCAGTTCGCGGCGTTCGCCGACGAACTGCTCGAGCGCTCAGCCAAAACAGCCATCACAATGGAGGTGTCAACTGAAGCTACCAGAGGCGAACTCTAGACGACTTTGGGACGGGACCGATTTGTTGTCTGAATCCAGAGGAGTACTTGTTAAACGGCGGTCCAGCGACGAGCAAGACACTTGCTCATGAGTTCAACTCACTCGTGGAGTTGCGTGCATGGCGTCAGCAAGCAGCCAACCGACGTGGTACTCGAGTAAGTACGCTGAGAATCATCGGTTACTCGTCAGACTCGTCAAGCCACCGCAACACACCAATAAGAACTTGATTCGCTGTCTCGGCGGTAGCCTTCTGTGAGAGTGCGTACGGACTGTCGATTGGGCCTTCGAGGATGCGCCAGCCACCCTCATCATCTCGTGCTGCAACGAGCCGTCGCTTGCGGTCGTGATCCTCGACAGCAATCAAATCGTCGTCAAAATCGAATTTGATTTTCGACACTAATTGACCTACTGTCATTTCGCTATTTAATGTGTCGATGGAAACCGTTTGTCGGCAGGCGAGGGGAAGACTCGGAGGTACTCGAGTACGGACCGTCCTCAGAATAGCAACTATTCGACGGGCTATGAACAGGTAGAATGCCACAGATTGTCGCCAAAATAGTCACAGAACACGGTTCCGGTGCCGACGAGCACGAGGGCCACGGCACTGGTGATTACAAACGCACCCACAAACGCGAATAGAATATGTCGGGGCTTCATAACGGGTTCAGGTGTCGAATTTCGTGAGTTAGTCCTTTCAAACTGCCGCTAGCTACTTACCGAACGCTTCCGCAAGCCGCTCGCGGGTAGGACGTACACGCGTTCGCCGAGAACGTCTTCGATAAGTTGACTGGCCGCAACGTCGACTACGACTAGCTCGAGGGCATCGACATGCTCGCGATTGTGCTATAATAGATAAATATAGCGTTCATTGCCACAGATCTCCTTCTATTCAGTCTGTATCGCCCCTGCATCACCTATGTAATATTGAATATCTCGAGTTCTAAGTGTTTTTCTGAAACGGGATTACAGCGTTTTAGACACACGCTGTACACGTGTGCAACCTCAGTTGTGTATTGCACGCCATTACTTTCATAACAACACCACATTTTATGAGGGATGCCTGAATACCAATATCTGCGCGGGTTGCCCTCTCCGGGCTTAGGCGCTTTGGAGGGGAAATTCGCGTGGTGAGTATCAACTATGATTGCACTTGAGCTTTCACTCGAGATTTCGATTGTGGCACTGATTACGAGTATCTATATGCTGAACGCTCTACGCGGTCAGATCCGGGGGAGTTAGAAGTACAACTCCCTCTCCGGGCTTAGGCAATTGGTACCGACGGAGGCAACCACTTTCAGTCTTTCGCTGCATTACATCCAGCGGCAAATATCTCAGCGGAGCCGATAGAACCACATCCACCACTTGTAGTTCCGTTCGAACTCATACGAACGCTCATGCGTCCAGTACCGCAGTTTCTCGAATACATTGGGATTCTGAACCACACTTGAGCCTACGCCGACCGCATGGCCGTTCTTTTTGTACTTTGATAGTTTCGGGCTTGCTTGGCTTTCGATTTTTCGAGGAACTCGCGCTGATATCCGCACGTTGAGCAAGTGCATGTGTAGGTAGTTCTCGAGCCCATCGTTACTCTCGCACCTCGTCGATCGACTCGGCAACGTCGGCCGCCTGGATATCGCTGTACGCCTCGTGTGTCGTCTCGATTGACTTGTGCCGGAGCGCCGCCTGTGCTAACTCCGAGTGGCCGCTTTCGTACAGTTCAGCGCCGAGTGCACGACGGGCACCGTGGGGCTTCAGATACTCCTGGTCGCCTTCGAGTTCGATGTCAGCCTCTCCGGTGAGTGTCTTGAGGATCTGGCGGCCGGCCTCCTTGGTGATCGACGGCGGTGCAATCGCTTGCTCCCGACAGACGGCGTCGATATCCGTTCCGGGGTCCGGCCGCTCACCGGTAGCGTCCTCGACAGCCTGGTACTTCGATGCCGTGTGGCCGGTCGGGAACACCGGCCAGTCGTCGGTCGGTGGCTCTTGCACCCGCTGTAGGCGTGAGAGTGCGTTGTGTGCGCGGTCAGTCAACCCGACCGCCTCGTACTCGCGGGACTTCCCGTAGACTTCGAGTGTGCGGTTGGTGAGATCGACGTCTCCCCACCGAAGGCCGTGCCGATCGTCGTCGTTTCTGTCGCGAAAGAGTTCGGCCCCACGAACGCCGAGTTCCGCGAGCAGGACGACGATAGTCCGGTCACGGTAGGCCCGCTCGAGTGGCACGTCGATGGTCTCCTCACGAGCCATGCGGACGCGCTCGTTAGCGTACTCGAGTAGCTGCCGGCGCTGCTCGGGCGACCAAAATTGCGTGTCTCTCGTTGCCCGATCCTCGGGAAGGAATTCCTCGGCGCGTTCGGTGTCAGCGGGGTTCGTGTCGAGCTGTTCGTCGCGCACACAGAACGAAAGGAACGCGCGGACGTATCGGAAGTACGTATTCGCCGTCGAACCCGCGAGGTCGCCGTCAATCGTTCGCTCGCGAAGCCGAAGACCGTACTCGCGACAGTCACTCGAATCGAGATTGTCGACGCTGCCGACTCCCTCTTGGTCGCAGAACTGGACGAACTCGTTCAGCGCTGGTCGCATGCTGACGCGGCTGCCGCCCGAGTCCAGCGAGTTAAGGTAGCGTTCGACCGACTCCTCGACGGTCGTACCCTGGGAGTCGCGGCCGCGAGAACCGGTCGTAGGTGCTGAATTTCCCGAATCCATGAGTCTCACTGTGGGGTACAGCATCGACCCTCGTAAATCTACTTGGTTAAACTGGTATTTAGCCAAGTAAGTACTGTATCGTCTCTATCCGGCGTCTGTGTACGGTAGGGGGTCTGTAGTCCAAAAACAGCAGATCGTAAATCACATATGGCTATACAGAACTGTTGGCCCGGAGTTGCGAATACCATCAATCCTATGCACGGGTCGGCGGCTGAACGGGAGTGACTGACGGATCGAGAGCCAAGTGACCTGCACTCAGCGGCCACTCACCTCGGTGAGCGGCCAGCTGGTCGTGGTTCGAGACGAAACTTCGGTTGTCTGGACAGCGATGCCTCTCAGGAGGGGCAGGCACGGGACGGGCTCTATATCAATGTGACCAACCTCCGACGGAGGAAGGCACGAAACCGCGGGGCGATCACCCGCGGTTTCGTGCGGAACTCGACGATACCGAGCGACCGCTGAACGAGGAGATCGACAAGCAACCACATGTCGTACAGCAGCATCGCGAATCCGAAGTGGAACAACCGCACCGCGTACTTTCGTGAGGTCGTCCACGGTGCGAACTGCTTGATTCCGCCGTAAGCGTTCTCTATTCCGCCACGGCGAGTGTAGCGTTTGATCCGGCGACGCGTCGAGCGTCGATCCAGACGAATCTCGTCGTTCACGTCGAGATTCGTCAGGAACACCTGGGTCTGGTCACGATCTTCGTCCGGTGGGAGGCCGACGAGCGTCGTTTCGGCTCGTTTTCTGACGCCACCGCTGTCTTTGACTGGCCCGTAGATCCCGTACTCGTCTCGTACTGTCACTTGCTTTTGGCCGTCCACATCTACGTTCATGCGCGCGATGAACCGCTTGACGCGGTCATCGCGCGCGGCTGGAATCACGTAGAACAGGCTACGCTCCTCGAGTGCAGCAACTACGTCTGCGGCGTGGAACTCCCTATCGGCGAACACGCGACGAATACGCAAGTTCGCACGCTGTTCAACGATGTCAACGAGTCGGCGGACGACGCCGCCGACTCGATACGATTTCTCCTCGCCAGCGTAGGCGGCCGGGTCGTGATCATCGGCATCACCGATTGGCAGCATTGCCGCCGTGAACAGGACGTTGTCACCGACGATACTCGCTGTGGCAACCTTGTAACACCAGTCGTAGGACTTGTCTTTGGGCGCTCCCTGTACACGGACGAGTTCGTCGCGTTGGCCGTAATAGGCGATGTACGTCATGTCGATCGCCAGCATTGCCGGATGTTCGAACTCGATGGTGGGCTTGGCCCGCGTCAAGACGCGGGCCGCGCCCCGATTGACCATCTCGGTGATCCCCTCAACGTCCAGGTCTTTGATCGCCGCCAGGAGCGTCTCGCCGGTAGGACCGTCCACAAAGAACGGTTCGTCAATCTCCGGATCGGGGTTAACGTAATCGCCGTAGGTCTCGGCACCGCCGTTGGCGGCGGTGCCTGTGACCCCGAGTAACGTCTCCAACAGGAGCAACTCCTCGTCGTCGTAGATCGCGTCCTCGGAACGATCAAACTCGATGGCTGGGAACACGACTGTGGTGAGTTCGTCCAGCACTTCGCGGGTCTTGCCGCGGATGAGTCGGTTGATCGTGCGCTTCGAGGAGTCTGTTGACTCCGTCGAAGCGCTGTCCGGAGTGGGTGCTCCAATTGGGCTGCCACGGCGGGCAGCGAGCGTCTGAATTTGGCGGCAACTCACCTCAATCGTCCGCTCCAGCTCTGCGAAGCGATTGTCTCGCGCACGCGAGAGCGTACTCTGATCGGGAACGTCCGCTGGATCGAATCCGAGGGCATCGGCCGTGTCAGGATTGGTCTCGAGCGTCCGATGCACGGCGGCATCGGACGCGTCATCGAGTTCGCCCAACAGAATTGCCCGAAGCGTCGGCTCGAACGGCTTCGAGTCATGCCACTCTGGGTACGGGTCGTCTCGGGCGTATGTCGAGAGGTCGAGGTGACTGACCACCTCGACCGCTGTTGTCGTCTCATCGAGCACCTCATCAGCCTGCTGGGTCAGCAGTCCCCACCCGCCAGAAAGCGGGTCGATGTCTGCGAGCTGTTCATCCAGTTGTGGGTCGGCGCTGCCCGAGGCAGCACCGACCCGATCTGTCTCGTCTGTGACCACCCTGGTGACTGCTCAATCCCGCTGGGTCAGTCGGTCGAACTCCAGTCCCAACTCCTAATCCCGTGCATAGATCCTGTCGTTCGCAACTCCAGGTTGGCTCCCTGAAGATGAGACTACAGTAGGTTTAGCAGGCTTGTTGTCGGTGAATTCGGACAAATAAGTCGATCGGTGATCTTTCAGACACCCTTTCAACCGCTAATTCCTATCAATCTTAGAAGGGTTTCGACGCTCTTCCGAGGTAGCTTCCAGTGTCGCCACTCAAAACTAACTCTCTCATGTGGATAGAGCAGCTGTTCACCCGATTCCGGTTTCCTTCTTCAACAGCGTGAGCGTGTTCTCAGCCGTTACGAGTGGTGTCTGCTCGTACTCGCCGGTCAATTCAATCTGTACAAGCAAATCAACCGCTCTCCAAATCGAATACAATAGACTGGCGAACGCGAAGTAGAAAAATCGTAGCACAAAGTTCTTCGACGTCGTCGCTGCCATGAACCGTTTGATGCTCTTGTAGCCGCTCTCAATCTCCCACCGAGAACCATAGAAGTGAACCGCTCCTGGACGGCGGTTCGTCATGAAGACACTGTACTGCGTGTAATCGTTACTTTCAGCGTTTTCTCGTCGTCTGTAGATTAGGGTGGTCTCATGCCACTCGTTCTTCCCCAAGTGGAGTTTACGGTCAGTAACGTAGCGGTCTCGATCCCACCGGAGTAGACGCTTTGCTTGAGCTCGTTCGCTCGTGTACATCCGCTTCGGAACAACATACCCGAGGCCGCGTTGATCGATTTCTTCGAGGATGTGCTGACTATCGAACGCCCGATCCATTAACACACGATCGACGTGAACGAGGCCCTGTGCGGAGTCTAGCAGATCCTCAACGATCTCACGACGACTCTCTCCTTTTCGGATCGGCCGAGCATCCAAGACTAACGGAACAGCCTTTCCAACTAACTGCACGGTTGCCCACTGGTAAGCGTATTCACCATCTTTCGTACCGAGTATCTCGTCTTCGTGGCCTGTTCGATCGCCTGTAAACGGCTCTGCCTCGGTCGTATCAATCGCAACGAGTCCAGCTCGATGAAAAACATCCGTCTCCGACACTCGGTCGATGAGCCGCTGCAACGCCTCGTGGTACATCTCACGGATCGACTCGATCGAGAGATCACGGATATGATCTCGATGAGCATGCCCTAACGGAGTTCGCTCCCGCTGCGAGTCATAGAGGAAACTACGCGCTCCTTCGTTCGCTGCCAGGTTCTCCCGAAGCCCCAGATACGTCTGGAGATCCCAGAACGCATTCGGATGGATCTCACAGCTGTCCCCGCGATTAAGCGAGAACGCTGGATAGGCGATATGAGTTACCTGTTCAGTAATTTCATTTGTATGGGTGAGCACTTCGTGATCGGTAAGACGGTTGTCTTCCTGGCTTTCAGAGGTACGGAGCGGGTCTCTAGGGACATTGATGTCTTCCCTGTTGGCGTTGATGAGAACGGTTCGTGCGCTCTTCTGAATCGTCTCCTGGAGATCAGGTGAAAATCGGCAGTGCCACGTCCGCCAGAGTGTTGATTGATCGGGAAGCGTCTCAAAGCCAAGCTGCTGGTGGATCACTGGCTGGTCTTTGAGATACTCAAGGAGTGCGGTTTCGTGATCCCAGCCGTAGGCTTCTTTCAGCAGAAACGCCCGAACCAGCGTTCGCATTGCGTACGTTGCTGGCTCATCGTACTGATTGTGAGGAGCCAGATCAACGTATTGTAACGGGATCTCGCAAATGAACTCGTCAACCGAGTTGTGGTCTTCGTGAGCAAACCAGACCGATGCGACTGTTTGAATATCTTCTTCGAGTGCGCCGAGCGAACTCCGGTTGTACAACCTTATCGTGTCGTACGCTGGCCACTCTCGGTACGAATCCGTTGCAATCGCTCGAAAGACATCGCATCGCGAAGCCTGCGTCGAGGCCATTGGTCGAACGCTGTTGACTCGACTGCAAGAGCCTATCTATACTGCTCAGTACAGGCCAAGCAGAGGGTGTCATAGAACAGTTCTCATACCAGAGAGCAGGGTGAATGCTGAGATGGT
>NZ_MASN01000015.1 GCF_001861355.1 Natrialba sp. SSL1
ACTTCAACTCATACTCACGCCCCGTAGAGTCATCGCTCTGCGGGGCGTGTTGCATGTATACCGTGTCGAAAGCAGACGACACAGTTTCCTTTATACCTCAATCCAGTGACGTGATCGCCACACTCACGTAATCGTATACTTCTGATCTTGTCGCATGCATGACTGGTTGGTCTTCGTACCAAATTCTTTTGGAGCGAACCTTATTCAACTGTCTCTGGTATGACCAGATCATGTCAGATTCCGGTGGATCATGGCTCGATACCGTTTATGGATTGATGTCTGCGTCCCGGCGACGGTACATTTTGTACTACTTTTTGGACAACCAAGCAGCAACGGTTGACGATCTCGTCCGCCAGATCTCCGAGTGGGAATCGGATGTGGTATCCGAGTCAATTCGCGTGTCTCTCCATCACCATCATCTTCCGCGGCTTGCAGAACACGGTCTCGTAGAGTATGGAAGCAGTGATGTCCACAGTACGTCCGCGTTCGGAACTCTCCGTGAAACTGTTGCTCAGGCTCGTGCGGTCGAAATGGACTCACAGGATGAGCAGCGTCCTCCTGCATTCAGGAGCGGCTCCGAATCAGTCTCGGAACCAGTTTCTGAAGACTAGTACCCGGCCGTTCACCAGGGGCCAATCAAGAGAATCAGCACAATGAGGGTGTCATAGAACTCTTGTCACACCGTGATGATCGTGCTTCCCGGATTATCT
>NZ_MASN01000016.1 GCF_001861355.1 Natrialba sp. SSL1
CCAGAGAATATCAATCAGTTGGTGGTTTGTAGCTGCGAGCATGCCGAATCTCTGAGGTTCGCGGCGGCGGTAAACGTTCGAATCCCCGCCATCAGGATGAGAAAGAGCCAGACGAGTGCGGTGACACCCGAGACGATCTCGAGTGCGATCGGCGCGTCGACTGCACCAGTCGCGACCTCCTCGCCAAAGGTGGGGAGGATCAACAACCCGACTGCGGTGACGGGACCGAGCGCAAGGAGGGCGATACCGGCCATCATGAGCAGTTTCATACGATCGCCGACGACCGTCCGAATCGTCCGTCGGACCTGCGTTCGCGCGATGACGGTTGCGGGCGAACTCATCGGGGATCACCGGGATGCGGTCTGTAATCCGCCGGTGAACCGACGGAAGCGAGGAGTGGAAGGGCCATACTGACCGTTGAACGATAACCGGTATAAACACTTTGGAGCGTTGTCATTCCTTGGCTGCACGAATCATCAGCCGAGACTGCGCGATCCTGATAAGTATGTCACAAATTTAACTCCCTGCACGCGAAACGGCCAGTATGGCCCCCAACGCGTCCCCCGAGTCGGCGACGACGTCCGAAACAGCGCCCGCTATCGCCACGGACGACCTCACGAAGCAGTACGGCGACACCACTGCCGTCTCCGGACTGACGATCGAAGTCGAACGCGGCACCGTCTACGGTTTTCTCGGCCCCAACGGTGCCGGCAAAACGA
Organism: Natrialba sp. SSL1; assembly: GCF_001861355.1. Taxonomy (GTDB): domain Archaea; phylum Halobacteriota; class Halobacteria; order Halobacteriales; family Natrialbaceae; genus Natrialba. The sequence continues at coordinate 720 of NZ_MASN01000016.1, forward strand.
CGACGATGCGGATGCTGACGACGCTGACACAACCCACGTCGGGCACCGCCCACGTCGCCGGCCACCCGATCACCGACCGCGAGTCCGTCACGCCACACATTGGCTACCTCCCCGAGGAGCCGCCCATCTACGACGAACTCTCGGGCCGCGAGCAACTCGAGTACGCCGCCGGTCTGCGAGATCTGCCGGACGAGCAAGCGAGCGAGCGAATCGAGAGCCTCCTCGAACGGTTTGACCTCACCGACGACGCGGACAAGCGCATTGCAGATTACTCGAAGGGAATGCGCCAGAAGGTCGGCGTCATTCAGGCGGTGCTCCACGAGCCTGCAGTCGCCTTCCTCGACGAGCCGACGAGTGGGCTGGATCCGCGTGCGGCCCGGACGATGCGCGAGACGATCGCGGATCTGGCCGACCAGGAGATGACCATCTTCCTCTCGACGCACATCCTCTCGGTCGTCGACGACCTGGCCGACCGGATCGGGGTGCTCCACGACGGCGAACTCGTTGCGCAGGACGACCCCGAGACGCTGAAATCCCGGGCTGAGACCGCAGAGACGCGCAGTCTGGAGGATGCGTTCCTCGAAATCACGAAGGACTCGGCCGACGACTCGGCAGGGCTGGCTGCAGAGACTGGACTCGAGTAGCCTCGGTTCGGCTTCGGTTCGATTTCGGCACGGTCCCCATCGGCCCCGTTCCAGACGGCTCCGGCTTCGACGCACATGCGTGAACCCACGAGAGATTGAGTATGACAGCAGCCGACTCACCACGCCGACCATCACTGCGCTCGCTCGCCGTCGGTGCCATCGGTGGTCTGCTGAACGTCACCTGCGTACTGGCGTTGTTCGTCCGCGGGAGCTATCCGATACTTGACTCTCCCACGCAGCTCGCAGTGCTCGCATTGGCAGGATTCGCACTGGGGTTCGTTGCACTGTTCATCACGTCCTATACACGATTGCTGACTCCTGCCGTCGGCTTTCTTGCCGTTCTTGTGGGGACAGTGTACCTCGAACTTACGACACCGCTGCCCGAGTGGGAAGAACTGGGTGACTACGTAATCGTCGACGGACCGACGCACGTCTCGAGTTACGCGCACACGTGGTACGTCTGGCTCTCGCTGGTCGTCGTCGCCGGGCTCGTCGAGTTCGGACTTCGACGGGGGTACGGCGTCGGCGACGGACGACTTCGAAACCTGCCATCGCTTCCGTTCTCGCGACGTGGTCTCGGTCGGACTGTCGGCACCGCTGCCGGACTCGTCGGTCTCGCGACAGCGCTACTCGTGCTCCGGGCGGGGATTCAGCCGTCGGCGTCGGTAGTTGTCGTCTTCGTCGTCGCGACTGCTGTCACCGCGATTCCGCTGGCGGCGTTGCTTTCGCGCGGGTTGGTCGTCCCGATTGCGCTGTTCGCACTGGTCCCGTACGCGCTCGCGGTCGAGGTGTTCGTCACCACAGACAGCCCCGTCCACATCCTTCTGTTCGGGCCGTACGCACTCGTGTTGCTCGTCGCCGCGGCGGTCGAGTACTGGTTGCGCGCGAAGCTCGGTGGCTGGGACGGTGGTCGGTTCGCAAATCGCCAGTCGGCATGAGGGAAACGAGTGGAGAGACCGGCATCCAGTCGGTCGAATCGGGGCCGAGTCCGACACCCTAAAGCGGACTGGCTCTGTGGTTCGGATATGGAGTATCACGAGGCGGCGGACGTTCTCTTCGGCTTGCGGCGCTTTCGACCGAAGCCGGGGACGGCGTCGACGGCGCAGCTACTTGCAACCCTCGACGATCCACACGAGGACGTCGCGTTCGTGCAGGTCGCCGGCTCGAACGGGAAGGGCAGTACGGCGCGGATGGTCGAACAGACGCTTCGCGAGGCGGGACTCTCGGTCGGACTCTACACCTCTCCCCACCTGGAGGACCTCCGCGAGCGCGTCCGGGTCGACGGCCGGAAGATTCCCCGCTCGGCAGTCTGTGCGTACGTCGAATCGGTCCACGACTACCTGACGGAGCAGGCCGCCGACGGAAACTCGCCGACGTTCTTCGAGGCGATGACCGCGATGGCGATCTGGCAGTTCGGCCGCGAGAACGTCGACGTGGCCGTCCTCGAGGTCGGCATCGGCGGCCGGTACGACGCAACCAGCGTCGTCGATCCCGTCGCGAGCGCGGTCACGAGCGTGACGCTTGAACACACCGGCATTCTGGGCGAGACGGAAGCCGAAATCGCCCGCGACAAGGCTCACGTCGCGCCCGCGGACGCACCGCTCGTTACGGGCGTCACCGGGCCGGTACTCGAGTCCATTCGCGAAGTTGCAGGCGAGGTCGTTACAGTTGGAACGAGGGGTGGGGGGCAGGGAGCGGGCGGTGACGACGAGGCGACGACACCGGATGTGCGCGTCGAGTACGGCGGGCGTGCGAACCACACTGAAGCCGCCGTCTCCATTGACGCCGACGACTGGTCCGTCTCGACGCAGATCCCGCTGCCAGGTACCCATCAGGCCGAAAACGCCGGCATCGCCGCCGCGCTCGCACGCCAGGTCGCCGACGTGTCGACCGACGAACTCGCACGCGGGCTGCGAAACGCTCACTGGCCGGGTCGCTTCGAGGTGATGGGGACCGAACCGCTCGTCGTCCTCGACGGCGCGCACAATCCCGGTGCCTGCGAGCAACTCGCCGCCACGCTCGGAACGTACGAGTTCGACGAGCTCCACCTCGTCTTCGGTGCGATGCACGACAAGGACCACCGCGAGATGGCCGCGGCGCTACCGACACCCGACGCCGTACGTACGGCGGAGCCGGGACTCGACCGTGCCGAGGACCGCGACGTGCTCGCGACTGTCTTCGACGACGCCGGCACAGCCCGCGTGAAGACGACGCGGAGCGTTCAGGACGCGCTCTCGCAGGCGCTCGCCGACGCCGGCCCCGACGACTGCATTCTCGTCACGGGCTCGCTGTTCGCCGTCGCCGAGGCCCGCTCGCGGTGGACGACGACCGGGATCACCAAGCGAATCCGCGACCGGTCGGACGCACGGGATGCACTCGAGTCCGCACAGGTTTCCGACGCCGAGGTCGACCGGTTCGACGGTGAGGCGCTCCACCGCGTAGTCAAGACGAATCTGCAGTCCTCGCAGGCGAGCCGACTACAGACCGAACTGGTGCGTCTCGGCGGCGAGTGTGTCGTCTCTGGGGCGGACGACGATCACGGTGAGCGCGTCGATGTCGTGTTGATGGGAACACTCGCGCAGTTCGAGCAACTGGTGTCGACCGTCGATCGCGAGGACGGGCTCGAGACGGTTGCGCGTGAGATTAGTGAGACCGTGGGTATCGAATCGACCTCCAATGCGGCTCCAGCGTCGGAGACCGCTACTCCCACAGCCACCAGCACTGAGACACCACCCTGGGCCGACCGCACCGCCGTTATGGGCATCCTCAATGTCACCCCCGACAGCTTCCACGATGGCGGCGAGTTCGACGCACTCGCGGACGCCGTCGAGCGCGCGGAGGCGATGGTCGCGGCCGACGTGGACGTGATCGACATCGGCGGGGAGTCTACCCGCCCCGGCGCAGAGCCGGTGCCAGTCGAGGAGGAAATCGAACGCGTCGTTCCCGTTATCGAGCGTATCGCGGACCTCGATGTTGCTATCTCGATCGATACGCGAAAGGCGGTCGTCGCCGAGGCCGCACTCGAGGCCGGCGCAGACATCATCAACGACGTGTCGGGACTCGAGGATCCAGAAATGCGCTTCGTCGCGGCCGAGCACGACGCGGGGCTGATCGTGATGCACAGCATCGATTCGATCGTCGACCCGGACCGTGAGGTGACCTACGACGATGTCGTCGAGGACGTGATCGATCAGCTGTCAGAGCGGCTGTTGCTCGCCGAGAAGGCGGGCGTCGACCCGGAGAAAATCGTCGTCGATCCGGGAATCGGCTTCGGAAAGTCGGCGGCGGAGTCGTTCGAGATTCTGGACCGACTCGAGGAGTTCCGCGCGCTCGGCTATCCGGTGCTCGTCGGCCACTCGCACAAGTCGATGTTCGCGCACGTTGGCCAGGGGCCGGACGAGCGGCGTGACGCAACGGTTGCGGCGAGCGCGCTTGCGGCGGATCGGGGTGCGGATCTCATCCGGGTCCACGATGTGCTGGAGAACGTCGCTGCGGTCCGGACGGCGCTTGCAGCGCGGGATCCGGAGCGGTTCGACTGGGAGTCATAGCGGGTCGCGGGAGCAGCTTTGGCGGTCTGGTGGTGCTTGAGTCGTCCATCCGGTGTCACTTCGCTGTTGTCGTGCTGCCGTCCTGTCACTATTTTATCCTGTGACTCTTTCGTCCTGTCACTATGTTGTCTTGAAATCCTGTTGTTCCGGCATCGAATCGAGTCACGATCCGCTGGATTCGTTGCCGACGGTCGCGAGTGTAGTCATCTGCCGGTCCAACCTTCAACCGTCCGGGACGGGTACATCGTATCGATGACAGCACACACTCCCTCCGATCACGGTCGAGATCAGAATCGGGACGACGACTCGAGCGGGTACGGACACGGAACCGCCGGAGCGATGACGCCCGACGCGAGTTCCAAACCGGGAACACTCCCGCTGGTCGGTGGCGGGGTTCTGGTTCTTTCCGCCGTTCGCGCGCTCCTTCGCGGCCAACTTCGATCGATTCCGATCGGTGCCGCCGGCGTCGGCCTGCTCAAGTACGGCCTCTCGAAGCGCCAGGAGGGCGCTTCGGAACAGACGGATCTCGAATCGTTCGCCGACGAGAGCGATCCAGGAGACAGTTCCGCTGCATCCTCTCCGATCGAGTTCGTCACCGACGACTCGGAACCGCGATCGAAACCGAGCCTCGACGGTGAAGACGGCGATCCACGGCGTTCCGAAACGGAGAACGAGGGAGTCGAAATCGACGTCTCCGAATCGGCGACGATGAGCGAAGCCTCAGAGGCAACGGGCCCGGATCCGACGCAGGCAGAGCCCGCCCAGACCGAAGGGACAGAGCCGGAGACAACGCCGAGTGAGGATCTGTCGGACGACCAGGTGGGTAACACTGACGAGGGTGACGAAGGCGGAATCGGTGCCGACTCCGGGGCGGACGACGACGAGAGCGACACTGCAAGCGAAAGCGAGGGTGAAGACGGGGGCGAGAGTGAGGCTGACGACGAAGACGAGAGCAACCACTCGAGTGCCTGAACATGGGAACACTCTCGGCGACGCGATACTACAGCCGCGAGCTCCGGCGTCGTCTCGCACACTACGCCCGCGTTCGCCGACACGGCTACGCCGACCACGGCTCACTCGAGCAGGCCGCCGAAACGATCCTCGCAGAACGGGCCACAGGTGGCGTCGAATCCGGCGGCCACTTTCACGGCATCTGGCCGCGAGACCTCTGTTTTGCCGCTCGCGGGCTGGTCGCCGCCGGCTACCGCGACACCGCCGCCAAAACCGGTGACTGGCTCGTCTCTCAGCTCTCGGACGTCTTCTACACCGACTTTCACACTGGCACCGACTCCCACGCCGCGACGCCCGCCGAAGGCGTCGACACGTTCCCCGCACTCGTGCTCTTGCTCGCCACAGCAGACCGACTCGAGTACCATGCTGAATCGATCGCCACACTGGCCGCCCTCCACGACCGGAAATTCGTCGATTCGGAGCTCGGTCTCGTCACCGGTGCTGGCAGTTCGTGGTGGGATTCGGCCGCCGCGCCGCGGGAAGCCTACAACACCGCGATGTTGCTCGCAGCGACAGCGGTACTGGAGTCCCGCGGGATCGAGACGGTGTTCACCGGGCATTCGGCGGCGTTCCGCGAGGGGCTCGGACGGCTGTGGAACGGCTCGTACTTCGACGAACGCCGGGGGTCGTCGGTGCTCGCTTGTGACGCGAACGTGCCCGCGCTCTACTTCGGGCTCGTCGAGCCGTCGGTGGCGGAGACGATTGCGGATTCGCTGGGGGTACTCGAGACGCCGAACGGGCTCCGGTTGCGCGAGGCGTCGTTTTCACCGCGGGAGGTACATCCGTTTTTTCTGCTGCATCGGGACTACCACACCCAGATCTGGCCCTGGAACAGCTTCGCCTACGCGGTTGGCCTGCGTCGGTACGGTTTCGAGGACCGCGCAGTGCAAGAGGTCGAGCGGGTCGAGCGCTGTCTCGCGCCGGTCGGGACGTTTCTCGAACTCTACAGGGAGACGGGAGAGCCGTACGTCAAGCGCGGGTACGCAGCAGTCAGTGACTTTACGGTTGCAGCGGCGCTCTGGCGCGAGTTTCAGTCGGTGTGAGCCAGAGTGGCGGGAGTCACGAAATTCGATGCGTGCATGCAGGTCCGCATCCCGCAACCGGTCTCGTCACAGATTGTGGCAACTATCTCCGATATCAATGACGGAATCGGCAAGCGTTAAGTGTGCCAGCGAACCGAACCGAAGTATGAACGAAGAGTCTCGGCTGGCATCGCTCGCCGGGGTGCGCTCGCGCTGGAGTGCACTCGAGCGGGACTGGCAGAGCGTCGTGGTCGGCGCGACGGTTGTCGCGCTCGTGTCGCTGCTCGACGTGCACATTCCCTGGAGCTGGTAGCGGACGGGATGGCTGGCGCTTCACGACTGTTTGGGATCGCTGCACTCTGCCTCGGCGCGGTACTTGCCCGGCTGTTCGCCGATACGATCGGCGGCAATCATCTGCTGCTCGCGATCGCGCTCGGATTTCTGCTCGCAAATACGGTCGGCGTTCCGTCGCGCCTCGAGCCCGGAATCGCGACCCACAAGCTGTGGCTCGGTGCCGGAATCGTCCTCATGGGCGCGTCAATCTCGCTCGAAACCGTCCTCGAGGTCGGCGGCTACGTCCTTCTACTCGTGGTCGGCGTGGCCGCGACGACGCTGCTCGCCGTCGAACTCCTCGCGCGCAACGTGTTCGGGCTGACCGATCGAATGGGATCGCTGCTCGCGGCCGGAGCCAGTATCTGTGGCGTCTCGGCGGTCGTCGCGGTCGCTGGTTCGATTCGGGCCCGCGAGGAACAGATCGCCTACGCGGCCGCGACGGTGTTGCTGTTCGACGCGGTCACCATCGTCGTCTATCCGATCGTCGGCGACCTGCTGAACCTTTCCGGGATGGTGTTTGGCACGTGGGCCGGCGTCAGTATGTTCTCAACTGGCCCTGTTGTCGCTGTTGGATTCGCCCACTCCGAGGTCGCCGGCCAGTGGGCGACGATGGCGAAGCTCTCGCGAAACGCTCTGATCGGCGCCGTCGTCCTCGCGTACGCGAGCTACTACGCCCGGGGATCCGGAGGCGAACGACCCGCTCTCCGCACGCTCTGGGACGAGTTCCCGAAGTTCGTGCTCGGCTTCCTCGCGCTCGCCCTCGTCGCGAGTACGGGCACCCTTTCCGCAGCCCAGCTCACTTCGATCGAGAACGCCTACAGCTGGCTGTTCGTCCTGGCGTTCGTCGGCCTCGGAGCCGAGATCCGGCTCAGCGACCTCCGTACCGCCGGCTTGACACCCGCCATCGTCGTTCTGGTCGCGTTCACCGTCAGCAGCGTCCTCTCGCTCGCGACGCTGCTCCTGTTGTTCTGAGCGGAGCGAACGGAGCACGACCCCTCAGTTGGAGTCGCGTTCGAGAATCCGGCAAGATACATGTCGGCAGATCGCCTCCGTGAGGGGCAGCACTGGCCCCCGAAACGAGCGTTCGGGACCGGCGGTCGGCAGCGCTCACGAACCGGGGATGGAGCGCACGTGCCATCGTTGTCTCCTGTCGCCATCGACTACCCCTGGTCACCGGACGAAATGTGGCCCCGATCGGAGGGAGAGAGTGACAATCATGCTGTCGCAAGTATTGCACCCATCGGGTTCTATGGCGGAGAATTGCTGGGTGGAGAGCTCCTACAAGGGACGGGCTCATACAAAGGGCAACGAATGGAACGAGACTATTCGCGACGCTCTGTACTGGGGCTTTTCGGAAGTGGATCGGTTGCTGCGGTGGCTGGCTGTCTCTCCGGTTCTAGCACTGATGTCAATATTTCGGGCGGCGTCGGACCGCGAATGGCGGTCGAAAACTGGGCGGATATCTACGGCGACGAACACGACGTGACGTTCGACGTCAGCGGCGGCGGAACCGGCGTCGGCGTCTCCGAGCTCCTCGAGGATCAGGTCGACATCGCGATGATGGGCCGCGATCCCTTCGAGGAGGAGATCGATCGCGGACTGTTCGCCGTCCCGATGCTCATCGACACGGTCGTCGGCACCATCAACGAGGACAACCCCATCTTCGACGAAATCCAGGAACGCGGGCTCACCCGCGAGGACATGGCGGCGATCTTCACGAAGGAGGTCGAGAACTGGGGCGACGTCTACGACGATGTCGACGTCGACGAGGAGATCACCGTCTACGGTCGGTCCGACGCCTCGGCGGCATACAAGCAGTGGGGCGACTTCCTCGGCGGCGAGGACGACGCCTACTCCGAGAACGAACTCGAGAACCTCTCGGACGGCAACCACGACGGCGACTCGGCGGTCGCGGATGCGATCGCCAGCGGCGAGAACGCGATCTCGCTGAACAACATCAACTACGTCTACGACCTCGACAGCGGCCAACTTGAGGGACCCGTCCGGCCCATCCCCCTCGACCAGGACGGCGACGGGCTCTCCGACGAGGAGGACTTCTACGACAACCGCGACGAGATGCTCACGGCCGTCGAGGAGGGGAACTACCCGATGCCGCCGGCTCGGGAGATGTGGCTCGCCTCGAACGGCCAGTTCGAGGACGAGGCCTACGACTTCGTCGAGTGGGTCCTGACCGACGGACAGGAGTACGTTAGCGAGAGCGGCTACGTCCCGCTCGAAGACGACCGCCTCGAGGAGGCCCAGCAGAACCTCGAAGAGGGGCCCTGAGCTGAACGATGGCGGAATCGACGGAATCGACCGAGTCCAGTCGGACGCGAGGTCGCCTCTCTACGCGGCTGCGACGCGAACGGATCAGCAGCGTCTGGTTTACGGTCGCCGGTTGCTTCGCGATCGGAATCTTCGTGCTGATCGTTGTGACGATGGTCTACCAGTCCCTGCCGCTGTTGCAGGAGTTCTCGGTCGCGCAGATGGTAACGTCGTCGAACTGGAACCCCGGAGAGAACCAGTTCGGGTTCCTCCCTGCAATCGTCGGGACGGTGTACGTGAGTATTCTCACCATGGCGATGGGGACGCCGATCGCGATCCTCACGGCGATCTACCTCGCCGAGTACGCCGAGGGACGGATGAAGACGCTCGTCGGGACGTTCATCGACGTGCTCGCGGCCATTCCCAGCGTTATCTTCGGGCTGGTCGCCCTGCTCGTCGTGGTCCCGTTCGTCGGTAACTACCTGGCACCGGCCTTCGGCTCGAGCGCCACCGGCCAGGGTATCTTCACCGTGAGCCTGGTGATGTCGATCATCGTCACGCCGTTTATGATCTCGCTGTCCGTCGAGTCGCTCGAGGCACTGCCAGACGAACTGCGCGAAACTTCCCTCGGCGTCGGCGCGACCAAGTGGGAAACGATCCGGACGGTGTTGCTCCGGGCTGCGGGACCGGGCATCTTCTCGGCCGTGCTGCTCGGTTTCGGCCGCGTCTTCGGTGCCACGATCGTGCCCGCGATGCTCATCGGGAGCCAGACGCAGATCCCGGACTCGCCGTTCGCGACGGGCCAGACCCTGCCGACGCTGATCGTCAACGACTTCGGTGAGCTGATGAGCCTGCCGTTGACCCAGTCGGCGCTGATCTTCGTCGGCGTAATGTTGCTCGTCGTCGTCTGGCTGTTCAACTTCAGCGCCATGTTGATCCGCCGCCGCCTCAAACGGAGGTGGCAGTACTGATGGACCGCTACGCCAAACAGCGCCTTGTCGGCTACCTCGCACGGGGTGCGACCGCGCTCGTGGTGAGCGTCATGCTGTTCGTCGTCGGCGTGACGATCTTCAGGGGGGCGCGCATTCTGCTCACCAACCCGTCGATCGTCGTTACACCGCCCGGAACCCAGTACATGCTCCGGGCTGAAGGTGGGTTCCTCCACGCGATCGTCGGGAGCATCTTCATCGTGATCCCGGCGACGATCGTCTCCATGACGCTCGCCGTTTCGACGGCGGTCTACCTCCAGAGCGACTACTCGAGCGAACGGTTCTCCGACCTGACGAACATGTTCCTCAACGTGCTCTGGGGGACGCCGCCGATCGTCTACGGCGTCTTCGTACTGACCATCATCTTCGCCACGGGTGCCCGACAGAGCCTGCTGTTCGGGATCATCGCGATCGCGATCTTCCAGTATCCGATCATGACCCGCTACACCGACGAGGCGTTGCGGTCCGCGCCGGATACGGTAAAGGAAGCCTCTTACGGCCTCGGATCGACCAGATTCGAAACCGCACAGATGACCGTGCGCTCGGCGCTTCCGGGCGTCATCGCCGGCGTCATCATGGGCTTCGCCCGCGGGATCGGCGACGCGGCGACCGTGCTGTTCACCGCCGGACGGAGCACGAACATGCCGGCCGGCCCGATGGACGGCGCCACGACGCTGCCGATTCTCATCTACGAGAACGCGACGTCGCCGAACGACGAACTGGTAGCGCAGGCGTACGCGGCGTCGTTCCTGCTCATCGTCGCCGTGCTCGCGCTGATCGGCATCTCGAAGGTACTTGCGGGACGGTTCGCCCGATACGCACCGGGAGGGAGACACTCATGACATCGAACGTAGCACTCACCACGGACGAACTCAGCGTAACGTACACCGGGAACGAGGACGTCAAGGCGTTGAACAGCGTCTCCCTCGAGTTCCCGTCGAACCAGTTGACGGCCATCATCGGCCCCTCGGGCTGTGGGAAGTCGACGCTCTTGAAGTCGCTCAACCGGCTCCACGAGATCCAGCCAAACGTCGAAATCGAGGGCGACGTCTCCCTCGGCGACCAGCCGATCTACAACACCGACGAGCCGGCCCCGGAGATCCGCCGGCGGATCGGCTACGTGCCACAGACGCCGACCGCGCTCCCGCTGTCGATCTATGAGAACGTCGCCTACGGCGTGAAGATCCACGGCGACTACGAGGACAGTGCTGAACTCGACGAGATCGTCGAGAGCTACCTGCGGAAGGTGAACCTCTGGGACGAGGTGAAAGACCGGTTGGATACGCCCGGCGCAGAGCTGTCGACGGGCCAGATCCAGCGGCTCTGTCTCGCCCGTTCGCTGGCCGTCGAACCGGAGGTGTTGCTCTGTGACGAGGTCACCTCCGCGCTCGACCCCATCTCGGCCGAACAGGTCGAGGAGACGCTCAAGTCCCTCAAGGAGGAGTACACGATCATCATGGTCACCCACAGTATGGATCAGGCGCGGCGACTCGCCGACGACGTGGTCTTTCTCTACCTCGGCGAACTCGTCGAGGCCAACGACGCACGGACGTTCTTCGAGAACCCGCAGGCCGAACGAACGAAGGAGTTTATCTCGGGCCACGGTGCGTCGACGTATCTCGAGGAGTCGTCCGACGAGTCTGATTCCGAGGTCCAACCCGATGAGCAGGCCGACGGATCGAGGGACAGACCGGCTGCGGTTGAACAGTAACCGGGCCGCTGTTTTTGTGTCGGAATCGCTGCCGCTACGTCTTCCTCGAGGCTCTGAAAGCGTTCACCGCTTGGTCCACTCGAGTCCAGCCGCAGACGCAGCGTCGTCGGCAATCGAATCGAACCGGTCGAACGTCATCGGCGCGGGGTGGGCGTAGCGGGCGCGAATCGTCTCCGGAAGGTCCTCATGGTACCGGACGTGCGTTTCGATGTCGTACGGGAACTCGGTCTCGTCGACGCCGACGAAGCCGTACTGGTCGCGTGCCCGGCTGAGGACGGAGCGCCAGCGATCGATCGAGCCCAGGCCAGCGGAGTCGACGCCGTGGGCGAACAGCGTCGCCCAGATTTCGTCGTACGGCTCGACGCCGTCCAGATACGAGTCTAACTGGGCGGCGTCGGGTGCGGTGTTGAACGGCGTCCAGTAGGGGATCGAGCCGGTTCGAAGGGTCCACCACGGCTCGACCAGCGCGAACGACTGGACGAACAGCCGGTCGACCGGTCGGTCGAGTTCGGCGTAGCGCTCGCGGTACCGGTCGGCGACGAAGGGGCTCAGCTCGTGTGGTTCATCGAACTGTAACCGTCGAACGTCGTATCCGTTTTCGCCCGCAAAGCGGTCGATATCCTCGCCCAGTGCTGGGTCGAAGCCCCACTCCGCCTCCGGAACGCGCTCGTCCGGTTCCGGCGTATACCACCGGTCGCGGTTCGCTCCCTGCTGTTCGAGGAACTCCGCAATCGCCTCGTCGCCCTCGTAGTACGTCTCGGGGTCGAGCCCGCCGAGACCGCCGACCTGGTACGTGTGGCGGTCGTCGATCCGGACCGCCGGCCAATCGTACTCGCACTCGAGTGTGATGATCGTCCCGTCGGACGCTAGCACCGTCTCGATAAACTCCTCGTAGGCGTCGCCGAGGCGGCGGGATTTCGTCCGGAAGTAGGCCAGTTTGCTGACCATCAGGCGGTCCTGGTTCGGATCGTGCATCTGGTGGAGGGAGACGTCCGGGTTGGCCGCGAGGAACGGCTCGGCGTGCTCGGCACCCCACTCGAGATCCGCGTGGATTGCGTCGGGTGGGAGCGAGCGCGAGACGGGGACGAGGAATGTCTGTGGAAGCCAGGGAACGCCAAGCAGCGCGGCGAGGTGGACGGCTGCGCCGTTGCTCGAGCCGACGATGACGGCGGGATAGCCGCGGTCTGGGTACTGGTCGACAACCCACTGGCGGAACCGCTCGACGTCGACGTTGCCCAGTTCGACCGGCGAGACGCCCTCGTTCGCGCCCCCGGTGGTGTAGATCCCGGTTCGAGCCCGCCGCGGCAGTGAATTGAGCCGGGCTGCAACGGGGAGCAGCCACGAGGGAAACATCCCCAGTGCGGGAAACTCCTCACCGCGAAGCGCACTTGCCGCCGCGCGGACGAACACCGTTGTCGAGTCGAAGTTCGGCAGGCCCGGCGGCGTCGAGCCTTCGCCCGCCAGCAGCCGGGAGAGTCTCAGGGACACGGTCGGCTCACCCCGGGCTGGACGACGATATCGGGACGAGTGGCAACCTGTCTGCGTGGTTCGAGTCGGTGCGTTGTCGAGCGCCGGGCGGCAGTGGCAGCCGTCATCGGAGACGGCTATCGTACCACAGCGGCCCGGATAATACACCGGCCGGCAGGCGACACGCAACACGCGACACGCGACGCCGGCGGCGGTGGCGACGCTCTCGACCCCACCACTGCAGCCGCGGAACTTACTTGCCACTGAAGGGCGTCTCACCGGATATATGACCGACCGAGAGTCTCCAGGCGAGTTCGAGGGTTACGGCGGGCGCTACGTCCCCGAGCCGCTGCAGGAACCGCTCGACCAGCTCGCAGCCGCCTACGACGAGGTCGCATCGACCGACGAGTTTCAGGCCGACTTTCGCGACCATCTCGAGTCGTTCGCCGGACGGCCGACGCCGCTGTATCACGCGAAGAACCTGAGCGAACGCTACGGCGCTGCGATCTACCTCAAGCGCGAGGACCTGCTCCACGGCGGCGCACACAAGATCAACAACTGTCTCGGGCAGGCGCTGCTCGCGAAACGCGCCGGTCGCGACCGACTCATCGCCGAGACCGGCGCGGGCCAGCACGGCGTCGCAACCGCGATGGTCGGCGCGCTGCTCGGCCTCGAGACGGAGATCTACATGGGCAAGAAGGACGCCAAGCGTCAGGCGATGAACGTCTTCCGGATGCGCCTGATGGGTGCCGAGGTCAACGAGGTCACCCGTGGTGGAGAGGGGCTCGCCGACGCCGTCGACGCCGCACTCGAGGACTTCGCCGCGAACGTCGACGACACACACTATCTCGTCGGCAGCGTCGTCGGTCCGGACCCGTTCCCGCGAATGGTTCGGGACTTCCAGTCCGTCATCGGCGAGGAAGCCCGCGAGCAGTTCCAGGAGCTGGCACGAACCGGCGACTTCCCGGACGCCGCAGTCGCCTGCGTCGGTGGCGGCTCGAACGCCATCGGGCTCTTTCACGCCTTCCGCGACGATTCTGTCGACTTCTACGGCGCAGAGGGTGGCGGCGAGGGGGCGGACTCGAGTCGCCACGCCGCGCCGCTGGCGAAGGGGCAAGACGACACCATCCACGGCATGAAAACGCGCGTACTCGACGACGATGTCGAGGTCCACTCGGTTTCTGCCGGCCTCGACTACCCCGGCGTCGGCCCCGAACACGCCATGCTCAACGCCGTCGGCCGCTGTGAGTACACCGGAATCACGGACGAGGAGGCGCTCGCAGCCTTCCGCGAACTGAGCGAGACCGAGGGAATCATCCCGGCACTCGAGTCCAGCCACGCCGTCGCCCGCGCGATTCAACTCGCGGAGGACGGCGAGCACGAGACGATTCTGGTGAACCTCTCGGGTCGCGGGGATAAGGACATGGAGACGGCTGCGGAGAAGTTCGAGCTCTGAGCTGGTTCTGCGTGGATTCTGGGCTTGGGTGAAGCTGCTGGCTCTGTTGAAATGCTCGGCGGCTAATACAAACGGTTTGCTGAATACAGAGCATTAATACAGCACGGCGACTCCGCTTGTTTCACACTGAAAGCGTTGAACCATCCACTCACTACACGTAAGCGATCAGTGGCGGATGGGGGTCGCTGAAGTTGCAGTGTACAGGGAACAGATCGGTCACAATGTAGTTGTCTGTGGGTTGGGTAGTTGAGTGACGCAATTCACGCCCGCCGTTCACGGCGGGATTCTCTCGCTGTTTAAAGATAGAGGAGCACTTCCTAAGGAGTTAAAGGACGCCTGTAACACCTCTCCGGGGGATCTCTTGTACCGTACCAATGTATCATCGAGATCGAACAGAATTGTTTCGATCCGTCCCATATAGTTGTCTAATTGAATAGTACTAGCTAAGACCATATAGCCATACTCCTCTGATGGACAGTCGGCCGTTCAATGATAATGGTACGCAGGTGACGGTCAGTTGCTGAATGTCTCGTCTATACCCAACGACGGAGCCAGCAGAATTCCGTGACCGATCCACACTCTGTACGATTAGCCGGTTAGTTCGAACTGGTGGTAGGTAACGACAGTCTCGAACCCCATCCGCTTGTAGATTGGATAGCCCATCTCGGACGATTGTAACACTCCGACCTGGCAGCCAGCCTCGCGTCCAGCACGGAGCACCTTCCGAGTCATTGCTTCCCCGATCCCCCGTCGGCGGAACTCCTCGACCACGCTTATCGAGTAGACGCCGGCCACGTCCCCACTCCGTATCAAGAGCCCACTAGCAGCGGGGTGTCCGTCCACTCTACCGAGAAACAAGCGCATATCGTCGGCCGCCAGCGCAGCCCGATCGATCCGCTCTGCGGCGTCCAGCGGCCACTCGAAGGCCGACGCCGTAACTCTGCTGAACTCGTCACGTTCGTCCGGGTCGGTCACCTCAACGATATCGGCGACCGAGCTGGGAGGTGGTATCTCGTCAAGCGATTCCATCGCCATCCCAGGTTGCTCGATGGCTTTTACGAGATCGAGGTCGGCACGATAGGGTCTGACTTCCTCAACCGCGGGTTCGACTACAGTGACCCAGAACGGTACGTCCAGTTCGGACATCCATGCGACTGCCGCCGAAAGATCACCATTTGACGGGGAGTCGAAGACGAACACTCGATTGAAAAGTGGTGCTGAAACCACGGCACAGGCCGCTGTAAGTGGCCCGAACTGTCGAATTTTTCCGAATTGGACTTCGTCTGCCAGTGTGCCAAAAGCACACCGCAGGTTTTCGTTCGCATCAGTGACGAGGTCACGCGTCACGAGTACAGTTTCTTCGCATATTGCAATAAAAAGATAGTGTCATACTTTTCAAGAATTGACGTTCGAGATACACGCTATGTAGTCAGCAATCCGTCGCTGTTCGTTTCGCACCTGTGGTTGTATAACAGCCGTTCGGTGGGCAGTAAAAGTACGGCCTTGTCGATCAAACCACCGCTACAACCGTTGTAGTACTCGTTCTACGAGCGGTTCCTCAAAGACATCTGCGGGGAGGTCATCGAACCAGTCTGCCTCTTCGATGGGCTCTCCGGGTTCCCCTAACTCGTCCCCAACTTCGGTGGATTCCGCCCATGCCGAGAACATCACGAACCGAAATGAGAGTGATTTTCCATTGTGTCGTACGATATTCTCCACGATGGCATGGGGGCGGTCGGGTGTGATTGAAACCTCTGTTTCTTCATGAACTTCTCGAATAACGGCTTCACGGAGTGACTCGCTGGGCTGCACACTCCCGCCGGGAGCGAGCCACGCACTGTCACCACCGTGGTAGGTCAGAAGAACTCGTCCCGTCTCGTCTAATACGACCGCCGAGACCACCCACCCAGCACTGAACGCTTCGTTTTCTTCGAGCGCTGCGAAGGCCTCCGCATCGACCTCTTTCTCTACACGTCTTTCGATAAGGTCTTCGTAGCAGTCACGAGGGTCAATAACGTCCATAACGACAGTTTTCTATCTTTACGGCTTAATCTTTAGTTCCTACTTGAAGTGATGACGCTGAAGCGTTCTTGTGACCGATACACGTCCTGAGTTCAACACATACTAAACGAACTGCCTAATTCTTGTCATAAACAACGCGACCGACTCGGAGGAGACTACATCTATATCGTGTACGCATTCTATCCAGTTGTGAAGAGAGTCTGAAAACGTATCAGGAACCGGTCGGAGATATGTTGACCCGGTGAAAGTATATCAACTGATATGTCGTTAAGGTACGTGAAGAATGAGTGATGATAAACCGAAGGCGAATCCAACTGTTGAAGGCTATAACCTATTAGCAGAAAATAAAGACAGGGTTGGAACGAGTCCTTGGGGAGAGAGCGACTACCAGCGACACTACGTTTGGCCAGGGGTTCGGCCGTTGTTGCCGGATGTCGCAAGAAAGCGGGTTTTCGATGCCGGTTGTGGAATCGGCGATTACACCGAATGGTTCCTCGAACACGGTGCCGAAGTTGTCGGTGTTGATGCGAGTTCTCGAGCGATCGCAATCGCCAAAAGTAGATTAGGCCATCGAGCAGATTTTCACTGTACAGACCTCACCAACCCGTTAGAGTTCACAGCCCAATCTGAATTCGACCTCGTGTTTTCTAACCTTGTCTTGGGTCATATCGAACACTGGAGACCGGTGTTTGAAGAGTTCCGGAGAATTCTCACTACCGACGGCACCTTCGTATTCACGGCTATTCACCCGGTACGCCGGTACCGACGGCACCGAGATGAGTTGGCGAGTTACTACGACATCGATTCGTACACGCTCGAATGGGGTGATACAGGCGCCACCGTCGAACAGTATCACAGACCGATAAGTGAGATTGTCAACTCCCTCTCGGAGAGCGGATTTCGGCTCGATGAGTTTCGAGAGATAACTCCGCAGGAAGACTACCGAGAGTGTAACCCAGACCGGTACGAGAGAGCGCTGAAGGAACCAGATACACTCTGTGTCCGAGCACGACCATTTGATGCGGAACAAGAGCGATTGTAAAGTGAGTTCCACTCTTCGCCCATTGGCCACTGAACTGTGATACATTCGTGCTGTGTATTCAGCACGGCTACTGAAACATGCCAGCGTCAAAAGGTTTCAATAGAGCCAAACTGCACAACCGATTACAGTTTTTCTCGAACCGCCGCGACGATCGCTTCTGCGTCCGCCGACTCGAGTTCCCGGCGAGCTAGCGAGAGGCCCACGCTGTCGTCCTCGAACCGCGGCACCAGATGAACGTGCGCGTGATCGACCGTTCCGACCAGCGGGCCGCTCGTGTGGAAGACGCTGAAGCCGTCCGGCTCCAGGGTGGACTCGAGTGCCGTCGCGACGGTGTGGACCGTGTCGAAGACGGCGGCGGTTTCCGTCTCGTCCATGAGCAGCAGTTCTTCGTCGTGCGTGCGCGGTGCGATTACTGTGTGTCCGCGGACTGCGGGTCGCCGGTCGAGAAATGCGATTGTTCGGTCGTCTTCGTAGAGGATTGCCGCGGGTTCAGCACCGTCGCTTATCTGGCAGAAGTCACAGTTCGGCTGTGAGTTGGTGGTCGTGTCGGTGTCGGTGTTGCTGTCGGTATCGGTCGTCTCACTGTCAGTGGTAGAATCAGTATCCGCCTGGCCGCCCTCACTGCCATCTGCGCTCCCAGCATCGTCCATACCGAGGGCACTCAGTAGACGATTAAATACCTGTTTGCCTGGGCGTCTGTTCAGTCGCTGGCTACTTCGTCCCGGGCTGCCCTCCAAAGAGTGCGCTCAGACCGCTACAACAGTCCCGACGCATCCTGCAGCGCCCGATACGTCGTCAGATACCGGTCCCGAATCTCCGCCCGATCGTACTCGTCGAACTCGTCATCGAGATCGCGGTACTCGAGTCCCCCCGCCTCGATAATCGTGTCGCTGAGTTCATCTTCGCTCGTCGTCCGGAAGCCCCGATCCCAGCCCTCGACGAGTTCGTGGGCACTCGAGTCGGCGTGGTACTCGACGACGCCGACGCAGCCGGCGGCGAGCGCCCAGAGCATCTCGGTCGGGAAAACGCAGTATTCGGCAGTCTGTGCGAAGACGTGTGCGCCGCGGTAGGCGGCGATTCGCTCCTCGAGTGAGCGGTCGCCGGCGAACGTGACACGGTCTTCGATACGGAGGTCGCTCGCGAGTCGTTCGTACGCCTCGCGCTCGGGGCCGTCGCCGATGACGGTTGCCTGCCAGTCGCGGTCACGATGTTCGGCGAGCGCGAGCAACAGGCTCTCGAGGTTCGCCCCCTCGTCGAGGCGGCGGGCGTAGATAACATCGGCCCGTTCGCCAGGCTGGACTTCACGTATCTGTTCGACATTGATCGGATTCGCGATCGGATCGACCGCCTGCTCGCTGACGCCGAGTTCGCGAACCCAGGTCGCGACGAGTTCGGAGGGGACGAGGTTTCGGTCGACGGATCGGGCGGCGAGTTTGCGCCATCGATCAGTTGGGACGCCGTCCATGCCGTACCACTCGGCGACCACGGGCGCTCTGGCCAGCGTCGCACCGAGACTGGCCGCGATGACCTGTCCCGGTCGCTGTGCGCTGACGTGGACGATATCGGGACGCGCACGGGCGAGGACGTACGGCAACCGGACGAGAAACGAGGCGGTGGCCTCGAGTTCGACGGAAACGCCGTGGTACGTGATTCCCTCGCGTTCGAACGTTGCGTGTTCGCCGTCCCAGAACTGCGTACAGTAGACGTGGACGTCGTGGCCGGCGTCGTCGAGTAGTTCGAGAACGCTCTGCAATCGTCGGTTCGTCTCGGTATCGCGGTGGAAACCCGTTTCAGCGGAGACGAACGCGACTCGCATATGGCATCGCCACGCAGGGATGGGATAAAAAGTCACTTCTTTCGTGCGGTGAGTTCCGAGTAAGTCGCCCGCAGTAGAGCCTGTCTCCTGTTGGCTCCATCGAGAAGAACCGCATAATGACCGGCGAGTTGGCGCTCACCGGTTGCGGACGGTTGCCGTCAGTTGGCCATCACTGCGTCAGTCGAACAGTTCGTTCGCGAGTTCGATCTCGTCTGAGAACTGGTCAACCATCGACGACGGACCGCTGGCCTGGTGTCCCGCGTCAGCCTTCTTTTTGTCGTCGGTTTCGAACGCTGCGGCGTCATCCGTTGGTTCGTCTCGGTCTTTCTTGTCCTTCCTGTCGTCGTGCTTCTTGTCCTTCTCGTCGTCTTCTTCAACGTCGAGGGCGTCACCCTCGTCCTTGTCGTCTTTCTCGTACTTTTTGTCCTTCGTGTCTTTCTTGTCCTTCTCCTCGTCTTCTTTGACATCGAGTACGTCAGCTTCCTCTTCGTCCTCTTTCTTGTCTTTCTTGTCCTCCTCGTCTTTCTTATCTTTCTTCTCGTGGTGCTTGTCGTCCTTTCTGTCGTCTTTCTTGTCCTTCTCGTCTTTCTCGTCCGGTTCCTCTAGCTCCGCTGCCTCAGGCTCGTCCTTGTCGGCTTTCCTCTCGTCTTTCTTGTCGTCGTGTTTCTTGTCATCCGCTTTCTCTGCCTTTTCGTCCTTCTCGTCTTCGTCTTCAACGTCGAGAGGTTCGGTGTCCTTCTTGTCTGCTTTCTCGTCCTTCTTGTCGTCCTTGTCGTCCCTGTCGTCCTTCTCTGCCTTGTCCGCCTTCTCTGCCTCTTTGTCCTGCTCGTCAACACGGTCCTCATCTGTTGGCTTCTCGTCCGTCTCTTCAACCGGTTCAGCCGCCTTCACCTTCTTCGGTTCATCCACCGGCTCTTCTTTCTCAGGTTTGTCGACCTTGTCGACCTGCTTCTCGTCGTCTGTTACGGGCTTCTCATCGTCTATGACTGGCTTCTCGTCTTTCTCATCTTTCTTGTCCTCGTCAGGCTTCTCAACCGGTGCATCGTCATCCTTCTCGTCAACTGGCACCTCATCCTTCACCGGTTCATCATCTTTCGCCGGTGCGTCGTCATCCTTCTCGTCCTTTTCAGGCTCTTCAACCGGTGCGTCGTCATCTTTCACCGGTTCCTCATCCACTGGCTCCTCATCCTTTTCCGGTGCATCTACCGGCTCATCGTCTTTCTCCGGTGCATCGTCATCCTTCTCGTCCTTTTCAGGCTCCTCAACCGGTTCATCATCGTCTTTCTCCGGCTCATCGATCGGGTCGTCATCGACCGGCGTCTCGTCAACATCGTCCATCACGAACGACACCAGCACGACGTTCGGTCCGTACCGGTCCACGAGCTCATCGAGTGACAGCTCTGCCGTGTCCACGTCACTGTCGCACTCGAGTTCGACTTCGTCTTCATCGAGGGCGACATCCTCGCCATCCGCGGTGGCGACGAACTCGTAGGTGTCGTCGGCGAGGCCGACGAACGTGACGTTGTCGGTCGCTGGCACCGTCACGGTCAGTGAGTGGGTGGTCTCCTGACCGTCGTCGGTAGCGGTACTTTCAGTCTGGAGGTTCGTCAGGAGCTGTCCCTGTGTCTGGACCTGGAACTGATCGTACTCGGCAGTCCAGGTCATCGTCAACTCAGTATCGCTCTCCGTCGGATTCTCGACGGTGATGTGTGGTTCGTCCTCACAGTCTTCTGTGACGAGGAGTTCGTCACCGGGAGCAGTGTCTACCGGTTCGTCGTCTTGTGCCCCGACTGCTGCTGCCCCACCGACGCTTGCGACGGTGAGGCCGACAACCACGACGATCGTGAGCAATCCCGCCAAGAGGCGTTTCCGCGTGTCTGTTCGCCCTATGCGTCCATCTGCTTTCTGAGTGTCTGTGTCTCTCATCAACGCGGCCCTCGACGGTAGCACTTGACAGAGGTGTTCTTTGTTATGCTCACCAGACACGATCGTAATGGCCGTCAGGAAAACAGGGCTGTCTGCACACTATATTCCCAGATTCCATTCAGAAATAAAGATCTGGGAAAATCGTGATTTCGTTCGGTGTAACCGTTTCTCCGTGGGTGTTGAACCGTTTCAGCGCCACTAGCGGGAACGAAACACTAGACTGGAAGCCGGCCGCGCGGACGCAACTCCAGTTTCACAGTGGAGACACTCGTTCTCCCGGGCGCTATCCATCATTACTCCAGGCTCAATCGATACTACCTGGTGTCGGGAGCGACGGTCGAACAGCGGGTTCGTTGGTCAGTCGATCGTTACTCCGCTACTCGTCTGTTCCGTTCGTTTCGATCGGTTCACCGTCGCCATCATCGCCATCATCGTCATCACCACCAATACCGCCAAACCGTTCCTCGAAGAACGAGTCGAGACCGTCGAAGATGCTGCCGTCGTCATCGTCGATCTCGTTGTCCTCGCTCTGTTCGTCCGCTGGACCGCTCTCTGGTTCGGTGTCCGTGTCCGGTGCAGTCTCAGTTTGATTCGCGCCGCTGTCGCTCTCGCTTTCGTTGCCGCTAGCACCAGCGGCGTCCTCATCTCCTTCCTCTCCGTCGGCACCGTCAGTCGCCGTCTCGTTCTCACTCGTCTGTGCGCCAGTGTCTGTTTCCGAACCCGGGTCCGAATCAGCCTCAGACGCTGGCTCCGACGGTGTGTCTGACTCGGACTCTGATTCCGACTCTGTCTCCGATTCCGATTCGTTGACCACCGCGCTCCCGTCATCGGCACTGTCGGTGGACTCGAGGAGGTCGCCGCCAGTGTCTGCGGTGGCGTCAGTGTCAGTGTCAGTGTCGGTGTCGCCGCCCACCAGTTCGGGGCCGACGATAGCGACGGTGGTGCCGAAGGCGGCGAGGACGATAATGATTGTGACGAAGACGATGGCGGTGCCGCCGTTGCGAGCGTCCGGTGGGTTCGAGGCTGCGGTGGCAGTAGAGGGAGCGGGAGAGTCCGAAGGTGCAGCGGGTGTTTCGGAGGATGTGTCGCTCTCAGCGCGATCCGCGCGGTCCGCGCGGTCCGAGCCATCCGTACCGTCGGCTGTCATCGGGAGGACGAACGGGCCGAGTGGCCTTTGTTAAGCGCAGCAATTGCCGCTACGGTGGCCAGAATCAAGCCGAGTTTTGCCCCTGAGAAAGATCGTTGTCGGTTTCCCATGATCGCCGCTCCGACGGAGCGATCGCTGGTAACGAACTCCAACGCCGTCTGAGTGGAATCAAGCCGAATTTCGTCACAATCGTGGACCGACAGCCAGCGCGACCAGCAAACGAGACGGCCGACAGGACGGTACCCGAACAAGTAGTCCCGGACTACTGGCTGGCGGCCTCGCCGCAACCCAAACGACTACCGGGCCACCACGCCACAGCGTCTGGTATGGCAGCGTACGAAATCGAACGCTATCTCAACGTTCGCAGCGCCTACGGGGCCTCGTTCGGCCCGGACGGCGACGAACTCTCGTTCCTGATGGACACGACTGGGACACCGCAGGTCTGGACGCTTACCGGACCCCGCGAGTGGCCCGAGCAACGGACGTTCGCCGACGAACGGGTGACGTTCGCCTCCTGGTCGCCCGAGCGTCGGGAACTGATGTTCGGCATGGACGAGGGCGGCAACGAGCGCGCCCAGCTATTCCGACTCGACGCAGAGACCGGGACAATCGAGAACGTGACGGCGATGCCCGACGCCAAACACCGCTGGGGCGGCTGGAGCCACGACGGTGAGCGGTTCGCGTTCACCTCGAACCGCCGCGACGAGGCCGTCTTCGACGTCTACGTACAGGACCGGGATGAGACGGGCGACGAGGCGGAACTCGTCTACGAGGGCGACGGCTGGCTCTCGCTGTCCGGGTGGAGCCCCGACGACTCCCGCCTGCTCGTCTCCCAGGCCTACTCCAACTTCGATCAGGATCTGTACGTACTCGACCTCGAATCCGAGGAGCCAACACTCGAGCACCTCACCCCTCACGAGGGCGATGTCCGCTACCAGAGCGCCAGCTGGGCACCCGACGGCGAGGGCATCTACCTCGTCACCGATCAGGGCGACACCGACACCCTCGATCTGGCCTACCTCGATCTGGAGACGGGGGGACTCGAGTCCGTCGTCGCTGACGAGTGGAACGTCGACGGCATTGCGCTGGACGACGAGACGGGGCGGTTCGTCTACTCGCAGAACGTGGAGGGCTACACCGAGTTGACTGTCGGCGAGTTCGATTCGGATGAGCCCACAGAATTCGAGGAGTTCCCCGAACCAGATCTGCCGGGAGGGGTTTCCGGCGGCGTAAGCTTCGACGACGATGCGGAGCGCTTTGCGCTGTCAACCACCGGCGACACAGTCAACACGAACGTCTTTGTGGTCGATATCGAGGCCGGCGAGGCCGAGCGCTGGACCAGCGCGCCGACGGCTGGGATTCCTCGGGAGACGTTCGACGAGTCCGAGCTGGTCCACATCGAGAGCTTCGACGGGCTGGAGATTCCCGGGTTCCTCACGCTACCGGACGGGAAGAGGGAAGCCGAGGCTGGCAGCGACGACGGCGCGCCGGTCATCGTCGACATCCACGGCGGCCCCGAGAGCCAGCGCCGCCCCTCTTTCTCCAGCGTTAAGCAGTACTTCCTCGACCGGGGCTACGGCTACTTCGAACCGAACGTCCGCGGCTCGGCAGGCTACGGCGCAGACTACGCCGCACTCGACGACGTCGAAAAGCGGATGGACTCCGTCGCGGATATCGAAGCCTGCGTGGAGTGGCTCCAGGACCACCCGGCCGTCGACCCCGACCGCATCGTCGCGAAGGGCGGCTCCTACGGCGGCTTCATGGTGCTCGCCTCGCTGACCGAGTACCCAGAGCTCTGGGCGGCCGGCATCGATATCGTCGGCATCGCCAACTTCGTCACCTTCCTCGAGAACACCGGCGACTGGCGACGCGAACTGCGCGAGGCAGAGTACGGCTCGCTCGCGGAGGACCGGGAGTTCCTGGAGGAAATCTCACCGATCAATAACGTCGAGCAGATCGAGGCGCCGCTGTTCGTCCTCCACGGCGAGAACGACCCGCGCGTGCCGGTCGGTGAGGCAGAACAGATCGCCGACGAGGCTGGCGAACAGGGCGTACCGGTCCGCAAGCTTATCTTCGACGACGAGGGCCACGGCTTCTCGAAGCTCGAGAACCGTATCGAGGCCTACTCGGAAATTGCGGACTTCCTCGACGAGCACGTTTGAGCGCCAGCCCGTTCGCAGTCGAGGACGTATCTGAGGCGCCAGCCCGTACAGCTGAGAACACGTCTGCACACTAACAAACGGCCAGCGTTTCCGATTCACTGGCGTTAACCCGCTGCAGGCGCGTACCGATGGTATGCACTGGCGGCGGGCGGTCGGCGGGCTTACAGTGGCCGTTGTAGTCATCGGGCTCTTCGTCTACGGCGTCGGCTGGGACGCCGTCCTCGACAACGTCCGAGCGGCCCACCCCGCCGCGCTCACCGCTGCCCTTCTCACCGGCCTCGGCATGCTCGCACTCCGAGGACTGCTCGTCAAACGACTCCTCGCACCCGTCGAGGGCGCGGCCCGCGGCACTGCCTTCGCAACTGCCTACCTCTCGGGCTACTTCGCTCGCAGCGCGCTCCCCTGGGGCCGCTCGACCGGCACCCCCGTCACCGCCTACCTGCTCGCGAACAACTCCGACTCCGAGTTCGAGGACAACCTGGCCGCCGTCGCCGCCGCGGAAGGGTTCAACGTCATCGGCAGCCTCGTCATCGCTGGCCTCGGCGCAGCCATCTTCGTCCTCACCGGCGACGGCTCGCTCGACTCCATCGGTGCCAGCCTCGCCGTCCTCGGTGGCGGTGGACTCCTCACGGCAGGCGTCGTCGTCATCGTCTTCCACCGCGGGGTCGCGAGACAGGTGGCACTCGAGTTGGCCGCCCACGCGGAAACCCTCGTCGGGAAGCTCCCGTTCTCGCGGCTGACGCAGTTGGAGGGGGCGCTGACGAGCCGGATTGACGGCTTTTTCGGGACGCTAGAAGCGATTCAGGCGTCACCGCGGACGCTCGTCGCGGCGTTCGGAATCGCGGTCGTGAGCTGGGTGTTCAACGCGGTGCCGCTGTATTTCGGGCTGGTCGCGCTGGGCGTCGACGTGCCGCTGGCGCTGGTGTTCGTCTGTGCGCCGCTGGCGTCGTTCGGCGGCGTCGTGCCGTTGCCCGGCGGGAGTGGCGGCATCGAGGTCGTGCTGGCGAGTTTGCTCGTCGCCACGGCTGGCGTTCCGGCTGACGTCGCGACGGCAGGAGCGATCCTCTACCGGCTGACGACGTACTGGGCGCATCTGGCGATCGGTGGCATCGTCGCGCTCGCGATGTCGCTGCTCGGGACGCAGCGGTTTCAGCGCTAGTGCGGGCTAAAACCTCGAGAAGGGAACCAATCAGTTGATGACGCCCGTCTTCGTCGCAACCTCGCGAGCCGCCTGCTCGTCCATTCCGTCACCCAGAATCGTATAGCGGTCGCGAATCTCGTGGCAGGTCGTCAACGCCTCGATCACCGTCTCGTCGTCGATATCGAGTTCCGCTGCGGTCGTCGGTGCGTCGATGCTCGCGAGCGCGTCGCGGATGTCCCGCCAGATCCCGCGCTCGCCGCCGTGCAGGTAGGCCGTCATGATCGAGCCGACGCCGACCTGGTGACCGTGCAGCGCCTCGCCGGGCGCGATCCGGTCGAGCTGGTGGGAAAAGAGGTGCTCCGCGCCGCTTGCCGGTCGCGAGGAGTCGGCGATACTCATCGCGACGCCCGAGGACATGAGCGCCTTCGTGACGACCCAGGCGGACTCCTCGAGTCCCGGCCGGATGAGGTCGGCGTTGTCCACGAGAATTTCGGCCGTCATTTCCGAGAGCGCGGCGGCGTACTCGGAGTACTCGACGTTCTTGAGCCGGTTTGCGAGCCGCCAGTCCATCACGGCGGTGTAGTTCGAAATGATGTCCGCACAGCCGGCGGTCGTCAGCTCCCAGGGAGCCTCGGCCAGGATTTCGGTGTCGGCGACGACCGCGAGCGGCGGCTCGGCTGCCACGCTGTGGCGGGTGTCACCGTCAGGGACGGAGCCGCGATTGCTGATGACGCCGTCGTGGCTCGCCGCCGTCGGCACCGAGAGAAAGCCCATCTCGAGGTGGTCGCTCGCCATCTTCGCGATGTCGATGGCCTTGCCGCCGCCGACGCCGATGAGGTAGGAGACCTCCTCCGCCTCGGCGGTTTCGATGACGGTTTCGACCGAGTCGAACGTCGCGGATTCGATCGTGACGATCGCGGGGTCGATGCCGGCCGCCTCGAAATCGGCGGCGACCGGTTCCGCGGCGACCTGTCGCGGCGTCGGACTCGTCACCAGCAACGGCCGTCCCTGAAGGTGCAGGTCGTCGACGACCTCGACGACCGACGACCGGACGCCGTGACCGACGACGACGTTTCGGGGGAGCCGAATCCACGTCGACTTCTCGAACATAGGTGGACTGAGTCACCCCCGGGATATACGTGTTTTTCCTCGACACTGTCTCGCTGTCAGGGGAACGGGGCGGTACTCACAACTGTGGCTGCTCACCCGCGAACGCTTGCGCTGGCTTTTTCATCGAAAATCCGTCAAAACCAGCCGAATAGAACTGGAGATCAGAGCGTCTCGAGTATCCCCAGCACGCGCTCCTCCGCCTCCCGATCCGGCCCCTGCTCCCGTCCGTCACGGTCACTCTCGAGATGGTCTTCGACCGACTGTTCCATGGCCGACTCGAGTGGTGTCGACTCCCAGCCGAGGGCAGCGAGTTTCGCCGTCGACAGTACGTGGGGATACTCGCGGTAGAGCGGGTAGTCGGTGGGGCCGATCTCACCGGCGGCGAGTTCGCGCGGGCCGGCGTGGACGACGTCCACGGTGGTCCCCAGTGCATCGGCGATCAAATCGACCATTTCGTCGAGCGTCACGAGCTGCCGGTCGCCGACGTTGTACGCCTCGCCGGCCTCGCCGCGCTCGGCGACGATACGGAGCGCGCTCGCGACGTCCTCGACGTAGGCGCGGTGCCAGACGTTGGTGCCGTCGCCCGGTACCACGACGCGGTCGTGCTGGTTCACCCGGTCGATCCAGAAATCGAGCCGTTCGGTGTAGTCGTCGGGCCCGTAGACGATACACGGGCGGACAGACATGGCGTTCACGCCGCGGTTCGCGGCTGCCTCGATGGCGCGGTCGCCCGCCGCCTTGCGCTTGCCGTAAGTCGCGTCCGAGTCGTCGGTCGCCTCTTCAGGCGAGCAGGACTCGAGTGGTGTCTCGTTCTCGCGCTTGGGAATCTCCTCGCGGCCGTAGGCTGCGCCGCTGGAAATGTAGACGTAGGCTTCGCAGTCGGCGAAGATGCGGGTGGCTGCCTGCACGTCCTTCGGATAGTAGGCGACGCAGTCGAAGACAGCATCGGGGTCGGTGGTTGCGGCGGCGGCCTCGAGTGCGGAGTCGTTGGTGCGGTCGCCCTCGATGTGGTCGACGCGGTCGTCGTCCGCGAACGGGTTCTCGCGGGTGCCGCGGTTGAGAAGGGTGACGTTGTAGTCGTGCTCCAGCAGGTCCGAGACAAGGTGACGGCCGATGAATCGCGTGCCGCCGATGACGAGTGCGGTGTCCATACGGGCACATCGCAGACGTGTGGGAAAACGGTAGCGGATGTGTCGAACCAGCGGTGGACGCGTAAACGGCGGCTTCAGCGGCTGGTGACGGCGCTCAACGACGGTGCACGCTTACGCACGCTCAGGATTTATCCGCATAATCTGCATAGCACGCCCGTCGGACGCACGCACTGCAGTCGGCGACTAGCTCGTCGCGTCGCGAGCGCTCCTCGCGGCGCGCACACCAACACTCGGTTCAGACGGAGAACGACAGCTGTCTGAAATCAGAACCATGAACGACCGATACGACCGACACGACCGTCGACGACCGGACGACCGACAGGTACCGAACGAATCGGAAAGACGGAACGCGGGCGAGCGAGATCAGGGCTACCGCGACGACCGACGATCACAACCGCGCGGCGAACGCGAGCAGTGGCCACAGGACGAGGGCCGGCGCGAACCGCAGGGCCGACGAGCGCGCGACGACACCCGACGAGGCAGACGTGATAGCGGGCAGCAACACGGACGTGGCCGCGAAGGCGGCCGACAGCGTGGTCGAGACGACCAGCAACAGCAACAGCGACAGCGGCAACGACAGGGATTCGAGACCGACCTGGGCGAGGCCGACTCACTCGAGTACGGTGGGCAGGCACGCCACGACCGTGGTGGTTCCCGATACGACGAGCGCGGGCACGAAGCAGTCGATGTCGACGAGCAACAGCGCCGGCGCGGCCGGCAGGGGCAGTCACAGGACCGTGGGCAACAGCCGCGACAGGAGCGTGGGCAGCAACCGCGACAAGACCGGAGACAGCAGCCACGACAAGACCGTGGTCAACAGGCCCGGCAGGAGCGAAGTGGACAGCCACGGCAGGACTACGGCTACGACGAACAGCGACGCGGTGACTCGCGAGGACAGAGCCGACAGCAACCGCAGGACCGCGACACGCACCGCCACCAGCACGAACCTGGCCAATCGTCTTTCGACTCCGGTGCCCACTCTCGATCGGCACAGTCGGGTCGGACTGAACGGCGTCCCCGAGACACCGAGGGTCGCCACGCACAGGACGACCGGCGACAGCGACAGGGGTTCGAAACCGACGTGCAGAACGCGGATGCACTCGAGTACGGCGGCCAGGCGCGGCGACCGGAACGTACCGGCGAGATGCCGCGACCCGAGGGCCAACAGGACCGTCACGAGCGACGCGGTGCGGATCGACAGGGTGAGTCGACTGATCGTCGGTCTGACCGACCACCTGAGATGGCGGCTTCCGGCCGGTCGGGCGACAGGGGCAGGGGTGGAGCGCAACGAACACAGGACGACCGGCGGCGAGAGCAGGGGCCGCGGCAGGGGCAGTCGACGGCGGGTCGCCATCAGCGCAGCCAGGGCTTCTCGGGCCAGCAGCCACCACAGAGCGATGAATCGATGGGTGGCCGTGGCGGCGGATACGACGACGGACGACAGCAGCGAGAGCCCGAGCGTCGATCCCGACAGGAGCGCGGCCAGTCTCAGTCCCAGCCCCGACGGATGCCGGAGGGGCGGCCGGACCGGCGACGAGATACCGGGTCGGGCGATGAGCGGCAAACCGAGACGCGTGAGCCGCCGACGGAGCAGCGCTCGCAGCGGTCGTCTTCGTCTGCATCGTCCACAGATCGATCCTCGTCTCGACCGACGGATGCACAACCGGGTCCGCACAGCCAGGGTGGCGGGTCGGACTACCGGAGCAGGCAGCGAGATGCCCGATCCCACGGGTCCGAGGGCCGGTCGAGGGAGGCGCAGGACGAAGACCGGCGCACAGCGCGGGAGCCAGAGCGGCGAGACGACCGCGGTCGCGGTGACCGGACGGGCGGCGGACTCCAGTATCGCCAGACCGGTCGCCGGTCCGAGCAGGGAAGTTGGACGGAAGACCGGGCGGACGCCCAACAGTCGAACGAAGCGTACGATGACGACGACCGGCGGATGGACGAGGAGCCGAATAATCGTCGTACAGACGACGATATGGACAACCGGCGTCACGTCCACGAGCGCGACCCGGTCGGCGATCGGGACAGAGACCGTGACGATCCGCGGTCCGAATAGCCCTGAACCAGCAGTTGGCTGCCGAGCAGACGGCTCACTACGCAGTCGACCTCCCGTGATGGGGTAATTCCGCACCAACCGTACTTTTTGACGCGCTCGCCGGCGCTACTTGCGCAGACGCTCAGTCATCCAGTATCCGCGAGCGAGGACCGTGAGTTATTACGCTGACGTGTGAACCAGCGTGCATGAGCGATCAGGACGACACAGCCGGCACGGACTCAGACACAGCCGACGATACAACTGCAGAATCGAGCACCACACCGTCCCTTGCAGACGATGCCATGGCGAATTTCCCAGTCCCGGACTTTGAGAACCTCCCCGAGGACCTCCAGGAACGCATCACCGAAGAAACCGAGCGCGCTGGCTTCACGCCGAACGTCTTCTCCGCGTTCGCGTACAAGCCCTCGCACTTCCGAGCGTTCTTCCAGTACCACGACGCGCTCGTCGAGGACACCGCACTCGAACGTGAGGAGATCGAGATGATCGTCGTCGCGGTCTCCGGTGTTAACCACTGTTACTACTGTAACGTCGCACACGGGGCACTCGTGCGGATCTACGCCCAGGACCCGAAGTTGGCAGACCAGTTGGTCGCGAACTACCGAACCGCGGATATCAACGAGACCCATCGTACGATGCTCGACGTTGCGGTGACACTCACCGAGCGACCGATGGAGGTCGAGCAATCGGATCTTGACCGGCTCCGCGAAGCCGGGTTCAGTGAAGAAGCACTCTGGGACATCGCCGCCGTAACGGCGTTTTACAACCTGAGTAACCGGATGGCGATGTTCGCCGAGATGCGGCCGAACGACGAAT
Organism: Natrialba sp. SSL1; assembly: GCF_001861355.1. Lineage (GTDB taxonomy): Archaea > Halobacteriota > Halobacteria > Halobacteriales > Natrialbaceae > Natrialba. The sequence continues at coordinate 31,555 of NZ_MASN01000016.1, forward strand.
TCCACACGCTCGGCCGAAACTGACGATCGTTGTCATCAATGATTAGACAGTGCTAAAGATTAAGTTAGTCGAGGTGAATGATCTGGCTGTAATGGAGGTGAAAACCTGAACTCAGTGAGCCAACAGCCGACCGACTCTTGCCGCGACTACCATGACTGGATCAGATCGTGCCAGGATCAGCCGACACCCGCCAGGTAGGCCGCGGTACTCGACACTGCGGTGACGCGACGCCAGTATCACGTGGTCAGTCTCGGCGATCGCGTCAGATCGACGACTGAGCTCCTGTATTTGTTCGTCGATTCGATTTTTTGTACGGACGGTCCCGCGGAGTTACTCGGCGGTATGAGCGTACTCGTTATATTCGTGGGTTTCGGGCGTGCTCTCATCGAACTATTCAGACGTGATATCTACCCCGTCTCGTACGCCCGGCAGTCGGAGAGAGGTGGACCGAACTGTGTGCTGACCCCTGCTGGCGTGTGGCCAACTCCATGTGTCGGTTGCAGAATCGACTATACAGCAGCCGAACTCGAGTACGGCCATCCAGTGCACAGTCGCTTGTCGCTGTCAGCCGAGAAATGAGGATGGGCGACCGTTCAGTCGTCGCTCGCGGCGAATCCGGCGGACTCCGCGTCTGCCTCGGTCTCGGGCACGCCGGGCAGCTCGCCGCGAACGTCGTCCGATCCCTGTTCAGTGATCGCCTTATGGTAGGCGTCGGGCATGACCTTCACGAAGGCGTCGAGCGCACGCTCCCAGTTCTCGAGCAGTTCGGTACCGCGCTCGGAGCCCGTGTAGGCGACGTGGTTCTCGACGAGACGGCGGAGCATCTCCTCGTCTTCGTCCTCGAGGTCGTCGTGCAGCGAGACCATTCCGGTGTTTGCCTTTCGGTCGAATTCGCTGTCCGGGTCGTAGACGTAGGCGACACCGCCGGACATGCCGGCTGCGAAGTTCGTGCCGGTCTCGCCGAGAACGGCGACGACGCCGCCGGTCATGTACTCACAGCCGTGGTCGCCGACGCCCTCGACGACGGCCTTCGCGCCGGAGTTGCGGACGGCGAAGCGCTCGCCCGCGACCCCGTTGACGTACAGCTGGCCGTCCGTCGCGCCGTAGAGCGCGACGTTGCCGATGGCGACGTTCTGGCTCGGATCGTAGGCCGCGCTCTCCGGTGTTCGGACGGTGATTTTTCCACCCGAGAGACCCTTCCCGACGTAGTCGTTCGCGGCTCCGGTCAGGTGCATCGAGACGCCGCTCGCGAGGAACGCACCGAAGCTCTGGCCGGCGGTCCCCTCGAGATCGGCCGTGATCGTGTCCGCCGGGAGGCCGGCCTCGCCGTAGCGGCTGGTGATCCGGTTCGAGAGCATCGCGCCGACTGCGCGGTCGACGTTCGCTACGTCCGTGGAGAGAGCGACCGGTTCCCCGCCGTCGATCGCGTCCGCCGCGCTCTCGATGAACTCGTGGTCGAGCTGGTCGTCGAGACCGTGGTCCTGCTCGCGGACCTTTCGGCGCACGTCACCGGCGGGCTCGGCAAGCACGGCCGAGAGGTCGACTGTGCGGGCCTTCGGGTGCTCGACATCGTCGCGCTGAGCGAGGGCGTCGACCTGTCCGATCATCTCGTCGACGGTCCTGAACCCTAACTCGGCCATGATCTCGCGCAGTTCCTCGGCGATGAACGTCATGTAGTTGATGACGTGCTCGGGCTCGCCGGGGAAGCGTTTGCGCAGATCCTCGCGCTGGGTCGCGACGCCGACCGGACAGGTGTTCTTGTGACACTGGCGGGCCATCACGCAGCCCGAGGTGACGAGCGAGGCGGTGCCGAAGACGTACTCCTCCGCACCCAGCAGGGCGGCGACGGCCACGTCTCGGCCGGTCTTCATGCCGCCGTCGGCGGAGACACGGATGCGGTCGCGCAGGCCGGTTTCACAGAGCATCTGGTTCGCCTCTGCCAGTCCGAGTTCCCACGGGAGCCCCGCGTTCTTGATCGACGTGCGCGGCGAGGCACCCGTGCCGCCTGAATGGCCCGAGATGTGGACCACGTCGGCGTTGGCCTTCGCGACGCCGGCGGCAACCGTACCGATACCGGCTTCGGAGACGAGCTTGACGTTGATATCCGCATCCTCGTTCGCCGCCTTCAGGTCGAAAATCAGCTGCTTCAGGTCCTCGATGGAGTAGATGTCGTGCAGCGGCGGCGGCGAGATGAGCCCCACACCGGGAGTCGACTTGCGAACGTGTGCGATCATCTCGTTGACCTTCTCGCCGGGAAGCTGGCCGCCCTCGCCGGGCTTCGAGCCCTGGGCCATCTTGATCTGCAGTTCGTCGGCCGAAGAGAGGTACGTCGAGGTGACCCCGAACCGGCCGGAGGCCACCTGCTTGACGTTGCACTCCTTCTCCGTGCCGAAGCGTTCGGGCGGCTCGCCGCCCTCGCCCGAGTTGCTCTTCCCGCCGATGCGGTTCATCGCAATGGAGTTGTTCTCGTGGGCTTCCGGCGAGAGCGAACCCAGACTCATCGCGGCCGTCGAGAATCGCTCGACGATGTCCGTGACGGGTTCGACCTCCTCGATCGGGATCGAGTCGCGATCGGAGTCGAACTCGAGTAACCCCCGAAGCGTCTGCAGATTCTGGTTCTGGTCGTTGATCAGGTCGGCGAACTCCTGGTAGCGCTCGTAGTCGTTCGAGCGGACGGCCTGCTGGAGCGTCCCCACGGTTTCTGGATTCCACTGGTGGGTGAGGCCGTCGGAGCGGTGTTCGAACTCGCCGTAGCGGTCGAGGTCGGGCTCGTCTGCGTCGGCTGCGAAGACAGTCGCGTGACGTTCGCGAAGGTCCGCCTCGATTTCGGCGAGGCCGATGCCCTCGGTACGGTTTTCGGTCCCCTCGAAGTACTCTTCGACGAGATCTGAGTCGAGGCCCACTGCTTCGAAAATCTGGGCTCCCTGGTAGCTTTCGACCGTCGAGATGCCCATCTTGGCCATCGTCTTCAGGAGGCCGTCCTCGAGTGCGCCGATGTAGGCGTCGATGGCGGCCCCGGTGTCCGCGCCGTCGGGACCGGCGGTGAGGTCGGCGATGGTCTGATAGGCCAGGTACGGGTTGACCGCGCCAGCGCCGTAGCCGACGAGCGTCGCGAGCTGGTGGACGGTGCGCGGTTCGCCGGACTCGACGACGAGGCCGACGTGGTTGCGCAGCCCGTTCCGCACGAGATGGTGGTGGACGCCACCTGTCGCGAGCAGGCTCGGAATCGCAACCCGCTCCTCGTCGACGGCGCGGTCCGAGAGGACGAGTACGTCGTGGCCCGCTTCGATCGCTGCGACGGCGTCTTTGCGGACGCGCTCGATGGCGTTCTGGAGTTCTGTACCGGCTGAATCGGACTCAACGTCTGCTGGCTCGTACGTGATATCGATCGTCGCCGCCGTGATCCCGTTCGTCGAGCAGTCACGGATCGACGCGAGGTCGGCATCGGTCAGTACGGGTGAGTCGACGACGAGTTGGCGGGCGTGGGCCGGCGACTCGTCGAGCAGGTTGCGCTGGTAGCCAAGCCGGCTCTCGAGGCTCGTGACGAGTTCCTCGCGGATGTAGTCGAGCGGCGGGTTGGTCACCTGCGCGAACAGTTGCTTGAAGTAGGAGAACAGCGGCCGGTTGTACTCGGTGAGCACCGAGAGCGGCGTGTCGTCACCCATCGAGCCGACCGGGTCCTTCCCCTTGGTCGTCATCGGCTCGAGGAGGTTCTCGAGTTCGTCGTGCGTGTAGCCGAACGCGGCCTGCTGGTCGCGGAGGTTCGAGACGTCGTCACGGGGAGCGCTGTCGTCCGTCGTCCGGATGTCGGCGAGCTGGACCTGTTCCTGGGCGACCCACTCGCCGTAGCGGTCGTCGGTGAGGTCCGCGAAGATTTCGTCGTCGGGGATGACCCGACCCGCCTCGGGATCGGCGAGGAAGAGCTGTCCCGGCTGGAGGCGGCCGCGCTCGGAAATTTCGGCGGGATCGGTGTCGAGCGCGCCGGCCTCACTCGCCATGATGAGGCGGTTGTCCGTCGTCACGTCGTACCGGCAGGGACGGAGGCCGTTGCGGTCGAGAACAGCTCCGACGCGGTCACCGTCGGTCGCCGCGACGAGCGCGGGGCCGTCCCACGGCTCGACCAGCGAGGCGTGGAAGTCGTACCAATCTCTGCGCTCTCGTGGCATCGATTCGTCACCGCGCCAGGCCTCTGGAACGAGCATCCGCAGGGCGTGGGCCAGATCGCGCCCGTCCTGCAGCAGCAGTTCGAGCGCGTTGTCGACGCTCGCGGTGTCTGACTGCTCGGGGTCGTCGATGATCGGTGTGACGGCCTCAAGATCTGAGAGGACGTCGCTCTCGAGATCCGTCTCGCGCGCACGCATCCAGTTGATGTTCCCCTGAATCGTGTTGAACTCGCCGTTGTGGATGACGTTCCGGTGTGGATGGGCCAGCTGCCACGCCCCCAGCGTGTTCGTCGAGAAGCGCTCGTGAACCATCGCGAACGTCGATTTCAGGCGCTCGTCGGTGAGATCCGGGTAGTAGGACGGAACCTGTTCGCCCTTGAGCAGCCCCTTGTACACGACCGTCTGTGAGTCGAGCGAGCAGACGTAGAAGCGCTCGCTCCCGTCGATATCGGCCGCCGAAACCGCGTTCTCGAGTGCCCGGCGCGCGACGTACAGTCGCCGGTCGAACTCGTCGCCGCTCACGTCGTCGGTCGCTGTGACGACGACCTGCCGGATGTCCGGTTCGGACTCGAGTGCGGTCGCGCCGAGGCCGTCGTTTTCGGTGGGAACGTCGCGCCACGCGAGTACGTCGAGGTCGTAGGTCGCGAACGTGTCCTCGAGAAGAGAGACGAGATTCGTCCGGGCAGCGTCGTCGGTCGGGAAGAAGAGCGAGCCGACGGCGTAGCTGCCCGGTTCGGGGAGATCGGTTTCGAGTTCCTGGTCGAAGAAGCTGTGGGGCGTCTGCAGCATGATTCCGGCCCCATCGCCGGTGTTCGATTCAGCGCCGGTGGTGCCCCGGTGTTCGAGGTTCCGGAGCAGGTCGAGACTCTCTGCGATGATGTCGTGGCTCGACCCACCATCGAGGTCCATAACGACGCCGACACCGCAGTTCGACCGTTCGTCCGTGGGGTCTGCGAGCCCCTGTGAACGGCCGGTGGATGGTGCTCTGTGTGGCTGTGGCATACCACCTGCTTCCGAAAGCGGATATAAGAGGATAACCCATAATGGCTAAGTGTATTCTAGACACATATGCATGGATATAAGGTGTATACTTCGACAGTATCTGAGCGGGACGACTCGATTTGTGTATCCGTACTCGAGTACTGTCCGCCGCACTAGAGCTATTGCTCGGGTCGAGAAGGGATCGATACAGCACAGGAAAGTGTCAGAGGCACGTAGTGCTCACCCACCAGAGTGAACACCACACCGGTTGTTCCGACGCCAGTGGTAAGCACTCTTGGGTTAAACCATTAGGTGTTGCTGAGTGACTCGTTAGCCGACAGGTGATGATTCCGCTGCTTCCGCCGTCAGCGTCCAGTATTGCGATCCGTGTTGGCTTGATTGTTGACTTGCTGATAGATGGGCGATCACGTCGGTGAGCACGCACACGACACGCACCGCTGCCGTGTCGTGATGTGAGAAAACCCGCATGTGGTCAGTCGAACCCGAAGGCGTGATCGCGAGGTGACTGACTCACTGACGCGTCAGTACGACTTCGCGAAGTACGCGATTTCGTCGGCCGCGTCACCGCAGACACCACACTCGTCGTGCTCGGGGTCGGGAACCTCGCCCGCCGTCGTGCCGCCCTCGTCCTCGAGTGGCTGCATGACGATTTCGGCGGCGATCTTCTCCTTGATGACCTCCTCACAGGCCTCGTCGCCACACCACGGCGTCTTCACGTAGCCGCCGTGCTTGCCGAGCGTCCCGAGGATGTCTTCGGGGCTGTGGGCCTCGCGAACGTTCTCCTCGAGATTCTCGGCTGCCGTGTCGTAGAGTTTGTCGAAGATCGTCTCCAGATGGTCGTCGACGGCATCGACGATCCCGTCACGATCCTCAACGGCCTCCTCGTTGTCGGGCCGGTGGACGAGGGTAACTTCCTCGTCTTCGACCTCGTACGGGCCGATTTCGAGTCGGAGCGGGACGCCGTTAAGTTCGTGTTCGTTGAACTTGAAGCCGGGATTGCGCTCGTCACGGTCGTCGAGTTCGACGCTGAAGCCGGCCTCCTCGAGTTCGTCCGCGATGTTCTGGGAGTACTCGAGTACGTCCTCCTTGGTGTCCTCCTGCCAGATGGGGACGATGGCGACCTGCGTGGGCGCGATGGTGGGTGGGAGTACGAGCCCCTGGTCGTCGGAGTGGGTCATGATGAGCGCACCGAGTGCGCGCCAGGAGAGGCCCCACGAGGTGGTGTAAGCGGTTTGCTCCGCCTCGTCCTCGTCGACGAACGAGATGTCGAACGCCTCGGCGAAGCTCTGCCCGAGGTTGTGGCTGGTCGCACCCTGGACGGACTTGCCGTCGGGCATCAACGCCTCTACCGTGGTCGTGGTGTCCGCACCGGGGAACTTGTCGTGTTCGGGCTTCTTGCCGCGCAGGACGGGGATTGCGAGGACTTCCTCGTAGACCTTCTCGTACTGGTCGAGGCGGGTCCAGACCTCCTCCCAGGCGCTCTCGTCGGTCGCGTGGGCGGTGTGGCCCTCCTGCCACATGAACTCCTTCGTGCGGAAGAACGGCTTCGTCTCCGTGGCTTCCCAGCGGACGACCGAACACCACTGATTCAGTCGCAGCGGCAGGTCGCGGTGGCTGCGGGTCCAGTCTGCCATGAACGGCGCGATGATCGACTCGCTGGTCGGGCGCACGGCGAGGCGCTCCTCGAGTTCGTCGTGGCCGCCGTGGGTGACCCAGGCGACCTCGGGGTCGAAGCCTTCGACGATGTCCTTCTCCCGCTCCAGAAAGCTCTCGGGGATGAACATCGGGAAGTAGACGTTGTCGACGCCGGTCTCCTTGAACCAGCCGTCGAGGGCGTCCTGAATGCCTTCCCAGAGGGCGTAGCCGCGGGGCTTCGTGACGATGAACCCGCCCATCGGTGCGTAGTCCGCGAGGTTCGCCTTCTGGACGACCTCGGCGTACCACTCACCGGGTTTGTGTGATTTCGACTCGGTGATGCCGAGTTCCTGACTCTCGTTGCTCATACCACGACATGCAGTCAGCGCGGTCTTAAACGATGCGAAGGTGGGTCGGGGAGTGTCACACTCACTCGCGAACGCGGCGTCGATCCGCCGTGTCAGTTCATCGAATGATACTGTTTCGAACTGTTGTTAAAACCATTATGTATTATTACTTCCTACGTGATCGGGAGAATTGCCATGAGAGATAACCACAGCCACAGTAAACGGCGATCGTCCGAGATCCACCGACGGAACCTCATGAAAGCCAGTGCAGCCCTTGGAACGCTCGCAGTTTCCGGTGCAACGCTCGGCGCGACGAGCGCGCAGTCGCTACCCGACCAGCCTGACGCCGCGGACGGAACGGTCGCGTACCAGTACTTTCACGCGACGTGGACCGACATCGAGGCCGATGTACCCCGCCTCGACGACGCCGGTATCGATACGATCTGGGTCCAACAGCCTGCGCGAGGCAAACTGGACTGGGACGACCTCTCCTACGACGGCGAGTACGGCTTCTACGACGAGACTTCACCGTACGGCTTTCGGGACCCACACCCGCCGGTCGGCTACCAGCCAGTCGACCTGCAGGACCTCGATTCGACCCTCGGCACCGAGAGCGAACTCGAGTCACTGATCGAGACCTGCCACGACCACGGTATCGAGGTCATCGTCGACGTCGTGTTGAACCACATGGCAGCCGCGGATGGGCCCGACGGCTACGTCGAACTCCCGCAGTTCGACCGCGACGAGCACTTCCACGACAACGGAACGCTGGGCGAGGACTGCCAACTGGACGGAGAGGCAGCGGAGTACGAGTGCGACCTCCTCGGACTCCCGTCGTCCGATGTCGAACTCGCGACTGTGCAGCAGGCGCACGAGGACTACCTCCAGCAGATCGCCGCCCTCGGTGCCGACGGCCTCCGGTACGACGCCGCTGGTCACGTCTGGCCCTGGTACTTCGAGTCCGAGATCAACGCACTCGCGGACGACCTCGATCTCTGGCGCGTTGGTGAAGTCTGGGACTACGATATCGATCGGCTACTCGAGTTCGCTGACACCGGGATGACCGTGTTCGACTTCCCGCTGTACGACGCCATCGTCGACGCGTTCGAGGGCGGCAGCATGGAGGGGCTCTCCCAGGACGCGGCGAACGGCGTCGTACACCACGAGCCGAGCGTTGCAGTCACCTTCGCGCAGAATCACGATACCGTTGGCCCAGGTGTAACTGAGGGTGAGGCAGAAGGCCGTGCGGTCGAACTCGCAGAGGCGTTCGTTCTCGCGTACGCTGGCATGCCGATGGTGTACCGTTCCGGGCCCGAAAATCGGTCGGAACTCGACGACGAGACGTTCCGTGATCTCGTCACCGTCTCCCAGGAGTTCGCCCACGGCGAGGTGATCGACCGCCACGTCGAGCACGACACGTACGTTTTCGAACGCAGCGGAAATCTGCTGGCAGGCATCAACACACACGAGTCGAGCGAGTGGACTGACTGGGTCGAAACGTCCTGGTCGAACGAGACGCTCGTCGATCACGCCGGCGGACAGCAACCAGTTACCACTACCGACGAGGGGTGGGTCGAGATCACGGTTCCGGCTGCGGGGTGGGTCATGTATGCGCCTGATGGGGACGATGACGGGGACAATGGAGACGACGATGACGATGATGACAACGGCGACAGCGACGAAGTCACGATCCAGATGACGGTCGGCGTCGACTACGGCGAGTCCGTCTACGTCACCGGGAGTACGGACGAACTCACGAACTGGGGCGGTGGAATCGAGGCCACCTGGACGACGGGCAACGTCTGGGAAGTCACCATTGCGGACCCCGGCGAGTTCGAGTGGAAGACCCGTCGCGGTCCGAGCGGTGAAAGCGGCGACGTCTGGGAACAAGGAGCCAACCACGACGAAACCGACCTTCATCCCGCCCATCAGGGCTGGGAGGAGTAGTCGCGTCGTTCGGTTTCCGTCTCACCCATCACTGGCGACGCACCCGTCGACAACGATTGACACGTTCTTCCACGTTCGCTGACTTTTATGCGAGTGTGTTACAAATGGAAACGTATGCAGGCTATCGAGGTAACAGCGTACGGAGACAACTCGCAACTCGAGGTCACCGACGCCGATCTCCCCGAACCGGACGCGGGCGAGGTCCGGATCGAGGTCGAGGCCGCCGGGATCAACTTCGCGGACATCATGCAGCGCCGCGGCGTCTACCCCAGCGGCCCAGAGCCAACCTACGTTCCCGGCATGGAGGCTGCAGGCACGATCGACGCCACCGGAGAGGGCGTCGGCCTGGACGAGGGCGACCGCGTGGTCGCGATGCTCAACACCGGCGGCTACGCCGAGTACGCCACCGCGAACGCCCAGATGCTCTTTCCGATTCCAGAGGGGATGAGCTTCGCGGAGGCCGCCGGCTTCCCCGTCCAGTTCCTCACCGCTCACTCCTGTCTGTTCGAGTGGGGCGGACTCGAGGAAGGTGAAACCGTACTCATCCAGGCTGCCGCCGGCGGCGTCGGCACCGCCGCCGTCCAGCTAGCCTCGAACGCGGGCGCGGAGGTCTTCGGCACCGCGAGCACGCAGGAGAAACTCGACCTCGCAGCCGAGCTCGGCTGTGACCACCCGATCAACTACACGGAGACCGATTTCCGAGCGGTCATCGACGAGGAAACCGACGGCGAGGGTGTCGATTTGGTCCTCGAAAGCGTCGGCGACGACATCTTCGAGCGCAGTCTCGACGCGATGGCGCACTTCGGCCGCATGGTCACCTACGGCGTCGCAAGCGGCGTGCCAGCCGAAGCTGAGAACCGCCGGCTTCTCTTCGAGAACAAGAGCGTCTCCGGCTTCCACCTCGGCCAGGCCTCCTACCACGACCCGAGCAAGATCATGAAGGCCGTCCCCGACCTCACACAGGGGCTCACCAGCGGCGACCTCGAGGTCGTCCTCGGCGAGGCGTTCGCACTCGAGGACGCGGCCGATGCACACCAGTATATCGAGGATCGGAAGAGTTCAGGAAAGGTCGTGTTGCGGCCCTGAGCTGCCAGCTATCGGGCGGGTTCTACTCTGAATTGCCCGTCCCACCGTCGGCTACTTTTGTTCGCCGGTCTCGTCGATTTCGCCGCTAATCAACAACCGTTCGTACTCCGTACTGTGCGCACCACTACGGAGGGTGACGCGAAACCGAGGAACCCAACGGTTGCGTAACCGCGTGTTGCCGTTACTCGGCGACCCTGTCACTCGGTGTCGACTTCTTCGTTCGGCTCGCGATCCGCTTCGATGGGCTCGATAGTGTCGTTGTACGCGACTGTAGTAATCTCGGAGACACCCGCTTCCTCGGCTTTTCGCCTGACGTATGGATCGGTGATGTCGTCTACCGAGACCGTGCTCTCTGCCGTGACGTCACCCGATGCCGAAATGTCGTACCCGATATACGTATTGTCCTCTTCGCTAATGATTTCGACTTTCGGGTGATCCCACTCGACATCCGTTCGAACGGTGATGTCGTATCCATCACTCGGTTCGTTCGCTTCGACGTAGAAACGACACGCGGCACCCAATTCATCTCGCGGATCTGCTCCGCCTGTCCATGTTCTGTACTTCCACCAGTAATCTGCGTGTTGCCCGTCTCCGAACTCCTCTCCGTCGTACCGGAAGGCATCGTAGATGTTGTACGAACTGATGGCAACGTTCGCGACGAGATTCAGTTCCGTGACGGCGACCTCGATTGACTCCTGGATGCCGCTTCGCCAGTCGATGCTTGGGTCGCCGTCATCCTGTGTCGCGCCAACCATCCGTTCATCACCCTGATCTGGTGCCAGGATCGAGGACGTGTGACTGCTCTGATCGTTTTCTATTTCGAGGTAGATGCCACTGAGGTTCTCTGTCTGCTCCCAGTTTCCGTCGGGCTCGCTATCGAGTTCACTGCTCGCGGACGCTCCCAGAACGAACTGATGGAGGACCTGATCACCGATCTGATTGGATTCGATTCGGGAAACGGTCAATCCCTGGTTCGACGCGAGGTAAAATCCGCTAGAGGGGTTATTTGGGTCGCCAGTCCCGTCGAAGCTCTCCACTCGCCTCTCCCGAGAGACCGTGAATTCCGGATCGAAGTCGGACGAAACGCTCGCCTCATCGGCTCGCGCGGTCGGTAACCGTTGCCCGACAATGGGTACGGTTGCCCCGCCTGCAAGCCCCTTGAGCGCCGTTCGACGGTTGATTCGTCCGGACTGCGTTTCCGTTTTTTCACTGCTCTTTTGTGGCTGCTCCTCTCCGGATTCTTGATTGTCTTTTCCACCTTTGGATTCGTCATTTGAATTTGGCATGGTAATAACCCAACATAATGGCTATTAAATCTTTTTACAGGTTAGGGATCTATCACTCTTCGGATCCAGACCTCCTTTTGCAGATGGAACGTCCACGTCAACAGGTTGTCTCAGCCTCTCTGAGCATCGGATGGAGTCCGTCACTGGTGGCAATCCCGAAGACAACGGTTATGTATTTTCAATCTCCAATGGTAATATTATGTATCGACGGCGGCTGCTCGGTTCTCTCGCGGTCTGTAGTGCAGGAGCGCTCGCTGGCTGCATGGACGCATTCGGCCGTAACGACGAGAACGACTACGCGACGCTACAGCGACTCACCCTTGCGAATATCCGAGACGTGCCAATCGTCGCCGAGCTCAGAATCGAGCAGGCCGAGACAGACGATCTCGTTCACACCGACACGTACGAACTGCCGGCGGCCGAGAACGGATTCGAGGCAGTCTCCGTCGACTGTGTCTGGCCGGACGACCCACTACGCGTCATGACGCGAGACGCCGATGACGAGAACTGGGAGCCACTCACGACGGCAGACCGGTCGGATTGCCTGAGCCTCCTCGCCGAACTTCACGGCGGTGGTGTCTCCTACTACAGCTCTACCGACGAGTGTCCGATCCGGTCGCTGGAGTGCCACGGTGAGTGACTGCAGGCTGGTGCTTTCCCGTTCCATCCCATCTCACCCCATCCTACCTCCCCCGGGGTTACAACCCAGTGACCAGCAACGTTCCTGCTAGTACGTCAGTTTCTGCCATCACACCACAGCTACTCCGCTTCGGAGGTTGTGCCCACCTAATTCTGTTCTGGCACAGCAACACAACTCTGGCCATTCTATCGTGACTCGAACGAAACGCCCCACTCGAGTTCGTGGTCCACGAACGCCGCCTCGTCGAGCGGCGGCCCGCCCGCGAAGTGGAACTCGCCGGCGACGGTGTCGCCATCGAGAACGCCCGGCAGCCAGAGGCGGTCGTCCTCCCACATCTGGTCGTAGGGAACGTCGTCGACTGGCATCCATTCCGGCCGCGCCTCGTCCGAAGGGCGCGGTTCGCCGGCGAATTCGGTCGTCCGGAAGACGTGACAGACGGTGTGGATCTCCTCGTCGAGCAAGAAGGTGAGTTCGCCGGCGTACTCGAGTACGCCTGGCGCAATCTCGAGGCCGACTTCCTCGCGGGTTTCGCGGACGGCGCATTCGCGCGGCGTTTCTCCGTGTTCGAGTTTGCCGCCGGGGCCGTTGTACCAGCCCTCACCGAGGCCGCGGCGCTTTTCGATGAGGAGGACATCGGTGTCCGAGTCAGTCTCGTCGGTGCCGTCAGTTTCGTTGATGCTGTCGGTCTCGGACTCGCGAAGGACAAAACAGAGCGTTGCCTCGATCATATGCCTCTGGCTGTTCGTTTGTCGCGCGCGAAATAAAGACGGCTGTTCACTGATTGCCGATTGCGGCCGCGACCTCAGAACGCGTCCGCGATCGCCGCGTCCAGCGCGTCGAGAACCGTCTCGATCTCCTCGGCCGTCGTACACAGCGGCGGCGAGAGCAGGATCTGGGTCGCCGGGCGACCGGTGCCGACGAGTACGCCGCGGTCTTCGAGCCCCGAGACGACGTCCGAGACCGGGTTCTCTACGTCGTCACCGTCCACACGCGGGTCGTAGAACGGCTCGCCCGTTGCCGGATCTTCGAAGGCCACACCCCAGAGGTAGCCACGGCCTCTCGCGTCCGCGACCACGTCGTACTGGGACTCGAGTTCAGCCAGTCCGTCCTCGAACAGCGAGGCGTTCTCGCGGACGTTGTCGATCTGGCCGTTTTCGTAGACGTCGATCGCGGCGAGGCCGGCCGCACAGCCGACGGGGTGACCGCCGAACGTCTGCCCGAGGTCGAAGCCGTCCTCCTGAACACCCGAGACGAGCTCGGGGCGGGCGAGCACGCCAGCGAGCGGCGCGTAGGAGCTCGTCAGCCCCTTCGCGAACGTGATCATGTCCGGTTCGACGTCCTCAGTTTCGATGCCGAACCACTCACCACAGCGGCCGAAGCCGGTGATGACTTCGTCTGCGATCAGCAGGATGTCGTACTTGTCACAGAGTTCGCGGACGCGAGCGAAGTAGCCCGGCGGGGCTGGGTAGCCGCCGCTCGAGCCCGCAACTGGCTCTAGCATGATCGCAGCGATGGAGTCAGGATCCTCGTTGCGAATCACGAACTCGAGATGGTCGGCCGCCAGTTCGGCGAGTTCTTCGGGACTGTCGGCGTTGAACGGCGACGGGTGTGACATCGCCGGGAGGAACTTCGCTGACCCGGTCGTCGCGGCGTGGCTCTCGACGAGCGCGCGCGTTTCGGGGTCGCCGGTGAGGCTGCCGGCACCGTAGGTCGAACCGTGGTAGGAGCGCCAGCGGGTCAGAATCTTCGAGCCACCGGTGTGATTGCGCGCGAGCTGGACGGCGAGTTCGTTCGCTTCGCTGCCGGTGACCGAGAACATGACGTTCGAGAGGTCGCCGGGCGCAATCTCGACCAGTCGATCGCCGAGTTCGGATCGTACTGGGGAGTGCTTCGAGGAAGAGACGTACTGGATCTGTGCTAGCTGCTCGGTCATCGCGTCGATAATCTGCTGGTTGCCGTGCCCAGCGTTGACGCAGTACAGCTGCGAGGCGAAGTCGAGGTACTCCCCGCCGTCGTCGTCGACGACCGTCGCACCGTCACCCGACTCGAGTGTGAGGGGGCTCCCGTCTGGATCGTACCAGTGTGGGATCGTGGTGGGAATTTCTTCCTGATTGCCAGTGGGTTCTTCTAGCATACACTGTCCATCGGCGCACGGGTAGTTAATTGTTGTCCTGCAACAAGCATTGTGTTGGCCCGAGGGACAAATTTGGTGGAAAGTAGTTGAACAGCACACAACTGGTTTGGACAGTACTCGAGTGTCGGCTGGTGATGGATGCTGTCCATTCGGGTGTGATATGGACCAGAGACGAGTGAGCTGTCGACTGGGGCCGGCTGACCGAGTCGAGGGGGTTACTGATGCTTGGGGATAGAACAGTAGACCCGCCTGTAGGTAGGTTCAACCGGGCGCGGATTCGTCTGTACCATAGGTTCAGGCAGGCAGGTCGCCTGTGGACGAGTTCAGCTAAAATTCCAACGTTGACGTGCGGCTGAGCGAGGGTGGTACTCGAGTAGACAGACGAACCCTCACGGTCGGCGACTGCGCCTAGCGACACGTGGCTGTTCCGATAGACGGACCGCTGTGTGGCGTTCGACCGTGGGACAGGTAGGATGCGAGGTCAGTCGTCGTGACGATACCAATGACGCCCTCGTCCTCGTCGACGACCGGGAGGTGATGACAGCCATGTTCGAGCATGGTGGCTGCTGCGTCGCGGACGCTGTCCTGTGCGGAGACGGTGACGACGTCCTCGGTCATGTACCGCTCGACGGTCGTTTCGGCCTTCGGTTGGCTCTGAGCGACGATATCGACGAAGTCAGTCGTCGTCAGGATGCCCGCGAGATGGTTCTCCGAGTCGACGACGATGACGGACCCGATATCGTTCTCGCGCATGACCTGTCCGGCAGGTTCGACCAGCGTGTCCCGTCGTACCGTGTGGAGTGACGTGGACATAATGCGGCCGACGAAGATGTCTTCCATAGTACTGCCTTGTCCTATAGGAACATAATACTTTGCTATGAGTTACCTACTAGCACGCACACTGAGTATGTGTATCAATTATCAGCCATCTTCAGCCTACAATTCACGTGCTGGCCTATGATCCAGTGGTGAACCTTTACGCTTCCGTGAGTCACACCCATCGGTATGCGAATTAACGAGGCCGTCATCGATCGACTGGTTGCGAACGGGGTCGACACCCTGTTCGGCATTCCCGGTAAACAGACCCTGCCGCTGAACGAAGCGATCAGCGAGCGCACGGACATCGACTTCGTCATGGCTCGCCACGAGACCGCCGTCTCCCACCAGGCGTGGGGATACGCCGAAACGAGCGGCGGCCTGGCCGCGACCGTCGTCATCCCCGGCCCCGGCGACATGAACGCTATGAACGGGCTGAAGAACGCGCTCAACGACTGCACGCCGCTCGTCCACATGGCGGTCGAAACCGAACCCGAGATCCGCGGCGGCGACGGCATCCACGAAACGCCACCGGACACCTACGACAACGTCGTCAAGGAGAACGTCACCGTCGAAACCCCCGAGAGCACGATCGCCGAACTCCAGCGCGCGATCGACATCGCGCTCACCGCGCCGATGGGACCCGTCCGCGTCGGGATCCCAAAGAACTTCCTCCCGATGGACGTTCCGCTCGCCGAACCCGGCGAAACCGAAACCCGCACCGTCGGCACCCCTGCCGACGAGCGGATCGCCGAAGCAGCTGACCTCCTGGCCGAGTCCGAACACCCGATCATCATTGCCGGCGGCGGCGTCCGCGCCTCCGACGCGAGCGAGGAACTCGCGTCCCTCGCTGAAACACTCGATGCTCCAGTCTTCCCGACCTACAAGGGCAAGGCAGTCCTGCCGGACGACCACGACCTCTTCGCGGGCGTGCTCTGTGGTGGCACCGGCAGCGCGGTCAAAAACCAGATCGCCGCCGCAGATGCAGCCCTCGGCGTCGGCACCGACCTCGACGCCGTTACGATGAAACACTGGGAGATCGACGTTCCAGACGACCTCGTCCACGTCACCCTCGACGCCGACGACATCGGCGTCGGCTACGACCCCGCGGTCGGCATCGTCGCAGACGCCGGCCGAACGATGGGGGCACTCGAGTCCGCCCTCGAAACTCGCTCGCTCGCTTCATCGAATGGACACGAGCGCGCGCGAGAAACGCGCCAGGCCGTCGAAGACCGACTCGCGGAACTGGTCGCGGTCGACGAATCGCCGCTGCCGTCCCCGAGTGCGCTGTCGGCGATTCGCGATGCGGTACCTCGAGAGGCAGTCGTCGCGGCCGACGCGGGCGGGTTCCGCCTCTGGTCGCTCGTGATGTTCGAGGCGTACGAGCCCCGTGACTACGTCAATCCGGGCTCGTGGGCGACGATGGGGTCGGGCGTGCCCTCTGCGATCGGCGCGAAGGCGGCGAATCCGGACCAGGACGTCGTTGCACTCACGGGCGACGGCGGACTGATGATGTGCGTTCACGAACTGCACACGCTGGCCGACGAGGACATCGATGTGACCGTGATCGTCCTCAATAACAGTGATTACGCAATCATCAGCGAAGAGGCCGAACGCAGCTACCGGATGGAGGCGAGTGAGTACGGCTGGCAGGGAACGCCACTGGACTTCGACGCCATCGCGTCGGGGATGGGACTCGAGACGATGCGTGCGGACACGCCGGACGAGATTCGCGAGACGGTTGCAGCGGCGATCGAGAGTGAGGGGCCGACGCTGGTCGAAATTCCGACGGATCCACACGAGCCGCAGGCGAGCGTCTGGATGGCGAAGTAAGGCGGTAGCGGTCCCCCTCCCCGGTCGGCCAGTTTCTCTGGCTTGCTAACCGTTATACTACGGGCAGACAGTGGTGTGTCTAGAGATGAGTACTGCGCAGACGGATCGGATGAGCGACAACGACCGCTCGATCACGGGCTTCGTGATGATCTCGCACGCGGTCGTTCACACGTACGAGCTCTCGATCCCGATTCTGATGGTAATCTGGCTCACGGAGTTCAGCGTGAGCACGGCGATTCTCGGCACTGCGGTCGCGGTCGGCTACGGCCTGTTCGGGATCGGTGCGCTACCGGCCGGCATTCTGGTCGATCGGTTCGGCTCGCGCGAACTCGTGTTGGTCTGTCTGGCCGGGATGGGCGGTTCGTTCCTCCTGTTGAGCGCCGCACAGGGTATCGTATCGATCACGCTGGCGCTCTGTGTCTGGGGAATTGCAGCGAGTATCTACCACCCGGCGGGCCTGTCGCTGATCTCGACCGGCGTCGAACAGCGCGGCACCGGCTTCGCCTATCATGGAATGGCCGGCAACTTCGGCATCGCCTTCGGCCCCTTGTTGACGGCGATTCTGCTGTTGTTCTTCGACTGGCGTCTCGTCACTGCAATTCTCGTCGTCCCGGCGGGCCTCGCGATTCTCTACGCGGTGACGGCGAGTTTCGACGAGAAGGCTGCGGTCGAGACGCAGCCCGACGGTGGTCGAGAGTCCGGTGTAGACGACGATACTGACAGCGATGTCGATACTGACACCGGCGGGACGACCGACGAGCAGGCCGACGGGCAGATGTCGCTCTCGCGATTCCTCTCGGACAGTCGCGCGCTGTTTACCCTCGGTTTCACCGTCGCGATGGTCGTCGTCATGATGAACGGACTGTTCTACCGCGGGACGCTGACCTTCCTGCCGGACGTGCTGAGCGACTTTATGCCCGACGTTGCCGAACAGCTCCAGCTGTTCGACCCCGATAGCCCGATGGCCGAGGAGTTCGACCCGGCCTCCTACCTCTACGCCGGGCTCCTGATGGTCGGCATGGCCGGCCAGTACGTCGGCGGGAAACTCACCGACCGGATCCGGACAGAGACCGGACTCGCCATCATCTTCGGCTCGCTCGCCGTCGTCGCCGTGCTGTTCGTCCCCGTCGCAGAGGCCGGCCTCGTTCCGCTGCTCATCATCGGGTCGGTGCTTGGCTTCCTGCTGTTCTCCCTGCAGCCGATGTACCAGGCCACTATTGCGGAGTACAGCCCGCCAGGAGAGCGCGGCCTCTCCTACGGCTACACGTATCTCGGCGTCTTCGGCGTCGGTGCTGCCGGCGCGGCGATTGCCGGCTTTCTCCTCTCGATCGGCACTGTCTGGCAAACGTTCGCGGCGCTCGCTGTCTTCCCCCTGCTGGGTGCAACCCTCGCGATCGTGCTTCGCCGCACTGGTGATCGGCGCGGCTGAATCCGGCCGCCACGACCGATACTGATCTTGACGCAACCGAGATTGATTTCGACGACACCGTCTCGTTCAGGGGTGCCTGGTTCCCAAGACCGATCCAATGGGAACGAGCAACAGCCACACTGGGTGCGCCGAACGAGAGGGTCTCACTCGAGTGATACACCCGCAGACGGTCTGTTCTGCTTCGTTACCGTGGTCATTTCTGGTCGAGCAAACACCAAGGATCGGTCTCAGTCGTCGGTGTTCGCTCCGCTCTCGGCACTCCCATCACCGTCACCACCGCCGATCGACTCGTGTTTGTGCAAGAGCGACATCCGTGCACGAAGATCGACATCTCGCCGTGCCGACGAGCGAATGCGATAGACGTAGCCGGCTGACGTGAGGACGATCCAGACGAAGACGAACGCGAGCGCAGAGGGCGCGCTGGCGGCAACGAGCAGCATGAACACAAACGAGACGACGACGTTCCCCACTGCGACGACCTTGAGAACCGGCATCGGCAGCGTGTAAATCGAGTACTCGTACCGTTTCGGGAACTCCTGGGGGAGCTTCCACAGCGCGACGCCACCAACCATGAACGAGATGAAGATGCCCGTCACGGTGACGACGACGAGCCAGTCGAGTACGTCGACGGCGATGATCGAATCGAACCAGCCCATGAACGGGGCCGCAAGGAGCGGCGGAATGCCGAGCAGCACGACTGCCCGGTAGGGCGTTTCGAATCGCTCGTGAACCGCCGCAAAGAACGATGGGACGACATCGTCGCGTGCCGCCCGCATCACCGTTCGAGAGTAGGACGTAAACAGCGTGTTCACCGTCGTTGCGGCCGCAAACAGCGCTGCGATCCCGATGACTAGGACTGCCCAGCCGGGAAGGAACGCAGTTCCAACGGCGGCGATCCCGCCGTCGACCGCTTCGCCAGTCGCTGGATCGATCGCGCTCTCCCAGGATGCGGCCCCGACCAGCGCCACGACGACACCCACCGAGAGCAACGCAACGAGCGACATGCCGACGGCCAGCACGCGCGGAATGTTCTTGACCGGCTCGCGCAACTCCTCGCCGATTTCGATAATCATCGCGAACCCCTGGAACGGGATGTAGAGCAACACGATCACGAGGAAGAAGGGTGCGTAGCTATCCGCCAGTGGCTCGCCCGACCCGGTCGGGAACACGGGCGTCAGGTTTCCAGGATCGAACGCCATCGCCCCACCGGCGATGAAGACGAGCATCCCCGTGATAAGCACCGCGACGAGACCGATCTGGACTCGCGCAGCGAACTGGATCCCGACGTAGTTGAGCACCAGAAACGCTGCGAGCAGGAGCCAGACCGCAGGCAGTGTCGGCACGTCGCCAACCGGCAACGCTCCGGTGATGACCGGGAGATACTGTGCAAATCCGAGTGCGGCGAACAGCAGATACGCCCACACGGCAAGCACCGGCACAACGATGCTCAAAAACCCCCAGTAGGGCCCGACCAGCCGCGAACCGTAGACGTAGATCCCGCCCGCGACTGGAATTGCCCCTCCCAACTGCAGCAGTAACAACACTCCCAGCACCATCGGCACGACCGACAACACGATCGCAATCGCGATACTCGGCCCGGCTACCGCTGCCATCTGCGTCGGCACGATAAAAATGCTCATCCCCAGCGCCGTCCCGATTAGCAACGCGATCGCCGCCAACGGCCCGATCTGTTCGCTAATCAGCTTGAACTCTCCTTCTGACATATGCCAACACCCCACAATCAATTTACCATCTAATATAACTACTGTCTGATGCGACCACGGCAGTCGCCTACGGCGACGACTGCGGCACGAACGGACCGAAGTCCGCAGTGCGTGCCGCAATAGTCGCAATCCGCAGCGCGTAGCTCAACAGGACCATGAACGGCAGGAAGACGAGCACCACACCACCCGCAGCAACCGCGAGCAAGACTGCCGGCGTCGAGATCAGTGTCACCAGCGTCGGATACGAGACGAGCAACAGCCCCCCGCCAACCAGCGTCGGAAACCCGACGTACAGCAACAGCCGCGACAGAATCGCCAGTTCGTGTTGGACGTACAGCGTCTTGAACGTCTGGCGCGCAATCGCGAGTAACTCGAGTAGCTCGATCAGTTCCTCGAGCGGCTTCGTTTCTGCGAAGGCGTCGTTCCACTCCTCGTGAAACAGCCGCGTCGCGTGATAGTAGTTTCCCTGATGGTGGCCGAGCACGGCGGAGAGCGCCTCGAAGGTACCAAACTCCGCATCAGCCAGTGCATCAGAGACTGTTTCGCCATCGGACTCGAGTGTCTCGACGAAGTGAGCGATTTCCTCGCGCTGGTGAGCCGTCGCGTCGTCGGAGAGCGAGTTGGGAAGACGATGGCCGCGCTCGATCGTGGCGTCGACGACGAGTCGGAGGAACGCTGCTGGAGAGGATGGGCTAACAGAGACGCCGGTTACAGCCTCCACGCGGTGCTGGAAGTCGGTCATCTTCTCGAAGCGTTCGGTGAGTTCGTTCGGCCAGCCCAGTTCCTGTGAGAGGACGAGCTGGTTGATCGCCAGAACGATCGTGATGAACGGAAGCGTGCCGCCGACGAGAGCACTGTAGAGCGAGACGACTGTGTCCGCGTTCGTCACATCGATGAGCCCCGCGACTTGCAGCACGATCACGGCGGCGTAGAGCCCGGCCGCGAGGAGCCCGGCGATCAGGAGTCGATTCCCATCGAGCAAGAGCCAGCGCTTGAGTGGCGACTCCGCAACCGTTTCGTAGGTGAGTTCGGTCTCCGCGTCGACATCGAAGGCTGTTCGGGTGTGTGTCGGCGCTCGGTCTCCCTCGCTGTCGGATCCTGTACCGCGATTGTCGTTGGCTTCGCTTTCGCCCTCTGGTTCCTGATCGCGGTCATCCTCACGATCATGGTTACGGTCACGATCACCGTTACCGTCACGACCACGACCACGACCACAATCGGAATCCGCCCGTCGATCATCCATACACCCAGACACCACATCCCGCGTGGAAAATCCACGTGACGAGTCGTCGAGGTGATCGAAACAAGAGTCTGATCGAAATGACGACCAGGCCGGTCACTCCGAGAGCGCCGCCGACACTGCGTCCTCGCCACCAACGATCGGCAGACGGACCGTACTCTTCGAGAGATCGAGCGAGATTTCGACGCGCGTCTCCGGTGGCTGGAGCATTCCGTGACCGGGATCGGTCGATAACAACACAATCCCAAGCCGGGAGCCCGCATCGAAGACTCGATCGGCCGCCTGCAGGTTGAACTCGACGTGATACGGCCGCCCCGGCGGGTGCAACGCGAACGTCTCGCTTACCGACTTCCGATTCTGTGGGTTCATCCAGCCCCGATTGACGATCTCAGCCTCGCCAGCTGCGTCGTACTCAACCAGCAACGCCGTCACGTTCGCGGCCGGTTCGTCGAACGACAGCGTCAGGTCCGGAATCACAGTCCCGCTGAGTCGCACGTCTTCAGACAGCGGTTCGGTCGTGTAGACGAGCCGATTGTCGGACTCGTCAGCGTTTGCGTGCGTCTCGATGAAGATATCGGGGTCGTCGACCAGCGACTCCGTTACCGGCGGCCCGGTGGGGGACTCGAGTGTCAGTCCGCCCTGGGTTTGGCCGCCGGGTGCGAACGAGAGGTCGACGTGCTCGGTATCGGGGTGTGGCCAGTCGGCTTCGGCGGCCAGCGAGCCGTCCTCTCGTTCGACCGTGATCGGCGGCTCGTCCATCACGTCGTTTTCGACGTCGAACAGCCAGTAGGTGTACCAGCGGTTGAGGAGGTCGACCCAGGCATCTTCGTCGACACCGCGGCTGAGTGGGTCGGAGTGGCCACCCTGGTGAAGCCACATTCGGTAGGGCTTGTCGTGCTCTCTGAGCTGGTCGACCAGTTTCGAGGCGTTCGAGGTTTCGACGTTGAAGTCGTAGAGCCCGTGACAGATGAGCACGCCGCAATCGACGTTCTCGACATCCGGGAGGTAGTTGCGTTCGTGCCACCAGTCGTTGTAGTTGCCTGTTGTCCGATCTTGCCCGCTCTCGACGAGATCTCTGGCGGGCTCACAGAGTTCGCCGTTCTCGCGGCTCATAATGTAGTCGAACAGGCCGCCCATGTCCAGACTCGACGCAACGTGGCCGTTCGCTCGATAGTAGTCGTACCAGTTCGAAATCGCGACGATGGGGACGATCGCCTCCAGACCGTCGACGCCGGTCGAGGCGACACCGTTTGCGAGCGTGCCGTTGTACGAGATGCCCATCATTCCGGCGCTACCGGTCGTCCAGTCCGCCTCGACCGTCTGGCCGCCCTCTCGTGCGTCGTAGGCGTCCGCCCGCCCGTTGAGCCAGTCGACGACGGTTCTGATCCCCTCGATTTCGGTGTCACCGCCGACGTCGGGACAGCCAGTCGACTGTTCCGTGCCGATGGAGGCTGGATAGGCCCAGATGAAGCCACACTGGAGCAGTTCGTCTTCGAAGGCCGACGGACCGATCTGGGGCGTCTCACCGCCG
This sequence comes from Natrialba sp. SSL1, assembly GCF_001861355.1. GTDB lineage: Archaea > Halobacteriota > Halobacteria > Halobacteriales > Natrialbaceae > Natrialba. Next base: position 54,368 of record NZ_MASN01000016.1, read on the forward strand.
GTGAATTCGGCGAGATCCGAGTAGTCGTCGTACACCTCCCGTGACCGATCTTCCGGGCCGCCGTCGAGGTCGCGTCCCGGTTTGTCGGGCTCGTACAGTTCCTCGTTCGGAGAGTATCCCCAGGCCGGCTGGTCCGGCCCGTAGTACGGACTCGGTTGGATAACGACTGGCAGCTGGAGAGCAGTATTCACCGTCGACGCTGGCCGCGCGATTTCGACGTGTACGCGGTCCGGCTCGCCGGTCCCGTCAGTGTCGAGCGATGTTTCGACCCAGTAATCCTCGCGGATCACGTCATCGTCGGCGAAGACCGGTTGTGCGCGTCCATCCTCGAACGTCGGTTCGGCATCGATGGAGTCGGCGTCGGCAGCGGCTGGTATCGTCGCACCCGCTATCGCACCAGCCGCGACGGCCGTCTGCAGTACTCGCCGTCGCGTCGTTCCCCGCCCTCGCGTCTGCGATTCTTCGTCACCGTTTCCATCACGTGTTGCTGACATACACAATCACAAACATGATCGTGCGTGTTAACAATTACCTTCAGAAACTACTGGCGGTGTGGAGCTCGTGCCCGAGGACGGCTATCTCAACGCGTCGATTACGCGGGAACGGTGGTCGCGATGTAGCAGTGCGACGATGGTGCGGACGTCTCGGTTGCAATCGAACCGCCAGAAAAGACGTTCGCGACGAGTGTGTTCAGCGCGAGAAAGGCATCGTCGCGGTAGGTTGCATCAAGCCAGCCCAGCTCGCGAGCGGTTTCGATTCCGCGAGCGGTGTCTGGCATCCCACTATCGTCGACCCATCCGCGAACGCGCCCACGTGGAATCTCTTGCGCGTTCGAGATCGCGTACGAGCCCTTGTCCGGGTGCTGACTCGCGTAGCGCA
>NZ_MASN01000017.1 GCF_001861355.1 Natrialba sp. SSL1
TGTTCGAGGACGCCGGTATTCCGGACGGCGTCTTCAACATGGTCCAGGGCTTCGGTGACGCCGGCGCGGCCATTACAGACGACGAGCGCGTCAACACCGTTCTCTTCACCGGCTCCGCAGAAGTCGGCCAGGAGATCGCCAGCAAAGTCGGCGGCGAGCCCGGCAAACTCGCGGCCTGCGAGATGGGCGGCAAGAACGGTATCATCGTCACCGAGGAAGCCGACCTCGACATCGCCGTTCACTCGGCAATTATGTCGAGCTTCAAGACGACCGGCCAGCGCTGTGTCTCGAGTGAACGCCTGATCGTCCATACGGACGTCTACGACGAGTTCAAGGAGCGCTACGTCGACATCGCGAAGGACGTTGCCGTCGGCGATCCGCTGCAGGAAGACACCTTCATGGGCCCGGCGATCGAGCCCGAGCACGTCGAGAAGATCGAGAAGCACAACGAGTTGGCAGAGCAAGAGGGCGCAGACGTCCTCGTCGATCGCTTCGAACTCGAGGACGACGAAATTCCCGAGGGCCACGAGGACGGCAACTGGGTCGGTCCGTTCGTCTACGAAATCGAGTACGATACCGATCTGCGCTGTCTGAAAGAGGAGTGCTTCGGTCCGCATGTCGCCCTCTTGGAGTACGACGGCGACATCGAGGACGCAGTCGAGATCCACAACGACACGCCGTACGGCCTCGCCGGTGCGATCATCTCCGAAGACTACCGCCAGATCAACTACTTCCGCGACCGCGCGGAGATCGGCCTGGCGTACGCGAACCTGCCGTGTATCGGCGCAGAGGTCCAACTGCCATTCGGTGGCGTCAAGAAGTCTGGTAACGGCTACCCATCGGCTCGTGAAGCCATCGAGGCCGTTACCGAGCGAACTGCGTGGACGATGAACAACTCGAAGGAAATCGAGATGGCACAGGGCCTTTCAGCCGACATCGTCACCCGAGACGACTAAACGGATCCGGTCGGTTCGACACGGTCGACTCATCTTTTCGGTCCGGAACTGACCCGACTCGAGTACCATCGTCGTCAGCGGCGAGCGGACGACCGCTCTGGTGTGGTGACAGGCTGGACTGATCGGAGAACGGACTGGGACTGGGAGCGTGGAAGGCAAAGGGGTGAGGGGCGAAGGGGCGAAAGGAAGGATGCGGACGAGGGGGAAGGGTCGAGGAGACGGGAGTGGAGTGCTCGTCCCGGGAACGAGCAGTCCTGTGGTCGGGCCGGAGACGCGCTTGCCGGCGATGACGTGAAAAGCGCCAGTACCGGCATCCGCTGTTTGGCTCGCTAGCACAAAAAGTCAGCGGTCAGCCGCTCGGAATGATGTCTGACTCTCTCTACCACAGGCCTGGAATCGAGGCACGACGCTACGCCGTCCACGCAAAGGGGGACTCGAGTCCCCAATCCGTTTCAGAACTGTCGTCCAGCAGTTCGGTCGCAGACCCGCCGCTCCCTGCTCACTGGGTCGTCTGCAGGTCACGCTCGAGTTCGTACCGGAGGTTCTCAAGTTCGTCGTCGAGGTTGCGTTTGAAGAACTGTTCGACGCCGGGCAGTTTGCCGTCGACGGTGAAGTGATTCTCGAGACGAGAGCCGGTCTCGGTTTCGACGATTTCGTGCTCGCCGGTGACGTGTAGAACGGACGAGTCACCGACGAACTTGACGTACTCGGGGGGATTTCGGGTGACGTCTTCGGTTTCGACGCGAACGGTGCGACGGACAAGTGGAATCGGGAGTTCGACGTGCCAGGTGACGTGTCGCCCGGCGCTGTCGGTTACGGTGTACTCGTCGACGACGCTGATCGACTGAGCGCGATTCGCCGGGTCGGCGATAAAGTCCCAGACGCGCTCGGGGGGTGCCGAGAGTTCGAACGACCGATCGACCCGTACAGTCATGCCACTATCTGCGTGCGTTGTGGGTAAAAAGACCGTGGGCGGGCGCTGTCGGGGGGTGTGTCCCAAGGTACCAAGCACGGTTCCAGAACTGCGAGCGTGGTGTGGGCCGTCGCGTGCCTCGATACAGTGGCCACCACGGAGCTACCACCGGATCGGTCGAGTAGCGTCCAGATCAGGCCGTCGAGGAGCGAACCGTTACTTTCCACGTGGTCGACCGGGCCCGTCCCCACTTCTCGATATCGACGTCGTCGGATTTCTCCGCGAGGTGGGGCAGGCGTGCGCCGACCTGTTTCGACGAAAGTCCGATCGCATCAGCGATGTTTTTCGCCCGGAAGTACCGTTCGCCACGGGCAGCGCTCTCGCGTAGATACGAGATGATCCGCTGTTCTTCGTCGGAGTAATCGGTCATCGTCCGTACGTCCTCTAGGTGGTCGTCGCTCTTAACTCTTGACGGCCGAATCGGCGATTGAGTCCGCTACCGTCCCAGAACAGCACCATCGATCAGGATAAATTAGTGGGTCGATTCGTCCCGACGACTGTCGATCAATCCCAGTAGAGGTGGATTGCGACAACCGCGAGCGAGCTAAAGAGGACGGCACCGGCAAAGCCCCAGGCCGCTTCGATGTCAGTGACCATCAACAGTGCGCCAAGCACCGCAACCGCGCTGAGTGCGAGCGCCAGTCCAACGCCCTTGTCCGTCGTCGACTCCGTGTGCGTAGCCATGCTCGACAGGTTGTCGATGGGGTCTCTTAATTGCACTTATTCCGGCCAGCGAGAACGAGTGACACGGTCCGGAGACACACCCGCTCGGCGCTTCTCGTTCGGTGGGTTCAATTAATGGTCGTATGCTCGGACTCCTCGTTCAGCGCGAGATTCGCTGCAATCTCGGCGTTTCGCATCGCGTACTGGGCCGTCTGCTGGAGGCTGACGAGCACCTCACGGACGCGCAGCAGTTCCTCGTTCGGCATCTCCGGCAACTCGTCGAGGATCTCCTGTTCGCGGTCTGCGATCTCGTGGAACAGCGCTCGAACCTCGTTCGATTTGTCGTAATCGCGTTCGACCGCCGACTCGACGGCAAGCGAGGTGATCTCGTCGACCAGTTCGTTCAGTTCGCGGATATCCCGCATCACCGAGCCGTCGACGTCGAGCGTGTGGCCGTTCGTCTCGATGACGATCTCCGCGATGTCCTCGCCGTTGTCCGCCGTCAGTTCGAGGTTCTTCGCGATGGAGCGGTAGCCGATCAACGGAAAGCCGCTGTTGAGGTCGACCGCACGCGCGAGATTGGGGTTCTGGTACGCTGTAAAGATCAGCCGCAAGAGAAGGACGAAGATCTTGTTCGCCTGTCGCTCTCGGTTGAGCGCCCGCTGGGCGAGATCCGGGTTGCCGTGGGCCAGCGCCTTGATCCCCTCACCGCGCATCGTCTGTCCGGTCCGTTCCAGCCGTTCGAGGAGATTGTCGAGCGTGAAGTCGTCCGGATCGACCGAACACCGAATCGAGATACTCTCCGGCGTCTCCTCGATCACACCGAGTCCCATCAGCTGGGTTTCGGCCTGGTAAACCGCGTTGATGTGAGCCGACTCGAGTGCACCTTCCTCGCGCTCGATGCGGATCACGCGCCGACCGAGAACGTACTGTGCGACGATGGCGCGCTCTACGGCCCCAGCGTCGAGGTTGTCCGCGTGGATGATCGCTTCGGTCTCTTCGGAACTTGCGGACTCGGGCATCACCGTCAGCGTGCCCTTCCCGCTGGTCCGCAGCGACACCTCGTCGCCCTTTTCGACGCCGTGTTCGGAGGCCCACTCGGCGGGGAGCGTCATCGCCAGCGTGGACGGCCCGAGCCGTTGTACTTTCCGCGTTTCCATGCACAGTCCGTAGGACCGAGCCGACCTTAATATTGACTATACACCCATTATGTGTGACAGCCGTCGTTATATGAGTCTGATTTTGGCCCGCTTTGTCGCTCGTCCTTAAACACACCCTCCTCAAACAACCTTCACAAGCCGAGTGGTGAACCGTCCCGTCCGCACGCGCTGCCAGCCCCGCAGTTCCTCGTTGATCGCCTCGTCGTCCGTATCGACGCGTAGAGCAGGAACTTCGGCCAGTTTCTCCTCGTCGGCGACGACGACGATCTCGTCGACCCGCTCGAGTACGGCCGGGGAGATCTGGTGGTTGCCGCGACCGAAGATGACCCCCTGGCCGCCGATCGGCGAGACGACGACGGTGACGGGTGACTCGAGTACGTCGAGGATGTCGGCTTCGGCGGCGTCGGTTGCGAGGAGTTTACCGTCGGTGTCTCCGCCATCGTCGACCTCGCTGTCCACACTCCCTGCCTGCCAGACGTCCACCCCCAGCGGCGACGGTTCGATTCCGAGTTCGGACTCGATTGCCCCGACCGTGCCACCCGGCCCGAAGACGTACGTCCGCCCCGGTTCGACTTCGCGCGCGAATCCCGCTGCCAGCGCGTCGACGGAACCACTCGAGAGTTGCTTGCTCGACTGGATGTCGGGCGCGACGGGGACCGGGACGACGGCCTTCAGTTCCGAGCGCACCTCGCCTGCGCGGTAGGCGTCCTCGTCGATGTCGTTGACCTCCCGGGACTCGACGCGCTCGAACTCGGCCGCGATCCGGCCGGCATCCCGTGGCGTGACCGCGAAGACGGAGGAATAGATCTTGACGCCGGCGGGTACGCCGAGCATCGGTGTTTGTTCCCGTTCCTGCGCCTGCTTTTGCTCCTGCTCCTCGAGTACCCCCGCCACATCGACGGCCGTCCCATCCCCACCGACGAACAGGACGAGATCCACACCGGACTCGAGGAGCGCGCGGACGGCGCGTCGCGTATCGGTCGCGGTAGTCTCGGCGTCGGCTGGGTCGACGGTTGGGTCGGGTGGCGTGCCGGCCGACTCCCCACCGTGTTCAGGCTCGTCACTGGGGTCGTAGACGACTCGTGGCTCGAGACCAGCATCGCGCGCGGCGAACTCGCCCATGATCCCGGCTGCGGTGTAGACCGGGGTGTCCGGTACGTGTCGGGAGAAGGCAGTGAGTGCCTCTCTCGCCCGCTCGGGAGCGCGTGGCTCGGCACCGCGCTCGCGAGCCTCGGTGAGTTTGCCGTCGGTACCTTTGAGTCCGACCCGTCCGCCCATTCCCGCGATGGGGTTGACGACGACGCCGAGTGCGTCCATACGCGGGCTACGGCGGGTTGCTCAAAAAGCCGTCCGATCGTCCGAGGTACCCTGCAAGCAGCCGCTGGTCCGTCACCTCGACCGCTTCGACAGCGATCGTAGCAACCGGCAAAACCGGCGTCGCTGCGTCGTTTCTCAAAAATTAAGAGGGATCGGGATAGAACGCCGTCTATGAACGAACTGACCTACGTCCTCGATGCCGAACCAGCGATGCCGATGAGCGGCTGGGTTGCCCTGATTCTGAGCCTCCTGATCACCGTCGGCTGGATGGTCTACTTCTACAGATAGCTGGCCGCGGCCGACGCAGGCCCGGTTGCACTCACCCGTCTGCGCTCATCCGTTCCAGTACTGCTGCTCGGGAGTTCGCGGCTTACTCTCGGCTTTCGACCCGCTCGCGGAGCCACGCGGCCGCCTCCTGCGCAACTGTCTCATCAGTACTCTCGATCGCAACCCGAACCGACTCGCCCGGATAACTCCCTACGGACACGTCAAAGGCCGCCCGAACCGCCTCGATTCGATCGAGTAACGCGCTCTCCGGTTCGTCCGCCACGACAACCTCGCGATAGGTCGGTGTGCCCGAAAACTCGTCGGCCACCGTCTCGAACATCGCCTTCATCTCCGCGGGCACCCCGGGGAGAACGTAGACGGACTCGAGTACCGCGCCCGGTGCGACGCCGACCTCGTTGTGCAGGGCGCGCGCCCCAGCGGGGAGGTCGGTGGTTCCGTCGGTGAGGTCGTCGCGAGAGTAGCCCGCGTCCGCGAGCCAGGTACGGGCCTGTTCGTGGTCGGTGAGGTCGCGCCCGAGCGCCGCCGCGACGCCGGCCATCGTCACGTCGTCGTGCGTCGGACCGAGGCCGCCCGTGACGATGACCGCGTCGTAGGCCGCTCGGTACTCGTTAACGACGCGGGCGATGTCCGCGATGCGGTCGGGGAGCGTCGTCACGCGCTCGACGGTGACGCCGCGCTCGCCGAGCTGCGTACAGAGCCAGGTAGCGTTCGAGTTGACCGTTCGTCCGGCGAGCAATTCGTCACCGACTGTGACGACCGCGACGTTCATGTCGGGGCGTTAGAGCCGCTGACTCAAATGTATCCCGAGAGCTGTCTCGAAATCGCCATATCGACTCACCGACCAGTCAGTTTTTCGGTCACTCCGGATAACCACAAGATTCAATTCTGATAATTAGCAATGGTGGGACAATGTCTCGTCGGACGGAACGAACGGAAGGCAATTCGACTGCGGTTCTGTCGGCACTCGGGAGCAAGTACAGTGCCGAAATTCTCTGCGCGGCGGGGACCCCGAAGTCGGCACAGGCGTTGAGCGACGATATCGAAATTCCGATTGCGACCTGTTATCGGCGTATCGAGGAACTCGTCGATGCGGGCTTGCTCACCTGCGAGGGTCGACAGCTCTCGGAGGAGGGGCGGCGAACGAACATCTATCGGCGGACGGTCGACGAACTCGAGGTCGACTTTTCCGACGAGCAGCCGTCGTTCTCCCAGAAGCGACGGACTGAGGCGAAAAACAGGTTGCAGGACAAGCTCGGGAACTGACGCTTCTCCGCGGTCGTTTTCCCCGGACCGAGTGGCGACGCTCCGTGTTCTCCCGTTCGACGACGCAGCCGATATCGTGGCGGCCGGACCGTCGTTCGACCAGACTTAAGTATTCTCTCGAGAATACTGGTGTGTGACTGAACGCGCATCGAACCGCGACCGCGACGGGACGGCTGTCGGGACACACGACATCGTCGGCCGCACGCGAACCCTCCACGTCGGTCGTGATCGTCCAATTAGAATCAGTACAGGCCATCGCATTCTGCACCACGATGGCAAATGTGCACGACCCCACGGCCACAACTACGAGGTGTCGGTGACCGTCGAGGGGACCCTCACCGAGGAGGGGTGGGTCGCGGACAAAGGAGATATTACTGCAGTAATAGACGAGTGGGACCACAAGTTCCTGCTCCAGGCGGGCGACCCCCTCGTCGAGGCCTTCAAAACCGCCGGCGACGAAGACGGACTCGTCGTCCTCGACCACCCGCCGACCGCCGAGGTGATGAGCGTCCTTCTCGAGGAGAAGTTGCTCACCGAACTCGGCGAGAACGTCACCGACGTCGCCGTTCGGGTGAACGAAACGCACGAACTCTGTGGCGGGAGCCACCTCTGATCGCGATGCCGGTCTCTAACGCAGTCGATAGAGAGACGCCCGCTGACACGGACGCCGAGTCGGCGGGCGACGGCCTCCCCATCAACGAACTGTTCTACTCGCTGCAGGGCGAGGGCGTCCTCGCTGGCGTCCCGTCGGTCTTCGCCCGCACCAGCGGTTGTAACCTCCGCTGCTGGTTCTGTGACTCCTATCACACCTCCTGGGAGCCCACGCACGCCTGGATGGAACTCGACGCGATTCTCGACGAAATCGAGTCCCACGACGCGGACCATGTCGTCCTCACCGGCGGAGAGCCGTTGCTGCACGAGGACAGCGTCACGCTTCTCGAGGCACTCGACGAACGCGGCTACCACACGACCGTCGAGACGAACGGGACGATCCACCGCGACGCGCCGATCGACCTCGCCTCGATCAGCCCGAAACTCGCGAGCAGTACGCCGACGCCGGAGCGCGATCCGCGAAGCGAGATTCCGGCGGACTCTCGGGACGATGAGCCCCAATCGCGAGGAGCCGCAAATCAGGGCGACGGCGAGTGGGAGGACCGCCACGAGGCAAACCGCATCGACATGGCTGCGCTCGCCACACTCGTCGAGGACTACGAATTCCAGTTGAAGTTCGTCGTCACCGACGCCGACGACATGCCCGAAATCCTCGACCTGCTCGCCGGCCTACGAGCGGCAGCCGACGTACCGATTCGCGACGACGACGTGCTCCTGATGCCGGAGGGCGCGACCCGCGACCGCCTCGCCGAAACTCGGACGTGCGTCGCCGACCTCGCGATGGAACACGGCTTCCGGTACACGCCGCGACTGCACGTCGACCTCTGGAACGACGCCCCCGAGACGTGACTGAGACAAGTAAGAGTGACAGATGACCACTGAAACACCACAGACTGACGCACGCAACAGAGCCGAGACCGAAGCGACAGACACGAACAAACGCGCCGTCGTCCTCCTCTCCGGCGGCATGGACAGCGCTACCGCCGCCGCCGAGGCTCGCGACCGGGGCTACGACATCTACGCCCTCCACACCTCCTACGGACAGCGAACCGAGACCCGGGAACTCGAGTGCGCCCGCCAGTTAGCCGACGAGTTCGAGGCGAACGACTTCCTCCAGATCGAGACCGGCCACCTCTCGACGATCGGGGACTCGAGTCTGACCGACGACGAGATGGCTGTCGCAGATGCGAATATGGACAGCGACGAAATTCCCTCGTCGTACGTTCCCTTCCGAAACGCGAACCTGCTCGCGATGGCGGTCTCCTACGCGGAGGCGAACGACTGCGAGGCGGTCTTCATCGGCGCGCACAGCGAGGATTTCTCGGGGTATCCCGACTGCCGGCCCGAGTTCTTCGAAGCGTTCGAGCGGGTCGCCGACGTCGGGACGAAACCGGAGACCGAGATTTCGATCGAAGCGCCGTTCGTCGAGTGGTCGAAGACGGATATCGCGGCCCACGGCACCGAACTCGAGGTTCCCTACGAACACACCTGGAGTTGTTACCGGGACGACCAGCCGGCTTGTGGAACCTGCGACGCCTGTGCGTACCGGCTGCAGGCGTTCCAGCGAATCGGCGTTCGCGATCCGATCGAGTACGCCGAGCGGCCATCGTACGTCGAGGAAGCCTGAGCGTTCGCTATCAGAACACAAACATTCTTTCTGCGGTCGGCCGTATACTCGGTTCACTGTATGACTTCGGCCCTCCCGGTTATCGAGTGGTTTCGCGATGATGACGCCACTGATAACGGAGACGGCAACGACGACCGGGGCGGAAACGGCAGTTGGAACGGAACCGGCAGCGGGGACAGAAACGGCAACAGTAGCGGGGACGGCAACAACGGCTGGACGCTCCCCGAGGGTCGCCGCCGCGAGTTCGTCGCCCTCGCAATCGGACTCCCGGTGTTCGCCTGGTTCGTCTCGAGTGACGTTGGCTCGCTCGCACCGACGACACACTGGCTCCCCGTGCTGGTCGGTGTCTGCTGTGGCTTTCTCTACGCCGTTCACGTCCGTGATGCGGTGATCGACGCGATTCCCGATGGGCTCAGCGGCTGGACCTCGCTGTCGCTACTCAGCGGTGGTGCTGGCCTCTCACTGCTCGAAGTGTTCCACATCGCGACACCGACGGTCGTATTCATCCTCGTCGCCGGCGGAACGATTCTCGCGATCTACTCGCTGCGACTCGTCTCGCCGCTTCACGACGGATTGCAGCCAGCGCGCCGCGGCGTCGAACCGCCGCCCGCGCTGGAGTGACATGAGGTCGGGGACTCGAGTACGTCCCGTCGACGTCCCCCGAGTGCCGTTCGCCCCACCGACCTGACATAGCCATTCTTATACGAAATCAGACCAGTCAGCGATTATGAACGGTTCTGGGATGGAGCGCCGAGACGTGCTCACCACGGCGGCGGTGTCGGGATGTAGCCTCGTTCTCGCCGGCTGTACCGAGATCGGAGCCTCTCGATCCGGATACGGATCGGCTTACGGACGCGAGTACGGCGCTGGAGGGGCGTAGCGAGTACTGTAACGATGGCTGATCACACACCGCGACTTGCCCTCGGAGTCTTCGAAGACGGCGACGAGTGGGACCACACGGACACCGTCGAGGCGGTCGACAGACGCTCGATCGTTCACGGCCCGATCGCAGACCGGCCGAGTGAGGGCGAGTACGACGACGAACTCTACCACGCGACCGACCAGGGAATCACCTGGCGCTGGGACGGCGACAGTGAGGACTGGACCGCCTTCGGCGGACACGGAAGCGCCACCAAACCGGTCCCCGGGACGAGCCACCTGGAGGCAGCACGGATCGGCCACCTCCGCTCGAAGCGAACCCCCGTCTGGAACGTCGAGGCCCACGGCATCGAGGGCGACGGCGAAACTCTGGTTGGCCAGTCCGTCCACGAGCTACTCGAGTCCGTCGCTCGGGCCGGCGGCGGTGTTGTCTACTTCCCGCCCGGTCGCTACCGCTTCGAACGGACGCCACTGGTCGGCGACGACACGCTCGTCGTCGGCGCGGGTCGTGCAACCACCTTCGAGGGTGTACGGACCGACGGCGAAGAGGGACAGGCGCTCATCTCCAACCAGGGGTACGACGCGACGGGGTACGGCGGCGCGTCGAACTGGGGCATCTGCAACGTTCGCATCGACTCGCCGGACTCGAACGGAATCATGCCCGCACACGCAGACGGCGTCCGCCTCGAGAGTATCTACGGCGACGCGACCTACCATCATCACATCGACGTCGTCTCGTCGCGAAACGTTTCTATCGACGACTACTGGGCGACACGCGGCGGCGAGGGCGACTCGAACGCGCCGATTCAGTTCGATAACCAGACCGCGGGGACGGCATCGAATTACGTATGGGACGGCGAAAAACGTACGGCTGCGAGAGACGACGGAACGCCGACCAGCCGCTGTTCGCTCTCGAATTTCGAGATCGACGCCGCAAACGATCCCGACTACGGTGTCCACATCCACCGCAATGGAACCGAGGCCCTCACCGTCAGCGACGGCACGATCACCGGCTGCCAGCACTCGGCCATCCGCGCCGACACCGGTGCCCGACTCGAGTCCCTGACGGTAGACCGAGTGGACTGTCTCGAGAACGCCCGCGGAATTTCGCTCGGGCAACTCGAACTCGAGTCCGGCCGGCGAGAGCTGACGATCAGCAACGTTACGATCAGAACGGAGAACAACGGTCTCGCGGCGGGATCAGGGCTCTACGCGAGCGGGTTCGACGGCGCTGCGATTTCGAATCTGACCGTCGACGGTGCGTTCACGAACACCGTCCTGTTCGACGATATGGACGACCTGAAACTGACGAACGTCACCGCAACGGGCGCAACTAGCCAGGCCTTCCGATTCCGTGAGAACGTCGACGCGACGTTGACGACCGCCCGCGCCGCAGAGTGTGGAAGCGCAGGCGTCTACGTCGGTCCCGACAGCCAGGTCGCCTACGGCGGCGTCACGTTCGCCAACGTCGACAGCGAGGTCGTCGTCGACGGCGAGTTGCGAGCGTGGGGTACGTCGTCGTAGCCATCGCTTCTCCCGCCCAGGCTCGTTACCGCTAGTTCACCTCGAGCGAAAACTCGACGACAGCGACGAAGTACACGACATCCTCGTAGGTCACGTATTCGGCACCGGACTCGAGTACGGCCGGCAACTCGTCGGGATCGAAGCCGCCGCTGACCGACGCGAGCACCTGAAACCCCGGTTCGCCGAGGTCGTCTTCCATCCCAGCCTCGTACGCGTCGCTCGCCTCCGCAAGCACGGCAGCGACCTGCTCGTGCTCGGTCAAGCCGGCGTCGACTGCGTCGATTGGGTCGATATCGTCCGGCACGTCTGCGTTGATGGATACCTGCAGGATCGGTGTGGACGACTCGGGCCGCGACAGGTCCGACTCCGGTGAGGTGGTCGTCGCTTCCTCGCCGGTAGCTGGATCCTGTGACTCGTCTGCAGCACCCAGACAGCCGGCTAGCAGGATCCCCGCGGTACCGATTGCACCCAGAACACGCCGTCGGTTCATCGTTCTTTGTCTCAGTCGAACCCATAAATACTAGCTGGTGAGAGAGAGTGAGACGACGGATCCGCTCACCACGCCGACTCGAGTACACCCACGATCTCATCAACAGAAGGATCGAGCCCCGGTGGCACGTTCCCCATGAAGCTATCTGCGAGAACCGTCTCTGCGACGGCCTCGAACTCGTCGGATTCGGGGCCGTCCACGTCCCGCAGACGGGTCGGTAGCGAGAGTGCGTCCCGAACCTCGCACACCTGCTCGACCACCGCCGCACCCGGGTCCGCGGCGTCGCCGACGCCGAGCGCGTCCGCCAACTGCCGAGCCCGCGCGTCGACGCCGTCCCGTTCGAAGAGGTACTCGAGTACGTGCGGGACGACGACGGCGTGGGCCGCCCCCTGCTGGACGGGGTAGGTGCGCGTCAGCCCGTGGCCGAAGGCGTGGACAATCGAGAGCGTCGTCCCTTCGGGCCGCGAGATGCCGTACTGTACCAACAGGATGCCCTCGAGAATCCGCTCGAACGTCTCGGTGTCGCGCTCGCCCTGACCGTACGCGCGCAGACCGGACTCGAGTGCGCCGAGGCCGCGGGCGGCCGTCGCGTCGGTGACCGGCGTCGCGTTGGCGGCGTAGATCGTCTCCAGACCCTTGTCGAAGCCGTTCATGGCGGAGCCGGAGAGCACGGAGTCAGGCGTGGTCGCGACGATATCGGGATCGTAGACCGCCGTCGCGGGCATCAGTTCGGGCGCGGAGATGCCGCCACCGATTTCTGCGTCGATCCGTCCGGTGTCGTCGGTGTCCGGCGCTGCGGTCACGCCGGCGACCTGCGAGAGCTCCGCCCCGGCGAGCGTCGTCGGAATCGTGACGACCGGGACCAGCCCCGACTCGGGGACAGTGATCGTTCCTGACTCGGCGAATTTGCCGGCGATCTCCTCGCGCGAGCGGTCGTCCGCCGCGAGCGCCCCAATGACCGTTCCAATGTCGAGACTGCTGCCGCCGCCCAGCGCGACGATTGCATCAGCCTCAGTCTCACGCAGGCACTCGAGTCCGTCGAACGCGGTCGAGAGCCGCTTCTCCGGCGTCGTCTCGTCGAAGATACCGGCGAGCCTGTCTCCGATGCCGTCTTGGACCGGGTCGATCACCTCAGGCGTGCTCCCGACCGTCGAACCGCAGACGACCAGCCCCCGCTCACAGCCGAGGGACTCGAGTTCGTTCGCCAGTTCGCCCACGCTTCCCTGACCAAAGCGGATCGTCGGTGGGGAGTACTCGAAGCGAAACGGGTCGGGTGCTGGCGCGTGCACTCCGTTTGTGCTCGTGCTGGTTGTCGCCGAGTCGTCATCGGTCGACGAACGCTCACTCATCGGTCGACGCCACCTCCGGGCCGTCGAACGCCGGCAGTTGTGATTCGATTCGCTCGCGTTCGTCCTCGAGGTGCTCAGGTAGTACGAGGCTGGAGCCGAGTTCCTCGTACTCCTCGTCGGCTGTGAAACCCGGTCCGGTGGTCGCCATTTCGAAGAGGACGCCGCCAGGTTCGCGGGTGTAGACCGACTGGAAGTACTTGCGGTCGATGACCTCGCTCGGGGAGAGTCCCTGCTCGGCGTAGGCTTCGCGCCACTGTGCCTGTTCGTCGAGATCGGCTGCCTCGAACGCGACGTGGTGGACCGTGCCGACGCCCATCCGACCGCGACCCGCGTCGGTCTCGACCAGATCGACGACCGAGGCGGGGCCGCCCGCTGCGCTGCGGTAGCGTCGTCGCCTGTTTGCGCTGGAGGCAGTGTCAGCACCAGTCTCATCCTCGGCTTCCAGTTCGTAGCCGAGCACGTCGGTCAGAATCGTTGCCGTCGGCCCGAACTCACTCACCGCGAGCGTCACGCTGTGGAACCCGCGAAGCTGGTGTTCGGTGGGTACCGGGCCGTCTTCCCACGGCGTCGCGTCGCTCTCGGCGATTACGTCGTCGCCGGGTGCGACGAGCTCGAGTCGGATGCCATCGGGGTCCGAAAATCCGAGTACCGGCTCGCCGAATCGCTCTGTTCGATCGACTGCGAGGCCCGCGCTCTCGAGTCGGTCCTGCCAGTAGTCGACCGAGTCGGTCGGGATGAGGTACGCCGTTGCTTGCGTCTGCCCGGCGCCGAACTCGCCCTGTCGCCCGCGGTCGCTCCAGGGGAAGAAGGTGATGTTCGTCCCGGGCGTGCCGCCCTCGTCGCCGAAGTAGAAGTGGTACGTACCGGTGTCGTCGTGGTTGACGGTTCGCTTGACGAACCGAAGGCCGAGCGTGCCGACGTAGAAGTCGGCGTTTTCCTGCGGATCGCCGGCGATTGCGGTCACGTGGTGGAGACCGGGTGTAGTCGGTGACATACTGCCCGTAGGACCTCGACCCTTGAGACGTTTGTCCACAGTCACGTCACCTGGTTACGCCGGTGTTACCGCTTCTCGCAGCGTTTTCGTCACTGCGCTGAAAGTAGTGCGAATAGTTAACATCCCGTATCCAAAACAGCGTGGCATGACCTGTCCGTTTCTGGCGTATCGAAGCGAGGCGAACGACCGCCAGTTCGACGAGCCACGCGCCTACTGCGAGGCCGCAGAGCAGTTTGTCCAACCGATGCGCGCCGATATCTGTAACGACCGCTACGACCTGTCCCACGACGAGCACTGCGAAATCTATCTCGAGCACGCGGACGAGGTGCCGGCTGGGACCGAGACCGGGGACGAAACCGAGAACGCAGGGCAGTCCGCCGGTGATGATGCGTGAGCTACGAGAACTACCTCGCCGGTGAGCCGGTCATCATCACCGCCGCACTCACCGGGGGCGTGCAGGGTAAAGAGGCGACACCGCACCTCCCCGAGACGCCCAAGGAAATCGGGAAGGCAGCAGCCGAAGCCGAGGCGGCCGGCGCCTCCGTCGTCCACGTCCACGCGCGAAAAGACAACGGCGAGCGCACGTTCGCGACCGAGCGCTTCCAAGAAATCGACGACGAAATTCGCCGGCAGGCGGACGACGTGATCATCCAGCACTCGACGGGCGGCACCGGCGCGTCGGACGAGGATCGTCACCTCCCGCTTCGGACCGATCCCGCGCCGGAGATGGCCTCGCTCGACATGGGGCCCATGAACCGGTACGACCACCTCACCAGCGAGAACACCCGCGGTCTCGTCGACTCGCTCCACGAAGAGATGGTCGAGCGCGGAATCAAACCCGAACTCGAAATCTTCAACGACGGCCACATGAACGAGACCTACGGGCTACTCGAGCGGCGCGAGCTCGCGGAGCCCGTCTACGGGACGCTCATCTTCGGTCCCGGGACGCTCACGCCTCCAAAACCGCGAAATTTCATCAATGCGATCGATAACCTCCCCGAGGGCGCACAGTTCAACACGCTCGGCTTCGGCCGCCACCAGCTTCCGTTCGTAACGATGGGCATCCTCTTCGGCGGCCACGTTCGGGTCGGTTTGGAGGACAACATCTACTACGAGCGCGGCGAACTCGCGACGAGCAACGCACAGCTCGTCGAGCGCGTGGCTCGCATCGCCGACGAACTCGGCCGCGAGGTCGCGACGCCATCACAGGCACGCGATATTCTGAATCTGTAGCCACTCTGCTCTAGATCCGTTCAAACGGTAATTCGTCGACCCGCTTCTCACCGCTGAGAGCGTCCGCCGCTGCCGCCAACTCCGCCCGCGTATTCACGTTTTCGAACGACTCGAGTACCGTCCGCTCGCGAAGTTCGCGCTCGTCGAGGACGAGGTACTCGAGTTCGGCCAGCGCATCCTGTACACGGGAGTCGCCACGAGCGAGGGCGCGTTCGCAGGCGTCGATCATCGGCTGGGTTCGGTAGACGGCCTGGGTGGGCTGCAGATGGCGGGACTCGAGTTGGGGAACGATGGCGTCCGGCTCTGTGGTGCCGTCGACGGTCGGCAGTTGTGCGAACAACGACGAGACGAAGTTCGGATCGACGAACGGCATATCGCAGGCGACGATGGCGGCGACGTCGGTCTGGGTCGCCCGGAGTCCGGTCAGGATGCCAGCCATCGGTCCGCGGTCCGGGACGGAATCGACGGCGAACGTCGGGTCGACACCGTCTGCGAGCGCCTCGCGGATCGCTGGCTGCTGTTTCGCTCGGCAGTTGATGACCACCGTCTCGACGACGGGTGTTAGCCGGTCGACAACGCGCCGGATCATCGGCGTGCCTGCGAGTTCGGCGACGGCTTTGTCAGCGTCACCGAAGCGACGCGAGTAGCCGCCTGCGAGGATCAGGGCGCTCCGGCCGGTCGGACTGGACGCCCACTCACGCTGTGACTCGAATTCGGATGGGGGCTCGGGTTCGGACTCGGACTTGGACTGACTCTCACCCCTATCGGCAGCCATAATTGGCGGTTGGACGACTGCCGCCAAAAGCACCGACGCGCAATCCAGCCGAGCGAGAACGGAGGTCACGGCTGGCTCCCCGCCGCAGCGACACTTATGCCCCCAGAAAACCCAAGAGACGAAACGAGACGAGAGCACCGATGAACCTAGTACTACTCGACACCGAACTCGAGTTCGACGAGTCGGTTGTCGCCGAATCGCCCGCGGAGATCCGCGACCAGGTCCGAGAGTACGAACGCGGCGACCGGCGCACGTTCGACCTCGACGTGACGTATCTCGACGGACTCACCGGCGACGTGATGGCCGCGATGGCGGCGATCCCCTACGGCGAGACGCGGACGTACGGCGACCTCGCAGCGGATCTCGACACGAGCCCCGTCGCCGTCGGCCAGGCCTGTGGCCGCAATCCCGCCCCAATCGTCATCCCCTGCCACCGCGTCGTCGGCAGCGACGGTGCACTCACCGGCTACTCGGCGGCCGATGGCGTCGCGACGAAACAGCGACTACTCGAGTTCGAGGCGCGCGAGAGCGGGCAGGCGGTGCAGACTGAACTGCCGGTCGAGTTCGAGTGATCCCGCGGACTACTCCACGTCGTCGTGCGTGAGCAGCGGCCGCTCGCGCTCGCCCGCTGGCAACTCGTAGGTGATTACCTCGAGCAAGTTTCCGCTCGGATCGAGGAAGTAGAATCCCTCGAACTCGTCCCAGTCGTAGGGACCCTGCTTCGGGAACTGCTCGTCGAGGGCGGCCAGCAGCCGCTCGTACTCCTCGCGGTCGGTCTCGAAGGCAATGTGCGCCTTGTCGAGCGGGTGGTCCAGTCCGCGCTCGTCCCAGCCGTCGGCGCGGCCGGTTTCGGCCAGCGTGACGACGGTGTCGCCGACCCGGAACATGGCGTGGTCGCCTTTGAAATCCGAGGGCGGACGGCGAACCTCGAGTCCGAGTTCGTCGCGGTAGAACTCGTAGCAGGGGGTGAGATCGTCGACGTCGATGTTGATGTGGTCGACTGCGTGCATGGGTGTAGTCAGGTTCGTGGCTCTGCTTCCGTCTCCGTTGGCTCGCCGACACGCTCCGCGTAGTTTCCGATTATCTCGTCGTCCTCGGTGTCGATGAACTCGTTCGTCCAGACTGCGTCGGGATCGATCTCACCCTCGAGAAGGTCCGTCTCCGTGAGCGTCTGCCCAAGCGTCTGCCAGCGCTCGCCGTCGTGCAGTCCCCAGCCCTGTTCTCGAGTACGGTCGGTGAACTGGAGGTCGGTCGCCGCCGTCTCGAACTTGCGCTGTTCGACCGGGCGATTTCGCTCGAGTGTCGCGTTTCGTTCGACCAGCACGTCGATCGCCGCGTCGGGATCCGTCGTCGCAGCCGCCCAGCCGCGGGCCGTCGCTCGCAGGAACGAGCGGACCGTCTCGGGCTCCTCGCTGGCGAATTCGGGACTCGTGACGAGCATCATGCCGTAGACGCCGAGGTGGTCCCCGATCGGGAGTTCGTCGGCCTGTCGGTCGTGTTCGGCCTCGAGTTCGTAGCCGTTCGTCACGACGCCGACGGCGGCGTCGACGCGCCCGTCGAGCAGTTTGTGCTGGACGCGGTGGTGGGTGTGGTCGTCGACGCCGAGTAAGTCGACCTTGTCGCTGATGCCCTCGTCCTCGAGTAGCTGTGCGGTCAGAATTCTCGTTTTGGTCGCAGACGGCGCGACGGTGCAGCCCCGAAGCTGGTCGGGGTCGGTCAGCGGCTCGCCGAACTCGTCCCGGAAGGTGTAGATTGCGGCGGGCGTCTTCCCGGTGACGGCGGCGACGGCGAGCGGGTCGAGGCCGCGGCTCTGGATCGAGAGCACGGCGCTCGCGCCCGCGAGGGCGAACTCGGCGCGTCCCTTTGCGGCCTGTTCGGCGGCGAAGGGCGAGCCGTGGCCTTCGACGAACCGCACGTCGAGGCCTTCGTCCTCGTAGAAGCCGCGGTCGCGCGCGAGGAAGTAGGGGGCCTGGAAGCCGTTCGGTTCCCAGTTAAGCTGGAAGTCCACAGTCGCGTTCGTCATCGCGAGGACACCTCCAGTCGGAACAGGTCGTCCGGAATGTGATCGACTCCGAGCGCCTCGGGGCCGGCGACGTCGAGCAGATGGTCGAACAGCCGCTCCATCGCGTCGACAGTCTCCGCGTCCCAGTCGGTGACGACCATCTCTCTCCAGTGGTCGCGGATACCGTGGACGACGGTCGGATCGTTCTCGTACATCAGTTGTTCGCCGAGTTCGTCCCAGAGGTCGTCGTCCGTCTGTAACTGCTCGACGGCGTCCGCGTAGGCGCGTTTGAACCCACTGACGGCGTCGGGATTGTCGGCGAGGTAGTCCTCGCTCGTGAGGAACGTGGAGATCGGCAGCGTCTGCTCGACGCCCGAGAGCTGCTGGACGAGGTCGGCCATCGGCACCGCCTCGCGGTAGGGACCGGTCTCGACGATTTCGGGGATGATCTGCCAGAACTGGAGGGCCGCGTCGACGTCGCCGTCGCGCAGCATCCGGGTCAGTCCCACCTTCGAGCCCGCCTCGACCGACGTGGCCTCGTCCTCGGGATCGAAGCCGTGGAACTCGCGGCAGGCGGCCCGGGTGAGAATCCAGTTCTTGTCGAGGCGGCGGACGACGCCGATGCGGTGGCCGGGAAGGTCCGAAATATCCTCGATCGGCGACTTCTCGGGCACGACGAGCCCGCCGACGGTCCGCCCGTAGGGGTGGAACGCGACGATCGGTGCGCCGTTCGCCCGCTCGCGTGCCGTCGAGATGTAGTCGATGTCGATCAGGTCCGCGTCGCCACCGTGCAGTTTGGCCTCGACCGTCTCGAGTCCGTCCTCGAGTTCGTCCGAGACGAGTTCGACGTCGAGGTGGAAGCCGTGGTCGTGGTCGAAGCCGAACCGCTTGATGGTGTAGAGCATGTAGCGGGGGCTCCCGTTGTGTTCGAAGCGGGCGCGGAGGACGGGGCGGTCGTCGCCGTCACGGTCACCGTCGGTGTCGGCGCGGTCCGTGCGCTCCGGACTATCGTGCAACTCGTCCAGTGCCGCTTGCTGGGTCTCGATGTCCATCGCTGTGCCTGCGTCGGTGCCTGTCTCAGTCTCGGTGTCGGTGTCGGTATCGATATCAGAACTCATTGTTTCGACGGTGCCACGATCGTCCCAATCTCCGCCTCGCTGTCGATCAACTCCCGATCCTTCATCCACTCGAGTTCCCCGTCCAGTTCGGACGGCTCCGCGAACTCGGGCACCTCGTACTCGGGTACCCGTACCGACTCGCGAATCGCCTCGAGGTCGACGTCCGCGAAGAGGTCCGGCGCAACCTCGGCGTCGGACTCGAGCATCGCGAGGTACTCGTCTCGAAACGCCTGCGGATCGTCGTTGATCGCATCCACGGCGCGCTCGTAGGCGCGCATGAACGCGTCGAGGTCGTCTTCGGAGAGGTCGTCGCCCGCCACGACGCCGATGTGATTGTCGAACTCGAGTACCCGCTGGAAGCCGAGGTGCTCGGCGAGCGTGCTGTGGGGGTCGAGCAGCGTCACGGCGTCGACCTCGCCGTCCCGAAGTGCCTGCAGGCGATCGGTTGGCATCCCGTGGTGGGCGAGTTCGATTTCTTCTGGATCGAGGTGTTCCTCGAGTGCTTTGACGGCGGTGTACTCCTGGCCGGTGCGGCGGTTGACGCCGACGGGGACGCCGGCGAGGTCGATCGGCGACTCGATGTCGGTTTCTGGTCGCGTATAGAGCGTATAGGGCAGGTCGGCAAACGCCCCGTGGGCGACGATCGTTCCGTCGTCGAGCGACCAGGTTCGGCGCAGGCTCTCCCATTTACAGACCGGGTAGAGGTCGACGTCGTCGTCACCAGTTAGCGTCCAGTCCGCGGGCACGTACTTCCAGTCTACCTGCCGCCGGTCTCGTTCGAAGAGGTCGACCGTGAGCCCTTCCGCCTCGAAGTAGTCCCGTTCGGCTGCCACCCGCTGTGGCAGCATGAACGAAAAGGGAAGGTGAAAGACTCGGATCCCGTCACGTGTGTCACTCTGTGCCATGCAGTACACTGCACGATAACGGTCGGCATAAAACGTTTCTAGGAATCCTTTATACGCCCGTTGGCGGCGGATACAGTCATCAGATCCTGAACCAAGATTCACGTATCGGACCGGTGGAGAGATAATAACGGTGACTGGTGACATGGATCACAGACAGACAGACGATGTCGTCACCGAGGAGGTCGCAAATGGCGTCTTTCTCGGGACGCTCTCGATGGGCGAGCGCGCGAGCATGAAGTACTGGCAAATCGATCCGGGCGCGTCGCTGCCGACGCACGAACACGAGCACGAACAGATCGGCTACGTCCTCTCGGGAACACTGACGGCGATTCTCGAGGACGAGGAGGTCTTGCTCGAGGAAGGCGACGCCTACAGGTTCCCGAGCAACGAGTATCACGGGGCTGAAAATCGAAGTGACGAACCAGCGGTGGGGTTGGGGGTACTCGCACCGCCGCGGAATCGGCCGGAGTGGCGAGACCGGTAGGGGCGGATGGTTCTGCGGGGGGCGAACGCCAACGGACCGTATCAGTCCATATCAGTCCGTCTCCGGCCGTCGCCGGCGCTCGCGCTCGATCGTCGTCACGTAGATCCCCGCGAGCACGATCAGACCGCCGAGGACCGTAATCGCGTCCGGAACCTCCTTCAGCAACCCCAGCGCGAGCAGCGTCGCCCCGACGGGTTCGCCGAGCCAGGCCACGCTGACGACGACCGACTCGAGATGCTTGAGCACCCAGTTGACGATCGTATGGCCGAAGATGCCGGGACCGATCGCCATCCCGAGGAAGAGCAGCCACTCCCGCGGCGGGTAGGCGACGACATCGTGACCCTGCGCACCGACGAGGAGCAAGAGCGTCACCGCACAGGCGGTGTAGACCACGGTGACGTAGGGAAACAGCGAGACGCGCTGGCGGATCGACCGGCCGGCGAGCACGTAGCCCGCGACGGTGATCGCGCCCAGGATAGCGAGTGCGTTGCCGTACATCGTCGCATCCGAAATCGGGGCCTCGCCCGCATCGCCGAGCGACATCGCGGTTGCGCCGATCATCGCGATGCCGATGCCGATCACCGTCTCCCGATTGACTCGCTCGCCGAGGACGAGCGCCGCGCCGATGGCGACGAAGATCGGCTGGGTCTGGACGAGGGTCACGCTCGCGGCCACGCTCGTGTGATTCAGGCTCTCGAACCAGGCTGCGAAGTGGATTGCAAGCGCGATGCCGGCGACGACTGCGAATCCGAGGTCGTTCCGCGAGAGGCGGCCGAACTCGTCGCGGTACCAGTAGAGGGCGATGGGGGCGACGATCACGGTGGTAAAGAGCACGCGGTAGAAGGCCGCGACCGAACTCGGGGCGTGGCTCCAGCGGACCAGAATGGCGCTGGTACTCGCGGCGAAGATAGCGAACGCGAGCGCGGCGTACGGCGTCACCTCGAGGTCCGACCTGTTCACGTCGTCCTGACTCGACTCTGAGAGTAAACCTGTTCCGAAAGCCGAAGGTCGAGGGCTGAGAGTTACGGGAGAGGATAGAGGGTTGAGCGTCGAGAAGCGGGAACGAGAGCCAAGAGTCGGGAGTCGAGAGACAAGAGGGAAAATCGAGAGCTAAACGTTACAGGTGATCTATTCGTCCGGTACGCGGCCACCGCGATAGGTCTCTGCAATCTCGCGATCGACATCCGACAGTCCGATAATGTCGTCTTCAGTCAACTCCTCGCCATCCCACTCGTCGAGGTAGGCGACGGCATCCTCGCGGTCCGCAAACGGGCGCGGATTGATCCCCATCGTTTCGCCGCTCACCGCATCCTCGTTGGTGACGATGACGAAGTACGCCTCGGTCGCATCGATGAGTTCACCGGTCTCGAAGTCCGTAACCCAGGCATCCGCGATAGGGTCGTCGACCGGCGGCACCGCGTAGTAAGCGAACAGACATCCTGGCGTGTCGAACACCGCTCCCTCGCCGTTCTCGTGTGCAAGCTGACTCTGCCAGGTCGGGTAATCCGCCGGCGTCATGTTACACACCGCACAGCTCTGGTCGTCCGTGAACTCGAGTGGCTCGCCGCCGTCGTGGTCGATCATCCGATCTTCGTAGGGGTGGCTGTCGTCGCCGTTCTCGTCCGGATCGTCGTCACCGTCCCCGCCGAAATCGCCGAGACAGCCGGCAAGTCCGATGGCTGCGCCCGTACCCAGGGAACCGAGTACCGTCCGGCGTGCGAACGGGCCGTCCGCGCGATCAGTCATGCGTGGACGTACTCGGCGGGCGCTCAAAACGGCCGTGGTTCGATTCTCGATTTTGCTTCCCCGCGTCACCAGTACACCGACACCGGCCTCAGACCTGCGTTCGTTCCCGCGCTCCGCTCGCTTGCTCCGTCTCGAGTACCCGCCTCATCTCACGATGTCGCTCTCGGAACATCCCCTCGAAGCCGACGACCGAAAACGGTGTTGTGAGCGTACCGAGCGGGCCGAACGGGAGCCGGTAGTCCACGCGGTCGATGACCGTCGTCTCCTCGTCATTGCCGGCGAACGTGTGACTGTGCTCCCAGTGCTCGAACGGGCCGTCGTCCATCGTGTCCCGGAATCGTGCAATGCCGTCCCCACGTGTTCGCTCGATGATCCGCGAGGTCCAGTGCTGGCGCGGCCCGTGTCCGAACG
The DNA here is from genome assembly GCF_001861355.1 of Natrialba sp. SSL1. Lineage (GTDB taxonomy): Archaea > Halobacteriota > Halobacteria > Halobacteriales > Natrialbaceae > Natrialba. Next base: position 22,770 of record NZ_MASN01000017.1, read on the forward strand.
GCTGGAGCGACAGCGCAATCTCGGTGCCGGCCTCCAGCGTGACCGACTGTGGATCGTCCCGCCGCTTGCCGTCGGGACCGATCACCGCCTCGACGCGCAGTCCGAGCCAGTCGGGTGTCAGCGACTCGAGTCCCGCGACGGTGCTGTGAAATTCCCAGACGGACTCGAGCGGTGCCTGGACGGTCGTTCGCCGTTCGTAGGTGGCCATGGTTGTCGCTACGTCGCCCAGCACGAAACCGCTGTGGGCGACCGGTGGTCCTGAGTGAGGAACCGTACAGTCACGAACACACCCACACCTACGAACGTCCGACAGTCACGAACACACCCACACCCACGAACATTCGACAGTCACGAACACACCTACAGCCACGAACACCCTACACCCGCGACGGCCGCGGCGCCGCCTTCTGCAACGCCGTCTCCGCAATATTCCCACCGTAATCCGCACTCCGCGAAAGCGAATCCAGAATCAATCCCAGCGACTGCGCCTGTACCGGCTCGAGTTCCCGCAACATCGCGTCGATCTGGCGCGTATGCTCGTCGATCGCCAGCACCGACTCGAGTGCAGCGTGGCCCAGTTCGGTCGCCGTCTCACTCTCGTCGGCGAACAGCCCGTCCAACGCCTGCTCCAGAATCGTCGCCGCATCCTCGTGGAGCGCACACAGGGCATCTGCCACGTCCGCCGGAATCTCCTCGAGCTTGCGCGCAAGCTGCGCAATCTTCACCGCGTGGTCGGCCACCCGCTCGAGCTGGCGGGCACTCGAGTGGAAGTCGAAGCAGTCCTCGCGCGAGACGCCGAGGCCTTCGGCGGCGCGAGGAGAGCGAAGCGTCGCTCGGAAGATTCGCGAGACGACGAGGAAGAGCCGGTCGACGTCGTCGTCGCGTTCGATCACGTCGGTGGCCATGTCGTCGTCGTTCTCGACGAGGGCGGTGACCGAATCCTCGAGCATTGACGTGGCGATCAGGCGCATGCGCGTGACAGCGTTGACAATCGAGAGCTCCGCGGAGTCGAGCAAGTCCTGTACTACGACGTGGTCGGTTCCCTCCTCGACGACTTCGACACCGACGAGCCCCTGAACGGCGCTGCGGATCGCTCGCCGTTGGTCGGTCGCGATGCGGTTCGCCTCGAGGCGAATAACATCGAATCCCCTGACGTACATCGTGAAGACCGCTCGGACGAGCTCTGTGCCCTCGAGGGTCGCCACGTCCAGCGCCCCTTCCTGGTGGTCGACGTCGGTTTGGGGTGTCACGAGGAGTGTCTCGTTGTCGGCGTACAGTTCGACTGTATCGCCGTTGCTGACATCGTTTTCGGTCGCCCACGTCTTCGGAAGCGAGACAGTGTACGTCGAGCCGCCGGTCACCTGGACCTTTCGCGTCTCCATGAGAGGAGTTGCCGACAGGACGACCATAAATCTGTCCTTGTCTATATAGATAGACAACATCTGGCTTTAGAGTGCCCAGTTATAGAACATAGTGGTGAGTACCGGATTCTATTATATCCTATTTCTACTGAACTCTATTGTGTACTCTACATATCTATATATGGTGGAAAGATAGGAACCGTTTTACTCAGTCGACCGGATGCTGACGTATGGCCGACGAGTCTTCGACCGGGCCGATGCGGCTACGAATGTCGGGTGTTGGAGTTGTCGGTGGCGGTGTTCTCCTGGCTGGGGCGGCCACGATCGTCCCGTTCTGGTTCGCTGCATCCATCGTGGTCATCACTGGCGTCATCTGGATGGCAGTCGGTGATGGAACCGATGCGTTCCAGGGCTCAGTCGGTATCCTCGCCGTCGGCGGTATCGGGCTCTTGGAGGCGCTTCCCGGAATCGGTCTGGGACTCGACCCTGTGGCGCTCTCAGGACTCGCGATCGCTTTCGGGTGTTTCGACGTGATTGCGGGACTCGTGCTCGGCCGCTTCTCGAGTGCCAGCGACCCCTCGTGAGCCGTCCCTTGCAGGTGACTTCCGACGTAATCTCGAGATGGCGACAGGGTTCTCCACGCTGGATCCACGCTGAATAGCCCTTGTACTCTTGGTCTACGTTCGGCTATGGAGGCGTTCATACCGTTCCGAACGACTCGTGAGGTGGCTATATAATTTACTTCCTAGATATATAGTTATTAGCATACTTTTTATATCCACCGTTGGAACCACCGGTCGATGGCACCAAGCCAGAACTTGCGTGGACGCGGACTGAGTCGACGATCGGCAATCGCGACGATCGGAAGTATCGGTGCACTGGCGCTAGCTGGCTGTCTCGGTGGAGACGAGGACGGACTCTCCGGGACGATCCAAGCCTCTGGCTCCAACACGGTAGCACCGATTACGCAGATTGCCGCCGAGGACTTCGAGGCGGAGTTTTCCGGCGTCGGTGTCAATGTCGAACCAGAGGGGACCGGGGCTGGATTCCAGGAGTTCTGCCGCGCGAACTCCGTGTTCCAGAGCGCGAGCCGAGAGATCACCGAGGAGGAGATCTACCTCTGTGGCGAGAACGACGTCGAGTACACTCACTACACCGTCGGCCAGGACACACTCGCAGTCGGCGTCCACGAGGACAACGACTGGTGCGAACAGATCACGCTCGACGAACTCAACCAGATCTGGGAGTTCGAATCCGACGTCCAGCAGTGGAGCGACGTTCGCGACGAGTGGCCGGACGAAGACATCGCCCTGCACGCGCGAGACTCCGCATCCGGGACGTTCGACTATTTCACCGAAAATATCAACGGCGAGATGGGGAACATTCGTGACGACTACTCCGCGACGAGCCAGACCGACGAGATCTGGAACGCTGTCGCCGACAATGAGTACGCCCTCGGCTGGGGTGGCGTCGGCCACCTTCGAAGCCTCCAGGAACAGGACGGCACCCTGAAACCCGTCGCGGTAGAGAGCGAGTTGGATGGGGACTTCTACCCACCCGAAGAGCAGTACATCGAAGGCGGAGAATACTCGCCGCTCGCCCGTCCGCTCTTCTTCTACTTCAATCACGCCGAACTCGAGGAGAATACCGATCTGATCGCCTCGTTCGCGCGGTTCTACATCAACAACCAGCACGAGTTCGCGACGACAGTCGACTTTTACCGAGCAACCGACCAGGATATCGTCGACAACCACGATCAGCTCGATTCGGTGATCGAATCGATCGGCGAAGATCCCGACGAGATCACGGTCGAACGCCAGGACCCCTGAGCTGACTGTTTGACGATCGCCTTTTCACTGCACTCATGAGTACAGAAACACAATCCGGATCAGGAATTTCGGGCGACGATAGCCTCGAGGCTGCCCACGAGAAGAACAGGCGCGTTCGACGAGTGCTGTTCGGCTGTGCGGCGGTTACCGTCGTGACCACGGCCGCCATATTTCTGGTCCTGTTCGACAACGCGGCCAGTTACTTCTTCGGCGCACGAATCAGCGAGGTGCTGTTCGGCGGCGACTCGATCGTCCGAACGGTCACGTTCACCGAATTCGGTACCGGAACCCGGTGGGCGCCCGATCACGCGACGCCCGCACACGGTGTCTTGCCCATCGTCTGGGGGACCCTCGCGATCACGATCGGCGCCGGGTTGGTCTCGATTCCGATCGGGACGGCGACGGCACTGTACCTCTCGGAGTACGCCTCGAGTGGCACTCGAAACAGACTGAAACCCATCCTCGAGATACTCGCCGGAATTCCGACGATCGTCTACGGGTACTTCGCGGTCTCGTTTCTCACGCCGGTGCTTGTCGACGGCATCGCGACCTTCCTCGTCAATCCCGCAGGGCGAGGACTCGACTCGGTGAGCCACATCGCGCCGGGACTCCTCGAACCGCTTGCGTCCGGCATGATGGATGCCAGTGTCGGCCGATACAGCATGCTCGCGGGGATTCTGGTCGTCGGCACGATGACGATACCGATGGTCTCCTCGATCAGTGAGGACGCCATGCAGGCGGTTCCTGACGACCTCAGGAACGGTGCGTACGCGCTCGGGGCGACGAAGTACCAGGTCTCGACGCGGATCGTCCTTCCTGCGGCGGTGTCGGGGATCTTCGCCTCGTACATCCTCGCGCTCTCGCGGGCGATCGGCGAGACGATGGCCGTCACCATGGCGGCGGGATTCAACGCGAATCTCACGGCGAACCCCTTCGACGAGATCATGACGATGACCGCCTATCTGGTCTCGATGGCTCGTGGCACGTCCGCAGTCGGCACCGTCGAGTACCAGAGTCTGTTCGCAGTCGGCCTGCTGTTGTTCCTGATGACCCTATCGATGAACCTGCTCAACGACCGCTTGAAACGCCGATTCCAGGAGGAGTACCGATGAGCACGAAACGAGAGACCGACTTTCTCGAGGACGTCGACCGTAGCCGGGAGAAACTGCTGAACCGCGTCTTCTACGGCACGCTCGTCGTTGCCTCGCTGTTCGGACTCGTGATGCTAATCCTGCTGATCGCCGACGTGGTCTGGGAGGCCTATCAGGCGTTCGTGACCTTCGATATCGACCTCGGCAACTTCCTCACCGCCACTTCTTCATCGCGCGCCGAGCGTGCCGGTTTCGGGGCGTCGATACTCGCCTCACTCTGGTTGATGGCGCTGACGGCCGTCCTGGCCTTTTTCATCGCTGTCGGCTGTGCGATCTACCTGGTCGAGTACGCCCCGGAGAACCGCGTCACCCGGCTGATCGAGGCGAACCTCGCGAACCTCGCGGGCGTCCCCTCGATCGTCTACGGGTTGCTTGTTCTGGCGCTGATCGTCAACGACGCCGGACTCGGATCGGTTATCCTGGCAGGCGCTATCGCCCTGGCGTTGCTCATCGTACCGATCATCATCGTCGCCTCGATCGAGTCAATTCGTGCGGTGCCGAGTAGCGTCCGCGACGGCTCATACGCCATGGGCGCGACGAAGTGGCAGACGATCCGACAGGTGGTACTTCCGCAAGCGATGCCCGGCATCCTCACTGGAACCATTTTGGCGCTCGCCCGCGCCATCGGCGAGACGGCGCCGTTGATCATGGTCGGCACGATGCTGCACGCGACGCGCTACCCGTCGGGACCACTCTCGTCGTTCAGCGCGATGCCGACGCAGATCTACAACTGGACGTACCAGGCCGACCGGATGTTTAACGGGCTGGCGGCACTCGGAATCGTCGCCTTGCTGGTGTTCTTGGTCGGGATGTACGCCCTCGCAGGCTACCTGCGGAAACGATACGAAACCGACGGCGGCTCGATTAGCAATGTCTAGCAACACGTCAAACGAACGGCTGGCTGACGAATCGACGACCGAAACGGATGGGACGCCAAACGACGCGATCATCGAAACCGCCATCAGCGTTGATCGCGGCGCGAGTCGAGCCACCGGACGCACAGAGACGATCGTCCGAGCGGAGGGGCTTGACGTCTACTACGGTGACGATCAGGCGCTCGACGACGTTACGATCGAGATTCCCGAACACCGCGTGACGGCCATGATCGGTCCCTCGGGCTGTGGCAAATCGACGTTCCTGCGGTCGATCAACCGGATGAACGATCGAATTTCGGCCGCACGCGTCGATGGAGACCTCTACTTCCGCGAGAAGAACGTCTACGACGACGATGTCGATCCCGTTGCCCTCCGCCGAACGATCGGCCAGGTGTTCCAGTCACCGAATCCGTTCCCGAAGTCGATCTACGACAACGTCGCCTACGGCCTGCGCGTCCAGGGAAAAGCCGACGAGGTGGACCTCGATGCGGCAGTCGAACGCGCACTTCGTGGGGCTGCGCTGTGGGACGAAGTCGAGGACCAACTCGACGAGTCGGGCCTCGACCTCTCGGGCGGCCAGCAACAACGGCTCTGCATCGCTCGGGCGATCGCAACCGATCCCGAGGTCATCCTGATGGACGAGCCGACATCGGCGCTCGACCCTGTCGCTGCCTCGAAGATCGAGGACCTCATCGACGAACTCGTCGACGACTACACAGTCATCATCGTCACCCACAACATGCAGCAAGCGGCACGCATCTCCGACAAGACGGCCGTCTTCCTCACCGGCGGTGAACTCGTCGAGTTCGACGACACTGCGACGATTTTCGAGGACCCCGACGACGATCGTGTCGAGGACTACATCACCGGTAAGTTCGGATAACTATGTCACGAAACGCCTACCAGCAGCAACTGTACGAACTGCGTGAGAAGATTCTCGAGATGAGTGATGTCGTCTGTCAACGGGTTCGGCGCGCGCTCGAAGCCTACGAGACAGGTGACGACGCGCTCGCCGAGCGAGTGATCGAGGGTGACCACGAGATCAATCAGCTGTATCTCGACCTCGAGAGCGACTGCGTCGAATTGCTCGCCCTCCAGCAGCCGGTCGCGGGCGACCTGCGTTTCATCGCCTCGTCGTTCAAGATTATCACCGACCTCGAACGAGTCGGCGATCTCGCCGTAAACTTAGCGGAGTACGCGACTCAGTCCACCCACGAGCGCTACCCGAACGTCGACGTCAGCCATATCGGCACCGAGACGGTTCTGTTGCTCGAGGATGCGATGCAGGCGTACGCAACAGACGATTCGGCAGCGACTCACGAGATCGCTGCGACAGACGACGAGATCGATGCGCTTTGCGAACGAGCTAGCCGGACTATCATTCAGGAGTTACTGACGGCTGAGTCGTCGGACGAGCAGCTCCTCGAGGATGTCTCGCGGATACTGCTTACGATCCGCGATCTGGAACGAGTCGGCGACCACGCGGTCAACGTTGCCGCCCGAACGCTGTACATGGTCGACAACGACGAGACGCTCCTCTACTGATGAGACACGACGAGCTGCCGATCGATTTGGCCGATCCCGTCGAACGGAAGATCCAGATGGCCGGCAACTCGACGTTCGTCGTCTCACTGCCGAAGTCGTGGGCAGTCGAACAGGACCTCGAGCCCGGCATGTCGATGTACCTCTATCCCCACGCAGATCGACTGGTCGCTGCACCCGAGACTGCCTCCGTTCAGGATCGGACCGTGACGATCGACGCGGACACCGCCGCTGGTGACATCGCGTTGCGCCGCGTCGAGGTTGCGTACAAGACCGGCTTCGACCGGATCACGGTCACCAATCTCGAGGAGACTGACTCGCGGGTCCGGCGGATGATCGAACGTGCCACAAGTCAGCTTATCGGCCTCACCATCCAGGAGGATACCGGTGACAGCCTGACGATCACGAACGTGCTCGATGCCAGCGACGTCTCTCTCCCCCAGACGATCACCCAGGCACAGCAACTCGTCACCGAACTGTATTCCGACGCGATCACAGCACTCGTAACCGGCGACGAAGACCTCGCTCACCGTGTGCTCACCCGTGACGACGATATCGGTCGCCTGTTTGCGTTCGTCTACCGGGGGTTTCACCGTGCCCTCGAGGACGTCCACGAGGTAGCACAACTCGGCACCGACCGCGTCGCGGCGTTCCGCGAGTATCGCGTTGCTCGCAGTCTGGAGCGTATCGCTGCCCACGCGGAACGTATCGCGGCGGTTGCAACACAGCAAGCAGCACCGCCCGAGGAGTCGTTCGCTGAGCAACTCGAGTTGGTCGGCGCTGACGTCCGTGCTGTACTCGAGTTGGCACTCGAGGGAGATGCCGAGTCAGCGTACGAAACGGCAACTGCCGTCGAACCGAAGCTAGAGGACCTCGATCAGTCGCTCTACAGCGGAATTGTCCCAAACGCGTACCTGTACGGTGCGGTTATCGGGCAACTCCGGCAAACGACGACGAATGGCCGTTTCATCGCCGACACGATGACTGAGTCCAGACTAACCGACGCGATCTGACCGTTGAGGACCTGAAGCCGGCGATTGAACCGATCGAACGCGCGTGTAATGAACGACACAGTTGGCACACGGTGACACCTCCGCTGAACCGTGTCGTGACGACGCCGTCGGCAGTCACGATGTAGCTCCGTTCTGCTCACGAAGACGCGTCGGCGACAGACTGGGACTACGCAGCGCTTGTCGACGGATTGCTGCAACGGGTACTGCTATTCGCGCCACGGTCGGTGAGCGCGTAGTGCTCAATAGCCGTCAGGACCTCACAATACACCAACTAGAAGCGTCTTTGGGCCGTCTCGACGTCCACTGATTTGTCCGCACGGACACGAACTCGATACGAGAGAGAGAAGCCACCTATGACAGACAGTTACGGCGAACGAAACGGCGAGCGTACTATCGACACCGGTACTGAAGCTGAAACTGAAACTGATGCTGAAACTGGTACTGGTGCTGAAACCAATACCGACTCACCCTCCAACCCCACACCCAGTCCCAGACCCAGCCCCAACCCCACTCCCGAACACGACACGGACGCCAATCGGCGGCGACCCAACGCCCGCGTCCTCACCGGCTCCCCAGCAGCACCAGCATCCAACGTTCACACATCCTCGAGCGACGATGCACTCGAGTCCGACCTCGGCGCAACACTGGAGCGAATCGTCGTCCAGTACGAAGACGAACCGAACCGGTGGACGCTCGTGCCACAGGAGCGGACGGCTGACGAGCGACTGACGGCGTGGCTCTCGGCGGACGAGGACGTCTTCGTCGATCGATCGGCAATGCGGTAGTCCTTGATTGTCCCGCTCCACAGGGGTCGTACCGCGCAGCAACTCGGCGATCTGAGAACGGGCGCAGGTCGAGGCCAAAACGAGGGCCGAGATCGAGGCCGAGTCCGAGGTCAACGTCGAGACCGAGTACCCTGCGGTCGGTATCGTCCGCTCGTCGCGTTCGGGGTAACCCAGACGTGAGACTTACTTGAGTCGCTCTTGCAGGAACGATGGGTGTGCTGCCGTCACACCGTCGATTTCGAGCATCTCCTCCGAGATGAACTCGCCGAGTTCGTCGCCGTCCGCGGCGCGCACCTCCGCCATCAGCATGTGGTCGCCACTCGAGCTGTACAGCGCTTCGATCTCCGGCAGCTCCTTGAGTGCCTTCGTGGCCTCGACGTAGCGTTCGCTCGCCACGTCGAGTCCGACCAGCGCGATGGTCTTACTCGAGAGCTTCTTCGGATCGATGTCGGCCGAGTAGCCGACGATGACGCCGTCGTCCTCGAGTTGGTTGATGTACTTTCTGACCGTTGGTTTCGAGACATCGGCCCGGTTGGCGATCTCGGCGTAGGACGCCTGGGCGTCCTGCTCGAGAACCTCCAGGATCCGATCTTCCGTCGCCTGGGTACTCATGTACGATACTTTTGCTCGGATGGGAAAATATCTTTTGTATACGAAAAAGGTCGGATAGGCTAGCGGTAGGGATCCGAAGAACAGCGGGAAGACGGCGTATCGTCGGGTTTATTCGGGTGCTGTTCGGACCCTCACCAACGAATGGTCGACCCGAACGTCATCGCCGCCGCGGTCTGGTACGTCTGCGGGGGGTTGATCCTGTATCTCGGCTACCTCATCGCGGTTCGCGGCCGTGCGGACCTCCACGCGGAGTACGACGAGTCGGTCGACCCGGCGTACGTCTCTCGCTGGGCTGGCGGCACTGCGCTGATGATGGGCGGTCTCGTCGTCGCCTACGCGACCCACCAGTTGCTGTACGGCTTCGACCCGTTCATGCTCGGGGCCCTCATCGTTGCGCTGCTCGTGTTGAGTTACGTCACGAAGCTGTTCGCACGCGGGTACGGGTATCGCGGTGAGTAAGTGCGTGCGGTGATCCATCGGTGCGCTAATAGGTGACGCGGTTCAACGACCGTGTATGTCCCCTCCAGCAGACGGTCGGGTCCGCACTCGCCACTATCTGGTGGTCGTTCTCGTTCCGCTTCTGGTTCTTCTCGCAGGCTGTACGGGGCCGCTCGCCAGTGACCTCTCAGCAAGTGATCTCGAGGCCGAGTTCGAGGAAACGGCTCCGCCTGCCGAGGTGAGCGCGACCGTCGAAATCCGCGAAGAAATCGACGGCGACGTTCGCGAACGCACAGAGGAGGTCTGGCTGCGCGACGATGGTGCCGTCCGAATCGATCCGGTCAGCGATTCGACCGACGATCCGGGCGCGCTCACCGTCAGCGACGGCGAAACCCGCTGGTACTACGACAACGCGACCGGTTCGACGACGGCGATCGAGGTCGATCCCGACGCATCGTCGTGGCTCGAGGGCCTCTACGATCAACAGGAGCGCTACCTCGCAGCGTACGACCTCACCGACGCAACGGAGACAACTGTCGAGGACCGCGATAGCTACCACCTCACGTTCGAGCCACCGGCGAACGAAACCGTCGACCAATCCGTCTCTATCCTCGTCGGCGAAACCGCGTACGAACTTCCGGTCTCGACCACTGAAGAGCCGTCGGAACTTGGGGTTGACCGCGTCGAGGTCTGGCTCGACCAGGAAACGCTGTTCCCGATCAAACACCAGATCGCAGGCGACGACTTGCTTCTCGAGACGACCTACACGGATCTCACAGTCGACGATGAGTTCGACGACGACCTGTTCGAGTTTACACCGCCCGCTGAAAACGGCGATGTGGTCGGAACCGAGGGTGAGGACGAGGGTGGAGATGGAGAAGGAGGCGAAACCGAACCGTCACCGACAGACGACGAGAACGAGACCGATTACCTCCCACTGCCGACGATCGAGGACCACGACTCGGTCGCCGACGCCGAGGAGGCCGTTCCGTTTGCAGTCGCAGAACCCCGTCCGAGTACACTCCCCGACGACGTCATCTTCGACGGCGCCACGAGCTACGAGTTCCCCGACGAGGACCGCACGCAGGTCACAGTGTTCTACCGAAGCGAGAGCGCCGGCTCACTAATGATCACGACGAGTGACGGCCCGCGAGAGTTCGCGACGAACGGGCACGAAGTCTCGGTTGGCGAGGCCACCGGCTCGCTCGAACAGACCTCACAGAGCACGGAGCTACAGTGGTCCTGTGACGAGCAGTACTATTCGATCTACGCCGACAACGAACTTGGCGACGACACGGCACTCGAGATCGCTCAGCAACTCGGCTGTCGCTGACTCGCGGCTCGATCCGCTTCACTCCATTGTCGCCTGTCGTTCTGCTTCACGGGGAGCGGTGATCACAGATGTGCGGGACAGGTGTTCGAAGAAACGGAGCAACGGCTACTCGAGTAGACGACTCGCAAAAAATCGAACGTGAACTCGAGTTCCACGCTGGTCGGAACTGCAACCCGACTGGGGCAGCCTGCCGTTACTTGTGGCGGTCGAGCAGGTCGTAGCTGCGTTCCCACTCGGCGTCGTCGTCGAAGTATCGCTCTGCGAGTGGCTGGTCGGGCATCTCGCCGACGGCCTGTTTCTCCTGGGTGTAGGACGGCCGGTCCTCTTCGACGTAGTAGCGGCCGGTGAGGACGGTGCCCTCGTTGAGGACGTCTTCGGTCTCGCGCATCATCTCGGCGGCTTCGGTCCGGTCGTGGACGTCGAAGTCGTAGTCGTCGGACTCCTGGACGTCGACGTAGGGCACGTACTGGCGTGCGTCCTTGTTCCAGGTTGGACACTGGGTCAGGAAGTCGATGTGGGCGAAGCCGTCGTGTTCGATCGCTTCCTTGATGATCTCCTTGGCCTGGTTCGGGTTGACCGCGGCCGTGCGGGCGACGTAGCTCGCGCCGGCGTTGAGCGACATCGACAGCGGGCGAAGCGGCGTCTTCGCGCTGCCGGATGGTTGGGTCTTCGACTTGTGGCCCTTGGGGCTGGTCGGGGAGGTCTGGCCCTTCGTCAGCCCGAAGATCTCGTTGTTGAACACGATGTAGGTCATGTCGTGGTTCTCGCGGGCCGAGTGGATGAAGTGGTTGCCACCGATCCCGTAGCCGTCGCCGTCACCGCCGGCGGCGACGACCTCGAGGTCGGGGTTGGCCAGTTTGGCGGCGCGAGCCACGGGCAGTGCGCGACCGTGGATCGTGTGGAAGCCGTACGTGTCGAGGTAGCTGTTCAGTTTGCCCGAACAGCCGATCCCGGTGACGGTCAGCACTTCCTCGGGGGTCTTGCCGACCTCCGGGAGGGCCTGCTTCAGCGCCTTCAGGACGCCGAAGTCGCCACAGCCCGGACACCAGGTCGGCTGCGGTTCGACACCGGGCGTGTACTCGTCCCGGTCGATCTCTCGTTCGTCTCCGATTGCGTTGAAAGCACTCATAGGTTAGTCACCTGCAGCGGGTTCGATTCGGACCTGTGCGGTCGGTTCGCGCTCTTCCTCGGCGACGTTGACCTCGTAGCCCTCGACGATCTCGGCGGGCTCGAACGGGTTGCCGTTGTACTTGAGGAGGCTGGTGAGCTTCTCGCCGAAGCGGCCCAGTTCCTTCTGCAGCAGGCCGCGGAACTGCGCGCTGGCGTTCATCTCGACGACCATCGCCTCGTCGACGCTCTCCAGGAACTCGGTCACTTCCTGCTCCGGGAACGGCATCATGTCCGAGACGCTGAGGCCGCGGACGGAGTGACCGTCCGCGTTCAGGCGATCGATTGCCTCTTCGACGGCACCCTGGCTCGAGCCCCACGTGATGATACCGTACTCGGCATCTTCCTCGCCGAAGTAGGTCTGCGTGGAGTCGCGTTCCTCGTTGAGCTCGGTCCGGATCGCCTCGAGCTTCTCGAGACGCCGGTCCATCTGGGCGACGCGGTTGTCGGGGTCCTCGCTGATGTGGCCGACCGGGCTGTGTTCGTTACCCGTCGCGAGGTAGCGGCCGTTCTTCTGTCCGGGCAGCGAGCGCGGTGCGACGCCGTCCTCGGCGGTCTCGTAGTTGAAGCGCTTGAACTTCCCGGAGTTGTCGTGTGCGGCCTCCTTCAGCTCTTCTTCGGTCAGCGTCGAGCCGAGGTCAGGCGACGGCTCGCGGTCGAAGAACTCGACGTCGACGTTCTTGTTCTCGCCGGAGAGCTTCTGGTCGTAGATGAGCATGACCGGGATCTGGTAGTCCCACGCGATGTCGAACGCGAGGCGGGTCTGCTCGTAGGCCTCCTCGATGTTCCCGGGCGCGAAGACGACGCGCTGGGAGTCGCCCTGGCTGGTGTAGAGAACGTGTTCGAGGTCGGCCTGCTCTGGCTTCGTCGGCATCCCGGTCGACGGACCGGCACGCATCGACTCGACGAGCACGAGCGGCGTCTCGGTCATCTCGGCGAGGCCGAGCGGTTCGCTCATCAGCGCGAAGCCACCGCCCGAGGAACCGGACATAGCCTTCACGCCGGCGTGGCTGGCACCGACGGCCAGCGCAGCGGCAGCGATCTCGTCTTCGACCTGCTCGGAGATCCCGCCCATGTCTGGGAAGTTCTGGCTGAGGATGGTGAAGACGTCCGTCCACGGCGTCATCGGGTAGCCGGCGATGAAGCGACAGCCGGCGTCGATTGCACCGTAGGCGATCGCGTTCGAACCCGACAGCAGCGCCTGCTCGGTGTCGTGGTCGCCCGTTGGCACGCGAAGGTCGTGTTCGAACTCGTACTCCTCGTTGACGTCCTCGTAGGCCTCGTGGAGAATATCCAGGTTCGCCTCGAGTACGTCGCCGCCCATGGCGTCCGACATGAGATCCTCGATGTGTTCGAGGTCCATGTCGAGCAGCGCGGCGGTCGCGCCGACGCCGGCGGTGTTGCGCATGACTTCGCGGCCGTGTTCCTTGGCGAGGCCGCGCAGGTCGAGCGGGAAGACGTGCCAGTCGTTCTCCTCGGCGCGTTCGTCCAGGTTGAGTGCCTCGACGTCGTCCTCGCTCACGAGACCCTCGTCGTAGATGATGACGCCGCCTTCGCGGAGTTCGTCCAGGTTCTCCGAGAGGGGCTTGATCTCCTCGTTGCCGTAGTAGGCCTCTTCCTGCGGGTTGCGGGCGAAGGAGTCACCCAGCGCGAGCAGGAAGTTGTAGCCATCCCCACGTGACTGTACCTCGTGTTCTGCGGCTCGGATCTCGACGTACGTGTGGCCGCCCCGGATCCGCGATGGATAGTGGCGGTGTGTAAATACGTTGAGCCCCGAACGCATCAGCGCTTTTGCGAAGTTCTGACTCGTCGAGTCGATCCCGTCACCGGAACCTCCTGCGATTCGCCAGATAAGTTCGTCGTCGCTCATAGTAAATCAGTGGCCGGTGGGCCAACCGTAGCTGAGATTTGCCCCACTTGCCCTAAAGCCTTTGCTATAGATTACCAAGGATCTATCGTGAAGAATCCATACTCGGCCGGCTAACCCCTACGAACAATCATTACTAAGTGGGCGTAACTGTGCAGAATTGTCCACATTTTCACCCCCGATCAAGTCCGCTACGTGACACTACTTGCGCTGTTGAACGAGCATGCGTCCACCCATAATCGGAGCAGCCTGTACACACCGTACCCAAGGCCCGCGGCAACCACGAGCCCAGCAAGCGACCCAAGACGGACCCCACCGTCCTGCCCGACTATCCGTACGACTCCGATGAGGGTCCACGCGTATCCGACCGCCGCAGTCCCAAGTATCAGTCTGAACTGCAGGTCGGTCACGGCGATTCGCTCGAAGAGACCCATTAGTCGTAGTGTCTCACCACCAACAGAAATACATTAGTACGTTCTTTGATGCGTCTCCTCCAATCTCGCACCGAGGAGTTCATTGGCCGATAGTTCGACGCGGTGAACACGCATGGAAACCGGCCACGATACATCTGACCACGCCGCACCGGACCACGCCGCACCCGAACACGCCGGCCAACTCCACCACGTCGAACTCTGCACCACAAACCTCGAGTCGTCGGTCGACTTCTGGAACTGGCTGCTCGGTGCACTCGAGTACGAACCAAAAAACGAGTGGGTGGGTGGCCGTTCCTGGATCAACGGGCCGACCTACATTGTCGTCAAAGAGACCGACACCGACGACCCGTTCGACCGACGCGCGCCGGGACTGGACCACCTCGCGTTCCACGCCGCATCCCGAGCAACGGTCGACGAACTCACCGCAGGCATCCGCGAACGGACTGATTCGACCGTTCTCTACGACGACCAGCATCCCTACGCTGGCGGTTACTATGCACTCTACTGCGAGGATCCGATGGGGATCACGATCGAAGTCGTCGGTCCAGAGTGACGGCAGAGCCAGCGAGCGATCTCCCTCTGGCGCTCACTGACGAGAGCCCGTTCTCCAGAGTTCGTTCAGAATCGAGGCTACGACTCGAGTACCGTCGACGGCGAAACCGGCTCCAGACCCAACTCGGCGGCGTACTCCTCGAGGAACGTCGCCCGCTCACCGATCTCTCCGGGACGGTGGGAGTCAGAGCCGACCGTCACCGGCACGTCGTACTCGCGTAAGGTCGACAGAAACGTCGACGACGGGTGGACGATCTCGGCATCCGTGAGCGCCCGGCCGGCGTTGAGTTCCGGGATGGTACTCGAGTCCGCGAACGCCTGGGCGACCCGGCGGTAGTGGTTCGTGGTTGCGCGGCCGCGAAGCGGCGGGGTGCGTTCGATCAGGTCGACGTGGGCGGCGATGTCGAACAGTTCTGACTCGATGAGCGAGACGAGGGTGTCGAAGTAGTCGTCGACGACGGCGTTGCGTTCCTCGTCGGTCCGCGCTGCGAACGCCGAGGGTATCTGGACGTTCTCGCCGCCGACGGTGTGGACGCTGCCGATGCTGTAGTCGAAGCCGGCGTCGTCGAGAAAGGCCTCGATTTCGGCCTCGTCGCGCGGATTGTAGTCCATTTCGACGGCGTCGTAGACCGGAATCGACGTTTCTTCGCGGACGCGCTCGATGCCCTCGCGGCGGCGTTCATAGGTGAGATCGAGGTTGAAGCCGTACAGTGTGCGCATGCTGTCAGCACCGGTGCGGTCGGCGACGTTGCAGTGGTCTGCGAAGCCGATGCCGTCGAGTCCGGCGGATTCGGCGGCGCGGACCATCCCTCTGAGAAAGCTCCCGTCCGAGTAGTTCGAGTGGACGTGGAAGTCGTGCATACCGGAGACACGGCGAACGATGGGTTAGGTGTTGTGACCAACGCAAGTGCACTTGCCGTGCACCTTGTGTGCCGCCCCACCGACTAGAAACGGACCAAAAACAGGGCGTAGCTACTCGTTCTGCGGGTTGCTCGGGTGGTAGTCGGTATCGTACTCGCCGGACTGGCCGTCGACGCGGTCGGGATTGAGGCGGCCCGAGAGCAGCATGAAGTCGACCAGCGTCAGCGCGAGCATCGCCTCGACGACCGGCACGCCGCGGGGCGGGAGAACGGGGTCGTGGCGGCCGATGACCTTCTCCTCTTTCAGTTCGCCGGTCTCCCAGTCGGCGGTCTGCTGGCTCTTCGGAATCGAGGTCGGCGCGTGGAGGGTGACCTCGCCGTAGATCGGTTCGCCCGAACTAATGCCGCCCTGGATGCCGCCGTGGTCGTTCTCGACGGGCGTCGGATTCCCGTCCGAATCGAACTCCCAATCGTCGTTTCGCTCCTTCCCGGTCCACTCCGCGGCCTCCGTTCCGAGGCCGAACTCGAACGCCGTCGTCGCTGGCACCGCCATCATCGCCTGTCCGAGTCGCGCCGAAAGGGAGTCAAAGCGCGGCGCGCCGAGACCGACAGGAACGCCCTGCGCTTCGAAGTAGATCGAACCGCCGATCGAGTCGCCCTCTTCCTGGTACTCCTCGATCAGTTCCTGCATCTCGGCGGCCGTCTCGGGGTGTGCACAGCGCACGTCGTTCTCCTCGGAGTGGGCCAGCATCTCCTCGAAGCTGACCTCGGGGGCCTCGATATCGCCGATCTGGTTGACGTGGGCCTTGAGTTCGATCCCTTCGCGGGCGAGCAACTTCTCCGCGATTGCGCCCGCTGCGACCCAGTTGACCGTCTCCCGGGCCGAGGAGCGGCCGCCGCCGCCCCAGTTTCGCGTCCCGAACTTCGCCGAGTACGTGAAGTCACCGTGAGACGGCCGTGGCGCGGTGATAAAGGGCTCGTACTTGCCCGAGCGCGCGTCCTTGTTCTGGATCACGAGCCCGATCGGCGTACCGGTGGTGTAGCCGTCCTGAATCCCGGACTTGATCGAGACGTCGTCGGGTTCGCCGCGGCTGGTCGTGATCATCGACTGACCCGGCTTGCGCCGGTCCAGGTCGGCCTGAATATCTTCCTCGGAGAGTTCGAGGCCGGCGGGACAGCCGGAAATGGTACACCCCATCGCCTCGCCGTGGCTCTCGCCGAACGTGGTCACCTGAAAGAGGCGACCGAACCGATTGCCGTTCATTGCCACCCCCTCGGAGACGCGGACACTTAGCCCTGCAGGATCCCTGCGAATTTTCGCCGCTGCCGGTGGTCGGTGGTACTCGAGTCGAGTCGCCCACAGGAGCCTACGACCACCCTACCCGCGAAGCGAATCCAGTCGCACCGCCGCGAGCGGGACGAGCATCTCCTCGCGCGTGAGCCCGCCGTGCAGGCCGATCTGGTCCCCAACCGCACTCTCGTCGGTGCCCGGTAGCGGCCACGACAGCCCGCGATTGCGGTGGATGACGAGCAGGTCACCGCAGCGCGAGTCGAACAGCGACGACGGCGTGCCGGGACCGAACAGGTCGCGCTCCAGTGCCTCCTCACGAGTAACGATCATCGCCTCGTCCCCGAGGTGGGTCTCGAGTTGCTCCCGAACGTCAGCGACTCGATCGGGCTGCACGTGGAAGTGGACGTTTCGCGGGCTCCCGGTCGGCAGCCGCGGCTCGCCGTGTTCATCACGCCGGAACGACTCGCGAATGGTCGGCCAGTCGTCCCAGGTTGCCATCTCGATATTCTCCGACGGCACGGTGTCGACGAGTCCGTGATCCGCCGTCACCAGCAGGAGCGTTCGCTCGGCGACCGAAGACTCGAGTGCCGCCACGAATTCCCGCTGGAGCTGCGTCGTGATCGTGTCGAGCTCGTCCTGGTACCGGTCGGCTGTCGTCCCTTCGACGTGAGACACCGCGTCGATGGTCGGTTCGTAGGCGTAGACGTACGTCGGCGTCCGCGTCGATGCCGACGGTGCGGTTGACGACGGTCTCGACCCAGACGACTCACACACTTCCCGGATAGTCGCCGCGAGGTCGGCCGGATCTCCGTAGCCGATCCGTTCCGCGCCAGCCGTGCTCGCGCGGCTGTACCCCGAGTCTGCGTACGCCTCGGGCTGAATCGCGTAGCTCTCGATTCCCTCGTCGACCGCTCGCGTGTACACCGGCTCGGCGTCGAACAGATCGTCTGGGTCCGCGTCAGGTGCGACCGACTCGAGTGGCTCGCCGCTCGTCGTCAGGAACGGGAGCGTCGTGATTACCTGGTCGGCGGATGCGAGGTACTGGAACCAGCCGAGAAGGCCGTGTTCGACGGGCAGCGCACCGGTCTGGAGGGTCGTTATCGCTGCGGCGGTTTCGGAGGGATAGATCGAGGTGAGCGGCGTGACGGTTCCCTGGTCAGTAATCCGAGCGAGCAGGTCGTGGTCGCGATAGTCGCGCGTCCAGTGTTCGTAGCCGAAGCCGTCGAGGAGGAACAGGACGACGGTGTCGATGCCGTCGAGGTCCACACCGTCGAAGACTGAGTCTGGGAGCCGATGGTCGAAGGCGTCCGCACTCGAGTGCGAAAGCAGCGAGAGCGCGGTTTCGGGGACGTTGGCGACGCAGTAGTCGTCGTATGCGGGGAACCAGTACGCTGCAGCGTCGTCGTCTCCCAGCTCTGGGTCGCTCGCGTCTCCGGTAGCGCCGTCGGTAGCCTCGACACTACCTACGTGCTCGCGTTGTGTCGCACGCAGTCGCCGTTCGACGGACTCCTGAAGCATGATCCGTTCTTCGCCACCGCTCCAATAAGTGCTATCGGTGGTTTGACACGGGGAAACACGACACGACACGAGACGGGTGTAGCCAGCGAGTCCAGTCAGGCGCGCCGTATCGCGACTACTGGACGCGAGAGACAGGGATGGCCAGTCGGTGTGTCGACTATCGCCACTCGCCCGCCAATAGCACCGACATGACGAGACTGATGAGGCTGAACGCGACGATCATCGTGAGCACGCTCGGATTCGAAAAGCTCGCCGTCGCGATCAGGAGTGCGATAGCCGCGTTTCGCGCCGCAGTCGTCGTCGCGAGCACCTCCCGCGTGGTGCGCGCTGGGCCGCCGAACGCGTACCCGAGCAGCAATGAACTCCCCACGACGACGATGGAGACGAACAGCGTTCCGGTCCCGACCAGCCCCAGGAGTTCCTCGCCGTTGATGACCACTAGCAACGCGATCAAGAGTAGCAGGGAAAGGGTCGAGAGGCGCTGGACCGGTGGATACAGCCGCGTCGCGAGACCTGCCGAGCGCGCGTTGACACCCAGCCCAAGCAGGAGCGGTACGAGCTGGGCCACGATCACCATTTCCGCGATGGCGACCGGGTCGACGGCGACGCCTGCGGGCATGAGCACGCTCACGGAGAGCGGAATAGAAATGACCGACACAATCCCCAGAATGGCCATTAGACCACTTGCGAAGGCGAGATCACTCCGCGAGAGTTCGGCGAGCTTCGGCCCGAACGGTGCACCCGGCGCAATCGCGATCAACAGCAGCCCAATCGCGTACTCGGTCCGCATCGGCACGGCGAGAACGAGCCCGAACGCGAGCAGCGGCACGAGCACCAGATTCGCGACGAGTGCCCGCGCGAGCAGCCGCCGCTGCTCAAGCGACGCCCGAATCTCCTCGAGCGTCAACTCGAGTCCCATCGACAGCATCGTCGTGAGCACGAAGAAGATCGTCAGAGAATCGATGACGGCTCCGATCGGAACAGTCTCCATTCGGTCGTCGAGTACTCGGTCGCTCGATGTGAAAGAGCTCTCGATTTACAGGCGGTTCACGCCCGGTTGATGCTCGTACCGAGCTCCGCCAGCATCTCGAAGAAACCAGGGAACGAGACATCGACGTGATCTGCGCCGCGAATCGTCGTCTCGCCCTCCGCAACCAGCCCCGCCAGCGCGAGCGACATGATGATCCGGTGGTCGCCCCGGCCCTCGACGGTCGCGCCCTCGAGTACCGACGCGTCGCCGTGGACCGTCAGCGAGTCCTGTCCTTCGGTCGTCTCGACACCCATCTTCCCGAGCTCTTCGGCCATCGCGCTCACGCGATCGGTCTCCTTGTAGCGGACGTGTTCGGCGTTCGTGATGTGCGTGTCTCCGTCGGCGACGGCACCGAGCGTCGCGATGGTCGGCAGCAGATCCGGCGTGTCCTCGACCGAGACTTCGACGCCCTCGAGTGCACCCGCTTGCACGTCGATCGTCCCGCCCTCCTGATCCCAGTCGACGGTTGCGCCCATTCGGTCGACGATGTCGACGATGGCGGTGTCGCCCTGTGCGCTCGGGTGTGCGCCCTCGATGCGGACGCCGTCGTCGCCCGCGATAGCGCCCGCCGCGAGCGGGTAGGAGATCGACGAGAAGTCGCCCGGGACGGCGTACTCGCCGTCAGTTGCGTCGTAGGTCTGGCCGCCCTCGACGGCAAACCCGGTGTCCGTTTTGCGCGCCTCGACGCCGAACGCCTCCAGCACCTCGAGCGTAATGTCGACGTAGGGCGCGGATTTGAGTGCCGTCTCGAGTTCGATTGCGAGTCCCTCCTCGGTTACCGCGCCGGCCAGCAGCAAGGCCGTGATGTACTGCGAGGAAACGTCGCCCGGAATCGAAACCTGCCCGCCCGAGAGTGGACCGGTGACGACGAGCGGTGCCTGACCGTTCCCGCGGGTACTCAGTGCCTCGCCGCCGAGATCGGCGACGGCCTCGAGCAGCGGTCCCTGCGGACGCGAGCGAAGCGACTCGTCGCCGGTGAGCACCGACGTCCCGTCTGCGAGTGCGGCCGCGGCGGTGACGAGGCGCATCGTCGTCCCGCTGTTATCACAGTCGATGACGTCCGCGGGGACGCCGGGGCGGCCGCCGAAGCCCTCGATCTCGAGTGTGCCGTCCTGGCGCTCGACACTGCCGCCGAACAGATCGACGGCGCGGGCGGTCGCCTGCGTGTCGGCGCTCCAGAGGGCGTCCCGGACGGTCGTCTGCTCGGCGTAGCCGGCGGCGAGAATGGCCCGGTGGGTGTAGCTCTTCGAGGGGGGCGCTCGCGCGGTTCCCGCGACGCGCGAGGGCGTGATCGTGACGTTCGTCCCGTTCATGCTCGGGGTGTGGGCCGGCCGGCCTATACCGGTACCGGTCGCGCCAGTATCTGTGCCCCAGTGATCGCCGCCGTGGCGCACATTCACCGGTACTTCTATGCTCGCTTCTCGAGTACACCCACCGATGAGAGACGAGGAACGCGAGCGTGTCTACGGGCGGGCGGACTACTACTGGGGGACCGAGCCGAACGAGCTGGCGCACGAGGCCCTCGAACACGCGCCGGAGCGCGCGGACGCGCCGACGGTGATCGATATCGGCGCCGGCGAGGGCAGAGACGCCGTGTTCTTTGCCGAACAGGGATGGACCGTGTACGCGATGGATATCTCTCCGAACGGCCTGGAAAAGGCGGCGCGTCTCGCCGAAGACAGGGGTGTGACGATCCAGCCGATCGAAGCGGACGCGAACGAGGCGTCGCTCCCGGAGCCGGTCGACGTGGTCTACTCCGCCGGGACGATCCAGTACGTTCGACCAGCGAACCGCGAGCGCCAGCTCGAGCACTTCAAGGCGAAGACGACTCTCGGCGGCCTTCACGTCCTGTTCGCCTTCGTCAATCACCCCGACGTTCCGACGCCACCGGACTGGACGGCCAACGAGTACTTCTACGAGCCGGGCGAGCTAGCCGGCTACTACGAGGACTGGAACGTGCTTCGGGTGGACGACCTCGTCTTCGACGACGATTCTGGTGGCGAACCGCATCAACACGCGGCCGAGATTCTGTTCGCACGAAATCCCGACGAAACGTCGAACCGTCGGGAGGCAGAACGTAGGTAATACCTACCCCGAACAGCACATCTACTGGCCGCGATTGACCGCCGTTCCCCCGACGACGCTACGAACAGCCGATCGACGCCGCAACTTCGGCGATCGATTCCTCATCGGTCGCACTCGAGACCTCGTAACTCAGCTCCGAACAGGTCCAGAACAGGCTGTCGATCCGACCTTCTCGACGGTAGGCCGTGTGGCCGTTCACCGCAGTCTCCTCGAGTGCGTCCGGATTGAACCGAGGATCGGTTCGGACGGCGACGTAGAGTTCGCGCTCCGGCCGTTCGGGGTCGATGTACCACAGCATCGTCGTCGGGCCGGTCTGTCGCTCCTTCTCGACGAGGGTGACCCGATCGAGTTCGTACGGTGCTGGCACGTCGGGTTCGGGGAGGTCGTACGGCGCGTCCGCCGCGGCCGCCTCGAGCGAATCGTAGATCCGGCTGGGCTCGAGTCCGATCGTGACGACTTCGGCGTCCGCTGGCGGTTCGTAGACGAACGTTTCGGGATCGAGACCAGCGTCGATCTCGAGATTTTCGTAGGTCACCGTCAGCCGGTGGAGCAACTCGCCATCGCCGCTTCGGACGTCATCGCGCTCCTTGATCGGATACCGGCGCTCGTCGTCGATCCAGATCGTTCGCGAGACGGTGGCCTCGTCCAGCTCCGACTCGGAGACCGTCTCGAGTGGGATCCGATACACCGTTTCGCCGACCAGCAGGTCGATGGAGCGCCCGGCATCGTCGCCCGCAGGGTCGATCGGACTCGCGTCGATCCGATGCGCGTCGCGGTCGTCGACGGTATCCAGACCGTCGTAGCTGAGGTCGTAGTCGTCACGGAGGCTCTCGAGTGCGAGTCGCGGCCCGTCGGCGACGACTCGGTTCGGGTGGTGGCGTTTCATCACGAGATCTTCTTCGGGATAGTAGTCCCAGGTGATCTCGCGGTTCGTGACTGAGACGGTTCCTGCGGCCGGGTCATCGTCGTCAGACCGACGAACTGCGCGTCGCTTCTCGGCCGGCGGCTTCCGGTAGATCTCCTCGACCTGTGTCGTCGTCTCGTCGGGTGTTTCCGCGGTCACCCGTCGTCGTGCCTGGAGATCGGTGAGTGCGATGCGGGTCTCGATCGCGTCCTCGATGTACTCCTCGCCGGTCTTCTCGTCGGTTTCGTCTTCGTCCGCAGGGACTGCGACACAGCCTGCGAGCGCGACAACAACACCCGTCGAAAGGAGCCGGCGGCGGCGCATACACGTGGGTTGGAACCATCGGGTATAAGTCTATGGTTCCGTGAATGTCGACAGTGAATATATTGGGGGACCGCCAGGCAGCGGCGACCCCGGCCGAGACCCTCGCCATTATGTACGGGCCGGTCACACGAGAACGTATGAACGACCCCGTCGACCTCACCCCGCTGCGGACGGCACTCGAGACCGACGACCTGGACGGCTACCTCATCGACGCCGACGCGTCCGATTCGGACCAGCGCTACGTCTCCGGCTTCACCGCGCCGGATCCCTACCAGACGCTGGTCACCCAGGACGGCGTCCACCTGCTGGTATCGGGACTCGAGTACGGCCGCGCGGAGTCGGAAGCCGCTGCGGACTCGGTGTCCCGGCTGTCGGCGTACGACTACCACGAGCACCGCGCCGAGCACGGCCCGTACGGCGGAAAACTGCACACACTCGCGGCGTTTCTGGCGGACCACGACGTCGAGTCCGTCGCGGTTCCGCGCTCGTTCCCGACCGGGACCGCGGACGGCCTGCGCGAGCAGGGACTGACCGTGACGGTCGAGAGCGAGGGCATCGTCGAGGAGATTCGTGCGACGAAGACGCCCTGGGAGGTCAACCAGATTCGGGCGACCCAGCAGGCGAACGAGGCCGCGATGGAAACCGCGGAGCGACTTATCGCGAGCGCGGAGATCGACGACGAGGGCGGACTCGTTCTGGACGGCACGCCGCTCACTAGCGAACGCGTCACAGAGGAGATCGAGGTGACACTGCTGCGCCACGGCTGCGGGCTCGACGAGACCATCGTCGCCTGCGCCGCGGATGGTGCGGATCCCCACGACCGCGGTAGCGGCCAGCTCACGGCAAACGATCTCATCGTGATCGACATCTTCCCGCGGGACAAGGAGACGGGCTACTTCGGCGACATGACCCGTACGTTCGTTCGCGGCGAGCCGAGCGAGGAAATGGTGCGACGCTACGAGGTTACCCAAGAAGCCTACGAGGCCGGACTCGAGGCGGTCGAGCCAGGTGTTACCGGCGAGGCTGTCCACGATGTGGTCTGTGACGTGATCGAGGACGCGGGCTACGAGACGCTTCGCAGTGATCCGAACGCCGAAACCGGATTCATTCACAGCACCGGCCATGGCGTCGGGCTGGACATCCACGAGGAACCGCGCGTCTCCCCGAGCGGCGGGGAACTCGAGCCGGGGCACGTCATTTCGATCGAGCCGGGCATCTACGACCCTGCCGTCGGTGGCGTCCGTATCGAGGACCTCGTCGTCGTTACCGAGGACGGCTACGAGAACCTGACGGAGTATCGGGTTGGACTCGAGCCGGTCGCCGAGTAGTCGCTGGCGGACGGCGAACGGCGGTGACGGTGGCGGTGGGTAGGGCGGGGGCGGCGGTTAGAGCAGATTTGCCGGCGCACGTGACGCTCACGCGAACTGATCGATCGAACGGCTTTTGCAACGGCAGACGGTAGGAGCCACCGATGAACGTCTTGATCGTCGGCGCTGGCTCGATGGGGATCTGGTTTGGGACCGCCATCGGGAGCGACGCGACGATCACCTACGCCGATGTCGACCGGGAGGCGGCGGCCGCAGCGGCGGAGACGACCGGCGGTTCCGTAACGACGCTCGACGGTAACAGCGGCCGCGATGGCGACAACGGTGACGGCAACGTCGAGGACGGGGTCGGGGACAAGCACACACAGGATGAACAGGACACCTACGACGCCGTCTGCCTCGCGGTCCCGATGGCCCACGTCACCGAGGCAATCGCCGAGCAGGCCTCGCGGGCCGATCACGCCGTCATCGACGTCTCCGGGGTCATGGCCCCGCCACTCGCAGCGATGCGCGAACACGCACCCGACCGCGAGCGCGTGAGCCTCCACCCGCTGTTCGCCCCCGAGCGCGCCCCGGGCTCGATCGCCGTCGTTCGCGACGTCGGAGGACCGGTCACCGACGACCTGCTCGCGGCGCTCGCCGCCCGCGGGAACGACCTCGTCGACACGACGGCGGCGGAGCACGACGACGCCATGGAAACCGTCCAGGCGATGACCCACGCAACCGTGCTCTCGTTCGCCCTCGCGGCAGACTCCGTTCCCGACGGCTTTGAAACTCCGATCTACGAGCAACTACAAACGCTCGCCGAACAGATGACCGGCGGCACACCCCGTGTCTACGCCGATATTCAGTCCACCTTCGACGGCGCCGAGGCGATCGCCGACGCCGCACGCACGATTGCCGACGCCGACCCGGCCGAACTCGAGTCCCTCTACCAGGAAGCGGGGGCACGGTGGCACGACGACAGCGAGACCGAAACCGAAACCGAGACCGCGACCAGCAGCCCGACGACTGCCGACCAGCCCGCAGAGGGAGCAGACCAATGACCGACCAACGAGAAGCCATCCGATCGAACGCGAAGTACCTACGCAACGTCCGGCCGATCGATCCCGACGAGATTTCCGAGTACGTCACCGGCACACCACATCCGGCCGTCGTTCGCCAGCATCTCCGCGAGGAGGCGCTGGATCTCGGACTGATCGAGCGCGACGACGGCACGTTTGTCCCCGTCTCTGACGAGCCGGTTCCCCCGAATCGGGGACCAGTCCAGACGTTCCCCGACCGCTACGCGCAGGCACTCGAGGACCTCCTCGTCGAGCGCTACGGCGTGAACTGGCACACCGACAGCGTCGGCGACCTCCTCCGGTCGACGATCCGCCGGTTCAAAGCCCAGTACCTCGAGCGTCGGGTGGTGACGTACGACGAGGACGTGGCGTCGGGCTACGCGATCTACCACCTGCCGGGCTACTACGCCGCGATCCAGTACGCGCTCGACGACCTGGCCGAGCGCAGGCTGCTCGACCGGACGATCCGCGTCCTCGATGTCGGCGCAGGCGTCGGGGGCCCCGCGCTCGGGCTCTGCGACTACCTGCCCGACGACGCGCTCGTCGAGTACCACGCCGTCGAACCGAGCGCCGCCGCCGATGTACTCGAGTCCCTGCTCGCGGAGACGGGGCAGAACATCCATGCGACGATTCACCGCGAAGCGATCGAGGACGTGGAACCGGCAGCGCTCAGCACTACTGCGCAGGGTGACGATGAACCGTTCGACCTCATCCTCGCTTGCAACGTCCTCAACGAACTCGCAAATCCCACGGCCGTCGCTCGCTCGCTGCTCGACGCGCTCGCCGACGATGGGACTCTCCTCGCGATGGAGCCCGCCGATAAGAACACGAGCGTCGGTCTGCGCGAACTCGAGCGAACACTCGAGGACGAGCGGATTCGAGACGCGAGCGAGTTCCCGGGAGGGTCGGCTGGGGGTGACGGCGACGGCGACGTTGACGGTGGCGATAACGGTGATGACGACGATACCAGTGCAACCGCCAGCGACAGAGACGACCGTCGCGGGCTCGTCACCGTCTACGGCCCGACCGTCCGCCTCTGGCCCGACGAGCGACCCACGGATCGCGGCTGGTCGTTCGACGTTCGTCCCGATCTCGACGTCCCCGAGTTCCAGCGCCAACTCGACGAGGCGACGCCCGAAGACGACGAGGAGCACGCGCCCGGCGAGTTCGTCAACGTCGACGTGCAGTTCTCACACTCGCTGTTGCGTCTGGACGGCACTCGGCGGATCGACCTCGAACTCGACGACGGTGACTGGGCGAAGATGGCCGATATGGAGCGCCACGTTCCGAACCGGATCGACCTCGTCGCGGCGAAGCTGAGCCACTCGCTGAGTTCGGACGACGACGCCGAGTACGGCGACTCGTCGAACCCGCTGTTCAAGATCAGCGACGGCAGCGAGGCGATCGACCACTACGCCGTCCTCACGAAGGAGACCTCGCTCAACCGACCCCTACTCGAGGCCGAGTACGGCGAGGTCTGTTCGTTCGAGCAGATTCTTGCGCTCTGGAACGACGACGAGGAGGCGTACAATCTGGTGGTCGACGAGGAAACGATCGTCGACCGAATCGGCTGAGTTCTCCCCGTACGCAGGCGGTTTGGGGGTTGTCTCCAGATCGATCGAGTAGATCTCCGAAACCAGAGTGCTTTTCGCGTCGGACCCCAAGCCAACCGATATGAGCGACTCCCTCGAGATCCTGCTGACCAACGACGACGGGATCGACAGCGTCGGAATCCGCGCGATTCACGACGCGCTCGTCGACCACGTGAACGCAAACGTCACCGTCGTCGCCCCCGCGAGCGACCAGAGCGCCTGTGGCCGCTCACTCTCTCACAACGGCGAGATCGGACTCGTCGACCACGAACTCGGCTATGCCGTCGAGGGAACTCCTGCGGACTGCGTCGTCGCCGGTCTCGCAGAACTCGGCCCCGACCCGGACCTCGTCGTTGCGGGTTGCAACCGCGGTGCGAATCTCGGCGAGTACGTCCTCGGCCGCTCGGGAACGATCAGCGCCGCCGTCGAGGCCGCGTTCTTCGACGTTCCGGCGATCGCGACCTCGATGTACGTCCCAGTCGACGACGTGCCGCTCGGCGAAATCGAACTCACGGTCGACGACTTCCGCGAAGCCCAGCGCGTGACGACCTATCTCGCCGAACACGCTCTCGACGCCGGCGCATTCGAGCACGCGGCGTATCTCAACGTCAACGTCCCGATGGCGGACACAAACGACGGCCCCGCGCCGATCGAGATCACACACCCCTCGAAGCGCTACGAGATGGACGCCAAATCGGACGGTGACCAGGTCACCCTCTACGACCGCGTCTGGGAGTCCATGGACCCAGAGACGATTCCGGACCCTGACGGAACCGACCGTCGAACGGTTGCCGAAGGCCGTATCAGCATCTCGCCACTCACTGCGCCCCACTCGACGAACCACCACGAGGTGCTCACCGACCTCGCCGAAACCTATCACGACCGCGTTGCGACGGCTGGTGACTAACGGGGTTTGCCCGACGACTTCCGTCTGAACGCGACTCTCACGGTCGTCGTACACAATTGTATCAGGTATCGTACTTATCGTGGGGGTGGCGTCGGTGTTCGACCACCGCGGCGGCGAAAACCACCGGACGCTACACGCGGCCGACAGACAGCCGCGTTGCTCGGGCAGAGCACAGATATATAACCGATAGGACAGAAGAAGAGAGTACCGACAACGGTGCGCGACACGCAGCTCCGAAACCTACGAAATGGGTGATCGACAATGGTATTCAGTACACTCTGGGCTCGCTTCTCGTCTCTCTGGCAGGGGGACTCGACAGACGAGAGCGACGCACGCGAGTCCACATCGACATCGACTGCGACCGACGAATCGGCGGACGAACGCGACAACGAGACACTCAGTTACGCCGAAGAGATCGAGTACGGCGTCGACGAACACGATCTGCCTGACGAGGACAAAGTGCTTCGACTCCTCGTCAAACGCGGCGGGCGCGTCGACGAGTCGACCGTCCGCGAGGAAACCGGCTGGTCCGCCGACCGACTCGAGTCGGTGATCGATCGCATGGAGGACGACGACCAGATCAGCGCGATCACGGTCGGCCGAAAGCGCGTCATCTGCCGGCGCGGCTTCGAGCCGAAGGGGTATCGATCGCACCTCGGAGAGTAGGTCGGCAGCAACCACCGTGCTGAACGCTCTGAATCACGCAACGGGCGAACGATACACGCGGCGCAGTGTTACTCGTTTGCAAACGATTGCTTCTATCTTCTGAATGTTGGCTGATGCCGCCCGGTACCATCTCGAGTAGACCTGTGCCGCTCTGGTTTCCTCTTTAGAGAGTCAGCCACTCGGGAGAGTTCCTCTCGAGTACCCCTCAGTACGCAAGAGAACGTGGTTCGGAGCCTGAGTAGGGGTGTTATGCAGGAATTCGGCGTATGCATGCCGAATTCATATCCACGTCTCGGGCATGTTTCTATCCATGCTAGAACTTGCACTCCTGTTCTTCGTGATCGCAATCATCGCCGGCGCACTCGGCGCAGGTGGTGTCGCCGGACTGACGATGTCGATCGCGAAGTGGCTCGTGTTGCTGTTTCTGGTGCTGGCCGTCGTGTCGTTGCTGCTCTGACCGGCACCACCCGCGCTACCGTGTCCGCACAGCCCCATCGCAACTGCTATCGTCAAGTTCCGCAAGAGACTTGCGAGACCAGTGAGGAGCAGTGGTAAATCGATAGCCGCGATATTAAACGCTCCATCCAGTAGTTGAGACTGGTCGTTTCAGTGCTACGCTGTGATCTGCAAGCGGCTACTTGCATGGGTGTCGTTGAAACCTGGCTGCACGGGCACGGTTCCCTCGTGGACATGCCGCCGTGGCAGTCGCCAGTGGTGAGGGTGATGGAGACGTCCTGTGCGGTTGCCGGCAACGTCATCTGGATGTAGGGATCGCTTAGTGGCCAGCGGCGCTCTCACCACCTTCGACTCGAGTGAGTTCCTCTATCGTGGGAAGTGTGGCGTCCTGGTCGGTGATAATCTCGACGCGCCGCGTCAGTTTATCTCTGGAGAACTCGGCGATCGGCTCGGTACGAGAGATTTCCGAGTCGGTCGCGCTAGCGCCTACGACGCGGGGCATCAGCCCCTGCAGGGTGTCCCGGACGACCTGGGGTTCGACGCCAGCGTCTTGAATAAGCGAGCGCACCTTCTGCATTCCCCAGCCAACGTGGCGGCCCTCGTCGCTGCGGACGTAGTTGATACCGTCGATGAGACCAGGCAGTTCCGGCCACTCGCGGCGGGCCACGTCGTCGCGGCCGCTGTCACTGAAGATACTCTGGAACGCGAAGTACCCTGTTTGGGCGACCACGCTCTCGATGGTGAGGTGGTAGTGGCTGATGGCGCGCGCCATTTGCTCCGGGGAGTCGTCGGTCAGCAGCTGCTCCATCGCTTCCTCGGTCGCATCGAAGATGGCGACGTAGTCCTCGTTGAAGTAACGCTGGTCGGTCGGAGCCGTCACTTCGTGGCCGAGCGTCTCGGCAGCGGGATTGACCACCTCGCGCCAGTACCGGTCAAAGAACTGGGTGTGTTTGGCTTCCTCGTAGATCTGGCTCGAGACGAACATCTGGTCGTTGATGTCGTCCAGCGCAATCATGAGGGGCGCGAGATCCTCGGTCACGGCCTCCTCGCCCGCTCCGAACTGGGCGATGAACTCACGGAACTCGTCGAACTCCGCCGCAGTCGGTTCGTCCGCGACGAGCCGTTCCCGGTCGGCTTCGAGGTCGTCCTGGGGGACATCCTCGTAGGGGTCCCAGTGGCGATACACTGCGTTTTCAAAGTACCCGCCTGCAAACGAGTCAGGGTCGATGCGCATCTCGCGGCTCGTGTCTCTGATTTGCGTCACGGTCACTACTTGAGACGCTCAGAGCTCACCACTGTCGGCGAACATCTTGTGTGGGTTTATATAGCGGTCGTATCTTCGGTAGGCATCATTGCCTTCTGAGACCTACAGAGATCAGTAGGTCTTCAGGAGGTTTTCGCTGCGAACGAATACGTACGCAGGGTCGTCCTGTTGGATTCACAATTGAGGGACGAAATGGGTGAGTATCTTGGCCTCTATCCGCTGGATATGCTCGGCGACTGTAGACTGATTCACACCCAACTCTTCCGCGACCTCCTCATAGTTCGTCTCACGAGGGAACTCAAAATACCCCATCGTGACAGCGAGTTCTAGAACCTCTTGCTGCCGTCTGGTTAGCGTCTCCTGGAGTTGTTCGATAGTGGGTCGGAACTCCCCTCGGTTCACTAGTTCGGTGCGAACACTATCAGATACCTCCGACGCCGCCTCCTGAATCGCCTCGCTAGTCCCGGCAATTTTGACTTCTACTCCCTGTTTCGTATATACTATTGGATACTCTATCAGTATCTCCTTCTGGTCGAGGATCTTGGTTAGCACCAGGTCCGGTTCTGCAGCCTCTAGATGGGCAAAAATGAAACCGTCTCTATCTCCCGCGAGGTCTACATTGAATACGTCCGACCTGTCCTCGAGTATCTCGATAGCCCTCTCAAGGTCTCCTTGTACCTCGTAAAGCGTAACGAGCGTATCGCCGTCGAGGACGTTGAGGTAGTGTATCTGTTTGCGAGTAACGGATGGTTCCTCACGGAGGGCAATATCCGCTGGATGGAACCCCTGTTCACCAGCATCGAGCAGCAGCGTGATTTGTCTCATTATCGGTATTAGTACACACGTTTGTTGTACGGGTTGTAACCGTCCCATCTAACTGTACGCGAGCGGAGCGACATGCAATACCTAAGTTTTGTATCTTTAAATGATCCCTCCTGGTTTAGTTGCCATTGCTGCGAATGTCGACTAAGTGTCGCCTTCACCCCTGGTGGTCGGTGGATGAGGGGCGTATGGCTTGTCGCATGTTCCGGATGTACGGTCGACACAGTTTACAAGTGCCCCCAAGATGGTCGGCGGTTGCGTACTGAATCATCCCCCTAACGGCTGCTTCGGATCCACAGACGTCATAGCCTGTATTAGCCGCAACTCCGATAGACGAACACGAGTTTCAGTCCGCCGCAACGCTCTCCCGAATCAATAAGTACCCGCCAGCCGACCGTCCGGACGAATACGATTTCGTCCCCACATGTCTCAGTCTCAACCACCCGCTTCAGACACAGCAGCCCCTCCCCTCACCGGCACGCTTCACATCCTTCCCTTCGGCGGCGGCTCGCTCGCCGCGCGTGTCGCAGAAATCTACTCGAGTACCCTCAAGCACGAACCAGTAGATGGCGACCCGCGGAACGTCCTGGTGCTCAAGCGGTTGCCGACGGCGATCGACGAGTTTGCGGCGTCGTTGCGCGAGGAAGTCGGACTCGAAGGGCGACCGAACGTGAAGTCCTTGCCTCGGCACGCGACGGCGGTCGTAGAGGAAGCAGAGCCGGAGTTGACGCGGTTGTCCTACGAGGAGCGGATCGAATTTCTCGCGCGGGTGCTCGACGGCTACGACTGGTCGTCGTACTTCGAGCGG
This sequence comes from Natrialba sp. SSL1, assembly GCF_001861355.1. Lineage (GTDB taxonomy): Archaea > Halobacteriota > Halobacteria > Halobacteriales > Natrialbaceae > Natrialba. The sequence continues at coordinate 54,645 of NZ_MASN01000017.1, forward strand.
GCGAGCGAGCACGATTCGTTCGGTCGGGACGTGGGGCAGTTGTTGTTGGATGCGACGTGGAACGGTGGGTTCGGTGTGGATGTGGATGTAGATGCAGATGCAGATGCAAATGCGAATCTGGATGTCGATGGATCTGTGGACACCGAGAGTGCTGGAAGCAGCAAGAGTGACGGCGCCGACACGACGGGCACGGACGACGCCGGTCACGACTACGACGACTACCTCCGGGAACTGGCCGACGTCAACGCTTCCTTCCACGACCACCTCGCCGAGCGCGATCTGGCGGAGCAGGCCCAGACGATCGAACGCGCGATCGCGGCACTCGAGCGAGAGGCGATTCGCGAACGGATCGAGCGCGAGTTCGACGCCGTGCTCGTCGTCGAGTACGAGGAGTGTGGCGACCTCGACCGAGAATATCTGCGCGCACTCACGCGGAACGTCGACCTGATCTGCGTCGCCGAGGAGCACGCGAGTATCGAGCGGACGAAGACCGAGGCGGGATCGGTTCGGCGATTTGCGGACGAACTCGAGATCGTCGATCACACCGCTGACGGCGCGAAGAAGGGAGAAACCGACGCGATACCCGGTGTTGCCTCGGATGGCGGAACGGCAGTAGCACAGCCGACCACGGTGTCCGAACCGGGACGAGTCGGTCAACCGTTCGGCGCGTTTCTCGCGACCGGACGGCCGACTCGCCGGGGAGAGAACGGCGAGTCTGCAGAAACGGAGAGTCACGATTCGACCACCGCTGCGCGCGTAATCAGCGAACCCACGCTCGATCAGCAAGTCGAGACCGTCGCGAACGAGATCGAGTATCTTCGACAGGAGCAGGGCCTCGAATACGAGGACGTGGCCGTCCTGCTCCGCTCTATCGGGAACCCTGCGCCGCGCGTTCGAAGGGTGCTCCAGCACGCCGGGGTGCCGACGGCCTCCGCCAGCGTCAATGGCCTCGAGCAGGATCTCGCCGTCCGGGAACTACACGCACTCGCCCAGTACCACATCGACGACCGCGAGCGGGCCTACGACCTGCTCGCGGCGCGGGTGCCGGACCTCACCGAGGATCTCGTGCAGCGCTGTGTCGTCAGGAACTCGGTTTCGAAGAGTCTGAAGCGCTGGATCGTCACGACGGACCTCAAGCGTCGAATCGCCGAGGACGCCGACCCGATCGATGCCAGAGAACAGTTTCGAAATGTCTCCCGGCTCCTCTCGATCGCCGAATTCGTCGACGAGCAGGACATCCTCGCGGGCGACTGGATCCAGTTCGTCACCATGCTCGAGCGGGCGATCACCTACGACGCGCCATACGCTCATACGGCCGAGGTCGCCGTCCCCGAAGGCGGCGTCACCGTTGGCGATGTGGGGCTCGTAAAACACGATAGCCGGCGCGCCGTCTTCCTGCTTAACGTCGTCGATGGCGAATATCCGGGGAGCGAACCCCTCTCCCCGCTCTTTCCGACCGCCTGGATCAAACGGATGGACGGCTACCCGGCCGTCACGAATCCGAGTCCGGAGGCCGTCGCGGAGACGTACGCCACCGTCAACGTCGACGAGATCACCGACAACGCGTTCGAACGCTATCACGCCGAACGGACGCGCCGCCAGCTCGCGATCGGTACCCGCGCCGCCGAGGAGCACCTCTATTTCTGTACCTACCGCCAGACGGACGGCTCGGTTGGCCGCCTGCAACACCGATCACGGTATCTGCACGCGATCGACGAACACCCACATCCCGCGCTCTCGCTCGCTGACCTCGACGGAGCGGACGTTCCTGATCGCGACCTCTACACCCTCGGCAGCGCCTCCGCCGAAATCCTGTCTCAGCCCTGGAACGCCCTCGAAACGGTCCAGGCCGAAGCCAGCACCGGCGGCGAGGTCGCACTCGAGTCCACCGAAGAAACGCTGGCTGCGATCCAGCGGGTACTCGAGGACAGCGATAATGTGGACTCGCGGTTCGAGCGGGCGGTCGAGACGCAGTTCGACCTGGCGAGAGGGGCGATTCGACCGGAGAGTGGTGAGAGCGGTGGTAGTGGCGGTAGTAGTGAGAGCGGTAAGTGTGGTGAGAACGGTGAGAGTGACGGTAGGAGGCGAGTAGATGACGATGGACGGGAAGATGACGACAGACTGGGCGGAAACGGCGGAGGTGAGACGCGATGACGCCATCATCGTCTGTTGAAAGTGAGGCAGACGACGAGTCGGCTGCGCAAGCGGATCAAACCGTCGTCACCGCCGACGCGCTCGCGACACACCTCGTCTGCCCGCGCCAGTACGAGTTCGCGTTCGAACGCCCGCTCTCGGCGCGCGAGACGAGCACTGACCGGGTTCGCGACCGCCGTCGGCAACTGCTCCGGCGGTCGATTATCGCCGGACTCCGCTCGGAGGCGAATGCAGACGAGGAGCGTGTCGAGGCTGCACTCGAGTGGCTCGATCACGAGTGGCGACAGGCCAGCGCTGGTGACCGGCAGCCCTACATCGCAGACGCACAGGAGCAGTACGATGCGGACGCGTTGGCGGCTGCGGTGGAGGCGTACTTCGAGAACGGCGGGCACGAGCATGCCGAGCGGCTGGTCGAGGCGGACACCGTGGTCAGCTACGAGCGCGACGACGTCCGATACGAGGCGACCGTCGACGCCGTGGTCGAGCGCGACAGGGGCTATCTCGGCATCAGGTACGTCCCGACGCTACACGGCGTCTTGCAGGTAAGCTGGTCTGACACGCACGTCCGGGAGTTCGTGGACGGCCAGTCGTACTATCCGCGCCAGATCGGCAGTTTCGTCAGGGCGGGTGTTGCGATTCGGGGGCTGAAGGCCGAGTACGGCTTCGATCTGCCCTGTGACTTCGCCTACGTCGCGCCGCTGGCTGAGAGTCGGCCGGCCTACGAGTCCGAGTCGGGCGTGCGCGTCGACGTGGAGCAACGGCACTTCGAGGACGCATTCGAGGAGGAGACGCGGGACCTCGTGGACCTGATCGAGGAGCGAGCCGCAGCGATTGTCGACGGGAAAACCGACCCGCGGGCGTGGCGGTTCGAGAAGATCATCGACTCAGCCTGCCAGTACTGCGCCTATCGGGACGCCTGTCCCGATCGGATGGGTGCCGAACTCGCGTTTATCGACCGGGAACCGACTCGCGGTGAGCGTGGTGGGCGAGGTGAGATCGATGACTGAGCGTGAGACAATGAGTGAGCGTGAGACAACGACTGATACCGCGGACGCTGTCGCACCGACCAGTGAGACGGACGCCGAACCCGACGCCGCAGCTCTCGAGCCGAAGGGCAACCAGCCGGCCGTCATCGACGCGACCGGCGGCGCACACACCGTCGAGGCCGTCGCCGGCTCCGGCAAGACGACGACGATGGTCAAGCGCCTGCAGGCCGAAATCGAGGAGCGCGACGTTGCGCCCAACCGGCTGCTGGTGCTCACCTTCGCGAACGAAGCCGCCCACACGATTCAGGAGAAACTCCGCGAGGCGCTCGGTCCGCAGGTCGCCTTCGATATCGACGTCTACACCTACCACTCGTTCAGCTCGAAGCTTCTGACCGAGTACGCCTACCACGTCGGCGTCTCGCCCGAGTTTGACCTCGTCACCGAGGAAGACCGTCCGCAACTGATCGAGTCCGTCTACGAGGAGGTCGACTTCTCGTTCGTCGCAGCCGGCTCGCCCTCCGCCGGCGGCACGAGCGACCAGACGCTCTCCGCGCTCACCTCGTTCATCGAGGCGATGCGCCGCGAAGCCGTCTCTCCCGCCGATATCCGCTCGTATCTCCCCAGCGACGAGGACCTGCGAGACCTGCTCGGCCTCGTTACCGACCTCGAGGAGATGGCCCATCAGGTCATCAACGTCGACGCGAACGACCTCTTCGGGAACGCGGACGACCTCGCCGACCGCTGTGACCGCCTGCCGCGAGTCTACCGCGCGAAAGCCAGCCAGTTCGACGGCGGCGGTCGGGTTCACTCGGCCGTTAGCGCCCACCTCGAGGCGATGGCCGAAACAGCCGAGAACATGGCCGACCACCTCCGAACTGAATCCGAACTCGAGTGGCAGGCGTTTCGGCTCCCCGAGGCGATGTTCGAGGGCGAGCGGGGGCCACTGACCTCGATCACGCAGACGCCGATGGGGCGGCTGTCGAACTACGTTCACATGCTCCGGCGGGCACGAGCGTTCGTCGGCGCGTACGAGGCCTATCTCGAGGCGCTCGAGGAGCGCAACGCCTTCGACTACGACGAACTGATCCACCGGACCGTCGACTTGCTTCGCGACGAGCGCGTCCGTGACGATATCCTCGCCGAGTGGGACGCCGTCTACTGCGACGAGTTTCAGGACACGGACGAGTCTCAACTCGAGTTGGTCGAGGAACTGCGCGACGGCCTCGATATCATGGTCGTCGGCGACAGCGATCAGGCCATCCACGAGTGGCGCGGGCAGGATCCCGAGAACATGTCGAAACTGCCCGAGTCGTTCGAGGAGATCGGCCTGGACCTGAACTTCCGGTCGCGCCAGCCGATTCTCGATCTGGCGACGAATCTCGATCCCGACAAGGACGAGATCGAGGCGTACAAGGAGCCGAACCCGCCCAGCGTCGTCACAGTCGACAGCGAGGGCGAGCGCACGCCGGCGCAGGTGAGCACGACAATTTCACACCTCCTCACGGGTCGGTTCGAGGACGTTCCAGAGCGCAAACTCGAGGACATCGCGGTACTCGTCCGCCAGAACCAGAACGCCCGCGATATCGCGGCTCAGCTGGATCGCGACAGCATTCCCTACACCCTCTCGAGTGACGCCTCTGGCGAACTCGGCCACGGCGTGCGGACGGTGCTGTCGTACTTCCGGGTCCTCGTGGAACCCGGCGACGATGTGAGCTGGCAGCGCGTCCTCTTGCATCTCTATCGCGTCCCCGAGGTCGATGTGGATACGTTGCTGCGAGCCGGCGAGACCGTTCCGGCGGGGTACGACGCGCTCGCAGAGCCGGCCGCCGAACTTCGCTGTCCCGACCGCGTTCGCGAGGCGCTCACGGACTACGACACGCTTCAGTCGGTCTCGGACACCCACTCGATCTCCGAGCTCTACCGGCATTTCAAGCGCGAGACGCGCATCGACTGGTTCCTCCGGGAACACGACCGGGACGCCCTCGCCAACGTCGAGCGGCTGATCGAGGCGTTCAACGACAGTCCCGTCCAGTCCGAACTAACACCGGCGTTCGTCGACTACCTGGAGCGCCAGGCCCACCTGCTCTCGGCCGACGACGAGACGGCGACCAGCCCCGGTTCGCAGTCCGAAAATGCCGTCGACGTCATGACGATCCACCAGGCGAAGGGCCTCGACTTCGATACCGTTCTGCTCCCCTTCCTCACCGAATCCGAGTTCGGCCACATCACCCTCGCGAACTACCAGCGAGACCTCTACCGCTACGACGTGCTCGTCGACGACGTGCAGGGCGAGCTGGCCGATCCGCTGCGGGCCGACTGCAGCGACGACCAGATCGCAGAGGAGTGGCGCGTCCTCCACGTCGCGCTCACCCGTGCGAAAGAGCACCTGTTCCTCTTCGGCAACGACGTCGAGGAGCAAGGGCCCGGTGCCGACATGCTGGACGAGCACCTGCCCGGCGAGCGCAGCGAGACGCCGATCCACTGGTCCGCCGAGGGGCCACGCTTCCCCGTCTGGAACGCACTCATGGACAGCTACGACGAGATCTCGGCCGACACACCCGACGCCGTCAGGGACTACACGGACGCCGTCAACCGCGGCGTCGACGAGGACCCGGGGACGATCACGTACTACCAGACCGAGGTCTCGACCGACGAAGCGCTCGAGACGGTACTCGAGTTCGCCGACAGGGTCGTCGCCGGGACGCTCGCTGATGGCGACAGCGCTTCAAATCCGAACACCGCCCGCTTCGCCGACGCCCCCCTCGGTACCAGCGTCGACGTCGAACTTGCCCGCCAGCACAGCCACACCGCACTCGAGTCCGTCCGCAACTGCGAGCGAAAGCACGTCCTCGATCACGTGGTGGATGCGTTCCCCGACCCGATTCCAGCTACCGGCGGGGAAGCAGAAGTGACGCAAGCCGACGTGGGTTCGCTCTTCCACGACGTCGCCGAACTCGCCTACTGGCGCGGCTACGACAGCAAAGCCGAGTGGCGCGACGCCTGTGAATGGGTCGCCCGCAGCCGCGACCTGACGACCGCACTGGAGCCGGCACTCGAGTGCATCGATCGCTACTTCGAGACCGATGTGCCGGAGTGGCCGGCGGTCGGGGCTGAGGTGCCGATCGCCGTCGAGGGCGACGATATTGAAGATCTGGACGGCGATGCCATCGCGGATATTGAGGGCGACGTGACCGGCTACGTCGACAGCGTTCGCCGCCACCCAGACGGCGGCCTCGTCGTGCTCGACTACAAGACGAGCCAGGCACAGAAGGACCTGGAGACGAGCCACCAACTCGAGCTCTACGTCCGTGCCTGTCGGGACCGCTTCGACGAGCCGATCGGCCACGCGGGCTACGTCTACGTCGGCGACGCCGGACCAGCAGTCCAGCTGTTCACGGTCGACGAACTGGCCACGCTGTGGGAGTCGGTACTCGAGGACCTGTCGGCAGCGGACGGTTCGTCGTTCGCGAACGCGACGCCGGGACCACACTGTCAGTTCTGTCCGCACCGATCGCTCGGCTGTTCCGAGGGCGAAGACGAGTCACCGTCTCTGGATGCGTTTCAGATCGATGGCCAGTGAGTTTCGGACCGAGTGCATTCGTTCGTGCGGACTCCCCCGTCCGTGTTCGGTCGGGTTTCTCGCGGCTCTGGCCGTGTCAACTACTACGGCGTCGTATCAGACCCTCCGATTCGACTAGTCTCGGGTCGACGCGGTCGGTCCGGAGCGACCGCGTGCGCAAGCACCTCGAGTCCTGTCCCGAGCGGGTACTCGAGAACTGCCGCCGGCTCCTCGAGCACGCGTCCGAAAACTAGCTCTGACGCTCGTGCAACCGGGTTCCAGGTATCATAGTAGGCGTCGTAGACGCCCGCCATCTCCGCAGTTTCCATGTACCCACAGAGCACGTACCCCTCGGGTCGTCGCTCGAGCACCACCGACTCAGTGTACATGGACTCGGCTTCGAGCATCGCCGCGCTCCACCGCTCGACGGGGCCGAGCTCGATCTCACCCGCCGCAACACGCCGCGAGAGTCCGGCGAATCGGTCCGCGAGCCGCTCAGCCAGCCCCGGTTTCAGGTGCAACTGGACGAGGGCGATATCGACGCTGTTCTCGAGTGCTGCACCGCTGACGGCGAGGGGGCCATCGTCGGTCCCCGTCGCGGTCCGAGGTCGGTTCGGGTTGACCGCGTGGACGAGCAGCTCGCGGTCGACGCGGGCTTCCTCGGCGACAAGCGCGTCGTCCTCGAGTGGGAACGCCGCCTCGATTCGCGATTCTGGATTCTCCCAGTCGGCCATCGCGGCGTGTGGCACCTCGACGTACCAGATCAGCTCCGGGTCGTCGCCAGCGTCGAGAAACAGCGTCGCCGTGGCCGCGCCCTCGAGCCCGAGCAGCGGTCGCGGGTCGTCAGGGTCGACACAGCGATCGGCGACTGCCTCGCGAACGGACTCGAGGCGGTCCTCGTCGATGGATCGACGGACGAGAAATGCGCTCGCGTGTCGCTCAGTGATGTTCTGGGATTCGTGCGCTGTCGACGCAACCCGCTGGCGATACCGCGCGTAGCTGACGGTGGCGGCGAGTACTCCGAGAACGATGCTCCGGCGTATCCACGGTCGAAGGTCCATACTAGATGGTCGACGCGAGCGGCGTTCGCACTGTTCCCGAAACCTATCGCCTCTTTAAGTACTCTGTGAGAGAGTCGTTGCCTGCTCATGGGTGTCGAATCCGTTCTCGTCACAGCCCGTACCTCGCGGTGTCGACCCCTGATCACAACGGAGAAATTGGAGTGGACTCGCCGGGATTTGAACCCGGGGCCTCTCCCATGCCAAGGGAGTGATCTACCTCTGATCTACGAGCCCGCTTCGCAATACGCACTTTCCCACGGGAATAGATAAACCCCTCGAAATCGTCGGGTCGGCCCTGTCGTTGTCACACAGGGGTACTCGAGTACACCACCGTTTCCCACATCCCAACCACGCCCACGACGGTGGCCGGTTCACGACGTGCACCGACTGTGACCGCTGTCTAGAAACCCTTTAGTCCGTGCCGCGGGAAGCGACGGTGGGAAGCGCACGGCCGCAAATCTGACAGTGCCACTCGCTTGGGTGGCTTGGGATTGCGGAAGTGCATCTTGCACGGAGCCGGATTGCGGTCGACTGGGTCATGCGATCCAGTGCGAGCGCTATCCATCCGAGCGGTCAGTGCGGTTCCTATCCTCACCAATGGCACGAATGCATACCCGCCGTCGTGGCTCGTCCGGTTCGGACAAGCCATCGGCAGACGAACCACCGGAGTGGAGCGACGTCGACCCAGCAGATGTCGAAGAACGGGTCGTCGAACTGGCAGCACAGGGGCACGACCCGAGTCAGATCGGCATCAAGCTGCGTGACGAAGGCGTCACCGGCACCCCCGTCCCTGACGTGAAGCTGGTAACCGACAAGAAGATCACCGAGATTCTCGAGGAGAACGACGCCAAGGCGGACGTTCCCGAGGACCTTCGGAACCTGATGGAGCGTGCGGTCCGACTGCGCGAGCACGTCCAGGAGAACCCACAGGACTACCAGAACAAGCGCGCGCTGCAGAACACGGAGTCGAAAGTTCGTCGCCTCGTCGACTACTACCGAGGCAACGAGCTCGAGCCGGACTTCACGTACTCCTACGAGGTTGCGGTCGACCTCCTCGAGGAGCACTGAGTTCTGAGCTGGGAACGAAGACAGACGGGAGGAGCTGGAACCTAGAACCCGGACGCTGCGTCCGTAGCGTCCGCAGGTGACCCGCGACCGCGAACACGACACCCACAATGTCCACGAACGGCCACCCGGATCAGGAATCGGACACCGAGTTCGGTTCCGACGCCGACATCGCTGTGACAGCCGCCACCGCCATCGAGAGCGCCGGCTTCGTCCGCGTCATCACGCGGGCCGACGGCGACGCCCTCGCGGCCAGCGGCCTGCTTACGGCAGCACTCTCGGTGACTAACACGCCGTTCCAGGTGACCGTCGGTCGGACGATCGCCGACCGAACCGAGCGCGCAACGCGCCGGACCAACACCGACGCCGACGCCGACGCTGACACTGGCGACGACAGTGACGAACTGACCGTCGTCTTCGGCACGGTCGACGAACCGGCGCGCAAGCACGCCATCCGCCTCGATTCCGACGAGCGGCCGGCCACGCTCGCAGCAGCCGATACGGTTCGCGAACTCGGTTCGACGGGATCGGACGACTCGAGCGACTCGAGTAGCCCGGCCGGGACACCGACCGACGACCCAACCGGACCCGAGCCCACGCTCGATCCGGTGCTCGCACTCGCAGGCCTCGTCGCCGCCGGCGTCGATCCCGGTGCCGGCGAGAGCGAGTGGGTACTCGAGTCCGCACGCGAGCGCGGGCTCGTCGAACGCCGGCCGGGCGTCGCGGTGCCGACCGCGGATCCGGTCGACGGGCTGGCACACTCGACCCGACTGCGCGCGCCGTGGTCGGGCGACCTCGAGGCAACACGGGAGGCACTCTCGCCGACCGGACTCGCCCTCGACCAGCCCGAGACGTTCGACGGGGACGATCACCGGACGCTCGGTTCGCTCGTCGCGCTCGATGTCGTCGGCGCGGACGACGCGACGGAGACGGCGGCGACGTCGATCCAGCGCGTGCTCCGGCCGTACGCGATCACGAGCGACGAGTACGCGTTCGCAACTGTTGGCGGCTACGCCGCCGTCCTCGAGGCGACCGCCCGCGCGGAGCCCGGTACGGGAGCCGCGCTGGCGATGGGCCTCGACGCTCGAGAGCCAGCGCTCGCCGCGTGGCGGGCATACGGCTCGCGCGCACACGCCGCACTCGAGTCGGCCTCGATGGGACGCTACGATGGGCTGTTCGTCGTCGGCATCGACGACGGGCCGGTCGAAGCGGTCGCACAGATCGCACTCGCGTACCGCTCGCCGGAGCCGACGGTGCTCGCCGTGGGTTCGGGCGAAGCGGCGCTTGCGACTCGCGAGACCGGGCCGGGTTCGGGCTCGATCGCAGCCACCGTGGAAGCGATTGTGCGTGACCTCGCCGACGATGGCGTCCAGGCGACGTACGATGTGGGTCACCGACGCGGCTATCTGCGCTTCGGTGCAGCCGAGTCGGCGTCGGATGCCGATCCGGACTCGCAGGACGCAGTGACAGTGGCGGACGACTCGACGATCATCGCGGCAGTGAGAGGACACTACTGACCATGCCGGCACACACGACCACGAACACGGACGACTCGCTCGAACGCGCGACGGCGACGATCCGCACGTCCCACGACGATCCCGATCTCGTTGCACGGGCGCTACGCCCGGACAACACCGACGAGATGGAGACCGTCACGGACGGCGACAGCGTCGTCACGCGGATCGAGCGCGAGTCGACGAGCGGACTGCACTCGACGGTCGACGACTACGTCGTCAATCTCGAGGTTGCAGTCGACGTTGCTCGCACGGCACGCGAGGCCGGCGTGGCTACTGACGCGACTGCGCAGTCTCCAGCACCACCTGCTTCATCCAGTTCATCTGCTCCATCTACTCCATCCACTTCGAACGCAGACGCAGCCGACGAACAGCGCGACAACCCGACGGACACGGGTACTGTGTCCGACACAGACACCGACAACACACACGATACCAATGAGTGAACGTTCAGTCTCACGTGCGAAACAGGAAAAGCGGTGGTACACCGTGCTCGCTCCGGAGCAGTTCGACCGGACGGAGCTCGGCGAGACCCCCGCTGACGAACCGGAAAAGGTCTACGACCGAACCATCGAAACGACGCTTGGCGAACTCAACAACAACGCCAGCGAGAACAACACGAAGCTGACCTTCAAGATCACCGACGTGGGCAGCGACGCCGCATACACGGAGTTCATGGAACACTCCCTGACCCGTGACTACCTGCGCTCGCTCGTCCGCCGCGGTGCCTCGAAGATCGAGGCCTACGTCACCGTCCTCACGACGGACGACTACCGCGTCCAGATCCAGCCCGTCGCCTTCACGACGAAGAAGGCTGACGCGAGCCAGGAAAAGGCCATCCGCAACCAGATGGTGCAGATGATCGAAGAGGCAGCCGAAGAGCGCACCTTCGAGGAACTGATCGACAGCGTCGTCGAAGGCCGCCTCTCCTCGGCAATTTACGGCGAAGCCAAGACGATCTACCCGCTTCGCCGCGTCGAAATTCAGAAGGCAACGCTCGAGGCTCGCCCCGAGGAAGTCGCCGAAGAGGAAGCGACCTCCGTCGACGTCGACGACGAAGACGTCGCAGCCGACGACTAACTACTCGAGTCCCGTTTCGAGACAATTTCGTTTTTTCGGGCACTCGCGGGAAGGAGCAGCGGCTGGACTGCGTGTCCGTCGAACAATCCGACCGTAGCGGCCCCTACCCGAGGTGGATCGGGTCGACCTTCATGAACTCCCGAAGAACGACAGTCGCGTACGACCCCTTCGGTAGCGCGAACGAGAGAGTGAGCGAATCTGCTGCAGCCTCGGACCGCTCATCGCCGGCCGTCTCGACACCGAGTTCAGTCTGCACGAGGACCGCCCGCCGCGTGCCAGTCGAGTGGAACTCACCGGGCAGGTCGAAGTCCTCGGGGGCAAGCTCGAGGTCGTCGAGCACGGCGCGCTCGATCTCACCCTGTTCGCCGTCGGCGAGTTCTGTTTCGGTGCCGACCAGCGGCGCGGTGACGAACGCTCGGCCGCGCTCGCAGTGACGCGTCACGGACCGGACACGGCGCTCGTCGACGCGCTGGAGGCGGTCCGTATCCGGAAGCACGAGTTCCGCTGGCACGTCGTCGCCGGTATCGGCGAAACACACGACATCGCCCGCTACCGGGCGGTCGAACGGCAGCCCGCGCTCGAGTCGCTCCGAGAGCATCAGGTTGAACGCGTACGACTGCGCGGCGTGGACGAACAGCCGCTGGAGGTTCGAGGGCAGGCGCTCGAGTGCAGCACGGAAATCGGCGGGGTCGGGCTCGTCGGTACCGTCGCTGCTGGCGGTGCACTCCGCGAGTTCGTGGAGCATCGAGCGTTCGTAGCGCAGTCGGTTCGGGAACCGATCGAGGGCTTCCTGCCAGTCTCGCGTCTCCTCGATAAATCGGCGGGCCTCCTGGGTGCTCTCGGGTTCGGCGTCGCTCGGCGCGCCGAGGTAGGCCATCACTGCACCCTCCCAGTCGCCGCGGACGATTTCGAGGCCGACCTCGTGGGTGACCGGCCGGCGGCTGCCGAAGCGCTGCTGGCCGAAGAAGTTGGGGACGCCGACGGGCGTTGTTTCCGTTGCTGATTCACTATTGCCGGCCATAGAGGTGTCGAGGCCACCAAACTCGGACAGCTCGTCCGCGATCTGCGAGGCCGTTTCCGGCTGGTCGGCGTCGCTCACCACGATCTCGAACTGGTTCCCTGCGAGGTCGCCGAACTCGAGTGCCCGGCCGGCGCGCCCGAGGACCTCGAGGTCGGCGCCGTCGATGTCGGGGAGCTCGGTGGCGTCGGCGCCGCTGGTGGTATCGTAGACGGAGAAGAGCTGGGTCGTGACGGCGTACTTGTCCTTGGTGCCGGCCCAGTTGACGCGCTCGCGAGAGATGCCGAGTGCGTCCGAGAGACGGGTTGCGAAGTCGTTGGTGTCCCAGCCGCGCAGGGTTGCGCGAAAGACGAGGTGTGGGTAGGCGTCGGTCGGGGCGTCGATTGGTTCGGTCGTGAAGCGCTCGCGTTCGCGAACGCGAAAGTGGTCGTCGGCTGCGCGGAGGCGGCCGCCGACGCCGTCGGTGTCGGTGACGTAGGCCTGCATTCCGACGGCCTGTTCTGTGGGGTGTGCCGGGCGCATGCTGATAGCGGGGCTTCGGGTGCCGGCGGTAAATCGGTTCGTTCTCGGCGGTCGTGCGACCGGTTCGCCCCGTCTCCCGCTACGGGGATAGAATCGCCGACACGGTTATTGCTGGTGGTACCCTCACAGCGACAGGCGATCGACTACCGACGACCGGTACGGACTGCCGATCTGTCTTGGAAACCCCATCATGGATACAAACCACTCTCCGGAAGACCAGGCTGACGCAACTGATGCGTTCGAGTCCGAACTAAAGACGCTCGTCACGACTGGGTTCGCGCGCGGAGCGACGATCGAGGCGACGTGGGTGATCACAACGCCGATCGAGGACGCACCCGACTGGGTCGTCACGATCGAACGCGAGGATTTAACCGCTGATTCACCGCACGACAGCTTTTCCGTCGAGTAATGAGCGAACTCTTCACTCGCCGTGACTATTTCTTTCTGTTGTAGATAGGGACAATAAAGGTTATATCGCTCCTCGTCTATGGGCACATGTACTCTGCTGAAGTCGGACGGAGAGAGTTGTCGGCGACCGGGAGCAGTGTAGGTGAAGTACGGAGCGAGTATGAAGACCCAGACACGCAATCCTACTGATGACGCAACAGAGACGCGATTGATCGACACGACCGACCTGTTCGATGCATTTGCCGCTCGCCGGCGACAGTACGCGCTCGCATATCTCACACAACACCGGGTCCCGGTTTCGATTACAGACCTCGCCGCGTATATCACCCGACAAGAGCGGGAGACCCCAACCCGACCGTACTCGACGGAGGACCAGTACGAGCGGGTGCTGGTCGACCTCTGTCACGTTCACCTCCCGAAACTGGCCGATATCGGCCTGCTCCAGTACGATACGGACACCGAACTCGTCGAGTTGCTCGTCGATTCGCACGTCCTCGTCCCGTATCTCGAACTCGCTGATATCGACCACCTCACTCTCGATGCCGGCGCCGACGACGATGCTGCCACCGGCACCGACTGAGATCAATACCGGTACTCCTATCGACGCAGGTACTCACCCGTATCAGTGCTGACGCTGACTCCACTACCGGTGCCAGAACCGACACACTCCTCATCCTACCGCACACAGCCTCTCAACCGTCCCGACGCGACCGCTAGAACAGCGAGAGTTCGCCCGTGATGCTATCGACCCGATCGTCACCCGCCGGTCCGACTGCGAGCGCCGTCACCGTCCCGGGCTCGAGTTGGGTGTGCCCAGCGTCGCGGACGACCGCCTTCGGCACGCCGTCGCGCTCGGCGATCTCGGCGAGTTCGTGCAACTGCCGCTCGCTCTCACCCTTGAGTACGACCTTCTTCTGCCCGTTTCGCTTCCACTGGTCGCGCAGTTGTGAATCCGCCTTCTCGTAGGCCGACAGCGACGCGTGTGCGACCTGCGCGGCGAGCTTTCCCTGTCCCATGCCGATATCCGTGCGGGCGACGATGGCCTGCTTCATGTCTCCGTACTCGAGTGCGACAGATAAAGCAGCGACGATCGGTCGATAGCCAGTGCAACCGATACCGACGCCAGTGGTAGTTGCCGCGCCAGTACTGCTACCGTCGTGCGAGACGATACACATTTGGGGGCAGCATCGCTAGTCGCGAGCATGAATCAGACGCGCCGTGCCTTCCTCGGGACGACGACCGCCGTCGGTCTCGGGGTCGTTGCCGGCTGTCTCGGCAGCGAGGATCCGCCCGAGCCACCGGTCGCCGGCAATCCGGACGCAGACGTCACCGTAACGGTGTACGAAGACTTCTCCTGTCCGTTCTGCCGGGACTTCAAACTCGGTGTCTTTCCCGACCTCGAGGAGCAGTACCTCGAACCGGGCGACGTTCGATACGAGCATCGGGACTTCCCCGTCATCGACAGTCCGTGGTCCTGGGAGATTCCGAGCGCGGCCCGGGAGGTCTTCGAGAGTACGGGCAACGACGCGTTCTGGGAGTTCACGACCGAGATCTACGCCTACCAGGGATCGTACAACTACGGTGCCATCGAGGGCGTCGCCGACGAGGTCGGAGCCGACGGCGCGGCGATCCGCGACGCTGCCGAAGACGAGAGCCACCGATCGACGATCGAGGACGACAAGTCCTACGGCGAATCCAACGGCGTCGGCGGAACCCCCACCATTCTCGTCAACGGCGACGCCGTCGAACTCTACGAATCCGAGGACTTCGAAGCGATGGCACTCGAGGAGACGTCCGCGGCGATCGACGCGGCACTCGAGTAACTATCTGCGCTCGTCTGTTGCTTGCAGCCACACTCTGTGACTGGAGTCCTTACTGCAAGCTGTTCCTCGTCAGTCGCACCCAGCCAGCCGTACGCTGCCACTGGCACCTGCTCTCGCCTCGAAGCAGCTACTCGAGTGCCGCCAACTCCCATCCCTATCCAAACGCTGGATCGAACAGTTTACACGCCCACCGTTCGACACCTCGGATATGATCCTCTCCGATGCGGACATCCTTCGACGACTGGAGGAGGGCGACCTCGTCGTCGACCCGCTCGACGACCCCGAACTGCAGATTCAACCGGCAAGTGTCGACCTCCGACTGGGACGGGAGTTCCTCGAGTTCCAGCGGACGAACATTCCGTGTATCCACCCGACCTCGGAGCGAGAGGTCGACGAGTACGTCACCGAGACGGTCGTCGAGGACGGCGACGACTTCATTCTCCACCCGGGTGACTTCGTGCTCGGAACGACCTACGAGCGCGTCGAGATTCCGGCGGACCTGATCGCACACGTCGAGGGCCGATCCTCGCTCGGCCGCCTTGCAGTCGTCGTCCACGCCACTGCAGGGCTCTGTGACCCCGGCTACCGCGGACAGATCACGCTCGAACTCTCGAACCTCGGCAGTGCGCCGGTCGCGCTCACGCCGGGAATGCGGATCTCACAGCTCACGTTTACGGAACTCAAGACGGAGGCAGAGCGACCCTACGGCAGCGAGCGCGGCTCGAAGTATCAGGATCAGGACGGACCGCAGGCCTCCCGAATCCAGAGCGATCACGAATTCGGCGGCGACCAACTGGATCGCGACGACTGAGACGATCGTTGGACTGTTTTACCGGTGATCGACGCCTCCGTCAGACCGATCACTAGTAACGAACTCTACCGGGCCGATACGTTCGAACACCGGAGTAAAACGAAACGCAACTGGATTCCGACCGAACGTACCCGATATCGGTGAGACACGACTACGACTTACAGTTGCGATGAGACCAACGTCGCAAGGATGATGCCAATCCCGATGCCGATCAGGGCGGCGGCGGTCAGTTCGAGGTTCAGCAGTTCGGCGCCGGCGACGACACCGATCAGGAAGCCGATACTAAAACCGGCGTAGCTACCAGCACCGCGGCGTTGGCTTTGTGAGACTTCGCCCGTAAGTCCGGCGACGACACCGGCGACCGCAATCGCACCCGCGAGCGTTCCGATCGGCAGCGCGAGCAACATCGAGAACTGAATCATGTGCGTGATGAGCCCCTCGACGGCAGCGCTAACGACGATGAACGTTGCGAAGCCGGACGCGATCGCGAGTGCGGGCGCGGGGACAGGCGCCGAAGTAGTGTTGGTCATCCGTTTTTCGTAGATTCCGGCGACGGCCGTATAAATGATCCGTCGTGTCGCTGCGGGTCGACAATCGCCTACTCGCCTGTAAGTGCCCGAAAGATCGCCAGTACGCACACGAGGTCGACGAGACGCATCCCGAGACCGACGAGACCGACGTGCACACAACGAGACCCACAAGTTATTCCCCACGCGCTCGTACGCACAGCCAACAGATGCAATTCGTCGAAGAGATCGTCGTCGACGAGTTCCTGCCGACGATCCGGTCACTGTTGGCAGGCGAACTCCGCGAGCGCGGCCTCACCCAGAGCGACGTCGCAGATGTCCTCGGAATCAGCCAAAGCGCCGTCTCGAAGTACGCCCACGGCGATGTCACGATCAACGAACGCATCGCCGACGACGAGCGCGTCAGCGCCACCATCGAAGAACTCGCTGATGGCCTCTCGACCGGCGATGTGACGCCTGTCCAGGCGCTCATCGAACTCGAGGTCCTCGTGCGCGAACTCGAGACGGGCGGCGATCTGCTCGCCCAACTCCACGAGGAGGCGGTGCCCGAACTCGCGGACCACGGCGCGAGTTTCCGGGTGCACGACCCCGAGAGCGACCTGCGGACCAGCGAACGCGTCGTCTCGTCGCTGCGCCGCGGGTTGCGCATCCTCGAGAACGCGAGCGGTTTCGCGAACCTCATTCCAGCGGTCGGATCGAACCTCGTCGCCTGCACGCCGGATGCGGAAGGTATCGACGACGTGGCCGGCGTCCCCGGCCGCATCTTCGACGTCAAGGGTCGAACGACGGTCCCCGCTGCTCCCGAGTTCGGTGTCTCCGAACACGTCGCGACCGTGTTGCTCGCCGCACGTCGCCACGGCGCGGACGCCTCGGCGGCGATCAACATCGCCTACGATGACGACCTGCTCGCCGATCTCACCGAGCGCGGCCACGTTGCCGCCGAGTTCGACGAAGTCGACGACATCGCCTCGAGCGTTGGCGCGGCGATCGACGACGAACCCGAAGCAACCGTGCTGTACCAGACCGGCGGCACCGGTATCGAACCGCTGATTTACGTCCTCGGTGCCGATGCAGAATCCGTCGCAGACGACGTGCGGTCGTTGCTCTAGCGTTCGCGGTTTCGCAGAGCCACGGTAGCAGACGACGATTTATCTGTCCGGTCGTGGAACCCCGTGAGCAGAGCACCGATAGCATGTCGATGGGTTCTGATTCCGATTCTAATACTGGTTCTGACTCCGACCCCGGCTCCGACGCCACCTCGGACTCCGACTCCGCATCCACATCCCAGTCCAGACCCGGACTCGAGTCCGAGTCCGCACAGGAGTTCTACGGCCGCTGGGCGCGACTGTACGACCTGATCGCCCGCGGAACACCTGGCATCGCACGCCTCAGACGACGAGCAGCCGCCGCCTGCCGACTCGAGCGCGGCGATACCGTCGTCGAAATGGGCTGTGGAACCGGGGCGAACCTGCCGTACCTCCGAGAGCAGGTCGGCCCCGAGGGAACCGTCATCGGGGTCGACTTCACGCGGCCGGTACTCGAGCGGGCGCGTGCGATGGTCGCCGACCGCGGGTACGAAAACGTTCACGTCGTCCGTGGCGATGCGACAGAGCCGCCGTTCGCGGCCGCCGCTGATGTTGAGGTGGGTTCCAGTATTAGTGCCGGTTCCGGTACCGATACCAATACTGATACCGGCCCCAGTGGCGACGAAAACGGCGATGGGACCGACATCGACGCGCTCCTCGCGACCTTCGTCGTTGGGATGCTCGACGATCCTGTCGGCGCGGTCGACGACTGGTGTGACCTCGTCGGTCCCGGCGGCCACGTCGTTCTCGCGAACGCCGCTCGCTGCGACGACGATCGCTGGTACTCGCTCCCGGTCAACGCCGTCTTCCGTGCGATCGTCGTCCTCTCGACGCCACCGACGACCAAGCTGCGCTACGAAAGTGAACCGCACCTGCGACTCGACGACCGAATCGACGCGGCACACACCCGACTCAGAGAGAACTCGCAGGCCGTTGCCGACGAGACGCACGTCTTCGGCGTGGTCCGACTGACTGGCGGTGAACTTCCAACCGACACAAAATAGCTGCGTTCACGAGTTCGGCGGCGACTATCGTGGCTCTCGCCTCGTGCTCGTTCCTCTCGCTACGCCGGCACGCCGAGCCCCTCGAACTCCCGTACCTGCTCGCGAATCGCGTCCGGAATCGGCGCTGGGCGACCGGTCTCCGGATCGATCTGGACCATCGTCGTCTCCGCCGTCGTCGCCACCTCCTCACCCGTCCGGATTTCGTACGCCATCGTACAACTGCTTTCACCGAGATCGGTCACCTCGAGTGCGACGACTGGCTCGTCGTCGATCGTGATCGGCCGCTTGTAGGTGAGTTCGAGATTTGCGATAACGAAGGAGACCTCGTCCTGGGGAATGTCGAGCACCGTCTCCAGGTATTCCGTTCGCGCCGTCTCGATGTAGGTCGCGTGCACCGCATTGTTCACGTGATCGAGCGGGTCGAGATCGCGAAATCGCACGGGTACCTCGGTCGTAAACTTCTCACTCATTGTGTGTTTGAAGGAGTGCCCGACAAAAGTACACGTCGATTCCGGCGATGACTGTCGCCCGTTCGCATGTCCCGTCAGTGCCAGACGGTCAGTGAGACGCTGCCGCGTCGTACAATGGTGCGTGTTGTTCACAAAACGCCGGTTCCCTGAGCTGGGCCTCAACCAGATCCTCGTGATAGTGAGCGTTGAAGAGCCGACACCCCTCCCGATCGCAGAAGGCGTCCCCGGTCTGCAAGTAGTGCACCGCCTGCAACACGTACCCCTTCAGCGCGTCCGTCGTCCGTGGATCGTCCTCGATCAGAAAGTCGCCCTCAACCTGGTTCTCGAGTACCTCCCGCGGCGGCGAGTCTCCCGACAGGAGCGCATGCCGTTGCTTCTCCTTGTAGTACGCCTCCGGCTTCGCCGGCGCTTCGTAGAGCCCCGGCACCGACACGAGCGCGGGCTGGCCGAGAACGTTCACGCGCTTGTGCCACCGGCCGTCGTGCTCACCCCAGGTCCCGAGAACGCGGTCGAGCACCGGCACGTGAAGCGTCTCGAGGTCGCGTTCGGCCGGCGGAAGCGCACCATTCAGCGCCCGCTGGACGCCCACCCCGTCGTAGAGCACCCCGCCCGCGCGCTCGGGGGACTCGAGTGCCCGCTCCTCGTAGCGAATCGTACCGAGCATCGTATTGCCCGTGTCTCGGTCGTAGGGTGATTTCACGCGCGCCGCGGCGAACTGTTCGGCGAGGTCATTGTCGTCGCCGCTGTGGTGTACATCGAGGAATCGGTCCCGGACTGTGACCGCTGCGTCGACGCGAGGAGCGAGCCAGTCGCCGATGGCGTCGACGTCGGCGACGGTCGTCGGCGCGCGGTAGAGAACGATCTGATCGACCATATATTCACTAGTTGTACCACACCGTGAATCAGTTACGGTCGCCGCGCTGACCGAGATCCGTACGTTTATTCTGCCTCGCAGTCACAGTTCAGATGACATGTTCCCACCGCCCGTCTCGCGCGAGTCGGTGGTTCCCGACGGCGCGAACCCTCTCACCCGCGCGTATCAGGACGTTATCGTCTACGAGAGCGCCGATCCGGACGACGTGCTCTACGAGGGCCCGATCGTCGTCCACGCGAACGGCTGGCTCGAACTCGAGGGCGACCGACTGCTCTCACCGAGTGCGGTCCACCACATCGATATCTACGACGACGAGCCCGATCCCGCGGCTCGCACGGACGAGCGGACTGACCGAGAGGACGGCGGCACTGGCAACGGTGCCGATGGAACCGACGAGTACGGCTTCTAACGCGTCCCCCACTCACCGTCCACCCGCTACCCGTCGACGAACGACGGCCCATCCGCCGGTTCGTCTTCAGCATCTCGCCAGGAGTGAGCAGGCTCCCACCCCAACTCTGCTCGCGCCTTCGCCGTCGAGAACGCAGACTCGTCGCCCTCGAGTGCACACTCTTCAGGCAGGTCGCCGAAGACAGCCTCGATCGTCTCAGCAGTGGGCCGATCCAGAAAGTTCTCCGCGGCGACGGCGAGGTACGTTTCGTGGCCAGCGTGTGCGTTCTCGAGCGCTGCGTCCACGATCGAGACCACGTCGCGCACGTCGACGTAGGTCCAGAAGTTGCCGTTCGGCTCGGCGGTTTCGGGGTCAAACTGATCGCGCGCGGCCGCCATTTGCTGCTCTCCCGGGAAGGTAACCCAGGACGGCCGGATCGATGTCACCGAGACGCCGTGCTTGCGCGCGGTCATGGCTGCGATATCCTCGCCGACGAGCTTCGAGGTCGCGTAGGGGTCCTCGGGCCGACGCGGATGGGACTCGTCGATCGGGAAGTACTCGGGTAGCCACGGTTCCGCCGCGAATACGGACCCGTAGATGCTCTCACTCGACGCCCAGACTACGTTCGCACCCGCCTGGCCGGCCGCCTCGAGGACGTGGTACGTGCTCGTGACGTTCGTCAGGAACGTCTTCGCGTCGGGTTCGATGCCCACGCGCGGAATCGCCGCGAAGTGGACCACGGCGTCCGGGTCGAACGACAGCATTGCATCCCACGCCTGTCCCTGATCGGTGAGGTCAGCAGCCAGGAACGTGACGTTCTCGCGCTCTCTGGGTGGTCGGTCGAGATCGAGGCCGAGTACCTCGTGGCCTGCAGCCGCGAAATGGTCCACGAGCCAGCTTCCGACACCGCCGGTCGCACCGGTGACGACAATCTTCATATCGCCACCCTGTGGCCCACTGTCGAAAACAGTGTGGATTCGTCGCCCCTGTCGCTGTTTTTCGGTGTGGCTGCCTCGTGAAGATAGCTGTGGCTATGTTGATCGAGGGGATCTGTACTGTACGTGGTTGTACTCGAGTCTACCCGAACTCACATCGCGGTGCGTTGCTCGTCGAGCGAACAGCGCAACTGCTCCGGGGATTCGAAAACCGGTGGGCGAACCCACCGAAAACATGACTGAGAGTGACTGTGGGGAGTCGCTAGTGATTAGTCGTCTGCTGGCGCAGCGCGGGAGGTGAGCTCGACAGGCTCGGCGTCGACCTCGAGTTCGTCGAGTGCGACCTGGGCGGCGCGCTTGCCGGAGACGAGCATAGCACCGAACGTCGGGCCCATGCGCGGGAGGCCGTAGGTCGTCGCGGTCGCCATACCGGTCGCGATCAGGCCCTCGTGGACGAGGCCGGTGTGCTCGACGATGGCATCTTCGGACTTACCGACCCACATCGAGTCGTGGCCGGGCGAGTCGTGGCCGGGAGCGCCGTACGTGTCGTCGTCGGTCTGGTCCATGACCGTTCCGCGCTCTCTGGCGTCCTGAACGCCAGGTGCGTCGAGGACGCCGCGCTCGTCGAGTTTGGTGATCGCCATCGCGTCGTGACCCGTCGCGTCGATGACGAGGTCCGCTTCGACCGCGATCGGGTCGACACAGGTGATCTCACGCGGGAGCGCGTGGACCGGCGTCCAGTTCATGACGATCCCGGAGACCTTGTGGTCTTCGCGGATGACGATGTCCGTGAACTCGGTCATGTTCTGCATCTTCGCGCCGGCGTCGCAGGCGGCCTTGATGAGCCCGGAACACGCCTCGGGTCCGTTCGCGACGTAGAGTCCCTCGCTGTCCTGGGACTGCTTGTAGGAGACCTCGAGTTCGTCGAGAACCTGCTGTGCAGGGTCCCGGACGGTGATCTTGTTCATCAGGAAGCCACCGAGCCAGAAGCCGCCGCCGAGGTAGTTGTTCTTCTCGACGACCATCGTCTTGACGCCGCGCTCGGAGAGTTCCTTCGCGGCGGTCAGTCCCGAGGGACCGCCCCCGACGATGATGACATCTGAATCCGAGAAGTCCATGAACTCCTCGGTCCACTCCTGCCCGATTGCGCGTGTTACGTCCGCTTCGCCGACGTCGCTGAACTGTTCGAACTCGCTCATACAACTAGGTGGTATCATCCGGTAGTGAAAAGTCTGTCGCGATGATTTGCAAGCAGTCACCCACCGCGAGCGAAACGGACGGGCGCTGGAGGCAACCCTAACGGAGAAAATAAAATGGTTCCCAATAGTAACAACTGAAACTGTTCACACACCAATCGCGCAGCCTCCGTTCGATTGGGTGTGCACTGACTTTCAGTGGCTACTATAGTTGCTGTACCGCGAGAACGTCCCCCGTAACACTGTTGATAGCATGCGTACAATAGTCGAGACACTGTGACCCCTTCCGTCTTCGATCCTGGCCTCTCTTTCACCGCAGTCGCTGAAACTGGCCTCAGCGAAATCGATGGCGACACCGGCGAATTTCGAATTCAGGGGTTCGAAATCGAAGACCTCGCCGAGAACGCGGCGTACGAAGAGGTTGTGTGGCTGTTGTTTAACGGGCGACTCCCAACCGATAACGAGTTAGCCACGTTCACGAACGAGCTCTCGTCCGCTCGAAGCCTCACAGATACCATCTACAGTCTGATTCAGGAGGGTGCAGAAGAAGGTGTACCGGCAATAGACACACTCCGTATGGGGTTGGGAGCGGGAAGCCTCTCTTTCGACAGCGAGGATACCCTCATGGCTACCCGACGCGTCGTCGCAATCTGTCCACCGATCATCGCAGCTTACTGGCGATATCGCCAAGGGAGAGAGCCCATCCAGCCACGTGACGACCTAACTCACACGGAGAATTTCTTGTACATGCTCTCTGGGGTAGAGCCGGCCGCATCCACTGTGAAGGGGTTAGAGACGTATCTAATTACGATCATTGAGCACGGTCTCAATGCGTCAACGTTTGCCGCTCGAATTATTGGCTCAACTGGGTCTGATCCCTTTTCGGCGGCCACCGGTGCCGTCGGGGCACTCAAGGGACCACGGCACGGTGGCGCACTCAAACGAGTTAGTGAGATGCTCACTGGCCTTGACAACGGGACGGACCCAGCAACGTTTGTTCAAGAGCGACTGGAAGGCGACGGGTCGTTTCCCGGATTTGGTCATATCGTCTATAACACCCGAGACCCGCGAGCGGAAATCGTCGAACAAGCTGCAGAACGCGTGGGCGGGAAACAAGATTCGACACCGTTTCTTCGGAACGCACGCCAGCTCGAGGCTGTGGCTGCGGAGTATTTCACCGAACAGTATCCCAAGCGACAACTGCACGTGACTGTCGATTACTACGCAGCAGTCCTCCTTTCCGAACTCGACATTCCACCAGAACTGTTCACCGCGATCTTTGCGATCGGACGTTCCGCCGGTTGGATGGCCCACTACCTTGAACAGCTCGAAAGCGAGACACTCCTTCGTCCTCGAACACGATATGTCGGTCCAGACGAACGGTCGTGGATTTCGCGCTCGGACAGATTCGTCGCTGGCGATTCGAGCCCTCCTTCATCCACCGACCTGAAGGGAATCTCCTCAATCCTTGGCACGCTTTCAGAACCCGCTCGGTTGGAAATCTCATTGATTCTGTATGAGTCGGCGGAACCACTTTCGTACTCGTCGATTCGAGCACAGAGTTCGATTGAGGATAAGGGGCGGTTCAACTATCATCTCCGGAAACTTCGTCGCATCTACATCACGAATACAGCGGCTGGCTATTCGTTGACTGACACGGGTCGGAAAGTCGTCGAGATGCTCGTCGATGACGAGCAATTGCTCGCACAAACAATCGAATAGACGGATCACGATAGGGAAGCAGATTTACCCCGTCGTATTGTGTCTCTTTCATAGATCGAGCACTCCTTGAAAACCTCTAATGGAGTGTACCCACTCGTTTCTGAACGAATAGCCACACACGAGAACAATCCATTCACTGCCTGATCTGTTCCTGTGGTCGATGATGAGTTGTGG
Source organism: Natrialba sp. SSL1 (assembly GCF_001861355.1). Lineage (GTDB taxonomy): Archaea > Halobacteriota > Halobacteria > Halobacteriales > Natrialbaceae > Natrialba. Next base: position 79,021 of record NZ_MASN01000017.1, read on the forward strand.
TCGTGGAGAAATGGTCTTCTCCAAAGCCCTATCCCCAATTCTTCCGTCTCTCTATATGAACTAACATGGGCAACCAAGAGCTCCACCGAGGGTTAGAAGGTATCGCCGTCGCGGAAACACGGCTCAGCACGATCGATGGCGAGGCTGGTGAACTCAGTATCGGGGGATACCCTGTTGCAGAACTCGCCAAGAATGCAATCTACGAGGAAAGTGTATTCCTGTTGTTCAACAACCGACTTCCGACGAAATCGGAACTCGAGTCGTTCTGCACAGAACTCGCTGGCTATCGGAACATTTCCACGGAGGTCAAACAGGTGCTTCGACGAGCGGCACGAGAGAACGCGGACCCGATGGATGCGCTTCGAATGGGAGTGGCCGCAGCCAATCTCGGCTGCGACGTAACAGAATCGACGGAGCTCGCCAAGCGGCTGGTGAGCGTAATTCCAACTATCGTCACGACGTATTGGCGATATCGCTCGGGCAAAGAGCCGGTAGATCCACGCGAAGACCTCGGCCATACCGCGAACTACCTCTACATGCTGTCCGGCGAAGAGCCCGACCCCGAAGCCGTGAGAGGGCTCGAAACCTACCTCAATACGGTTGTTGACCACGGACTGAACGCATCCACCTTCGTCGCTCGGTCTATCGCGTCGTCCGATTCAGATCTCGTTTCAGCAGTAACGGGTGCAGTAGGATCACTCAAGGGATCGCTTCACGGTGGAGCGCCTGGGCCGGTTTTGGAGATGCTCCTCACAGCAGACGACTCTGGCGACCCGGAGGGGTATGTACAGGAGAAACTCGATTCCGGTGAGCGGCTTATGGGCTTTGGACACCGAGTGTATCAGACGCGCGATCCACGTGCCGAGGTCCTCTCCCACGCCGCTGAGCGATTCTATTCTGGATCGGACGACAGAGCGTTCTTCGGATTTGTCGAAGAATTCGAAGAGACCGTGGTTAGTCGACTGGCTGATCACAGGCCTGACCGAAACCTCGACACAAACGTGGAGTTCTACACGGCTGTGCTCCTGCATGGAGTTGACATTCCACGGGAATTGTTTACGACCACCTTCGCTATGTCACGAGTCGGTGGTTGGACAGCCCACTGCCTCGAGCAGTTAGCAGATAACAAAATAATTCGCCCCCTGTCCATCTATACTGGTGACCGTGGCCGATCGTGGACTCCAGTCGACAGCCGCTAGCGATAGTAGCCACCGCAAATCACTGCACAGCAGATCGAACGACGCCTGTGCGATCAGTGTACAATTAGCTCTACCCAGTTCTACAATTCCATCTCGATCGATAGGAAACGACGCGCTTCCGAAGATAGGCGATTGCTCTCGTCTCTTATGCTGCTGAAACTCAGAACCAGTGTATACTTCGAAATTCTGATCTGACGATCCCAGATTTTGTATATCAATATATAGTTCATCACATCGGCGCGACGAACCGGTGACAGAGCGGAGTGGCTTCAGACGGCAACAGACAGACACCACCTGATGCGAAAACAACAGGGCAAAACTAGCAGACCGTCACACGAAAACTCGAGAAACCGATTGAATCCGAAGTCTACTCGCGGACGACAACTGTCCCGATCATGTTGCCATCGACGTGTGGCTCGCAAATGTAGGTGTACTCACCGGGAACCTCGAACGTGTGCTCGTACGTCTCCCGCGTGCCGAGCCGCCCACCGCGGTACTCGTGCCAGGCGTCACGAGCAGTTCGCTCGTCTTCGTAGTCGCCGGTGGCGAAGTACGCTGCGTCCTCTGGAATGCTGTTCTCGAGGGCCGTCACGGTGTGGTCTGCACCGCTCGTGTTCTTCCAGACGACCGTCTCGCCGACGGTTGTCTCGTACTCGACCGGAACGAACGCGTTGCGAGTCATCCCGATATCGCACTCGTCGCCGCTGCACGGGGGGTCATCGAAGACGCCCATGACCGAGGTGCAACCGGCAAGGCTGGCCGAAAGGGAGGTGCCGACGGCGGCAAGGTAGACGCGCCGGTTCATATCCCACCTTGGGAGAGTCGCGGTATAACCGCCCCGGTTCGGCGGTCCGGTTCGACGCCCGAACCACCGAAAACGGGCACCAGAAGGCCGAACATCATCGCCCCTGAAATTCGGCCAGTCACCATCGGAAAAAACGAGGGCCGCCGAGAAACGAAAACACGTAAGGTACGCGCCCGCCGACTCGGCGATATGCTTCCCCGGTTCGTCGGGCGACTCGGCATCGCCGACGCGGTGACGATCGCCAATGCCGCCCTGGGGTTCGTCGCCGTCGTCGTCGCCTTCGTCGACATCGACCTCGCCGCCCGACTCATCTTGCTCGCCGCCGTCGCGGACGGACTCGACGGACTCCTGGCCCGACGGTACGGCGGCACCGACGCTGGCCCCTATCTCGACTCGCTCGCAGACGTCGCTTCCTTCGCCGTCGCCCCCGCAGCCCTCGCGTTCGTCGTCGTCACCGACGGCCTCGGCATCTCACTCGAGTCCGTCTCCGCTGAACTGCTCCTCGTGTCGACGATCTGTGCGCTGTTCGTCGCGATGGCCGTCGCTCGTCTCGGCATGTACACGGCCTACGACACCGCGGATAACTACACGGAGGGCGTTCAGACGACGCTCGCCGCGACCGTCCTCGGTGCAGCCATCCTCGCAGGGGTCGCCGATCCCGTGCTCGTCCTCGCGATTACGGGCGCGTTCTGTTACCTGATGGTCTCGCGCATTCCCTACCCGGACCTCCTCGCACGCGACGCCGGCATTATGGGCGTCGTCCACGTCCTGGCGATCCTGATCCCGAACTTCGCCGGCCGCACGTTCCCGTACGCGCTCCTGACACTCGGCATTGCCTACATGACACTCAGCCCGTGGCTCTACTGGCGCGACCGCGAGGACGCGGCCTCCCAGACGACGACCACGCATGGAAACGCTTAGGACGATCCTGACACGACCGTAGCGTATGAACAGTGGTACGTCTCGGCGTCGTCCCGCCACAGGGACGGTGGGAGTATGAGCGACGACGAACCGCAGGACGAAGAAGCCGAACAGGAGCCAGAGCAAACAGCCGACTTAGACGCCATCGAATCCGATCTCGAGACATTCGCAACAGACATCGAGGCACTCGAGAACGACCTCGAGGAAGCGGAGACCGAAGACGACCTTGACGTCGTCGAAGCCGACCTCGACGAATTCCGGACCGAACTCGAGTCCGTCGAGATTCCGGACCCGCCTGAGACGGAGGACGAGGACGAAGACGACGAGGATGACGAACCCGCGCGCGAGGAAGAGCTCCAGGACACCTACGACGACATCGAGAGCGATCTCTCGGATCTCGAGTCCGACCTGGAAGACCAGCGCGGTCCCTACGGCGAGGACGTCGTCAGCGAGATCGACGGCGTCAGCGGGACGATTACGGGAACCCGCTGGACGTTCGAGGGCGACGAAGAGCTGATCGAGGCAACCGGCGCCTTCCTCGCGGACGTGAACGACCTGCTCGGTACCAGTCTCGAACTCCCCGCCGGCCTCGAACCCGCAAGCGGTGCCGAACTGGGCGAGAAGGGCGAGGAAGAGGGCAACGTCCCCGAAAAGCTGGACGAAGCCCTCGACGAGGCGACTGCAGCCGTCGAGGACGCTGACCTCGATGCTGACGACGACGCGGAGACGATCGCCGGCCTCCTCGAGGCGACCGACGACTTCGAGAGCGAGGTCGACGACGCCACCGAGTGGACCGATCTCGAGGTCCGCGAACAGCTCCGCCGCGAGGGCTTTTACGACGTGCTCGAGCACATCAAGGACTTCCCGCCGGAGTGGCACGCCCTCAAGGTCCACGAGAAGCGGGGCAACGTCGAGCAGATCCTGCTCGCCTACGACAGCCTCGACTCCGACTTCATGGAGAAACACTGCCTCGAGGCGCTCGAACGCATGGGTCCCGAGGAGGCAATCGACACGATGGTCCAGAAGGCCGGTCGACGTGACGAACACGCCATCAGCATCCTCGGCAAGATCGGCGTCGCGAGCGACGAGGTCGTCGACGCGCTGGTCGACTACGTCGATTCCAATCCGGCACTTCAGAAGCCATCCTTCCGCGCCCTCGGCGAACTCGGTGCCGAGGACGCAGTCGAGCCCCTTGCCCAACAGCTCGCCGCCGACGATGCAGATGTCCGAAGCTGGGCGGCCCGCGCGCTCGGGATGATCGGCGACACGCGCACAATCGACCCGCTCGCAGACGTGCTCGCAGATGACGAGGAAGACCGCGTTCGTGCGAGCGCCGCCTGGGCGCTCAACCAGATCGGCACGGCGGATGCACTCGAGATCGTCGCCGAGTACGACGACGACCGGGCGTATCTCGTGCAGGCCGAAGCCGAGAACGCGAACCTCGAGCCCGTCGCCTGAGCCGGCTGCGTTCTCCCGACCACACCACCCCCACTTCGTTGCGCCGCTGCGTCTGAGCGTCTGATTTCTCGATTACGATTGGGTTTGCGTTTCGCACCTACTTCGCTCGACACTCGCCACTGCCCGCTTCCCTTCGTCCCGTAGTTTAAGTACGAATACGCATCCAGACTCCCTGATGTCCGGCAGTTCGGGACGGGCGGTCGCGCTCTGTGCACTCCTCGCGTGTAGCCTCCTCAGTGGACTCACTGTGGGATTCTGGGGTGTTGCTGCCGCAACACCGCCATCTGTGAGTTCGGCTGGCCCGTCCGGCTCTCCACCCATGTCCACGCCGGCTGACAGCGTTACCTGCCCCGTTGACCGCCTTTCGCCGACCACGCAGGACGCGGCACAACCCCGACTCGTCGAAGTCGCACCCAACCCGACCACCGACCAGAACGTCGGCGACTTCGTCGTCCTCGAGACGCCGCCCAAAACCCGGGTCGACAACTGGACGCTCACCGACGGCCACACGACTGCAACGCTGCCCAACGAGACCGTTTCGGGGCGTACCGCACTGAGTACCGCCCCGAACGCGACCGATCAACTGACCGACGACCCCGTCCTCGAACTCGAGGGGTCGATTCGGTTCGCTGCTGACGGCGACGTACTCGAGTTACGGAACGGCTCGACCACGGTCGACACGGTCGAGTACGACCGCGCGCCGCTCGCACAACGGTGGTATCGGGGGTCGGCGGCGGATAGCAACCCCGAAATCACCGCCGACGGCCAGTGGTGGCCCCACGACGCAACCTGCGTCCCACCAACACAGAGCGACGTCTCGACCGCCACCGCGTTCGTCCTCCCCGACGAGCCCGCCGTCCCACTCGAGACGATCCGATCCGCCGAGGACCGACTCCTGCTCGCCGGCTACACGATCACGTCCAGTGAAATCGCAGACGAACTCGTCGCCGCAGCCGACCGCGGTGTCGAGGTGACCGTCCTGCTCGAAGCCAGCCCCGTCGGCGGCACGCCGGCCGCGAGCGAGCCGGTACTCGAGTCCCTCGTCGAAAGCGATGTCGACGTTGGCGCGACGGGTGGCGAGGGTGCGCGCTACCGGTTCCACCACCCGAAGTACGCCGTTGCGGACGATACAGTGCTCGTGACGACCGAGAACTGGGGGCCGTCGGGCGTCGGTGGCGAATCGAGTCGCGGCTGGGGTGTCCGACTCGAGGACCGCACGCTCGCAGCCGAACTGACGGACATTTTCGAGGCGGATTTCGACGGTTGGGACACCGTCTCAGGCGAGGCGTATCTGGCCGACACCTCGTTCGTCGAAGACGACGACAGCATCGCTGCGGATGTCTCGCCATCGTATCCGACAGAACACGATGCGGAAGATGTCTCGACGACGAGTGCTGAGTTACTGGTCGCGCCGGACAACGCCGAGCCCCGACTCCGGACGCTCATCGCCGACGCCGACGACGAGATTCTGGTCAAACAGGCCAGCATCGATCCAAGCCTGTCCCTACTCGAGGAGACGGTCGACGCGGCCCGCCGCGGTGTCGACGTTCGGATCCTGCTCGACTCGACGTGGTATCACGAGGATGACAACGAGGCACTGGCAGCGGATCTCGAGCAACTGGCAGAGACGGAGGAGTTAGCGATCGACGTGCAACTGGTCGACGACACTGACCGATTCGAGAAAATTCACGCCAAGGGCGTCGTCATCGACCGCGAGGTTGCCGTGGTCGGCAGCGCCAACTGGAACGAGAACGCCTTCGAGAACAATCGCGAGGTCATGCTCGCACTGCACGGCTCGGAGGCAGCAGCGTACTACGCGGCTGTCTTCGAGGACGACTGGGAGGGAGACTCCTGGTCGCTCTCGCTGGGAACGGTCGTCATCGTACTGCTCGCGCTCGCGTTCGCAGCGCTCGTCGGTCGGCGATACATTCGGTTCGGTGACGAAAGAGAAATTGTGAAACCGGCGGAGAACTCACGGGAGCGACAGCAGTAAGGCACGGCGACCGACGACGATGGTGATTGCCATGGAGATGGTGATCTGGCTCTGAGAAACAGCAGTGTCTCGACCCTCAGTCACACTGCGTCCCGGTTCCGGCACCCGGACTCTCGAGTCGCTCGCAGTGATCCAGTTCGGGATCGAAACAGTCCGGACACTCGCCCGGCCGGTCGATGATCGTATCGAGACGGTCGGCGACCGTATCGTCGATGACGCTCTCTAGGGCGCGTGCCTCGTCGCGGAACTCCTCGACCTCGAGGACGTTGGTAAGAAACCGTTCGATGATGCAGTAGGTCTGGAGCGCGTCGTGGGCGCGCTCGAGTCCCTCGTCGGTGAGCGTCGCGCCCTTGTACTTCTCGTGTTCGACGAGGCCCTGATCCTCGAGTTTGCCGATCATTTCGTTGACGCTCGCCGGACTGACCTCAAGCAGGTCCGCGAGTGTGCCGGTCGAGGCGGGGCCCTCTTCGATTCGCTGTGCGAGATAGATCGCCTTGAGATATTGGTCTGCCGTGTTCATTGCGTCCCTCCGTCACCGCTGGTGTCGGTCTGCTCACCGGTACTGCCGGCTGCGGCCGTCCGTACCCCGCTCATGCTCTGCGCTCCATGATTTCGGTTACCTCCTCGGCACCTTCCTTTTCCTCCTCGCGAAGTGTTCTGAGCGTCTCGAGGAGCCGTTCGCGATCGACGGCGAACTCGCTGTCCGAGGCCTCGATCGCCTCGATCAGATCGTCGTAGAACTTGTAGGCCGTCTCCTCGTTTGCGAGCTGGTCGTAGAGCACGCCATCCGTGTCCTCCGGCGGTCCGTACTGGGCGTCGACCAGCGCGTTGATCTCCTCGTAGGGGACCGTCTCCGCATCGAGGTCTGCGATCAGGTCCTCGAGGCGGTCACGGTGGTCGGCTGACTCCTCGGCGGCATCGACGAGTAACGCACGTACCTCCTCGTCGACGGCATCCCGCTCTTCCGGCGGGAGCGTCTCGAGGTGGTGGGCGGCACGCGACTCGACGACCTCCTCTAGCACGACCCCGATCTGGAGGAGTCGCGTGAGCTGACGGTCAGTCGAGACACGCTGTCCCAGGCTCATGCTACGGCGTCAGAGCCGCGGCTACTTAATCGTCCCTACTCCTCTCTACCTTCTCCTTTCTTCCCCGAACAACCCGCTACTGCCACCGCTGGCACTGGTTGCTGGTGACACGAGAGACAGCCCGTACAAATACAGAGACAGTACGAGCGAAAAACCGAACCGTCGCCCGCAGTCGTTAGTCGCGCTTGCGGAGCCGCGCTGCGATCAGCTCTTCTAAGTCGTCGCGCAGTTCGTCGACGGCGATCTCCTCGAGTACCGGCACGAAGAAGCCTTCGACGAGCATGTTGCGCGCGTCACGCGGCTGGACGCCGCGCGAGGTCATGTACAGGAGGTCTTCCTGGTCGATCTGACCCACCGTGGCGCTGTGAGAGGCCTCGGTGTCGTGGTTGTTGATGATCAGCTTCGGCGAGGCGTCGGCCTCGGACTCGTCGGACAGCATGAGCGTGTTCTCACGCTGGTAGGAGCTGGTGTCCCACGCGCCGCGGCCGACGTCCTGGACGCCCTCGTAGACCGAGCGGGCGACGTCGTCGGTGACGCCGCGAGTGACGAGGTCTGCCGTCGTGTGCTCGGCGCGGTGCCAGACTCGCGCATCGATGTCGAAGTGCTGGTCGTTGTGGCCGTAGAACGCGCCGACGATCTGGCTCTCGGAGCCGTCGCCGTTGAGTTCGGTCTCGACGCCGGACTTCGTCAACTGCGTACCGAGGTTGGCCTCGATCCAGTCGATCGTCGCGTACGTATCGGCGTCGCCACGCTTGAGCGTGAAGTTGTAGGCCTCCTCCGAGAGATTCTGGAGGCTGCCGTACTGGACGTTGCTGTTTTCGCCGGCGACGATCTCGACGATGCCGCTGTAGTACTGCTCGTCTTGCTCTTCGCCGGTCGACTGGCGTTCGAGGATCGTCACCGAACTCGATTCCTCGGTGACGACGAGCGTATAGTTGAACAGCGAGCGGGAGTTCTGCTCAGTTCGGATCGTCACGCCCTCGGCGTCGACGCCCTCTGGGACGTAGATGACCGTTCCGGTGCTAAACAGCGCCGTCGAGAGCGCCGTCAGGTAGTTCTCCTGGGGGTCGACGACGCTGCCGAAGTGCTCCTTCAAGAGCTCCTCGTGCTCGTCGACGGCCTCGCTCCAGGCGAGGACCTCGGCTTCGTCCGGGCCGACCTGGTCCTTGTTCTCCGCCGCGTTCAGCGGATCCACGAGCGACTCGTAGTCGAGTTCGTGGAGGTTCGTCCAGTCGCGACCCGGCGTCCGGATGACGTCCGGCATGTCGAGTTCGGAGAGCGCGTCGAGCGCGTCGAGACGGGTCTCGAGCAGCCACTCGGGCTCGTCCAGCTCGTCGGAGATCTGGCGTACCTGTTCGTTCGTCAGATTGGCGTGTACTTCTGTGTGCGTTGCTGCGCTCATATTATCCGAGGCTTCCCTCCATCTCGAGTTCGATGAGGCGGTTGAGTTCGACCGCGTACTCGATCGGCAGTTCTTCCGTGATCGGCTCGATGAAGCCGGCGACGATCATCTTCTTGGCGTCGTCGTCGTCCAGACCGCGGCTCTGGAGGTAGAAGATGTCCTCGTCGCCGATCTTGCCGACGGTCGCCTCGTGGGCAACGTCGACCTTCGACTCCTCGATTTCCATGTACGGCATGGTGTCCGAGGTGGACTCGTTGTCGAACATCAGCGCGTCACACTCGACGGCGGTGCTCGAATTCTCGGCACCGTCTGCGATGTGGACGAGGCCACGGTAGTTGGTGCGACCCCCGTCCTTGGAAATCGACTTGGACTCGATGGTAGAGGACGTCTCGGGCGCGTTGTGGTAGACCTTCGCGCCGGTGTCGATGTCCTGACCCTCGCCCGCGAAGGCGATGGTGATGTGGGTGTCCGTCGCGCCGCGACCCTTGAGGATCGAGCACGGGTAGAGCATGGTGGCCTTCGAGCCCATGCTGCCCGAAATCCACTCCATCGTCCCGTTCTCCTCGACGATGGCGCGCTTGGTGTTCAGGTTGAACGTGTTCTTCGACCAGTTCTGGACGGTCGAGTACTGGACGTGAGCGTCTTCCTCGACGAAGACTTCCACGCCGCCGCTGTGGAGGTTGTGAGCGCCGTACTTCGGTGCGGAACAGCCCTCGATGTAGTGGACTTCCGAGCCCTCCTCGGCGATGATGAGCGTGTGCTCGAACTGGCCCATCCCCTCGGAGTTCATGCGGAAGTACGCCTGCACCGGCATCTCGACGGTGACGCCCTCTGGGACGTAGACGAACGAGCCGCCGGACCAGACGGCACCGTGGAGTGCAGCGAACTTGTTGTCGCTCGCCGGGACGCAGGTCGTCATGAAGTGCTCTTTGACGAGCTCAGGGTGTTCCTGGACCGCGCGGTCCATGTTCATGAAGATGACACCCTTCTCTTCCCACTGCTCCTGCATGTTCTGATAGACGACCTCTGACTCGTACTGGGCACCGACGCCCGAGAGGGCGTTCTTCTCGGCCTCTGGAATACCCAGCTTGTCGAAGGTGTCCTTGATCTCGTCTGGCAGCTCCGTCCAGTCGTCGACGCCTTCGCGCTTGTCGACGTCCGGGCGGATGTAGGGGACGATTTCCTCGACGTCCAGCTCGGTCAGATCCGGCTGCCCGGGCCAGTCCGTCGGCATCGGCATGTTCTGGTACTGCTTGAGCGCGCGCAGACGCCGCTCGAGCATCCAGTCGGGCTCATCCTTGTCCTCGGAGATCATGCGGATGACCTCCTCGGTCAGGCCCTTGTCGGACTTGACGGCGGCGTTTTGCTCCTTCTTGAACTCGAAGCGCGCCTCGGTGTCGGTTTCTTTGAGGTGATCTTGTTCGGAACTCATGATTTGTATGTAGTCGTGTTTACGGCTCTGGCGTTATTACGGTTGTTCTAGCTGAATCCGGTTACGCGGTGCCGTAGACCTCTTCGCGAACCCAGTCGTACCCCTTGTCCTCGAGCTCCTCCGCGAGCGAGGCGTCGCCGCTCTTTGCGATCTGACCGTCGAGCATGACGTGGACGTGGTCCGGCTCGACGTAGTCGAGGATGCGCTGGTAGTGGGTGATCTGGAGAATACCGGTTCCCTGCTCGTCGCGAAGCGAGTTGATCCCGTTCGAGACGTCCTGGAGACGGTCGATGTCGAGCCCGGAGTCGATCTCGTCGAGGACGGCGATCGATGGCTCGAGAATTGCGGCCTGAAGGACCTCGTTCTGCTTCTTCTCACCGCCGGAGAAACCGGCGTTGAGGTAGCGCTGTGCGAAGCGCTCGTCCATGTCGAGTTCCTCCATCTTCTCCTGGAGGATCTGCTGGAACTCGGCGACGCCGACTTCGCCCTCGTCCGCTGGGCCTTCCATCGGCGAGGTCTCGAAGCCTTCGTCCTCCTCGTCGTCCTCCTCGGCGTCCTCGTCCTCGAAGAGCTCTTCGCGCTCGTCGATCTTGGCGTTGAGTGCCGTGCGGAGGAAGTTCGTCATCGTGACGCCCTCGATCTCGGCTGGGTACTGGAAGCCGAGGAAAATGCCGAGCGCAGCGCGCTCGTTCGGTTCGAGATCGAGGATGTTCCAGCTGCGCTGGTCGTCGTCGATCTCGATCTCGTCACCGAACTCACCCTCCTCTACGTGGAGCAGGACCTCACCCTCGGTAACCTCGTAGGCCGGGTGGCCGGCGATGACCTTCGCGGTCGTCGACTTCCCGGAGCCGTTCGGTCCCATCAGGGCGTGAATTTCGCCCGACTTAACCTCGAGGTTGACGCCCTCGAGGATCTTCTCGTCGCCATCTGCTACTTCTGCGTGCAGGTTGGATAGTTCGAGGCGTGCCATAGTATTCTGTCGTCTGAATCGTGGGTCGTCTGACTGATAACGGTTTCGTATTCTGGCCCTATTCGGTTTCAAACACGAAAGATAATTTTTCGGAATCGGAACTCTGCGTTCAGGGCGATTCTGCCCGTGACCACACACAAGTCCCGTTCTCACGGCCTCCAAAACACAGGTAGAACGTGTGTTGACTCTGTCTCTAGAACGGGGACCGAGGCAGAAAGGGATGGTGGCTGGTAGCAGAAGGCTGTTCACATGAAATTGCTTAGCCCGGTCTGCTCCTGCCCGCTTTTGACCTCTTCCCAGGAAACGCCAAGTGCCTCGAGAATCCGCTCGATCGGTCCCTTCAACGTCTTCTCTAACATCGTGTCGTAGTCGACCTCGAACTCCTCGGGGATCTGATCGTCATACTCGAAACAGATCACGTCCGGGTCGCGCTTGAACGCGCCGTAGATCGGATCCGTGCGGGCGTCGAGTCCCTCCTCCGCCTCGAGTCGCTCGAAGAACGAGGGGCCGACGCGGTCGAGGTAAAGCCGCTTTGGCTTGCTGCCACGCTGGAAGTTGGTGCCGAGCAGCCGGTTCGCGTACTTCGCGCCACGTACTTGTGCCGTATCGGTGTCGTAGTTGTCGAGTCGCTTGCCGATGCCGCCCGGAATGGCGATCTCCTCGAGTGAAATGTCGCCCTCCTGGACGTCCTCGATGACGCCGTTGACGTACTCCTTTGCGCCCTCGACGTCACCCTCTTTGACGATCATCTCGATGACCTTGTGCTGGACCTCCTTGGTGATCGGCGCGATGTCCGAGCGCTGGTACTCGAAGCCGACGATGTCGATGGTGTCGACGTCCTTGCCCTCCTTCCAGGTGATGTGGCCGGCGTAGCGTTTCTTCTTGCCTGCCTGGAAGAAGCGCCGGTAGAGTTTCTCGAACTCGATCTGGAACCGGTGTTCCTCGGCGTTCAGGTCCTCGCGCGCGAAGTCGTCGTACCGGTCGTTGATGTACTCCTCAATTTCGAAGGACTGCTCGAGTGCGTCCTCCTTCGGCACGTCGGGGCCGAGTTCGAGCATGACGGAGTCCGTGTCGCCGTAGGCCACTGTGTAGTCCAGTTCGTTCGCAGCGGTCTCGGTGAACTCGATCACTTCACGGCCAGTGGCGGTGATTGCGGATGCTGCCTCCTTGTCGTAGAGGCGGAACTGTTCCCAGCCCGAGACGCCGTACAGGGAGTTCATGATCACCTTCACTGCACCCTGCTGGCGGTCGTACTGCTCGTACTCGGGCGTGCCGGGTTCGTGCTCGTTTCGCAGTGCCTTCTTCTCCTCGCGCTCGGCGAGGAGTTCGGTAATCATCGTCCGGTTGACGCCGTCGGGTTCCTTCCGGAAGTGCGTCCCCGTGGGTGCCTCGTAGGTCTCCCCGTCGTAGGAGTCGGGGTCGACCCTCGTCTCCGGCGACGCGTTGATCGTCGTCATACACATCGGGTACAGCGACTTCAGGTCGAGCACGGTGACGTTCTCCTTGACGCCCGTAATCGGCTCGAAGACGGCCCCGCCCTCGTACTCCTCGCCGGCCTCCTGCTGGCCCTTCGAGGGGAGCGCGAACTCGCCGTAGGCCTGGTGGAGAACGTACATGTCCACTGCGTCCCCGGGCGTGGGAGCGTCCTCTAGCTTGCAGCCGACGAACGAGCGCACCTCGTCCCAGAACGGGATGATCGACTGCTGGCGATCGAGTTCCACACAGAGTTCCACGTCCCGGAGGTTGTACGCCAGTAGCTGGTAGGGGTCGTCCTCCCAGAGGTCGCCGATGTCGCCGGCGTAGCGCTCCTTGCCGACACCGAGTTCGGACTCGCCGACGGCGTCCAACCGATAGGAGTCGAGTTCCGAGAAGACCATCCGCTGGTAGCCATAGAGCAGGTCAAAGACGACCCGTCCCTTGATATCCGGACCGCCCCAGCCGCTGCGCCAGACTTCGTCGACCCGGGAGAGCTGGTCGATCTCGAGGTCATAGTCGTGGTGTGGGCCCTGAAGCTCCTCGAGTCGGTCGAGGAAATACGGCGCGTCGAAATCCTCAAAATTCCACCCCGTCATGACGTCTGCGTCGGTTTCACGGACGTACTCGATGAACGCCTCGAGCATCGCTTCCTCCGCGTCGAAGGCGCGAATCTCGTGGTCGATCTCGCCCTCGATCGGTTCGTAATCGGTTATTTCGTCGGGAATCTCGCCGTCGCCCTCGTCGGCCGCACAGACCCACATGATGTACTCGTCGCGGTAGGAGTCGTGGCTCGTCAGACAGACGATCGGCTCCTCGCCGTCCTCCGGGAAGCCGTGGCGGTCCTCGACCTCGATGTCGAACGTCAGGACGCGCGGGTCGGCGTCGACATCGACGGCCTCCACTTCGGTGTGGGGGACGACGAGCGAGCCGTCCTCGGCGCGGCGCTGGGGGACGCGAATACCGCTCTGAACGTCTTTGTCGATGAGAAACCGATTCGGGAACAGGATGTCGGCCTCGTAGTGTTCGAAATCGTCACGGATCTGGCCTACGTCCCGCGGCGTCTGCCCGAAGATTTTCGTCAACTTCTCGCCGCGAATACTCTCGTAGGGCTCGCCGTTCTCGTCTTCCGTCTCGCTGCCAGTGAGCCGGTCGTACTGCTCTTCGGGCGGGCGCTCGAGTGTCTCCGTCGGTGCGTAGAAGTACGGTCGAAAACCGACGACCTGCACGTGCTCGAGTTCGTTCTCCGGCGTACGCCCAAAGACGTGCATGATCGGTCGTTCCTCGTCGCCGTAGCCAGCGACGGTGTAGTCGACTTGCATCACAGCGATGTCGACCGCCTCACCCTCGGGTTCCGGCAGCGTTTCCTCGACGACGTCGATCACCTCGGCCGTGGTTGTCCCGCCGTTGCCCGCGACGGCGACAGCCTCTTCGTCCGGCCGCTGTGCGGACTCGTCTGAAAACTCCGTGAGTCCGGTTTGGCCCGCCTCAGTCATGGTATCGGGCTTTGTAGCCGGTGAATAAAAACCCCTGCAATCCGCTCCGGGAATCGGAGACGCCATCGCTGTGAGCCGGGCTCTCTCGATTCCGTCTCCCGATCTGATATTGCAGGAGCAAAAAGACATTTAATGTGGTAACACATAACATATGAACAGGTGAACGATATGTCCACCACTCCTGACGACGCGACGGATCGTAGTGAGTCTGTAGATGCCCCCACGATCGAGTCCTACGAGACGGACGACGGCGTCGTCTTCTATGACGCCCAGAACCCGCTCGCGTGGGTCGAAACCACTCAGACACTGGTCCTCAAAGACGTTGTCTGAGCGACGACCGGCGTACTCTCGCGACACCACTGTGCACTCTTTGTCCGGACTACACTGCTACCTTTCACTCTCTCGGCACGTTGTCCTGCAGCGTTCGCGCCCGAAACCCACACCCAAAACCTGCACCTGAAACCTGTACCCGAAACCCGCACCCGAAACGCGAATCCTTTTGCGTCTGGTTGCGCTCTGCTCACCTGTGACGACTGATCGGACCGGTACCGACGACGCGGACGGCGACCGCGAATCCGTCGGTGCGTCGGCCACTGATACTGACCAGGGCCCCGGGCACGGGTCCGTCTCTCCGTCCGATTCAGATTCAAAGACGCAGTCCGAGTCTACTTCTACTACCACTGACGACGAGACAGCACCCGGCGAGTGGGACCCCGAAGAATCGTACCGGGACTCGAGTACCGACTCGTTGACGATCCCGCGAGTGGAGACTGAGGATGCGGGGTCGACGTTCATGGAGGATGTCAGATCCGAACACGAGTCTGAGAGTGGCGCTGGCTCGGTGTCCGTCCCGGAGGTCTCCACGGCAGAGTCGGACGTGCCGACCGAACTCCTGAAGGCGTTTTGGGGGATCGTGATCGTTCTCAACGCCGCCATACTCGCCGTCGCACTCGGGCTCATGTTCATGTTCTTCGAGGGCGTCTCACAGACGGCTAGTGCGCTGGTCGTCGGTGGCATCGTTCTGTTTGGATTTGCGTACTACCGATACTGGTCGTTTCAGAACCGAACTGACGAATTTTCCGTTGAAGACGTAGACGAGGCGGACGGTTCGGATGACGGAGCAGAAGATGATGTGATGGCGGATGACCGAGCGGAAGATGACGGAACGAAGGATGACCGAGCGGGTGCCGACGAAGACGAGCGCATCGATACCGCCAATACCGCCGAACGCGACGACGACGTTTCGGCCCGAACCGACGGAGAGTCCAGTACCGAGGCCGAACACAGCGGATCAGACGACGACACCGACACCGACCGGCAATACTGACGCCGGCAAAAGTACTTCAGGGGCTGACGCCGAAGGACCGATACCGGACGACTCTGACCGACTATGACAACCGTCCAAGACGACACTGGGAAACGATACCTGCTTCTCAAGCGCTCCGAGCACGCGAGCCTCGTTCGTGACCCACAGACCGGCGACGAATGCTACGTCCAGAACGACCGACTCAACGCCGTCGACGCCGCCGACGAACTCGATCCGGTCGCACAGGCGGTCAGCAGTCCCGTTCGGACACTGCTTACGACCGTCCACGACGAAGCCACCCTCAGTCTGCTTATCAGCCTCGCAGACGAGGGTCCACTCGACATCCGCACAATCCTCGACAGAACGACGCTCTGTGAGAGCGACCTCCACGGCCGACTGACCATCCTCACCGGTGCCGATCTGCTCACCGAAACCGACATCGGCGGCGAGCGCGGCTACCGACTCACCGACACCTGCGACGCCGCACTCGAGACGATCCGGTTCGATCTGGACGAGTCGGCTGCGGCTTCTGATCCTGATACAGATACTAATACTGACACAAATACAAATACGGACGAGCGCCCGGACTCGAGTTCCTCATCCTCTGCGGGTTCTACCTCCGCTTCGGCCACTACGTCAGCCTCCGGACCGACGGGGACACTCGAGTCGAACTGATTGTGATCGCTGGGGTGGCAAAATACCAGCACCGTCACCCCCGAACAGAAACCCGACGACGGGCGAATCGGCGAGCTGTTTTGAAGACCGTCCGCGGCTCCTACTCGGACGCCAGCAGCGCCGCCTCCGGCGGCTCACCGCGCTCGAGCCGAGAGCGGTTCGAGGTCGCGTCCTTTTCGACACGAACCAGCGAGTCCGCCGCGCCGACGAGTTCCTGATCGTGGCTGACGACGACGATCTGCTCGACACCCAGATCGCGCATCGACTCGACCAGCGAGACGAGTTGGGTGACGTGGCCGGAGTCGAGAAACACCGTCGGCTCGTCGAGGATCAGCGGCGGCATCGGCGCGGCACCGTCGACGCCCTCCGCGAGCAGCCGGTAGATCGCACACCGCAGACTGAGATTGAACAGGGCTCGCTCACCACCGGATAGCTGCTCGGGATCGAGGCTCTCGCCGTCCTTCTGGTACACCGTCAGCTGGTAGTCGCCGTCCAGATCGATCGCCGCGTAGGAGTCGTTCTGGTAGACCAGTTCGAACGTCTCGTTCAACAGTCGCTCCAGGGTCTCGACGTTCTGCTGGCGCAGGTCCGAGCGCAACTCACCGTAGGTCGTCTGCAGCGTCTCGGCCTCGTCGTACAGCGACTCGAGTGTCTCGCACTTCTCCTCGACTGCGTCGAGCCGCTCGCGCAGGCGCTCGAGTTCGTCGAGTTTCTCCTCGACGCCGCCGATTTTCCCCTGCACGTCGTCGCGCTGTTCCTCGAGTTCGTCGAGTTTCTCCTCGACCTGCTCGATGTAGGTGTCAGCGTTCTGGCGGTCCTCGCGGGCAGCCTCGACGCGGGAGTCGTCGAATTCCTCCTCGAGTTCGCGTTTACGATCGCGCTTTGCCGACAGCGTCTCGCGGCGCTCCTCGTTCATCTCCTGCCAGTCGGTGCGGCGCTCGCGGCGGGTCTCGATCTGCCGGTCAAGTTCAGCACGCTCGTCGGCGATTTCGCGGACTCGTCGAAGCGCCTGCAACGTCTCCTTGATCGCGCTGCGCTCGCCGTTGATCTGGCCGAGTTCGACGCGTACCTCCTCAACTTCGGACTCGAGTTCCGTCGCCTTCTCCCGTTTCGATTCGGCTTCGGACTCGAGTTCGTCGGCTTCCTCGCGCAGGTCGCCACACTGTTCGCGCCGGTCGGCGATCGTCTCGCGCTTCTGACTGAGGAGTTGCTCGACGTTGTCACGGTTGTCCGCGAGCCGTTCGACGCGGCGTTCGGCCTCCCGCAGGTCCTCGACTTGCTCGATTCGGTCGTCGATCGTCTCGATCTCGGCTGCGAGTGTCTCTCGCTCGGCCTCGAGTTCCTCGGCTTCCTCGCGTTTTTCGGCGAGGACGTCGACATGTGGTGAGTCCTCGACAGACTGGCCACATTCGGGGCACTTGCCTTCCTCGAGCAACGCTTCGCCTTCCTCGATGGTGTTTTCGACGGTTCTGAGATCGGCGGTGAGATCGTTGCGCTCGGCGACGACGTCCTCGCGGTCGGACTCGAGTGCCGCGAGCCGTGTTTCGGCCTCGCCGAACGCGACGGTCAGGTCGTCCGCTGTGTCTTCGTCTTGGTCTTTGTCTCCGTCAGCGAACCGCCCTCGAAGCTCGTCGATCTCGTCTTCGAGCTCCGAGAGCTTCTCCTCGCGGTCGCCGATTTCTGACTCGGTCGTCTCGAGTTCGGCCTCGATTTCGTCGGCGTCCGTGCGCGCCTCGTCGGCCCGTGTTTCGAGGTCGTCGGCCTCCTCTCGGAGCCGGTCGGTGGTCTCCGTTTTCGTCTGGATCGAAACGCGAACGTCTGCGAGGTCGTCCTGGAGTTCCTCGTCTCGTTCTTCGAGGTCGTCGATGTGATACTCGACGCTCGTCTCGGCTCCGTCCTCCGCGGCGGGGTCGACCTCGCGCTCGATATCTGCGAGCAGTTCGTCGCGTTCGTCGGCGAGTTCCTCGCGCTTTGCTTTCCGCTCGCGAATCTCGTCTTTGGCATCCTCGCGGTCGCGCTCGGTCTCGGAGATCTTCGACTGGAGGTCGTCAATTTCCTCGTCGAGCGTCTCGATCTCCTCGCGGGTCTCCTCGTGGCGCTCGAGTACCTCCTGGGCCGTTTCGAGCGTCTCTACGGCCTGGTCTCGTTGGGCCTCGTAGTGGTCGATCTGTTCGGTGAGCTCGTCGCGGTCGGACTCGAGTGCGTTCAGCGTCTCGTGGAGATCCTGCTCCTCTTTCTGTTCGACCTGCGAGCGGACGTCATCGAGGACCTCCCGCTGGCCGTCGAGGACGGACTTGACCCCGAGTCGTGCATGGCTCGCGCGCTCGCGGTACTCCTCGAGTGCACCCAGCTGGAGCAGGTCGTCGATCATGTCCTGGCGCTCGCCCGGCGAGGCGTGGATGAGCTTGTTGACCTCGCCTTGGCGGACGTAGGCGCAGTTGACGAACGCCTCGGCGTCCATCCGCAGGAGTTCGGTAACCGTCTTGCGCACGTCGCGTGCGCCTTCGATGGCGTCCTCTGGTGTTTCGAGGACGCACTTGGTCGTCGTTGCGCGGTCGCCGCGCAGTTTGAGGTGGCGTTCGATGTGGTAGTCGCGATTGTCGTGGGTGAACCAGAGTTCGACCTCCGATTCGTCCTCGCCGGTCGTGATCACGTCGTCGAGCGTGCGGTCGTCGAGCGCCTTCGAGCCGTAGAGGGCGAAGAAGACGGCCTCGAGCAGCGTCGATTTCCCGCTGCCGTTGACGCCGTGGACGACGGTGACGCCGCGCTCTAAGGTGAGGTCGGCGTCGCCGTAGCACTTGAAGTTCAGCATGCGGACGCGGTCGACTCTCATGCGAAATCACCCAGTGAGGCGTGGTCGGCGTCCCGGCCCGGTTCCGTCTCGGACTCCGCCTCTCCCGTTGTGTCACGCTCGGCTGTGTTACCCTCGGCTGTGTCACCCTGCGAATCTGTCGGGGGCTCATTGTCGGCTGTGGCAGCTGCTGACGTTTCGGTGTCTTCGGTGTCTTCGGTACCCGAGCCAGCGGCCGCCGAGAGCTGATCCGCAACCGTCGTCACATCCTCGTCCGCCGGCGCGCGCTCCGGTGCCGGCTCGAACGCAGACCGGTCGTCCTCGAGGAGGTCCCGGACGCGGCGCTCGACCGACTCCCGGACGTTCGAATCCGGCAGCTCGTCGTTACGGACCGTCTCGTCGATACTGCGCGCGGCGTCGCTGAGTCCGAGGTCGCGGATTCGGTCCCGGACCGCCGCGTCCGGGTCGGCGAAGCTTACCGAGACTTCTTCGGCCTCGTCGGGGATGTCGCGCCGGTCGTTCATCCGGGCGACGAGGGCACCGCGGTCGAGTGCGAGTTCCTCGACGGCGGCGGGGGTGACCGGACGGCCCTCGCCCTCGACGGTGACGATGACGACGGCGTCCTCGACGTCGTGCTGGCGGACGCGCTCCTGAACGCGGTCGATTCCCTCCCCTTCCTCGAGTTCGACGTCGACGAAGACGAAGTCGCGGGTGTCGGTGAGCGAGCGGCGGGTGATGGCGACCCCATCACCGCTGGCTTCCTCGCTCGCGGCCTCACTATCGTCGGCCGCGGACTCGAACGCAACCAGATTGTAGCCTCGCGCCTCGCGTTCGCTCGCGCTCGCGCGCTCGGTCGACCCACAGTACGTTACCCAGGTGTCGCACACCTCGGCGGTATCCGGCTTGTGGTTGTCTCCGAGGAGGACGGCGTCGAACTCGACCGTGGCCTCCTCGAGCATGCGTTCCGTATCCCAGTCGGCGTGGGCGAACGGCTCGAACAGGCCGTGGCTCACCAGCGCCGCGTGACTCGCGGCGTCGGGGACTTGTTCGAACTCGTACTCGAGTCCCTCGCGTCGCGAGCGGGGGACGAAGTCCTGTCCGTAGAAGGCGACGTCACCGACGACCTCGGGATCGGGACCGAGTCGCGTTGCGAGGCCGATGTCGGCGAAGAGGTCGAGCCACTGGGCGTCGCGTTTGCCCTCGTGGTTGCCGACGACGGCGAGGAAGGGGATGTTAGCGTCTGCGAGCGTTCGGAGGACGTCGATGGTTCCCTGGAGGTCGACCAGTCCGGGCCGGCGATCGTGAAAGAGGTCGCCGGCGTGGATGACGGCGTCGACGTCCGCTGAAACCGCGTCCTCGGCGACGTTGCGAAACGCCTCGAGGAAGTCTCGTCGGCGGGCGGGCGAGTTGTACTGCTGGTACCCGAGGTGGGTGTCGCCCGTGTGTATCACCCGTGTCATTGTCCCGTCGTTAGACAGGCGGCCCTAAAGTGGTTCCGCGACCGGAGTGAAAGTAGTCTCCGTTGAGAGATCCGCAGTGACCGTCCGCAGATGTAACTCCTCTATAACGTCATCGCAGCGAGAGAGTCGACGCCCCAATTCCCGTGCCCGATTTTCCGCACGATCGCTGTCGAGTGTGAAGCCGAACCCGCGAACCTAGGCGTCGATATCGAGACTGTAGAGGCGCTTACGAGCGTCCGAGAACGAAAACCGCGAGTCGACGACGTTCTCCTCGTCGAGGCGGTTCAGCGCGTACCGAACCGTCCGCGCCGGCAGCAACGTCTCGTCTGCAATCTGTTGCTGCGTCATCGTATCGTTGTACTCGAGTACCTTCGCGACTAGCTTCGCGCTTGGTGGGAGCTCTCGGACGTCATCCCAACTACCTCGTTCCTGTTCGGACTCCTGTCGAAACGTTTCTGACGCGCTCATCGTATACCCCTTAGTAAATACGAGGTGATAATATTTTCTGTTTCGTATAATGCTTAGTAGTTATATCACAGTACGTTACGGGTTTCGTGACAGTCTGTCAGAACGGACTATCGAGTATCGAGCGGCTGATTTAGACGTCAGTCGAATCGCGTCGAGTCGGGTGTAGACGGGTGAATCTGTCGGTTCCGGCGGTTGCAGGCTGGGTGGTTGACCCGAAGCCTCTTATGAGCCAACACCCAAAGGTCGGGTGATGACTGACACTGTGGACGACGTCGACCTCCCATATGACGAGGACGAGGCGTCCCAACAGGAGAAAATTCAGGCGCTCGAGGACAAGCTGGAGATCCTCGAGTCGCAAAACGAGGAGATGCGAGACA
Source organism: Natrialba sp. SSL1 (assembly GCF_001861355.1). Lineage (GTDB taxonomy): Archaea > Halobacteriota > Halobacteria > Halobacteriales > Natrialbaceae > Natrialba. Next base: position 100,332 of record NZ_MASN01000017.1, read on the forward strand.
AGCTCCTCGATGCGAACGCCGAGAACAACAAGTACCAGCAGAAGCTCGAGCGGCTCACGCACGAGAACAAGAAGCTAAAGCAGTCCCCGCTGTTCGTCGCCACCGTCCAGGAGATGACCGACGAGGGCGTCATCATCAAACAGCACGGGAACAACCAGGAAGCGCTGACCGAAGTCACCGACGAGATGCGCGAGGAGATCGAACCTGACGCCCGGGTTGCCGTCAACAACTCCCTCTCTATCGTCAAGACGCTCTCTAGCGAGACGGACGTCCGGGCCCGCGTGATGGAAGTCACCGAGAGTCCCGAGGTCAGCTACGAGGATATCGGCGGCCTCGAAGAGCAGATGCAGGAAGTTCGCGAGACCGTCGAGATGCCACTCGAGAAGCCGGAGATGTTCGACGATGTCGGCATCGACCCGCCGAGTGGGGTTCTGCTGTACGGTCCGCCGGGCACGGGGAAGACGATGCTCGCGAAGGCCGTCGCCAACCAGACCAACGCCACCTTCATCAAGATGGCCGGCTCCGAACTGGTCCACAAGTTCATCGGCGAGGGTGCGAAACTGGTCCGTGACTTGTTCAAGGTCGCCCGCGAGCACGAACCAGCCGTCATCTTCATCGACGAAATCGACGCTATCGCGGCCAAGCGGACGGAGTCGAAGACCTCCGGCGACGCCGAGGTCCAGCGGACGATGATGCAACTCCTGAGCGAGATGGACGGCTTCGAAGACCGCGGCGAGATCCGCATTATCGCCGCCACCAACCGCTTCGACATGCTCGACCGCGCCATCCTCCGCCCGGGCCGGTTCGACCGTCTCATCGAGGTTCCAAAGCCGAACCAGGAGGGTCGCGAGATCATCTTCGAGATCCACACCCGCGGCATGAACGTTGCCGACGATGTCGACTTCGCCGAACTGGCCGCCGAGGCCGAGGAGGCCTCCGGTGCTGACGTCAAGGCGATCTGTACCGAAGCCGGGATGTTCGCCATCCGCGACGAGCGCACCGAGATCCAGATGGAAGACTTCCTCGGCGCGTGGGAGAAAGTGCAGGCCGAATCCGACGAGACCGACGAGGTCTCGAAGACGTTCGCCTGATCGGCGTCTCTCGTTCGGTCGGTCGTCCCAGTCATTCGGTTCGATGCGATCGACGTTCGGCTATTTTCAGCATAATTCGAGGTGGAGCCTCCGACCTCAAGGAGCGAGTGTAGCGAGCGAGTAGGTCGGAGAGGAAACCGACTAAGGACGACGCAACCGCACGACGGTAGCTACCCGACTCCCGAGATTATAAGAACCGTTAAGTAGTAATCTGAAATATGGAGGTGCGTCGAACTGCGCCGGTCAAACTTGTCGTTCCCGATGAGCGGCGCGACGACCTCCACGAATCCGCGCGACAGTTCCTTCACTGCGCGAACCGTGCTGCCGAGTTCTGTTGGGACGACCGCTCCTACGCGAACTGCGTTACGGCGAACACGACCGCACGGGACGCACTCTACGCGGAGCTGCGGGAGGAAACTGACCTCACCGCGAACCTCGTTCAAGAGGCCATCCGACGTGCCGTCCAAGCGACGAAAGGGTGCGTCGAACGGTGGAAACAGGGCAAGCGCGTGACCCAACCGGAGTTCACTTCGTGGAGCATGGTCTACGACAAGCGAAGCGCAACGTTCTACCGCGACCGCGTATCCCTCTCGACCGTCAACGGGCGCATTGAGTGCGAGTTTGAACTCCCCGCGGACAGCCCGACGCCATACGAGCAGTACGTTCTCTCGGAGGACTACGAGTTCCGAGCAAGCACACTCCAATACGACAAGGCGACCGACGAGTTCTACTTCCACATCACGACGCGGAAGTACGATTCGGACGATGACGAGGTTTCGGAAGATACTGAGCACCAAACAGTCCTCGGTATCGACCTCGGCGTCAACAGCCTCGCAGTAGCTTCAACCGGCACGTTCTGGCAGGGGAACGATTACGATCATTGGTGCCGCGAGTTCGAGAAGCGGCGTGGTGAGATGCAACAGCGCGGCACGCAAGCCGCGCACAACGCCCTGCTTCGCCTTGGCAAGCGCGAAGAAGCATGGCGGAAACAGTACATCCACACGATCGCCAACGAGATCGTTTCGGAAGCCGTCGAGAACAGATGCGACGTGATCGTGTTCGAGGACCTAACGGACATCCGCAAGCGGCTTCCGCAGGCGAAGTGGCACCACATCTGGGCGTTTCGACGCCTTGCCGAGTACGTCGGGTACAAAGCTCCCGAACAGGGCGTCTCCGTGGAGCAAGTCGCGCCGAACCACACGTCCCAACGCTGTTCTCGGACGGACTGTGGGTTCACGCATGAGGACAACCGCCACGGAGAACACTTCGAGTGCCAGAAGTGTGGCTACGAGGTGAACGCAGACTACAATGCAGCGAAGAATATCGGGCTACGCTACGCCCGGAAGCGGAAACACAGACTCCGTTCCTCGCCCACGTCGGGGAGCGGAGACGCACCAGTAGACGTGCGTGTGAATGGTGGGATGTTGAACGGCGAGAGTTACCAGCCTATTGCTGGTGACTGATTGCCGGGAGTCCACATCAAAGCCCCATCTGCGCACGGGCGCTACGCGCCCGTTCGCATGGTCCGTGGGACCTTCGGTCCCACGCTACCCTCAAGGACTGAGGCGCGTATGCGCCGAAGGAGTAGGGTGGGGTAGTTTACACTGCGTGGCGTTACTCGAGTAATCCGACTCGAGCCCATCGCTCTCGCGACAGGAGTCTGTGCGTGAGAGAACGCTGTAGCGTTGCGAAAACGGATGCCGACTCGAAAGAACTGAAGCGGGAGAACGTAGTGTGGCGATTACAGTGCGGCGAAGATGAGCCACGGCACGATGAACAAGGCTACGGTCAACACCGCGAGGATCAGCAGATAGCCGATGCCGGTACCGACCGCAGTGAGCCAGGACGGATGATTGAACTCGGAGAGATCGACTGCCATATTCCTACCGTTCGGTGATGAGAGTATAAACGTACCGGAGACGAGTGTCGGGCGAGACTGGAGTTCTGTACCGTGCGATACTGGAGACGCGCGTCGGGCGAGAGCAGCGACGGATGGCGGGCAACGGGGTGAACGACGAGCGGCCCACCCAGAATCGCTTCCGGTCAGTTTTTACCGGTTCGTTGGCTAGACACCGTCAATGACGAAAATCGTCGTGGTGGACAACCACGGACAGTTCACGCACTTAGAACACCGGGCGCTTCGCGACCTCGGCGTGGAGGCCGAGTTGATCGACAACGACACGCCGCCCGAGGAAATCAACGCAGACGGCGTCGTCCTCTCAGGTGGCCCCGACATGGACCGGATCGGGCAGTCCCCAGCGTACCTCAAGGCTGACGTTCCCGTTCTCGGGATCTGTCTCGGCATGCAACTCATCGCCGAGGAACTCGGCGGCCGCGTCGAGGGCGGCGAGTACGGTGGCTACGCGGACGTGACGGTCGAACTGACCGACGAAGACGACCCCCTCACCGGTAGTCTCCACCCCGAAACGCGCGTTTGGGCAAGCCACGCCGACGAAGTCGTCGAGCTCCCCGACGGCTTCGAGCGAACCGCGACGAGTGAGGTCTGCGGGATCGAAGCCATGAGCGACACCGACCGCGACCTCTACGGCGTCCAGTGGCACCCCGAGGTCGCCCACACCGAGGAGGGCGATGTCGTCTTCGAGAACTTTCGGGATATCTGCGAAGCAAACTGAACCGGACTGCACTGCGTTGGCGTTCTCTGTCACCGCACTCTGCCACCACACCCTGTCATCATACTCTGCCGCCGCATTCTGCGGCCGCACTCTGGCGCTGCACTCGAGTCGGCACTGTCTCACCCGCGCCCGTCTCGAGTGATTCCACTCTGTGGCCCCATCGACGCTGATTCTCGGCTCTATACACTCTGCAATTGGTCCCCCATTGTGCCGTTCGACACATCGTACGACCGGTGAAGTTGTTGAACCCGATCCAACGTTCGTCCCTTCGATTGGCACGACCGCCACGCTATTGGGCGCGCGCCCGAATGTGAGTGCTAATGTCAACCGACACCGACACAGACGCTGTCGGCCAGTTGGAACACGCACTCGAGGAACTCGAGGTCAGTCTGGAGCGTGTGTCCGCGGCCGACGCGAGCGAGCGACTCGCGGCGCTGCTCACGGAGCCGGCTATCGGGGTCGACCTCCCGTTCGAGAGCGTCTCCCTTCCGGAATCCGTCACGACCGAGCCAACGGCCGCCGCTCTTGCCGACGCACAGACCGGGATCACGCCGGCGACGTTCGCGATTGCGGAGTACGGCACCGTTGCACTCGAGTCCCGAGCGGCTGGCGACGAGCCGATCAGCGTCTATCCGGAACACCACATCGCCGTCGTCGCGGCGAGCGACGTCGTCCCCGACCTCGCGGGCGGGTTCGACCGCCTCGCGGATCAGTTCGACGCAGGCGGCGACAGCATCGTCTTCGCCACGGGTCGGAGCGCGACTGCCGACATGGGCGACCTCGTTCACGGCGTCCACGGCCCCGGCGAAGTGACCGTCGTCGTGCTGGAGGACCGGTAAGATGGCCGAACGAAGCCACGCACCCGGTCAGACGGAAAGCGGAGGGGGTGGGAGTACCGCCAGCCATACACCATCCAACTCGCGCGCCGAGACCGCCGCCCATCTTCGACAGCTACTCGAGACGGAGGGCGACGCGATCCACGCCCACACGAGCGTCTCCAACCTCCAGCGTCACGAGGTGTTCGACGAAACCGAGAATCTCGACGCGCTTCGATCGGAGGCGCGCGCGATCAAGGAGGACGCCATCGACCGCCTTCCGGAGCTCATCGAGACCGTTCGCGAGGCGGTCGAGGCCAACGGCGGAACGGTCTACGTCGCGGAGAACGCGGCCGACGCGAACGCCTACGTGGCCGACATCGTCGACGATCGGGCCGCGACCAGCACCGCAGCCGAGAGCGCCAGCGGCCGCCCATCCGTCGTCAAGTCCAAGTCTATGACCACCGAGGAACTCGACCTCAACGACGCACTCGAGTCCGAGGGGATCGAGGTCACTGAAACGGACCTCGGTGAGTGGGTCCTCCAGGTTGCAGACGACACGCCCTCGCACATCGTCGGCCCGGCGATGCACCTGACGCGTGAGGAGATTGCCGAACTCTTCACGGAACAGTTCGACCCCGACGAGGAGTTCGAGACCGCAGAAGAACTCACTCGGTTCGCTCGCGACCACCTCGGTGAGCGCATCCGCGAAGCCGACGTGGGAATCACTGGTGCGAACTTCGTCGTCGCCGAGAGCGGGACGATCACGCTCGTCACGAACGAGGGCAACGCCCGCAAGTGCGCCGTCACGCCAGACACGCACGTTGCCATCGCCGGCGTCGAGAAGCTCATCCCATCGATTCGGGACCTCGAGCCGTTCGTCGACCTGATCGCGAAGAGCGCGACGGGACAGGAAATTTCCCAGTACGTGACGATGCTCTCGCCGCCGACGGAGTCGCCGACGCTCACCTTCGACGAGCCGGACGAACCGATCGGTGCGAACACGGACGCCGAGACAAACGGCTCCACTGACCGCGAGTTCCACCTCGTGTTGCTCGACAACGGCCGCACCGAGATGCGCGCGGACGACCAGCTTCGGGAGACGCTGTACTGTATCCGCTGTGGCGCGTGTTCGAACTCGTGTGCGAACTTTCAGGCCGTCGGCGGCCACGGCTTCGGCGGCGAGACCTACTCCGGCGGCATCGCGACGGGTTGGGAGGCCGGCGTCCACGGCCAGGACTCGGCCGCCGAGTTCAACGACCTCTGTACCGGCTGTACGCGCTGCGTCGACGCCTGCCCGGTGAAGATCGACATTCCGTGGATCAACACCGTCGTCAGGGACCGCGTCAACCGCGATGCGGAGCCCGAGGCCTACGACTTCCTCGTCGACGGACTCACACCCGACGAGGAATCCGGCGGACTCGATCTCGGCAAACGCTTTTTCGGTAACATCGCCACTGCCGCAAAGCTCGGTAGCGCGACGGCACCGGTCTCGAACTGGCTCGGCGAGACGGCACCGGTACGCGCACTGCTCGAGCGGACGCTCGGCATCGACCAGCGCCGAGCGTTGCCCTCGTTCGAACGGCAGTCGCTGGTCGACTGGTTCGACGCCCGCGGTGGTGAAGGCGAGTCGAAACGACGGGCAGCGGCCGGTCGTAAAGAGACGCACGACGAACCCACAGACGCGCTCGACCGCGAGGTCGTCCTCTACCCCGACGTCTACACCAATTACGTCGACACCGACCGCGGGAAGGCGGCCGTGCGGACGCTCGAAGCCCTCGGCGTTCCCGTCTCGGTTCCCGACCTGCCTGAGAGCGGCCGCGCACCGCTCTCGCAGGGGATGGTCGCCACGGCAGATGCGCAGGCGAGCAAGGTTTACGCCGCCCTCGCCGAGGACCTGGACGCCGGCCGCGATGTCGTCGTCATCGAACCCTCCGACCTCGCGGCGTTCCAGCGCGAATACGAGCGGTTCCTCCCCGAGCGGTCGTTCGAACGACTGCGGGACAACAGCTACGAGATTTGCGAGTTCATCTTCGGGCTATTCGAAAACGGTGCGGACCCGGCGGCACTGTCGACGGCTGGTGGTGACGGAGAGAGAATCGGGGTCGGGAACGGGAACGAGAGGGGGAACGAGAACGGGAACAGGGACAACGGCCATCCGATCGCCTACCACTCTCACTGCCAGCAACGCACGCTCAATCTCGAGGCACCGACGGTCGCGGTCCTCGAACGCTGTGGCTACGCACCGCGGACCTCGACGGTCGAGTGCTGTGGCATGGCTGGCTCCTTCGGCTACAAGCGCGAGTACTACGAGGTCAGCATGGACGTCGGCGACCGACTGGCGTCAGAAATCGAGCAAGCCAGCACTGACCTGGTCGTCGCGTCGGGGACATCGTGTGGCGACCAACTCGAGACGCTGCTGGATCGAACGGTGCCGCACCCGGTGGAAGTGATCGCGCCGGACCACGGCTAGTAGATTCGGTTGGACTGGGACCCCACCCCTCGCTACTCTTCGGCTGGCGGTGTCACTGCTCACTCACTACTGGCTACTGTCGGCACTGATGGGAGAGCGTGTGGGTGCGGAGAAAACGAGCGCTGGAGTTACTCGCCGAACAGGTCGTCGACCGCCTCGCGAGCCGTTCGCGCGGCTTCGTCGGCGACCTCGTCCGGGTCCGTGCCGTCGTCCTGCTCCGGTGCGTTGAGATAAACGTCGACCTCGAGGACGCCGTCCTCGAACGACACCATGACGTCCATATCACGCACGACGGACTGCTTGTATCGCGAGAAGATCAGTCCCTCGGCGGCCTCGGCGGCCGTCTGGACGACCTCCTCGTCAGTTGGCTCATCCGCCCGCTCGTCGGTCGAGTCGCTGGTCGACATCGCCGATTACGCGCCGCCGGCACCTGGGCCGCCTGGGCCGGCCGGACCGCCCATGCCGCCACCTGCGCCACCGAGCAGTTCCTCGAGTTCCTCCTGCAGTCCCTCGAACTGGTCCTGGACGCGCTCTTCTTGCTTCTCGAGGGTCTCGAGGCGGATTTCGAGCGAGTCGACCTGCTCGTCGAGGTCGTCCTCGGCCGTGTCGTAGTCGGTCTCGACAAGAAGGTCGCCGACCTGTCGGTACATGGTCGTCTCCTCGTCGATGTCCTCGAGTTCCTTCTGGGCCGTCTGGGCCTCGGTGAGGCTCGACTCGGTCTCCTGTTTCTGGACGGCGACCTGCTGTGCGGTCTCCTGAAGGTCCTGAAGCTGTTCGATTTTCTCCTGTGCTTCCGGCGGCAGATTTCCTTGCATGTCTCGACCGTCGCCCTCCGCACTGATAAAGCCAAGCTTTGCGTTCGGCCGCGGTGTGTGGGTTGCTGGTGCAGCCTGCAGAACTACCGGGTTCCGCGGTGAGAACCCGCCAATGCGACGGCGTGACGCGCTCGCCGCGGGTGGAACGATCGTCGGGACGCTCTCGGTACTCCCGACCGTGCTCACCGGCGGCTGTCTCGATTTCGAGACGCTCCGCCGCGAGGATGCCTGGCGCGAACTGGTCGTCGACCCGCCGGCGGGCATCTACGTCCCACCGAAAATCGACGCCATGCTCGAGTACGGCTCCAAAACCGAGTCGGGACTCGACATCACACTCTCGGCGATGCGCCCGCACTCGTTCTGGACCGTCGCGGGTACGGAGCGTGCCCGAGCGGACCTTCGGTCACACCATACGCTACACCTGATGGCAGCGGTGCGAGACGCCGAGTCGGGGGTGGCAGTGCCGACGGCGGTGACGACGCGAATCGAGCACGCCGACAGCGGCGACGGCACGGACAGTTCCGACGCCACAGACACCGCCAACACCGCCGCTGACACGGTCGACCAGCGAACCCTCTGGCCGATGCTCTCCCAGCGGATGGGCGTTCACTACGGCGACAACGTCTCACTCCCCGGCGAGGGCACGTACGAAGCCACAGTCCGCGTCGACCCGCCGACAGCATACCTCGCGGACGAGTTCGCGGACCGACTCGACCAGCCGGTGACGACCACGATCGAGTTCGAGTACGACCCTACGGCCATCGACGCACTCGAGCGCACCCTCCTCGACGACGGCGAGGGCCGCGGCGAACGCGGGGCACTCGAGTCCATGGGGCACGCACCGGAGCCCGTGTCACCGACTTCGTCTGCAGTCGCCCACTCAGCAACTGGCGACGACATCGTCGTGACGCTCGGTCGTGTCGACGGCTCAGATGGGGCGCAGGGTGATTCGGCGGCAGCCGCGGACACGCAACTCACGATCGGCGTGCGAACACGATACAACCGGTACCCCGTCCCGTTCGCCGGCCTCAGCGTCGAGTCGGTTTCTGACGGCGACGGACAGCACACTGCGGAGGCGTACGAAGCAATCGATCCCGACCGCGGACACCACTACAGGGCAGAGTTTGAGGCGGGGGTACTCGAGTCCGCAGACGAACTCGCGGTCACCCTCGACGTGCCGCCGCAGGTGGCACTTCACGAGGGGTACGAGACGGCGTTTGGGGCGGAGCGCGTGGTGCTGCCGGCGTCGCTCCCGGAGTTGTGAGAACGGTTGCGAACACAATCAGTGACTGGTTGTGAACACAGTCAGTGCCCGGACGGAGCGCGGTACCCGCCCGCGCTCCGGAGGATGAGCAGCCCGACAGCGAGCAGGACGACGCTGACGACGAGCCAGGGGAGGTTCCACGCTTCGGTGCCGTGGACGACGTTGTGCAGATCGAGCACGTAGTGGCTGAAAACACCGTCGAGGACGTTGAAAACGCCCATGCCGACGATGATCGATCCGAGGAAGCACCTGGCCGAGAACCGCTGGTCGACGCCGTTGACGGTTCGCCAGAAGAAGGCGAACCCGAGCGCCATCACACCGAGCATCGCGGCCAGGAACAGCCCGTCGAACATGACGTTCGTCCGCAGGCCGTCGTAGCTGTAGGGGTCGTAGAAGCCGGAAAACAGGTGATGCGTCTGAAACACGAGGTGAAAGATTACGACGTCGACGACAGCTCCAAACCCGAACCCGATCGTGGCACCCGAAAGCAGTACCTGCTGGCCGCGATCGGTGTCGGTGCTCATACTGCTACTGATCGACGACCGCCGGTAAAACACTGGACCCTGAACAACGAATGGCGAACGTCGACCCACCGGACATCGCCAAGCGGATCGGCCGTTATATAGTGCTAACTGCAACTATTACACACTGATCGCCGTTCAGTCTGGCGAGCAGGTGTGCACTGACTTTCAGTGGCTACGATAGCCCTCGACAGCGGCCGCACCGATCGCCGCCGTCTGCTCTGCAACTCCGAGTAGCGAGAGCCAGGTGTTCACCGCCGCGCGAAGCGCGATCACGTCGGCCGCCTCGATCCGAACTATGACGACCGCTCCCTCATGCTCGATCGTCGTCTGCGAGCGTTCGTCGTCGATTTCACCGATCTCGCGGGCAACGCTTTCGGCAACGATCCGCGCTCGCGACGGCTGGTCGTACTCGAACTCGAGTGTGGTTTCGTGGGTGTCCATACAGCTGTCTGTGTTTGCGGTAGTGGTGGAACAGTCGCGCCACGGTCTCGAACGGCGAGACGCTGGCGGCGAGACGCTGGCACAGAAGTGAAACAGGCTGGTCTCGTCCTCACGTCTCGTCGGTTCAGTGTTGACCGCGAGTGTCGAGAGCGGCGCTCGTGGGTCGGGTGGGCAGCGGTTGCCAGTCGACGATCGACCGTCGAGCCGTCAGTTGACGTCGACTTCTTTCACGTCGCGGCTGCGTTCTTTCAGGAGTACGCGGTGACCGCAGTAGGGACAGCGGACGCCGCCGTACTCGTCGAGCTGCACGTCGCGTTTGCAGCGGGAGCACTTGTAGCTCATAGGTGAGTTGTGGGGTTAGTGGATGTCGTCGCAGTCGTCGTTCGTTCGATTCTCGGTGCCGTCCTGTGACAGCCGGCTTACTCGTCGTCTTCGGCGAGTGCAGCGCGGATCGAGCGCTGGACCGTGCGGCCAGCCGGGGTCTCTGGGCGGTAGGCACCGCCGGTGAAGACTTCGCCGGTTTCCTCGTTCTTCCAGATGCCGGTTCCGACGCGGGTGACGTCGTCGCCGTCGACCTGTGCGTTCTGCATATCGTCCTCGATCTCGCTGACGCGTCGTCGTGCAACGCGGCCGTAGCGTGCGCCAAAGCGGCCCGCGCTGCCGACTCGTCCTTTATCGGCCATAGTACTGCTGTCTATCCGCAGTAGATTCTTAAACCTGTTGAGTTGGTGTTCTCACTGCGCGCCAGTTCATCCCAGCCGTCGCCTTCGGCTTCGTCCAAACAGAATCAGTTGCTATCGCGGCTCACTCGTCGGATTCGTCCGCTGCGTGGGTGGCGACAGGCCCGGTGAGAAGTTCCCGAAAGACGACCGCGAGCGCTGCGAACGGTCCCGCTGCTGTCAGCGGTGCCGAGAGAAGTCCCGTTCCCACGCCGGTCACGGCAAGGAGTGATCGAAGCGCGAGTCCACTCACCGCGAGCAGCGGAATCGCTGCCAGGATCGCGTCGGCGCGCTCGAACATGGCTAATTATATCTCATTACAGCCGGCCTGATAAAGAACGGACAAGCAGCAGCGCGTGTCACTTCCATCAGGTAGTGACAGTGCTTGACTCAAAACGGACATCCCGTTCGCGGCCGCCGCCGGAACCGACAAATCCGAACGCCACTGGACCGCTACTGAAACTCGCTTTCTGCAAGCACGTCGTTCAGATCCGCACGAATCCGTTCTCCCATCTCTCGGTCGCGGGCAGTCGTCACGACGCGGTTCTCCTGGACACTCGAGCCGTCCCGTAGAAGCATGCGAACGTTGCCGCCGTTGTCGGCGCGGGTGACTTTCGCGCGAAGCCCCGACTGTGAGCCCTTGCCGCCGGCGTCGATCGGACCGGGAATGACCTTCTTGACGTGTGGGTGCCCGGCGACGGTCTGGATCGCGCGCATTCCGGTGCGACCGCCGATGAGCGTCGAGTGGCTGCCGCCGATCTTCTCTGCGGGCGGCGTTTCGACCACGTCGAGTGCGCGCGTCCCGCGTCGCTTGCGGACGGCCTCGACTGGATCCTCGCCATCGACGCGGTAGAAGTCGTGATGGACGTCCTCGCGAATCGCGCGGATGACTGCTCGTGTCCCGCCGGCGTAGACCTCTTCGGGGCGCTTGCGCCGAATCTCGTCGCCAACGAGTCCGGCGAAGTTCCGCAGTTCGACGGGTTCGTTCTCGCCGTCTTCCGGCGTGGTCGTAATTGTCGTCTCGCCGAGCACCTGATCCTGCTCGCCGTTGGGGCCCGCGCTCGAATTCGAACGTGAACTCGAGTTATTGTGCGCTGGGTCGTCTTCCGAGCCGAGCATCGTGAGTGTCACCCGGTCGCGTGCCACATCGAGGACGATGGCCTCAGTGTTCTGTTCCCGGCAGATCAGACAGAAGTCGCCGGGTTTCTCGAGCGGCGAGGCACAGTGGCGACACTCCATGCGATGGTGGGGGTTGGCACCGGACGTGTAAAATCCGTCCGCTTTCGAGCATGGTGTGGTTTTGACCTGGGATGACTCACGAGCGGGTGGCGGTTTTTTAGCTGAATTGAGGCGCTAAGCCGCCTTCCTCAGCGAGCGCCGACCGAATGGGAGGCGCAAGCAGGGAGGGGATACAGCGTTCACAAGAGCAAGCTCTTGTGCAGCCCATCAGAAATCTCCGATTTCTGAGGACGACGCGAAGTTCAAACAGGTCACGGTCAAGAAGGAACCGACGGGCGAGTGGTTCGCCACCTTCGGCGTCGAAATGGATCGTGAGCCACCCGAACCGCCTGAGAATCCCGAGAAGTGCGTCGGTATCGACGTGGGGATTCTCAAGTACGCCCACGACACCGACGGCACCACCGTCGGGTCGCTCGACCTCTCGGACGAACGCGAACGCTTGGAGCGCGAGCAACGAAAACTCTCACGCAAACAGCACGGGTCGAACAACTACGAGAAGCAACGGCGGCGAGTCGCGGAGTGTCACGCCGACCTCCGTCGGAAGCGCCGTGATTTCCTGCACAAACTCTCGAACTATTACGCTCGGGAATATGATCTCGTGGCGGTCGAAGATCTGAACGTGAAGGGGATGATGGAGTCACCATCGAACAGCCGCAACACGGCGTCTGCCGCGTGGCGAACGTTCCTCTCGCTGCTCGAATACAAGTGCGAGCGCGAGGGGACGCACTTCGTCGCGGTCAACCCAAGAGGGACGACCAAGGAGTGTGCGTCCTGCGGCGTTTCGACGGAGAAGCCGTTGTGGGTCCGTGAACATTCCTGTCCCGCCTGCGGGTTTGAGGCGGACAGGGACGCGAACGCAGCGTGGAACATCCTTTCTCGCGGCCTCGAAGACGTAGGAGTGGGACACTCCGAAAGAACGCCTGTGGAGACTGCGCTCCCTGCGGATACACCTGTATCTGCAAAGCGCGTCGTGGAAGCAGGAAGCCCTACCCTCAAGGAGCGAACGGCCTCAGCCGTGAGCGAGTAGGGTAGGGTAGTTCACGAAGTGGTGTTGCACAAGAGACACCTACCCGAACCCTGAAGACTCAGCCTCGTCTACACTCTGCAGATGCATCGCCGGTCGGTCCTCGCGGCTGCGAGCGCGGTCGCCTCAGTCGGCATAGCCGGCTGTCTGGAGTTCTTCGAGGACAACGGCGAGGATATCACCGATCCCGGCGATATCGAAATCGTCTGGGACGACCTGGTTCGGGACGATCCGGGCACCGAGGACGAACGCGTGTTCGTCTGGGCCGTCGTGCGGAACGTCGGCGATCGGACGCTGAACTACGTCGAGATTCGGGCGACGTTCCTCGACGCGGAGGGCGAGGAACTCGAGACGGTCATCGAACACGTCGACGAGGATGTCACCTCGGGCGAGGAGTGGTCGTTCGAAGTCGAGTTCCCGCACTTTGGCGAGCAGGCAGCTGCGGTGACCGACTACGAACTCGAGCCGGCGACGGGGCTGTGAGGTGTGAGTGATACGGAGCGTTGTCGTTCTGTACCGGTGATCGTCGCCCTGTCGGAGCGATCATCGGAAAAACGCGACAACGGGCCGTATGACACGCTGCCAGAGCGGTACCGCGGCGCGGTGGCGGCGGGCGTGCGCGCGATCCACGGCAACTCACGTGGCCATGACTAACACCGACACCGAGCCGACACGCGACGAAGGCGTCTCGACGCTCGCGAAACAGGGCAGCATCACGTTCATCGGGAACGTCGTGAACGGCGCGTTCGGCTTCGCGATCGTCATGCTGATGACGCGGTACGTGACGCCATCCGTCTACGGACTGTTCGTCCTTGCGACCTCCGTCATCCTCTTTATGCAGGTCTTTGCGAACCTCGGACTGCCGCTCGCGATCGACTACTTCGTCCCGCAGTATCTGGACGAGGGCGAGCGCGGCAAGGCCAAGGGTGTCATCGTGCAGGTGACCGCAACCGTCCTCGTCACCTCCGCGCTCGTCGCGTTCGCGCTCGCGGCCGGATCGGGGTACATCGGCGACGTCTTTCAGGAGCCGTCGATGCGAATCGCGCTGTTGCTCCTGTCAGTCACCATTCCGATGCTCGCGATCTACAACGTCTTGCTCACCTCCTACTACAGCATCAAGAAGCTCCAGTACCGCGTCATCATGCGCGATCTGGTCCGGCCGATCGTTCGCTTCGGCATCACGGCCGCGCTGCTGCTCGCCGGCTTCGGACTGCTCGGACTCATCGCTGGCTACGTGATCGGCCTCTTCGTCGCGATCACCGTCGGCGCGGCGCTGTTCACCTACAAGGCCTGGGACCTGCTCACCGTCGACACCGAACTCGTCCCCTCGCGGCCGCTGCTCACCTACTCGCTCCCGCTCGCGATGACCAGCGTCGTCTTCGTCCTGATGGGCCACGTCGACTACTTCGTGCTCGGGTTCTTCCTCGACTCCGACGACGTCGGCATCTACCGCGTCGGCTACATGCTCGGCTCCGGGCTGATGATCATCTTCAACTCGCTGTCGCCCGTGTTCAAGCCCCTCATCGCCGAAACACGCGAGGATACCGCCCTCGTCGAACAGCGCTTCCGCGTCGCCGCCCGCTGGATCGCCGGCATCACCCTGCCGATCGCGATCATCCTCTCGCTCGGCGCGAGCTCCTACCTCGCGGTGCTCTACACGCCACAGTACGCCGAAGCGAGCCTCGTCGTCGTCCTCCTCTGTGGCGCGTTCCTGTTCAACGTCACCGTCGGCGGCCCCGACGGCTCGCTGTTGCAGGGGATGGGCTACTCGCGGATCGTCTTCGCGAACACGCTCGTCCTCTTCGGCGCGAACTTCCTCGTCTCGATGGCGCTCGTCCCCATCTTCGGTATCGAGGGCGCCGCGATCGGCTCCGCGACCGCCCTCTTCCTCGTCGGCGGCCTCACGATCGCCGAAATCTACTACCTCGACGGGATCCACCTGTTCACCCGCGACTTCGCTAAGATCATCGGCGCCGGCGTCCCCGCGACGATTGCCGGCGTGCCGATCGTGGTGTTACTCGAGTCCGATCTGCTCATCGTGGCACTGTTGCCGGTCGTCGTGGTGAGCGTGTATTTAGCGACGCTGATCGTGACGGATGCGTTCACGGACGAAGATGCGCAGATGATCGGAGAGTTCAGTCCGACGATCGAGAAGTGGTTACCGGTGAGTTGAGTCCGGGATCGGTGTCGTCCGCTGTTTCCGCCGCTGGTCGCGGTGTTTGGTTTGCGGTTCGTGGTTCGCGGTTCGTGGTTCGCGGTTCGTAGTTTGGCTCAGTCATCGATGTACTCGTGGTCAGCGTCCGACTCAGCACGCGAATCGGCGTCGAACGCCGGATCAGACGCTGTTCCCCTGTCGATAACACCCCGCTTCCAGGTTCCCAGGCGAAACCAGCCGACGGCGACGACGAACGAGAGCACCATCCCGAACGAGTAGGCCCACCAGATCCCCTCGATTCCCCAGTCGAGGGCGGCGATGGTGATGCCGAGGCCGGGAATCGTGAGCGTCCAGGCGAACGCGAGCACGAGTGCGACGGGAAGCCGGAAGATCCACCGCGAGAGGAACGAGAGGACCATCGCCTCGCGGGTGTTGCCGGCACCGCGGAACGCGCCCTGAATGACCATCACGCCGGCGAACAGCGCCCAGAAGGGTGCCATGATTCGCAGGAAGAGCACACCCTCTGCAATCACGGCTGGGTTGTCGACGAAGATACCCATCGCCTGTGCTGGGAAGACGAACAGAACGCCTGCCACGGCGAAGATGAACGCCATCGTGCCCGCGGTTGCGACTCGCGTGACTGCCGCAGCCCGCTCCGGCGTCTGTGCGCCGAGATTCTGCCCGACCCCGGTCGCCGTCGCGTTCCCGACTGCGCCCGCGACGGCCCAGGTGACGGACATGAGTCGGACCCCGATCCCGTAGGCGGCCGTCGGATTCGCGCCGAAGCGAGCGACGAAGCCAGCCATCGCGACGGAGGCGAAACTGCGCGCCCAGCCGTCGATGGTCGACGGATAGCCGATGTCGACGAGTTTGCGCTGGATACTGAGATTTGGACGGAGGTCACCGAGTCTGAGCCGAACACCGAATCGGCCGTCGAGCAGGATGAGAACGCCCACGGCGGCGGCGAACGCACGTGAGATGAACGTCGCGACGGCGGCACCGCGGGTCCCCATCTCGGGGAACGGCCCCCAGCCGAGGATGAAGAACGGGTCGATCACGACGTTGATGCCGGCCGAAACGAAGACGAGCCACATTGCCGTCTTCGTATCTCCTGCACCCTGTAGCGAGGACCGAAACGCGAAGAACAGGAAGGTAAGCGGCAGTGTAAGGAAGATGATCTCGATGTACGCGAGCGCCGCGACAAAGACCTCGTCGCGTGCCCCAATGAGGATGAGCAGCGGTCGCCGGAAGTAGAGCCCGATCGCCGCGAGCACCGTCGACACAGTAAGTGTCAACAGGATGGTCTGGCCGACAACCCGGTCTGCCATCCGGTCGTCACCCGAGCCGACGTACTGGGAGACGAGCGCGATGGTCGCCGCCGTGATCCCCATCGCCGTCGAGACGAACATCCACGAGAGCGGGAACATGAGCGAGACTGCGGCGACCGAGACGCCACCGTCACCGATCTGGCCGACCCAGAACATATCCGCGAGGTTGTAGACCGTCTGCAGGAGATTCCCGAGGACGAGCGGCCACGCCAGGTGCAACAGCTTCGGCGGGATCGCTCCCGTCGTCATGTCCACCCGCTTTCGCTCGTTCTCCGATTCCGTCGCTGACACGTATCGCTCTTATCCGTGTCTCAGCCGGGGCCGTGAAAAGGGCTCGCTTCCCGTGTGGGGTTGCCGGCTCGCGTGGGCGGATTCGACTCGCAGCGAGGACGGGACGAGCGGATCGAGATGAGCTCCAGTCGAGTCGAGTACTGATACCGGTGCGTCCTGTGGGGTACCTGAATATTGATAGCCACCGACTGGGAGGTGGCCACCATGACCGCTGCCGACACACTGGATGCGGCGACCATCGACCGAATCGACTCGTTCCTCCGCGACCGCCTCCGAGAGGACGAACTCCCCGGGCTGAGTCTCGCCGTCACGGACGGCGACGAACTGCTGTACGCGCAGGGCTACGGCTCGCGCGACCTCGCCGCCAACGATCCTGCCACCGCCGACACCGTCTACGGCATCGGCTCGGTCTCGAAGTCCTTCGCCGCACTCGCCGTTGCGCAACTCGTCGACGCGGGGGAACTCAAGTACGACGACGCCGCGACGAACTACCTCGACATCGACGTTCCCGACGACGTGACGCTCCACCACCTGCTGAGCCACACCTCCGGCTATCCGTCGCTCGCGGCCAGCGAGGCCCTGATCGCGCGCCAGATGGAGGTCGGCGAGTCGAACGTCCCGCTCGGCTCGATGGACGACGTCTACGCCCACATCGAAGGTGCACGAGACGAAATCGCGGGCGAGCCGGGAGAACACTGGCAGTACTGCAACTCGGGCTATACGCTCGCCGGCGAAGTCGTCGAAGCCGTCAGCGGTGAGTCGTTCACCGACTACGTCGACGCAGAGATTCTCGAACCGCTCCGAATGGACCGTTCGACCTACGACGAGGAGACGTTCACCAGCTTCGAGGATCGGATGACACCGTACTTCCCAGGCGATGAGGACGAGGACGCCGACCTCGAACCCGCAGCGCTCCCGATCCGAGAACAGAGCGCGGCCGCCGGCGGCCTGCTCGCCCCCGTCACCGACCTCGCATCGTACCTCCGACTGCACCTGAACGGCGGCGTCGCCGACACGGGCGAGCGCCTGCTCGGCGAGGACACTCTCTCGCAGTGTTACGGCGCGTACGCCGACACCCCGTCCGGTCCGTACGGCTACGGCTGGCGCACCCGCGAGGTCTGCGGCCACGACCTCATCGGCCACGGCGGCTCGATTGCCGTCTCCACGGCCGCCGTCGGCTTCGCACCCGAACAGGATCTCGGGGTCGCCCTGCTCGCCAACGCCTCGCCGGGCTACGGCCTCACCGAACTCAGTCAGGCCGTTTTCGCTGCACTGGTCGGCGAGGAGCCAGGCGAGGTTCCGTTCTTCGCTCGCCGCCGGGTACTCGAGTCCCTTGCAGGCGAGTACGAGACCTACCGCGGGATCAAGGAGGCCGAAGTCGTCGTCGAGAGTGGTGCGCTGCGCCTGCGCGTTGGCGGCCCGATTGAGGAGGGCTCGTGGACGCCGCTGGTGCCGACGGATCTGGAGTCGGGTGAGTTCTACGTGCCGACGATGGCAGGCAAGCGCCAGCCGGTGCGGTTCGAAGGTGAGGGTGTGGGTGCTGCTGATGGAAGTGGTGACGTGAGTCTGTTTATCGACCGCTGGCATCTCCACCAGCAGTAACGATAGCAGCAGTAGCAGCAGTAGCGGACTCGATTTTCAAACTTCCCGTCTCAGTCACGAAGGAACACGACCCAGTACAACGGCAGCGCCAGGACGTAGTACATGGCCCCGAAAAGCAGTACCAGCAGGAACTCGCCCATCGCCTCGGCCGATCAGCACGTCGGTCGTTGCTGCTCCCAGCAGAACCGCTCCGAAGACGATTAGCAGGGGAATAGCCACCCGTTCGATGAGAAACGCGATTGCCCCTTGCTGGCCGATCGACTCGTCCATGTGTTCTCCGTTGGTGTTGCCAAACTAAACTGTTTCCAGTGATCACGAACTGGTCATCTGGGTTCCCCGCGGTTGCCCCTTCACAGTGAGCGCGTACTGTCGCCTCCCGACCGATGGGTTCCCGAATAATAATAATAATACATTTAACAATTTGTTTGTTACATCAGTGTATGCTATGGGGGATTCTAGCACTCTTGGCGATCCTGTATACGATTCTCTTCGGGCCGCTCGCAACCCTCGTCTACTGGGACAGCAAGCGGTCGGGAATTCACGGACCCGCCAAGTGGGCCGGATTCGTGTTCCTTACCGGATTCCTCGGGCTCGTGCTGTACATCTCGGACAAAGACGACGAGTTCCACGACCCCGACGATGCAGACCCGTTCTCCCTTCCGGGCACTCCACCAGCCGGTGCGGCGGACAGTGATGACAGCACGGAGGCCGTCGGCAGGGACGCGGACACGAACCACTCGAGTTGATGGCGACGCTCGGTTGGGGAAATGCACGCTACGCAATGCACCCACGCGACCAACCTACGCGCACGCGAGCGCAGCGCCCGCGTATCGCACGCACACCCGCGCAGTCTGCCGATTTTGGCGAAAGCGTTATCAAATCCTCAGTCGTAGCCAGCGAGTATGACCGAGACTCGACCAGTTGGACTCGAGTACACCGCGCCTGATCGAGGGGGTGATCGGCGGTGGAGCTGATTATCACGGAGAAGGACAACGCCGCGCGGCGGATTGCGGATATCCTCTCTGGCGGAACGTACGATTCGAGCCGCGAGAACGGCGTCAACGTCTACGAGTGGGGCGGCAAGCGCTGCGTGGGCCTCTCGGGCCACGTCGTCGGCGTCGACTTCCCGTCCGAATATTCGGACTGGCGAGACGTCGAACCCGTCGAACTCATCGACGCGAGCATCGAGAAGACGGCGACGAAGGAGAACATCGTCGCCACGCTTCGCATCCTCTCGCGGAAGGCGACCCGTGTCACCATCGCGACTGACTACGACCGCGAGGGCGAACTCATTGGAAAGGAGGCCTACGACATCGTCCGCGAGGTCGACGAGGAGGTGCCGATCCGGCGCGTTCGGTTCTCCTCGATTACGGAGAACGAGGTCCAGGACGCGTTCGACGAACCGGACGAACTCGACTTCGACCTGGCCGCGGCAGGCGAAGCGCGTCAGATCATCGACCTGGTCTGGGGGGCCGCGCTCACCCGTTTCCTCTCGCTTTCTGCGGGCCAGCTCGGGAACGATTTCATCTCGGTCGGCCGTGTGCAGTCACCGACGCTCAAACTGATGGTTGACCGCGAGCGCGAGATTGAGGCGTTCGATCCGGAGGACTACTGGGAGCTTGTGGCTGACGTAGCCAAGGGTGAGGAAGCGTTCGAGGCCCAGTACTTCTACCGCGACGAGGACGGCAACGAGGCCGAGCGCGTCTGGGAGGAAGCCGTCGCCGAGGACGTCTTCGAGACGCTCTCTCAGCGCAACACGGCGACCGTGGTCGACGTCAATCGGCGCACCCGTACCGACTCGCCGCCCGCGCCGTTCAACACGACCCAGTTCATCCGCGCGGCCAGTGCGCTCGGCTACTCCGCAAAGCGCGCCATGTCCATCGCAGAGGACCTCTACACTGCCGGCTACATCACGTACCCGCGAACGGACAACACCGTCTACCCGGACGATCTCGACCCCGAGGAACTGCTCGACGACTTCGTCGGTCACCCGACGCTCGGCGAGTCTGCCGAATCGCTCCTCGAGGCCGACGAGATCGAACCCACCGAGGGCGACGAGGAGACGACCGACCACCCGCCAATACATCCGACCGGCGAGATTCCCTCTCGCGGCGACGTGAGCGACGACGAGTGGGAAGTCTTCGAACTCGTCGTCCGCCGATTCTACGCGACGGTTGCCGAGGCCGCCATCTGGGAGCACCTCAAGGTCGTCGCCGAGGTCGCAGACCACCGGCTCAAGGCAAACGGCAAGCGCCTCGATAAAGCCGGCTACCACGACGTCTACCCGTACTTCAGCACCACCGAGAACTACGTTCCCGACGTCTCGGAGGGCGAGGAGATCACGATCACGGACGTCGAACTCGAGGACAAGCAGACCCAGCCACCCCGACGGTACGGCCAGTCGCGGCTCATCGAGACCATGGAGGACATGGGTATCGGGACGAAGTCGACCCGCCACGAGACGATTCAGAAGCTCTACGACCGGGGCTACATCGAGAGCGATCCGCCGCGGCCGACCAAGCTCGCGATGGCCGTCGTCGAGGCCGCCGAGAACTACGCCGACCGCGTCGTCTCGGAGGATATGACGGCCCAACTCGAACAGGACATGGACGCCATCGCCTCGGGCGAGGCCGGACTCGAGGACGTGACCGACGAGTCCCGCGAGATGCTCGCAGAAATTTTCGCGAATCTCGCGGACTCGCGCGACGAGATCGGCGATCATCTCCGGAAATCCCTCAAGGACGACAAACGACTGGGGCCGTGTCCGGAGTGTGGCGAGGACCTCCTCGTTCGCCGAAGCCGCCACGGCTCGTACTTCATCGGCTGTGACGGCTATCCCGACTGTGAGAACACGCTGCCGCTGCCCTCGACGGGGAAGCCGCTCATCCTCGACGAGGAGTGTGCGGATCACGGCCTGAACGAGGTCAAGATGCTCGCCGGCCGGCAGACGTTCGTCCACGGCTGTCCGCTCTGCAAGGCCGAAGACGCCGGCGAGGGACCGGTTCTGGGCGACTGTCCGGAGTGCGGCGACGAGCACGGGGGAGAGCTTGCGGTCAAGACGCTCCAGAGTGGCTCCCGACTCGTCGGCTGTACGCGCTACCCCGACTGTGAGTACTCGCTGCCGCTCCCGCGACGCGGCGAGATCGAGGTTACCGAGGAGTACTGCGGCGAGCACGACCTTCCCGAACTCGTGATCCACAGCGGCGACGAGCCGTGGGAACTGGGCTGTCCGATCTGTAACTATCAGGAGTTCCAGGCGCGCGAGAGCGAGAGCGGTTCGGATCTCGAGTCACTCGACGGCGTCGGTGCGAAAACGGTTGAGAAGCTCGCCGCAGCGGGTATCGAGAGTCTCGACGACCTAACCGAGGCCGATCCCGACTCGATCGCCGATGACGTCGACGGCATCAGCGCGGATCGGATCAGAAACTGGCAAGCGAGCGCGTAAGCGACAGTTCGTCTGCGGCCGCGCTAGTCGTCGGTCTCGTCGTCTCCGTCTGTGGATCCGTCTTCATCACCTTCATCGCCCGACTCTGCTTCAGTCGGGTCCGAGTCTGAGTCTGATCCTGGATCCGTCGACTCCTCACCCTCTGAATCGGAATCGGAATCGGAATTAGAATCGGAACCCGGGTCCGAATCTGAATCCGAATTCGCATCTGACGACTCCGCTTCGGAATCGTCATCTGCATCATCCGACTCCTGTGTCCGCTCTCGGTACTCGTCGAGCACCGGTGCAGCACCGTAGTAGATCCGCCTCGCATCGAGAACACCGTTCTCGTGCCAGTGTTTCTCCCCGTTCTCGTCGACAACGATAATCACCGGATAGCCGACCACCCGGTAGGACACGCCGAGCGACCGCCCCGGATCGTGACCGAGATACCAGTTGCCGTCGTGCTCGTCCCACCACTCGCGTAGCTCGTCTTCCGATCGAGTCGAGGTAACCGAAACGACGGTAACGTCGTCACCGTACTCCTCGTTCAGCTGATCGCTCGCCTCCCGAAGGTGCGGCATCAGCGACTGACAGGTGCCACAGCTCGGCGCGAAGAACATCGCGACGGTGACGCCATCGTTTGGCACCTCGATCGTCCCCTCCTCGCTGCCCGTCGCGTCGATCGTCTCGAGTACGATCGGGCCGTCGCTGTCGTCGTCAGCGTCTTCGTCGCCGCTCGAATCCGCCGCCGGTGACTCGTTGCCGACGGGAAGGCCACGCCAGAGGACGCCGCCAGCACCGGCGAGGATGCCGAGGCTGCCGACGCCTGCGACGAGATCACGTCGGCGCATTCGTTCTCACCTCCCGACGAAGTATGGTTGATTCCGGGTTCGAAAGTAATCGTACGCTCATCGGTGGGCAGACTTGAGAGGGACGAGTGAATCGATGCGGGAAGTGGGCGTATCCCAGCGCGGCGGGTCGCCGGGTCATCATGGGTGACAGTACGGGGTCCAGGAAAATGGGTGCACTGGTTCGGACGGCGAATGCCGGGCCGTAACCGTCCGCGTGTCTCACGGGCGTCGTCCGCAAACACTCACTCGTCCGACTCGAGTGCCGACCACGCTGCGCTCACGTAGCTCCCCGTCGCCGTCCCGCCGTTGTTCTCCCACTGGACCGCGCCCTCGCTGTCGACGATTCGGGTGGCCGGCGCACTGCGCACATCGTAGTAATCAAAGAGTGCGCCTTCCTCGTCGATACCGACGGTCCAGTTGCCGTTGTGTTCAGCCCACCACTCGCCGAGTTCCTCCTCGGTCGGTGTTGCCCCCGACACGCCGCTGACGACCGAGATGACGGTGAGGTCCTCACCTCGACCGACGGTGTACTCGAGTTGGGGTTCGGTTTCGGTGTCGTTCTCGGTGCTGTCCTCGCTGTTGTTGTCGGCGTCCGTACCCGCGTCTGCGTCCGCATCGTCTGCCTCCGCGTTGTCGCTCTCGGCGAGCAGGCGTTCGCGGGCGTTGCCGATCGTCTCGAGGAGGCCCTCACTGGTCGGGCAGTGGAGTCGGGTGAAATTGATGAGGACGACGCCGTCGGTGGGTATCGTCAGGGTCCCGGCCTCGCTGCCGGGGCCGTCGGCGGTCGTGATCTCGAGTGGGAGTGACGGAGAATCAGCGCCAGCGGCGGTAGACTCATCACTGGAGTTGTCGTCGGTCGACCCGTCGGACCCCTGGCCGTCGAGACAGCCTGCGAGAGTCGCCAGTGTGAGTCCCGCAGTTCCTGCGGTAATCTCACGACGCGTCGGCGTTGGCTGTTCTGTCATCGCTATGGCCCACCCCTCGTTCGTGCGGGGTCGAACTGCCGTCCTGGCCAGTCGGCGTCGGCTCTATCGAGCCGCGGCCGTCGGTGCATAGCTGGCAATACGTCAGCGCCGGGCAAAGAGTGGTGGGTTCGAACTGCCGCGTGTACACTCTCGGTGCGGACTGTGAACCCAAGTGGTCGCTATCGGTCAGGCGCGTGGGCGACGCACACGTAGGTCTCCCGGCGGTCGGTCGCTCGCCCGATCGAGAAGCCCGCATCCTGTAGCTGCGAGACTGCATCACCGAGAGCGAATCGCTCTGTCAGCGGCGGGCCTGATTCCTGCTCGCCGGTTGCCGACCAGTCGATCGTGACGAGGCGGCCGTTCGGCTTGAGGACCCGCGCGAGTTCCGTCAGACTGTCGTCGCTCGCGAACTCGTGGTACGTATCGACGGAGAAGGCGGCGTCGAGGCTGTCGTCGGCCAGCGGGAGGTCGTCGATGTTCGCGTGGATTGTGTCGACGCTCTCGGGAACGCCCTTTTCGCGATAGAACTCGTGCATCTCGGTCTGCACGTCGATCGCGTAGAGCGTGTCGACGTACGGGGCAACGTCGTCGGCGAAGAACCCCGTTCCGCTGCCGAGGTCGGCAACGATGTCCTCCTGGCGTGGTTCGAGGAGGGAAAGGAGTTCCTCGCGTGAACACCACCGGTAGCGACTCGCGTCCTCGAGTGCGGGTGCGCGCTCGGGGTCGAAGGTGTGAAAACCCATACCTCACGTTGGCGGGTGGAGGGTATGATTGCTGTGGCGCGGCGCGACACGTCGTGGCACGGCTCGTTATGCAGTGGTGCGGAGTGACACGGAATGGGTTCGTGTGCGCGGTTGACCGCCAAGGCCCGCGCTTACGTTCGCTCGTCGAGATTCACCGTAATCGTCTTCGTCTGCAGATACGAGTCGAGCGCCTCGAGTCCCTTCTCGCGGCCGATTCCGCTCTCTTTCATCCCGCCGAACGGCGTCTCGACCGAGCCGCCGAACCACTCGTTGACGTAGACGTTGCCGGCCTCGATCCGGCGCGCCATCGATAGCGCCTGCTTCACGTCGTTCGAGAAGACGCCGCCAGTCAGGCCGAAGTCGACATCGTTCGCGATCTCGATCGCCTCCTCGCGGTCGGCAAACGGAATCACCGTCAGCACAGGGCCGAAGATCTCCTCCTGCGCAAGTCGGGATTGTGGGTCGACGTCGGTGAAGATCGTCGGCTCGACGAAGTAGCCGTCGCCCTCGAGTGGCTCGCCACCCGCTGCGAGTGTCGCGTCTGACTCACGGCCAACGTCGATGTACTCGAGTACCGACTCGTAGTGGGCCTCGTGGTTGAGCGGGCCCATGTCGGGGTCGTCGACGCCGGGACCGGGTTCGGTGGATTCGGCGCGGGCGACGAGGCGGTCGACGACCTCGTCGTAGACGGATTTGTGGACGAGCGCGCGGTCGGTTGCCGAGCAGATCTGGCCGGCGTTGGTGAAGATGCCCGTCCCGATCCAGAAGGCGGCCTCGTCGAGGTCGGCGTCGGGCATCACGATGGCCGGGTTCTTCCCGCCGAGTTCGAGCGTGACGGGGGTGATGGTCTTTGCAGCGGACTCCATGACGGCCTGGCCGGTGGCGACGCTGCCGGTGAACGTGAGAGCGTTGACATCATCGTGTGCGGAGAGGGCTGCGCCGGGTTCGCCGCCGCCGGGGATGACGTTGAACACGCCGTCCGGGAGACCGGCCTCGCGACACAGTTCGGCGAGGTGGAGGGCCGAAAGCGGCGTTGTGGGGGCGGGCTTTGCGACGACGGTGTTGCCCGCGACGAGGGCCGGTGCGACGCCGCGGGCGGTCAGGTTCAGCGGGAAGTTCCACGGGATGATCTGGCCGCTGACGCCGTAGGGCTCGCGCGAGGTGACGATGAGCGAGTCCTCGTCAGTCGGGACCTGGCTGCCCTCGAGTTTGTCCGCCGCGCCGGCGTAGTACTCGAAGAACCGGGCCGCACCCTCGACGTCGCTACGGGCCTGGGTGAGCGGCTTGCCCTGGTCGCGGCTCTCGAGTCGCGCGAGGTCGTCGGCGTTCTCGCGAATGCGGTCTGCGATACGCTGGGCGATGCGACCGCGTTCGGCGGGGGCGGTGGTTTGCCAGTCAGCGGCTGCCTCACGGGCGGTCGTAACTGCCTGGTCGACATCGGCAGCGCTCGCTGCGTCGACCGTCGTGATCACCTCACCGGTTGCTGGATCGGTGGTCGTGAACTGGTCATCGCCCGCCGAGCGGACGAACTCGCCGCCGATGTGCGGACCGTAGCTGTCGTACAGGATGGAGTTAGGTGTCGGTGTCATGGGTGGGGGTGATTTGTGTAGGAACTGGCTCGCTGCGAGGGCCAGTACCTGCGGGACCGCTGCCTCTAGAGAGGGTAACGGGTCACATAATTGCTAGCGTATGATTTTAGAGATATTAACTAAATATGGTTTCATTAGCGGAGTATATCCGAATAATGTTGTTTGATACGGTTACGCATCTGAGATCTACGCCGTTCTCCGTGGGCGGTACTCAGGGCTCGGCACCAGATTCACTCGTGTAGCAGAAGACGGGTAGTACCCTGGATACGGTCGCCGTTCCCGTTGCTGTCACCAGTACCGACCTGAAACCATCGCTGGAGGTCCCTCAGTTTGTACTAGAGATCCGCCCAAACAACGACTGTTGTGTTTACGAGAGTTTATGAGCGTTAGTATCCAGTACGCGCTAATGACTGGACGCTCAGAATCCACGTCAACTGATTTTTGGCCGGGGTCAGACGGCGACGTGGCACTCGACCGGTTTCAAACGCTCGTCAACACGATCGACGACGGCCTCTACCAGCTCGATTCTGCAGAGCAGTTCGTCGCGGTTAACGACGTGATCGTCGAGTGGACAGGATACTCGCGAGACGAACTTCTGGGGTCGCACGTATCGATGATACTGGCTGAAACAGACGCCACACACGTCGAGCGTACGATTCGGGAACACCTCCAGAACGGCGACACGGATCTTCCACCGCTCGAACTCTCGATCCAGACTGCTGCTGGCGATGACCTCGTCTGTGAGGTGCGATACAATCTGTTGGTCACAGACGGGGAGTATCAGGGGTCCGTCGGTGTCGTCCGAGACAAACGCACTGAAACTGGAGTCGCACGGACCGAACGAGAACAGCAACTAGCCCAGTACGAAACGATTATCGAGACCATCGAGGACGGGATCTACGTTCTCGACGACGAGTATCGGTTCGAAACCGTAAACCAGGCGTACGCCGACCTGACGGGGTACTCGCGGGAGGAACTGCTCGGCTCACACTGTTCACTCGTCGTCGAGGATACGGTCTCGAGCACGGCAGCCGACGCCTCGAGAGAGTTGGCTGACGCTGCTGCGAACGCTGCAACGATCGAGGCAGATGTCCTTCGAAAGGACGGGACGCGAGTACCCGCCGAAAGTCGGTTTTCACCGATCGTATCCACCGACGGAGAGTACGACGGCACAGTCGGCGTCGTACGGGACATTTCCGAGCGGAAAGCGCGTGAGCAAGAGCTGCGACAGTACGAGACCATCGTGGAAACGGTGCAAGATGGGATTTACGTCGTCGACGAGGAGGGTATCTTCACCATGGTGAACGAGTCCTACGCGGAGTTGCTTGGCTACTCCCCCGGGGAGCTGTTAGGCTCTCACGTATCGATGGTCGTCGAGGGCGATGTCCACCAGCACGCACAGGCAATCGAGGATCAACTGGCCCACGACGAGGCGGACGAGACATCGATTGAGGCGACGGTGCAGCGGGCCGACGGGACGACTATTCCTGCCGAGGCAACGTTCGCCATCCTTCCGTCCGATAGCGACGGGCGTGAACGGGTCGGTGTCGTCCGTGATATTACTGAGCGCAAAGAGCGCGAGCGCGCTCTGGAAGAAAGTGAGCAACGGTATCGAACGCTGATCGACCACTTCCCGGGCGCAGTCGGGCTGTACAACGAGTCGTTCGAGTACACGGTGGCCGGTGGGGAACTGCTGGCGGACCTCGGGCTGTCACAGGACGAAATCGTGGGCACAACCATCTACGACCGGTATCCCGACGACCTCGTCGAACAGATCGAACCGTACTTTCAGGCCGTATTCGACGGCGAGTCGAACACGTTCGAAGAGCAGTATCACGACCGCGACCTCTGGGCACATACACTTCCGGTGAGAAACAGCGCGGGCGATATCGTTGCGGGCATGCTGATGGTGCAGGATATCACGGAACGTAAGGAGTACCAGCGGGAGATTGAAGCGTCGAACGAGCGATTAGAGCAGTTTGCGTACGCTGCATCCCACGATTTGCAGGAACCACTTCGGATGATCGTGAGCTACCTGCAGCTGATCGAGCGTCGGTATCACGACGAACTCGACGAGGACGGACGAGAGTTCATCGACTTCGCAGTCGACGGTGCCCAGCGAATGCAGGAGATGATCAACGGTCTGCTCAATTACTCGCGCGTCCAGACGCGTGGAAGCGCGTTCGAATCGGTCGATCTCGAGACGGTACTCGAGAACGCTCGCGACGACCTCCAGGTGAAAATCGACGAGAGCGGTGCCGAAATTACAGCGGACCCCCTCCCGCGGGTAACGGGTGATCCCGGGCAGCTTCGGCAGGTGTTCCAGAACCTGCTGAGCAACGCGATCACGTACAGCGGAGAGGATTCGCCGCGGATTCAGATCAGCGCTGACACGAACGACGAGGAGTGTGTGATTTCCGTTCGCGACGAAGGGATCGGTATCGATGTGGAGAGCCAGGATCGGATTTTCGAGGTATTCCAGCGGCTTCACAACCACGAAGAACACGCCGGGACAGGAATTGGACTCGCGCTCTGTCAGCGGATCGTCGAGCGCCACGGTGGGGAGATCTGGGTGGAGTCCGAACCTGGCGAAGGTGCGACGTTCACCTTTACGGTGCCTGTTGCCAGCGAGTGAACCGTCTCACAGAGACTCCTCCGTGACAGTGCCGTTGGAGTAGTGAACCGGGCGCTCTTCGTGCAAGGCGGCGCAGCCTGGCTCGGGTCCACTGGTCGAATGGCCACAACCTCTGAACTCGTCGTTGAGGTACCGTTCGGTCCGCATCGCATCTGCTGCATCAGGATACGGGGTGTCGAACTCGACGCTGTAGACGATTCGGCCGGGACACTCGTCGGATTCGGTCGTCGTGTTGTGCGTGTCGACGTATACCCGATACGCCGCGACGGTCGCATCCTCCGGTGTGGTCCGGCGTATTTCGGCTGAGACCTCGGTGTCTAATGAGGTGTCGTTGATTGTTCCGACCCACACTCCACCACTGCTCGATTTCCCGTATGCAGTAACGTCGTCGTGGCACCCCGCCTCGAGAATTTCAACGGACTCGATTTCGGGGTCCGGTGGTGTCTCGTCCAGAATCGACAGCCCGCCGACAGCGAACGCGCCGAGGGCGAAACTACCGACGATCGCGACACCCAGCAGGAACGGCAGTGGAACAGATCCGACCCATCTGGATAGCCTCGATTCTGTGGGATCTTCCCAGTCGATTTCGTGTGTGTTTTCTTTCTTCCCGGAATTATTCATTGTGTTACTGGTCTTCGTAGGAAATGAAAAGGCTGCTGTTTAGTTATTGCTCTGAGTAGTATGCGGTTTTCTTGGTGGTGACCGCACCAACCCTACACAGTACCGTCTTGCAGTCACACGTGGACAAACAGTACTCGAGTACTCGCGAATGCTGTACCAATGATCAACGTAGGGAAGGCCTGCATTCTCAGGTTGAACGGTAGATATAAATCATCACGAGTCAACAATTAGAACGGAAGCCAGCCAGTAAGGGTACGAAAACCCCGGATGGTGATGACATCCGAGGCATGGCTTCCAAGCCACCTGGCTTAGTTGCCATGATTGCATACATTCTACCGGGATATAAACGTCCCGCACGACAACGGAATCGCCATACTGCGTCACTAGCGCAGACAGTGCCGATTGTCCAGTTCGACGTGTCCGGCGTGTTCGCGGGTGAGACCAATGAGTGAGCAACCGGACGAGGACGATGCCACCACCAGCGACAGTGATGTCGATCCACCCGAAACGCTCACCCCCTGCCCGCGCTGTCGGCGACCAGTTACAACCGTCAGTGCTATCGGCCCCACCGACGCCATCGCCGGCCCCTGCGGCTGTCGCGTCGCGCCCGGACTGCTCTCTCGCAAACGGCGGGAGCGACGTAACCGACAGGACCGGCGAAACAGACGAGGCCAGCACGATCAACAGGACCCACACAACCAACACGACCAACGGGACTAACGAGTCCACCCTCTGCGAGACCAACACCGCAGAGGTACTCGAGTCCCGTCGGTCAGCCGGACTCTCGGGTGTGGCGACAGTCTCCTGTCCCGCGGAACCACCACAACGGGACCGCCTTCGCATCACCACTTACCACCACCACGCCCACCCTACTCCGTCGACACTGTATCGACGGTGGGAGTCCGGTCCGAAAACGGGACGCGAGTGAGGCTGCAAAATCCCGAGCGGAATCGGCTGCCCTCAACCAGAGGCTGTCGTGGAGATTCGGACGCTAAGGTTAGTGCACCAACGCTTATACAGACGCGGGTGTAACACGTTCGTATGTCGAGTACAGATACAAACAACGGGGAAGACCCAGACAAGACGAACATTAACATCCGTCTCACCGAGACATTTCTCGAAGATATCGACGCCACGTGGACGGATGAGGGATACAACAGCCGAAGCGAATTCATTCGCGACGCACTTCGGGATGCGGTCCGACACCCGGAACTAACACGACAGAGCTGGAAGGAGATTGCAGCCGTCGAACACGCACGGCGAACGGGCGATAGCGAGACGTTTAGCCGAGACGAGATTCGTGGTGACGAGGAGTAGGAATGAGTGGCGAGGGCTGGCAGTGGCAATTTCAGAGACCCGCGAAACGAACGTACGACGATCTCGAAACGCATGCACAGGACCGTATTGTAGACAAACTCGACGAAATCGTAACGGATCAGTGGCGTGACCCCGACGATTATCTCGAGCCACTGACCGGCGTCCCACATTCGAAACTTCGGATCGGTCAATTTCGGCTCGGGGTAGAGTGCAATCACACCGAGAAGTTGCTGGATATCTACACCATCGAACGACGGAGCGGTGCGTACAAACCCGGTGACGACTGAGGCTAGTCGTAGAACGATTTTCGGAGCCCGAATTCTAATTCCTACTCAGAGAATCTGCTCCAGAACCGACGCCAGTTCCGTCTCGAGTTCGGACGCCTGTAGAATTTTGATCTCATTGTCGGATCCGGACTGCGCAGCGAGCGACTGCGTCTGTGCGTCCAGATCCTGCACGACGAGCAGGCCGTTCCACCCAGTCCCGAAATACGACCCGTCG
This sequence comes from Natrialba sp. SSL1, assembly GCF_001861355.1. GTDB lineage: Archaea > Halobacteriota > Halobacteria > Halobacteriales > Natrialbaceae > Natrialba. Next base: position 131,395 of record NZ_MASN01000017.1, read on the forward strand.
TCGTCAGTTCCGAACACGAACTCGTCGTCAACCCGTAGGAAGGCGAGGTACTCGAGTGTCTCCTTGATCCCGCGACGAATCGTATCGGTGTTCGTGCTGTTTTTGACCTCGGTGATGAGATACTCGTGTTCGTTCGTCTCCTCGGAGATGATCTCGAGGACGATTACGTCAGGCCGTCCGGTGTGGTTCTCGAACTCCTTGCCGAGGTAGTCTCCCGCAACATCCTGTGCGACCCGCTGGACCGTATCCGAGCGCCCGAGTTCCTCACGGTCTGCATCCGGTTCGGAGATGAACGAGAGGTTGCGGTCGCGTGCCGAGTTGTCGTGGTAGAGGACGAACTCTTTCGACCCGTCGATGCGAGCAACTTCCTGTCGATCGGAGGCGATCGTTTTGAACTGCGCTTGCTCGTTTCGGAGCTGCTCCAGCGTCGCGACGAATTGAAAGAGCACGTAGAGTTCGAACAGCGCGTGCTCGTCGTCAGGTGTGATCGCAGTCTCGTCGAGCAGTGACCGGATCTCCTCGGTATCGCCCTGGAAGATGTTGGTCCGACTCCGAAGCAGCGAGGCCGCCTCGCGGTAAATCTCCTGGCGCGACTGTGCCGCAGTCGTGAGCATGCGCTCGGTAGGCTCGTACGCTTTTGGGTCCCGAATCCGGCGAACGTGGACATTGCGCTCGACGACCCGCTGCAGGTCGTCGATCAACTGCTCGTTGTCGCCCCAGGTCTCCTGAACCCAGGTGTAGTTCTCCTTGAGAAGCGGGTCCGCCTTTCGAAGCGTGCGGTAAATCACCGCGAGCAGCTTCTTGAGGACGAGGTTCTCGGGAATGTCGTAGTTCTCAGAGCGGTTATCACAGACGAATAGCGAGCCGTCGCGGGGATTCTGGGTGTGGCGCTTCTTGATCGTCCGTCCCCAGTTGACGTGCCCGTTCACGGTCCCCCGATGTGTTTGTGACACAGTGCTCGTCTCCGTGCGGATACTGCGGAGTCGTCTGGGGAGTTCTCGGACGAATTCGACGACGTCCGATTTCAGGATGAAGTGCAGGTCAAGCAGTAGTTCGTAATCCTCGAATCGCTCGTCCAACTGCGAGGGCGAGATCGTCTGCGCGAGTTCGCGCTCGGGAAACGCCCCCTGCATCACGTACGTGAGGATATCCTCCGACAGTTCGTCGAGGAGTTCGTCCCTGTTCATACCGGCTCGGACTCAGTGAGTGTCACCTGAAGCATATCTCGCGCAGCAGTCTCGAGCAGACGCTCGTCGATCTCATCGACCGTCGCGAGTTGCCGAACGATCTGTTCGCGTTTCGGCACGCCCTCGAGTTGCGGGAAGACGTAGCTGATGACTGCCTGCGTCAGCGCCGCCGAGACCGAGTCGTTCGCGTGTCGACTCACGTGCTGGTAGAGGTCTTTGACGATTGCCGGGCCAATCGACCGGTCGTCGATCGTCGTGTTCGTCGTCCGCCAGACTCGGGCAACTGCCATCGCCTCTCTTCGGTCCCACTCGAGCCCCCACGTCTCGACGTACGCGTGTATGAGCCGTTCGAGTTCGTCGATTGCGTCACCAGACTCGCCTTCAGGAAGCTCCGGAACCGGAATACGGATGAAGGCGAACCGACGCATGAACGCGTAGCTCATCTCGTAGAGCGAGGTTTTGTCGTAGGTGTTCATCGTGGCCAGCAGTCGCCACGAACGCGGCATCACGTACTCGTTCGACGTCAGTTCGCCGGTGTACTGCTCGGCAGGCAACACGCGAACCTCTCGGTCGTCCTGCTCGAACGGAAGCTGTACTTCCTGCCCCGAGAAGACCGTAAACAGCTGTCCGAACGCCTTGTCGATGTCGGCGCGGTTGATCTCATCGATGACCAGCACCTCGTTTCGCTGTTCGTCGTTTCGCTTGAACCGGCGAAGCACCAGCCCCGGTCTGAACTCGAGTTCACCCGAGCCAGTCGACGACGGCATGTGTCCGCCGACGGTGTCGAAGGTCGACCAGTCGGCTGTCGCCGTGGATATTTTGGAGCCGGTGATTTCGTCGTGCGTATCTACGAGTGCCTGTCCGACGTTCTGCGCGATTTCCGTTTTCCCGGTTCCCGGTGGCCCCGTGAAGATGACGTGCTTCCCGGCGTCGAGTGCGGCAGTGACATCTTCGACGATCGAACTCGCGAGTTCGTCCGGGAAGTGCAGATCAGCGAGAACGTCCTCCGTCGAGAGATCGATCGTTGGCGATGATTCGACGAGTGTACGCTCTCGCTCGCGGTCGTGGGTGTGTAGCTTCTCGAGGAGTTTTCGACCGTTCGACTGGCTTGGCCCCCACATATTGATGTCGTTGAACGACACCCAGCCGAGATGGTCGGCGGCGTCTTCGACGGGGAGCATATGCTGCAGAATCGCCTCGCACTCGATGGAGAGCTGTTCCGCTGACTTGCGGTGCTCCGGTCGGTTCTGGATAACGTGCTGATCACCCAGACAGAACGTCTCCTTGAATCCGAAAACGTGTTCGTAGACCACTTCCTCGTTGACGTGTTCGTCACGCCACCAGTACTCCGATTTCGTCGCTTTGTAGTCGCCGACGACACCGTAGCCAATGAGCCCCCAGTCTTTGTCCTCCTCGTCCTTGCCGTGTGAGCGGAAGAAGATTATGTCGTCTTCCTCGAGATCAGCCCACGTTCCGCGCAAGTTGTCCGTGTTTCGAACCCCCCAGACGTTCCGCCGGTAGGCTGTCAGGAAGTTCACCGGTTCGGAGAGTGCGACGTAGAACTCCCGTTCGGACGACGATCCGAACAGTTCCTCCGGGTCCCGTGCGACGATGACATCGTCCCGACCGCTCAGACAATCGAGCAGAGCTGTAAACTCGTCACGACTCACGTGGTACTCCTGTATCGTCTGGGTGAGATCGTACAGACTCGCTTCTCCGTGACCATCGGCATCGCGTCCAAACCGTTTCGGAAGCGATCGGAGTGCGACGCCACCGGTACTCGCACTTTTCACGACGAATTCGATCGGCCGCTGGTAGGTGTGCGACGATGCACTCGAGAGTCCCGTCGGACTGTACTCGAGTTCACCAACCTGTGCAACGGCCTCGACAGATGCGTCGCCAAGAATAACGACGAAATCACCCGCGCTCATGTGCGTCGTCCGGCCACCGACGAAGTATCGGAGTTGGCCGGCCGTCACCCCCTCGTCGCTTTCGTATGCCCGAGAAACTCGTCGCTTCACCGCTGATTTGTCGCTGAAATCGACTTCCGACGGGCCACCGATGTCCCACCCGATCGTGACGACCGGTGGCGAGCGCTCAGCCCACTCCGCCCAGAGCCGCCCACGTTCTCCCGCCCGAAGAAGCCAGTAGTTCGCCATTGACACGCTGTTTACAGACACTTGAGAAGAATCTTTTTAGATGCGGCTATGTTTCCCATTGAATTTGTACCCATCTCATCTGGTTGAGCCAACAGTACCGGCGTCCGTACCGAGGTCGCTGACCTTTTCACAGTTCCACCCCCACTAGAACTCGACTACACGTGCTCACTCTCGCAGGAACGCTCCTGGCGGGCGTCGTCTTCGGCGTCGCCCTCGCAGCCCCGCCGGGGCCGATGAACGCCATCATCGCCGAGGAGAGCGTCGTCCGCGGCTGGGCCGCCGGCTTCTGGGCCGGCCTCGGAGCCATGCTCGCCGACGTGCTCTTCTTCGTCCTCGTGCTCGCCGGCGTCGTCACCGTGATCGACCAGTACCCCGCCATCAGACCCGCCCTCTACCTCGTCGGTGGTGTCCTCATGTGCTACTTCGCCGTCGGCGCGATCGAGGAAGCGAGGGCCGCCACCTCGTTCACCGACGGCGGCACCGCTACCGCGAAGGGCTTCCGGAAGACGTTCGTCCTCTCGCTGACCAACCCCTACCAGCTCGGCTTCTGGCTCACCGTCGGCGTCGGCCTCCTCCAGCCCGGCAGCCTCGATATCTTCGCCCACGTCCCCGGGATCGACACCATCCTCGCGGGAACGCTCGTCGTCCAGACCGGCTCGCCCGCACTCCTGCTCGGCTTCTTCGGCGGCATCGCGGTCTGGATCGTCGCCTACCCCGCCGGACTGGTCGCGGCGGGTCGCCGCGTCGACGCCCTCGCGCCGACGATCGCAGCGCTCAGCGCGGTCGTGCTGGCGGGCTTCGGGGCGCTCTTTCTCGGTATCGGTGCAATGAGTTTCCTGTGACCGTCGCCGCCACTGCGTGACCCACTTCGGGCCAGGTCATCATGGGGGACTGTGCCGTTGCGTAATTGCTTCGTGAGTGCTGTGTACTGACCGCGTAGTCGACAGCAGGCCGTAGCGACCCTAGCAGTAGTAGTCGTAACCGTAGCTAGTCCCGGCCAGAGCCGGTCGACACACAGGTGTTGGTACCCACAGCGAGAACAGTACTGACGGAGTTGCGAACGGTTTCGCTAACTACCCCATCCCGGCGATTTCGTCTTCGAGCCACTCGCTGAACCACTTCACGCGCTTCAGCCGCTGGTGGGCGATGCCTTCGGCGGCCTCGCTCTCGACGCGCGACGCCGCATTGTAGCCGCGCTCCAGGACCCGTTCGACCATCTCGTCCGAGTCCATGTGCGTTCGGGCTTCGTAGCCCATCCGCAGCAACATCAGGGCCGTGCCGTTCGCGCCGACCTTATCGAGCAGATCAGCCTCGATCAGACACTGCGTCTCGAGTGCCACGTCGCTCAGGTCGCCCTGATAGGAGTGTTGTTCGACGGCGCGACACACCTGCTGGATGAACGATTCGGGGTACTCACCGCGCGATTCTAAGTACTCACGGGCGACGCGGGCACCGGCTTCGGCGTGGAGTTCCTGGTCGGTCTCGAGTTTCGCCACGTCGTGAAAGAGGGCGGCGACGCGGGTGACGTCGATGTCCGCACCCTCCTTCTGGGCGATCTCGGTCGCGAGTTCGACCACGTTGAGGATGTGGTTGTGCCGGTACTCCGCGGAGTGCCACGGGTACCAGCGCATCCGACCGCCTTCCTCTTCTTTCTCGACGCTGGCTGCGAGGTACTCGAAGACGAACTGCTTCATCTCCTCGAACTCCGCGTCGGTAACCCTGCGTTCTTTTATTTCGACGCCCACGAGAGATCCCTCCGCAAGAGACGAACGATAGTCATTGACAGAATGTTCGGTCGTTTCGCTCTTTAGCCTTTGGTTCGGGAGAGAGACACATTCGCAGACGAGTGTGTGACCGACCAGTGTCTGTCTCCTGTACTCGTGTCCGATTTCGACACCCCGACCCTGTCTCGTCTTCGGTGGGTTCCCCTCTCATCTCCGCGTCATCCGTCCCGAACTGAGTCGGTCAATTGCCGTTCTGTACCGGTGACCGCTGCCCCGTCGGACCGATCACCGAGACACGCGACAGCGATCCGTACGGACGGACGCGGAGCCGCGGCTCGTTTTCGCCGTCCACAGTGACAACAGTCACGACGATTGATCATTCCATACAAAATAGTAACTAGAAATATCCAATAATTATATTACTGAGTTCGTTATCGGATTCTTATGTATTCACGAGATGTGAAATACTAGATACCGTATGTGAATCGGTGGAATGGTGCTACACACGCTGTGTGCGTGGTGAAATAAACGCAATCAAAGACAACTCACTAATGACAGACACACGCGAACAATGGACGGCCATCCTGCTTACGGCACTCATGGTGCTCTCGCTCGTTGCGATCGCGGGCACCGGCCTGGCAGGCAGTGCGGCCGCCACAGACGGAATCGACACGCAAGCAGTCGACGATGATACCCCAGCAACGATCGATCCCGAACTCGAGGAGGCGACCGGAACCGAGCAAGTGTATGTCGTCCTCGACCAGTACGAGGGTGACCTGAGTACCGATCGTGACCGTGCGATCGCACAACTCCAAGAGCACGCCGAGACGTCGCAAGCGTCCGTCACGGACTCGCTCGACATGATGGCGCACGTCGAGGTGATCAACGACTACTGGATCACGAACGCCGTTCGCGCCGAAGTCGACGCGTCGGAAGTCGACACGGCCGAACTCGCCTCGATCGAGGGAGTCCAGTCGGTCGAGCTCCGACCCGACTACGAAGTGCCAGAACCGGAGCCGTCCGTCGAGTCTGCTCTTGAATCCGACGAAGACGACTACACGTACGGCCTCGATCAGGTCAACGCCTCCGAGACCTGGGCTGACTTCAACACCCAGGGTGAGGACGTGAAGGTCGCAGTGCTCGACACTGGTTTCGACGTCGATCACCAGGATCTGGACCTCTACACCGAGGATGCGGACGATCCAACCTACCCAGGCGGCTGGGTTGAAATCGGTCCGGACGGTGACCCAGTCGAGGGCTCGGAACCGCACGACACGCACTACCACGGCACGCACGTCGGCGGCACGGTCGGCGCTGCCGCACCGGCTGACGACGACACGCCAGCCTACGGCGTCGCGCCGAACGTCGACCTGCAGCACGGCCTCGTGCTGCCGGACGGCTCGGGCGCAGACTCAGACACCATCGCCGGCTTCGAGTACGTCGTCGAAGAGATGGACTCTGACGTTGTGAGCATGAGCTTCGGTGCTGGCTGTGGCCTCACCGGTCCAGTGTACGAAGATGCCTGGATTCCCGCAATCCAGAACGCTAACGACATGGACGTCGTCGCAGTCACCTCCTCGGGTAACTCCGGCGAGGGCTGTGTCGGCTCACCGGCGAACACCTACGACTCGTTCAGCATCGGTGCCTCGAACGAAGCCGGTGAGATCACCGACTTCTCCAGCGGCAACACCATCGCCGCCGACAACTGGGACAACCCCG
>NZ_MASN01000018.1 GCF_001861355.1 Natrialba sp. SSL1
TGATGCAACCGATGACACCGCGGGGTTTCCGGCGCATGTAGGCGTCCTTGCTGCCTACTTCGCTTGGTACCACGTCTCCGTGCGGGTGACGTGCGTTGCCCGCCGCCCACTCGACCATATGCCAGGCCTCGGCGACGTCCGCTTTCCCTTCGGAGATTTCCTTGCCACACTCCTTCGAGACGATTTCGCCGAGTTCGTCGTGGCGCTCGCGCAGTTCGTGGTAGATGTCCCAGAGGTACTCCGCGCGGTCGATGTGGGACAGTTCTCGCCACTCTTCGAAGGCCTCGTCGGCAACCTCGAGGGCGGCGTCGACGTCGTCTTCAGTGCCGCGCTGGAACGTCGCCAGCGTTTCGCCCGTCGCCGGATTCTCGCTTTCGAACGTTTCCGAGCCGGTTCCTTCGACCCATTCACCGTCGATGTAGTGAAGATTGACTTCACTCGAGGTAGTGTCGCTCACACAGAGTGCAACTTGTGGTGTCGACATAGTCTTTCCCCTTCGACGGACCGTCATGGCGACCAACACAGTATCCCGATCCGAATTTGATAGCTACAAACGAAGTACCTGCCGTGACGGTTGTTGTCATTGCACCGTTATAACCGACTGGTTGTTACAGTATCGGTCCAGAAGACAACGACTGTCTACAATTCCCGGTCTGAACAGCCCCATAGAGCCAGTTCGATCGCGTGCCGAAGTGGCATTTGAGAGTATGAAACAGAATTCGCGTCTGGTTGCTGGCCACCCTTTCGAGTAAGACGCCAGAAAACGACGAGGTGTCGATAAATTCCGTCCCATCCGAGAGTGGGGATTGTTCACAACTCGCTTATTTCGGGCACTAATATTTGAAGCTATCAAACGAAGCCCACTCATCAGAACCGTGCCCACGTAGCGCTGCACGGTAAATACATACGCCGAGACGCCCAAAGCGGTACGCATGGACGGCGACTCCCCCGACCATCTATCCGCACCGCCCGACCGTGATGGACCGGTAGCACGCACACCGACGGCCGCACACGAGGTCGCACTCGAGTGCCTGCTCGCGGGGATCGAGGCGGCTCGGCCCGATGAGCGAATCGCGGAGACCTGTACAGTGGCAAACGACGTGCTAACCGTGACGGACGTGACCGGGAGCGAAAGCGACACAACCTCGTACGATCTGTCACAGTACGAACGGATCACGGTCGTTGGCGGTGGGAAGGCGGCTGCACAGCTCGTATGCGCGCTTGAAACGGAGTTCGAGGGGAGCGCCGTTATCGAAGACCGACTTACGACGGGCGTCGTCGTGACCGACAACCCGGTCGAGAGCGACATCGTCGCTGTTCGTGAGGGAGCGCACCCGATTCCGAGTGAAACCGGTGTTCAACACACGAAGCAGGTGCTCGAGGCCGCAGCGGCTGCCGGTGAGAACGAGTTACTGCTCGTTGTCGTCACTGGCGGCGCGAGTGCGCTGCTCGCTGCGCCAGCCGCGTCACTCTCGGTGTCCGACCTGCAGCAGGTGACGACGGCCCTGCTTGGTGCCGGTGCACCGATCGACGAGATCAACGCCGTCAGAAAGCACTGCTCGGCGATCAAGGGCGGTCAACTCGCCCGAACCGCGGCACCTGCAACCGTCGTCACGCTCGCGCTGAGCGATGTCGTCGGTGATGATCCCAGCGTGATCGGCAGCGGACCGACGGTACCGGACCCGACAACCTACGGCGACGCACTCGCCGTCCTCGAGCGCTACGAGATCGACGCACCCGACGCCGTCGTCGCCCACCTCGAGCACGGCCACGCCGGAGCACTCCCGGAGACGCCAACGCTCGAGACGGACGCCAACTGCTTCGATCGGACGAGCACACACGTTATCGGAAACGGGCGCGTCGCACTCGAGGCAGCCCGTGACGCCGCACGCGATCGGGGGTACACACCACTCGTGCTCGCCTCACGTGTCCGCGGTGAAGCCCGCGAGGCGGCCCAGACACACGTCGCCATCGCCGAAGAGTGTCGCCGCACCGGCGAGCCGTGTTCCCCGCCTGCCGTTCTCCTCTCCGGTGGCGAGACGACCGTAACCCTCTGTGAGGAGCCCGGTCGCGGCGGGCCAAACCAGGAGTTCGCACTCACGAGCGCGCTTGCACTCGAGTCCGACGGCATCGTCGTCGGCAGTGTCGACACCGATGGTATCGACGGCACAACCCATGTCGCGGGTGCGCTTGTGGACGCGACCACAGTGGGACCGAGTGCGCTCGAAGCAGACGGCGAGTCCGATCAAAATCGAGGGCGAACGCGGACGGACGCCCACGATGCACTCGCGCGAAACGATGCGTGTGCCGTCCTCGAGGACGAAGAGGCACTTGTCCGAACTGGTCCAACCGGAACGAACGTCAACGATCTCCGGGTACTGGTCGTCGAGCCGTCCTCGCCGTCAGAAGAACTCTGAGTCACTCTCAGTCTCGACTGGGCAGAGAGCACCGTTTGATACAGTCAATTTACAATCTTACGACTGTAAATGGTGGCGAAGAGCAGTCGAATCGATGCGACTCGTACTCTCTTATCTGTCCGTCTCGTTGGCAACAGAGGACTACAGATATGATTCACACCTGGGATGAAGAAGAAAGAGACAGGAACAAGATAAGTAGGAAAAGCGGATAGTCAGCGGCTCGAGAACGCAGCGACAGCTCCGTCGACAACCCTCGCATTACGGACGTATTGCTGTAAACACCGCGGTCGGAACGCTTTTCTCGCTCACTGGAGTACCGTTCGGACAGTGACCGAGCGAACTCTCGACGCAGCGGCGAGTTCAGCGTGTGGCTGCAAGGTCGGACGGATCGCCGAGCAGTACGATCTGATCGGGCTGGACGAGGAACTCGTTAGCTACTGGACCGACAGAACCGACGACCGATACAGCACGCGAGACCTCGCAGAACACGTCAACCAACGTGTGCTCGAGGCCGCCCTCGACGACGCAGGGCTGCAGTACAAAGACGGCGAGGTCGAGAACACGTACCGGCTGCTCACCGGCGACGACGTCAGCAGCGGGACACGCGTCCAGACACGCAAGGAACTCGAGCGCGACGCCGTCCCAGTCGAGGACGTCGAGAGCGATTTCGTCTCGCACCAGACCGTCTACAACCACCTGACGGGCTGTCTCGAAGCCTCGCTCGAGTCGCCGAGCGACGAGGAGCGACTCGAACGTAGCCGAAATAAACTCGGCGCGCTCCGAAACCGGACCGCAGCGGTGACGGAGGATACGGTCGCCCAACTCGAGCGAAGTGACGTCCTCGATATTGGGGAGTTCAACGTCCTCGTGACGGTGACGGTGACCTGCGAGGACTGCAAACAACAGTATACGATCCGCGATCTGCTGGACCAGGGTGGCTGCCGGTGTGCGGAGTCAGACGAGTAATCTGTCGTCCCCGTCCCCGTCCGCAGTCCGCTGTCCACTGTCTCCTTCCCTGCTTCCTGCCCCTGCTCACCGTTCCGCAAATCGGGTGGTAAAACCGTTCTACCATGTTCATCCACGGGTATCCACACGGAGACGTGTTCGTACCCACTCCTATTTACACTCACCCCACTCTCACACCCCATCCATCAGCACTCACTCTCATCCACACCATCGGTACTCGAGTGTACTCCGCGAGTCCGATCGTCGTGTGAGTAGCGGTGTCGAATAGTGGACTGTTCTCCGGGGGCATACACCATCTGAGGACCGACTATCTCGCTGACAAATGTGACAAATACCATATATACATTCAAGTCAGACACGTTTCTGTGTGACCACCGATCACGTTCGGACGCTCGAACGGATTGCTCTGGTAAACCCAACCAGCAACGACCAGCAAAACCCACCGAACTGAATTATCTGATCTCGAGCGCCGGTCTCACTCCTCACCTCACTCGATCGGGAACCGAAGCAACGCAGCAATTCCGTCGAACGCATCGACGAACCGGCTCCCATCGGCAAAGTCGTCCGGCACGATCACCGTCTCGCCACCCTGGTCGACCGCCCGGTCACCGACCGATTGCATCGCCGTCCCCTCGAGTGCCGTCGACAGTAACACCGTCTCGACCGCGTCGTACTCGAGTGCCTCGTCGACCTCGTCCATCCCGTATGCGATCGTATCGCCGTCGGTCTGTACGCGGTCAAAGAACTCCGAGAGTGTCTCACGAGCGTGTTCGTGATCCGTTTCGTCGATCGCTTGCTGGCCCGTTTCGGCGAGTTGGCGAAGTCCCTGCTCCGATGCGTACTCGACGCTGAACTCACCGATGACCTGGTCGTCGAAGCGGTGGTCGAGGTCAGCTTCCTCGCGGAACCGTTCGATCGTGCCGGTCGTGCCACCGAGGAGGATACCGTCGACCGCGTCGTCGTCCAGAAACGTTCGTGCTGCGCGGTCTGCGACCTCGTCGAAGAACTCGCGTTTCTGTCGTTCGCGGTCACGTTCGAACCGATCAGCAGACTGGCCGCCGGCGCTCGACTTTCCGGGAACGTCGCTATCGAACGAGTCGATCACCTCGACGGTTTCGCCCTCGTAGCGGCCGAAGGCTGCACCCCCGCGCTCGACGACGAGAAGGCCGTACGTTGATTCGTCCTCGGTGACAGCCGTTAGCGGCTCGAGATTGAACTCGTTGTGGTGCTCGTAGAGTAGGTCATCGACTGCGAGCGGGAGATCATCGAAGACGACCGTGAGAAGGTCGGCGTCGACGACGCCGGTGTAGATGGCGAGGCCGTTTTCCGGCACTGCGTCGTAGTCGCCAAGCTCCTGACGGGCGGCCTCGAGCGCGTCAACTAACGGTGCGTCGAGTGCCTGTTCGTCGAGTTTTGTCGCCTCGGCGTAGTCGGTTTCGACGGGCTGGCGAGCCGCACCGATCGATTCGCTCGGCGGGACGACAATCGAGACGAGGACGTCTTCGTCTGCGCTCGCGTTCTTGAGTCGGTCGAGTTGGGCACGACGGTCGTACTCAGCATGGGTATCGACAGGCATCCGTTGAACTGACTTCGCTACGCTGGCGTCTCGGTTGAGGGATGTGCCGGCGTTCTCAAGTCGAGAGACCGTCGTCGCTCTAGTTTCGCACTTTGGCTCTGACTGCAACAAAGCCTCAATTTCGTATAGCAAATAGTGGTTTATCCCGTGTCTTTCCACGTCTGTTGGTCGTCATCCCGAAACTCACCCATCGCCTCGCGTTCGTGTGGCCACAGTGTGAGTACCAGTATCGCGGCATAGAACACGCCCACAAGTACGGAGACTGCCCCGCCGGGTAGCTCCCCAATCGTTGCGACGGTTCGAAAGCTCTCGCCGGACGCAAACGCAGTGACGCGGAAGATCCAGGCCAACAGGAGGACGAACAGTAACGCGAAATAGATCCGTCGAAGACGGTTGCTGATCGCCTCAAAGAACGAGATTTTTACCGTCGGCCGCTGGTAGTCCTCGCTCAGTTCACTCCGCCACTCCTCGTGTTCGAGTTCCTGCGATGGGTCAAGCGCATTTGCGAGTAAATTCTTCTGAAAGAGACGCACACGCGAGCGATAAACATCGTAGTCGCGATACCGGCGTGCTTCGATAACGAGGAACGTCGACACCGCCAGCACGGCAACCAGGATGATATAGTGTGGATTATCCGGACTCGAGAAGGCCCACGTGAGAATCGCAGCCATCACGGTAACGCTCCAGGTAGTCGTCTGATCGAGGCGGTCTCGCCAGGTTGTTTCCCGGTCGAGTTCTCCCCGATAGGCGTCCCCGAGGACGGAACTCATCGTCGAAATATCATCGTCAATCTCACTCCCGAGCTCATCGTCGTCAGGCGACTGTCGGTCGCGATTGGAGCCCATGGGGGTAGTATGTTATCGACTACCAAGTATCGACTACCACCAACCGACCGCCCATCGAATCACCGGACTATCGAACCACCCAACCACCGCGACGCCGCAGAGCTATAGTCTCCTGGCCAGTACTAGTCTTATGTTACCACACACCACAGATACGGCGCTCGACGACATCGAGTTCTTGGCTCGTTCGCCACATCGTGTCACCGTACTCGAGTCCCTGGCCGAGCGCCCACAGAGTCGGGCGGCACTGCGGACGGAGACCGGTGCGTCGATGTCGACAGTCGGGCGAACGCTCCGGGAGTTCGAAGCCCGTCACTGGATCGTTCGTGATGGGGACGAGTACAGAGCGACGCAGTTGGGTTCGTTCGTCGCTGCGGGGCTCAGTGACCTTCTCGAGCGGATCGAAACCGAACGGACGCTGCGGGACGTCTGGGAGTGGCTTCCGATTGAGGCGAACGAGTTTCCCATCGAAATCGGTGCTGATGCAGTCGTAACGGTTGCAGAGACGAGTGATCCGTACCGGCCTGTCAACCGCTTCGTCGAACTGCTCCGGGAGACGGAGACGTTTCGATTCCTCGGTTTCGATCTGGGGTTGCTCGATCCCTGCCGGGAGGAGTTTTGCCAGCGCATTCTCGACGGCATGGAAACGGAGATTATCGATCCACCACACGTCGCAGCCGCCGTTCGACGCACACATCCGGATCTCTCGAGAGAGGCCCTCGAAAGCGGGAATCTCACGGTGTTGCTCCATAGGGAGGTGCCACCCTACGGCATCAGCCTCTTCGAACACCGCGTCGGTATCAGCGGCTACAATCAGGACAGCGGGACTGTCAAGGTGTTCGTCGACACGGAGACGCCAGCGGCCCGTCGCTGGGCCGAGGACACCTACGAGCAGTTCCGCCGCGAGGCACGTCCGCTCGCGACTGGCCCGGAACTCGAGTAACGGTACGGTATACTGTGCATGCGGTTGGTGTGGTTTCAGCCTCTCCGGTTTGTTCCGGTCCTGTTTCTCCCTGTTCCGTGATTCTCACTCTCTCATGTGTTGCAAGCCGATCATACCGTGCACGTCGTGCAGCACCTGCATCCGCGTCATCGCCTGCCCGTCATGCACTGCGTGCGGTTTGGGTGTCGGATGACTACATGCGGCTCTTAACCGTACCGACACTCGGAGGACGAACACGCATGACAGCAAACGTTCACGACGAGGAGACGACGACAGCACTCGAGGTAGCCTGCGACACGGCTGTCTCGGGTTGTGTCTTCAAACTACGAACTGAGGAGGACGACAGAGGCCGGCTACTCGAGATCACACGCGACCACGTCGCCGAACAGCACGGCAAGGAGTTCACACTCGAGGAGATCGAAGAACAGCACGTCGAGACGGTCAGTGTTCCGGTGGGCGAACAGGAACACGAGCACGAACACAAACAGTAGCGAGAGGGCAAGAACGGGGAGTCAGGAAAGCAAGAAAACAGAACCCGGAAACAGTCGAACAGGGCGGGAGACAACCCGCAAAACGGTCACTATGGCATACAAACTCGACGAACAGGAACTCGAGGAGAAGGTAACGACACTGTATCGAGCGGTCGCGACGGAGCCGGACGCGGAGTACCACTTCGAGATGGGACGACCGCTGGCGGAGCAACTGGGGTATCCAACGGCAGATCTCGACCGGATTCCAGCGCGTGCGCTCGCGTCGTTCGCCGGCGTTGGCTACCACATAGATATGGCATCGTTGCGCCCCGGTGATTCGGTGCTCGATCTGGGGAGCGGGTCGGGGACCGACACCTTCGTCGCAGCCCTCCACGTCGGTAGCGAGGGGCGCGTCGTCGGCCTCGATATGACTGACGAACAACTCGAGAACGCACGTGCTGCTCGCGACGAGGCGGGGATGGATACCGTCTCGTTCGAACGCGGCCACATCGAGGAAATTCCGTTCGGCGACGATACCTTCGATGTCGTCCTCTCGAACGGGGTGATCAATCTCTCGGCGCAGAAAGAGCAGGTGTTCGAGGAGGTCAAGCGCGTCCTCGCGCCGGACGGTCGGATCGCTCTTTCGGATATCGTCAGTCGAGAGCACATGCCGGAGCGGATCAAGAACGACGTGGATCTCTGGGCGTCGTGTATCGGCGGGGCGATGCAGCTCGACGACTACACCGACGTGATCGAACGGCCCGGCATCGATGTACACGTAATGCGGGCGAACCCGCAGTACGAGTTTACCTCGGAGCGTGCACAGGGTGCGTGTCAGCGCTACGGCGTGCGAAGCATCTCGATCGGGGCTCGCGTCAGTGGTGACTGAGGCGCGGCCCCGAACTACGGCAGCCCACTCTCATTATCGTTATTCCACTCGGAGTCTACAATTTCGATCGGCTCGTTGTCACCGCAGCCGTGTCTGTGTAGCACCACCGCCGAGCGCTCGCGCTCGTCCGGTGTCCCGATCGTCTCGCGGGTTACCTCCTCCTGTACCTGATACATCGTGAGGTGCGTGAGTTCGTCGCCGCCGTCGTGGGCCTCGTTCCACTCGGTGCAGATGTGTTCGGCCAGCAGGGCGGTCGTCTCAGGCGGCTCCGTCGCTCCGACGCTGTTCATATAGAAGCGCTCGCGGTACGTCTCGTACTGCTGCTGGAGATTCTCGTAGGGACGGTCGAACGTCAGTTCACGATCGTTGTACACGTCGAGGCGCTCCCCAGAGGCGGTCACTGCCGGGAAGACGTAGTACCGGTCCGTCGTCCGTGGCTCCGGAGCAAAGATACTCCACTCAGTCTGGTGGTCGACGAACCCGGTCGCGCCTCGTTCGATCTCCGCGACCGGATCGACCTCGTCATGGTCACCGACCAGCCCACCCGCAGAGAGTACCGACACCAGCGCGATAACGACCCCAATCGCGATGATAGCAGCCATCGCCGTCCGTGCCGGATCGTGTCGAAGTCGGTGTCCGAGAGTTGCAGCGTACTCGAGTTCGAGCCGTGGCAGGCGGGCGGCGATTGCAGGTAGTGCTGGAAGACGGTCGGAGAGTCGGTGGTGGCGAGCGAGTGGGAGCCGAGTTCGGACCGCTCTGTTCGCGGTCGTGGGTTCGCCGCTCGTCGTCGAAAGCGAGAGCCGTTGTGCGACGGCCGAGAGGTCGTCCCAGAACGACGACTGGAGAAAGAGGATGAGTCCGGCGAGCGCGACGAACGCGAACGCACCGATGCGGACGGTGACGGCGAACGACAGGTGGGCGACCATGTAGATCGAGACGAGCCCCGTTCGGAGGCGACCGCGCGCGAGGACGAGCAGGCCGGAGAGACAGAGCATGTAGTACCACGCGAAACCGCCGGCTTGAAGCAACGACGGGACCGCGTGGAGGGAGTCCGCGAGGAGAAACGTCATATCGTCGAGGCCGAAGACGAGGACGGCCGCCTCGCCGCTCGGCCACAGGGTAGAGCCGGACTTGTGATAGCCGTTGACCGTGTACATCGTGATCATCTGGAGGAGTGCGAGCGCCGTGCCGATGCTCGCGACGCTCGCTCTCCGTTCCCGGTCAGCGTGGACGGCGTCGATCGACCACCGTTCCCCGAGCGGGAGGAAGATCGCCCAGAAGAGCAGCCAGACGAACAGCGTGTCGGCGTAGCTCAGCACCAGTGGGTTCCGCAGGTCGAGCGAGAGAACGAACACGAGCGACAGCGCGGTCGCGACTCGAGTGTAGTAGCCGACGAGCAACAGGACGGCGAGCACGCCGTGGACGACGAACAGCGCCGCCGTCCCAGTGGGATCGGTGGTGAGGAAGTACACCGACGGCGCGTCAGTCGACAGGGCGGCGGTTGCGAGCGACTGGGGGACCGGACCGGCCTCGGTGTAGAAGTACGAGAAATTCCGAGCGCGAAGGAAGAGATCGACGAGAATCAACAGTGCGAGGGCGATCCGAAAGAGCGCGAGTGTGCGGGTGTCGATGCGGACGCGCTCGCGCAGGGCTGCTCGTAGCGTCGCCGTCGCGGAGGCGGCCAGAACCATCGGAAGAGACTCTTTTTTCCAGAGGCGTCGGGCACAACATATGTTTTGTTATGTGGCCTCGAACGAGGCTGGACTCGAACGGTCGCGGTGCTCCGGTCTGAGCGAGAGCGAGCCAGGAACCGACACTGCCGAGAGCAGCCAATACGATGTTAGTCCGCCAGCGGCAGTGTAAACGAAATCGTCGTTCCGTCTCCGGGTTCGGACTCGACCCAGATGGTGCCACCGTGGCGCTCGACGATCCGCTGGCAGAGCGCGAGTCCGATTCCAGTCCCCTCGAACTCCTCGCGGCTGTGGAGGCGGTCGAAGACCGAAAAGATCCGCTCCTGATCGTCCGCGTCGATCCCGATCCCGTCGTCCGCAATCGAGATCACACACTCGTCGTCCCACGTCCGCCGCTCTGCGCTCACGTGCACGGCTGGTGCCCCCTCGTCGTTGTACACGAGTGCGTTGCTGAGAAGGTTCTGCACAACTTGGCGGAGCTGGGACTCGTCACCCTGCACGCGCGGCAGCGACTCGACCGTAATCTCCGCATCGCGCTCTGTCACCTGTACCTGGAGGTCCTTGCGAACCTCCTCGACGATGGTGTCGAGATCGATCGGCTCGAGTGGCTCCCCTCTGGTCTCGACTCTGGCGTACTCGAGTAATCCGTCGATCATCTCTCGCATCCGGTCGGCCCCGTTGACGGCGAACTCGAGGAACTCTGCGCCCTCGTCGTCGAGTTCGTCGCGGTAGCGGCTGTCGAGCAGTTGGAGGTAGCTCGAGACCATTCGAAGGGGCTCTTGCAGGTCGTGGGAAGCGGCGTAGGCGAACTGTTCGAGGCGTTCGTTCGAGGACTCGAGGTTAGAGACGAGCGTCTCGAGTTCGGTCTGGCGGCGCTGGCGTTCGTACTCGTAGCTGAGCCACTGGGTTGCGAGTTCGACGAAGCGCTGTTCTGCAGGCGAGAAGGGCGCGGGGCGTTCGTCCTCGCCGGCGAAACAGAGCGTGCCGTAGAGCGTGTCGTCGACCATGACCTTGCCGCCGACGTAGGCGTCGAAGTCCCAGCGCTCGTAGGCGGCGTCGGAGACGGTCTCTGCCGGCGGGGAGTCGATGAGGACGAGCAGGTCGTCGGTGTCGATCGTCTCTCGGCAGTACGTCTCCGACAGTGGTGCGGTCGCACCCGGTTCGATCTCCCTGCCGCCGATAGACTGGGCGACTTCGAACCGGTTGCGATCGGCGTCGATGGCTGAGACGAAGCCGACGGGCAGGTCGAGGCGCTCGCGGCCGAGTTCGAGGAGATCGTCGACTTTCTCCTCGAACGAGCGCTCCCGATCGGCAGTAATTTCGTACAGTCGCTGAAGCGCGTGATTGCTCTTTCGTAGCTCCTGTTTGGTCTCCTTTCTGGCAGACACGTCACGGAGATAGACCGACAGCCCGGTCTCCGACGGATAGGCGTTGATCTCGACCCATGCATCGAGTGCTGGCACGTTCGCTTCGAATGAAACAGGTTCTTGCGTGGTTGCTGCCTGCCGGAGTGTCGACTCGACATCGTCTGCATCGGGGAAGACCGACCAGAACGACTGCCCGACGAGCGCCTCGTCGGACGCGTCGAGGAGGTCGACCGCACTGTCGTTTACGTACGTGAACGTCCAGTCCGTGTCGATACCGATGAACGCGTCCGTGATCCGGGTGTGGACTTCGTCGAGTTCCTCCTCGAGTTGGCGTCGTTTCGTCACGTCGCGGACGACACAGACCATACCGCCGTCGTCGGTCGGCGCGAGGTAGTGATCCTCGATGAACTGACTACCGTCTCGTCGCAGCCCGACGGTTTCGCCCGACCAGGCCTCGCCCTCCTGTACCGTCGAGACCACGTCCTCGTAGATCTCGTCGGTCATCCCTTCGGGATACAGCCGCTCCCAATGCATACCGATCATCGTCTCCGGTTCGTAGTCATAGAGCTCCGCGTACGCCGAGTTTACGTAGACGAAGGTGCCTTCCTCATCGAGCAGACTGATCCCCTCACTCGCTGTTTCGAGCGCTTGCACTACCCGTTCGTGCGTGCTGAAGCCCGCCCCGGTTGCTGTACACTCCGGTTCTGGACGTTGTTTGGCCTGGACGTTTCGGATGGCGGACTCGAGTACGGTGCCAATGCGCTGGAGGAAGGCGAGGTCGTCCTCGGTGAACTGGTGGGTGGTGTCGGTGGGAAGGGTGAGGGTGAGGAGCCCCCACGGCTGGCTGTGTTCGGACTCAAACGCAGACGTGAACTGGTCGTTGGTTTCAGACGCATCGTTGGGTCCGTCCTCACGATCATGGCTGCGACCACGGCCACGGTCGCGGTCACACTCAGCGGAACCAGCACCACCGAGACGAATCACACATCCTTGTGCTGAACCGGCGTCAGCATCGTCGTCTCTGCCCTCGACTCCATCTCTTTCTCCACCTTCGTCCCCATTTACATCTCTACCTCTACCTCTCCCTTCACCTTCGATTCCATCTCTATTTCTATCTCTATCTCTATTTTCGTCTCCGCCCCCACCTCCATCGCTACCTTCGACCCAATCTCCATCTTTCCCTTCGTCTCGATCCCCTCCGCTCATCGACCCAACGGCAACGAACCCGGGGTCGTCATCGGACACCGCACCCACGACCGGCGCAGCCGACTCGAGTGCCCGACCGGCGAGGCCGTGAGTAACGGACCGCGAACACCCAATTGCGGTTTCATCACTGCTCTCCGGTGGGGCCGCTTCTCCAGACGTTGCCACTGCGCGGACAGTCGCAGTCCGCGCGATTCGGGTCGCACGCTCGTCGTCAGCGTCAGACTCAGCCCCAGCACCGTCCGACTTCTCCACCGAGACGTCGTCGAACTCGAGTACCGACAGTGCTGTCACGTCGACTGCAGTTACAATACGGTCGCTCACGTCGTCCAGAAACCGATCGAGGCATGCGTACTCGAGTGCACGCTGTCGGATCTCGCGGATGACGTGTTCACGGTGCCGTCGAGCGTCCGACACGGACGACTCGCCGGAATCCGTTCGCGGAGGAGCAGGCATTCACGGCCACTACCCGATACAACGATTTAAGCGATTTTCTAAAAACGAGTGAGAGTCGAGTCGGGGAGACGGTAGAAAATCAACCGACGCTGTCCCAACACTTGCAACGCTCACTCACTTCGTCGCCCCGGAAAGTGCCTCGCCGCGAACGAGACGCGGAAAAATAACGGTGAGAAACCGCCGAATGGCGACGACGATCAGCGGCGCGAGAAAGACGCCGTACCAGCCGACGGTCGCGCCGCCCACGAGGTATCCGACGAGCATCACACTCGAGGGCGTGCCGTGACTCGAGAGCGACGGTCGCACCCAGTAGCGGATGATGGGATCGATGACGACCCAACCGAGAACGGCCACTGCGGCGGGCACCCACAGGGTCTGGGGGTCGGTCTGGAGCGCACGGATCGCGAGGTAGGCAACCAGCGGGATGTAGACCAGCGAGCGACCGACGAGCGGAATAAACGAGGCTATCCCGATGACAATCGCGAGCAGGATCGGCACTGGAACTGCGACCGCAGCCGGTGCGACGAGATTCAGCGCTCGAAAGAGTACCCAGGCGAGCACCACGACACCGACCACGGTCAGCATCTGGCCCGCGTAGACCTGACTCAGTTCCCGGTCGACACCGCGGAGGTACTGCAGTCCCGTCGCGTCGCGGCGGTCGCCGAGCGAGCGAAGCCAGCCCGCGATCACCCGATCGTAGCACAACAACAGGTAGACGAACGCAAACAGGAGCGTCACCGTGAACACAAGCGTCGCGAGTTGGGCGAGCACACCCGTCCCGTACTCGAGTAGCGCCGTGGCATCGGCCGGCCGGAGTCGGTCGACGAGCATCGACGCGAGCTCCGCCGGTGACTCCGGCGGTCGATCGAGGACGAGGCCGAGTCCGGGAGCCAGCGTCTCGAGTGCCTGGTCTACGTCGGCGTCGGTGAGTGTCAGTGCCTGCCCGATCGCGATGGCGACGATGGTGCCCAGAAACGCGACGAGTGGGACGATACCAAGCAGAATCGTCAGGATGGCGGCGCGGGCGGTCGTACCGACGGTGGACTCGAGTCGCCGTGCCGCGGGGCGGCCGACGTAGTAGAGAAAGAGACCGAAGGCAACGATGCCGAGGTACGCGAGCAGGAGCCAGAGCAAGATGGCGGCCACGATAAGTGCAAGGAACCACCACACGAGTCGAGAGCGAGCAGGGAGGAGTCGATCGAAGGAGACACTGGGAGTGGTGTTGGTGGCGGTGGTCGGAGTGGTGGCAACGGTGTCCTCATCCTCGTCGTCGATGTCGCCGCTGTCGGTATCGTCATCACCGCCACTCCCCGTTGACATAGCGGTTGGATGACGCGTGTAGCTATAATTCTTACACGCGGGTGTACCAGCCGCGTACCCGCGTTCGCACTTTGGCGCAGATGGTATACCGAAACACCCCACCAGTCCGTCGCCACAGGATACTACAGTCTCTCGTGACCGCCCCTCACACCACCAGAACGCTTTTTCGAGCGCCGTGATTCTGTCAGTCCAATGTCGCCGAGCCGAGACGAACTCGAGACGGAGGCACTCGAGTCCTCTCTCACTACGGAACTCGACCGTGAGGTGACCGACAGCACGGTCATCGACAACGGACTCAACCTCATCTGCTCGGTGTCGACGGCAACCGAGGCGGACGCCTACGTTGTGCGACGCCCCAACAAGTTGCGACAGACGGGGCTCTTCGTCGACCTTCGACAAGAGTACCGTATTCTCGACCGGCTGCGAGAGACGCCGGTCGACGCGCCGGAGCCGGTACACTACTGCGACGACCCGTCGATTATCGGCGGGCCGTTCGTCGTGATGACACACCTCGATGGCGAGTCGATCCCGCTTGGAACCGCACTCCCGGAACGGTTCCAACGACCAGCGGCACGGGAGCGAGTGGCGACGGCCGTGGTCGATGCGCTCGCCGAGATTCACGCACTCGAGACGACCCGGTTCGAAGGCGTCTGCGAGTACCAGTCCCCGCGCGAACAGGTGACCCGAGCGCTGGAGCGAGTGCGGGCCGCAGAAAGCGTGGTCGGCCACGAACTGCCGATGCTCCGGGGAACTGGGGAGCGGTTGCAGGAGAATGCGCCCGCCCCGTCCGAGACGGAGACGACGGTCGTCCACGGCGATTTCAGGCCGAGCAATCTCCTCTTCGCCGGCGAAACCAATCCCCGGATCACCGGTGTTCTCGACTGGGAAACGGCGATGCTCGGCGACCCGCACACCGAACTGGGCTACCTGCTCCTGCGCTGGCGTGACGAGGGCGATCCAACACTCTCGCTTGCCGATCTCGAGACACGCGCGAGTGACGACGCGCTCGAGGAGATCAGCCAACTGAACGAGCACGGACTCGCACCCTACACGGCGAATCCGGGTAGTCCATCACGCGAGGAGCTGATCGACAGATACGAGCAACAGACCGGGAGAACGGTCGATCACGAGCGGTACTATCGCGCTCACGCGGCGTTTTTGCTGGCAACCGTCTGGGCAGATTTGTACCGTCACGAGGTCGAAACGCTTGCTGAGGTTGCAACTGAGGCTGAGACTGCTGGTGACCGCACTGCCAGTGCTACTGACGCCGACGAACTCTCGGAGTGGCTGCCACGCATCGAGTACATGACACTGTTTGCACGCGCTATTCTAGATGGGACCTTCGATCACTGACTACGTCCGATCACTGACCGGCTGCTGACCAGCGTCAGCTCACCGTTCTTGTGGCCCCGACTCCGGTACCGACAGAGAGAACTACTGTAACCGTGGTCAAACAGCCAGTCGAACCGAACACCTTCGATAGTTTTAGGCCACCCAAAATAAAAACACATATATCGTTTTAGGCTTGCCGAAAAGTTATGGAACGGAAATCGATTAGCTCTCTCTCGGTCGCAGTTGATCGACCGGAGTCCACAGTCACACGCTCGACCGACACTCGCCATCTGTACGGACGGCCGGTCTCGGGCGGTGACACGTCGAACGAAGCGCACAGATGGGGACCGGACCAGGAACAGGGGCCCACCCGCAATGTCTGAGACGCACTCGAGTGACGCGACAGACCACGGGCGGTCCCGCGGTTCGCGACGGCCGTTCTCGGACCCGAAGCTTTGGTCGCTCTGTCTCGGAGGAACCGCTATTATCGTTCTGAGCGGGCTCGTACAGCTGAGCTTCGGTGCGTACTCGATGTCGATACCCCAGGCGTGGCGCGCGCTGTTCGATCCGACGGTCATCTTCGATTACCGGTGGCTGCTCAACTTCTTCCTCGGTGAGGGGATGCTAGAGACGCTCACCGGTTACGAGGTGTCCCAGTTACCAGAGTTGTCGACGGAGACGCACATCGTCTGGGATCTGCGCCTGCCGCGCGTGATCGTCGCGATTCTGGTCGGGATGAGCCTCGCCATCTCCGGCGCGATCTTCCAGGCCGTGACGCGCAATGAACTCGCGAGTCCCTTCATTCTCGGCGTCTCGTCGGGTGCCGGCCTAATGGTGCTCGTGGTGCTCACCGTCTTCTCCGGTCTGACCACGTTCCTGCCGCTGGTGGCCGCTGCAGGCGGTGCAGGTGCGTTCCTGCTGGTGTATCTCATCGCGTGGAACAACGGCACGAGCCCCGTTCGGCTGGTGCTGGCTGGCGTCATCGTTGGCACCGTCTGTGGTTCGTTCCAGACCGCACTGTTCGTCTTTACCGACGACATCGGCGTCGTCCAGCAGGCCATCTCGTGGCTCAACGGCTCGCTGTCCGGCGTCGGCTGGCAGGAGGTCCGGATGGCCCTGCCGTGGACGACGGTCTCCGTCGGCCTGGCGTACCTCAGCTCGCGCCAGCTCGACGTCCTCTTGCTCGGTGAAGGGACGGCTTCCGCACTCGGAATGTCCGTCGAGCGCGTCCGGTTCGGCCTGTCTGGGCTCGCCGTCCTCGCCGCCGCCTCGAGCATCGCCGTCGCCGGCATCGTCAGCTTCGTGGGGCTGATCGTCCCGCACATCGTCCGCAACGTCGTCGGCAGCGACCACAAGAAGCTGATGATCGGCTGTCTCTTCGTCGGTCCGGCGCTGATGGTCTCGGCCGACGTCGGCGCGCGCCTCGCACTCAACCCGGTACAGATTCCGGTCGGCATCGTCACCGGTCTCATCGGTGGCCCGTACTTCCTCTACCTGATGCGCAAGAAGCAGCAACTCGGCGAACTCTGACGCCACTCTCTGCTGTTAGTCGCGCATTTTGTGGTCGGTCGTACTCGAGTGTCCCACCCCGCCACACTTTTTTGGTAGACCTAAAACGAAACATTCATAACTATTTAGGTAAGCCTAAAATTATATGGCAAGCAGACGGCGTGTACTCGCCTCGACCGCAACGGCAGTGACGATCGGTGTAGCCGGCTGTGCGACCGATACGACCGAGCCGAACGGTGAATCTGATGGTAGCGACGGCGGCGTCGATCCATACGAGGTCTGTATCGAACCGAGCGGTTGTCACACGTTCGAGGAGGTCCCGGAGTCGTTTTTCGTGATTCCCGGGACGCAAGAGGATATGGCAATGTCTCTGGGGCTTCAGCCGGCCGCCCACGCCTACCCCGAACGGAAGCCGTACAAGTTCTACGACCAACTTCCCGGCGTCGACTACGATCCCGACGACGTATTCCAGTACGGCGAGGGCGAGTCCGCGCGAAATTACGACCGCGAAATTTTCTACGAGATCGACCCCGACGTGATCCTGGCGGACCCGCGGATGCTGCAGAACTACTCGAACTGGAGCGACGCGGACATGGACGAGATCGAGACGGCCGTCGCGCCGTTTCTCGGCTCGTACATCCGCTTCGATTTCGAGGGCCAGGAACCCCACTATACCATGTACGAACTGTTCGAGAAGGTCGCCGATCTCTTCCAGCGTCAGGCGCAGTACGAGGCGTGGGTCGAACTCCACGATGAGTTCATGGAGAGGATCGAAGACCGGTTACCGCCCGAAGACGAACGGCCGACGGCAGCCGTCTTCTGGCGCGGTATCAACGCTGATGCCGGCGAGTTCCAGCCCGCACCGATCAGCGAGAAGCGAAACGACGTGCAGTGTTTTCGCGATCTCGGCATCAAAGACGCCTTCCAGGGGATGGACATCGCCGGCGATATCGGCTACGAGACCCTGCTCGACGTCGATCCGGACTACATCGCCGCGCTCACCCTCTCGTCGATGACCGGCGACGAGTGGCAACGTGAGGTCGTCGACCCGCTCGAGGATCACTCGACCGCTCGTCGCCTCTCTGCCGTCGAAAGCGGCAACGTCGTTCGCTCATCGGGGCAGTTCATGGGACCTGTCACGCATCTATTCTCGACTGAAGCGCTCGCGAAGCAGGTCTACCCCGACCAGTTCGGCTCGTGGCCGGGGGACTCGGATGCGATTCCGGAATCAGAGCAACTCTTCGACCGCGAGCGGGTTGCTGAAATCGTTACTGGCGACCACTAAGACTGTTCGGCTCTTTTAGGCTGGCCTAATACCGAAGCGACTATAATGTTTTAGGCAGACCTAAAACCATGGCGATTGTCGAGTCGAACGTCGCTGGTAACGAGGGGGTAACGAGACGCGAGTACGTGACATACGGCTCCGCTATTGCGGGCACTGGACTGCTCGCTGGCTGCGCGGAGACGGACAGCGAAAATGGGGGCGCGAACGGGGCCGATGGAACTGGAACGACGGACGGCACCTACTCGGTAACGATGGAGCCAGTGGGGTCCGTCGAGTTCGAGACTGTTCCCGAACGATGGCTCCCCTACACCGCTGATTATGCGGATATGGGCGTCGCGTTGGGACAGGCAGACGGGTTGCTCGGCGTCGAACTCGTCGAACGGTTCGGGACGCACTACTACGAGGAACTCCCCGGCGTGTCCGTCGATGAGGACGACCTGGTCGATCTCTGGCAGAGCGGCACGGACACCGAACTGTTCTACGAACTCGACGCGGATGTCCACCTCGTTGATCCGCCGTTCATGACGAACCAGGTGCAGTGGACCGAAGCGGACGTCGAGAGCATAGAGCACGGTGTCGCACCGTTCATCGGCAACACGATTTTCTCCCGAAGCTACGGCTGGCACGACTACGAGTACTACTCGTTGTACGAGGCGTTCGAGAAAATCGCCGAAGTGTTTCAGGAACGCGATCGATTCGAGGCGTTCGACCAACTCCACGACGAGGTGCTTGCCGATGTCCACTCTCGCTTGCCCGACGAGAACCCAGAAATCGCGATTCTCGCGCCCGAGTCCGTCGCTCCCGAGGAGTTCTACGGCTACACTCTTGACGGTGGCACGCAGTCCAAGCAGTGGGACGACCTCGGCGTCCGGGACGCACTCGAGCGCAGCGGTGTCGGCGGCTTTCACGAAACGGGTGGAACGATCGATTACGAGGCGCTACTCGAGGTCGACCCCGACGCGATCGTCATCTGGCAGGAGGCTGGCGTGACGGCCGAGAGCTTCGAGGCCGACGTACTCGAGCCGATGCGAGATCACAGCGTCGCACAGAACCTGACGGCGGTCGAGAACGACCGCGTCATCTTCGGTGGGCTCTTCTACCAGGGGCCGATCATCAATCTCTTCCAACTCGAGATGGCCGCCCAGGGACTGTTCCCCGACGAGTTCGGTGGCGAAGACCTGTTCGACCGCCAGCGGGTTGCAGACATCGTGGCTGGGGAGTTCTGAACATGACGGACGCTGCAGATAGTGAACGCGACGCGGTCGATGAACCGGACCGAGATGTTGTTGTCGTCGGTGGCGGGCCAGCCGGGAGCGCCGCCGCACTCTTCACCGCCCGACACGGTCTCGACACCGTTGTCTTCGACCGCGGAAACGCCGCCCTCCGCCGGTGTGCATACCTCGAGAACTACCCTGGGTTCCCCGGTGGCATCGACATCGAGGGCTTCTACGACCTGTTACACGCCCACGTGAAGACGGCCGGCGGTGACCTCGTTCCGGATCTGGTCGAGTCCGTCGATCGGGAGCACCCCGACGGCCCGCTCGTCGTCGAAACGCAGGAAGGTCGCCGAGTTACGGCCGGTACGGTCGTCGCAGCCGCGTGGTACGACGGCTCGTATCTGCGCCCGCTGGGTGGCGACGAACTGTTCGAAACCCACGAGCACGACGGCGAGGAGGACGACCACTTCGACTCGTCCTATCCCGATGCGGACGGTCGTACGCCGATCGACGGCCTGTACGTCGCCTCGCCGAACGGGAGCCGGAACGCGCAGGCGGTCATCGCCGCCGGCCAGGGGGCACACGTCGCACGGACTCTCATCGCGGATCACCGAACCGCACAGGGCTTCCCTGACGGCGTCGCCGAGCGGTACGACTGGCTCCGCCGAGAGTCCGAGTTCACGGGTGAGTGGGCCACCCGCGAGCGGTGGCAAGAGTGGTACGACGAGAAGTCCGGTGACGATCACAACCTCGAAACGGAGCGCTACGAAGACCTTCGCGCCCGGTACATCGACCGCGCGTTCGAGACGCGACTCTCGGAGTCTGCCGCCGAATCGCGGACTGCGCAGGGACTCCGTGAACTGGTCGAAACGCTCGGCACTGACCGTGTACTGGACGCCGTCGACGACGAGCAGATTCGTTCGTATCTCGGGAAGACGACCGATGAGGCAGAGACTGAGACTGAGGTCTAGCGGATACAGAAACTGTCTAACGGTCACCGAAGTACCTCGAGCGAACAACCACAGCCGTACTACCTCAGCCACCACGCCGTACCACCGCAACCGAACTATCTCAGCCGAACTACCCCAGCCGAACTCCCAACCAAACAACCCCACTCCAATGAACGACCCCGGTGCAACCCATGAGTGAAACCACGAGTCAGCCGACGAGGTGGGTGCAGTGACAGTTGCCGTCCTCCAGACAGCACTGGATCGCGTCGCCGAGGAACAGGCAGCCGTCGCCACAGGCATACGAGCCTTCGAGCGGTTCGAAACCGGTGTCGAGGAAATCGAGCCCAGCACCGGTGTGTACATTTCTTCCTCACCCGCCGCTACCACCGCCCCCGCGACGGCCTCCACGACGACGTTCCCGGACGGAGGCGACAATGCCACGCCTGCCGCATCGATCGTCCAACACCGTCCGAACGAACCAGACGCCACAGCCCGCGTCCGAACGCTATTCGCCGAAACCGTCCACCCGTACAGTACCGAAACGATCGACGAATCCGAACCGCTCCTCGAGACGGTCGTCGAAGAACTCGGTCCCGACATCGCGACAGCACTGTCTCCGACGACGCCCGCCCAGTTCACGCCGGCGCTGAAGAAGGCGATCTGTACCAGCGCGGACCAGCGCCGCACCGAACTCGACACGATGGCCCGCGTCCTGGAGCGCGAAACAGCCTCGCTGAACGAGGCAGTAACTGTGGTCGACGGCGTACTCGAGTGGCTCGAGTCAGTAGACGACACACCGCTGTCGTCGCTCGGGTTCGAAGCGCTTCGAGAGCGCCACAAGGGCCTCGCCGCTCGCCGGCTATGCTGTGGGCGGTTCCTCGAGGAGCGACAGGAGACGCTGGCGCGGACGATTGCGCAGGGAACGCCTGCCAAAACGGCTCATCGCGAGGTCGTCGAGTACTTGTACCAGGAGCAGCGCCAATCGTATCCGGTTCTGGCCGCGATGGTGGCTCTCGATCGGCTCTGTGGGACGTGCCAGCGAGTCGTTCGTGAGCATCTCGTCCGGCGTGCGTGAGTCTCGTTCAGCTGCAGCTGCCGGCCTGCCGGCTGGTCGAGTTGGGCTCGAAGAACGCTATCGCCGGAACGCGGCGACAGCGGGCCTGGCAGTACTCATAGGGTTCGTCATCGCCAGGTGCCGAGTCTGGCTCGGGTCAGCACTTCGTCATCGGCCAGACGGACGTAGGGATGCGAGCGGAAAACGGTTGTCGGTTAGGACAGCCAGCTAGCTGGGATGGTCGGCTGCTGTGAGTGGGTGTACTCGAGTCCCACTGCGTTCTGACTACGATTGAGCGGAGTCATCCGGTGACCGCGAATTTGCGAAGGCGGTGTTCCACTCGTCGATGAGGTTCTGGAGACGGTCAGTGTGACGGTGGGAGAACGTTGCCGGCGAGCGGGCGGTAGCAGATATCACCGATGCGGTGTTGGTTCCGGTGGGTTCGGCGTCGGTCCCTGTGTCAGTTCCAGTAGCAGAACTGAGACGTGGAGCGGTGTCTGTGTCTGTGTCTGTCTCTGTCTCTGTCTCTGTTCGTGTTCGTGTCCGTGTCTGCGCCTGTGCGTGCGTTCGCGTCTGGGTCTGTGGCCGGTGTCGTGTGCTCATGTCGGTCAGGTATGGTTGGACTGCAGGGTGTCACAAGAGGCGGTTCGAAGACGGGGTGGTGTGTGAGCGAGTTCACGCTCCAAGGCGTACGTGTACGACCGACATTGTCTGTACCATATCCATAATGGTCCATCATTATAAAAGTTCATGATAGATGCGGCATGTTGCCGTGAGTGTGTAAATCGACGGCTCTCAGGATGGGGTGGGGAAGTCTACTGGTACGTGAGGCATACACCACCCTCACTACTAAGCAACCCGCAGGTGAGCGAGTACGACGAGAGGATGTCCGCGAACACGACCCGGTCGGTTACTGAGGGATCTCCGTCGACACCAACCACACTACCACCCGATGTGAGTATCGTCATCCCCGCACGAAACGAAGGGGCGTATCTGCGCGGCGCGCTCTCGAGTATCGCTGCGCTCGACACCGGCTACGAGTACGAGGTGATCGTCGTCGACGGCGCGTCGACTGACGGCACGCGAGCGATTGCTCGCGAGTACGACGCGACAGTCCTCGAGGAGGGCGGCTCAAGCATCGCCGCGGCTCGTAACCTTGGTGCCAGCCGCGCCGATGGCGAGTGGCTCGCATTCATCGACGCCGACACGCGGGTGCGGGCCGATTATCTCACCGAGATGCTGGGGCTCGTCGAGCGCGAGGGGCTCGCCGCCGCGAGTTCGCGCTGTCGGATGACCGGCCCGCTGCGCGCGAAGCTGATGGAGGCGACGATCAACCAACTCTTCCCACGGCTCGCATCCCCGGTGTTACCGGGGTTCAACTGCGTCGTACACCGTCGGGCGTTCGACGAGGTGGACGGCTTCCCTGACGTACCGAACGAGGATACGGCGTTCAGCCGCCGGCTCGGCCGCCAGTATCCGACGGCGTACCATCCAGACGTGCTCGTCGCGAGTTCTGGCCGTCGAATCGCCGACGATGGATTGACCGGAACGCTCTGGCACTACCTGCGGCTGGATGCGGGCCGCCTCCGATCCTCACGGTCGTGAGCCTCTTGCAAGTCTCTCCTAAATCTCTCCTGAGTCTCAGTTCGGGTACGGACAGACGGGCATGGCTCCGCCGGGACACCACTTTTGTCCGTTCTCGTGGGGGAACGAGTCGTGTCTCCGATCTCAACCGAGGCCGCCGAGCTACTCGAGAGCGAGCCGCTCATGGCACACCTCGGAACCTGTGTCGACGAGCGGCCACACGTCGCGCCGGTCTGGTACTCCTACGACGAGTCGACCGAGACCGTCGAGATCGTGACGAGCGGCAAGAAACTGGCGAACATCAGGGAGAACCCGCGCGTTGCCCTTTCGATACAGGCCGACGAGGGGGGACAGACACAGTGGATGGTAACCCTGCTCGGCACGGCGACGGTCGTCGAGGACGAGGCAGCGAACGAAGACGCTCGCCAGCGGATCAATGCAAAGTACGACGCGCCTGCAGACGCCTACGCGGATAACACGCTGGTGCGGATCGACGTGGGGTCGGCGACGACACAGACCTACTAGAGTATTGCGTGACCAACTGTGGCTGTCACGCGCCCGTTCTCGGCGCGCTCCCGTTTCGATGTTCAGCCGACGTAAATCGTGTAGTTGAGCACGGCGGCGAACGAGACCCAGGCGATGTAGGGGACCAGCAACGCCGCCGCCAGTCGATCGACGCGGGCAAACGCCCAGATGGTCGCGGCGACGGCAACCCAGAGCACGCCGATGACGAGCAAACCGAGATCCGCCCGCTGTAGGCCGAAGAACGCGGGCGTCCACGAGACGTTCACGACGAGTTGCACCGCGAAGATCGCAACTGCGAGACGAACATCGCGCCGGGAAAAGCCGTGTCGCCAGACGAGGTACAGCGCGAGTCCCATCAGCGTGAACAGCGTCGTCCACGCGACGCCGAAGACGATTCCCGGCGGAAAGAACCACGGCTCGGCAAACCAGCTCGTATCCGAGCCGATGAACAGCGACGGCGACGAGCCGATCAGGTTGACGCCGACGATCATACCGACCGCGACCGCAGCCTCGCGCGCAGACGGCCGCGGCGGGAGTTCGCGTGTAACCTCCATACGGGATGTCCACCGGCAAACAAAATAGTATTCAGGGGTGAGTTAGCCAGTCGGTCAGTTACAGGCTACAGTCCGGTCGGAACCTCGAAATAACTCGTCTTGAGGTCGTTGTCCCACGACTCGACGCGCTCCTGGACCGCTCGAACGCCGAACGTCTCCGTCGCGTAGTGGCCCGCCAGGACGACGTGAATACCCGCCTCCCGGGCCTCGTGGTAGGCTTTCTGTTTCCCTTCGCCCGTCACGAGCGCATCCACGTCCGCCTCGACTGCCTCGTCGAGCCAATCTGTGCCGCTTCCCGTGATGATCCCAACCTCCTCGATCTCGTCCGGGCCGAACTCGAGTACCTGCACTGGCTGGCCGCCCGTCTCGAGTTCGGACTCAAGTTGGTCGCGCAGCTCAGCAGGGGTATACGACTCAGTAGCACGGCCGCGCTGGCCGATGTGCTCGGGGCCGAGTTCGCCGAACGGCTGGCGGTTCTCGAGATCGAGTACGTCGGCGACACCGGCGGCGTTGCCGAGTTCCTGGTGGCCATCGAGTGGGAGGTGTGAAACGTACAGCGCGAGGTCGTGTTCGATCAGCGGTTGAACGCGGTCGTAGGTGCGCCCTGTGACGCGGTCGAAGCCGCCCCAGGAAATGCCGTGGTGGGTGACCAGTACGTCTGCGCCGGCCTCGATCGCCTGCTCGAACGTCTCCTGAACGCCGTCGACGGCGAACGCGACGTGTTCGACGGTTCCATCGTCTGGACCGACCTGCAAGCCATTTGCGCTGGCGTCGAGGTCGGCGTAGTCGGCGGTCCCGAGCGTCTCGTCGAGTCGGTCGACGAAGGCGGCGAGTTCCATGCTCATACGCGTCCGTTGTTCCGCGGCGGGCTTGTATCCTTGCGGTCTCTGACTGTCCCGTGACCGGAGCTAGCTACGACCGACAGTCGAACGCGCGTACGGTGTGGCGTTCGATATCGGTATCCGTGCAGTCGACCGGCTGGAGACCGCGGTCGGTGAAGACCTGCTCCCAATCTCGGATGTACAGCGGGAGTCCGTCGACTTCGCGGACTTCGCGAAGCGGGGAACTCGAGTCGGAATATAGGTCAGAGGCTGAATCGGAACCCGAGCCCGATCCTGAACCTGAACCTGAACTTGGCGCTGATTTCGTGGCCGACTCAGACACAGACTCTCCGTTCGGAGTATCTCCTTCGTTCTCTGCTGTGAGAACCGCAGTGCTGGCGATGCGAGCGAGGTCGTCGAACACCCAGTCGTTGTCGGGGTGGACGTGCTGAATCGTCTCGACCGAGTAGACGACATCGAAGCGATTCGTCGGGAGGGTGTCGACGAGGTGCTCGATCGAGCAGCAGTAGAAGGTGCCCGTCTCGAACAGGTCGGGTGAGTTGTCTGCCATCACCTCGAAGGCGTCTTCGTTGATGTCGATGCCGGCGAGATTTTCGTAGCCGTGTTCGTGGAGGTGTGCAAGATGGCGACCCGAACTGCAGCCGAGTTCGAGGACGGACGCGTCCGGTTCGACGAGTTCGGACAGCGTCTGTCGAAGGGCCTTGCTCGTCGCGTTCGGGCCGTAGTAGGCGTAGTACTCGGGGGAGTACGCTCCCGAGCGCGATTCCCAGCGGTCGTGGACGTCGGTTACGTTCATGGTGGATCGGGTGTCGTATCTCCGCGTTCACGGTCGCATCGTCGGTCGGACCGACACTCACACGTGAGCGTCTCAGTATCCGACGGACCGATTTCGCGATCGTGTCCGCAACCGTATTGCAGTCACCGCCGCGACCGTACCGCACCTATCGCCGCAATCGCAGCGCAAACAGTCCGCGCATAGCCTCCACCCGCGTGACACATATACCTGTGGTCCTGCACTCGCACGCTAAGACCGCAACGGCATCCCTGTCCTCTGAACACGAATTTCCGCGAGAGGGCGATTTACAACCCGCCCATTCGTATCGACGGTCATGTCGCGACGAACGATCAGTCACGAGGAGGGCGCTATCTACGAGTTCACGCCGGAGCTGGAGCCGATCGCAACGGTGGAGTCGGGCGAGAAGCTGACGATCGACACCAGAGACAGCCTCGACGGTGCAGTCCAGTCCGATTCGGACGTGATCGAAGCCGTTCCCGACGAGGTCAACGCCGCGACCGGACCCATCGAAGTCGCGGGTGCCAAACCGGGCGACGTCCTCCGCGTCGACATCGAGGACATCCGGCTCACGGAGGAGCACGGTCGCGTCATCTCCATCGAGGGCTTTGGCCTGCTCGCCGGCTACGAGGGGATCGAGGCACCGAAAACGCGAGTGACGCCGGTCGAAGACGGCTCGCTCTCGTTCGAGGGAATCGACGCCGACATCCCAGTCGACCCGCTCATCGGCACCATCGGGGTCGCGACCGAGTCGGAAACACACACGACGCTCGTCCCACACAACCACGGCGGCAACCTCGACACGACGGATCTCGCCGCCGGGAACACAGTCTATCTCCCCGTCTTTCAGGAGGGTGCCATGCTCGCGATGGGCGACTGCAAAGCCGCGATGGCCGACGGCGAGATGTGCGGCACCGGCGCGGAAATCGGCACGGACATCGACATCACTGTCGAAGTGCTGAGCGAACCCGAGACGGAACTCGAGCGCCCGCTGATCGAAACGCCCGACGCCTGGAAGCCGCTGGCCAACGCGGAGACACTCGAGGAAGCCTGCGAACTGGCCAACCGAGATGCACTCGAGTTGCTGGCGGCAGAGCACGATATCAGTACGACGGACGCCTACCTGTTTTCGAGTCTGGTCGGTGGGCTGGAGATCAGCCAGGTCGTGGACCCGCTGGTGACGGTGCGAAATTCGATCCCGAAGGAGTATCTGTCGTCGCCGTTCTGACGGTCGGCGCGAGTTGAGAACTCGTTCTCCACTGCTACGACAGTCGCTCGGCTGCGTGCTCGTAGACGAACTCTCGCAGTAGTTTCGCGCCGAGCGAGGCCGCCTGGCCGTCGTCGCGGTCATTGACCTCGACGATATCGAAGCCGGTCGCCTGCGGCGCGACGGCACGAACCACGTCGCGCAACTCGCGCGGCTCGAGCCCGAACGGCTCCGTGGTTCCCGTTCCGGGCGCGTAGCCGGGATCTGCAGCGTCGATATCGACGCTGAGGTAGGTCTCGCGGCCGTCGACCCACTCAGTTGTGTCCCAGTCAGCGATACTTTCGGGTGGAACGACGGTCACGTCGTCTTCCGCGGCCCGATCCCACTCGGCTTCGCTGCCGGCGCGAGCACCGAGGACGACCAGTTCCTCGACCGAGTCGACGTCCTCGAGAACCCGGCGCATCACGCTTGCGTGTGAGAGTGGGTTGCCATCGTAGTCCGCTCGCAGATCCAGATGGGCGTCGAGCGAGACGACGACCTCGGGCTCGACGGCCCGAACGCCGGCCAGCGAGACCGTGTGCTCGCCGCCGAGCGTGAGCGGGACCGCGTCGTCCCAGACGATATCGCGCAGCGTCCCCTCGAGCCACTCGAGATACGCCGGCACGTCGTCCCACGCGCGAACGTCGCCGTGGTCGAGAACGCCGAGGTCCGAAAAGTACTGGTCCGTTCGATGGTCGTAATCGTCGAACGGCTCCGCAAACGTCCGAAGTTGCCGCGGGCCGAATCTGGTCCCCGGCTGAAAGGTCGTCGACACGTCCAGGGGCGCGCCGACGACCACGAAGTTCGCGTCCGCACGGGCGGATGTGTCCGCCGTGTCGGCTGCCTCGTGTTCGTCGGTCGCCCCGGGAAACATCAACTTATATAATCTTCCGCTGGTCTTCCATCTCGAGGTACTCGATGTTCTCGTCGGGGGAGGCGTCGACGTCCTCGGGCATGCGCATCGTGATCGTCTCGTACGTTTCAAGGTCCATGACCTGCATGTCGCTGCCGTCGACGGAGACGACCTGCCCCTGTTTGCGCTCGATGATCGGGACCCAGATCTTCGCGTCGACTGGCTGGGAGAGCGAGCGCTTCTTGCCGTCGAAGACGCCAACGGCCTCGATTCGGGCCTTGGCGCTGCCGTGTTTCCCCGGCTTCGCCGTCGAGTAGGAGTTGATCTTACAGGCTGCGTCGTCGATAACTACGTAGCTACCTTCCTGGAGATCGCGAACTTCTTGCTGCTGTTTCGCCATGTCCCGGGGTAATCAACCGATGGCCATAAACCGTTTGGAATGGCGGCTCCGACAGCCGACACCCCCATACGGCCCGGACATCGACTCTCCACCCAGATATCGGTGGTTTTGACGTGGTGAATCGGGCCGGAACACACCACCAAACCGGCTGTCGGAAGCGAAACTATCTCGGAGCGAACCCGCGAACAGCGACCCAATGACCGGGGCCACCGGCGGTGTTGTCTCTCGCTCGGGACACGTACTTGGATTCGTACTCGCACTCGAGTCCGTTGCCGAGTGGCAACACCACTCCCCGTTTTACCTCCAGTCTCAGCCCCAACCCCCGCTCTCGTGGCAGAACACCGTTCTCTCCGCTGGTACCCTCCCATTGGTGGAAGCCATGTCCTCGACCACGCTTGCGCCAGGGGCGTTTGTCATCGTCAGTATCGCCATTGTCTCCGTCGTTGCTATCGTCGCCATGGTCGCCATCGTCTCCGGAATCACACGCTGGCTCTGGCAACGCTACCACCGGCCCCGCGAATCACCACCACTCTCGTCGCTGGCTGCCGACCTCGACGACCACGTCGCTGCAGCGCTCGGTCCCGGCACCGGCTCACACCTCGAGACGCCGCCGACCGTTCGCCGACTCGAGCGCGTCGACGACGACCCCGCTGGTCCTGCTGCAGGGACGGCCACCCCCATCGTTCCAGTCATCCGCATCGACCTCGGGACAGCCGACACCCCTGGGCTGGGGCTAGTACTCGAGTACGTCGCGGCTGCACTCGAGACAGTGCATCCGGTACTCGAGGGGGATGAGTGTGAGTGTAAGTGTGCGTTCGACGAGGGCGAGCGCGACGTCCGCCCACGCTATTACGAATTCGAGGTGACGTTCGGACCGGACGGCCTGCTCGTGTCGGGTGAGTGTCGCCGCATTGTGGTGCCGCCGACGTGTGCCGAGCAGTTGTGTTCGGAGTCGCGATACGGCGTTCACGAGTTGCAACGGGAACTCGAAGATGGCGCCGGCGGTGAGGATGTGCCGTCGGTTCTGTGGGAATCGTGTTAAGTGGAGTCTCGTGAGTAGAATTGTGTGAGGAGAATCGCCAGTGTGTAGCCGACTGTTGCTTGCGTAGAACGTGGTGACTGCGTTGGTGACTGTGTAACCCTTTGAGGGAGCGACAGACAGTCTTGGAACCGTCCACAAACACAAATTATTTGTCGTGTACCGAGAGAACGAAACCACAGATATGCCCTCCAGACGTGCGGTACTCGCAGCCTGCGGGAGCATTGTTCTCGCCGGCTGTAGCGCCGTTCGACGAGAGCCGTCGGTGACCGGGTCGTGGCCCCAGCGCGGGTACGACCGTACACGATCCGGTGTTCATCCCGGCGATATCGACGGTCCTGAGTCACCGCTAACAGCTCAGTGGACGCGCTCACTGCCGTCGTATGGCGGACGGAGTACGTCGCCGCTGCTCGCGGACGGTTCGCTCTACGTGGGCTACACCGACGGCCCACCGTCGCTCATGGAGGGAGAGCGAACCATCGTGATCGACGCAATCAACCCCGCGACCGGCGACAGCCAGTGGACCACGACTGCAACGACGACGCGAGAGAGCCAGCAGACGAACCATCACGCCGATTCGCTTACTCTTGCCGACAACGGATCGCTAATCCTGCTACAGACGTCCAACGGCCTCTGTGCGGTCGGAACGGACGAGGACGAGGGGACACAGTGGTGTTTCGACAACGTCAGCGACGGACAGCTCAGTTACCAACCGATCTCGCCTGCAATCGACGACGACACAGTTTACGTCGGTCACTATCGCCAGCTCGCTGGCGGCGAGTCGGTGCCGGTGTTCTACGCCGTCGATCTCGAGGAGGGCTCCGAGCGCTGGCGCCACGAGTTCACGTCGTGGGACGGACGGGGCGTCTACTCGGCCGTCGCTGTCGATGACGTCGTCTATCTCACGGAGTTCGGGGAGGGCGTCAAAGCGCTCGACGCAGCCGACGGCACCGAGCTGTGGAGCGAGTCGCTCCCGACCGACAGCGCGCCGACCGTCGTCGACGGAACCGTCTTCGTTACCTGCGCAAGCGCCACGGACGAGGAGAGCTACGGCGCAACAGCACTCGATACAACGACCGGCGAGGTCCTGTGGGAAGCTGCTGACAACGACGATGGCGGCGGGTGGATCCCCCGGCAGCTAGCGGCAACTGCCGACACGGTGTACTACGCCGCCGGCTTTCGACTCCTTGCTCGAGACGCGACGACAGGGGAGCGACGCTGGCCGGACGCGGCCCGACAGCTGGTTCCATCGGCTGTCGACCCAGCAGAACTCAGAGACGCCGAACCTGTCTCGTCCAGAACGGGTATCCCAGCAATCGTCGGCGATCGCATCTACGTCGGCAATCGCGATCTCGTCGTCGTCGACCGCGAGACCGGCTCGGTCCACACGCGCTACGACACCGAGGACTCACTCGAGAACTCGGTCGCCGTCGCGGACGACTGGCTCTACGCGAACACCAGCAGCACCCTGTACGGGCTTACGACGTGCGAGACCGAACTGTTCGGGCGCTGTCTCCGGTAGTTCTCCCTCCTCCGTGAACTCCCCCTATCCTACCCTCCTCACCACGGCCACTCCCGGTATCGGACACCGCAATGCACGCCAGTCGTCATCGCTCACCACCGGAACCCTGCCGATGCCGCCGACGGCTCGAGCGGACTCGGCGGCAGCCCCTCGCCAACGTCGGGATCGTTGTACGCCCCCGGCGCAACGTCGTTCGGCGTGTCGGGATAGAACAGCGACGCCAGCAACTGAATGTGGCCGCGGCCGACACCGAGTTCGAACTGCCCGCCGCCGTACATCCGAATGCCTCTGTCCTCGCAGTAGGCAATCGTCTCGAGTACCGATGCGATCGAGCCGAACCGAGACGGTTTGATGTTCAGCCAGTCGGGCTCCCAGGGAAGCGCCTCAACGTCCGCCAGGCTCTCGATCGGCGCATCCCAGGAGACGCGCTCGCGGACGGCCTCGTCCTCGAACAGCGGTTCCGTCTCGTCGGTCAGGCCCGGGTCTTCGATGAGTGCGTCGGGGAAGGACTCGAGTACCAACTCGTACAGGTCAGGGTCGGCAGGCGCGTCGACGTCGGTGCCTTCGTACTGGCCCTTGAGGTCGAGAATTCGGACCGTCTCGGTTCCGACCGTTGCGGAGTCCTCGAAGCGCGCGATGAGCGACTCGTCCCAGTCAGTCGTCGGATCGAGTTTGAACTCGATTTCTGGCACCTGTTCGCGAAGGGACTCGAGTCGGTCCGTCGTCGGTGGCTCGCCGAGGCGCGTGCTGGTGACGAAACGGACGGGGTCGCGCTCGCGGCCGAGTTCGGCGGCCAGCGTCGTCTCGGACTGGCGCAGCGCGAGGTCGAGCGCAGCGCTCTCGAGGCCCCAGCGGCGGTAGTTTCGGAAGACCTCGCGATCCGGAGCGGTCGGGAAGAGGTCCAGATCGGCGAGGCGATTCGAGAAGGACTCGAGTGTGAGCTCACCGGTGAGGTCGGGGAGGCCGTAGGCCGCGAGTTCGTCGTGCTCGTCGGTTTCGTAGGTGACGTCCTCGCCGATTCCCTCGACGCCCTCGCCGGCGAGCGTGATCTCGGTGGTGACACGGGTGAACCCGCTCGAGGTGTCACGGGAGAGTCGAGATGTCGAGACGCGCTCGATCGTGAGCGGGAGGGCCGCAAGGGAGTCGAACGAGAGTGGGGGTTGTTCCGCGTCTGTGGCCGTATTCGTTTCTGCCCCTGCATCCGCGTTTCTCTCCGGTTCCATACCACGTCATAGACGGCCAGGGAAAAGAACGTTGCAGGGGTTCTCGCTCGGTGGTGTCGGCGTTGGCGTCTGTGTCAGCATTGCTGCCAGTGCCAGCGTTGGCGTAACTCGAGTTACTCGTCGCGCCGACGCTGTCGCATGCTCTGTCTCGTAAACTGTGGTCGCGCCCGAATCGACCGCGGTTCGCGGAACGTTCGATAGAGTTGGATCCCGACGAAGAACGAGAAGACGGCCGCGACGATTGCGGCCCAGGGCGCGTTGAGCGCGTAGAGAACGCCCATCGAGAACAACGACATCGTGAGCAACATACCGTAGATAAGCCGCTTTGCGAGTTTGGCGAACACGTCGTCGGAGTCTTCGACGCCGATACGGACGTAGAGGTCGTCCCGGTCGAGTCGGTCGAGCGTCCGCTCTGCTTTCGGCGTAATTCGGGTGAGCGATTCCCCGGTTCGACGCAGTTGCTGGGCCGTCTCCGCAGCGTACTGCCGTGCCGTCTCCTCGCGGTAGCCCTGTTCGGTCAGGTAGGCCGTCGCGGTCTCGATGAAGTCGAAGTTCTCGTCGAGCGTGACGCAGACACCTTCCACGACCGTCGCGACCCGCAAGACGAGCGCGAGGTTCTTCGGCAGTCGGAACGGGAAGACGTAGATCGAGTCCTCGATCTGTCCGACGATCTGGTTGATCCGGTACTGTTCGACGTCCTCCCCGCGGGCGTCCTGGATGGCGATCTCCATCACCTCGGCCATCACGCCGCGGTCCGCGTCGGGCGAGAGCGTCCCGATTTCGATCAGCGCATCGAGGATGCCGTCGATGTCCTGGTTGGCGACGGCGATGTAGAAGTCGATGATCTTCTCCTGGACGAAGTCGTCGACCCGGCCGGACATGCCGAAGTCGTAGAAGACGATTTTCCCCGCGTCGGTCACCGCGAGGTTCCCCGGGTGCGGATCGGCGTGAAAGACGCCATCGTCCATGATCATCTGCATGTACGCCCACTGGAGGTTCTCCGCGACCTCGCTGCGGTCGATGCCGCGTTCTTCGAGTTCCGCTACGTCGTTGATCTTCGTCCCCGGGATGTACTCCATCGTGAGGATGCGCGCCCCGGAGTGGCTCTCGACGACGGTCGGAATGCGATAGCGGTCGTCGCCCGTGAAGTTCGAGCGGATGGTCTCGAGCATCTCCGCTTCGCGCTCGTAGTCCATCTCCTCACGGATGGTTTTCGCGAACTCGTCGGCGAGGTTCTCGAGTGAGAACGCGCGTGAGTCATCGACGAAAAAGAGCAGCAATGGGAGCGACCAGCGGATAACGCGCAGATCGGCCTCGACCAGTGACTCGATGTCCGGCCGGCGGACCTTGACGGCGACTTCGCGGACGCCGTTTTCGCGGTCGTCGACCGATGTGGGGTGGAGCCGCGCCCGGTAAACCTGACCCAGACTCGCACCGCTGATCGCGTCGGTATCGAACGACTCGAACTGCTCGTCGACCGGACCGAGGTCCGCTTCGATGATCGCCTGTGCCTCCTCCCACTCGGCTGGCGGCACCTCGTCTTGCAACGCGGCGAGTACGTCGATATACGCCGGCGGGAGCACGTCCGGTCGCGTCGAGAGCAGTTGGCCGAGTTTGATGAACGTCGGCCCAAGTGTGAGCAGCGACTCGAGTAGCACCGATGCGCGATGCCGACGGGTTTCGGGGTCGACGGATCGGGAGCGGCCGAACAGCAGGAAGCGACGGCGGTCTCGTGCATACGCGAGTAGCAAGGGGAGGAACTGCCAGGCGACGAGGACGAATCGTTTGTACGCACGCAGAGAGCCCAGCCTCGGTCACCTCGGTTCGTCGGTGTCAGTGTCGCTGTCGGTGGTCGTGTTGCTGTCGGTGTTGGCGTTAGTGTCGCGATCGGTATCAGGAGCGGCATCAGTGCCAGTGCCAGTACCAGTATTGGCGTCGGCGTCGGTATTAACATCGATATCGGCGTCCGCGTCGGTGTCAGCGCCGACACCTCCAGTCTCGTCATCGTCGGCACCGGTCTCCTCAACGATGTCGATCGTCGTCTCCTCGGTCGTCGCCTTCGGCAGCGTGATCTCGAGTACCCCGCGCTCGACGACGGCGTCCGTCTCGATCGCTGTCGTCTGCACATCGTTCGGCAGCGGCAGTTCGACGTCGACGAGTAGCGACCGGTTCTCCTCGAGATACTGGTAGCCATCGGGTGT
Source organism: Natrialba sp. SSL1 (assembly GCF_001861355.1). Taxonomy (GTDB): domain Archaea; phylum Halobacteriota; class Halobacteria; order Halobacteriales; family Natrialbaceae; genus Natrialba. The sequence goes on from NZ_MASN01000018.1 coordinate 34,270, forward strand.
GTCTTTCTCGCGCTGGGCTGTGATCGCGAGCTGGCCGTCCTCGACGACGCAGTCGAGCGAGTCGGCGGTGATTCCCGGCACGTCGAGAACGAGCAGGTACGACTCGTCGCTCTCGAGAAGATCGAAGAAGACGTCCTCGGTAAGATCCCGCAGGGCGTCGCGGAGCGCTGGCATAGATACAGGTTCGAACGCCGATACGAAAAAGCCCGCGGTCGCGGTCATCCCGTCCGCGGCCAGCGTAGCCCGCATCTCCGCTTACAGAAGGGGCAGCCGACGGCAGTCGTCCCCTACGCTTTTGACGCCCCGCGACCCGCTACAGGATATGAAAGGAGCCGACCGCGAGCGCACCGAAGCCGGGTTCAAGGTCCGAACCCCGGTCGAGGAGGCGCGCCAGCTACTCAGGGAGGCGATCGACGACCGCCACGGAAGGGTGGCCGAGGACACGGAGCCACCAATCGGCACGGACTCCGTGCCACTCGAGTCCGCCGACGGTCGCGTGCTCGCAGCGCCGGTCGAGGCCGGCCGGAACGTGCCACACTACGAGCGGGCGGCGATGGACGGTTACGCCGTTCGCGCTGCGGATACGTTCGGTGCGAGCGAGCGCTCGCCGGCGGTGCTGCGGTCGAACGAGGGCCGTGGCGACGAGACAGTAACCGACGCACCCGTTACGCCCGAAACCGCGACGCGGGTCCACACGGGCAGTGCGCTCCCCGAGGGGGCAGACGCGGTCGTGATGATCGAGCACGTCGAGACGGTCGCGTCGACGGGGGAACTCGAGATCACCGACGCCGTCGCGGAGGGGGAGAACGTCGCACCAGTGGGCGAGGACGTCGAAGCGGGACAGCACCTCTACGATGCAGGCCACCGACTCCGACCATCGGATCTCGGCTTGCTGCGCTCAGTTGGTCGCACCGAGGTCGAGGTCGCGGCGCAGCCGACGGTGGGCGTCATCCCGACCGGCGAGGAACTCGTCGAACACGATCCGGAGCCGGGCGAGGTCATCGAAACCAACGGCCTCACCGTCTCGCGGCTGGTTGAGCGCTGGGGCGGGCGCGCGACCTACCGCGATGTCGTCACGGACGACCGAGAGTCCCTCCGCGTCGCGATTCAGCGCGACCTGACGAAAGACGTCGTGGTGACGACCGGCGGCTCCTCGGTCGGCGAGCGCGACCTGCTGCCCGAGGTAATCGACGACCTCGGCGAGGTGCTCGTCCACGGCGTCGGCCTCAAGCCCGGCCATCCCGTCTGCCTTGGAATCGTTGAAGACACCCCTGTCCTCGCGCTGCCGGGCTATCCGGTCGCCTGTATCATCAACGCCGTGCAGTTCCTCCGACCGGTGCTTCACTGGCTCGCCGGGACCGAGCCGGAGCCGCATCCGACGACGCGGGCTCGACTCGAGCGCAAGATTCCCAGCGAACCCGGGACGCGAACGTTCGCCCGCGTGCAGTTGACGCACAGCGGTGACAACGGTGACGCACCGGACGGACCCGCGCACACCGCAACACCAACTCGAGCCAGCGGCTCGGGCGTCCTCTCGAGTGTCGCGCTCGCGGACGGCTGGGTCGTCGTCGACGACGATCGGGAGGGGATACCCGAGGGAGAGACGGTTCTGGTGGAGAACTGGGAGCCCGCTGGCGGCTGTGGCCGCCGGTAAGCCAGTAAGCAACTGACGTTTTTACCGTCCGCCTGCGAAGGGCCCGTATGAACCGCAAGGAGTTTCGCGACCTCGCCTCCCCGACGGAGGCCCGCGAGGCGATCAACTCGCTGTCGATCGAGGGCGGCGTCGAACGCGTGCCACTCGAGGACGCACGCGGCCGCGTCCTGATTGCACGGCTCGACGCAGAACTCGACGTGCCCGGCTTCGATCGGGCCAGTCTGGACGGCTACGCGCTCAACGCACGGGATACGTTCGGCTCGGACGAGGCCGACCCGGCCGAACTCGACGTGGTCGGTACGGTCCACGCCGGCGAGGAGCCAGGAGTTGTACTCGAGTCCGGCCAGGCGGCCGAGATTTCGACGGGAGCGGTGATGCCGGATGGGGCGGATGCGATGGTGCCGGTGGAGCGGACGGACGTTGGGAGCGGGACCGGCGAGGCCGGCACGACCGGTAGGCACGACGAGAACGATGAGAGCGGCGAGGACCACGAGAGCAACGGGACAGTACTGGTCCGTACCTCCGTCGCTCCTGGCGACAACGTCATGTTCGCCGGCGCGGACGTCGCTGCCGGCGAGCGCGCACTCGGCCCCGGAACCCGCATCACGCCGCGAGACATCGGCCTCCTCTCCGCGCTCGGGATCGACGAGGTGCCCGTCCGGCGCAAACCGCGCGTCGGCATCGTCTCGACGGGCGACGAACTGGTGCGACCCGGCGGAGACCTCGAGAGCGCCCGCGGCGAGATCTACGACGTGAACAGCTACACGATCGCAGCCGGCGTCGAGGACGCGGGCGGCGAAGCGGTCCTCTACCCCCACGCGGGCGACGAACAGGACGAGATGGAACGAATTCTCCGCGAGGCCGCCGCGGAGTGTGACCTCGTGCTCTCCTCGGGATCGACCAGCGCGAGCGCGGTCGACGTGATCTATCGCGTCATCGAAGAGCAGGGGGAACTGCTGCTCCACGGCGTGAGCGTCAAGCCGGGGAAACCGATGCTCGTCGGCCGACTGGATTCCTCCGCGTACGTCGGGCTGCCGGGCTACCCCGTCTCGGCGATGATGGTCTTCCGAACGTTCGTCGCGCCGTCGATCCGGGAGGCGGCCGGGCTTCCCGAGCCCGAATCGGCGACCGTCACCGGCCGAATGGCCCGCGACGAGCGCTACGGCGAGGGCCGACTCCGGCTGATGCCGGTGGGGCTCGTCACCGATGGGGACGGTAACAGTAACAGCGACAGTAACGGCGGCGGTGCTGATTCTGGTGTCGATGCCGGTGTCGGTGTCAGTGCCGGTGACACCCTCGTCTACCCCGTCGACAAGGGCAGCGGCGCGACGACCAGCCTCGCCGAAGCCGACGGCGTCGTCGAGGTCGGCCCAGAGACGGACTACCTCGAACGCGGCGAGTCCGTCGACGTACAGCTCTTCTCGCCCGACGTTCGTCCGCCCACGCTGCTCGGCGTCGGCGAGGACGATCCCACGCTCAACCGTGTACTCGACAGGCTCGACAACCCCCGATATCTCTCGGTGGGCTCCCGACCCGGTCTCCGGCGGCTCCGAGAGGGTATTCCGGACGTAGCCGTCGTCGCTGGTCCGAGCGGGCGCGAACAGGAGCTCGAGGCGACCGAACTCAGCAGCTGGGAGCGTGACTGGGGGCTCATCGTCCGCGCGGGCAACCCCGACGAGATCGACGGCCTCGACGATCTGGTCGACCGAGACCTGCAGTTCGTCAACCGAACGTCGGACTCCGGCCTCCGCACGAGCCTCGAGCGAGCACTCGCTGACCTCGTGGAAGAACGGGGTGCAGAGACGGAAACGGGAGCGAAAACCGACCACCACGACCTCGCCACCCACATCAACGGCTTCGACGTCGGCCTGCGTGCCCACGAGAGTCCCGCCAGACGGGTTATTGCGGGTGAGGCTGACGCCGCACTCGGCCTGCGCGACACTGCGGAGCGACTCTCACTCGAGTACGTTCCACTCGGCACCCAGACGATGCGCGTGCTCGCGAACCCGGACCGCGTGGAGAAAGCGAGCGTGCGGGAACTCGAGTCCGTGCTTGCGGAGGGTGTTGTGGACGACGGAAGGCTGTAGCCATGTGTGACGCGGGAGCTGTCGCTATAGCCGACAAGAGTTAGTGAGCGCTACGGAGCCAGCGTGTCACTGACTGCGACGAACACGGGTCCAAGCGAACACGATCCAGAACGAACCAACCGCGTAGTGTATATCCTAACAGAAGACAGTCAGCACGCCGTGAACAGCTATTTTTAGGGGATGCCGGTGTACGTAGCGTGATGTCGACGATAGCCGAGCTTCGGCTTCCGGCCACCGAAAATACCCTCGTGACCGCGTTCGAACACACCCCCGAGATCACCTTCGAACTCGAGTCGTCGGTCTCGAAAACCAGGCCCTGTCTCTGGGTCGCAAACGTCGACCGCGAGCAGGCCACGGACGCGTTCGACACCGATCCCGTCGTACTCGAGTACGACCTGCTCGTGGAGTCGGATTCGAGACTGCTGTTCGACGTCGAGTTCGTCGACGGTGCGGGCACCGACGAGCTCTGTGAGACGCTCCTGGTCGACGGCGGCTCACTGCTCGAGATGTGGGGGAACGACGGCTGGTGGCAAGCCAGAGTCAGATACCGTGACCGCGAAACGTTAACCGACGCCTACGACCGCCTGACGGAGTCGGGGACCAACGTCGACCTGCGGCGGATCACCGATATCGCCCAGTCGAGCGGCGGCGAGACTCGGCTCACCCCCGAACAGCAAGAAGCGCTCGAGGCCGCACTCGAGTACGGCTACTTCGAAATTCCACGGAGTATCTCGATGGAGGAGCTAGCGGCCGAGCTGGGGATCTCCCACCAGGCGCTGTCCGAGCGTTTCCGGCGGGCGTACGAGACGCTGGTCAACGAAGAGCTACAGCACGTCGAGCAGTCCTGACTGGGCGCTACTGCACGACTCGTCGTGGCAAGCGCCAGGGAGCACCGAGCAGGCCGCAGCTAGTTCAAAAGAGGTCGTCGAACGTCTCGACGCGGTGATCACCGAGGACACACTGTCCGCGGCGGTCGTGGCCGACGCGCTCGACGTGGATCGCATCGAGGCCTGCGTTCCAGGCCGCACCCACGTCGTTCGCGCCGTCGCCCGCGAGCACGCCGCGGTGGCCGTTTCCTGACACGCCAAGGTCGTCCATCACCCGCTGGACCGGCTGCGGATCCGGCTTCCAGCCCGTCTGCTCAGTACAGCACAGCCGCGCGTCGAACCAGTCGCGGATACCGACGTGGTCGAGCACCGGTTCGCAGAGGAACTCCTGGCAGTGCGTAACCAGCCCGACCGGTGTGTCGAGTTCGGCAACGAACGCCGCGTCCTCGTGCAGATACGTCTGCTCGGCCCGCACCTGCGGATCCTCCTCGGCGTGAAACGCGTCCCAGAACTCCCGCGGATCGATTCCCCACTCGAGTAGCTGTCGGTCGCGCGAGCCGGTCAGGCCGTTCCAGAGGATGTCGGCTTCCTGGTCCGTGAACTCGCGGCCGAGGCGGTCGCCGACGCGGTCGAAGACGCCACGGGTGTAGGACCACTCGACGTCGACGAGTGTGCCGTCGAGGTCGAGCAGCCAGAAGTCGTACTCGTCGCCATCGTGCACGGTCTGGGTGGCCATCGGGACACAGACGTACGGTTTTCGTGAGTAAATGTGTACCGATTTGCTGACCAATTTGCGGGTGGTGTTCGCGGCCGGGACAGCGCTCAGTCCGTGCCACTCTCGACGCGGATACTCGAGCCGAGGTACTTCGAGAGCACTTCGGAGACGGTGTCGGCCTTGAACGCCGGCAGGTCGGCCGCGATTTCTTCCTTTAGCGCATCGATGTACGCCTCGTCGGCCTGCAGTTCGCTGAACGAGACGTCTTCGACGGGCAAACCGAGCCAGTCCTCGGCGAGTCGGCGCGCGTGAGCTTCGTCCGCAACTTCGCCGCGCCAGAGCGTATCCCGGAAGAATCGCCAGCCACCGGTTCCCGGCTCCGGTGCCTCGCGAGTGACGGTAACGGTGGTCGTCTCCGTCCCAGGCTCGAGTGAAATGCCGGGCTGTGCGGGCTGGAGCCGAACGCGAACCCTGAAGACGTACTGTCCGTGCATCGTCCGTTCCTGATGCGTTCCAGCTACTCAATGATGGAGGTGGCAACTCACGGGTGCTGGTGCCAGTGGCGGTCGCGACTGACGACTTGACGGGTGAACTGACGAACAGTGAGGCCGCTCAGCGGGCAGGGTCGAAGAACTGCGGAGCGGTGACGCGGTGCGCGATGCGTGCTTGGTGCGTAATTTTCCTTCGCAGTACGCGGGCTGTACTACGCGTTGTGCTCGGACTCGATCAACTCTGCCATCTCCGTATCTGCATCCGTAATGCCGCCTTCCTCGTGGGAGGTCAGCCGGATCTCGACTTCCGAGTACCGAATCGTGATCTCGGGATGGTGGAACTGCGATTCGGCGATCTCGCCGACCATCTGCGCGAAGTTGACGCCACGGAGGTAGTCGTCGAACTCGTAGACGCGAACGATCTCGTCGCCGTCCCGGTCCCACTCGTCCGGAAGCTGTGCCTCGATTTCGTCGTCTGCCAAGAGATCAGCCATACTCCTCCGAACGAAGGCCACTCAAATAATGATTGTGCCATGTCGGGTTACGTGATACGTTCGGAACTCACTGTATGCCTTCGGCCCACTCACCCGTGAGAGAGTCCTGGTGACATCCTCCGCGCCCTCAAGGGCGGCGGCTTCCCGTCCCGCAGGGTGGGATATTTGCCGGTCTACGACACGACCTGTTCTCTCGTACGAAACATCCCGCTCTCGCGGTCGAACAAGTATGTCGATGGCTGAGCCACGCAGCCGTTACTCCTATCCTCGCCGTGAGGACTCGGAGTTATCTTCTGGCGCATATTCTCCGCTCCGTTGCAATCCGCGTTGGCTACCAAGGCACACGACGAGCAGACGTACAGGCCACGCTCTACGCGGTTCGATCTCGTATCGTCGCCACACCGTGAGCACGTTTTCGAGGTGTCCCACTCGTTTTCCTTCAGCACTTCAACACCGCGTCTCTCACCCTTGTACGCGAGGTACTGATAGATGCGGTCGAACGCCCACGAGTGCAACTTCTTGTTGGCGGTCTTCCCCCAGTCGGACTCACGCACGTCTTCAGGCCAACTCACTGCCAGCGTTCCAACACCGCGTTCAACACACTCGGAGATAATGGTGTCTGTGAGGACGTGGTAGAAGTGTGTCTCCCGCTCTGTGAGCTTTCGACGCGCCCACATCGATTTCTCAGACGGGCCGTTATCTCCCTCGGTGTCATACTCTGCTCGCGTGAAGTAGTGCTTGTCCTGTTTAAGGGAGTTGCCGGGGAACAGGACGTACTCGTCAGGGAATGCAACCGTGGAGATGTTCGTAATACCAAGATCGATACCTGCTACGCCGTCGCCTGCGGAATCGTTGGTTTCGAGTTCGACTTTGCAGACGAAGTGCAGTTCCCACTCGTCGCCGTTCCAAACGGCACGAACGTTCTGTACCGTGTTGACTTCGGTGAGGTCAACGTCGGGACGAGTCTGATACTCGCAGAGCAGGAAGTCCGCCCAGGTCTCTTTCAGATTCGACCCTTTCGACAGTCGGACGCGATTGTTCTCGGGGTCGTGTTTGAAGCCATCTGCTTTGAACGTGACCGTACTCTTGGGTCGTTTGTCGCCGTGTTTGCGGTAGCCGGGCGGATTCGCCTTGGCGTCGTTCTGTCGCAGGTCGAACCACGACTGGAAAGCGTCAGAAAGTTCTTCGATGACTTTCTGACTGGATTGTGCGTTCAGGTCTTTCCAGCACGGTTGGTTCTTCATGTACGCTTTCAACGTTCCTTCATCAGGGATCTCGCCGATTACATCCCAGATGCGATCGATTGTCCAGCGTGCGACGTTCCAGATTTTCGAGGCGGCGTCTCCGAGCGAATCGAGGCCATCGCAGACCTGTCGCTGGTTCTGGATGGAACCAACATAGGTTCGAGTGACCTCGATCGCCATGTATAGCCTATGTAGATAATCCAACTTAATGGTGTGGATTATCGTGGAATATCCAGCCTGCCACCGACAGTAGATTGTGTCGTCCAGCGACGTGATTCACGCCCACCGTAAACGGTGGGATTCTCTCGCTGTTCAAAGATAGCAGTAGATTTCGGCCTCGCCGTTGTGAGTGACCGGTTCCAGCACCAGCGGGTACTCGAGTGTCCAATCGCTACCAGCCGGTTTCTAATCAATCAGTAGAAATCAGTCCGCAGCCCGCAGCCCGCATTTCGCAGTCCGCAGTCCGATCAGTCGTCGTCAGTCGCCTCGAACGCCGCCTCCGTGCGCTGTGCAGCCTGCGTTCGTTCCAGCAGCGACGGCCCATCCTCGTCGCCGAAATCGGGATCGAACAGCTGCAAGGCAGTGTTGATCGTACTCCAGTCGTCCTCGGCTGCGGCCTCCCGCAGACTCCGCGTCGGCGGCGCGAGCAACTGATTCACCAGCGCGTCGGCCATCGCCTCGACAACCTCGCGCTGGGCCGGCGTGAACGACTCGCCCTCGAGTTGGGAGAGCGCCGTCTCGAGCTCCCGCTGTTTGATCCGGGCCGCGGATTCGTACATCGCGCCGATGACCTCGTCGGCGCGGGCGCGCTTGTACTGCTCACAAAGCAGGTCGAACTCGTGGTCGATCATCGCCTCGACCTCTCGTGCAGCGTCGGCGCGCTGCTCGCGCGTCTCCTCGGTAATCGTCTCGAGGTCGTCTAAGTCGTAGACCGTAACGTCGTCGAGTGCGTCGATCGCCGGATCGACGTCTCGCGGTTGGCCGAGGTCGACGACGACGCGTTCGTCTTCGGGCGTTGATGCAGCGTCCTCGCCGTCCGTCCCGACGAAGTGCTGCCGGCCGACCACCGGCTCGTCGCTGCCGGTCGCTGCCACGATCACGTCCGCGCTCGTCGCGAGCGTGTCGAGGGACTCGAGTGGAACCGCACGAACATCGTCGTGCTCGATGTCCGAGAGGAGGTGTTCGGCGCGCGAGACGGTCCGGTTCGAGACGACGAGTTCGTCGACGCTGGCGTCGGCGAGGCTGCGTGCGGCCAGTTGCCCCATCTCGCCTGCACCGACGACGAGTGCGTTCGCGCCCTCGAGCGGGAGCGTCTGGCCGGCAAGTCGGGTCGCGGCCGAGCCGAGCGAGACGACGCCCTCGTTGATCTCGGTCTCGGTTCGGGCGCGTTCGCCGACGTGAATCGCCTTCGTGACGGCCGGTTCCAGCATGGTGCCGATACCACCGGCGGCGCGGGCGTCCTCGTAAGCTGTGCGAACCTGGCCGATGATCTGGTCCTCGCCGAGGACGACGGACTCGAGTCCGGCTGCGACGCGAAGCAGATGTGTGAGGCTGTCGTCGTGGTCGGTGATAACGAGTGGGTCATCGTCATCGACACCAGCGAAGAATTCAGAGAGCGCTGTGCGGCCGATGACGGGGTCGGCGGAAACGACGTATGCTTCGACGCGGTTGCACGTCGAGAGCACGTACGCCTCGTCGATCTCGGGCACCGAGCAGAGATCCGCGACGGCAGCCTGCTGGCTGTCCGGACTTGCGGCCGCGAGATCGTCGACGGTCCCGCTCTCGTGTGTGACGCGACCCGCGGTGACGACACCCGCCGGAATCACGGCTGCTCACCCTTCGATAGATAGTCCTCGCCCAGCACGTCCTCAATCACTTGTCGTGCATTCGGATCTCCAGCACGTAAAGCTGTCCAAACCGCCGGAGAATTGACGACATCGGTGACGAGCTCGCGCCGGCGGGCCGATGGCACCTCCTGTGCCTTGAGTTCCGCGCGCAACTCGCCACAGAGCGTCGCCATTTCGCCCGCGCCCTCGAGTGTCTCCTCGAGTTCCTGTCGCAGGTACTTGCTCAGCGCGGGAGCGGTGCCGCCGGTCGCGATGGAGACGACGACGGGATCCTCGCGGACCGTCGCGGGGACGACGACGCTGCCCGGGTCGCGGTCGCCGGCCCGATCAGCGCGGTTGACGAGGACGCCACGCTCGCGGGCCGCGGTGACGATTGCGTCGTTGACCGCTTCGTCGTCGGTTGCGGCGACGACCAGCGCCGGCGTCGTGCGCTCGAGCCAGCCCGGAATTTCGTCGGGGGCGGGGGTAGCACGACAGCGTTCAGCGCCGCCGAACTCACTAGCTGCGAAGTCGGGACTGACGACGATCACCTCGGCCTCTCGAGCGAATCGGCGGGCCTTCCGCGCGCCGACGGGACCGCCGCCGAAGATCAACACCGTCGCGTCGGCAAAGTCGTGGAGGAGTGGAATCATCGGTAGTGCTGTGAGATGGGGAGAGCGTCAGTTACTCGGTCCGCGTATTCGCGGCCGCGCGCTCGTCGAGCCTGATTCCGGTCTTCTTCAAAATCTGCGTCGAGAACAGCGAGTCCCAGTCTTCGTCCGTGACGTCCCAATACTCCGTCATCGTATCGCGAACCTGCTCGATCCGGCGCTCGCTCTCTGCCTCGCTGCGGCCGTGCGTCATCGCGAAGAAGTTGTACGGCCAAACACCCTCGTGGCGCGGGCGCTCGTAACAGTGTGTGACGAACGGCAGCGAGGCGATTTCGGGACCGACCTCGCCCACAAGGTCGTCCGGGACGTTCCAGACCGTCATCCCGTTCTCCGTGTAGCCGAGTGCGTAGTGGTTCGGCACGACGCCAATGCGTCGGATCTTCCCCTCCTGCTCGAATCGCTTGGCGGTTTGGAGGACCCACTCGAGTTCCTGTCCGATGGCGTCAGCCACGTCGGCGTACGGCGTCTCGGTGAGCGGCAGGCCGTCTTGGATCTCGAGGACGAGGTCACGTTCGGCGGGCGACAGCGTGGACTCGTCGCGTAGCTGGACGTCAGGCCCCAGTTTCGTGAGATCGATGCCGGCGTCCGTCTCGTTCTCACTGGATCCATCGAGTGGGCCGTCCACGTAGAACTTCGCCTCGACGCGGAACTCCTGTTGCTTGGGCAGGTTGTACGTCTCCTGGCCGGTTTCGTCCTCGATTGCAGCGAGCACCTCGGAGACCCGCTGCTCGTCTGCGACACTCACGACGAACCAGACGTTCAGATGCGGGTGCTCGCGCTCGTAGTTGTGCGCGACCTCGCGGTGGGCGTTGACCTGCTCGACGACCTCGTCGAACCGGTCTTCGGGGGCGTGCATCGCGACGAGCGTCGCCGCACCGCCGATTTCCTGGGCGTTGACCAGCGGGCCGAACCGGGAGAGGACACCGCGCTCGTCCAGATCCTGGACCGTCTCGAGTAGCTCCGTCTCATCAATATCGACCCCGCGGTCGCGCATGGCGCTTGCAGCAGGTTCGAAGGGGCGTTCCACGACGGGGAAGCCGCCCTGATAGGCGTTGACGACGGCCCGCTCGCGATCCGTGAGGTCGACGTCGGCGTTCATACTGGTGAGTCACGACTGGCGGAGCATAAGCGACTCGGGGTTGGGTGACCGCCCACGAAGAGTGACGGGAGTAACGGAGTATAGACTCGGCGCAACTGCGACAGCGATCGGCTACTCGAGTACAACAGTCGACTCGAGGTACGGCAGTATGTGTTCGAACGTGTCGGTTGGTGTGACCAGCCCGCGCGCGCTGTCGTAGTCGATGAGACCCGCGTCGGCGAGTTTCGGAAGGTGCGTGTGCTGGAGCGAGATGAAGACGGACGTGATGGTCCGACTCGGAACGTCGAGGATCGACGCTTCGTAACCGCGGTCGATACTGGCTTTCGCCAGGTCGTTGACGGTCAGTCGGCGTTCGTGATCGGCGAGATGGGCGAGCACCAGTCGACGGTGTGGATCACGGAGGAGGGTGACAGCCTGATCGACGGAGAGTGGCTGTGGGGTCGATTCTGATCCCGACTTCGATTGTGGACTCGAACTGGAACCTGAACCCGCATTCGCCGGCCGATCGGAACGAGGGTCTCCCATCACTGTGTGAAATGGATTCCAGCGGGGAGTCGCCGTTGTAGTGAACTCGAAGTCAGTTATACCGGGATCGCAATTCGAAGCGAGTGGTGAGAAACGGGGTCGATGTCGCTACGTCACCGATCCTGTTTGCACTGCTTCGTCACCACGATTGTCGTCACCACGGTTGGCGACCGTCGCGAGCGCCGCGCCAGCGCAGCCGACCAGCGCAGACTGGATCCCGAACCCGAGTGGGCGGCCTATAGCCAGCAACGTCGACGGGAAATCGACCGTGAACAGCTGCCCGACCGTCGCAAAAATGGACGAGCCGCCGGCGAAGACCGCGGCACCAAAGACGACAACGACTGGCACCAGCGCACCGGCGAGCGCCCCGAGGCCGACAGCTACTGCAAAGCACCCGAACTGCGTGCTGGACTCGAGTGGGACACCGAATCGGTAGCCGAGGCCGAAGAGACCGCCAATGCCGAGGAGAAAGGCCGTCGCGTCGATGATGCCGTGATAGAGCACCATCGTTTCAGCCGTCGATCCGAGGCGGGGAAGCCACTGCCAGTGTCCGTCACTGAGTTGCATGGCTGCATAGCCGGGCGACAGCTGGAGGAGCGAGACAACGAGGCCGATGAGTGCGGCACCGATCGCTGCGATGAGTGTGTTCGTCCGGAGGGACATGGATCCCTCATCGAATAGTAGGGATAAAAACATATGGGTGCAGCCAAGAGCCAGTGGTCCGATTCGGAGACTGTACGGGACGAACGCGAAAACGAACGACTCAGTCGCCTTCGACGCCGGTTACGTCGAAGCCGAGCGCTTCGATATCCGCGAGAATAGCGTCGTGGTCGGCGCTTCCCTTGTAGTAGATGACGATGGCGAAACTGCCGTTTCGCAGCAGTTGCTGGCACTCCCAGACGAACTCCTCGTCGTCTAGCGTGAGCCCCTGGTGCTGATTCGAGGAGAAGTCCGTATCGTCGTTGCCCGAGTAAACGTAGCAGTCCTGTGGATCATGTCCTGAGTGTTCGGCGATAATGTCTCCGATGTCGATCGTCGCTTGCATCATCTGGACGTCCTCGCTCCCCTCGTACTCGGTGTGAACAATCGCGCCGTTGAGTTGGATCTCGCCCGGTTCAAGGAGCGCCTTGGTCCGCTGGTACAGATCGTTGTCGATCGCGTTACTCATTGGTCGAAGCGAGAACGTGCGGACTGATAGCCGTCACGGTTCGACGGAGCGATGGCCTCACAGCAGCCGGAACAACGCCGGAGCAGTCGCCCACTCACCGGCAGTGGAGACATGTGTGTTACCCTTGCGCATACTTTCACTGTCGGAGAATACCACACAAGACACATAGTCCCCGACGCCGTCTCATTGACTGATGAAGCGGTGGTTTCGTCGACGCGTCGATGCAGCGTACGAGCGGTTGCTCTCCCGTGAGATTTCCGGTGCACCAACCCACGTCGCCGTGATTCAGGACGGGAACCGACGGTACGCCCGCCAGCACGGCGGCGACGCCCACGAGGGCCACCGCGCCGGTGCCGATACGACCGAGCGGGTACTCGAGTGGTGCCAGGATATCGGCGTCGAGGAGTTGACGCTGTACACCTTTTCCACGGAGAACTTCAATCGCCCTGAAGACGAGCGTGAGGCGCTGTACGAACTGCTCTGTGAGAAGTTGACCGAGTTCGCAGACGCCGAACGGGTGCACGACAACGAGGTCTGTATCCAGGCGATCGGTGAAATCGACCTGCTCCCTGAACACGTCCGGGACGCCGTTGCATATGCCGAGCGCCGCACACAGGAGTACGATCAGTTCGTACTCAACATTGCACTCGCCTATGGCGGTCGGTCACGACTGCTCGAAGCCGCTCGCGGCGTCGCAAGAGATGTCAACGCGGACGAAATCGACCCCGACGAAATCGATGTCGAGACGATCGAACAACGGCTGTACGATCAGCCAGTTCGAGACGTCGATCTGATTATTCGTCCCGGTGGCGAGGAACGAACATCGAACTTCCTCCCCTGGCACGCGAACGGCAACGAGGCAGCCGTGTTCTTCTGTACGCCCTACTGGCCCGAGTTCTCGAAAGCCGACTTCCTGCGCGGAATTCGAACCTACGAACACCGCAAGGAATCCTGGCGGCGCACGCGCGCTCGGCGCGCGATTGCCCTGCTCGGGGCGGTCAGCGAACCGGAGCTAACCGACGCACAGGCGGTCGTCAATCGATTCCGTGATTCACTCCCAGTTGGTGAACGTCCTGCGGGTGTCGACCGGGAGACGACGGCCGTTGCTGACTCCGGTGAGACCACAACGAGCGACGACGGGCTGGACTCGAGTAGCCGAGCAGCAGACTGACCTGAAGCCGGGTTCTTTCAAGACGAGCTATAGTAGCCACTGCAAGTCACTGCACACCTGATCGCCAGCCTGCTCGGCGATCAGTGTGTGAATCGTTGCAGTTGTTCCTATACTGCACACCGCTGCACTGCCTGTTTGCGGCCAAACGTGTTGTCCAGATAACCAGAAGTATTTTATTAATTAGTATGACAATAGTAGCTGAATGTCGTCTGCCACCGCTCCCGTCGACGTCGAACGGTTCGTACGGTTGACGGACGTTGCACTCGACGACGCGTATGCGCTTCTGGCAAACAGCCGGCTGCGCGTCGTCCTCCACGTCCTCTCCGCGTGTGACGCACCCGTTTCAGTCGACTGGCTCGCCGAACGCACCAGCCAGTGGGATGACGATCCACAGGAGACGGTCACGGCCGAACTCGTCCACAACATCCTGCCGAAACTCGACGACCACCGGATACTCGAGTACGATGCGCGATCGGAGATCGTTCGAATGGACGATCCAGTGGTCGCGTTCGAGCACCCGCAGTCGGAGTCGCTACTGGTGTCCGTCACTGAGGGGTGTGAGTCAGCAGCCCGAACGCGGTCGGGGTAGCGAGAAGCCACGGTCGAGAGTGAGATGGCGGTTGGGATCAAGACAGAGGTGAGACTGTGACGGACACGAAGACGAGGACGAACACGAGGACCAACAATGGGAGCGACGCGCGAACATGAGGATTGGCTGAATTGCTGAAGAACGCGAAAGCGGCGAGAGACGTACAGTGCACGCGAAGGTGACGTTACCGACCGAATCGCCGTGAGCGATTGCAGTACTCCCTGACAGCGCGCAGGAAGTCTCGTTTGCGGAAATCGCGCCAGTTAACGTCAGTAAAGTACAGTTCAGAGTAGACGGACTGCCAGATCATGAAGTCAGAGAGCCGCTCTGCGCCGGTTTTGATGACCAGATCGGGCTCCGAGGGAAAGACCAGATGGTCCTCGACACGGTCGTCGTCGATGGCGTCCGGTTCGAGCGTTCCCTCCTCGACGCGTTCTGCGAGCGTTTGGACTGCACTCGTGAACTCGTGTTTCCCACCGAGGCCGATTCCGATCTGGATCGGCGCGTCCGCTGGGTCCCGGTCGTCCGGTCCGCGGACCGCAACGTCACGGGGTGCTTCGATCGTCTCGAGTTCGCGTCGCAGCGCGGGGACCGCCGCGGCGTCGAGGACGCTGACGTAAACGGTGACGCGGTCGGCGTACTCGAACGCCCAGTCGAAGAACTCGACGAGCGTCTCGTAGGCACCGCGTTCAAGCAGGTCGCGTTCGGTGATGACGAGTGCGATGTGCTCAGGGAGGGCGGCGTCGTCCCGGCTGATGCGGCGAGCCAGGTAGCGTTCGTACAGTCCCACAGGTCGGCTTCCGCGTCCGATACTATACAGGTTACGGGTCACTCTCACTGGCTGTACAGTCCCAGTCTGGGGATCGGCGCGGACAGGACCTGTCACCCGTGAAACGAGGCGGCGGCGTGTTCGGGAACCTTCAAGTAACCGCCACAGAAAGACACCGGTATCGTGACATCACCCGTTCGGCGAGCCGGCGTCTTCGCGGCGCTGAGTACGCTGGTACTCGCCGTGCCGCTCGCTGGGATCGAGGTCGCGACCGCCGTCGCAGCGGTGGTCTTACTCGGCGCGTTCCTCGTCACGGACGGCCCGCTCTTCGAGCTGGTGGCCTATCCCGGAGACTACGAGGACCGCCGTCTGTACGGCCTCATCACGTTCGTTCTCGCAGCCGTTGCACTCGGCCTCGTCGCGTTCAACACCTCGATGTCGACTGCGGTTCTCGTCGGCACTGTCCTCCTCGTTGGCTACGGCAACCTCGCAGAACGGCTCGTTCGTTCCCGCTCCGAGAACGACGTGCTCGCGGTCACTGCGTTCTGTCTCGTCGCGACCGTGGCCGCAGTCCTCGGCCAGGTCGTGACGCTGCTCGCACTGTCTGGCGGACCTGGGACCGCCGCGGCTACCGCGACCATCGAATCCGCCCTGCCGAGCGTGCTCTTTCTCGCAGCCAGCGGGGCGCTTCTCGCGGCACTCTTGCGCGATGTCTTCCTGATCTACGACGATCCCGTCGTCATGCTCTCTGCCGGCTTTCTGCTCTGGCTGCTCGCCGAACTCGATCCTGGCCTCGGAACCGTCGACATCGTCCTCGCACTCGCGATCACCGCCCTGCTGGGATACGTCTCGTACGCACTCGAGACGGCCTCCATCGCAGGCATGATCACCGGCGTCCTCCTCGGCCTGCTCACCATCGTCCTCGGCGGCTACGCCTGGTTCGCCGTTCTCATCGCCTTCTTCGGCATCGGCGGCCTCTCGACGAAGTTCCGCTACGGCCGTAAGGAGGAACTCGGCGTCGCCGAGGACAACAACGGTGCTCGCGGCAGCGGCAACGTTCTCGGCAACGCCGCCGTCGCCATCGCCGCCGTTCTCGGCTACGCCGCGAGTCTGGCCGGGCTGTTACCGGTCACCGCCGACCTCTTTCTGTTCGCCTTCGCCGGCTCCGTCGCGACCGCGATGAGCGACACCCTCTCGAGTGAAGTCGGGAGCGTCTTCGAGACGCCACGACTGATCACCACGCTGGAGCCGGTCGAACCCGGCACCGACGGCGGCGTGACCTGGCAGGGTGAGGTCGCCGGCCTCGCCGGTGCGACCATCGTCGGCGGACTGAGCTACCTGCTCTTTCCCGCCGTCGGCGGCCTCGGCGCGGCGATCATCGTCGCGGCCGGCTTCGTCGGGATGACCGTCGACAGTCTACTCGGGGCGACACTCGAGGGCTCACTGCTCGGCAATCAGGGGGTCAACTTCCTCGCGACGCTCTCCGGTGCGGTCGTCTGTGCGCTGTTGCTGGTGGTGTTTTCTGGCGCGCTCCTCGGCTGATCAGTGATTGGGCAGCGTCCGACAGAGAAATCCGATACGACGCACCGACGTACCGCAGCGCAACCCCTTGGTCCACTCTTTTGGTCCGTTCCTTAGCTCGGCGGCTCACTCGCTACGTCCTCAATCGCGTGAATCTGCACGCCCGAGGGCCGCTTCGTAAACTGCCCGAGCGATTTGGCGATGATCCGCTCGACACCGCGGTCAGCCGCTAGATCGAGGAGCTGCTGACTGAGGATGCCATCGAGCACGACCGTCGTCGGAACCGACTCGAGATCCTCGAGATCGTCGAACACGTCACTCGCCTCGATTTCGTCGATGACGTCGTTCTCGTCGTCCAGGTATCGGACGCGGTCCGTGTCCGAGCGGATGATCGCGGTTGCGTGTTCGTAGACCGTTTCGAGGTCGTTCGGATCCGACTCAGCGTCGGCCGCTGGTTCGGGGTGTTGTTGGCCGTCTCCCTCGGAGTGGGCTGCGTCCCCGACACCCGGTGCCGTTTCCGTTGCCGTTGCCGTTGCATCCGCGGTGTCCGCTGGAGCCGTCGCAGAGTCGGTCGAACTCACGTTTGCACGAGCACGCTCGGTCTGGTCGGTCGTCCCAGCAGTCCGTGTAGACTCCGGTTCGGTCGACCCAACCTGCGTTCCACTGCGGGCAAGGCCCGTTTTGGCGTTTGTTCGTGCCGGCGCTGGACTCGAGCTGCCGTCCGTCGCAGCCACCGCCTCGCGGGGCTCGTTCAACCCGGAGACGGTGTCGTAGGGGACCTTGTTCCGAAGTGAGGTGAACAGCTGATGGTGGTCGAGTTCTTCGACAGAGGTTCCGGATGGGGCGAACGCGACGTAGTCGATATCGCCGACCTGCGAGAGCTCTTCGAGAATGAGGTCACCACCCCGGTCACCGTCGAGAAAGGCTGTGACGGTGCGGTGGTTCGTCAGTTCGGCAACGGCATCTGGGATGTTCGTCCCCTCGACCGCGATGGCGTTTTTCACGCCGTACTTGAGCAGCGTGAGCACGTCCGAACGTCCCTCGACGACGATGATCGCGTCGCTGTCTGTGACGCGCGGGCCGGCGGGCAGCCCTTCGTACTCTGTAATATCCTCGACGCGGACGTGCTGGCGCACCTCCGCAAGAATCTCCTCGGAGGACATGACGGAGTCGTCGAAGCCGGTCCGCAGGAGTTCCTTCGCACGGTCGACGACCTCCTTTCGTTTGGCCGCTCGGACATCCTCGATCTCGCGGACCTCGAGTGTCGCGCGGCAGGGGCCGACTCGAGTGATGGTCTCGAGGGAGGCGGCGAGGGTCGCGGTTTCGACCTTGTCCAGGCTGGTCGCGATGGTGACGCTGCCGTGAGATTGGCCCTGTGTGCTTGCGATTTCGACGTCGATGCGTCCGACTTTCTGTGACTGACGGAGGTCGCGCAGATCGAGTTCGTCGCCGAGGAGGCCTTCGGTCTGGCCGAAGATTGCGCCGACGACGTCGCTGCGCTCGACGACCCCGTCAGCCGTGACGTCCGCGTGAATGAGGTATTTCGAGGTGTCTTCCATGGGAGATCTGCCCCAGACGGGGCGCGGTGACGCGAGAGTCGCGTGCAGAGACCGGGTTACTGAAGATTTGGGTCGTGAACGGCAAATAGCTGTTGACATTCGGGACCGCTGTGGGGTTCGGAGACTGGACGGGGAGTCACGGTGCTGTCTGTCACTGTCAGTGGAGCCGGGAGCAGGCAACCCCGTTCGTTGCCGAGCGTTACTGCATCGGCTGATACGCTCGCCAGTACCAGTAGGCCGAGACACCCAGGAGAACGACGAGACCGCCGAGGAAGAAGAGCAGTCCCGGTGGAACCGTCGCGAGGATGGGGTCTGCTGCCTCTGCAACGCCGTCCGTTACGTTTTCGAACCCGCCGTCGCCGCCGTCTGTCTGGTATTCCGTATCAAACGAGTCAGCCGTGGTGTCGACATCGTCGCCAGCGGTCGAGTCATCGGCTGCTTCGTCATCTGCATCGTCTGCAGCGCTTGCGTCGTCTGTATCCTCTTCCTCGTCTGCTTCGGCAGTTCCGAACCCGTCTTCGTCGCCGTTACCATCTCCATCGTCCGCTGTATCGTCGCTCTCGTCATCTGCAGCCGTTTCGTCTCCTTCGCCGCCGTCATCTCCGTCGGCTGCTGTGCCATCCTGCTGTGTCCCGTCGTCCGTCTCCGAATCGCCGTCAGCTGCCGGCGCTGCCTCGTCGCCTGGCGCTCCTGCACCCCAGGTCTCCGCACCATCCGGACCGAGCCACTGCGTAAGTCCGTACTGCACGAGCAGGCTCCCGCCGGCGAGCGCGCCGATACCGCCGATGAGCCGGGAGAGTGCGGTTTTGAGCTGCGAGCCCGCAGACTCGTCACTCGTCACGATCAACGGGCCGTCGGTCGTCGCGTAGACACTCATCTCGTTGCCACGCGAGGAGTACCAGGTGTCGACCACCTCGACCAGGCCGGCCTCTTCGAGGTTCTCCAGGTGGTATCGGACGTTTTGAATCGAGGAGTCGATGGCGTCCGCGATGTCGCTTGGGGTACCGGGATCGTCGTCGAGACAGGAGTAGATCTGACGGGCCGTCGTCGAGGAGAGCGCGCTGAAAACGGCGTCGGCATCTTCACCTTCGAGGTCGACGACACGCGGTTGCCCGTCCTGGGCGGTGGTCTCGGACCGGCGTGGGAACAGACGGGCCATATCGGTCTACTTCCCATTCTCTTGCCGACACATATACTCCTTTTCCTACGTGAAAGAGCCGTTTTAGCTAGCGAAAACCGCACGACTGCACCGCCGTTACCCGTTGAAGAACGACAGTCTTCGATACCGCGTGTCGAAGGAAAGTTATTACTCACGGGCGTGTCGACCACAGCGTATGCGCCATCTGCAACTCGTCGGCTGGCTCGCGGTCGCGGTCGTGCTCTGTGCGCTCGCGATTCCGTGGTTCCTCTGGGACGACGCGAGGACGGTCGCCGGCATCCCGCTGTGGCTCTGGTGGCACATCGGCTGGATGGGACTCGCCTCGGTCGTCTTCTGGCTCTTCAGCCGACGTGCCTGGGGGCTCGGTATCGAACCCAACGGAACGACGCAGACCGGTAATGTGACCTCGGGAACCGGAACCGGAACCGACACCGACACCGGAGGTGACCAGCCGTGACGCTGGCGCTCCAACTCGCCATCATCGTCGGCTACCTCGTTCTCGCACTCGCGATCGGACTCGTCGCCTACCGGGTAGCCGATCGGACGGCAGAGGACTTCTATCTCGCGAGTCGAACCTTTGGCACGATCGTTCTCCTGTTTACTACCTTCGCGACGCTTCTGTCGGCGTTTACCTTCTTCGCCGGACCAAACATCGCCTACCAGCAAGGCCCCGAGTGGGTGCTCGTCATGGGGCTGATGGACGGCATCATCTTCGCGATTCTCTGGTACGTAATCGGCTACAAACAGTGGCTGCTGGGCCAGAACCACGGCTACGTCACACTCGGTGAGATGCTCGGCGACCGGTTCGGTGCGACGTGGTTCCGCGGACTCGTGGCTGGAATCAGCCTCGTCTGGCTCTTTCCCTACGTGATGCTCCAGCAGGTCGGCGCTGGCACCGCGCTCACAGCGTTGACGGGGGGTGCAATCCCCTACTGGGCTGGTGCCGGGCTGATTACGGTATTCATGATCCTGTACGTCGTCCTCGCCGGCATGCGCGGTATCGCCTGGACCGACACCCTCCAGGGCGCGTTCATGCTCGTCATAACCTGGGTGGCCCTGCTCTGGCTGCTCGCTGTCGTCGGCGGACCAACGAGCGCGACTGCAGCACTCGAGGCGGAGGCAGCACAGCATCTCGCACTCGGCAGTGACTACTACACGCCCCAGTGGATGCTCTCGACCGCGATCACGATCGGCTTCGGCGTCGCGATGTTTCCGCAGGTGAACCAGCGCTTCTTCGCCGCCGGCTCTCGAACCGTCCTCAAACGGTCGTTCGCCCTCTGGCCCATCCTCTGTGTCCTCCTCTTCGTCCCCTCGTTCATGATCGGCGCGTGGGCACGCGGCCTCGATGTGACGATTCCGGAGGGCGGGAACGTCCTCCCAATCGTCCTCGCCGAGTACACCCCCGTCTGGTTCGCCGCGCTCGTCATCGCCGGCGCGATGGCCGCGATGATGTCTTCCTCGGACTCAATGTTGCTCTCCGGCTCGTCGTACTTCACGCGGGACCTCTACCGGCCGGTACTCGAGTACCGGTCCGATATCCAGTCGATTTCAGCACAGCGTGAGGACTTCGTCGCGCGGGTTGGCGTGGTCGTCTTCGCGACGGCGTCGTTCCTGGTGAGTCTGGTGAATCCGGCGACGCTGTTCGAACTGGGTGATGCGGCCTTCAGCGAGTTCGCACAGCTTGCGCTGCCGGTGCTAGTGGCGCTCTACTGGCGACGGACGACACGCGCGGGGATGACGGCGGGTATTCTGGCGAGTCAGCTGTTCTACCTCGCGAGCCTGTTCACAGCGATTGTGCCGAGCTCCTACGCGGGGTGGACGGCAGGGATCGTCGGGATGGGGCTCGGACTCGTCGGTACGGTCGGCGTGTCGCTGGTGACGACCCCGGCAGCGGACGAGGAGCGGGCGCTGTACTTCGATGGGTTGCGCGCCGACTAGCGGCGATTGAATACGGTTCGAGCTGTTACTCGGGACGCTTGGCGACCATCATCTCGCAGGTCCGTACGGGCAGTAGCCCGCAGAGCGACACACCGAAAGGCCTCCTCGTTCTATCACGCTCCAATGCCAACCGATCTCCCCTCCTCGCTCGCCGACGAGTGGCAGCTACTCGGTACTCGCTCCGGAAAGACGAGCGTGCTCGTCGCCTCGATCACCGCCGAGACGACGCTCTACGAACCCCTCGACGAACCGGCGACCGCTGCGATCGGCGCGGGCGACCTCCCCGTCAGGTCGCTCTTTGCCGTCGATCTCTCAATCTCGCCAGCACTGTCGACGATCGGCATCGCCCCCGACGCCGCCCTCTCGAAGGCCGCACCCAAAGCCAAGTCCCAGTTCGTCGACACCGTCGCCGACGACGGCCTCACCGTCGAGGAAACGCGAGACATACTCGAGTTCGAAGGGCCGAACGGCGCTGCCGGAAAGTGGTACGTGCTCGACGCGAGCTACGCGGTCGATCCGGACCGAACGCCCGATAGCGTCGACCGAATCGCCGCCGAAGCGAACGTCGCCGTCTGGCCGACCGCGGAGAGCTACGGGGTCGCAGGCGGCGTGTTGCCACTCGAGTCCGTCGCGGATCGAGCGGACGGTTCTGTCGGCGGACCCGGATCCGGACTCGGACTGGATCTCGACGTGAACCCGGAGCGCGACCGTGAGACGATCGCAGCGCTGGTTCAAACGATCGATCTCGGCAGTGCGGATGCAGCCGAGACGGATGGCGTCCTCGAGGACGACGTTCCCGACGAAGCAGCAGGAGCGGACGAGCCGAGCGACGCGGACGCCTGACCACCAAAATCCAATACTGTTAGGGGCTGACCGGTCCAAGTCGGGACTATGCAAACACACATCGTCCCGGTCGGCTTCGACTACGACCGGCTGATCGCCCCGCTCGTACGCGATCAGATCGACGTCGACAGCGTCATCCTACTGGAGGGCGCGGTCGGCAGCGAGGCCAACGTCGAGTACTCTCGGCACCTCTCTGAGAAACTCGAAACCGACTTCCGGAGCCTGCTCGGGGCCGAAACCGAGCGCTTCGTTCTCGAAGATGTCTACGACTACGACGAGGCGTTCGAGCAGGCCTACGACCTGATCACCGCCGAACTCGACGCCGGCAACGAGGTCTGGGTCAACGTCGCCGCGATGCCCCGCACTGTGAGTTTCGCGTTCGCGACGGCCGCGAACTCCTTGATGGTCGAACGCGAGGACGAACGCGAGCAGATTCACACCTACTACACGGCTCCCGAAAAGTACCTGGAGACGGAACTGGCGGAGGAACTCCGTGAGCAGAGTCGGCTCCTCGAGGAACTCAAGAACGGTGCCGTCGAAGACGACCAAATCGACGACCGTCTCGAGAGCGCCCGCGACCTCCTCTCGGAGTTCGACGAGCGCGGCACCACGATTGGCGCGAAGGAGATCGACGGCGCGCACATCGTCGAACTTCCCGTCACCTCGTTCTCGAACGTCAAGCCGTTCGAAGAGTTGATCCTCTACAAACTGGGCGAGGACGGCGAGTTCGATTCGGTCTCGGAACTCGCGGAGTCACTTGCCCGCGAACTGAACGAAGAGTACACCGACAGTTTCCGCTCGAAGGTCATCTACAACGTCGACCGGCTGGGGCCGGGCGGCAAGGGATACATCGAGCGCGAGGAACACGGCAAGTCCTACAGAACGCGGCTCTCCAGAATTGGCGAACTGTGGGTCCGTGCGCACTCGGGCGACTCCGATTCGGTGTAGGTCGTATCGCATCGTCGGCGGCCGTGCCACGACGTTTAGACGGACAGCGAACCGGCTCAGGCCCGATCCAACACCCGTTCTCGCAACACCAGCAGACACGGCAACACCGTCAGGCACGCGACGAACGCGAAGATGATGCTCACACCCGTTACGAGCCCGAACCGCTGCAGTGGCGGTGCCAGCGCCAGCGCGAGCACACCGAAGCCAGCCGCCGTCGTCAGCGCACTTCCAAGCAGCGCGCCACCCGTTCCCGTCACCGTCGCAGCGAGGGCGGACTCGAGTGTCGGTTGCTGTTCGCGTTCGGCGACGAAGCGTTCGCCGACGTGGATGCTGTAGTCGACGCCGAGTCCGATCGCGAGACTGGTGATGACGGCTGTCTCGCTGTTGAACGGAATATCGAGGACGGCCATTGCTCCCAGAAGCCACGCGAGTGCGGCGACGACCGGTGCGAGCGTGATCGCGCCGAGTGAGAGTGCCCGATGGCGGACCCAGTAGAGGACCGTCAGGAAGACGAGGATAACCACCAGCGTGACGGCGAACGCCTGGACGAGCGTCTCGAGGAGCGCGTCCTGGACGACGGCGGTCGTCACCGGGCCGCCGGTCGCGATTGCGGTGCTCGGAGACTGGGATTCGATCACGCTGGCGAGTTCGCGCGTGTCCTCGGCGATATCCTGTGCGGCGGCGTCACCGCGGACACTTGCGAGTAGCCTGGCAGATTCGTACTCGCCGTCGCCGTCGCTGGTCCGGGAGAGCACTGCGGAGGCGGCGTCTTCGTCGGCCTCGTACAGCACGTCGTAGAAGCCAGCGACATCCTCGTCTGGAAGCCCGTTCCCGTTCGTATCTCGCTCGTCGAGTTCGGCGGCGACGGTGTCGTTCTCTGCCGCGAGGTCGTCGATGACCGAGACGGGACTGTCGATTGCGGCGTTACCGTCCGCCTGGATGGTGATCGTGCTGTTTTCCTCGATTTCACTGGTCGCGTTCTGGATGGCGGTCAGGGTGGCTGGATCGGCTGGCGCGTCACGTATCAGAATCTGACTCTGACTGCCCGGACCTTGCTCCTGGAAGTTCTCACCGAGGTACTCGGCCTCGGCGCTGATCGTGTACGTATCAGGTGCGAGCGGTCCGGGGAGCGACTTGGCCCACTCCGGCGCGTCCTCCGGCAGGAAGTCGGCCTCGTTGAACTCGGTGTCGATCCCTGTGGCCCCGTACGCGCCGCCGATGGCCAGCACGAGGGCGAGCAGCACGACGACGACCGGTGCCCGCTGGACGAGTTGGACGACGCCCGAGAGCAGCCGATTGACGAGTCCGGTTCCGCGACCGAACGGCTGCTTGCGACGGTCGCGATCGAGACGGTTCTCGAGAAGACCATCTACCTCGACCTTCAGCGCAGGCACGAAGACGGCGAAGGCGACGAACGTCGCGAGGATCCCGCCAGCGCTCAGAATCGCGAAGTCCTGAATCGCCGGTAGCGGACTGACGACGTTCGAGAGGAAGCCGACCCCGGTCGAGAACGTGGTCGCGGCGAGTGCGAGGACGACGCTCGCGAGGCCGAACTGCATCCCCGATCTGACGCCTGCTGCAGGGTTCGAGCCGCCGTCAGTATCCGCCGGCACCGTCTCAGTCTCCTCAGCCTGTCCCGGCCCCGTCTCGAGTTGCCCCGTTCTCGCCTCCCGCGAGCGCATCACGACGTGTAACGAGTAGTCGATCGAGAGTCCGATCAGCAGAAACGGAACGGCGATCAACAGCTGGCTCATCGGAATCTCGAGCCAGCCCATGAGGCCGCCGACCCAGGCCATGACGACGGCGATGCCGGCGATACCGAGCAGCACGTCGACAACGTCTCTGTAGGCCGTTCCGAGCGCGAACAGTACGAGAACGAGCGCAACGGGCGTGATAATCGCGAAACTGTCACCGACCGCGTTCGACGACGCCTCGTCGGTGACGCCCTGTCCGAAGAGGAACGCGTCGTCGAACCGATCGTCGACGAGGTCGGCGATCTCGACCTGCGCGTCGTAGGCTGCCTGTGGTTCGTCGTCGGGACCACTGTCGTCAGCCTGGAAGACGAATCCGATTCGAGACTCGGCGTCGGTCGTGCCCGGTTCGTACTCCGTCGGCAGGAACTCGTACGGGTCCTCTCCCTGCTCCTGGTCGCTATCCGGATCGAGCACGTCCGCGAGCAACGCCTCGACCTCGTCGTCCGACCGGGACTCGAGTGCATCGAGTTGTTCCTCGAGTGTGGGCTCGCTCGTATCCGGTGGCCCGTTCGCCTCGGCGGCGCGGTCCTCGAAGACGGCACCAGTCGCAACGATGTTCTCGAGGGTGAGGAAGCCCTGGTCGTCGAGGGTTTCGTTGAGCGATTCGTTCTCCCGCACATCCTGCTGGAGTCGTAATCCCTCCAGGAGAGAGTCGCGGGTGAGGACGTCACTACCCTCATCGCGAATCACGAGCTGGGCGACGACGCCGTCGTCGGTATCGTACGTGTCGTCGATCTCCTCGAGTGCGGCCGTCTCTGGGGAATCGGTTTCGAACTGGCCGATACCCTCGTCCTCGACGTCGCCGATTGCTGCTCCGGCCGCGATGACGGCTGTGAGAACCAGCACGAGGACGACGACGAGTCGGCTGTTGGCAACGATTGCCTCGGCGTATCTGGACGCGATCCCGCCGTTCATGCGTCGTCACGCGGTCGCGTCCGGTCTACTGTCCAGCGATCGAACCCGGCGGTTCGAAGACACGTCACACACATACAGGCTCTAGCAGGATGGATGGGCATACCAGTTCGGCCGTACTAGTTGGATGTGCGACGCGTTGGCTCTTCACGCGAGCGACACGGTGAGCGATGCGTAGCGATGACCGGAGATCACCTGTTGAAGACCTCGTTCGACAGACGAGACGCGAAACACCTAACAGTACTGCCGTCAAAACGGATTGTATATGACCGATTCCGTCGCGGTCGCAATCGCAGACGTGGTCCGTCAGTCCGTGTTCAACGGCCCGCGCGAGACGGTGTTCGTAGGGGCCCCGTAGCCCCCCATCACCCACCCTGTTTCGACGGATGTATTGTCGGCGACCAGCATTCACCGAGCAACGACCGGTATCACCGATGGATTACAGTCACTGCCGTACCACCCTGACGACGTATCGACGACGCCCGATTCGGGCGGTGAGAGCATGAGCATGGACGACCCAGCACAGGCCGACGAGACGGCTCATCACGAGCCCACACTCGAGAGCGGCTACGATCCCGAAACCGTCGAGTCCCACTGGCAGGACCAGTGGGTCGACGAGGAAATTTACGCCTACGAGAGCGACCCGAAGCGAGACCCGAACACGGTCTACGCCATCGACACGCCGCCGCCGACGGTGTCGGGCAGTCTGCACATGGGCCACCTCTACGGCTCGACGCTGCAGGATTTCGCCGCCCGATTCCAGCGGATGGCAGACGGCGAGGTGTTGTACCCGTTCGGCTACGACGACAACGGCATCGCCTCCGAGCGACTGACCGAAACGGAGCTCGACATCCGCCACCAGGACTACGAGCGCCGCGAGTTCCAGGAACTCTGCCGCGAGGTCTGTGCGGAGTACGAGGCCGAGTTCACGGACAAGATGCAGGATCTCGGCACCTCGATCGACTGGAATAACACCTACAAGACGATCGAGCCCCGCGTCCAGCGCATCTCGCAGCTCTCCTTCCTCGACCTCTACGAGAAGGGCCGCGAGTACCGCAAGAAGGCACCCGCGATCTGGTGTCCGGAGTGTGAGACCGCAATTTCGCAGGTCGAGATGGAGGACGACGAGCGCGGCTCGCACTTCAACGACATCGCGTTCGAGTTGGCCTCCGACGGCACGGACCG
Organism: Natrialba sp. SSL1; assembly: GCF_001861355.1. GTDB lineage: Archaea > Halobacteriota > Halobacteria > Halobacteriales > Natrialbaceae > Natrialba. The sequence continues at coordinate 61,419 of NZ_MASN01000018.1, forward strand.
CGAGGAGTTCGTCATCTCGACCACTCGACCCGAACTTATCCCGGCCTGTGTCTCCGTCTTCGTCCACCCTGACGACGACGAGAATCAGGATCTGGTCGGCGAGACAGCCACGATCCCGATCTTCGGCCACGAGGTGCCGATCATCGCCGACGAGCGCGTCGACATGGAGAAAGGTAGCGGCGTCGTCATGTGCTGTACCTTCGGCGACCAGAACGACATCGAGTGGTACCAGGCCCACGACCTGCCGCTTCGCGTCGCCATCGACGAGTCCGCGACGATGACCGATCTCGCCGGCGACTACGAGGGGCTCTCGACGGAAGAAGCCCGTGAGGCCATCGTCGAGGATCTGGACGACGAGGGCCATCTACGCGACCGCTGGGAGATCACCCACGCCGTCGGCGTCCACGAGCGCTGTGACACCCCCGTCGAGTACCGCGTCTCCAAGCAGTGGTACGTCGAAATCCTCGATCACAAGGAGGAGTACCTCGAGGCCGGCCAGGAGATGGACTGGTACCCCGAGAAGATGTTCACCCGCTACAAGCACTGGATCGAGGGCTTAGAGTGGGACTGGCTCATCTCGCGCCAGCGCGACTCGGGGATTCCGTTCCCGGTCTGGTACTGTGATGAGTGTGACCACCCGATCATGGCCGAGAAAGAGGACCTGCCAGTCGATCCCCTCTCGGACGAGCCGCCGGTCGACGCTTGTCCCGAGTGTGGCCACGACGAGTTCGACCCCGAAGAGGACGTCTTCGACACGTGGGCGACCTCCTCGCTGACCCCGCTCATCAACGCCGGCTGGGACTGGGACGACGAGACCGAGGAGTTCCGGATGGACAAGCCGGAACTGTACCCGTTCGACCTGCGCCCCCAGGGCCACGACATCATCTCGTTCTGGCTGTTCCACACCGTCGTCAAGTGCTACGAGCATACCGGCGAGGTGCCGTTCGACGCGACGATGATCAACGGCCACGTGCTGGACGAGAACCGCGAGAAGATGTCCAAGTCCAAGGGCAACGTCGTCGAACCCGACGAGGTGCTCGCCGACTACCCCGTCGACGCCGTTCGCTTCTGGGCGGCGAGCGCCGCCGTCGGCGACGACTTCCCGTACCAGGAGAAGGATCTGCGCGCCGGCGAGAAGCTCCTGCGCAAGCTCTGGAACGCCTCGAAGCTCGTCGACACCCTCGCTCCCGCAGACCCCGAGGAGCCGGACGAACTCGAGCCCATCGACCGCTGGCTGCTCGCCGAACTCGACGACGCCGTCGCAGAACTCACCACGCAGTTCGAGGAGTACGAGTTCGCCAAGGCCCGCGACCGCCTGCGAACGTTCTTCTGGAACACCTTCTGTGACGACTACTTAGAGATCGCGAAGGGCCGCGAAGACAACCCCTCGACGCAGTACGCACTGCGGACGGCACACCGGACCTTCCTCGAGTTGTGGGCACCGTTCCTCCCGCACGTCACGGAGGAGATCTGGCAGGCTGTGTACGCAGGCGAGGCGCCACGCGCCTCGGATACGTCGAGCGGTGAGCAAAGCGAGCCGCGAGACAGCAGCGACCTCGAGGCAACGAGCATCCACACCCGCTCCTGGCCCACCCCACAGGGCTACGACGCCGACCTCGCAGCCGGCGAAACCGCACTCGAGGTCATCGGCGCGCTCCGGCGCTACAAGAGCGAGAATCAGCTCCCGCTCAACGCCGACCTCGAATCGGTCGCCGTCTACGGCCCGATCGAAGGTTTCGAGGACGCCATCCAGGACGTGATGCACGTTCAGGACCTCACTGTGCTCGAGTCGGAGCCAGAGGTTACCACGGAAATCGCCTCGATCGACCTCGACTACTCGACGCTCGGGCCGAAGTTCGGCTCCAAGGTCGGCGAGATCGACGCCGGCATCGAAAGCGGCGAGTACGAGATCGAGGCGGACGACGACGGCACCGCCACCGCGCTCCACGTCGCCGACGAGGAGCTCGAGTCCGACCTGTTCGAGATCGAACGCGAGCGCACCTACTCCGGCGAGGGTGAGATGATCGAGACGGAGTCGGCTGTGGTCGTACTCGAGTAACTCGACCAACCGACTCGAACGAGAGCAACCCGGCTCGACTCGAGTCGTGTTTCGCCTGTCCTGAGCGGTCTCTTGATTTCTCGCACCTATGGCTCGCGTGCAACAGCGACATCCTCCTCGTGCCACGTTGCCGTCGCGGTCACTCGATTCTCGTCGACGTCGACCGACTGGTCCGTCCCGGAGGCACCGAGCACGCCCGCGAGCTCGGTCTCGTCTGGATCGTCGATGACCGCCGCGAAGCTGCCCGTGGATGTCTCCTCGTCCTCGATGGTAAGTGACGAGACGATCGTCTCGGCACCCTCGAGTGCCGGGTACGCGAAGTCGACGAGCGGATCTGCGTCGTCTGCAGCGGCCGCCGACTCCGCGGGGGCACCCAACTGGCCGACGACGACATCGCCCCCGCCGGCAGTCTCGAGCGCCCACGCGAACGACTCGGAGCCGTCGACTGCCCGATCAGCGGTCCCTCCTGCAGCGCCGATCGTCGACTCGAGTACGGCCAGCGCATCGACCGCCTCGTCGTCGACGACGACGAGCGCATCGTCACCGACGGCGATCGCCGTCCCCGCTGTGTCTTCGACGGGCGTATACACCTCGTAGCCGTCGATCTCGTCCGTTCGCTCGAGTTGGCTGATGAACTCGGCCGCCGGCTCGGCGGTGAGGCGTTCGTCGATCTCCGCAGGGTCGATCTCGCCGAGCACGACGTACGTATCGGGCGTCTGCAGCAGGGTCGAGACGCTCGAGTCGAACATCTCGTCGTCGTCGAGGAGCCGGCCGATCCCAAACTGCGCGAGGTCGAACCCGACGAAGAGATACGCCGACAGCGCTCCCTCCGAAACCGGGGCGATCATCGGATCCGCCTCGTACTCCGGCGGGACTTCGTCGTCCGGCTGCGCCTCCTCGAGTTCGTCGCTGGCGTACTCGTCGAGTGTCGCCCAGTCGACGGCGACGAACTCGAGTTCGCGTGGGTCGTCGTCTGGAAGCCAGTGGCTGTACGCTGGGCCGTCATCGGTCGCGGTCTCGCCATCGGCTTCGTCTGTGTCGTCCGCACCGACCTCGTCACCGTCCTGTGCAGCAACTGACCCACCGAGGAGCGCGAGGGTCGCAAGCGTCGCCGTTACACTGGTGTACTCGAGTACGGTTCGGCGGGTCGGCCAGTTCGGCTGGTCTCGCCAGTTTGGGTTAGTCGCCCGATCTGGTGGGTTCGGTGTCATGGGACCCACGTACACGTCCGGGTTCGAAATAAGACGACCCTACGGTCACCGCACGCAGACTGTCACTCCGGCCAGCACCCGAAATTGCAGTAGCTGACGAGCGGCGGGCAGTACTCGAGAGTACCGTGGCTGACGAGCGTCAGGCAGTACCCGAGACTGGAGTGGCTGACGAACCGAGTCGGGTCCGAGTCACGACGGCGTGCAGCGTCAGATGTCGCGCCGGACAAAGAGCGCCACCGCGAGAGCGATCAGCGCAAGAAACCCGACCAGCAGAACGCCGGCATCGAAGAGTGCGTACTCCTCGTGGACGAGGATTGCCGTCTGATCGTAGTATCGGGTCGGTGCGGCGGCACCGATCCACTCGTAGTCAGGGTCCAGACTCGAGACGCCCTCGACTAGCCACAGGACGATGACAGCACCCAGCGCCGCCGCTCGTGCGCTTCGGACGTGGTCAATCCCGACGGAGAGGACGAGGCCGATTCCGGCACAGACGAGCAGATAGGGAACCGAGAGGAGATGGACCATCGCGAGGGCGACAGGATTGAACGATTCCCCGATAGCGAGTGCGCTGACGTAGACGATGAGTGCGACCCCGACGTTCAGCGCAACCAGGGGAACCCAGAGCGCCCCGAGCTTCTGGAGGACGACCGATTCGCGGGAGACCGGATTCGAGAGGGTGAGATCCATCGACCGGTCCTGGATATCGCCCGCGATCAGACCGGCGCTGACGTACGCGAAGTAGATGCCGACGAGCAGAATCCAGAAGAACGAGTAGATCTCCGCCGCGATGAAGCCCTCGATCGTGTGTAGTTCTTCGATCCCAAACAGCTCGAACATGAACCCTGGGAAGGCGTCCTCCAAGACGTCCATCTCCTCCTGGACTCCGGGGAACATCGAGAAGTAGAGCGCCGACAGCACCGCGAAGACGGCAAGCAAGATAACTGACCCACGAACCCGCTTTCTGGATTCGATGCGGAGGATGGCCGTCATGGTCGCCCCCTCAGAGATCCCTCCGGACGAAGTAGGCGGTCGCGAGGCCCACCAGGGCGAGAAAGGCTGCGAGGAGGAGTCCGGCGTCGAGGAGCGCGTACTCCTCGTGGATGAGGATCGCCGTCGGATCGTAGTACCGACTCGGCGTCACCGTACCGACCCACTCGAAATCCGGGTTCAGCTGGGCGAGGCCGTCGACGAGCCAGAGAACGAACACCAGTCCCAGCGCGGCGGCCTGGGCGGTTTCGACCCGATCGAGGACGACGGAGAAGACGATCCCGATGCCGGCACAGACGAGCAGGTACGGGACGCCGAGCACGTGGACCATCGCGAGCGCAATTGGATTGACCGACTCCCCGAGAAGGGACACACCGAGCAGGAGCGTGCCGAGCAAGGCGAGCGACAGCGCGACCAGTGGAACCCACAACGCCCCGATCTTCTGGAGGACGACCGATTCACGAGAGACGGCACTCGAGAGGGTGAGATCCATGCGTCGCGTTCGAACGTCTCTCGAGATCATGCCGGCGCTAACGTAGGCGAAGTAGATTCCAGCGAGGAGCACCCAGACGAACGGGAAGATGTACCCGCCGAGAAAACCCTCGATCGTGTGGAGCTCTTCGACGCCGAGCAGGGCCAGTATGTACTCCGGGTACACCTCCTCGAACAGCGCTGCTTCGTCCTGGATACTCGGGAAGACGACGAGAAAGAACGCCGACAGAACGACGAGTAGGCCGGTCAGCAACAGTGTCCCGCGCAGCAGCCGCCCCGACTCGGTGCGCAAGATTGCGGTCATCCGGTCTCCTGGGAGTCGGTCCCGTAGTAGTGTTTGAACACCTCGTCCAGCTGTGGATCGCCGATATCGACGTCCGTCACGTCGTACTGCACGAGGTGCTCGAGTAGTTCGATCACCTCTCCCGTATAGGTAAATCGAGCCGTTCGGTCGACGAGTTCGACGTCGATCATCTCCGCCGTGACGAACTGGTCCGGATCGACCGGTCTCGCGAGTTGCACTCGAACGTCCTTTCCGCCTCGCTCGAGTAACTCCTCGATGGTCTCGAGTGCAACTAGCTCGCCGTCGCGGATGATCCCGACGCGGTCACAGACGCGCTGGACTTCGCTGAGAACGTGTGAGGAGAAGAAGATGGTCGTTCCAGCGTCGCGTTCGTCCTCGAGAAAGCGGTGTAACCGATCCTGCTTGAGCGGGTCCAGACCCGATGTCGGTTCGTCCATGATCACGAGATCGGGATCGTGCATGAACGCCTGGACGATACCGAGCATCCGGCGATTCCCGTGCGAGTAGGTTTCGACTGGTTTGTCGAGCGGCGGTCGAAACAGTTCGAGCAGTTCGTCCCGTCGCTCGTCTCCCCGCAGTCGGGCGAAGTACTCGAGTACCTCGCGGCCGGTTAGCCGTTCTTCGAACCCGAGCGTGTCCGGGAGGTAGCCGACGTTGGCTTTGGCCTGGGTGAGCGCTCGTCGGTCGCGAATATCTGCACCGAGCACGGTTGCGGTGCCGGCGGTCGGCTTGAGCAGGCCGAGGAGAAGCCGGATGGTCGTCGTCTTTCCTGCGCCGTTCGGCCCGAGGTAGCCGAATATCTCGCCGGGTTCGACGGCGAAGATAACTGCGTCGTTGGCCATGACGTCGCCGTACTGCTTGGTGAGGCCGTCCAACCTGATCGTGGCTGTGTCGGCAGTGGGTTCGGTCTCGTGTGCCGCAGTCTGGCCAGACATGATTGGTCCTCTCAGGATGTGACGCGATTGGATGCCGCGACGTGCTATGCTACGCGACTCGACATCGTCACCGGGCATAAACACCTGTCTCCGCTGCTACGACTGTTCACCTTCCCAACGGAACTGAGTGGGTGAGAGGCCGTGCCGTCTGTCCCCGTTGGAACGCCGTGTCAGTTACCGTCGGCAGTCGTCGCGTAGTCGCGTAGCGGCCACTAGTGAGGGAGCAACAACTGCTGTGATGGTGGTCAAACGATCGTTTCAGTTAGCCGTACTGTTTTGTTATCGAATTGCGTCAGTGACTGCATGGACAAACTCGATCGACGCCACCTGCTCGGACTCAGTGCGGCGGGCTTCGGGGCCGTTGTCGGCTGCCTGGACAGCGACCCGGAGGCAACGGCAGAGAACGGCTCGGACGAGCCAGATGGGAACGGCAGCGAGGGCGAAGATGGAGACGGAGACGAGAACGCGAGCGGAAACGAAGACGGGAACGGAACCGAAACCGCCCAGCACCCACCCTGTCCCGACTACGGCGATTCAGTCGACCGTGTCGTCTGCTACGACGCCATCGACCCCGAAACCGAACCCACGTACCTCGAGCCGTCGGCTCGGACCGTCGAGGAGGGAACAACGGTCGAGTTCAGCCTCACGAACGATTCGGACGAGACCCTGGCGACGAACTTCTACAACTGGCGCGTTGACAAGTACGTCGACGGAGAATGGTACCGGGTTGCGCCGCTCGGACACCCCGATCCGCTGATGTCCGTCGAACCCGGCGAGCAACACACCTGGACCGTCACCCCCGATAACGACGGTATACTGGACGGCGACCGAATCGCGTCGGGCGGCGGAACGGAGGAATTGACGCTCGTCGGCGTCGGATCAGGGACGTACGCCTTCCGCGCTCGCGGCTGGTTCGAAGACAGCCGTGACGACGAAATCCTGGCGTTCGCGACGACGTTCGAACTCGAATCCGCTGCACTCACACTCGAGCCGACGGACGCGATCGAAGAGGTCGAACTCGAATCGGGTGACGATATCGACGGTGACGGCGACGACGCCGGCGATGATGATGGCGACAGTGCTGACGAAGATAGTGACACACTTGTCGCACACTCCACCCGTGGTGACTCCGACGACGAGTATCATCGTCTCGCCGCGTTCGAACTCGAGGTGGTCGACGAACCGAGCGACGAGGGCAATGCAGATCCCCAGCACGTCATTACGGAGCAACTGCTTCGGTTCGAACAGCTCTGGGATGCGATCGCGCTCGCGGACGAACACGACGTCTCCGCGGTTCGTCTCGAGGAGTACGACGCGACGTATCCGGTCTTCGGGCGTGGTTCAGACGGACTCTACGAGTACCAGGGACAGTACTACCGTGTTCGAACACGGGAACTCGAGGAGTGACCGGAGCACGAACAACGAGAGACTCGTCAGGCTGTTGCGTGCTGCTGTTCGAGTGCAGCCTCACACTGTTTCACCCGAATCGCGAGCGCGAGAAACAGCGCGAGCAGCGTAAACGTCACTTCGCCGGCGGCGATGACGCCAAGGGCGTCGGCCTGCAGAAACATTGGTTCGTCTCGCGCGACCGGGATTGCAGTGTGGTGCGGGTCGCCGACGATCGGGATGAAGTAGTCGACGATCAGGTTGCTGGTATACCAGCCGAGTGCAACAGCAACCCCCCAGACGGGGAAGTCGCTGATCCGGTAGAGGACGAGCGCCTGGACGACCATCCCGAGGTGACTCCAGAAGAGGAACTGGAACATCAGCGGGTGGAGATACGAGTAGGAGTCGTAGAACGCGAGCAGGGTGTACGGCGTCCAGAGCCCGAGAATGATGTTCCCGAAGAACGCGAGCGCGGTCAGCCACGGCAGTTCGTGGCCGAGTTTCCAGGCGGCGATAGCCAGCGCGATAAACAGCGTCGCCATCGGACTGTCCGGCACCCAGGGCCACATCACGGCCGGCGTCTGGGCGAACTGGCCGGAGTAGTACCAGAAGCCAAAGACCGTCCCGAGGAGGTTGATCGCCACGACGAGCCAGGCGAATCTGAGCCCGAGGTTCTCGAGTAGTCGCGGGACTGGCGCGAGGTATCGCGGCAACCGGTGGTTACGGTCGCGAATCTGCGGCCTAGTCGACGTTGACATCGATTTCGTCCGGTTCGATGGGATGAATCCGCAAAACAGTAGCGGTTACCGGTAGTGGCAGAATTTCCGAACCACGTTCAAACAATACCGCGAATAAGAGAACTGTGGTTGAAAGTGAGTCAGTCTGATAAACGAGTTATAACTAACGGCTCGTCCGCAACAGATACGTGTAAGTGCCGTGGGTGAAAACGCCACACCATGGCCGAGACCACAGATCTCGAAGAACTCCGACGTGGGACCGATCTCATCAAGCGCGGCTTCGCACAGATGCAAAAGGGCGGCGTCATCATGGACGTCGTCAACCCCGAACAGGCCCGGATTGCCGAAGACGCGGGCGCAGTCGCCGTCATGGCACTCGAGGCAGTGCCGGCAGACATCCGCAAGCGCGGCGGCGTCGCCCGGATGGCAGACCCCGCGGACGTCGAGGAAATCGTCAACGAGGTCTCGATCCCGGTGATGGGCAAGGCCCGGATCGGACACACGAAAGAAGCACAGATACTCGAGTCCGTCGGCGTCGACATGATCGACGAGTCGGAGGTGCTCACCCCCGCAGACGACGCCTACCACATCGATAAGCGCGACTTTACGGCCCCGTTCGTCTGCGGCGCGCGCAATCTCGGTGAAGCACTGCGCCGGATCGAGGAGGGAGCAGCGATGATCCGGACCAAGGGAGAAGCCGGAACGGGTGACGTGAACCAGGCCGTTCACCACCAGCGGACGATCAAGGGAGAAATTCGCCAGCTGGAGGGAATGAAACACGAGGAACGCGAGGCCTACGCCCGCGAGATCGAAGCGCCCGCGGAGCTCGTCCACGAAACCGCCGAAATGGGTCGACTGCCGGTCGTGAACTTCGCTGCAGGCGGTATCGCGACGCCAGCAGACGCGGCGCTCATGATGCACCACGAGTGTGACGGTATCTTCGTCGGCAGCGGGATCTTCGGCGCGGAGAACCCACCGGTGATGGGTGAAGCAATCGTCGAGGCTGTGAACAACTGGGACGACGCCGACGAACTCGCAGAGATTTCGAAGAACCTCGGTAAGGGGATGAAAGGCGACGCGAACGTCGATCTTCCCGAAGAAGAGAAACTCCAGGACCGCGGCGTCTAAGAAGAACGCCCCTCGAACTCGGCAGTGGGTTGCGGGAGGTCGAACGGCGAACGACGGAACGCGACGAGTCTCGTTGCAGACGACGCGGGCAGTCAGCTCCGACAGTTCGTCACGTTACTTCGTCTTTGCTTTGTCCTTCTCGTCTTTCTTGTCGTCTTTCGCTCCTGCTTCCTCGGCTGCCTTGCCCTTTCCGTGATCTTTGCCCTTCTTGTGAGCGTCCTTCTTCCCCTTCTTCGTCGGCTTCTTCTTGATTTTAGCCACCGCTCCGGCGTTAACCAGCCCGGCACCCTGCTTTTTCGATGGGAGCCCGAGGTCGGTCGCCGTATCGGTCATGACGTAGCGGGCTTCCTTCGCGGAGTAGCCCTTCGCCATCAGCAGCGCTGCCGTTCCGGTTACGTGCGGCGTTGCGAACGATGTCCCGGTTGCAACGCCGTACTCGCCACTTGGTAGCGTCGAAAGGATCTCGACACCCGGTGCGGCCAGTTCGATCTCGGGACCGTAGTTCGAGAACTCCGCGAAGCCATCGTCCGGCGTCGTCGCACTCACTGCGACGACTTCCTTTGCGGATGCCGGATAGGAGACCTCCTCGCCGCCGTTGCCGGCCGAGGAAACCATCAGGAGGCCACGCTTGTGCGCGAACTGAATCGCCCGCTGGACGAGCGTCGAGTACGGGCCGCTCAGACTCATGTTGGCGACATCACAGCCTTTGATCGCAGACCAGATGATCCCCATTGCGACGTCGGACGCGTAGCCGACACCGTCCTGGTTCAACACCTTCACGGCGTGGAGCGTCGATTTCGGTGCAACACCGACGACGCCGAAGTCGTTATCAGCGGCGGCGATCGTTCCGGCAACGTGCGTGCCGTGGCCGTTGTCGTCAACCCAGTTGATTTCGGGGTAGCCAACCGCGCGGTTGTACGCGATACCGTCGCCGATATTCCCGGCGAGATCCGGATGGGTCGGGTCGATTCCAGTGTTGATCACCGCAACGTTCGCACCCTTCCCGCGCTTGCCCGCAGCGCTGGCTTTCCGGGCACCGATTCGTTCGACACCCCAGGGAACGACCTGTCCGCTCCCGTTGTCGGTATCATCGTTCGTATCCGAACCCGCGTAGTACGGCTGGTCCACCGCAACGAAATCGATGTGACCGGACTCCGCGAGCGCCTCCATCTCCTCGACCGTCGACTCGACAGTGAGGGTGTTCACCGAGTGAATCGCGTGGATCACGTTGTCCGCCGCGTCCTTGGTTTGCTTTTCTCCCATCTCGGTCGCGTATCCGACGTTGAACCGACTCGGCTCATCGTCTGCGTTAGCCTGTACGCTCGATACGCTTGCGAGCCCGCCCAGAGCGATTCCCGCACCGCTGACCGCTTTGAGCACGTTCCGTCGACCGGTACCGTTGTGCGTCATTTCATCCGACATGACAGTCGCACCCAGAATATCGACGTAAATTGTATAATCCCGTCTACCGATCAGTATCCGAAACCTGAACTACTCGAGTACAACACTCACTTCGAATCTAACGTGCTGGCAGAATCGAGCGTCGCGTATCGAGACGATACGTTGACGTACGTGAATGTTTCGCCGTGATAACCGGCAGATACTCCACAGACGGCGGCCAGCAGCGAGGAGCGGTCCGCTCAGCGATTCTCGTCGCCGGTCTTCCACCAGTCCTGAAGCGGCGGCAAGAGACCCATACGCCGGGCTAGGAGCAGCGTACAGTAGGTCACGAGCACACCACAGCCAAGTGAGAGGACCACGACCGGGGCGAGCCACGTTCCGGTAACTGCGAGCAGCGTTGCGAGTGCGAGCGCCCCGAACTGGACCGGCCAGTGCTCCCAGTACTGGCGAGCGCGTTCCGGATCGCGAGCCGCGAGTAGTTCGAAGCCGACCGTGAGCATGCCGCCGGCGGCGAACAACAGCGGCGAGAGCGACGTGCCAGTTGCCAGCGCGAGGACGGCCAAGATCGAAAGGGTGAGTACGGCAAGCGCGGCGTCGACTCGAGTACCCATTTATTGTGTCTCGGCGAAGCGATCGATCAGGACTCGTCGTAAACGTGCGCTCCTTCACCGATCGCCGTCTGGTAGGCACGACTCTCGATTCCTGCGTCGTCGAACGCATCGAGCATCGCGCCGGCGACCGCGCCGCGGTCCGACTCGGTCCGGCAAATCGCGAGGATGGCGGGGCCGGCACCGCTGACGGTGACGCCAGTCGCACCGGACTCGAGTGCGGACTCGCGGACGGTGTCGTAGCCGTCGATCAGGGCGCTGCGCTCAGGGGTAACGATTTCGTCCGCCATGCCGCGACCGACGAGGTCGGGGTCGTTGCGCGTCATGCCGACGGTGAGGGTGGCGGCGTGGCCGACGGTGTCGACGACGTCACCGAGTCGGGCCTGCTCGGGGACGACACCGCGTGCGTCGCGCGTCGAGACGGTTGTCTCGGGCAGGCAGACGACGACGGGGAGTGATGCGTCGACCTGCGTGATTCCGTCGTCGGTGACGATGACGAAGCCGCCGAGCAGCGACGGCGCGACGTTATCGGCGTGGGCCGTACCGGAGACGATTGCCTCGCCCTCGGCGGCGATGGGGACGAGTTCCTTGCGCGAGCGGCCGCGGTCGTAGAGTTCGTTGAGGGCGACGGCAGCGCCGGCCGCGCTGGCAGCCGAGGATCCGAGGCCAGAGGACGGCCGGACGCCTTTGTCGATCTCGATGTGTGCGGGGGCGTCGAGTGCCTCTGCGACGGCACCAACGGTGTTCTTCTTCGGATCTTCGGGGATGTACTCGCTGCCAGTTCCGGTGACGGTAATCGTCGTTTCGGAGGCGCGAGACACCCGAACGATATCGGCGGGTGTGCCGAGCGCGACGCCGAAAACGTCGAAGCCGCTTCCCAGGTTCGCGCTCGTCGCTGGAGCCCGCACGGTGAGCATGGCGAATCATTGCGACACAGCAGGCAAAAAGGTAGCGGAGCGTGGTCGGCGACCGGTTCCGGCGGTTACAACGGTTCTGGCCGTTGGGCGTGTGTCCGCCGAACGTGTGCTGGATAGTGGCTGCGGGAGCCGTTACTCGTCGGAGGTGTTGTCGAACGTGAAGCCATCGTCGGCCCCGTCACCGCCACCGTCAACCTCGCCGTCCGCGGTCTCGTTTTCGGTCTCGTCCTTATCCTCGGAGCGGTCCGAGCCGGTGTCGGCATCGCCATCGCCACCGCCATCGTCGCCATCGCCCTCGCCACCCTCGGTACCCGCATCCGCTCTCTCCGACCCGCTGACGGGGCCGAGCGGATCGCCGCCAGTGCTCGAACTCGAGTCCAGTTCGGTCTCGCCGTCGGCAGTCTCGTCACCACCCGCCTCGACAGCGAGTGGATCTGGCTGGTCCTCGACCGTGGCTGCGTCGTGATCGTCCGCTTCGGTCGATTCGTCGGCTGACTCGAACGCCGTCTCCTCGTCGAACGTGATGCCGGCGTCCGCGTCGGTGTCCGCATCCGCATCCGCATCCGCGTCCGCATCCGCATCCGCGTCCGTGGCCACGCCGTCGCCGAGACCGAGTTCCGGCTGTCCGGCCTCGAGATCCGCGTCCGGATCGAGTTCGGCTTCCTCGACATCGGTCTCGAACCGATCGAGCGCCGCCGAGAGCTGACCGGACTGCTCGGAGAGGTTCGACGCCGAGTTCGTCACCTCCGTCAGCGCCGTCGTCTGCTCTTCGGCGGCGGCAGCGACGTTCTCCGCTTCACTCGTCGTCTCCTCGGAGACCGTCGCCGCGTCGTCGACCATCGCGACAACCTCCTGGGTCGAGGCCGCCTGCTGTTCGGTCGCCGCTGAAATCTCCTGGACGCCGACGTTCGTCTCGCGAGCGAGTTCCGCAATCTCCTCCAGGGCATCCACTGCTTCCTGCACCTGCTGACCGGCATCGACGATATCCGAACTCGTGCCCTGCACTTCCGCGGCCGATTGTTCCGTCCGCTCACGGATGGACTCGAGTCGGTCCTCGGCTTCGTCGGCCGCTTCGGCAACGTCTTCGGAGAGCGCCTTGACCTCCTTTGCGACGACGGAGAACCCTTCTTCGTCCTCGCCGCTGGCAGATCTGGAAGCCTCGATGTTGGCGTTCAGCGCCAGCATGTTGGTCTGGCGGGCAATTTCCGAAATCGTCGCGATCAACTGGTCGATCTGCTGGACCTCTTCCTCGAGACGTTCGATCTCGTCGACCGCACCGCCGGCCTCGGCTTCGATCTCGTCCATCGCAGCGATCGCGTCCTGGGCAGCCTCCTGCCCGTCCTGGCCGGTGGTGACCGTCCGCTCGGCGATATCTGCAACCTCGTTCGAGGAGGCGGCGATCTCCTCCGTCGTGGTCGAGAGTGCGCTCATCTCCTGGTTGACCGACTGGAGCGACTGATTCTGTCGTTCCGCGCCGTCGGAAATTTCCTGGACCGACTCGGTAACCTGCTGGGAAGCCGAGCGGACTTCCTCGCTCGAGGCGGTCACCTGCTCCGAGGCTGTCGCGACGTCGGTCGCGAACTGGCTCAATTCCGCGACGGTTTGCTCGATCTCCTCGAGCATGACGTTGAAGTCCGTCGCGATGTCGGCCATCGCCTCGTTGTCGGTCTCGGTGTCCATTCGTGCAGTGAGGTCGCCGTCGGCGGCGGCCTCCATCACGTCGCTGTACTCGTCGGCGGTCCGCTCGAGTTCGTCGTTGATCTCGGCGATGCGTTCGCGTTCGTGTTCGGCCTCCTCGCGGGCGGTTTCGGCCTCGTCGATCGTTTCGACGAGCGAGCCACGCATGTCGTCGAACGAGTCGTAGAGCACACCGATTTCGTCGATACGGCCGGATTCGACGGGTGTCTCGTACTCGCCGTCTCTGATCGCCACCGCGCGCTCGGAGAGATCGCTCAGCGAGCGAGCGGTGTTCCGGCCGAGAATCGTCCCGAAGAGACCAATGAGTGCAACCCCGGCGAAGGTGATCAGCAGGCCGAACTGGGTCGCGCTGTTGGCAAAGCCAAGTGCGTCCGCTTCATCCGTGTGGACGAGGACGGTCCACCCGTCGCCAGTCGTGTAGTAGCCGGCGACGTACCCCTCAGGATCGAAGTTGTACGGTTCGTTCTGGAGTGTCTCGCCCGGCGGATCGTCGACACGGATCGAGCCGCGTGCTTCTTCCTGACTCGCCTCGAGCACACCGTTCGTGTCCTCGTACTCCATGAGGAACGTCTGTCCTTCTTCGCCCATGCTACCGCCGAGATAGGCGTCGTCACCGACGATCTGTCCCTGTTCGTCGACAACAGTGACGACTGTTCCCGAGTCGGCCGCGGAGACCATCCCCGTCGAGCGCTCGGCGAGATCGAAGCTGAAGATCAACGCTCCGTCGCCGCCGTCGACGCCGATGTAATAGGAGACGACCGCCTGCTCGTCGGTCGCAAGCCCGGTCTCGTCCGGCGTCGCGTACGGCTCCGTGCGCTGGACGAGATTCGTCGAGAGGTCCTCGTTGAGTTCGTCCGTATCAGGGAACTCGAGTTCCTCCACCGTCTCGGCATCGCTACCGATACCGGTGAGAACCTCGCCGGACTCCGTGTCGACGTAGAGCGCGTTGATACGCGCTTCAGAGAGATCGTAATAGACGTTCTCGAGATAGGAGTCGATCGCCGCCACGTCACCGCTGTCAGTTACCGGCGCGTCGGCCGTCGTGGCAACCTGATTCTCGTTCTGTGTGAGCCACTCCTCGAGTGCGACACCTTCCTGATACGCTGCATCCTCTCGCTCATCGAGCGATGTTGCCTCGACGTTATCCGTGAGTAACATCGTCGAAGCCAATCCGAGGCCACCGATCGAGAGCCCGAGGACGAGGAAGACGATACCAAACTTCACCGCGAAACTTCGTCTGATGAACGACGGTATGAGACGCCGTCCCTTCCACACCATAGGTGCTAACGATAAGCAATGTACTTAATTCTTATCGTTAAACGTGATTATCAGTGGATACTACACCAGTCGCGTGGATTGAACAAAATAGTCGGCTGGAACGAATTGCCCACTTCGTGCAATTTGGCCGGCAGACACAGCCGTTCAATCGAACACACAAATCGATGCTACCGACCGTCCAGCGAACGCGTTACTCCTCGTCTGCCGTGTCACCGAACGTGAACACGTCGTCGGTGTGTGCCGCGTCTTCGCCGTCGACGTCGCGCTCGTCGTCCTCGCCGTCAGTGTCGCTCGACTCGCTCTCGGTACGCCACTCGCTGTCCGCCTCCGAACCGATGGCAGTCGCAGACTCCACATCCTCACCCTCAGCCTCACCTGCGCCGCCGATCGGTCCGAGCGGATCAACGCCGGTACTCGAGTCCGGGTCCTCGAGAGCGCTGTCGTCGGCAGGTTCGGCTGGTGTGCCAGCGTCGTCGGCGTCTGGAGCAAGCGGGTCCGATTGTTCGGTATCTTCGGCACCCGAACCAGACTGCGCAGTACCGTCGGCAAGCAGGTCAGATTCCTCGACGGGGTCGGCGAGCAGATCTGACCGCTCAGCAGGCCCACCGCGCTCGGTCTCGGTGTCGACCGGATCGAGCAGGTCATCCGTCGTAGTCGACTCGTCGACGGGTTCGAACGCTGTCTCCTCGTCGAACGTGATGCCGGTGTCTAAGTCCGTGTCCGTGTCTACGTCCCCACCCGAATCTGTGTCATCACCCACAACAGCCACGTCGTCGCCGAGATCGAGTTCTGGCTGTCCGGCCTCGAGATCCGCGTCCGGATCGAGTTCGGCCTCCTCGACATCGGTCTCGAACCGGTCGAGCGCCGCCGAGAGCTGACCGGACTGCTCGGAGAGGTTCGACGCCGAGTTCGTCACCTCCGTCAGCGCCGTCGTCTGCTCTTCGGCGGCGGCAGCGACGTTCTCCGCTTCACTCGTCGTCTCCTCGGAGACCGTCGCCGCGTCGTCGACCATCGCGACAACCTCCTGGGTCGAGGCCGCCTGCTGTTCGGTCGCCGCCGAAATCTCCTGGACGCCGACGTTCGTCTCGCGAGCGAGTTCCGCAATCTCCTCTAATGCCTCGACTGCCTCCTGGACGCGCTCGCCAGCGTCGACAATGTCCGAACTCGTCCCCTGCACTTCCGCGGCCGACTGTTCGGTCCGAGCGCGAATGGACTCGAGTCGGTCCTCGGCTTCGTCGGCCGCTTCGGCGACGTCTTCGGAGAGCGCCTTGACCTCCTTTGCGACGACGGAGAACCCTTCTTCGTCCTCACCGCTGGCGGAACGGGAGGCCTCGATGTTGGCGTTCAGCGCCAGCATGTTGGTCTGACGGGCGATTTCCGAAATCGTCGCGATCAACTGGTCGATCTGCTGGACCTCTTCCTCGAGACGTTCGATCTCGTCGACGGCATCGCCGGCCTCGGTTTCGATCTCGTCCATTGCCGCCATTGCACCGCGAGCGGCCTCTTGTCCCTCCTGGCCGGTCGACACCGTCTGTTCGGCGATGTCCGCAACCTGGTTCGAGGAGGCGGCGATCTCCTCCGTCGTGGTCGAGAGCGCGCTCATCTCCTGGTTGACCGACTGGAGCGACTGATTCTGTCGTTCTGCGCCGTCGGAAATCTCCTGAATCGACTCGGTAACCTGCTGGGAAGCCGAGCGAACCTCCTCGCTCGAGGCGGTCACCTGCTCCGAGGCTGTCGCGACGTCGCTCGCGAACTGGCTCAGTTCTGCGACGGTCTGCTCGATCTCCTCGAGCATGACGTTGAAGTCCGTCGCGATGTCGGCCATCGCCTCGTTGTCGGTATCAGCCTCGATCCGAGCGGTGAGATCACCGTCGGCAGCGGCCTCCATTACGTCGCTGTACTCGTCGGCGGTCCGCTCGAGTTCGTCGTTGATCTCGGCGATGCGTTCGCGCTCGCGTTCGGCCTCTTCCCGAGCGGTTTCGGCCTCGTCGATCTGTTCACGGAGTGCAACGCGCATGGAGTCGAATCCGCTGTAGAGTCGGCCGATGTTGTCGATGCGCTTGGTTTCGAGGTCGACATCGAGGTCACCGTCTTCCATCTGACCAGCTTTGTCCGTCAGGCGGTCGATCGAAACGGCCGTATTCCGGCCGATCACCGCACCGACCATCCCGATCATGAGGACGCCGACGATCGTTGCGATGTATCCCCAGTCGTTGACCGTGTTGACGAAGCCGTAGGCCTGGTCGGTCGGTTCGTGCGTCAGGACGACCCAGTCAGTGCCGTAGACGCGGGCCGAACTGACGACGTACTCGTCGGTGTCGAACTCGTAGGTGTCGAGAACGCTCGCGCCGTTGCCCGACACCTCCCACGTGCTCGCACCCTCCGTTCGCGCGGTGTCGAGGAGGGTGTCGTCGCCGCCGTAGGGTTCGCCGAGCGCCGCGTAGTCGTCGCCGTAGCCGGCGTTGTCGAGAACGACCTCGTTGTCGCCATCGACGACGACGGTCGCGACCTGCTCGCCGTCCTGGAACTGGCCGCCGTAGGCCTCGAGTTCAGCCGTGTAGACGATTGCCCTGTCGTCCTGTCCGGGTACGGTCAATGCGTACGTGATGACTGCGGCATCCTCACCAAGTTCGCCGTCGAGGACGTACGGTTCAGATACCCAGGGCACCTCAGCCGTTGCCTCGTCGAAGGCCGTCTCGGGAACGGACTCGAGTTCGTCCGTCGACGCGCCGCGGACATCGCTGTCGGTGCTCGCGACGATTGTGCCTTCGTCGGTGTCGGCGTAGCTGATCGAGAAGATATCGGCGTCGAGGTGTTCTTCCCAGTCGAGCAGCCGTTGTTCGATTGCGGCCGGATCGTCACTCGCGACAACGTCCGAGTGTGCGAACGTCGCGATCGTTTGTTCGTTCTGTTCGTTCCACATCTGCAGTCCCTGTGCTTCCTGTCCAGCGAAGGACGTCTGATCGGCCTGGACGCGCTCTTCGACCTCGTGTGTGATACCAGCGGTCGCCACGAACCCGATCAGCCCCACCGAAAGTCCGAGCACCAGTAACGCGATACCGAACTTGACCGCGTACCGGCGTCGGATCGCTGCAGGTACTACTCGTCGGAGATCCATCGATATGCAACGCGTGTGATCGTTCCCACATAAATTGTCATTTGAGAGTATCAGTTCCGATAATCGGCTAGAAACGCAGTAATTACCAGTGTTTGCTGAACATGTCGGCGATATCGGAGCACGGTACGGACGGTTGTAACCCTCATGGATAGGGTGTTACTGAATTGTTAGTTTCAGCGAGCGATCCTATCAACTTCGCGGGAGCCACGGGTGTGTCACCCGTTCACCTCCGGAACCGTTAAGAAATCTAGGTCGAAAGGACATTCCAGTATGACTGACTCTACCGGGGACCGGGTGACGGCGTCACCAGTCAGTGGGGACCACAGGGAGACAGCGACACAGCAGGGACAGGGAGGTGACAACGGAAGTCGAAGTCGACCGCTTCGCCGTCGTCGATTTCTGCAGGCAACCGCTGCGACGACCGCAACGGCCTCGCTCGCCGGCTGTACGGACAGCTACGAGACGCTCGTCGAAAGCGCAACGTCCGACGAGGACGATGACACCGTCACGATCGGCGTTCTCGCGCCGAATCCGGACAGCGATTTTATCGGTCGTTCGATGGCGCAGGCGGCCCAGGTCGCTGTCGAGGAACTCAACGAAAACGGCGGGATCAACGGCCACAAGGTCGAACTCAGCGTTCGGGACACGAACGCGAGCGCGTCTGAGGCCCGTCGACAGTACCAGCAACTCATCCTGGAAGACGGCGCAGTCGCCACGACGGGCGTCTTCGATAGTCCCGCGCTCGTCAACATTATGGACGACATCGCCGAACAGGAGACGATCCACCTGACGACGGGTGCGGCTGCCGCACAGGCAACACGACTCGTCAACGAGCAGTACGACGAGTACAAGTACCACTTCCGGGTGGGCGTCATCAACGAGTTCGATCTCGGACGGGCCAAAATCGACTTCCTCGACGACATGGCCGACGAGATCGGCTGGGAGTCGATCGCCGCGCTCGCGGAGGACTACCAGTGGTCCGAAGGCATCTGGGAGGCGACACAGGATCGACTCGACGACCTCGACCTCGACGTCGTCATAGAGGAACGCTACCCGCCCGCAACGGACGACTTCACCGACCTCTACGACGAGGCGGCCAACGCAGGCGCTGATGCTATCCTTATCACGGCGGCCCACACGGGCAACGAGGCTACGCTCGATTGGGCCTATCCGAACCGACCCGAACAGCAACCCCAGCCACAGCCGTTCGCGTTCGGCGGCACGCACGTGCCGATGCAGTTGCCCTCCTACTACGAGCAGACCAACGGTGCCTGCCGATACGGGTTCGGACAGATCAACGCGACGGAACAGAGCACCACCGGCGAGCGAACCCAGGAGTTCGTCTCGACCTATCAGGACCGATTCGACGGCGAGAGCCCGGTGTACACCGGGTACGGGACCTACGATGCAGTTCTCGTCTACGCCGAAGCCGTCGAAGCCGCCGGCACGTTCGACGCGGACGATGTCGTCCCCGAACTCGAGTCCATTCAGTTCTCGGGTGCGTCGGGTCCGGTCGAGTTCTACGATCCGACCCACGAGTTCGCCCACGACCTCGCCTACGAGGCGAGCGACCCGCTGTACTTCCAGTGGCAAGAAGACGACGACGGAACGGGCGTCCAGGAGATTATCTGGCCGGAAGAAGAGGCGACGAGTCAGTATCAGTCGCCAGCGTGGCTCCAGTCCCCGAGTCCCTAGTTCCTAGTCGCGACTTCCGTCACTGCTGGATCCGGACGCCTCGCTACTGCTACCGTCATCGCCACCGGCGTCGGTGTCGGCGTCAACAGCCGTCTCCCCACGAACACCGACCGCCTGCGAAACGTCGATATCGTCTGGTTCCTCCTGTCCGCCAACGACGAGTTCGCCAGACTCCGTTTCGACGTAGACGTCGTCCGCAAAGCCGCCCTCGGCGTGTGGATGCTCCGGATCCTCGAGCTGTTCGGGCGTCGAGGGCGCTTCAGTCAGCCCTTCTGGCGGCTTGAACTGCCCCAGTGGCTCGTCGATCGTGATATCCCAGCGCTCGAAGAACTCCCGGTAGCGATCGTAGTGAGCCTCGAGTTCGTCCGCCGGGAACTCCATCATCTCCGTCCAGCCGTGGTTGTAGAAGTCGAAATTGGCCTGAATGTGCGTAATTTCGCGGGCCTCGGCCTCCGAGTAGCCGTCGTTGAGCGCCCGCAAGTACGTGTCGACTGTCGCCTCAAAGAGGTCGTCGAGGTGAGCCTCGCGCTCATCGGCGTGCTCGGGGGCAGCTTTCTTCAAAAAGACGCGGGTGTGGAGTCTGACGAGTCCCGATTTGGCGACCGATCGAACGACGGGCGTCTCGAGTGCCGTTCGCGATGCGAAGTGGCGCGCGTTCTGACGGAGTTTCATACGTGACCCATAGTGGTGCGACCCTAAAGAGGCGTTCGGGGCCGCTGTGCCCGCTGCGGATGCGGACCGTGTCTGTTCCCGAACACTATGTTAGCAATGTTCATGTTTAGTAGCGAATCGGTGAAGAACGTTCAGGAATTCGAGATCGAAGGGGAAAATGACTGAGATAGCAATCCACTTTAACCCGCATTACGAACGGTCGGGATATGACAGAGTACGTCATCATCGGAGACGGGATCTCGGGTAGTTCGGCCGCCGAGACCCTCCGGGAGGAAGACCCGGAGTCGACGATCACCGTCATCACCGATGAGGGGGAGCCACTGTATAATCGTATTCTCATCAAAGAGCACGCGAAAGGCAAACTTCCCGAAGCGCCGATCTCGATTCACGACGAGGAGTGGTACGACGAGCGCGATATCGATCTCTCGCTCAACACGCACGTCTCGTCGATCGACGCCGACGAGAACGTTATCCACACCCACGAGGGCGAGGATATCTCCTACGACAAGCTACTCGTCGCGACCGGTGGCACGCCGACCCAGCTACCAGTCGACCACAGCGACGCCGACGGCATCCACCACTTCTGGACGTTCCAGGACGCCCGTCGGATCCGCGACAGCGCAGAAGCCGCAGAGGAAGGCGTTATCGTCGGTGCCGGTCTCCTCGGCATCGACTTCGCCGCAGTCTGTGGCGCACAGGGCGTCTCCGGCAAGTACCTGATGCGCGGCGACCGCTGGTGGCGCTACGCACTCTCGGAAGACGGCGCAGAGATCATGCACGAGGGGATGCGCGATGTCGGCGTCGAACCGGTCTTCGACAGCGGTGTCGACCACTTCGAGACGGACGACGAGGGAACGGTTACGGCCGCCGTCGACCCCAACGGCGAGCGCTACGAGTGTGACTTTGCCGGCGTCGCTATCGGACTGACGTTCAACACCGAGTTCCTCCGCGGCGTCGATCTCGAGATGGACAACGGCATCGTCGTCGACGAGTACATGCAGACCAACGTCGACGACATCTACGCGGCCGGCGACATCACGCGCTTCTACGACGTACTGCTCGGCGAGCAGGCCCAGAACGGCTCCTGGGGCTCGGCCAAGGAACAGGGTCGCGTCGCCGCGATCAACATGGCCGCAGACGACGAGGACGAGGTCTTCGAGTGGGTCTCCTCGTACTCGATTACGCACTTTGACTTCCCGTTCCTCTCGTTCGGCCACCCGACGATCGGCGACGAGCACGTCGAGCGACGCTACAGCGACACCGAATGGCGCCGCATCGCCTTCAAGGACGGCAAGGTCGTCGGCGGTGTCCTCATCGGCGACCTCTCACCACAGAGTACGCTCAAACAGCTTATGCGCGAACAGCGCGAGGTTGCCGACCAGGCAGAGGTGTTACTCGAGCAGTCCGTCGACGCCGATAAGCTCACACCTGCACAGGAACATTGACATCCTCCCCGCGCTGAAGCGCGGGGATTCCCGACCGCGTTGGGATATTGTGGTTTATGACGTGACTTGTTCTTGAGGTGCGAATGCACCAGTTTCCTTGTCAAACAGGTACGTCAATGGCTGTGCCAACCAGCCGTTACTCCTATCTCCCCCATCAGAGGCGAGACTCGGAGATACTTTCTGTCGAATGTTCTCAGCACCGTTCACGTCTGCGTTGGCTACCGTATCACACTTATCGCACACGTACAATCCGCGTTCGACACGGTTCGCGTCACGCTTGCGATCACAGCATGAACACGACTTGGACGTATCCTCCTCGGACACCTCTTCAACCTCGATACCTTCCATCTCGGCTTTGTAGATAAGTAGATCTGTGAATCGGTCGAACGCCCACGAGTGCAAGTCGAGGTTGCCGTGTTTGCCCCAGTTCTTCGACTCGTCGTTCTCCTCGTCCTCACGGATACCGGAGAGATCGCCGACCGCGATGGTTCCCACTCCCTCGTCAACACATCGTTCAACAATGTGCTTGGAAAGCGTATGGAAGTAGTGAGTGCGGCGAGCTGACTTCTTCTGGTTCAACCGCGTGGCTTGGTCTGAATCGGAGGCGTCACACCGGGCGATGTGCTTGCTGAAGTAGTAGTCGTCCTGCTTCAAGCAGTTGAGCGGATACAGTTCGCTGTGGCCGTCTTCGTAGGCGAGTGCGGCGAAGTTGTTGATACCGAGGTCAACACCCACAGTCTTCTCGCCGGGTGCTTCAGCGACTTCGATTTCGACCTTGCAGACGAAGTGAAGTTCCCACTCGTTTCCCGTCCAGACGGCCCGTACTTGTTGAACGTTCTCTACGGTCGAGAGATCGACGTCAGGGCGAGTCTGGTACTCACAGAGGATGAAGTCTGACCAGTATTCCTTGAGGTTCGAGCCTTTGGAAAGTCGGACGCGGTTATACTGGGTATCGAGTTTGAAGCCAGCAGCTTTGAACGTGACCGTTGAACGTGGGTGTTCATCGCCATGTTTGCGGTAGCCGGGCGGGTTCGCCTTCGTGTCCCCATTGCGTCGTTTACCGTACCAGCCGTTGAACGCCTCAGCGAGTTCTTGAAGGACTCGCTGACTTGACTGAGAATGTAGGTCATCGTAGCGTTCGTGGCTCTTGAGGTAGGCGGTGAGTTCGTCATGTTCTGGGATGTAGTCGATTTCATCCCAGACGCGACTGCACGTCCACCGTCCGACGTTCCAGAGTTTCGAGGCTGTGAATCCAAGCGAATCAAGGTCGTCCGACACCTGTTGCTGGTTTTTGATAGAAACAGTGTAGGTGCGGGTGACGACCTGTTTCGCCATACGTAACCAATGTTGTTAAACTTACTTAATGGTTCGGAGTATCGTGGAATATCCTGCTGTGCCATCGAGCGGTGGGTTGTGTAGGGTAGTGTCGGATTCATCCCCGCCCTAAAGGGATGAGGCTTTCTCCTTGATTCTCCGTAACCGAAAGAACAGGAGCAGGAACAGCACCGTCCACGTCTGGCCCTGATCGCCAGTTTCCGATCCTGTAACGTATCCCTACACTACCGGACGATCGTCACCGGCACCGGCGCTCGCCGAGCGACCCGTTCTGCAACGCTCCCCAACAACGCCCGTGAGACCCCTGTCCGCCCGTGACTCCCGATGATAATCCGATCGACCGGGTGCTCGCGCGCATAGTTGACGATCGCCCGCGCTGGTCGCCCCTCGATCAATTCCGTCTCGAAGGAGTGATCGCCACTGCGGTCTCGCGCCCGCTCGAACAGCTCCGTCGCCCGCTCGCGTCGCTGCTCGAGCATCGTCCCCGTCCCCAGATGACCGACCTCGCCGTACCCACTCTCCGAGAGGTCCACCACGTGCACCACCGTCAGCTCGTCGTCCGGGTGCTCGGCGAGGGCGTACTCGAGTGCAGCCCACCCAGGCTCTGACTCGTCGAGGGCGACGAGCAAGTGCATACGTTCTCCTACGGGCCCATCACACTTGAGTTTGTGTATCATACGCATGGCAGAGTCGAGTGGCGGGAGCCGACCTTGCAAGACCAACGTTCGAAACGAAAGGGATCGCCGGGGTAGGGCTGTGTGGATCATTCTCAATGAGCACGAAATCCCCGTCGAAGGCCGACCTCCTGCGGCCGATTCGAGAGACGTCGACGGCGTACTACGTTCTGGTTGCCGTTGCAGCGCTCGCACTCGGTCTCTTCTTGCTCGGGTGGGCCTACCAGCTAGCGGAAGGGATGGTCGTCACCGGACTGGGTGACTGGGGAACCGGCGGCGGGGTTACCTGGGGTGTTTACATTGGAGCGTTCATCTGGTGGGTCGGCATCGCTCACGGCGGCATTATTCTCTCGGCTGCGGTGCGACTACTCGGGATGGAACGCTACATGCCAGTCGCGCGGCTGGCCGAGTTGCTCACGATCGGGGCACTCTCTGCGGCCGGATTCTACATCGTCGTCCACCTCGGGCGGCCGGATCGGATGGTGACGAGCGTCATCGGCCACTACCACATCACCGTCCACGCATCGCCGCTCGTGTGGGACGTGACGGTTATCACGGCCTACTTCGTGCTAACGGCGACGTATCTCGGACTGACGCTCCGGTACGATATCAGCCGGCTCAGGGACGACCTTCCGGACCGGTACGGGCCGATTTACTCGCTGCTGACCATCGGCTACTCCGAGCGCGAGGACGCGGTCATCCAGCGGATGGTCTGGTGGATCGCCCTCGCGATCATCATCATGGCACCGCTGTTGCTCCACGGCGGCGTCATTCCGTGGCTGTTCGCCGTGATACCGTCGATGCCGCGCTGGTTCGGTGCCGTTCAGGGCCCGCAGTTCCTCACCATCGCCCTCACCTCGGCGATCAGCGGCGTTATCCTTCTCTCGGCGGCGTTCCGGCGGGCCTACGACTGGGACCACATCATCACCGACGACGTCTTCCGCGGCCTCCTGCTCTGGCTCGGCTTCTTCAGCCTGCTGTTTCTCTGGCTCCAGTTACAGCAGATCACCGCCGGCGGCTTCGCCCCGCCGATCGACCTCAGCGTCGTCTGGTCCGCGACCCTCGCCGACCCCATCTACCTCACCGCCATGTCACTCGTCGGCCTCGTGCTCGCGTACATCTTCGCGCAAACGCTTCGCCCCTCGCTGTTCTCCAGGGGCCGCGCAATCGTCTGCGGTCTTGCCGTCCTCACCGCGACGCTCCTCGAGAAGGTTCTGTTCGTCGTCGAGGGAATGTACCACCCCTCGTTCGAGATTTACGCCGCCACGCCCGGCTTCTACTTCCCGAGCCTGATCGAAATCGCGTCCGTCACCGGCACGATCGGCATGGTCTCGCTGTTCTTCCTGCTCGTCGCGAAAGTCGTCCCGGTACTCGAGTTACACGCAATCGAGCATCTGCAGGTAGATCATCAGGAGGACCGAACGAGTGACCACGCGAGTCGACAGCCGGCGTCGGAAGACGAGTAACGCGGCGCTCGCTGGCTTCCGTCCCCGTCTCCTCCTTCCTCACCACGTCCTCACGGATTCGAGTCGCCGGCTGACGGCATCGCCGCTGCAATCGTTCGAAGCCACGCCTCGAACTCGTCGGGCTCAGCGGAGTCGGCGGCCTCGAGCGCCGCTGAGGCGGCACCCGTCGCGTCGACGCCGCAGTCGAACGCCTGCTCCACGTCCTCGGCGGTTCGAATGCCGCCGCCGACAAAGACTCTGGTTTCCGGACCCGCCGCAGCGACGAACTCGACGAACGACTCGAGTACACCCGGATCCGATCGCACCATACCACCCTCGGAGGCAATGTCTTCGTGCTGTTCGAACAGCAGGCAGTCCGGCGCGGGGTCGAACGCGAGCGCCGCCGCGGCAGTCTGCTGGTCCGGGACGCAGACGATCGATTCCAGTCCGAGCGCGTCGCAGCGCTCGAGGAGTCGGCCGACGGCCGCAAGCGTGTCCTCGTTCTCGGGATGATTGATGAAGACGGCGTCAGCACCGGCGGCGGCGACTGCCTCGCAGGTCGCATCACCGATGCTCGCATCCTCGTGACGAACGGCAGTCTGCGCGACGATCGGAAGCGTGGTCTCCGACGCGACGAGGCGTATATCAGGAACCTGTGGCGCGAGCGCGAACCGACGCTCGGTGTCGGCTGCGACGCGTTCGACCGTCGCTGCGAACTCGCGCAGGTCATCACCCATGACCTCGGGGGTGGTCTTGGTGTTGACCAGAAAGAAAGGGTACTCGAGTTCGGACATATCCGCGCATTCGACGGGCTGGTGTATCGCAGTTGTGGTCTCTGGTGCTGGGTGCTCTGCGATCAAGGCAGGTGGGACAGCTAAGTGTGGGATCCAGAACCACACGCAGGCAAGATTGATCAGCCACTGCCCGGATGGACGACTATGGTCGACAAACACGTCGTTCGCGGGAGCTATGACGACCTCGCGGAGACGTACGCTGCCGAGCGAGCGGCGGGTGAACGCGAGGCCGAACGGGCCGCGCTGGCGACGGTACTCGAGTCCCTCCCGGCTGGTGGTCGAGTGCTCGACGTTGGCTGTGGCCAGGGAACGCCGGTGTTGTCGGCGGTTGTGGACGGAGATTGGGGCGACGGCGGAGATGAAGATGGTGACAGAGACAGGGACGGTGACGGAGACCGGAACGGTGACGAGAACGGGGACAGGAACGCTGCACGCGAGTGCCAGTATGACACCATCGGGGTAGACATCTCACGAACGCAACTCGAGTTCGCGGCGGACACCGTTCCGGCCGCGTCGCTCGCGCAGGGCGACATGACACGGCTGCCGATCAGTGCCGACTGCGTCGATGCCGGTATCGTGCTCCACTCGATCGTACATCTGCCGCTCGCAGAACACCAGACGTGTCTCGATGAACTCGCTCGCGTGCTGCGCCCCGGTGGGCGCGTCCTCGTCTCAGAGGGCATCTCGGAGTGGCAGGGGTCGAACCCGGACTGGCTCGACAGCGGCAGCGAAATGCAGTGGCACATGGCCGGCGCTGACGCGACGCGGGAGCAACTCCGGAACGCCGGCTTCACGATCGTCGACGAGTGGGGAGCGACGGAACGCTTCGCCGATCAGGACGAGCGCTGGCAGTATCTCGTTGCAGAGCTCGACACCTGAACGCGAAGGGTGTGAGAGTGTAAGAGCGGCTCGTTCACTCCGAATACCCTTCCTGCAGGAACGTCCCGCTCGTCTCGTACATCGACACCAGTTCCTCGATGAGTTCCTCCTGTGACTGACCCTCTTCACGGTGTTCGTCGAGGCGGTTCTTGAGCTCGTCACTGATCTCGAGTGTGTGGGTCATGGGAAATCGTGTTACCGAGTCGCACGCCAGTAACATAGACGTACGGCGCGCAACAGACGGCCCTGTCTGTCGGAGCGGGCGACGACCGCGGCCGGCACCAGACGGCCCGACCTTTAGGCGTCGGTTCCGCATATCGGGTAGTATGACAGCCACGCTAACTGACGACGAGGTCGGGAAGACGGTCGTCGACGCAGAGCAGAAGGAACTCGGAATCGTCGCGAAGGTCGACGGCGGCCGCGCTTACGTCGACCCCAACCCGTCCGTCGCCGAACACGTGCTGGCGACGGTCGGCTGGGAAGGCGAGGACGAGGAGGACTACCTCGTCACGGAGGATATGATCGCGTCGGTCGGCGACGAGATCGTGCTGCAGGGCGATCTCTAACGTCAACTGTTCGTCTCGGTGCTGTCTCCGTGCTGACCGCCGCCGTTCTCATCGTTCCCGTCATTCTTCTCCCCTGAGTCATCCGCCGATCCAGCCGCCGCAGCCGCCTCGTACATCGTCTCGCGCTCCTCGAAGTACACCGGCGCATCGGTCTCCGCCTCGAAGCGAATCACCCGCTCGAGTGCAGCCTGTCCGTCGGCCACCTCGGATTGCAACTCCGCAGCCAGGTCAGTGTAGTCCGCCGCGAGCTGCTGAAACGCTTCCATTCGCGTCTGTTTCGCCTCCACGAGGAACTGCTTTTCTTCGACATCGTTCTCGAGTGCCTCGATCTCGTCGAGATCCGCCTCGTCCGTTTCAGAGCCGACGCCGGTTGCGCCCGTCGTTCCCGCCGACGGAGTCGCCGTGCCGTTGACGCCAGATGACTGGGACTCGAGTCGGGACCGAATTTCGGCCATGTCCTCGTCGATGTCGTCGAGCAGGTCGTCAGCCTCCTCGCGCATGGTTTCGACGTGGCCCGTGAGTAGTCCCGCCTGGGTTCGACAGTACTCGACGAAGTCGTCGACCGAGAGCGTGTGCCGACCGTCGCTGTCGTCGCTCATGGGTGGCCATTCGGGGTACCGACCGAAGATACTTTGGTCGCCCCAGTCGGTTGTGTCTGGTGCTAGCAGCTGCCACGTCATTCGGCTTTCAGACTCGTTAAGTTGCTTCGGCCACTGACACAACTACAATGATCGAGCACCGCTTCTGCGACCGCCATTCTCGCACCAGCCGACGAGTTCACACCGATGAGTAAGGATACAATCGAAGTACGCGGTGCGGAAGAGCACAACCTGAAGGATATCGACGTGACGATTCCCCGCGAGGAACTCACCGTGGTCACCGGTCTTTCGGGCTCCGGGAAGTCGTCGCTGGCGTTCGAAACTGTCTACGCCGAGGGCCAGCGCCGGTACATCGAGAGTCTCTCGGCCTACGCACGGAACTTCCTGGGCCAGATGGACAAGCCCCAGGTCGAGACCGTCGAAGGGCTCTCGCCGGCGATTTCGATCGACCAGAAGAACGCAGCGAACAATCCGCGCTCAACGGTGGGGACCGTCACGGAACTGCACGACTACCTCCGCCTGCTGTACGCCCGCGTCGGGACGCCTCACTGTCCCGAGTGTGGCCGTGAAGTCGGCGAGCAGTCGGCCCAGAATATGGTCGAACGGATTCTCGAACTCCCCGAGGGCACGAAGGCCAAACTCGCCGCACCCGTCGTCCGCGACCAGAAGGGTGCGTTCGAGGACCTCTTCGACGAGTTAGTGTCTGAAGGGTACGCTCGCGTCGAGGTCGACGGCGAGGAACACGACCTCACGCTCGACCGGCCCGAACTGGACGAAAACTTCGATCACACGATCGACGTGATCGTCGACCGCGTGAAGGTCTCGACGGAGGCGCGGCCCCGGATCGTCGACAGCGTCGAAACCGCCCTCGACGAGGCCGAGGGCGTCCTGAAGGTCATCCTCCCCGATGCACCCGAGGCGGTCGCAGCCGAACTCGGCGAAGAAGCCCGCCGAACCGGCGCGCTAGGCGACGAAGCCAAGAGCGACGACCGCTCCGTTGTCGAGTTCTCGAAGGATCTCGCCTGCACCCACTGCGGCATCGACGTCCCGGAGATCGAGACCCGCTCGTTCTCCTTCAACTCGCCACACGGAGCCTGTCCGGAGTGTGAGGGGCTCGGCGAGACGAAGGAAGTCGACGAGGACCTCGTCATTCAGGACCCCTCGAAACCCATCAAGCACGTCTTCGAGGCCTGGAGCTACAACCGCTCGTACTACAAGACGCGCCTCGATTCCGTTGCAGAGCACTTCGACGTCTCGCTCTCGACCTCGTTCGAGGACCTGGACGCGGACATCCAACAGCAGTTCCTCTACGGCACCGGCCGCGAGGTCGTCTTCAAGCGCAGCACGAAAAACGGCATCCGGCGCAAGCAAAAGCGCTTCGAGGGCGTCATCCCGAACCTCGAACGGCGCTACCTCGAGACCGACTCCGACTCCACCCGCGAACACATCGAGGACTACATGTCGGTCACCGAGTGCCCGGCCTGTGACGGCACCCGTCTCAAGCCCGCCTCCCGCGCCGTGCTCGTCGACGACACCGCCATCACGGAGATCAACGCGCTGTCCATCGGCGACGCACTCGACCACTTCGAGTCGATGGAAGCCGACCTCACCGAACGCGAGAAGGTCATCGCCGAGGAGATCCTGAAGGAAATCCGCGCCCGTCTCGGCTTCATGGTCGAGGTCGGACTCGAGTACCTCACGCTCGATCGGGAGGCCTCGACGCTCTCCGGTGGGGAGAGCCAGCGCATTCGGCTGGCGACCCAGATCGGGTCCGGACTCGTCGGCGTCCTCTACGTCCTCGACGAGCCCTCGATCGGGCTCCACCAGCGGGACAACGACCGGCTGCTCGACACCCTAGAAGAGCTTCGGGATCTGGGC
Source organism: Natrialba sp. SSL1 (assembly GCF_001861355.1). Lineage (GTDB taxonomy): Archaea > Halobacteriota > Halobacteria > Halobacteriales > Natrialbaceae > Natrialba. The sequence goes on from NZ_MASN01000018.1 coordinate 91,660, forward strand.
AACACGCTGCTGATCGTCGAGCACGACGAGGAGACGATGCGCCGTGCGGACACCGTCGTCGACATGGGTCCCGGACCGGGCAAGCGCGGCGGCGAGGTCGTCGTCAACGGCCCCGTCGATGACGTCAAAGACTGCGAGGATTCAGTCACGGGCGACTACCTCTCCGGTCGCCGGCAGATTCCGGTGCCCGAAGAGCGACGCGACCCGGATGGCGCGCTGACGATTCTCGGCGCGCGTCAGCACAACCTGAAGGACCTGGATGTGGACCTCCCGCTCGGTTGCTTTACCGCGATCACGGGCGTCTCGGGCTCCGGCAAATCGACGTTGATGCACGACGTGCTCTACAAGGGAATCGCCCGCCAGATGAACGACAACACGAGCGTCATCCCGGGCGATCACGACAGCCTCGACGGACTCGAGGATGTCGAGACGGTGCGCCTGATCGACCAGTCGCCGATCGGTCGTACGCCGCGGTCCAATCCCGCGACCTACACCGGCGTCTTCGACCACATCCGCGACCTGTTCGCCCAGACCAAGCTGTCGAAACAGCGCGGCTACGAGAAGGGACGCTTCTCGTTCAACGTCAAGGAAGGACGCTGTGAGGAGTGTGGCGGCCAAGGGACGGTGAAGATCGAGATGAACTTCCTCTCGGACGTGTACGTCCCCTGTGAGGAGTGTGACGGCGCGCGGTACAACGACGCCACGCTCGACGTCACCTACAAGGGCAAGACGATTTCCGACGTGCTGGAGATGGAGGTCGACGAGGCCTACGAGTTCTTCGAGTCGAACTCCCAGCTCCGTCGCCGCCTCAAACTGCTGAAGGATGTCGGACTGGACTACATGACCCTCGGCCAGCCCTCGACGACTCTCTCTGGCGGGGAAGCCCAGCGGATCAAGCTGGCCGAGGAACTCGGCAAGAAAGACAGCGGCAACACGCTCTACTTGCTCGACGAACCGACGACAGGCCTGCACAGCGAGGACGAGCGCAAGCTGATCAACGTGCTTCACCGGCTGACGGACAACGACAACACCGTCGTCGTCATCGAGCACGAACTCGACCTGGTGAAGAACGCCGACCACGTCATCGATCTCGGACCCGAAGGTGGCGAGAACGGCGGCGAAATCGTCGCGACGGGAACGCCGGAAGAGGTCGCCCGACTCGACGACTCTCACACCGGCCGCTACCTGCGAGATCTGCTTCCGAAGGTCGACATTGAGGGACCACGCGGCGAGCGCGTCGAGCCGGTCTCCGCGCCGATGGACGACGACTGAGGCAGAAACTCGCGTACTGAGTGAGCGATTTCGGTCTTCTGTTCTCGATTACGAGCCGATTCTTGCACCCACGTCACGTCGAGCGGGTGTACCAGCGATTCGTTCGGAACGGCGCCTTGTTGTTGGGTAACTATTATGTAACCCAAGGTAATAGCCATCAGTGGTGTCAATGAACCGACGAACCATCCTCAAACGAGCCAGCGCAGCAGGGCTGGGAGTCGCAACAATCGGTGCGGGAAGTGCCGCCGCACGAAACGACGACCCGGAGGTCCGCCGGGTCGAAATCGACGGCGAAACGTACCTCGTATTCGGCGACGCGACCGTTGACGACCTGAGCGAGGACGATCTGTGCACCTGCGACAACTGTGACCCCGTCCTCTGTGACTGGTGTGGCCCCTGCCGATAACCACCACCCAAACACGGCCCATTTTTCGTGGCGACGATCCGGAAGCGGGAGTGCGTACTTGATGCTCGAGTACCGCTCTATTCCCTCCCAACCTTCCCAAGCGATGCCCGAGACTCACTGCACGTCGTGACAGTGCTGCCAATCGGGGTGCTGGCAGTCAGTCCCGGTGTAGTCGGAACCGACTCCCAGAGACACTGGAACGCAGTACAAAAGATCGGTCAGTCGTACTTTCGAAAGCCCATATCGCGCGCCATCTCTCTGAAGGATTGGCGGCACAGCCAGATGTCGTATTTGCCGACCAGTCCCTGTTCACGACCGGTTGCACGACAGACGCGGGTAGCACCTGCTCGCTCGTCGTCTGCGTCGGTCGTTGCCGTCCGCTGCTCTTCGTCGGCCGTCTCCGGTTCGCCAGTCATCTTTCAACCCGAGAGATGAGCCGTAGTCACAAATGTTTTGTTAACTCTATAGGCCTGGTTGTTAACTAAGGGGTGCTCACTGGACGCCCTCGACGCCAACGAAAACCCGAACGATTACCGGAGCCGACGCAAAACCCTCCCGTAGATACGAATGCGAGGGATTCGATGACGACGGCAACGCTCCAGCGGCGACTGCTCGGCGGCGGCCTCGTGGCGCTCCTCGTTGCGGCCGGGCTGCTCACTCTGGACGGCGCAGGCGACACACTCACTCAGTTCATCATGGGCTGGCTCGCAGCTGGTGGCGCGCTGCTGGTGATCGCCGGTCTCCAAAGTCGGTTCCCGCTCGGCGTCGCCACCCTCGGCTGGCCGAAACTCGCCGCCGCCGGACTCGCCATTCTCTCGGTCGGCTCGAGTACCGTCGGCTTTCTGCAGCTCATCGTCGCCCCCGTCGGTTGGGGCCTCCTGAACGGCATCCTCGCCGTGCTCGCCGCACTGGTGCTCGCGCTGGGTGCACTCGAGTGCTGGCTGGGCGGCGTCCTGCTCGACGAGGAGTTGTTTGCGGTCGACTGATCGAGTCCCGCGCTACCCATAACCATGACTCGTTTGTGTACTGACCACATAGCGCAGCATATGCGCGTCTACGTTGCATTGCGAGACCGGTTGCTCGACTGTTCGACTGACAGCGGTAGGGAGTGGAAGACAGCGACCCGACTCGAGGGACGGGCACTCGAGTGCGTCGCCACCGCACCTGCCGCTCCCGACCGCGTGTTCGTCGGGACCTTCGAGAGCGGACTGTTCCGGAGCACCGACGGTGGGGAGACGTTCGAGCGACTCGAGACGGACGACGTCTTCGAGAGCGATGCCGTGATGTCGCTCACGATCAGCCCGCACGATCCGGACGTGATCTACGCGGGGACGGAGCCGAGTCGGGTCTACCGCAGCACGGACGGCGGCGAGTCCTGGGCGCACCTCGACGGCCTCACCGACCTTCCCTCGTCGTCGGAGTGGTACTTCCCGCCGCGTCCGGAGACCCACCACGTTCGCTGGCTCGAGGTGGATCCGTTCGACCCGGATCGGCTCTACGTCGGCATCGAGGCCGGCGCGTTCGTCTTGAGCGAGGACGGCGGGGAGACGTGGCGCGAGCGCCCCGAGGGGTCGCGAATCGACAACCACAGTCTGGCGACGCACCCGGATCGCGAGGGACGCGTCTACACCGCGGCCGGCGACGGCTACGCCGAAAGCGACGACGGCGGCGAACACTGGGGCCACCCGCAGGACGGGCTCGAGCACCGCTACTGCTGGAGCGTCGTTCCCGATCCGGCGGACCCCGAGCGCGTGCTCGTCTCGAGTGCGAGCGGTGCGTCGTCGGCTCATACGGCGAGTCGGGCGGAGTCGTACGTGTATCGCAGGTCCAGGTCGGGATCGGAGTCTGAGACAGTGTCGAGAGCAGAGTCAAAATCGACAGCCGAGGGGGAGCCATGGGAGCGCCTCGACGAAGCCGGATTACCAATGGGTGAGGGTGTCGTTCGCGCCGTCTTCGCGGCTGCTGAGGAATCGGGTGACATCTACGCGGTGAACAACCAGGGACTGTTCAGGACCGAAGATTTCGGCGATTCCTGGGACCAAGTCGACATCGAGTGGCCCGAAGGGGCAGAGACGCAAACACCGCGCGGGCTGGCAGTGGTCGAGACGTAGCCGGGGACAAGTGGAAGGTCGGGCTACGGCTCCAAGGGAGCCCAAAACCGCTCACCCGTCCGCCGATACTCGAACAACGAAACGATCATCGCGGCGTGCAGCGGCGCGATGAGCGCGCCGGTCAGAAACGTCCCGGCGAGCGGAATGCTGGAGAGGACCCAGGCACAGATACCGAGGAGCAACACCAGTCCGAGCACCGTCCAGCGCTCGCCGCGGACCACAGCCCCGCTCCGGCGGATCGCAGTCCAGGGCGACGCGCCAGCAGCGACAAGTCCGGGCGCGGGAAAGAGCAGGACCAGTACGAACAGGATGAGCACCAGGGGAACGATTCCCAGCAATCCCATGTTCTGGAGAAATTCGACCGAACTGAGCAGCCGATAGCCCAGGTCAAGCCCAACGACGAGACCGACGTACGACCGAAGCGGCCCGAAGTGTGCCTCGCCGTCCAGAAGCGCAGTGAACGTGAGCACGCTCGCAGCGCTCACCGCGAGCAGCGAGAGGACGTAGAGGCCGCCTCCCCAGACGAGATACGGGAGTTCGAGCCCGACGAGCGCCTCGAGCGGGAGCGTCGTCTGGCCGGCCGCGGTTGGGTAGCCAGCGTACTCGAGATGGATCGTCGCCTGCTCGAGGCCGCCGTACTCGAGTACCGGGATCGGATCGTGGCGTCGCATCGTGTCGATGACTGCGAGGATGAAGCCGGCGAGTGCGAAAGGGATCAAGAGGGCGGGGTTGCTGTGGAGTCGGGAACCGGCGGCCAGGAAGGCGGCTTCGACGGACCAGTTGTGTTGGTCTGTGTCCTTCGAGTCCGGGTTCGTGTCCGAATCCGAGTCCGAGTCCATCTCTGACACGATTAACTCCCCTCCCCGAGTGCCATCAGCCCCTCGTCGCCGAAGACGTACAGCACGCCATCGGCCGCGATCGGCTGTTCGAATCGTGGCGATCCCCCGGCAGTCACTAAGCGCTTCGAAATCCTTTTAGGCGCTACACGGGGATAGTAGGGTAACTGAGTGATATCATGGACGTCGACATCATCTCCGAATCGGAGAACCCCATGTTGCACCGGACGGACGTCACGTTCGAACTGACCCACGAGGACGCCACGCCAGAGCGTCTCCAGGTCCGTGACAGTCTCGCAGCCAAACTGAACAAGGACGCCGACGAGGTCGTCATCCGCAAACTCGAGACGAAGTTCGGGATGCGAAAGACCGTCGGCGAGGCCAAGGTCTACGAGAGCGCAGACCACGCCCGCGATGTCGAGCAGGACCACATGCTCGAGCGAAACAAGATCGGCGTCGAGGAAGAGGCCGAGGCAGAAGCCGACGCGGAGGAAGCATAAATGGCACGCTACGAACTCTACGGCGACGACGGCACCACCGAAGGCGACCAGTGCCCCCGCTGTGGCGATGTCTTCCTCGCCGACCACGGCGACCGCAAGCACTGTGGCAAGTGCGGCTACACCGAGTGGGAGTAACGACGCCCACCGCTGAGTCGTGATCACAAGTTCAGCCACACGAACACGCGTTCTCGGCATCGAAGGCACCGCCTGGGCCGCCAGCGCGGCCGTCTTCGACACCGAGACCGACGACGTTTTTATCGAAACCGACGCTTACGAGCCAGATAGCGGCGGCATTCACCCCCGCGAGGCCGCAGAGCACATGCACGACGCCATCCCGCGCGTCGTCGAGACGGCACTCACACACGCCCGGGAGACGTTCGACGGACCCGACACGGAGCCGCCCGTAGACGCGATCGCCTTCTCGCGCGGGCCCGGTCTCGGTCCGTGCCTGCGCACAGTCGGCACGGCAGCGCGGGCACTCGCCCAGTCGCTCGACGTACCGCTTATCGGCGTGAATCACATGGTAGCCCACCTCGAGATCGGTCGCCACACGGCCGACTTCGACTCGCCGGTCTGTCTGAACGCGAGCGGCGCGAACGCGCACCTGCTCGCGTACCGCAACGGCCGCTATCGCGTGCTCGGGGAGACGATGGACACCGGCGTCGGCAACGCCATCGACAAGTTCACCCGCCACGTCGGCTGGTCCCATCCCGGCGGACCGAAGGTCGAGGCGGCCGCGAAAGACGGCGAACTCATCGACCTCCCCTACGTCGTGAAGGGGATGGACTTCTCCTTCTCGGGGATTATGAGCGCCGCGAAGCAGCGCTACGACGATGGGGTTCCTGTCGAAGACATCTGCTACTCGCTGCAGGAGACAATCTTCGCCATGCTGACGGAAGTCGCCGAGCGTGCACTCTCGCTGACCGGCAGCGACGAACTCGTCCTCGGTGGCGGTGTCGGACAGAACGCCCGCCTTCGCGAGATGCTCGCGGACATGTGCGCCCAGCGCGGGGCGGACTTTCACGCACCCGAGCCGCGATTCCTGCGCGACAACGCGGGCATGATCGCCGTTCTCGGCGCGAAGATGTACGAGGCCGACGAGACGCTCGCGATCGAAGACTCGCGCGTCGATCCGAATTTCCGGCCGGATCAGGTTCCCGTCACCTGGCGCACGGACGAGCCAGAGCTCGCGGTCGGCCGCGGTGGAGACGGCGCAGGCGGGGAAACAGAACAGGTCCAGGGCGCTGAAGCCGTCGTCGACCTCGACCCCACTACCGGCCACGTCACCAAACGCCGACGTCCCAAGGCCTACCGCCACCCCGACCTCGACGAACGTCTCCGTACGGAGCGGACCCGGCTCGAAGCCCGCCTGACGAACCTCGCCCGCCGCGAGGGCGTCCCCACACCCGTGCTCTCGGACATCGATCCGAAAGAGTCGCTACTCGAGTTCGCCTTCGTCGGCGACTGCGATCTGCGCGCGGTTCTCGACGACGAGTCGGGGAAGACACACGTCCGGAACGTGGGTCGCCATCTCGCGCGACTCCACCGGGCCGGTATCGTTCACGGGGATCCGACGACGCGAAACGTGCGGGTCGCTGCGGACCGAACCTACTTCATCGACTTCGGCCTTGGCTACCACACCGACCACGTGGAGGACTACGCGATGGACCTGCACGTCTTCGACCAGAGCCTCGTCGGGACCGCGAACGACCCCGAGCCGCTCCGCGAAGCGGTCCGTGAGGGGTATCGCGAGGTCGGGGAGGAGCGGGTACTCGAGCGGCTGCTCGACGTCGAGGGCCGTGGGCGGTACGTCGGCGGCGAGGGTTGACGGCCGCTCGCGACCTCATCGAGAACTGAGAATTGAGAAGCGAGGACCGAGGGCTGAGGGCCAGTTTGCGGCTTCGTTCGGGAGCGCCAGTCAGCTCACCGAGTGCCGAGACCCGGACACTCTTGTCCCGACGCGAGTAGTCACGACCGATGGAGACGAGTACGACTACGAGTACCGAGACACGCAGCGACACCGACGCGACTGACGACACAGCGCCCACCGTCCTCCTCACCGGCTACGAACCCTTCGGCGATTTCGAAACCAACCCTGCCCGCCAGCTTGCCGCACGCCTCGACGGCACCGACCTCGGCACCCACACCGTCGTCGGCCGCGAACTCCCCGTCGTGTTCGATCAGGCCGCGGACGTACTCGAGTCCGCCATCGACGAGCACAACCCAGACATCGTCTGCGCGCTCGGCCTGGCCGGCGGTCGGAACACGCTCTCGCTCGAGCGCGTGGGGATTAACCTCCGGGATACGAGCGCCTCCGGCATTCCGGACAACGAGGATCGTGAGCCTGTCGACGAGTGCGTCGTCGCGGACGGGCCGGACGCCTACTTCACGACGCTGCCGGTGCGGGAGATGAAGGAGGCGATGCAGGACGCCGGCGTGCCGACGACGCTCTCGACCGACGCCGGAACGCACTGCTGTAACAACCTGCTGTACGCCGCGCGCCACCTCGTGGAGACGGAGACGAGTGCAGTCGACGACTGCGACGTGGGGTTCGTCCACGTTCCGTTCTCGCACGCCCAGGCGGCGGCGCGCGACGAGGGTGAACCGAGCATGGCACTCGAGACGATGCAGGAGGGGCTGTTAGTGGGACTCGAAGCGGCGTGTTCTCGGTGACGGCCTGTGCGTGCTCTCGGTGACAGCCTGTGGGGGGAGGACGTGGCGAATTCGGCGAACGAGTCGAAAACCGAGAGTGACCAATTTCCACAGACGAGACGGGCACACAATACTCTTAATGGGGAAGACCGTACTGTCCCGCATGGCAGATAAACCGACCTCCGGTGAGATTCTTGGCGTCCCGTACAACTTCGAACGACCGAGCTTCGGCCGCATGCTCTCGTCGTACTGGCAGCCTGGCGAAGGGATGCTCGTCGAGAAGCCCTTCGGCGTCGGGTACACGCTTAACCTCGCCAACTGGCGGTCGTGGGTCGTCGTCGCGGTCGCTGGCGCACTCCTCTGGCAGCAAGAGCAGGGTTCCTCGGCGGACACCGAGGAGGCACAGGACGAACCCGTCGAAGTGATCGTCGACGACGACGAGAACTGACGCACGAGACGACCGCTTTCCTGATACCCAGTACCCCGAGCGCATCCGAACGCGTCTGTCCGTTTGGACTGGATTCCTCCCTCTAACAGACGATGGCGGCGCAGCGCGCCACGGATCCGTTCGAAACCGCCCCTGCGGACGGCAACCGACGGCTATATTCCCGCGGCGGCCGCCGCCTCGAACATGGCTATCCGCTTCGTCACCGGTAACGACGGCAAGGCGCGCGAGGCGCGGACCTACCTCGACGGCATCGAAGTCGTCGAGCAGGTCCCCTACGACTACACCGAAATCCAGAGCGACTCGCTCGAGGAAATCGCACTCCGCGGGGCCGAAGAGGCACACGCGGAACTCGAGGGCGGAGACCCGATCCTGGTCGGCGACACGGGCCTGTTCGTCGACGCGCTCGGCGGTTTCCCGGGGCCGTACTCGGCGTACGTCGAGGACACCGTCGGCGTCGAGCGCCTCTGGCGACTCGTCGAACCAGAGGACAGCCACAGAGCCCGATTCAAGACGGTACTCGGCTTCACGGACGGCGAGCAGACGGAGACCTTCGAGGGAACCCTCGCGGGAACCATCGTCTCGCCGCGGGGCGACGACGGCTTCGGCTACGATCCGATCTTCGAATTCAACGGGCAGACGCTGGCCGAGATGGACGTCGAGGAGAAGAATGCGGTTTCCCACCGCGGGCGGGCGCTGGCGACGTTCTCAGACTGGTACGCAGACCAGTAGCGCACTCGGAGACAGGCGCCCGACTTCTTCGACTACTCGCGAGGGTCGCAGTCCGGCCCCGGATACGAGCCGTCTTCGACCGTAGGGTACAGCTTTTCGGGGTCGAACACCGCCGCGAACGCGTCCGGCGTGCGTACACTGATCGAGAGCCGCGGCTGCATCGAGAGCCCCGCCTTCGCGGAGTTCAGCCGCTCGTCGGAGGAGAGCAGATGCGCCGCCTCGCCGCGGTAGGCCGAGGCCAGCGCCGGATGATCGTCGTCGGGGTGGTCGACCGCGACGCGATCGGCCTCGAGACGGTCCCGATGCGCGGCCGCCAGATCGGGGTCGGCGAGGGCGGCGACGAGTTCTTCAGTCGCCGCGAGGAGGTGGTCGCTGGCGACGAGGTCGATCCAGGAGTGACTGCGGACCAGATCCAGCGCCCGGCGAGCGTCGCCATCGACGAACAGGTCGGCCGCGAGGACGGACGAATCCGCGACGACGCGGGTCGGATCGGGGTGGTCTGCGTTCCCGGTGGATCGGTCAGCCATCGGTCTCACCCGACGCCGACTCGCCGTCGGTCAGTTCCGCAGCAGTCGAACGGATTTGGTCGAGTGTGACGTCGGCGGACTCCGCGCGGTCGAAGAGCTCACCCCAAGTGGTTGGCATTGGTGGCCGTTCGGAGTACGGAAAGAAAAGCCACGCGGAGATTGGAGCCCGGGACCGCGAAAGTTGGCGGCGAGGCTGCCACTCAGCGGTCACTCGGAGAGCAGCCAGAACACGACCGCACCGAGGACGAATGCGACACCGACGTTGACGACGAGTCCCACGACACCGACGCCGACGACGAGTGCGAGCGCGCGGCGATCCGTGAACGGAATCGGATCGAACGCCGCCCGGCCGAGTTCGACGCCGACGACGACGAGCAAGACACCCAGCAGCGCCACCGGAAACGCGGCCAGCAGCGCGCCGGTCGCGACGAGCGCGAGGGCGATGTAGCCCACACCGAGCAGCACGTTCGCACCCGCAGTCCGCGCACCGAAGGCGTACTTGCCCGCGAGGCCGCCGCTGCCGTGGCACATCGGCACCCCACCGGCGGGGATCGCCGCGAGACAGGTGACGCCCATGCTCTGGGAGAGCCTGTCGGCCGACACGTCGCGGTCGTAGAGATCACCACAGAGCAGCGCGGTCGCGATGGCCGCGTTGCCGATCGTCATTCCAAGTTGTGCGACGGTGCCCTCGAGTGCCGCGCCGGAAATCGTCGGCGAGCCTGCAGGGAAGAGTGCGAGTTCAGGGAGCCGCGGAGCGGGAACGCCGGCTGCGAGCACTGCAGCGACGCCACCGAGTGCGAGCACGACGAGCACGCTCGACTGGCGATAGCCCAGAAGCGCGAGCAGGCAGACGAGTGCAAGACCGGCGACGGCGACGCCGGGCGCGCCGAGCGAGAGGTCGACCGCAGCCTCGAGTAGCAGGAGTGCAACCGCGAACTGCACGCCGCGGATAACGGGTTCGCCGACGACGCGCTGGAGGTACCCGACGAGGCCGAACGAGCCCACGACCAGCAGGACGCCGCCGGCGAGCAGTCCGGCCGCCGCGAGCTCGGGATAGGAAAGCGAGCCGACGATCGCCAGGCCGACGAGCGCTTTCATCGGCTCGACGGACAGCGGCATCCCGTAGTACAGCCCCCAGACGATCTGAAAGACGCCGAAGCCGACGAGCACGTGTGCGAGCGAGACGCTCGTCGTCGCAGCGAGCGCGACGAGCAGCGGCAGCACAGTAACCGAATCTCCTAGCGCACCCGTGAGTTCGCTGGCCGAGAACTCGAGTTCGGTCTGTTCGTCTTCCCTGAACGAGTACGCCATTCGGTGGTGCTTTGCCGGGCAGCGGTTTCACTGTTTTCAGAAATCAGACGAGGTTACGTCATCGACTTTTAGAAACTGAAATCGGTTACGATGGTTCGGCATACGTACTGAGGACTGGTGGTCCCGATCAGCGCTGCCCGCGAGCGGGACTCGAGTACCACCGGATCATCACTCAGCACTACCGACTCCCAGTCCCTCAGGCAAACGAGTCAGCGGCCGTTGCCGACGGCGGATCAGCAGCCTGAAGAGCGGCCGCTGGGTGCGTGTTCGTATGGCTGACCTCGGCAAGATAGATCGCGAGTTCTTCGAGCGACGGATCGCGCCGAATCTCGGTGCCGACCGCGACGACGTAGCGCTCGGGCCGACCCACGGCGTCGACTTCGGCGTGCTCGACATCGGCGGGCAGGCGCTCGTCACCGCGACCGATCCGCTCTCGATCCCGCCCGCGCTCGGGTTCGAACGCGCGGCGCGGTTCGCGCTCAACCTCGTGCTCGCGGACGTGGCCGTCAGCGGCGTCGCGCCGTCACACCTCTCGGTCTGTTTCACGCTTCCCGAGACGATGTCCGACGAGGAGTTCGCGACCGTCTGGGAGACGATCCACGAGGAGTGCGTCGACCTCGGCGTGTCCGTCGTGACGGGGCACACGGCCCGATACTCGGACCCGTCTCATCCGTGGGTCGGCGCGGCGACCGCGATGGGTGTCGGCGAGCACGACGAAGTGGTCCGCCCAGACGGGGCGCGTGTCGGCGACCGGCTCCTGCTGACGACCGGTCCCGCCGTCGAGTCTGTGGGGCTCCTGAGTACGATTTTCGCCGACGAGATCGACCTTGCGGCGGGCGTGCTCGCCGACGCACAGGAGCGCCTCGACGAGGTGTACGCCGTTCGGGACGCGCTTACGGCAGCCGCGGCAGGCTCCGGAGCAGTCACCGCGATGCACGACGTGACCGAAGGCGGACTCGCCGGCGCGCTGAACGAGATGGCCGCCGGTGCGGGTGCTCGGTTCGCAATCGACTGCGAGGCTGTACCGATGCGCCCAGGCGTCGCCGAACTCTGTGAGTATCTCGAAATCGACCCCTGGGCGATGACCAGCAGCGGCTCGCTTCTCATCGCGGTCGACCCCGACGGCGCTGGTGCGGTCACGGCTGCACTCGAGGACCGAGGCACTGTCGTCGCGGACATCGGTCGGGTGGAGCGCGCTGACTCCGAGGACGACGCCGCGGTAGGGGAGGTCGTCGCCGATGGAGAGCGACTCGACCACCCGAACGAGGATCCGTCGTGGGCGGCGTACGCGGAGCTTGCAACTGAGTAGCATAGCCTGACGTGGCTGCGGGATGTCGCGCCGAGTGACCCGAACCAGTCCGAATTACCCAATCCGCAGCGAACAGTGCACCATCATCGATTTGTATAACCAGCGAATACCAACAGCTATGAGAACACCAGCACCCGACAGCCGCCCCGTCGCGCTCACGATCGCGGGCAGTGACTCCGGCGGCGGGGCCGGCATCCAGGCCGACCTCGCGACGATGACCGCCCACGGCGTCTTCGGCACGTCGGCGATCACCGCCGTCACCGCCCAGCACACCCGCGGCGTCGAGCGTTCGTTCGCCCTCCCCGTCGAGGAGGTCACAGCGCAGATCGACGCCGTCACCGGGGACTTCGCGGTCGGCGCGGCGAAAACGGGAATGCTCGCGACAACCGAACTCGTCGAACTCGTCGCCGAGAAGGCAGCCACGTTCGAGTTCCCACTCGTCGTCGACCCCGTGATGGTCGCGACGACCGGCGATCGATTGCTGGAATCCGATGCCGAGCGCGCCTACGAGGACCTCCTGTCGGAAGCGACTCTCGCGACGCCGAACGCGGACGAAGCCGAGGTGCTGACGGATATCGAAGTCACGGACGAGGAAAGCGCTCGCGAGGCCGGTGAGGCGATCCGTGACCTCGGCGTTGACGCAGTACTGGTGAAGGGCGGCCACATTCCCGGTGAGACAGTCACCGACCTGCTCGTCACGGAGACGGGGACGACGACGTTCGAACACCCGCGCGTCGACACGGCTGCGACCCACGGCTCGGGCTGTACGCTGGCGGCGGCCATCGCAGCACGGCTGGCAACTGCCGACGACCTCGAGACTGCGGTCGGCGGCGCGACTGACTTCCTCGCTCGCGCGGTGCGCTACGCCTACGATGTCGGGGAGGGTGACGGCGCAGTGAATCACGCCGTCGATCTGCGAAATCAGGCTGCACGAGAGCCGACGGCCGAGGAGGTTCAGGCGGTCGTCGACCGACTCGTCGATGCCGATGTCGCTGCACTCGTCCCCGAGGTTGGGATGAACGTCGTCGGCGCGACACCGTACGCCGAATCCGTCGACGAAACGGCCGCCGTCGAGGGCCGCATCACACGAACGCTGTCGGGCATCCAGCCGAACCGCGGCGTCCGCTTCGGTGCCTCGAGCCACGTCGCCCGCTTCCTCCTCTCGGCGCGCGAATTCAGCCCCGACCTTCGGTTCGCCGTCAACTGCCGGTTCGGACCGGCTGTGGAGGCGGCACTCGAGGCACTCGAGTGGCCCATTGCCGAGTATGACCGCAGGGACGAGCCGGCGGACGTGGCTGCACGAGAGGGCGAGACGATGGGGTGGGGCGCGCAGCAGGCGTTCGGAGGCCGTGACGGCGAGAAGTCGCAGGAGTCGCAGGAGCCGCCCGCAGCCGTGATCGATCGCGGTGCAGTCGGCAAGGAGGCGATGACGAAACTCGTCGCAGCCGATCCGGCAACGCTCGCGGAGCGCGTCGTGTCGCTCGACGCAGCACTCGAGCGCTGAAGTTGTAACGATCCCGAGGCCGCGTCAGTGGCTTCCCACGGGAACAGTCGCCGCAAACCGAACGCTCATTCCCCAGCACACCGACAGCACGCCACATGGTCGAGAACCCATTCGATGTCGAAATTCGCGTCGGCGAAGTACTCGAGGCCGAGTCGTTTCCGGAAGCGAACAAGCCCAAGATGACCAAACTCTGGATCGATCTGGGTGATGAGTATGGGGAGATTCAGTCTGCGGCGCAGTACGACCACCACTACGAGCCCGAGGAACTCGAGGGACGGCGAGTGCTGTGCGCGACGAACCTGGGTACCGTCCGCATCGCGGGGTTCAAATCCGAGGCGCTGACGGTCGGCGTCCCCGACGAGGAGGAGTATCCGGTGCTGGTCGAACCGGACCGAGACGTGGACGTACCGCTCGGCGGACTGTTGTTCTGACGCGTCTCACCGTTGTAGATCCACCAGAGCCTCGATTATCAGATGTCTGTCCATAAGACAGCGTAGCAGTAAAATTATACTCTGTCCGATATTTTGGCTGCTGTGTTGTGTCCGGTGGTATAATGGTACATAGCCACGAGAATCTGTGTCTCTTGGTGTCACGCAGTATGGTGAAAATGGACTACCTCTCGGCAATAATACTTATCTCATAGACGACTAGTTCTGTGGCTATGTCATTGAACAGCGACACAGCGGTATCTCGATCGGCCGGCGCCGAGACACGCCAGGACGTAACCGTCGATCGCACGGAGGTCGACCACCTAAAGCAGTTCGTCGGGTTCGACCGCGAAGACGAACGGGTACTCGAGTCGATGGACGACCTCTTCGAGGATGTCAGTGACGACCTCGCCGTGGCCTACCACGACGCGATATCGGGGCAGCAAGCTGTCGCCGACGCGATCGATGAGCAGCCGATCAGTGACGACCAGTTTGTCCGAGAGCAGCAGACGTATCTTCGGGAATTCGGGTGTGGCGAGTACGATCACAACTTCTTCGAACGCCGCGTTGAGTCGGCCAGCATCGATCCGTTCCTCGAGGCTGGACTCGGGACCTACGTCAGTTCGTTCGGGCTGTACTACGAGCGCATTCTGTCCGAAATCGCAGACGATGTCGCAGCGACGTACACAGCGGGTGATGCCGAGGACGAGAGTGACGTTACAACCGACACTGTCGAGGAAGCCGTCCAGGAAACCGCATCACGGTCGCTTTCGTTCCTCCGGCTGGCCGCGATGGACCAGCACCTCGCGGTCGAGACGCGAACTGCGGCGCGGGCGACCCAACTCGAGGAGCACGCCGAGCGACGGGAGACGATTCGGACGGATCTCGAGGACAGTCTCGACGAACTCGCGACGGTTGCGAACCGGATCAACGACGGGACGGCGGAGATCAGCGATGTTACGGACGAACAGTCGGCCTCGATAGCCGAGATCGCGGGCGAACTCTCCGATCTCAGCGCGACCGTCGAGGAGATCGCGTCGAACACGGAGGAGGTGAGCGCGACCACCGAACGCGCGGCGGAGGTCACGACCGAGACGACGGAGACGGCCAACGAGGCGATTTCGAAGATGCAGCGGGTCAACGACGCGGCCGGAGAGGTCACGTCGGACGTCGAGGAGCTCCGAGAGGGTGTCCAGCGGATCGACGAAATCGTGGACGTGATCAACGACATCGCTGACCAGACGAACCTGCTCGCGCTGAACGCCTCGATTGAGGCGGCGACGGCCGGTGAGGCCGGCGACGGCTTCGCGGTCGTCGCGAACGAGGTCAAATCCTTGGCCGAGGAGTCTCAGGAAGAGGCAGCCACAATCGAACGGATGGTCGATCAAATTCAGGCGGATACCGAGGAGACGGTCGACAGCCTCGAAGAAGCGAACGAGGAGATCGAAGACGGGGTCGAACTCGTCGAGGAAACCGTCGATAACCTCGACGAGATCGAGTCAGCGATCGAGGAGTCGGCGTCCGGCATCGACGAGGTTGCGGCCGCGACCGACGATCAGGCTGCGAGTACCGAGGAGGTCGCCAGTATGGCTGATGAAGTGATGCAGAACGCAGACGAGATCGCAGCAGAAACGGAGACGCTGGCCGAGGCGAACGAGGACGCAAACGGACAGGTGATGGACATAATCGATGCGCTCGAACGACTTGCAGAAGTCGAAGAAGCTGCGGATATCTGACTACGACTACCACTTTCTCGAGGACCGAGACGCTCTCCCCGTCGGATACTGCGTGGACCGGTAGCTGACCGGGTCGATAATGTGGCGGCCGACACCAACGTGTGCAGCCCGCATCACTTCCACTGCGGATCCCGCAGGGTTTTTGGGATGGAAAGCCAGGCTCCGAGTATGACAGAGGCGACGGGCATCGTCGGGGAGTTCTTCTCGCTCAAGGAGGGCACCGACGCGGAGTTGCTGGCGATGCAGTGTGGCGATTTCTACGAGTTCTTCGGCGAGGACGCGGAAACGGTCAGCGACGAACTCGATCTCAAAGTATCCCAGAAGTCCTCGCACGGCTCGTCGTACCCGATGGCCGGCGTGCCGCTCGACGACCTGACGCCGTATCTCAAGGCCCTGGTCGAGCGCGGCTACCGGGTCGCCGTCGCCGACCAGTACGAAACCGACTCCGGCCACGCGCGAGAGGTCGTTCGCGTCGTGACGCCCGGGACGCTACTCGAGACGAGCGACGCAGACGCGCAGTATCTGGCGGCGGTGGTCGACGGCGGCTCCGGCTCCGGCTCCGACTCCACGGCCAACGGCGCGCGCTACGGCCTCGCTTTCGCCGACGTGACCACGGGACGGTTCCTCGTCGCCGAAGCCGCAGACACCGACGAGGCGCTGACGGAACTCTACCGTTTCGATCCCGTCGAGGTGCTTCCCGGCCCCGAGAGCCAGACGGACGACGACCTGCTCGGAACCGTCCGAGAGCGCATCGACGCGACGCTGACGCTGCACGAGACGGAGGCCTTCGCTCCGAGACGCGCTGATCACACGGTACAGGAACAGTTCGGCAGCGAGACCGTCGACCGACTGGCGGTCGGCGAGGAAGCCATCGCCGCCGCGGGCGCGATCCTTTCCTACGTCGAGGAGACCGGCGCGGGCGTGCTCGCCTCGATGACGCGGATCCAGTCCCACCACGGCGACGACCACGTCACCCTCGACGCGACGACCCAGCGCAACCTCGAACTGACCGAAACGATGCAGGGCGAGCGCGACGGCTCGCTGTTCGCGACGATCGACCACACCGAGACCAGCGCCGGCGGCCGACTCCTCAAGGAGTGGCTCCAGCGCCCCCGACGCGCACTCGACACCCTCGAACAGCGCCAGGAGAGCGTCGCCGCGCTCGCCTCGGCCGCGCTCGCTCGCGACGAGATGCAGGACACGCTCGGTGAGGCCTACGACCTCGCGCGGCTGGCCTCGAAGGCGACCCACGGCAGCGCAGACGCTCGCGACCTCGTCGCCGTGCGCGAGACGCTCGCCGTGCTGCCGGCACTCGCGGAGACAATTGAATCGACGCCCGACCTCACCGAATCGCCGCTCGCCGAAATCATCGACCGACCGGACCGCGAGACCGCACGCGAGCTTCGGGAGGCACTCGAGAACGCCATCGCTTCGGACCCCCCGTCGACGGTCACCCAGGGCGAACTCTTCCAGTACGGCTACGACGACGACCTGGACGAGGTCATCGACCGCCACGAGGAGGTCAAGCAGTGGCTCGACACGCTCGCCGAGCGCGAGAAGCGCCAGTACTCCCTCTCGCACGTCACCGTCGACCGGAACAAGACCGACGGCTACTACATCCAGGTCGGCAAGTCCGCCGCCGACGGCGTCCCCGACCACTACGAGCAGATCAAGACGCTCAAGAACTCGAAGCGGTTCACGACCGACGAGTTAGCGGAGAAGGAACGCGACGTGCTCCGACTCGAGGAGAAACGAGGGGAACTCGAGTACGAACTCTTCGAGGAGCTCCGGGAAGAGGTCGCCGAGCAGGCGGAACTCCTGCAGGATGTGGGGCGGGCGCTCGCGACGGTCGACGCGCTGGCGAGTCTGGCGACCCATGCGGCCGAGAACCGGTGGGTCAAGCCCGACCTGCACCACGGTGACGCGCTCGACATCGACCAGGGTCGCCACCCCGTCGTCGAGCAGACGACCGAGTTCGTCCCGAACGATGTCCGACTGGACGGCGAGCGGCGAGGCTTCCTGGTCGTCACCGGCCCCAACATGTCCGGGAAGTCGACCTACATGCGCCAGGTCGCCTGTATCGTTCTGCTGGCCCAGATCGGGAGTTTTGTCCCGGCCAAGGAGGCCGATATCGGCCTCGTCGACGGCATCTTCACCCGCGTCGGCGCGCTCGACGAACTCGCACAGGGCCGGTCGACGTTCATGGTCGAGATGAGTGAACTCTCGAACATCCTCCACGCGGCGACCGACGAGTCGCTGGTCATCCTGGACGAAGTCGGCCGCGGTACGGCGACGTATGACGGGATTTCGATCGCCTGGGCGGCTACCGAGTACCTGCACAACGAAGTCGCAGCGAAGACGCTGTTCGCAACGCACTACCACGAACTGACCGGGCTCGCAGAGAACCTGCCGCGCGTCGCCAACGTCCACATTGCAGCCGACGAACGCGACGGCGACGTGACCTTCCTCCGAACCGTTCGGGACGGGCCGACGGATCGTTCGTACGGGATCCACGTCGCCGATCTGGCGGGCGTCCCCGGCCCCGTTGTCGACCGCGCGCAGGACGTTCTCGAGCGCCTCCGCGAGGAGAAGGCTATCGAGGCGAAGGGCGGAAACACGACCGAGCCTGTCCAGACGGTGTTTGACGTGGGAAGCGGCCAGTTCCGCGGCCCGGCGAACGCGGACGGTGGTGAACCGGACGACACGACAGACGAGAGTGCGCTCGACCCCGAGACCGAGGCGGTACTCGAGGACCTCGGTGACCTCGACGTGAACGCGACGCCGCCGGTTGAGCTGATGTCGAAGGTACAGGAGTGGCAAGAGCAGTTGTCCGAGTGAGTGCTCGCCAGCGGTGTGTCACATCCATTGTACAGTCCTTGGGTGTCTGATTTTACATCGGTAAATCTATACGCCGATTCGCCATTGTATAGCACGATGCACGAACCAGATTATGACGTGACAGGCGAGACCGCTATCGTCACCGGCGCGAGTCAGGGAATCGGCAAGTCGATCGCGGAGACGCTCGCCGCGAGCGGGGCGAACGTCGCGATCTGTTCGCGCTCGATCGACCGCGTCGGCCCGGTCGCGGAGGCGATTAACGACGCCGAAGACGTGCCTGGCGAGGCCCTCGCCGTCGAGTGTAACGTCCGCGAGCGCGACCAGGTCCAGTCGTTCGTCGACGACACCGTCGAGGCGTTCGGCGACATCGACATCCTCGTCAACAACGCCGGCGGCGAGTTCGTCGCGAACTTCGAGGACATCTCGGAGAACGGCTGGAAGACCATCGTCGACCTCAACCTCCACAGCACGGTTCACTGCACCCAGCTCGCCGGCGAGGTCATGCGCGAGGGCGACGGCGGCACGATCATCAACCTCTCGTCGGTTAACGGCCAGCACGCCGCGCCGGGCGAGAGCCACTACAGTGCCTCGAAGGCGGCGATCATCCGACTGACCGAAACGCTCGCAACCGAGTGGGCCGGCGACGGCATCCGCGTCAACTGCGTCGCACCCGGCCTGATCCAGACCCCTGGCGTCGCCGAAACACTTGGCATCCAGAGCGAGGATATGCCGCCGCGCGAGAAAACCGAGCGCCGCATCGGCCACACCGAGGAAATCGCCGACGCCGTCCAGTTCCTCGCCAGCCCGGCTGCCTCGTTCATCACCGGCGAGACGCTGACCGTCAAGGGGACTCCACGCGCCGGGAACTCGATGTCGCAGGACCTGGGACTCGAGTAGCTAGTGACGGAGACGGCGTCTCGTGCCCCTCGTACGTACGCTACACTGTTTCCTGCTCACGTTGACGCGGTACCTGACGTATCCTCGGCGAACTGCTCGCGCAGCCGTGCGATTCGCCGGTGCGTCGGCGGATGCGTCGAAATCGGCGACAGGGAGTCTGTTGGAACGATACAGAACGCGTTGAAGCCGGCAACCGTCCGGAGGTCTGCATCCGGCGGCGTGGGTTCGCCGTGCAGCGTCGCGAGGGCGCTCGCGAGGGCGTACGGATCGCCCGTGATCGCGACGGCACCGCGGTCAGCAGCGTACTCGCGATACCGCGACAGGACGAGCGTCCCCGGCAGGCTGGCGAGATACACCGGGAGCCCGACGAACAGCAGGTAGGTGCCGAGCAGAAACGGCAGCCCGATCAGCCACGAACCGAACGTGAACGTCCGTCTCGCAGTCGACAGCGCGACCGCCGAGACGACCATCGGGAAGCCGGCGACGGTCATCACTGTCGAGTCGTCGTTCTTGAGGTGTGCGAGTTCGTGCGCGAGGACCGCCTCGAGCTCGTCGTCGTCGAGCGCCCGCAGGAGTCCGGTCGTCACGCAGACGACGGTTCTGTTCCCTGTTCCGGCCGAAAGGGCGTTCGGCTCGTCCGACGGAATCACGGCGACCGGCGGCACCGGGAGGTCGGCCTGGCGAGCCAGCCGCTCGGTGGTGTCGTACAGCAGCGGATACTGCTCGCGGTCGATGGCGATTGCGTTCGTCGCCCAGTAGGCGATGTAGTCAGCCTGTGAAACGCTCGCCAAGATGATGACGGCAAAGAGCGCACAGGCCACGAGCGCCATCGTCGTCGACAGCACCGAGAGTACGATCCAGCCGAGGACGGCGTACCCGGCGAGTGTGAGGACGAGCGCCAGTAGCATCCGCCACTGGAGCCGTCTGTCGGCGGACCAATCCATACGAGACGGTTACCGACACGAGTCAAATACCTAACTGAACTGGTGCCCGATCGAGTCGCATCGCACGCAGAGCGGGCTACTGCGTGCTGGAGTGGACCAACGACAGATCTCCTGCAGGCATACGCTTTTACAGATTCCGGAAGACACCCACGTATGACCCTTCGACAGTCACTCACCGGAATCACCTGCCCCATCGTTACGCCGTTCGACGAGCGCGGCACCGTCGACGAACGCGCACTCGGAGAGCTACTCGAGTACCTCCTCGCGGGCGACATCGACGGCCTCTTTCCCTGCGGGACGACCGGCGAGTTCGCCAGCCTGTCACGAGACGAGCGCCGGCGCGTGACCGAACTAACCGTCGAACAGGCCGACGGCGAGGTCCCGGTGCTGGCCGGCGCAGCCGCGACGAGCGTCGACGACGTCCTCGCCGCCATCGAGGACGCCGCCGCGGTCGGTGCCGACGCTGCGGTTGTCACACCGCCGTATTTCCACACGGCGAACGCGCCGGCCGGCAACCAGCGGTTCTTCGAGACCATCGCAGACGAGTCGTCGCTGCCGCTGTTGCTCTACAACATTCCCACCTGCACCGGGCAGGGAATCGCGCCGGAAACTGTCGCAGCGCTCGCGAGTCGCGACGACGTGCTCGGCCTGAAGGACTCGAGTGGCGACCTCGAATACTTCCTCGAGACGATGCGCCGGACGGCCGACACCGACGCGGATTCGGACTTTCTCATGCTACAGGGGTACGACGCCCTCCTCGTCCCGGCGCTGCGGATGGGTGCCGACGGCGGCGTGAACGCGCTCTCGAACGTCGCACCCGAGGCGTACACCGACCTGTACGAGACGGCCACCGGGACTCGAGGAGCGGCGCTTCAAACCGCCGTCACCGACCTGTTCGATGCCTGCAGCGAGTACGGCTTTGCACCAGTGACGAAGACGGCACTCGAGTACCATGGCGTACTCCCCTCGGATGTGGTTCGGCCGCCGCTCGTATCCGTTCCCGACGATGGGCGGGCGGGGATCGAGCAGGCCGTCGACGGTCTCGTACAGTCGGAAGATTGATACGCCGAAGTGGGGACGTGTTGACACATGAGTGGCCCCGAAGCTGACTCGACGACGGGTGTCGGTGGGTTGGCTGATCTGACCGGCTCGTCCGACCAGGCCGATCTGGACATCGGCGTGAGCACGCCTGCAACCGTTGGACTCTACCTCGCCGTCGTCGCAGTGGGTGTTACCGCGCTCGTCTCGGTCGCCACGGGCGCGACCGCTGAGGTCCTGCTTACCTCCCTTCCGACCGCGTTCACGGGAGGGGTACTCGGTGGGATTGTTCTCGCCCGAATTCGACCCACCCTCCTGTTCCGCCTCGGGCGCTTCCGGTGGCGGACGCTCGCCCTCTGGCTACCCGCGCCGCTCTTTGCCGGCAGCGCACTCGTCCTCGATTCGACGGGGCTCGTTCCAGAAACGGGGCTCACGCTCCTCCTGCTCATCCCGGCGGCTGGCGTTCTGCTGACGGGACGGCTCGCAGCACACGCCGCACACGATCTCGCCGTCGGTGCGACGGTCGATGACGGAGCGCCGATCATCGAGTGGACGTGGTACCAGTCGGGACCCAACCCGCCGCTGATTGCACTCGGTGTCGGATCGCTGCTGTTCGCTGGCCTCACGTACGCGCTTTCGGGGTCGAACAGACTCCCAACTCGGCTCGGCGCGCTCGGTGCGATCAGTCTCCTTCTCGGCTGGGCACCGACCGTTCGACTCCCATCGTCGGGTGACACGCCGACCACGCTGTTCTCGGTCCCCGACTTCGACTACGCGCGTGCCGAGATTCGTGCCTACGCGGACGGCCTCGTCGTCGAACCACGATTTCGGCCGTCCTAC
Source organism: Natrialba sp. SSL1 (assembly GCF_001861355.1). Taxonomy (GTDB): domain Archaea; phylum Halobacteriota; class Halobacteria; order Halobacteriales; family Natrialbaceae; genus Natrialba. The sequence continues at coordinate 113,986 of NZ_MASN01000018.1, forward strand.
CGGCGCGTCGTCCCCTGGGACCGACTCACCGGCGTCCGCCTGACCGAAGACCACCTTATTCTCGAGCGGCGCTGGTGGCCGGACATCCGATGTGATCGCGCTGCCATCGACGACGTGGACGCCGTACTCGAGGCCGTCGAGACGAGCGGCCGAAAACGGGCACAGCGAGTCGACCCAGTCACGGCCGACGAACCGCAATTCTGACCTCCCTCGAGCCCCAGTTGGGACCATACGCCGACCGTCATCGTCCGGATCGACATCGGAGTCGTGCTCGCGCCTGTGCTCACACCCGTACACGCACTTGCATTTGCACTCGAGTCGGTCCGAACTCTCGCCAACTGTGCCCGAACTATGACCGACACACAACCACCGACCGACGAAACCGAGATTCACCAGTTAGACGAGGACACCGTCGCCCGCATCGCCGCCGGCGAGGTCGTCGAGCGGCCAGCAAGCGCCGTCAAGGAACTCGTCGAGAACAGCCTCGACGCCGGCGCGTCGAGCATCGACGTCACCGTCGAGGCCGGCGGCACCGACCTCGTCCGCGTCGCGGACGACGGCCACGGCATGACTGAAGCCGACCTTCGCGCTGCCGTCCGCCAGCACACGACGAGCAAGATCAGCGGCCTCGACGACCTTGAGTCGGGTGTTGCCACCCTCGGCTTTCGCGGCGAAGCCCTGCACACTATCGGCTCCGTCTCGCGCCTGACCATCCAGTCGCGCCCGCAGGACGGCGACGGCGCGGGCACCGAACTCGTCTACGAGGGCGGCACCGTCGAGTCGGTCTCGCCGACCGGCTGTCCCGCGGGAACGACAGTCGAGGTCGCGGATCTCTTCTACAATACGCCCGCCCGCCGGAAGTTCCTCAAGACGACGGCGACCGAGTTCGCCCACGTCAACCGCGTCGTCACCCGCTACGCGCTCGCCAACCCCGGGGTGTCCGTCTCGCTGACCCACGATGGCCGCGAAGTGTTCTCGACGACCGGCCAGGGCGACCTCCAGGCCGCCGTGCTCGCCGTCTACGGCCGCGAGGTCGCCTCCGCGATGATCCCCGTCGAGGCCGACGGCGAGCAACTCCCGCCGGGGCCACTCGAGTCCGTCGCCGGGCTCGTCTCCCATCCCGAGACGAATCGCGCGAGCCGAGAGTACCTGGCGACGTACGTCAACGACCGTGCGGTGACCTCGGACGCGCTTCGAGAGGGGATCATGGGCGCCTACGGGACGCAACTCGGCGGCGATCGCTACCCCTTCGTCGTGCTCTTTCACGAGGTTCCCGGCGATGCCGTCGACGTAAACGTCCACCCACGAAAGCGAGAAGTCCGCTTCGACGATGACGACGCAGTGCGCCGGCAGGTCGACTCGGCGGTCGAGAGCGCGCTGCTCGAGAACGGCCTGCTTCGCTCGCGAGCGCCGCGCGGTCGCTCGGCACCGGGCGAGGCGCGGGTGACGCCGACACAGGAGGAACTTGCAGAGCGAGCGGGTGATGGAGCCAAGACGAGTGCAGCGGAACCGAGCACGTCCGAAGGCGACGCCGACGAGTCGGGGGTACTCGAGAGCGGAGACACAGCCAGCAGGACGAACGAGGAGACAGCCACGGGCGCTGCCGGTGGCGATCGGAAACCGGCGACACCGGATCGATCGGACGACTCGCAGTCGGCAGCGTCGGTGGACGCGACGGAGTCGTCAGCGGATGAGTCGACGGAATCGGCTGACGCCGAGTTCCAGTCGGCTGCTGAGTTCCATCCAGATGACGATTCAACGGACGATGTCTCCACCGCGTCGTCCAGTTCCCCGAGCGGTGCGGGCGGTCAGGGCGATCCGGATACAGGGACAGATACAGATACAGATACAGATACGGGTGCGAATTCGTCTCCAGTTCCGGACCCGAAACCAAATCCGGAATCCGCGGCTGCCCCCTCGATGGAGACGGCGGAAGCCACCGAGACGAAGGAGGGCAGCGGCAAGTTCGACGCCGCAACGGAACAGCGAACGCTCGCAGGCGACGCCGCAACAGGCGGAGACTACGACCACGAGTTCGACTCGCTACCGCCGCTACGAGTACTCGGCCAGCTCAGCGACACCTACCTCGTCTGCGAAACCGACGACGGCCTCGCGCTGATCGACCAGCACGCCGCCGACGAACGGGTCAACTACGAACGCCTGCGTGCTGCGTTCGGTGAGGACTCGTCCGCGCAGGCGCTGGCCTCGCCGGTCGAACTCGAGTTGACCGCGGCCGAAGCGGAGGCGTTCGCAGCCTACCGTGATGCGCTCGCCCAGCTCGGATTCTACGCGGATCGGGTCGACGACCGGACGGTAGCGGTGACGACCGTGCCGGCGGTGTTCGAGAAGACGCTCGATCCGGATCAGCTTCGAGACGTGCTCGTCTCGTTCGTCGAGGGCGACCGCGAGGCGGGCGCGGAGACGGTCGACGCGCTGGCGGACGAGTTTATCGGCGACCTGGCGTGTTATCCGTCGATTACGGGCAACACGTCGCTGACGGAGGGCTCCGTCGTCGACCTGCTCGCGGCGCTCGACGACTGTGCAAATCCGTACGCCTGCCCGCACGGGCGGCCGGTGGTCGTGCAGTTCGACGAGGCCGAAATCGAGGATCGGTTCGAGCGGGATTATCCGGGCCACAGCGGCTGAGGTGCCGCCGCATCGGTTTTTCGTCGCTACTCTGCGCGGTGTGGCTCCGGCTCGTCGAGTGAGCGGACTGAGCTCTCGGAGCGGCGTTCGTGGTAGTAGAGCCAGATGCTACAGAGGAGCGCGACGAGCGCTGCACCGGTCGCAATCGCGAACGCGATCTGGTAGCCGGTTTCAGTGTAGACCCGGACGCCACCGACGAGTTCGCCGGTCCAGTAGGCGTCGAGTATCCAGCCCATCACCGTTGGGAGCATCGCCGCGCCGAAGAACGCCGCACCGTTGACGGTGCCAGTCGAGAGCCCGCTGGCACTGCTCGGGTGGCGATCCTTGACCATGGCGTAGCCGAGCAGAAACGAGCCGAGCAGCGTACCGGCCATGAAGAACGCGAGCCCGACGATGGGCAGCGGCGGATTTCCGAGAATTGCGAGCACGGCGAAGCAGGCCACGAAGCCGGTCCCGCCGGCGACCATCAGTTCGACGCGCCGACCGAGACGGTCCGAAAGCCAGCCGAACGCCGGCGGCCCGATCATGATGCCGACGCCGCCAAGCAGGGTGAACGTCGAGGCGTAGGCGACCGAGACGTCGTACAGCTGGACCACGTAGGGAATCCCCCAGAGACCGAACAGCGTGAGGTTCAGCCCGGTCGTACAGAACAGCATGATGCTGACGACCCAGATCCACCGGTCGCGGAGGATATCGGAAAGGTACGTGCGAAGCTCTGCGTTCGTCAGCGTCGGCTGTCCCGGGACGCCCTCGATCGGATCGAAGCCTGCGCTTTGGGGCGTATCGCGGACGAAGAGGAAGACGCCGATGCTCGCGACGATTCCAGCGATGCCGAGCCAGGCGATCGAACTTCGCCAGCCGACCGCATCGACGGCGAGCGCGAGCGGCGTCGTCGCGAGGACGCCCCCAACGCCGGAGACGGCGAAGGTGAGCCCGCTCATCGTGGCGAACTCGTCCGCACGGTACCAGTTCGCACAAAAGCGCAGGATGCAGACGAAGATGACGCTCCCACCAAGGCCGACGAGTCCGCGGGCCGCGATTGCGCTCAGGTAGCCGTCCGCGAATGCAAACCAGACGACGCCGACGTTCATCACCAGCCCGCCGATCGTGGCGGTCCGTCGCGGCCCGATCCGGTCGGCGAGAATGCCCGTCGGAATCTGCATGAACGCATACACCCAGAAGAACATCGCATGCAGCGTTCCAAGCTGTGCGCCGGTCGTCCCGAACGAAACCATGAGTTCCTCCGAGAGCACCGCCGACGAGAGCCGGTTAAGATTGACGAGCAGGAAGACGGCGCCAAGCGTCAGCCACAGTATCCAGCGCCGTCGGAGCGGGTCGGCTCAGAGTCGCATTCGCTGGGAGTCTCCGCCGAAGCACCGAAAACGTTCACGAAGCGGAAGTATGTGCCGCCCGCTCACCGTTGGTTCGCTGCTGTCGACACTGAAACGGCACTCCAGCCCGTACCGGCTGCTATAGTAGCCACTGCAAGTCAATGCACACCTGATCGCCAGCCTGCTCGGCGATCAGTGTGTAAATAGTTGCAGTTGTTACTATATACTATGACCACGCTCGAACTCGACGGCGAACACGCCGGCGGCCAGTTCCTGCGAAGCGCGCTCGCGCTCTCTGTACTCGAGTCCAGACCGATTCGAATCGAGAACATTCGCGGCGACCGGCCGACACCGGGGTTGGGCCACCAGCATCTGGCGGTCCTCGAGACGATGGCCGAACTCACCGACGCCGGGGTGTCGGGTGCCGACCACGGCGCGGAGACCGTCGCGTTCGATCCCGGAGCGTCCCGACTCGCGGGCGGGGAGTACGCCGTCGACATCGGCACCGCCGGCAGCGTGACGCTGCTGTTTGACGCCGTCCTCCCACTGGCGACCGTACTCGAGTCCCCGCTGTCGCTGACAGTAACCGGTGGGACGGACGTGGCGTGGTCGCCGCCGCTCGACTACACGCGATACGTGAAACTGCCACTGTTGCGCCGGTTCGGCCTCACTGCGACGATCGAGTGTGAGCGGCGCGGGTTCTACCCCGATGGTGGCGGACGGGCGACGCTCCACCTCGCGCCGTCCGAAATCGAGCCACTCGACGCTCCCTCGCTGGTCGAGCGGCCGGACGTGGCTGGGCTCCGCGTGTACTCGACGGAGGCCGCCGCGCTCGCAGAGCAGGATGTCGCACATCGACAGGCTGCGGGGGCGTTGAGTCGGCTCGGACTCGAGTCGGTGGGAGCTGAGACCCCCGGCACTGACTCAGCGCTCGCCGAGTGCGAGGTCGTCGAGCGGATCGAGACGACCGCGGCAAGCGCCTGTCCCGGCTCGGCGATCGTGCTCCGACTCGAGTCCGAAGACGGCGTTCCGGTCGCGGGCTGCAGCGCACTCGGCGAGCGCGGCGTGCCGGCCGAACGCGTCGGCGAGGACGCCGCGGATGCCGCAAACCAATTTGCGGACAGTGAAGCCGCCGTTGACCGCCACCTGGCCGATCAAATCCTCGTCTTTCTCGCACTCGCCGGCGGCCGGGTTCGCGTTCCCGCCGTCACCGATCACGTCGACTCGAGTTGCGACCTTCTCGAGTCGTTCGGCGTGCCGGTCGAGCGCGTCGGTGAGGGGACGGAAGAGACAGTTGTGATCGCCGTCGAGTCGGGCGACGAAGTCGGTGAAGTCGGCGGTGTCTGAACCGACAGGGATGCTCACGTGACACCAGAACAACTTATACCGGCAGCGTCCGATTGTCGCGATATGACTCGGACAGACGGCACCGGCCGACGGCGGAGGGTCGACCCATGAGCGAACTCGTCACCTTCGGCGAGTCGATGCTCCGACTCTCCCCACCCGGTCACGAGCGACTCGAGAACGCGACCGAACTCGAGGTCCACGCCGGCGGCGCAGAGAGCAACGTCGCCATTGCGGCGCAGCGATTTGGGACGGACTCCACCTGGCTGTCGAAGGTTCCCGAGACGCCGCTCGGCCGACGCGTGGTCGGCGAACTCAGACAGCACGGCATCGAGACGGACGTGGTCTGGAGCCACCGCGGCCGGCAGGGGACCTACTACCTGGAGCAGGGTGGCTCACCCCGCGGCACGAACGTCATCTACGACCGCGCGGACAGCGCCATCACGACCGCCTCGGCAAGCGAGTTCAATCTCGACCTGATTCAGAACGCGCAGGTGTTCTTCACCAGCGGCATCACGCCCGCGCTCTCGGACTCACTGCGAGATGCCACGGCGAACCTACTCAAGGCGGCCAGACAGGGCGGGACGACGACCGCACTCGACTTCAACTATCGGCGCAAGCTCTGGAGTCCCGAGGAGGCCGAATCGACGATGTCCCGACTGTTCCCCGGCATCGACATCCTCGTCATCGCCGCCCGCGACGCCCGCACCGTCCTCGGCTTCGAGGGCGACCCGCGCCAGCTCGCACACAAACTCGGCTCCCAGTACAACTTCACCACCGTCGTCGTCACCCGCGGCGACGAAGGCGCAATCGGTTGGCACGACAGCGTCGTCCACGACCAGGCGGCCTACGAGACTGACACCGCCGACGCCATCGGCACCGGCGACGCCTTCACCGGCGCGTTCATCGCCCGCCGACTCGACGGCGACGACGTCCCGACGGCACTCGAGTACGCGGCCGCGACGGCGGCACTGAAGCGGACGATTCCGGGCGACGCGGCACTGGTTACGGAGAGGGAAGTCGAGGAGGTCGTTGCGGAGCAGGGAGAGGATATTTCGCGCTGACGGCTGTTGGCTGGAAGCTGGAGTTCTGTTCTGTCCGTTGTTCCGGTCTCTCCGTGATCCGCCGCTCTCCTATGTGTCTCTCCACCAACTGTGAGACACCGACTCCAAGATGCCGACTGTGAGACACCAAGACACACCAGGCCAGTACTTTTGCCGACTACGTCTGAAATTCCATTATGGACTGGACTATTCGCCAGGCACCGCCGTCGGCCGCAGCGACAATCCGGGAAATCGCACGCGAAAGCTGGCACGCCGCCTACGACGAGTTCCTCGGCGCGTCGCAGGTCGACCGGATGATCGACGACTGGTACGAACTGGACGAACTCGAGTCCGACATCGAGAACGCAGCCGACCAAGCGGGAGCGTCGTTTCTGGTCGCCGTTCCGTCCGAGGGCGACGATGCGACCAGCGACGAGCGCGCTGGGAACGCTGCAGCCGCCGTCGGCTTCGCACACGCTGGTGTCGATCCGGACGAGCCGGACACGGCACACCTCCCGCGGCTGTACGCCCGCCCAGACGTCTGGGGAGAAGGGGTCGGGACCGTATTGATGGACCGCGTTGAAGTTGACCTGCGCTCATACAGCGAGCGACTTCGACTCACCGTCCTCGCAGATAACGAGGTCGGCGTCTCGTTCTACGAATCGCGGGGCTTCGAGCAAGTTGAAACGCGATCGTCGGATCTGGAGTCCGTGGATGGCGAGGGTGTACTCGAGGAGCACATCTACGAAAAGCCGCTGTAACCCGGTTCGAAGAACCAAATCGGTTTCTCAAGCGCTATAGCGCCTTTTCGGTTTCACCTACAGCGTCTTTTCCGCTTCGTCGTCGTCGACGATTTCGATCCCGCGGTTGTTGACCGCCATCGGATCGAGGCCGACCTCCTGCAGGAACTGCTTGTACTCGCGCTCGCACTGCTCTGCGTCCTTCTGCTTATCACTCGCGCGATCACAGAGTTCCACGAGGTTCTCGGGCACGTCGTTCTGGTAGACGATCCAGTGGTTGATCAGGTCCGAGAGGCGGCGGATCGGGCTGGTGAAGTGGCCGTAGATCTCGAAGTTCAGCGCGTGGTGGCCACCGAACGGAGCCATCTCAAATTCCAAAAGACAAAATTTCGCCCAGTATATTTCCTATTCAAATATGTATAGTTTTCTATCTAGTAGTTGGTACAAAAGACTTTTATAATCCCATAGTGTATTTCCAATCGTAATGTCGTTAAGAAACAACGATGGCGCGGCGAAGAGACGAACCATACTCAAATCGATCGGAGCTGCAACGGGATTTAGCGTTGTGGGGAGTCCCGCCGCCGCTTATGGGACAGACTCACCTGTGGAGTTTGAGGGAATTAGCTACGACTCGAAAACAGATGTCGAGCAGGGCTTAACAAGGGCGGAGTTAGAATTTGATGACGAAGGAGTTAGCGGAGAACTGCAGATTAGTGGGTTCCAAGTTCCTGTTGACGGTAGGACCGAACTATCTTCGGAGTCAGAATCCGACCAGTCGTATCGGTTCGAGTTGGAGGAGCAACAGTTCGAAGTAGATGGGTTGTCACTTAAAGGAGGGTTCAAAACCGACGGTGAACGACTCGGTGGCTATCTTACAAGACCAGGTCCTCTATACCATCCACTCGGCTTTTCAATGCACAACATTGAGAAAGATGTGGGTGTGGAAGCAATTCGTGGAATTTTATCCGACGACCAAGAAGTACCCTCCGAGATCGTACTCCCCGACACGGGCGTTCCGAAGTTGGAGGATAAAAAGAACACTCCAAATAAACCGCCAAGTGACGACAAAGACTCTTTCGGCGAAGATCTAACTGCATCTAGTGACGACCACAGAATCATCCCCACTGGTAACGAGCTCAAAGCCGATAGCGAATCTTATTATCCTGATGATAACTGTGCGTTCAGCGATACCGTCACTGACTGGCGGCACTATGATCTGACCTACAGTCTCTTTGAAAGTGACGACTTAGCACCGTATCCGGAGGAAGACGACGACTCAGTGGAGATTCAGCAGGGAGGCAACCGCGTCATGTATCTACATGGCGTCTGGCACAATGGGAACCGACCGGAAAATGTTGTTCATGAGGACTGTACTGGGGGTGAATATCCCGCTGATGCGCTCTCGGTAGAGTACACAGTGACAACGATAGAAGATAATCTGGAGCCAAATAATATGCTTCCTGAAGAGGACGATGGAGATAGCGGAATCTCTGAGTGGGTGGATACCGGACTAGATGTCGTCGGCGCCATTCCCAACGCTTGGACAACAGTCGGTTCGTCGGTCGTCCGACTGTTTTTGCCGGACGAGGACACGAGCTACATCACGACGAATCTAAGTGAGCCTGTGGCAGGCGGAACTCAGTGCTACTGGGAGTTCGACCTGGATTACGGAACCGACGAGTTCCCGACCGATCGTGAAGAGGCACAGACCGTTCGTGTTACATTGGGAGAAGGCGGCAACTCCACCGGATCAACGCACGAGGTTGACGTCGGCTCCGAATATACCTATATGTACGCGAAGCACAACGATGACTGTCCATGTACATGGTCCTGGAAAACGAGCACTACGAAAGTTTCGACCTCGTTCGAGATGGATGTTGTTGACCTAGGGTAGAATATAATATTATTTTAAATAACTCTGTCCAGAGATATATCTCGAGGTATATTGTGGTATATAATAGCATCAAAATACGCCCTAGATGTCTTTGTTTCCAATTTAAATAATATTGATAGAAATATTAATGTGTCTATGGAATAAGTATTGAATATGAATCGGCGCAGAACGTTGATCGGTATTGGAGCTGCGTTCGTAGCTACGACAGCAGGTTGTCTACAAGCAAGTGAAGATAGTAAAAAGGAAGCGACCTCCGCCACCGACGCGGTTGAACAGTATTTCCTGGCGCTGCAAGAGGACGATCAAGAAGGGGCGAACCAGCACGCACATCCAGACGGCGAGTACTACCTCGACGATGAGAGCGATCCCGTTCTGAGCGCGGAGGGACTCACAATTGACGAAACGGAGGTCGTTGATGTCGAAACGGGAGTCCGGCACGTGTACGAGGATCCCGACGAGGTCTCCATCGACGAACGCGTCGAAGAGGAGAGAACTGCACTCGAAGCGCTGCAGGACGAGTACGGGTTCGACGACTACGCCTACGTACGTCACGACGCCGAAGCCGAGGGGCTCACGTTTACGTCGATCTACGTCCTCTTCGAGAGCGATGACGGGTGGGTCATCTGGTCGGTGCCAACCGTTCTCCACGAACACTGAGGACCTATCGGTTGTGCTGTGGATAGAAAGCCGGTGTACGTACAAAAGCCGCTGTAACCCGGTTCGAAGAACCAAACCGGTTTCTCAAGCGCTATAGCGCCTTTTCGGTTTCACCTACAGCGTTTTTTCGGCTTCGTCGTCGTCGACGATTTCGATCCCGCGGTTGTTGACCGCCATCGGATCGAGGCCGACCTCCTGCAGGAACTGCTTGTACTCGCGCTCGCACTGCTCTGCGTCCTTCTGCTTATCACTCGCGCGGTCACAGAGTTCCACGAGGTTCTCCGGCACGTCGTTCTGGTAGACGATCCAGTGGTTGATCAGGTCCGAGAGGCGGCGGATCGGGCTGGTGAAGTGACCGTAAATCTCGAAGTTCAGCGCGTGGTGGCCGCCGAACGGGTCGTTCATGTACTTCGCGCGGGGCATCACCTTCATCACGGCCCACTGGATTTTGTCGAGCTGCCGGCCGGGTGCCTCCTCCAGGGTCGCGTTGACGGCCTTCCGCGGGTCCTCCCAGGTGTCGCCGGGAATCGAGACGCCGTCCAGGTCCTGAATCTCGCGCAGCGCCTCGGACCACTCGTCCGGACTTGGCTGCGGGTGAACGCGGTACATCGCCTCGACGCCGCGGTCCCACATCAGCGTGTGCGTGACGGCCTTGTTGGCCTTGAGCATACACTCCTCGATGATCGTGTGGGCGCGGTCGCGGCTCGGGTTCAGGACGAGCGAGCCGTCTTCCTTGCGCTGTTCGTGCATCCGGTCTGCGACTTCGTGGACGAGTTTGTTCTCCTCGTGCAGCGGCGCGTCGGGATCGTCGAGTCGGCTCTCGGCCTGCGAGTACGTCAGGCGCTCGTCGGACTCGATGACCGACTTGTAGATCTCGATGTTCTCGTAGCCGAGGTGCTCCTTGTCCAGGTGCATCTCGACGGTGTGGGCAAAGCGCTCCTCGTTCGGCACGAGCGAGCAAACCGACTCCGCCAGGATCGGCGGCAGCATGTGGATCGTATAGCCCGGCAGATAGACCGTGTTACTGCGCTCGACGGCCTCGTCCCACATCGCCGTCTCCGGGTTGACGTAGTGGGTCACGTCGGCGATGTGCACCCAGAGGACGTACTCGTCCTCGCGCTCTTCGATCGAAAGCGCGTCGTCGAAGTCTTGGGCATCGATCGGGTCCGTCGTCCAGGTCGTCAGGTCTCGCAGATCTTTTCGGTCGTCGATCCCCTCTGAGATCTCCGATTGGACGTTCTCCGTTCGTGCTTCGGCCTCCTCGAGTACCGCCTCGGGGAACTCGTCCCGAATCTCGAACTTCTCGAAGAGGTCGTCGCGTTTGTTCTCGAGATGGCGAGCGAGGTCCTCCGAGATCTGGACGGGACCCTGCCCTTCGGCCGTACCGGCTTCGGCCTGTGCGTCGTCGCTCATGGCGAGGGGTACGGACGAGAGGGTGAAAGTCGTGTCGGGATCGGGTTTGGTAGCGAAAGGATGTCGGTATGCCTGCGTATCTGCCACGAGACTCCCTCTTAGACGGTTTCAGACGGCCTGTTCTTGGCCGTCTCGACCGCCTTTCCCCTCCTGGTTGTTCTGCTCATCTCGGCCGTCTCGACCGTCTCGTCCACCCTGTTCGTTCCGTCCACCTCGCTCGTGCGTCGTCGCCACCGGCAGCGTAAAGGTAAACGTCGCGCCCTCACCCGGTTTAGATTCGACCCAGATACGCCCGTCGTGTCGTTCGACGATACGCTTACACAACGCGAGACCGATCCCCGTTCCGGAGCGCTCTTCGTGACTATGCAAACGCTGGAACACCTCGAAAATCCGCTCCTGGTCCTCTGCCCTGATACCGATTCCACTGTCATGAATCGAGAGCTGCCACTCCGAGTCCGTTCGTTCTGCCGTAATCCTGATCTCCGGGCGCTCTTGCCCGCTGTACTCGATCGCGTTCGAAAGTAAGTTCTGGAACAACTGACGCAACTGATCGGCATCGCCCGCCACCGTCGGCAACGACTCCGACTCGATCTGAGCGTCGTGCTCGTCGATCTTCACCTGCAGATCCTGTCTCACGTCCGCGAGCACGTCATCCAACTCCGTCGGCGTCAGCGGATCACCCTCCGTGTCGATCCGGGAGTACTCGAGTAGCGCGTCGATCATGCTGCGCATTCGATCCGCGCCGTCGATGGCGAACGCGAGGAACTCCTCGCCGTCCTCGTCGAACTCGTTGCCGTAGCGCCGTTCGATGAGTTGGAGGTAACTCGAGACCATCCGCAGCGGCTCCTGGAGGTCGTGGGAGGCGGCGTAGGCGAACTGCTCGAGCGACTGGTTGGACGCTTCGAGCTGTGAGATGTAGTGGAGGAGGTCTTTCGACTGTTCGCGGCGAACGAGCAGCGAGTTGAGTCGGCGAAAGAGCAGCGTGCGGTCCATCGGCGCGTCGATGATGTCGTCGATGAGGGAGGGTGTTTCGCGCTCGTCGACATCTGGAAGCGTAATCTGGGGATTGCTGTCGGCCCGACGGATGAGGACGACAGGACAGAAGACGGGGTCGCTTTCGGCGACGCGGTCTTCGAGGGCGGCGTGGTAGTCCGGGAACGAGTGGTCGTCGACGAGATAGAGGTCGGCCTGTCCGATAGATTGTGTGGTCCTGACCTCGTAGTGGTCCTCGAGGAGTTTGCGGATCGCCGCGCGGTTTCCCGCCTCGTTGATGAGCAACTGTATCGTGTCGGTCTGGGATCCGGCTGTGGATGTGTTCGAACTCATGTGTGGCCTGTGTGATCTGCGTCAGTGACTCCCGCTGTCCTTGGTGTGCGTATGCGTATGGTCGTGTATGCTTGGTGAATCCGTGTGTGCGTGTGGTGAGCCGTGTAGAACCCACCCCTCTCTCGGCTCGGTACGATTCCCTGACGGTGGCTCATTTGTATCGGCTTACGTCAGCCGCCCCGCCCGACCGCGGCGTTCCCTGCAGAATACCGTAGAGGCCGGTTAGTGGTTCGCCGACGCGGATACCGCTACTTTCGATTTCGAACTCTCTCAGGTTGTGCTCGAAGCTACCCGAGCGTTTCTTCAGGACGCCGACGACCTTCCGCAGGCTGCCGTCCATCTCCACGTAACTCAGGAACATGAGATTGTCCGCGACGTAGCTCAGATTATTACTCGTCGCGTTCGAGATGCCGGTAATCTCCGAAATTTCGTTCGTGATGAGAACCGTCACGCCCCGGTTCTTGAGGTAGCGGGTAAGCGCGTGAAGCTTTCGGACGAGCATGTCCTCGTTGCCCTGAATCGAGGTCGTGTAGCCGTCGAGTCCGTCGATCATCACGATATCCGTCTCCCGCTCGTCGACCTCCTGTTTGACCATGTGCGCGAACTCCTCGCCCGAAAGCGACCGCGGCTCGATTTCGGTAATCGACAGCGTGTCCTCCTCGCGCATCGACGTGACCGGCATTCCGATCGCCTCGGAACGATGCTCGTAGGTCTCCATATCCTCCTCGAAGAGGTATACCGCCGATTTCAGCCCGTTTTTCGCCGCCTGTGCGAGAAACTGCGTCCCCGTCGAGGTCTTACCCGCTCCCGTCGGACCGCTGATGAACGTCACCGTACGCTTATCGAAGCCGCCGCCGACAAGTTCGTCCAGTCCCTCGATACCGAACTCGAGTTGAATCGATTCGAACGGGTGCTCGTGGCGCTCGGGGACCAGTTGCGGGAAGATTTCGAGGCCGTTGCCGCGGATCTCCATCCCGTGGTCGCCCTCGCGCTGGCCGAGCGCGCGGTGTTTAGCGACCTTGATTCGGCGGCCGCCGTCGCCGCGGGTGAGTTCGATGATGCCGTCGCTGAGCGACCGAATTTCGGTGTCGTACTCCTGGTCGGTAGAGGGCGTCGCGGTCGTGACGACGGTGATCTCGCGCTGTTTGAGAAAGCGCATAAACGCGAGGATGCGCTTTCGGAACTGGTAATCGTTCGCCTCGACGTACCGTAGCTGGGTGATAGGGTCGACGACGACCCGGTCGGGGTCGATCTCCCGGATCGCCTCGTGGATATCCTGCGTGTATCGATCCTGTTCGATATCGCTCGGGTCGACCAGATCGTAGGAGTAGTCTTCGGTGAAGAAATCCGAGTCCGGCCCGAGATCGAGAAATTCCGCGTCCGTAACGTCAATGCCGACCGCATTGCCGTTCGCGATGATCTCCTCTTTGGACTCCTCGCCGTGAATGAACAGCACCGTCTCGTCGTCGTCCAGTCCTTCCTCGAGGAAGTGCATCCCGAGCAGCGTCTTCCCGGTGCCGGGCTGGCCGTGAACGAGATACATTCGCCCCGGAACGAACCCGCCATGTAGAATATCGTCGAGGCCATCGACCCCGCTACTCACCGGGGACGTTCGATGTTCCATGTAGGGTTTGAAAGCACTTGAGTGCCATTAAGTAATCGCTTGCGGGTGGGGAAAGAACCCACAGGATACGATAGCGTCACCCCGCCGCCACCTGCCGTTTTGGGTGAGATCGATCACCACAGATCGACGACCAGTCAATCGAAACCGCGGCGATTACAGCTCGTACGTTTCGCCGTCGAGCGCCAGCGGCTCCGCAAACGCATCTTCCGCCGGGTAAAAGTGTGCGACGTGAACCAGCCGCGTTTGCTCGGCACCGAGATCGTCCGCGAGCGCGAGTGCACCCTCGCGCGTCATGTGTTTGGTTCCGAAGGTCCGCGCTACTCCCTCGCCGTCCTCGTGTCTCCCCCCGATCGGGTGTGCATCACAGAGTTCCGCGGGAACGATCGCATCCGCCAGCAGCAGGTCGGGATCGGCAAGCACCTCGCGTGAGGCCTGCGGAATCGCATAGCTCGTATCGCCCGACAGCGACAGCTTCGCCCCGGTCTCGGGATCCTCGATGGCGAGCCCGTAACAGACGAGCGGCGGATGGTCGACCGGAACGAGCGTCACGTCGAATCCACAGATTCGCGTGGACTCGAGTGGCGTCGTCGGCTGGACGGTGACGGCGTCGAGGTAGTCGTAGTCGCCGGCGACGGTTTCGGCGACGCTTTCGCCGGTCGCGGGATCGGTTTCGTCGGCGGCGTAGACGTCGAGCGAGTCGAAGACGCGAAAGACGTTGCCGAGGCCGTCGAGGTGGTCGAAGTGGATGTGGGAGACGATGGCAGCGTCGGGGAGTGGAACCGACTCGCGCAGGAACTGGTACCGGAAGTCGGGGCTGAAGTCGACGAGCAGGGACTCGCCGGTGCGGTCGTTCTCGACGTGGACCGAGAAGCGCGTGCGTTCGATATCGCGCTCGCGGGCGGTTTCGCAGGTGTCACACTCACAGCCGACGGTGGGTGTGCCGGTCGTATCGCCGGTTCCGAGCAGCGTTACGCGCACGGAGTGGTCACCGAGATTGGAGTGAAACACCTCGCTCCGGACCGTCCCTGCTCACGGCCGCACGGTCGCCCTCGTTCAGACATACGTCTGCCCTTCTGCCAGCGCCTGCTGGATCAACGGGTGATTCGGTTGCGAGTCGAACCGCTTCGCTGGGATGACGTACACCGAGACGACTGTGCCGTGCTCGATGCCGATCGATTCGCCGAGCGACTCGAGTTGGCGTTCGATTTCGTCGTCGAGTGCGTCGTCCGCCAGGCCGACCAGGAACTCCAGCGAGGCGTGAATGGGGCGGTCGTTCTGGACGGCATCGCCGAACGCGACGAGACGTTCGATCACGTCGCCGTGCTGGGTCTGTGCCTGGCGGGCGAACGCTGCTGCGGGATCGGGAGGAGAACCGGAGTTGGAACCGGCACCGACGCTCGAAACACGATCCGAGCCGGAACGCGTGACTTGGTTCCGATCGCGACTGCTCCGACCGTCCGCATCGCGGTCCCTGTCCCCGGGTCGTGGCCCATCAGTCATTGCTAGGTCGTTTATCGCCATCGCATAAAGGGTATGCTGATCACCGACACCATGGATCAGGTGTGGTTGATCAAGCGTGGACCTCGGGACCGTGCCACTGTCGAAGGGATGTCAGTCACTGGCCGATCAGAAGTTCCATAGCCCTCGACAGGATAATTGGACAAGCAGCCACAGAATGTCACCGATGTGCCGATGATGTACTTTCTCCTCCATACAGTGAGAATGATTTTATGAAATGTGCTTCTTTGTCCGATTATGGGAGAAAACGGCACAGCAGTTCCGCGGCTCAACGGCTATGGAAAGCTGACCGTCGGGAGCCTCGTAGTCGGTGTCGCGGCGCTGCTGCTTGGCGACTCAGCCTCGCTTGCCGTCTGGTTCGTCGGTCTCGCTGTCGTCTTTCTGGCCGTCGCGATGTATCGGAATCCGGCCGACGAGCAGGACCGATACCACGGTGACGATACTGGCTCCGGTTCCGAGCGGATCCGTGCAAAAGAAGCGGTCGACGAGTTCGAGTTGTAATGACCGAGCGGTGGTGTCGGCCGTCGAGTCGATTTTGAGTCCGATGCCGACGCGGACTACGGTACGGTCTCGTACAGTCAGTGGTCGTGGCTGTGATCGTGGTCATGGTCGTGGTCGTGACCATGTCCACCATCGCTCGCTGCCCCCTCGATATCGCCACCCGCGACGAGCGCGTCGTGGTCGCCCTCGATCATATCCATATTCTTCAGGGTATCCCGCTCTTCGAACTCCTCGACAGCATTGAGCAGGTCTTCTTGCGTGAGGGTGGTTCGATCCTCAGTGAGCGCCTCGAGTACCGCCTCGCGAAGCACCATTCGAAGATCGCTGCCGGTTAGCCCTTCCGTGGCCTCGGCGATGAGTTGTGGATCGAACTCCTCGATATCCATCGTACGGGTGATGACCTGCAGAATGTCTGCGCGCATCCCGTAGTCCGGCTTCGGGAAGTTGATGATCTCGTCGAAGCGCCGCCAGGCGGCGTCGTCTAACTGGTCGGGGTGGTTCGTCGCGCCGATCAGCAACACGTCGTCGTCGATCAGCGAGATGTTGTCGACGGCCTTGAGCAAGGTGTTGACCGCGCGCTTTAACGCCGCGTGCTCGTCGCTGCGACGAGTCTTGGCGACGAAGTCGAACTCGTCGATAAACAGAATACACGGCGAGAGACGTTTTGCGACCTCGAACGTCTTGTCCACGTTCTTTGCCGTCTCACCGAGGTACTGCGAGGTGATCATCGAGAGTTTGACCTCGACGAACGGGAGATCCATGTCCCGTGCGAGCGCCTGTGCGGTCGAGGTTTTCCCGGTTCCCGGTGGGCCGACGAACAGTAGTTTCCCGATCTCGCGCAGGCCGATCTCCGCGAGGTAGTCGCGGTGTTCGATTGCCTTCGAAATCTTGTCGATTTCGGCCTCCTGATCGCCCGTTAACACCAGATCGTCGAGCGTGATGTCGACCTCCTCGGGCGCGCGAACGTCGACGAGGTCGAGCATCTCCTCGTCTTCCTCGGTATCAAAGTACTCCTCGAGAAGGCTGTCGATCCAGACGCGGTCGGCCTGGATCGGTCGGTTGCGCTCGCGGGCCTCCTCGTGGCTCACGTCGCCGTCGATGGCGTCGTGGTCCGCGAAGTGCTTTGCGAGCGTGGGGTTCTCGTGGAGGCGGTCGGCATCGACACGCTCTGCAAACCAGGATTCGGCCATCTCCTGTTGTGTCAGTGAGAGCGAGCCGGAGAACTCGTCGCGATCGGTGAACATCAGTTCGGAGACGGCGTCCCACGGCCGGTCGACGCCGGTTGCCTCGCGCGCGGTACTGTTGGTTGCCGAAAGCGGGCGGCTGATACCGGTGTGACGATGCCGGTTCGGTTCATCCTCCTCATCCTCCTCGTTGTCGACACCGCCGGTCCAGAAAACCCGGCGGAACGACGGCGGGAGGTCGTTCTCGTCAAGCGTCCTGTCGTCCGAGTACACGCTCGTCGTGAGCAGGAACTCCACGACATCGAGCGCTGCATCACTCATTCGGTCATCGTACTCACCACACGGTCTTAACAGCGTCGTCACGTCCATCGTGTGTGAGTGACTCCCGACATCGTCACCCCCAGTCGGACGTCGACTCTCGTTATCACGGCTGTACTGGAACAGCGCCGGCGGACAACGGAGACAAGGATAGGACGGATACCAGGATAGGACGGAGACAAGGAGACAAGGAGACAACTGGCGACGGCACAACGATTTTCGTCCCCCGGTGCACACCACTCCGTATGAACGTACTCGTGGGACTCGGCGGGAGCGACGAATCGATCAAAACGCTCCGCCAAACCATCGATCGCACGCAGGACGTCGGCGACGACCTCACCATCGCCGTCCTCGAAAAACCCGAATCGAAACGCAGCCAGGACGAAATGTACGAGGAAGCCACCGACCTGCTCTCCGAGGCCGGCGTCGACGCCGATCTCGTCCGACTCGAGGGCGACCCCGGCAGCGCGCTCGTCGACCACGCCGAGCAAGGCGAGTTCGACCAGTTGGTCATCGGCGGCGGCACGCTCAGCCCGATGGGGAAGATTCAGCTTGGCCCGATCACCGAGTTCGTCCTGCTCAACGCCCCAACGACCGTCAAGCTGGTGCGATAACGATGGGGCGCGCGCGACTCTACCCCGACGAGCCGTCGGGACCGTTCCCGTCGCCGCCGTCGACTATCGAGGACCGCGAGGGCCGCGACATCGAGATTCGAGCACCCGGCGAACTGACGACCGACCTCGACGCCGTCGTCGAGATGTACGACCAGTTCGACCCAACCGACCGCGCCCAAGGGATCCCACCGACTGGCGAGGACCGGATTCGAAACTGGCTCGAGACGATCGCCGACGAGAGCGTCAACGTGATCGCACATCACAAACCGGATGGTGATATCGATGTCGACAGCAGCGCTGACAGCGACGGCGAGGTCATCGCCCATGCAATGCTCGTCCCCGACGCCGACGACCCCGCGGCAATCGAGGACAACGGCGACATCGAGTGGGAACTCGCCATCTTCGTCCTCCAGGACTACCAGCAGGCAGGGATCGGCACCCACCTGCTCAAACACCTGCTCGGCCACGCCAGCGATGTCGGTATCGAACGCGTCTGGCTCACCGTCGAGCGCTGGAACAACCCCGCAATCGCACTCTACGAACGCGTCGGCTTCGAAGCCTCCGGCACCGAGAGCTTCGAACAGGAGATGTCGATCCGACTCGAATAACCCCTTCGAACAGACCCCTCGTTGTAGCCATACCAATCAGACGGACAGCACCGGCTGACTCGCATAGGACAGCACGTACTCGGCAACCTTCTCGAGTACCTCCGCCGACGCGGCGTCGGTAACGGGCTCGCGCGGGAGGACGATGAAATCGGCATCGACGTCGTCTGCGGTGTCGAGGACGACGTTGCCAGGGTGGCGCGTCTTGCGGGTCTGGGAGAAGCCGTCGTCAATCGAAGTCGACAGCGCGACGCCTCGTTGGTCGGCGATCCGACCGATGTCTTCGAGAAAGCCCTGAGAGTTCTCGGCGACGGCGGCTTCGTCGACGGTGCCGACATCCATCCCGCGGACGACGCCGTGGCCGAGCACGTAGAGGACGTGGACCGACGCGTCATAGCGGTCTGCGATCGCGACGGCGTACTCGACGGCGGTCGCGGACTCATCGCTTCCGTCGACGGGGGCGAGAACGGTATCGACGGTCACCGGCTCGCTGTCGTCCATGGACATATGGAGAGGATGTGCGCGCAGTCGGCAAAAACCCTCGGACGAGAACCAGTGTGGTAGATGGTCGAAGGAGGAAGTTGGTAGTTGGTAGTTGGCAGTTGGTAGTTGGCAGTTGGCAGTTAGAAGCAAACAGTTAGCAGCGAACAGTTGAAAACCGACTACCGACCTCGTCAATCGTCCTGCAACTGTTCGATCTTCTCGAGTGCGGCCCGCTCGTGTTCCTCGGAATGGCCCTCAGAAACGAGGTAAAAGGCGAGTCCGAGCGCACACCACAGCAACACGATCAGCCACTCGTAGGGCCACAGCAGAGCGGATTGACCGCCTGGCAGGTAGAGGTAGACGAAGAATACCGTCAGGGCGAGGCCGAGGAAACCGATGGCTTTCCCGCCCGGCACCTTGTACGGTCGATCCATGTCGGGCTCCCGATAGCGCAGGACGAGGAAGGAAATGGCGACGAGCAGCCACGCGACGACGATGCCGAGCCCGCCGGCGTTGACGATCCAGTCGAGCATCTGTTCGCCGAACAGCGGTGCGAAGACGGAGAGGCCGCCGATGAAGAGGATCGCATTACTCGGCGTGTTGTACTCGGGGTGGATTTTTGCGAACTGTTCGGGGAGCATGCCGCTCTCTGCGAGCGCGAAGAGCGCGCGGCTGCCGCCGATGATGAAGGCGTTCCAGCTGGTGAGGATGCCGGCGATGCCGGCCAGCGCCATGAGTTGGCCGATGGTCTGGCTGTCGAACAGCGCGGCCATCGCGTCGGCGGCCGGCAGCGGGCTGTCGACGAGTTCAGCGCCGGAGAGACCGCGGCTTGCACCCCAGATAACGGCGATATAGAACAGTGTCGCCATCCCGACGGCAGCGAGGACGAGCAAGCCGAGCGAACGCGGCTCGACATCGGCCTCCTCGGCCGACTGTGGGATCACGTCGAAGCCGACGAACATGAACGGCGTCTGAAGGATCACGGCGAAGATGCCGGCGGTGCCGGCGGTGAACGCGGGATCAGGCGAAGGAGAGCCGTAGCCGATTGCACCGGCGATGAGGACGGCACCCGCGAACGCGATCACGATGGTCATGATGATCTGGAACTGCGCTGCCGGCCGGATGCCAACGTAGTTCAGTGCCGTGACGAAGACGGTGCCGAGGATGCCGACGAGGACCCACGTCCCGTAGACGGGTTCACCGGCGACCGACCAGAGTTCGACCGCGTTGAAGTTCGGTATCAGGAACGCCATCGCCGAAGGGAGCGCAACGGCTTCGAACGCGGCGACAGTAACGTAGCCGAAGATAATCGCCCACGTACAGATAAACGCCCCAATCGGCCCTAGCGCCCGTAAACTGTAGACGTGTTCGCCGCCCACGATCGGCATCGCAGAGGCGAGTTCGCCGTAGAGGATCGCGACGACACCGACCATGAACCCGCCGATAATAAAGGCGAGAATCGCGCCGAGGGGGCCGCCTTCGTTGATCCACGTCCCGGAGAGGATGATCCATCCCCAGCCGATCATCGCGCCGAACGCAAGCACTAACGTATCTCGTTTTGAGAGTGTGCGAACGAGTCCACTCTCGGTTGTCTCTGACATACACATTCGCAAACCAATTGGTTGCATAAAACACCATCGTTACCACGGATATTGGACATAGATCGTGTTTCTAACACTCAATGGGATAATAGACAATAAATCACAATCCTTCGAAGATCGTGCCACTGATTCGACCGCTCACGAACCCGTTCGAACCGTGTTCAATTGAGAAACAGTTACAGCAGTTCGGACGCCAGCATAGAGACACACCGACGCACTGTCCCGAACTGAGTCACGGATTCGGTCCGCTGTCGGGCCCACTCGATTCCGACCAGTTCTGACCCGAACCGACTCGACGTGACTCGAGTACGGACGTGCACGGCGAGTGATCACAATGAGCGATGACATGGGACGCGACACAGCCGACCTCGACGAAAAGGACATTCAAATTCTCAAAGCGGTCGCCGCGAAGGGCGTCACCAGCCCCGATAAGATCCACCAGGAGACCGGCATCCCCAAATCCACGGTTCACTACCGCCTGGATCAGCTACAGGATGCGGGGGTACTCGAGAACGACCGTTACGATATGAACCTCGAGAAACTGGGGCTGTCGATCACCCTCATCTCGGAGGTGTGGGCGGAGTTCGACGAGGGGTACCACCAGACCGTGGGCGAGAAGCTCACCGCGATCGAGGGCGTCAATCAGGTGCACTTCACGATGGGCGAGACCGATTTCGTCGTCATCGCACACGTACCGAACCGGCAGATGGTCGAATCGCTGGTTGCAGACTACGAAGCGATCGACGAGATTCGGCGCACGAGCTCGAAGTTCGTCATCACGACGCTCAAGAACGAACCGTTGCCGGTCAACGATTTCGAGTACGAGACGCTCGTCCGCGCGTTGACGGATGCTGAGGTTGCGGTCGAGGGGCAAGGCGAAGACGGAGGCGAGGACTGAGACGGAGACGGAGGCGACAGCGGAGACAGACACAGACACAGATACGAAGACGGACACAGAGACGACGACCCCCAGCCCCATCGACAGCCACCCGCCGTGAGGCTTTATAGCGACGGCCACCCAATCGTCACCCATGTTCGACACGGTCGTCGTCGCCACGGACGGCTCCGACAGCGTCAGCCGCGCCATCGACGTCGCACTCGATCTGGCCGACCGATTCGACGCCGAGGTCCACGCCCTTTCGGTCGTCGACGCCAGCGAGGTCGACGCCTCACCCCAACAGCTCCGCGAGGAACTGCGCACCGCACTCGAGACGACCGCCGACGCCGCAGTCGCCACGGTCGAAGATCGGACGGATCGCGAGATTACGACCGCGGCGCGCGAAGGGCGTCCTGCCGCCGAAATCTGTGAGTACGCCCGCGAGGTCGATGCCGACCTCGTCGCGACGGGCACCCGCGGCCGCCACGGCGAGAACCGCCTGCTGCTCGGCAGTGTCGCCGAGCGCATCGTCCGCACCTCGCCCGTCCCGGTGCTGACTGTGCGCCAACTCGAGTCGATGGCCGACAACGTGGACGAGACGGCTGCCGTGGCCTAACAGCGGCTAGTGGCGAGTGATTGTCAGAATCTATCCATAAGTGACTCAGGTAGTTCAATCACTGCAGGTGCTTATTGACCGCTGCACATCCTCCCGGTCAACGTATCTCTTCGGAGCGTCGTGCTGAATACAGAGCGCGAATGGCCGGCGAGTTAGAGCGTGACCAACGCGGAGGATCGAACGCTCAGGACAGAGGAAGCAGAGAACGACCTCGGGAATCTTGTCCGTGGTTCCACTGTTTGAATCGAGACGCACGAGTACCGTTCAGGTTAGCACGATAAGGCGTCCGGGAACAGCGGCATCGTGAACACAATCTGAGTAGCCGTACCCCTTTGCCGCTGGAAGTTGATAGTACACTAATGGCTACTGAGGCGACGTTCACGGTACCGTCTGACCAGTTCCCGTTGGGGACGGTGTTCGACCAACTCCCGGACGTGACAGTAGAACTTGAGCGGATTATCCCTGCACGGGACGTGGTGGTCCCGTACTTCTGGGTGCGAGGAACCGAAGTCAATGACATCGAGAACGCGTTCACCGAACACTCGGGCGTGACAGATATTCGACTCGTTGACTCCGTCGAAGACGAATATCTGTTACGCGTCGAGTGGACGCTGGACTACGAAGACGTGCTCACCATATTGGCGGAGACGGAGATACCGCTCATCGAAGCCACTGGCACGAACCAGCAGTGGACGTTCGAGATTCGCGGCGACGACCGGAGCGACATCGCAACCTTTCAACGGCGCTGTCGAGAGCTCGGTATCCCGATCACGCTGACAGAGTTGCACGCGCTCACACCAATCGAGACGGGCACCGAGGAGGCGCTCACCGACACCCAACAAGAGGCGCTGGTGCTCGCCTACGAGCGTGGCTATTTCGAGTCCCCCCGCGAAGTCACGCTGGAAGAACTCGGTGAGGAACTCGGCATCTCACAGCAGGCCGTCGGCTCCCGTCTCTGGGGTGGAATTAGGCACGTCCTTGGGAGCACGCTCTCCGCCGTCGAAGTCCGTTCCTGATCGGACATATAAAAACGGTTTGTACAGGAAAAAGTCAGCGTGATTGCCGCCGATAGTCTGCACTAAAGACAATGAGTCAGGATTCCATCGCCTTCGATTCGATACTACACCTGTGCCAAGACCAGCATCGCCGGATCGTACTTGCGGTACTCGCAGCAGAACAGCGGTCGTTGACACTAAACGACCTCACACAAACCGTCCTCAAATACAATCATCATAGCCAACTTACAGAGGTCTCTAAGGACGTTCTCGCAGAGATTCGCCTCTCACTCTATCACGTCCACATCCCAAAGTTGGCCTCGGAAGGGCTCGTTTCCTACGATACCGATCGACAACTCGTGGAACCGACCGAGCAGTTCGAACAGGTACAGCCGACCGTGTCCACGATCCTCGATGCCGACCCCACGCTCGAAGTGCCACTCGAACTGTAGCACCGATCACCCGCTATCCATCCTCGTTCAGCACCAGATCCTTCCTTGAGAGAATGACGGTAACGGACAATACGCACGTGTAATGAGTGACTTGTTTACCACTTCCGTTGCGAAACTAACGAAGTCGTCAATACTCTATATTCAGTAGGTGGCTTTTGACATCTGACGGAGAAATTGATCGTCTCTCCGTTACCTGTCCGACCTATACTGAACGCGGGTTTCGTAAATTACACTGAAACAAAGAACCGGCTTGTCAATACGCGACTCGAATCTACTAGACGAGAGCCGACTACAGCACAGCATCGACCACAGCCACCCAAGACCGGCGGTTACTTCCCGCCCGCTCACCCAGTACCGGTATGTTCGACGAACTCATCGACAGCGGCGAGCTCCCGATCGCTCGCAAGTCTGTCCTCCCGGGCACCGGCTTCTTTCTCCCGGACGAACTCGAGGAGGACTTCGAAGACGAACAAACCCAGGCAGCACTCGAGGGCGCGGATGTCGCCGTCATCGCCGACGCCGACGCGGACGGCCTCGCCTGCGTCGCACTGATTCGCGAGGCGTACGACGACGTGCAGGTTGTGCCGGAGCCGGACGACGACACGGACACCGAAGACGCCGAGGGAACCGAAGAAACCGAAGAAACCGAAGAAACCGAAGAAACCGAAGCAATCGCCGCCGGCGACAACGGCGACGACCCACTCGAGGAGCCCGAGCCGACACCCCACTCCGTCGCGCTCGTCCCCGCCAGCCCGCACAACGTCGAGGACGCCCTCGCCCGCGTCGCCGAATTCGGCGACGACGGCATCGATCTCTTCGTCTGTGACCTCTGTCCCGATCGCTACGAGTACGTCGAGGACGAACTCGACGCCGCGCTCGACACCGCCGACAGCGTCGCCTGGTACGACCACCACCAGTGGGGCGACGACGTCGCTGACGCGGTTCGCGACGCCGGTGTCGAACTCGTCGTCGGCGACTCCGACGAAGAGTGCAGCGCCGACGTCGTCTACCGGTCACTCGAGTACGAGTTCGATTCGATGTACGAAGAACTCGCAGCGGTCACCCGGGATCACGACCTCTGGCTGCGCGAGGATCCACGCAGCGACGATCTAGCGGATTACGCCTACTGGACGGATCCGGCGGAGTACGTCGAGGTCGTCCGCGAGTACGGCGTCGACCTGCCGGCGTGGGCCGAGGAGTTCATCGCCGAGCGCCGGATCGAGAAGGAGCAGTTGATCGACCAAGCGATCGGTCGCGCGGAGTTCCGCGAGATCGGCGACTATACGGTGGGGATCACCTACGGCCGGTGTTCGCAGAACGAGGTGGCAGAGGCGATGCGCGAGGACGGTGCCGACGCCTCGGTGATCGTCAAGCCCGCGGGCTCGGCGTCGATTCGCGGGACGGACGAGTTCGACCGCTGCCACGAGGTTGCGGGAAAGGTAAACGGCGGCGGGCATCCGAAGGCGGCGGGCTGTAAGCCCGATATCTACAACGATATGCTCGACTACGCGAATCACTGGACCTCCCGCGGTGCGGTGACGAAGCAGGTGATTCTCACTGCGTTCCGGGACGTAGTGGAATCCGCAGCGGAGGAAGCTGAAGCCGAAGAAAGCGATACCGACGCAAGCAGCGACGCCTGAGACGGGTTTCGTTCGATCTGTCGCGCAACTGTGTGAGAACCGCTGAAAGACTACTCCTGGGAGAGCACGTACCGCAACACCAGCTGCAGCACGTGGACGAAGACACCGGCCACGGCGATGTAGACGCCGATCGTCTGCAGCGTCGCCGAGGCGTCTCTGTTATCTCTGACCTGCCAAATTTCGTAGCCGAGACGGAGCAGGAAGCCGAGGAAGATCAGCACGAAGCCGACGAGGAGCAGCGCTGGCAGGACGAACGAGCCGACGAGGATCACAAGGACGCCGCCGATGAACGAGAAGTTCGCGAATCGTCCCCAGTGCTCGAACGTCGCGCTCCGCGCGTAGACGTAGCCGGAGATCAGCGCCGTCATCACGGCGACGACGACCGCCGTCAGGGCCAGAATCTCGACCTGCAAGACCTGCGGTGCCCGCGAGAGGACGCCGGCTCCGAAGATCCCGAACGCGAGTTGCAGGATGAGCATCCCGACGAACGCGATTCCCATGTCGCCGCCTTTGACGCCCCGTTCGGCGACGAGTTCGCCGCCCATAATCGCCGCACCGTAGATGATCACGCCGAGAATCGGCGCGACTCCGAACAGGTAGTTGTTGATCTCCGCGAGCTGTGGAATCTGTGCGAAGACGTACATCAGGACGACGTTGATGCCCATCAATACGCTCGCACCACCGATGACGCGCGCCTCGCGACTCGAGAGCCCGAAGCCGCGCTCTGTCTCCTGCGGTGTCTCGAAGGAACTCATTGGGCGGTGCTACCGCAGCAGGGCTGAAAAGCGTGGTCCTTGCTGTCGGGCGATTATGACAGTGACACAAACCCTTTCGTGACCGTCACGACCGAAAGACTGTCGGTAGCGCCACAACAAGCGCCAGTATTCGGATGGCACTACTGGACGAACTCTCGGGCTACGAGTTCGAGGATCTGATGGTGGACGTCTTTCGTCACCTCGGCTACGAGAACGTCCGCCAGTCGGCGCGCACGGCCGACGAGGGACGCGATATTCTGATGGAGGAGGTCGTCGCCGGCCGGCGGCGCGCGGTCGTCGTAGAGTGCAAGCACACGGACACGGTTAGCCGCCCCGTCGTCCAGAAACTCCACTCGGCAGTGGCGACGTACGACTACGACGGCCCGAAGCGCGGGATGGTCGCGACGACCGGTCGGTTTACCGGGCCGGCCCGCGAGTACGCCGACGAACTCGGCACCACCACCGACGGCGGCGTCGAACTCGTCGACGGCACCGACCTCCGCGAGATCGGCGAGGAAATCGGGATGGACCTCTACAACGGCCGCATCGAGATCCTCTGTGAGGAGGCGCTCGCGCCAACTCACCCGACCGCCGGCCGCGACGCACCCGTCTTCGAGACGTTCCGCGACGTCAGAAACATCGACCCCGAAACGATTCCGACGCCCGAGACGAGCGTCGCGTTCGAGCCCATGGTCACCGTGAGTGCCAACACGAGCGCGACCTTCGAAACCTCCGTCGGCGTCATCCATAGCCTAGACGAGACGACTGATCTGGTGCTCCACGCCGGCGGCGACGAACCCCGCGTCGCACGCGGCGAGCGCCGCGACCTGGTCACCGACCGAACCGCACCGCGGGTTTCCCTCGAGGAGCGGGAGACTGAACTCGAGCGCACGTTCGATGGACTCGAGTACACTCGCTTCGGCCGGACCGAAACGGCGTACAAGGAGTGGGCGATCGACCGGCTTCGCCAGGCCCATACGGCGACGGTTCATTACACGGGTGACAACAACGTCGACTACGAGAAGACGTGTACGCCGAATCAGTCTGACGTGTCGGTACACTCGATCGACCCGGTCTACTTGCCGCGCGTTCGCTCGCGGCTCGCACTCGGCGAGTACGAGTACCGCTACGTTTACGATGCGGCCGGCTCGTCGCGGGCAGTGGTTCGAAACGAGTTCCGCGAGTGTGTCCACTGCGAGACCGGCGGCGTTGACGGCTCGTACACCTACTGCGATAACTGCGGGAGCATCAACTGTGAGGCACATACGAAGACGGAGCGACTCGAGGACGAGCCGGTCTGTACCGGCTGTGCAGTTACCGAACGGTTCGTGTTGAAGACGAAGTACTTCTACGACGAGGAGAACCGGGAGGCGTTCCGCGCGGAATACGAGGAGATGGCGCTGCACGAGAAGGCGATGGAGAACGTGCCGCTTGCCGTCGGGAGCGTTCTTGCGCTGCTGTTCACGCTGTTCGTCGTTGCGAGTTCGGCTGGCGTGTTGTAGTATCCAGTTTCGCTGCGGTGGCTCTCAGCCGCAGGTGTCCACTGATTATTCGACGTGCGCGGCCATCCGTCGACGACTCGACGTGCTCAGACGTCCATCGACGGCTCGAGGTGCTCAGTCGTTCGTCGACCATGGCTCACCGAGTGCCGGTGCACTCGCGTCGAACCCGTCCGCCCGCAACTCGTCTGCGAAGGCGACACACCGGTCGCCGTGGTTCACGAGAACCGTGCTGTCGCGGTACGACTCGAGGAACGAGCGCAGCCCCTCTCGGTCCGCATGCGCGGAGAAGTCGTACTGCTCGACCTGCGCACTGACCGGCATCATTCGGCCGTCGAGTTCGGCGCTGCCGGTGTCGAGCAGGTCACGGCCGGGCGTGCCCTCGACCTGATAGCCCGTCATCGCGATTTTATTCACCGGATGCGAGCGGATTTCGGGGATGTAGGTCATCGCCGGCCCGCCGTGGAGCATCCCGCTGGTTGTGATGATGACGGTATTCTGTTCGGCGATCCGTTTTCTCTGACCATCGCGGCCGTCGACAAATCGGGCGTTGCCCTTCGCACGCCGGACCAATTCGGGGTCGCGCAAGAAGTCGCGATTCCCCGCCTGCAAGAATCGTTCCGCGACGCGGGTTCCCAGTCCGTCAACGTAGCACTCGAGATCGTGCTGTTCGCAGATGCACATGATTTCCTGAGTGCGCCCGATAGCGAACGCCGGGACGACGACGGTGCCACCCTCCCAGAGCGTGGTTTGGACGCTCTCGACGAATTCGGCTTCAATCTCACTTCGTGGGCGGCGACTCGTCTCCGAGTAGGTGCTCTCGCAGACGACGATGTCGGCGTCGGGGCGAGCCGTCGTTCCCGAGAGCAGTTGCTGGTTTTCCGTGTGGAAGTCGCCGGTGTAGAGCAGGCGTGTCTCGCCGTCGTCGATCAGGACGTGGGCGCTGCCAGGGATGTGCCCGGCGTCGTAAAAGGTGACCTCGTAGCCCGCCGCGTCGAACGTCTCGCGGTAGCCGTGGGTTTCGGAGACCTGCGTGAGCCGAGCGAGTTCGGCCTCCGTAAACGGGCAGTCGTAGGTCCCGCCGTGGAGTTTGAGGGTATCCCTCGCCAGGAGCATCGTGAGGTCGTACGTCGGCGGCGTCCAGTGGACTGGCGGGCGGGCATCACCGGCGAGCAGCGCCGGAATCGAGCCGACGTGGTCGAGGTGGCCGTGGCTGACAACGACCGCCTCGGGGTCGACGTCACCGATCGGGAACGCGGGTGGGTTCCCCGAGTCCATCCCGAAATCCACCAGGAGTGTGTCGTCGACGACCAGCGCGCTGCGACCGATCTCGCGCGCGCCGCCGACGAACTCGAGTTCCATCGGCTCGTGGTCGGGACTGGCGGGGTTTTCCTCTGTCGATTCGCTGGTGGCGCTACTTGGGTACGCCGTTGACGCCGTTCGATGGTTCAGAACGGGTTGCGAGCCCGAGCAGGTAGAGATCCAG
This sequence comes from Natrialba sp. SSL1, assembly GCF_001861355.1. Taxonomy (GTDB): domain Archaea; phylum Halobacteriota; class Halobacteria; order Halobacteriales; family Natrialbaceae; genus Natrialba. Next base: position 143,148 of record NZ_MASN01000018.1, read on the forward strand.
AAGACAGATGATGAGTACTGCCAGTGGGACCGCGACGTCGGCGTAGTTCACGGCGTCGAACTGCAGCGCCGTGATGACGAACGGTTCGCTGAGATCGAACGCACCCGAGAGTGTGCGCGCGCTCAGGAACGCGAGTGCAAGCACGTAGAGGCCGAACCAGCTCGCACCGCGTTTCCACTGCCCCAGATACCAGTGACCGAGTCCGGCGACGAACACAGAGAGCGGATAGGCGGGCCATCGCGGGCGCGAAAGGGCCGTCTCGGGTCCGGAGTCAGACGCCGATTCTGCGTGTGGGGCTGCTCCTGGCTCTGTCTCGGACACCGACGGTGGCGTGGACTCGTTTTCGGACTCAGTATCAGTCATCGTCTGTGTGGTCTGTTCCGGGCACACCGGATGGGATCGGGGCTGACGTCCCATCGCCGACCGGGACGCGTGTCGCCTGCTCGAGTGCAGCACGAACCACATCCTGCTCGGAGTGGGCATCGCCCGTGTCATCGTCGAGCGCCGAGAGTGCAGCACGCGCCGCTTCGAGTGCGTCGTCGCGGCGCTGTGCGTGTGGATGTGTTCGATCGGACCCGCGGTCGTGAGTCCGGTCAGATTCTCCCTCGACGCGGTCGACAGACAGCGACGGCAACCGGTAGTGTCGGTACACGTCGGCTGGAGCAACTGCATCGGGGTCCGTAAACGAGAGTGTGAGGCCGCCATCGCTCGGCGACAGCGTCCGGTCCTGCTCTCGGGACGCCGTCCAGCCCGAGGCTAGTACAGCGACAGCGTCCGCGACAGGGGATGGATCGTCAGCGGTCGCGTCACCGGCTGGTTCGGTGCCGATATCGGCGTCACTATCGGTGCTGTCAGTGCTACTGCCATTATCAGCACTATCAGCACTAGTAGCACTATCAGCATCAGTACCGACACCAGCACTAGCGGCAGCGCCAGCACCAGCAACACCAACAGCAGCCGCCACAAGCCCAACCGTCAACGAACCACTGTAGGACCGCAATGCAGCGCTCGTCGCATCGGACGCACCCGCAGCGACGGCCCCGAGTTCGGCTGCCGTCTCGGAGAGCGTAACGAGTGGATTCGGCCGACTGACACCGTCGTCACCGATACTGGTCGCCGAAGCAATAGTCGCAGCCGCCGACTGGTTCGACGACGATCGGATCGAACCCGACTCCGTCCCTGACTCGCCCGCCGTGCGAGCACGACCCCCCGTCCGACCCCGCGAAACAGCAAGGAGCTGGTGTGAGAGCCGCGTCGATGCACTCGTCAGCAGCCGGTACAACTCGAGTGCTCGCTGGTCTGAGAGCGGTGCCTCAGCAACAGCGGCGTACGCGCCTGCGTGGAGGAAGTCGCTGGCGAGGATAGCGGCGTCACGCGCCCGCGGGTTCGTGTTGGGATAGCGGTCAGTGAGGAGCAGATCGAGACGGAGTCGGACGTAGGCCTCGAAGTAGGAAACTGCGGTTTCGACCGGTCTCAAAATCCGTTCGAGGTCGGGTGAACGAGATGCGGTCGTGTTCTCGGTGCTCGGGTTCGAATCCGTACCCGAGTCCGGGTCTGGGTCCGGGACCGTACCCGAATACGAGTGCGCTCCAGAGTCGGCCCCGCTCTCACGGTGTACTCGAGTGAGTTCGGCGGCGGCTCGACAGAGCGTGACTGGGAGTGACTGTGCCTGTGGCAGCACTGCATCGCGTACGATCGTCTGCATCGGTGGGGAGCGGCCAGCGAAGGAGTCGGCGGCCATCGTCGTCGGTTCGTCGGTGGAGGTGTATTCGCTCATAGCTGGACTGAAACGCTACCGTGTCTGGTGTGGTTATGTGGTGTCGCCGTCGCCGCTGCCGTCGGTGTCGGTGTCGCTGTCGCTGTCGGCGTTGGCGTTGGCGGCGGTGCCGTTGGTGTCGTCGGTACCCCTGGTATCGCCAGCGTTGGCAGCAGTGTCACTGCTGGGGGCGGTCTCAGGGTCGTCGTTCGAATGTCCGCGACGGCTCCGTTCGGAAGAATCGTTCTGTACGCTGCGGTCCGGAAATTCGACGTCGTCCGCCAGAATATCGTCGAAGATGCGATCGACGGCAGCGGACCGGACCTGATCGACGTAACTGTCGCGGTCGAGCGTAAGCTGTCGAATCCGTGCCCCATCGAGGGTGGCCATCAGCAACGTCGCCATCTCCTCGGTATCGTGGTCGACGAACTGGCCCGCTTCGATGCCGTCTTGCAGGATTTCTTCGAAGAGGTTCCGCAGGTAATCGTCGCTCTTCCGAAGGTTTTCGCGATACGGCTCGTGGTAGGGTGCCTGGGTTCGGAGTTCGAGCATCGCCGTATGGAACGACTGGCGCTCGTCGTGGTCGTTCGACGAGCCATAGAGGAACCAGTCGACGATGGTTGCGAGCCGGTCGACCGGCGAAAGCGACGCCGTCTCGACCGCGCGCTCGTCGAACCAGTCGACCAGATACTCGACGAACTCGGCAACGAGCTCCTCTTTCGAGTCGTAGTGATAGAACAGGAGCGACTTGCTCTTGTCCGTCCGGTCGGCGATAGACTGTGCCGTAAGCTCGCTATACCCGTGCTCGCACAGCGCCTCGTAGGTGGCGCGCATGATTTCCTCGCGAACGTCGGAGTCGGTCACTACTGACTCTTTGGTCAGGAGCCCATAAAAGTCGTTTCGTTCGCCGTAGCTGTCACGTCCTGTACGCTTGAACCCCGAATCGGGCGTATCCGCCAAACGCGAGTTCGAGCGAGCCGATCCACCAGTTCCACCGGTCGGCGACCGAGCCGTCCGGCGCGTCAGCCAGTTCGTCGACGACAACTGCAGGGGTGAGTGTGACGGCAGTGTCGCGTTCGTACTGGCCCGAATCGGCGAGATCGGCCGCCTGCCGGACGACGACCCGACGTTCGGCGACGTCGCCGGAGTACTCCGTGGCCAGCAGATCGTCGAGTCGATCCCGATCGAGTCCCATATCGGTACGTCGGGCGCGAGGATCCTAACGGTATCCCGGTTGGCGGAACGATCATCGATCGCCACCGATCACCGATCACCTATCATGGATCACGGATCACCAATCACCGATCACCGGACCGGTCGGCTCCAGCCCGCTCCCAGAGCGGCCTGTGTTTCGATGTGTTTTTGAGCGCCGACCGTTTTTTCCCGTGCATGGTAAGTTTCACTGTTGTCGTTGGCGACCCCGAATCCGGGTCGTCCTACCAGCTCGAAGCGGCGGAACAGGACGCAAACCGATTCCTCGGCAAGGAGATCGGCGAGGAAGTCGACGGCAGCGCCGTCGGCCTCGACGGCTACACGCTCGAGATCACGGGTGGCTCCGACGACGCCGGCCGCCCGCTCAACGGCGACGTTGCAGGTGCGAACCTGACCGAAGTCCTGATGGAAGGCCGCCAGACCGGCTACAGACCCGAGCGCGAGGGCGAACGCCGCCGAATCACCGTCCGTGGACGCGAACTCTCCGATGCTGTCGCACAGGTCAACGCCTCGATCGTCGACCGCGGCAGCACTGACGTTGACGACCTCCTCGGCGAGGGCGAAGACGGAGACGACGAGTAATCCGATAGCGCGAGTTCAGTTCTTTATGGCAGATAGAATCGCGAGCGATCATCCGTCAGTGCAGACGGTTCGTTCCACGTGTTCGGAGACAGCGACTGGTGTACAGCTTGCAATCCCGGCCGACGACCGCGAGGCGTTCACGACCGACGACATCGTTCGGGTCGTCCTCGACGGCGACGAGTGCTTCGCACAGGTCGAGCGCGCACTCGTCGGTGACGAACTGACGATTCCCGGCGTCTACGAAACACCTGACCTCGCGCGCGATCCGAGCGGCGGGACGGATCGCCTGGAAGCGTGGGTCGACGACCACGCCATCGCAAACGAGGGGTCAGTTCTGATCGACGTCGTCGAACCCGACTTCCTCTACGGACTCCGTGAACCGGGATCGACCGTCTACTACGACGCCCACGAACCACCGAGCGATAGTCTCTCCTCGATTGCGAAGGATCTCGACGAGTAAGCAACGACGTCCCAACGCGGATTGTTCTCGAGTGCGGTGCGTGACGAAACCGAACAAACCGACAGCGAGCAGCGAATCGCGGTCAGTACCGCGAGAGAAACACCGCAAGCAGGAGTCCGAACGCGAGATGCTCGAGCATCGTCTGTTCGATCGTCGTTTGAACGGCGGTTTCGTCTGCCGTCGAGTACTCCTTGGTTCGTACCTTGGTGTGCATCGAGAGATAGCCACTCTCCTCGAGTGCGTGGAGCGCGGGATACACCGTTCCCGGGCTCAGGTCCGTCCCGAAGTGCTGTGACAGATCCGTCAGGAGCTCGTCGCCGTGCGAGCCGTCGTGGAGCGCGATCAGGACGAGTAGGATTTCGTCGAGGTTGTGTTTGACGAGTTCATCGCTGAATTCGACCTCGGGAACGGGCAGTTCGGCCAGTGCCTGGGCCAGGAGTTCGTCGAGTTCGGAGTCGACGCTATCGATATCCTCGGTTTGCTGTCCGACCCCCGGGTTTTGGCCGCGCTCCCCCGAGGCGGCGCTCGCCCTGTCGGCGTTCTCAGTTCCGTCAGTATGCACCGGTTGTCCGCTAGACAGTTCGGTCGGAGCCGTTTTCGAGAGCGCCTCGAAGAGTATATCAATTTTCTGTGACGTATCTCGCATTCACGATCACCACATCCCAGTGTGGTATTCGCCTGATCTCGGCCGTGGACGGCCGGGGGCGGACCACACTACTCACATCGAGTGAACGTCTGAACCTACCAGTGTATAAACGGCAGGGTGTCAACCATACAGAACGTAGATAAATCAACGGTCGTGAAGTGACATAATAACTGTTCGTTCGGCAGAGATCGATCTTTTGTCGAAGTGGAATCAATATCTCGACTTATATCCAATATATTCCATCTAAAGCGTTCGTATGCCCACCATAGGGCGATAATAGAATACATAGATAAGCATTGTGGCCGATTGGCGCTGAAAACTCGAGTATTGTGGCCGCAAATAGCTCGGGCGCGGACGACAGGTGAGCGCAACACCAGCCCATCCATCACGCATGGTTCAAGGGTGGCGATCCAGCAGCCACACAGCCACGACGGACACTCGTGTATGGAAATCGATACGACGCGACAGCTGTCGGTCCGCGACCGTGGTGTCAGCCGACGAACAGCGGCCTTTTCCACGTCGAGCGCCAATCGCCGGCCATGAGTACCCCACGCGAGGAGTTCCTGGCCGGCGACCGGCCCGACGATGTCGCGTTGTTTCTCGCCGAATCGTACGTTTCAGACGAGCGTCTCGAGTCCTTCGGCGAGTCAGTCGAGGGTGGCGTCCTGATCATTGTCGACGGCGAACGCGGTCGAAACGCGTTCGAGGCGGCGACCGGCAGCCAGGCGATGGAGTTCGCTCAGTCCGCGATGGGACTCGAGGGACTCATCGACGGTGACCTCGCCGGCGGACGGTGTCCGGAACGTCCTGCCGGTGAGACACCCGGCGACGACGATGACGAGGCAGACGACGAAGCTCACACCCAGAACGGGACCGACCACACGATTCAGTACGTCTTCGCCTTCGCCGAGGAGCAGAACGAAGATGTCGGCGGCATCTACGCCGAGGGAGACGTCGTCCACGCGTACGCACAGTGTTCGTGTGGAACCGCCTTCTCCGACCGCTGGAACGTCCAGCCGATCGACTCCTAACTGGGCATCTGCGCGCAGAAACGTCTTTGAGGTGCCAGCCATGCATCCGCTATGCCACCCAACTCCGACGGCCGAGACCACCCACCCGACGCACACCTCGACCTCTCGGACACAGAACTCGACGCGCTGCACGATCTCCAACTCGGGATCGAACACGTTCACCGCGCCTACGGCACGCTACTCGAGTTCCACCATCAACTGGGCCACGCGATGGATCGCGTGAGCGACGCCGAATATGAACTGCGTGAGGCCGGTCATGAAGAGTGGGCGGACACGATTCGCGACGAGCACCTTCCGGCGGGTGCGATCAGCGATCAGTGGACCTACGAACTCGTCGAGGAGTTCTCTGCGGAGTTCGTCACGGAGATAGACGAGTTCGAGACGGCGGTACGAGACGACCTGGCTGACGGTGTCGGCCACGTTCGCGAGCGCCGCCAACAGCGTCGGATTCGTGAGCGGGCGGTTGACGATTCTTGAGGCTTGCGTCTTGCGTCTCACTTCGGGATTCGGGATTCGGGATTCGGGATCCCTTACCCGCCCCTACCCCGGCCTCTTCACTTCACGTTCACCCTGCCTTCAACCGCTCCCGGCCACTGCGAGGGTGAGGAAGAATTTTCGACACCCCGGTCGTATCATCGGCTATGACCGAACGGTACGACGTCATCGTCCTCGGCGTCGGCGGCATGGGAAGTGCAGCCGTCTCTCACCTCGCCGACCGCGGCGTCGACGTCCTCGGCCTCGAGCGCTACGACGTCCCGCACGGCTACGGCTCCTCCCACGGCATCACCCGCATCTTCCGACTCGCGTACTACGAACACCCCGCCTACGTCCCGCTGCTCAAGCGCGCCGACGAACTCTGGACGGCACTCGAGGACACCCACGATCAGCAGCTACTGCACCGCACCGGATCGATCGACGCCGGTCCGCAGGACAGTTCGCTCGTCGAGGGATCGAAACGCTCCTGTGCGGAACACGACCTCGATCACGAGGTGTGCTCGAGTAGCGAACTCACAGAACGGTATCCGGGTTACCAGCTTCCGGAAGGGTACGAAGCAGTCTACCAGCCCGAAGGTGGCTTTCTGGTTCCCGAGGAGTGTATCGTCGCACACGTAAATCGAGCCCATCAGCATGGGGCAACGATCCGCGCCCGCGAGCGGGTTGTCGAGTGGCAACCAACGGACGACGACGGCGTCCGCGTCGAGACCGACTACGGCGTCTACGAGGCCGACAGGCTCGTCGTCACCGCCGGTGCGTGGGCTGCGAGATTCGTCGACGAACTCGAGGGCGTTGCGGTCCCCGAACGACAGGTTCTCGCCTGGCTCCAGCCCGAGGAGCCTGCACGCTTCGAACCCGACGCGTTCCCCGTCTGGAACCTGCAGGTCCCCGAGGGACGGTACTACGGCTTCCCGGTCCACGGCGTCCCGGGGTTCAAATTCGGCCGGTACAACCACCGCGAGGAGACCGTCGATCCCGAGGCGTTCGAGCGCGAGCCGACACAGGCTGACGAACGCCTGCTGCGTGAGTTCGCCGAGCAGTATTTCCCCGACGGCGCGGGACCGACGATGCGACTCGAAACCTGCCTGTTCACGAATACGCCGGACGACCACTTCGTGATCGACACCCTGCCAGACCGGCCGCAGGTCTCCGTCGCGGCCGGCTTCTCGGGTCACGGCTTCAAGTTCGCCAGCGTAATCGGCGAGATTATGGCCGACCTGGCACTCGAGGGCGAGACCGAGCACGACATCGAGATGTTTTCGCTGGACCGGTTCTGAGTGGCGTGGCCTCGCTGGATCGCTTCTGAGTAGCGTGGCGGGACTCGAGTTCCGATTGCCAAATCGCTCCCGGTCCCGATTTCGACGAGCCTACTGCGTCGTCGACGACGGGTTGGCGTCCTGAGTAGTCGGCTCGGTGTCCGTTTCAGCATCCGATTCTGATTCCGATGCCACCGTATCGCGTCCGTTCTCTTCCCCGATCCACTCGAGTGTGTCTTCGTCCTCGCTATCGTCGCTACCTCCGCACTCGCTTTCACCCTCGTCTTGCGTTTGCGTGTGGTCTCGTTCCTGGGAGGCCTGGTCCTGTTCCCGGTTCTGCGTCCGCTCCCGCCCTCGGTCACCGTCCACAGCCGGCACTCCAGCACTCGGCGGCTCGAACACGTACACCACATCCGTCCCCCGAACCAGATACCGCGCCGTCCGCTCGTCGAACACCAGCGGCGACTCGAGATCGAGCGCCAACTCGGCCAGCGCCGCCAGCGACTGAACCGATGCCGTCGGCTCCGTGACCGCCGATTCGGGTAGCACCACCCGCGTCGTCATCGGATCGAACTCCGCGCGCGCATCGAGGTACTCGAGTCGCGTCCGATCGGCGGGCGTCAGTTCTGGGAACCGACGCGAGGCAAGGGCGGTCCCCCCAAGACCTGCGAGTCCGAACACGACCAGCAGCGGGCCGCCGAGAGCCTGCGTCGGACTCGGGTCAACGGGCACGGTGACCGCTTCGTGTTCGTCGTGGCGCTCGGTGTAGGCATCGCCCGCGGCGTCGGTCTCGAACTGGTAGGTCGATCCGTCCGTTGCCACCGAAATCGGGACCTGATAGTGGTCGACGACGACCTGGGAGGTGCCGTCGAACGTCCCCTCGATTTCGCGCTCGAACGCGAGGACGAGTTCGGCTTCACCGGGCGTTGCACCGACCTCATCGCGGATGGACTCGAGTGTGGTCTGTGCGTCGGTGACGTTCAACTCGAACGAAGCGGTGACATCGTCGTCGGAGCCGACGTCCGATTCGGAGACGCTCGTGAGCTGTTCGCGTTCGGTCCAGTAGACAGTGCTATCGCCAGTCGCACTGGGTTCGCCGCTCTGTTGACTTTCGCCAGTGGTCTCCTGATAGACTAAATCGACGGTTACCGTCACAGCGACATCGTCTGCGGTCGTTTCCGGTGCGAGGTCGTAGCCTGCGGTAACTGCCCCCGTTGCGGTCGGCGTTACGGCGGTGTAGTAGAGAGGCTCGTCGGTGAGTTCCGTGCCTTCGTCGTGAACCGTCGTCGGTTCCGTGACGACTGCTGCGTGGCTGACGTCGCCGGTTGCCGTCCAATCGGTGACGACCTGCTGTTCGGTCTCGGTGCCGGGTGCGGCGTACGCGCCGTAGCTCACCCAGATTCCCACGCCGAGCACCGCGACGGCGAGGAGATAGAGCACAACCCGGTACTCCCAGAGCAGGGCCCGAAGCCGGAGTCTGCGATGGGCTTCGTCGCCAGGTTCGGCCGTGTTTTGGCTGTGGTTGCTGCCGCCACCGTCGCTGTCGCCGCCCCCGTCCCCATCGCCGTCACCCCGACGGACGCCATCACGGTCGTGTTCATCCCCCGATACTCTCCCGGACGTCGAGTCATCCGATGTGTGCATTGTCAGTACAACCTCCGAACGAACGCGTGTATTCGCGACCGCCGCGACCGCTGTGATCCCCGTGATCGACGCAGTCGGCCGTGATTCGAACCCTGCTGTGGCGTCTCCGATCCAAGCAGTAGTCGACCGAGTCCGTAAGTTCCGCCGCCGCCGACGGCGAGAATCGCCCCGAACGGAACCCAGGGATGAATGTCGTAGAGCGCGTCGAGAACCGGTGCCGGCAACAGGTGCAGATACCGGTACTCCGTCACGTACGCAGGATAGTACCCCGTCTCCTCGGGTGCCGTAATCGTGACCGCAACCTCACTCGTCGATTGCGGGGCTACCGTTTCCCGACTCGCGTCGAGTGTCGCGTGTTCGCTCCCCGACTCCACGTACGAGACGACCGGTACGTAGCCGGTGTTCGGAACCTGATAGGCCAGTTCATCTGACGTTCCTCGTTCGACGACGAGTGGCTGCTCCGAATCGAAATCCGCACTCACGACATCGTAGGTGTGCGTTCCGCCAGGAACGACCATCGCGGCCGCCGCACCGACGACGACAAGCACGGCAAACCCGGCACAGAGTTGGCGCTGCGTGAGGCCGGTACTCGAGTCCGATCCGGTGACCCGTGAGTCGAACGTCTGTTGGCTGCGCTCGCGAACCGTCTCGACTGCGTAGAGCGTGATCGAGAGTGCAAGGATGAGGAGCGCGAGTCCCGAACTCCCGAGAAGTGACCGGACACCGAGTGTCGTCCCGAGCCAGGTCTGGGCGCGGTCAAGCGCCGACCCCGCGGCCATAATGGCAGTTCCAAGCGACGGAATCGTCACCGGTTCACCGCCGAGTTCCCACACGGAGGCGACGATCTGTCCGTCCTGAACGGGCGGCTCGCCGTTGTCCTGGTCGGTAAAGGGGTTCGCGTCCCCCTGGGTCGTGTACCCGTGGTCGGTCTCCCCGACGATCCGGTGTGTCGTGAGTTCGCCGCCCTCGATTTCTTGTGCTTCGAAGACGACAACGTCGCCGGGTTCGGGGCTGCCGGTGAGTGCCGCAGGGACGGCGACGAAGCCGTCGCCGGTGTCGATCGTTGGCTCCATACTACCGGTTTCGACGAAGCCGAGCAGGACCGGTTGACCGAGTAGTTGACCGGCAACGAGGGCGATGAGCGCAACTGCGATACCCCCCTGTACCGCGAGTTCGACAGCCCCCTTGCTCATTGTCTGTACGCTACCGCCAACGTGGCTATATATTGAACTTTTGGCCTCGGGCGAATGTTCTGCCTGGTACCAATTTCTCGGTGGGCCGTCACAGACACCCCTCTCAACCCCGTGCCTGAACGGATTCCCCGTCTCATGTGAGCCGGAACCGGAGTACACCGATCGTGAGGACGATTACAACCACGGTAGCGGCGATCCCGCCCGGCCCAGTGCCGAAAACGGACGGAACCGAGTCGGTGACGATCGCTCCCGCCGTTCCATCGTCGTCACCACTACCGGATATACCAGCGTTCCTCTCCGAGGACCTACTCTCACCGCCGTCAGCACTGGAGCCACCGGGAGCGTCACCGAGGAACTGTCCCGTCGCCTGGACGGTCCCCTCCGCAACGAGGAACGAACTCGAAGACGGCGTGTACGCGTATGAGAGCTCAATCGTCTCCGCCGACACCGACTCCTCGTCCGTCGCATCACTGCTGGTCACACTCGAGTCCAACTCCGAACTGAGGTCGAACGACACGTCGGTCGACTCGTTCGGGGCGACCGTCAGTGTCCGCTCGGTGACGTGCTCGCCGTCGACGACGAGATCGAGCGCCACGGCTGCTTCCTCGTCCACGTCGTTTTCGATCGTCGTACTGACGACCGTCGTCTCACCCCCGCTCGCCGCCGTCTCCTCGACGGTGAGCGGTTCGACGCGCAACAACGGCGCGTCGACACCGATTGCGGTCATCACCGGCTCGCCACGGATGACACCGACGAGTTCCTCGTCGTGATCACTCTCCGGCTGCACGCTATCGACGAACTCGAGTTCGCGTTCCTGCCACGCCGTCCCGTCGTGCTGGTAGGCCGTCAGCGACGCAGCGTCGAGCCCCATCGTTTCGAGCCACGTCTGGTCGATGACGACCGTCTGAGCGATCCCCTGCGGTTTCACGTCCTCCGCAGCCAGCCCGCTAACGGTGTAGCTCCCGACCGGAACCGAGCCGGTTTCCTCGTGCAGGTCACCGACGGATCGGAACGGCGACTTGGTGCTCTCAGCGTCGGCAGTGGCGGCGTCCGATGCAAGAACCTCGAACGCAATCTCATCGCCGCGCTCCGCTTCGTCCGCGAACGCAATCGCCATCGACTCGAGTACCGCCTCATCACCGACCGGAAGCGACTGTAGCGGAATCCGTTCGGGCTTGCAGGTCTGGACGTCCGTTACGGAGACCGCCCGCTCACTCGGTGACGGCGAGTCAACGGCAACCGACGCTGGCTGACAGGTGGTGCCAGCCGGCGGAGATGGTGTTGGTGTGCCCGAGTCATCCGACCCGTCCGCATCATCGGGACCCACCGCGTTCACCTCGACGGCTCCATCGAGCACGTCGCCAGCAGTATATCCCGTCGCATCGAGCGTCAATCCCACCGCAATGGACTCGTTCGACTCGAGAATCACGCCCTCGTCTTCGCTCCCGATCGGCCCCGAAGCGGAATGGTACTCGAGTTCGGGAAGATCACTCTCGAGCCAGATCAGTGCCTCTTCGGTGCCGGTGTACGTAACCGTGAACACGTTCTGGATGTCGCTTACTGTGCCAGGTGGGACACCATCGTGGTCGTCGATTTCACCGGTGAGTTCGATCGCGAACGTTTCATTTTCGACCGAAGCGTAGACACTGTTTGGCCCATCAGAGGGTTCGAGGACGATGTCGTCGAGAACTTCGTCCTGTTCGTAATCTGAGCCTGGGCCGAGACTGCTGACAGCGTCAGTCGACAGGGGAACGGCACCAGTGCCGACGGCAGAAGCGACGAACAGAACGGCGACGAGTGCGGTGAGTTGGACGGTTCGGGATCGGCTCATTATTGGATTCCGGTGGGTGGTCTTTGCAGTGGGGTTTCGTCTCGGGCGCTGCTCGTGTGCTGTTGTTAGTGGTCAGTTTTCGTTGTGTCCGCCAAATTCGGTAGATTCGTCAGATTCAGAGGACTCGTCAGATCCGTTGGGGTCGTTCGGAGAGCCAGCAGTGCGAGCTGTCGAGCGCACCCACAGCTTGACCTCCGAAACGAGTACGTGGTCTTGCTGATAGCCGTCGATGTCGTAATCGACGGTGATGTAGGTGATTTCGCGTTCCTCGACGACATACGTCGCCTCTGTCGACTCCTCACAATAGCTAACGGCGTTCGTTTCAAAGTCGCCCTCCGCTTTCGCTTCGACGAACGAGACGCGATCCCCAGGGTCGGGGATCACGATCGACGATGCATCGTAGATTGCGTCGATGAGTTCGTCACTTTCGGCCTCGTAGACGTAGAGTGAGGTTTGATCAGTGTTCGGTCCTGCTGTTGGGCTGCGTACGTGTTCGTGTGTAGATGTCATTCTGAGACGTGTCGGGTGTTCGTCGTGGAAGGCAACAGCTCAGTTGCGGAGACGTCTCTCGTTGTTGATCGAACGATAGCTACGTCATCCATAGCGTACCGAAGCATTCGTAACAGGCTCACAAAAGATATCTTGGTCAGACAACCATTGTAATACAAGAATTGACCGCGAGAACGGCAAGACTCAACACCAAACTGCCCGATCTGTTCAACTGTATTGACAGCATTGACCGATCTAAATCACGGCTGGCGGTAACACACATTAGTAAAATGGTACATTGAAGCACAGTACTGCGAAATGCTACTGGTTGAGTACTGTAAAAACCATCTGGAAATAACCCTTCGAAAGATCTTCAACCAAAATCAACAGCAGTGGTTATTACAGCGGTCAGTCTACTCTGGTTGCCTTAATAGTGACGCCAGTTTCGTAGGTCCCTCCTGAACTCAGTCCGTGTGTATCGATCTCAATGCCAGCAGCGATACTCTCGCCTGGTTCAAGTTCAGGAGATGTCTCACGTAGTAGCGGCTTCAGTCCATCTTCGTTGCGATCGGACTCGACACAGAAGACGCCAATGTCTGGACCGGCTGCATCGGGTTCATCCGCTACGTCAGTGAGTGTTACTGTTCCTGTCCCTTCGTTACCAATTTCGAAAAGGCCTTCAGAGTCCTGTTCAACATCGCGTGCATACTGGACCGTAGCATCAACGTTTACTTTCTTATCATCATCACCTGGGAAGCTGAACTCTATCGTTCCGGTCGGGCGGTGAGCGCCGCTAGAGCGTTGGGGTACGCCTAGCGGTTCAAGTCTGAGAAGACCGTCCAGGTCACTAGTTACAGAAACATTGACGCCACGCTGGGCAGTGGAGTTACTGAACGCACCTGATCCAATACCTAAGGTACCAGCACTAGCCAAACCCACAAATCCAGCAAAGAATTGTCGTCTTTTCATTGTATCACTTGGTTCTGCCCCGAGGCGATGGTGTTACTATTTACCCACCGAGGTTGAACGTAATCGTCTCAGGCACAGCCTCGTCAATAGGCTGGTCAGCATCCTCACCAAATCCGCCACCTGGTCCATCAGGGCTCCAAAACCCGAACCCAATCGAAATGGATTCACCAGAGTCCAGGTACGGTCTCCCAGAGTCCCCGTCGAACACCTCGCCATTAACTAGAATGTGGAGACCATTATCTACGTCATCGTCCCATTCATCCTCGTTAAATCGGTCGAGATGCACATCTTCTTGTCCATTGTTGTGGATTTCGAAGACCTCGTTAAACGTGAAGTCTGCTTCGTCGTTGAGGTCGTCAAAGGTGACCTCGAGCAAGCCATCGTCATTGTAGTCCGCGTAGTCAGAGGTCGCTTCAAGCCGCATAACAGCAGCGTTGTCACCAGTGGTTTCAACAGTCACTGACCGCTGAGCTGTTGCATTCGAAAACGCACCCGTGCCCATCGCCGCAGCTGCTCCTGATGCCAGTGCTCCCATTCCGATTACGAATTTGCGTCGTTGCATTGTTGGATTCTCCGTGTGTTGTCGCCTGCACGTCGCCACCGGCGGACACCGCGCCCACCCCGACACCGGTCGTCACCGCCGCAATCCCCATCGAGGGATCACAGATCACCCATCTCGAGCACCGGGTATTGTAATATATTCGTGGACCAAATTATGGGAAAAATTGAGTCCGGTCAACGGTGCCGAGAGAACAGACCCGGAGCAGTATCAGACGAGTTGAAGCAACACCGACACAGTAAACAGCGTATAGACCCGCGTCAACCGGTCACATCTCGCCGTCAAAACTCGTGTACGTCGAACGGGTTCGCAGCCGCTACAAACACCACCTGATCGAGAAGCGTCCCCGATCCACCGTCTTCGAGGACCGTCGTATCTAGAACGATATCCACGCGCGCCGACTCCCCCGGACCGAACGACGCGGCTCGAATCGGAGCAGTCAGATCACTTTGTCCACCATCCGGCCAACGTTCCGTGGGAACGAACTGAATAGCGTCTTCCGGGAGCGTTTCGGTTACGTCCTTGCCATCCGCAAAGAGACGAGCACTGACTGCGCCGCGGTCGCGCGGTCCCGAGGCGTTTGATCCCTGATACCGAAGTGTAAACGCTTCCGCGAGTCGTGTTACAGCGTTCTGGTTCACACCTTCACCGGCCGTGACACTCCCATCGAGCCGCACGCGAAACTGACCTGTCTCGTCCTGATCGACGAAATCGGTCGAGTTCTCGGTCGCATCCAGTGCGAGATAGGCCGCCGAATCGTCTGCAACCGTTACGGAAACCGAGCGGCTCGCTTCGACACTCGAGAACGCACCCGTTCCGAGTATCGTACCTGTTCCTGCGGTGAGGGCTCCTACTCCGAGTATGACTGTGCGTCGTTTCATTGGTCGAGTTGGTCGAGTTGGTCGTATTTTGGTCGGCATTCCCGGGCGAAGCGATGAACACCCGCTCCGGAAGCAGGTTCGAATTGGACGACAGCGCTTCGATGCGGGACTCGTTTCTGTGGTAGTTTGGCTTAGTTATTGTAATTGGTTAATATACTACACTCCACGAACCAGAGAGCAGGTTCAGGCTGTGCCAGAACGGGATTTGGACCGGTCATCGACGAAAGTGGGACGGAGAGTGAGGAGGGCGTCGACACTGGACTGCGCACGAACGCTGCTAGATGACGGACACCCGCAGACACAGCCGGGGTTGGTCCCGTATTAGCGAAGTTGACCGTCATTCAGGCTCGACCAGAGCATGAACACCCGCTAGATATGTGCTGTTGACTCCGCGCCAGCCAGGTATCACTACGGTTGACGAACGATACGCTGACTCATGCGCCACATTCACTTACAGATACCACCCCAAAATCACGTTCTATAACCCGTCTATTGTCTGTTTTCTCCCACAGGCCGGATTGGTAATAGCCACATTCACTTCAGAAACCCTGAACGATAGATAGATTTATCTATAGAAATGTTGACCCACCAACTGATGCGGGGGACCGGAATTGACTACACAACGGACGTACACGTCTCACAATCGAGTCAGGATGGGCTCACCGAGGACGAACTCTTCGAGTTGCTGTCGAACCGGCGACGGCGACACATTCTCCACACGCTCATTACCGAAACCGAGCAGGTCGATATCGGGACGCTCTCACAGGAGATCGCCGCCGAGGAAGACGAGCTCGCGTTCGACGAAGTATCGAGTAGCGACCGAAAGCGCGTCTACACTGCACTCCAGCAATCACACCTGCCGAAGATGGACAACGCGGGCGTACTCGAGTTCAACCGTGATCGCGGCACCGTCGAAGCGACGCCCGCGCTCGAGGACGTCGAAATTTACATGGATGTCGTCCGAGGGCGCGAGCTTCCGTGGAGTGACTACTATATTGGACTGACGGCGGTCATCGCCGTCGTTCTCGGCGGTGCGGCGCTTGGGCTCCCACCGTTTAGCTTCCTGACGATGACAGCGTGGGTCGCGTTCGTCATCGTCGCACTCGGTGTCTCGTCGATTTCACACCGGTATTACGCGCGCAAGAACCGCCTTGGAATCGGGTCATCACCACCGGGGAGTACCGAACTCGAGTATGACGAGTCTGCGTCCAAGTAACGACCGGGAAGTGCAGGGCAGTCGGTTCGACGGAGCGAGACACCAGAACGAGGCCTATGAGAGACAGCACAGAGACGACCGGAACGACAGAGATGGGGCGAGACGACAGCCAGCACGGTATTGTCGAACCTGAATGGATTCGCGGATCAAGCTGGGTAAACGTGACAAGCGGGATAAACGGGACAAACAGCACAAACGAGACGAGCGAGAGAAGCAGCACAAACGAGCCAAGCGACAGAAGCAGCACAAACGGAACAAACGAGACAAGCGTCACAAGCGGGGAGTGGCAATGAACAGAACCGAGACACACAGCAGACAGACAACCCAATGAAACGGACACGGCGTGGCGCGCTTGCACTGATCGCCGGCTCGAGTAGCCTGCTTGCGGTCGAAACGCTCGGGTACTCGAGTGGCAGTGTCGATCGGTCGCTCAATGTCGATGTTGTCGACGACGAGCGGGCGTATCTGGGGCTCGATGAGGAAAGTCCGAACGACGGGCAGTTGTTCGACAGTTCGCGGCTGGCACCGGCGGTGTTCGACATTGCGAATCAGTTTCCGGTGCCGATCGAGGTTTCGGTTGCACTCGAGGCCGGTGACGGGAGTGAGAAAGCGACGAAAAGCGAGCGTGCGGACGAGGACGCGAGCAGAGACGGAACCGAGAACCACCAGCACGACAATACCAGACCCGACCTCCGAGTCGGCACCCTCAACGGAGACGGTTACGTCATACCGGGAGTCCACGCGTCACTCGCTCCAGGAGCCCAACAGTCCAGACTCGCCATCGATCTGAACCCCTGTGGCATCAGTCGCGGCGAGCTCGCCACCGAGCGGTCCGGAACGCTCCTCATTACCGCCAAGAACAGTGCCACCGACGCAGAGGACTCGGAAGTGATAGCGACAGTAGCCAGATCGTTCGTACTCGAGTCGAATCTGCTCGCACGGATCAGCGTGCCGTGGTCAGATGCAGTTGCGGTGGTTAGAGAGCACCACGACGCGGAGCTGGTGATCGAAGTCGTCGACTGTCCAAGCGGAGAAACGAGAGCTCGTCTCGAGAGTGGCCTACGATTGCCGGGGATTCTTCGACTGGTTCCGGAAGTCGATGGAGCGTCGAGTTCACGACGAGCGGAGCAAGAGCACCACGAGATCGGTGTCGATTCGACCGACGAAATCGAGGCAACGGTTGAACGGTCGATGTCGAACGAGCCCGGGAATGGGGGTGGACCGGGAGAGAGCCCCGGAAGTGGTCCTGAAAACGGTTCAGGTGAGACACCCGGAAACGGCGCAGGAGATGGGGCGGGGAACGGACCGCCGAGTACATCCGATCACGGAGACGGCGACGACACCGAATCTGCCGAAGACAACGAAACCGACGACGAAACGACACAACAGCGTCCGGGTAGCGAGCCGTACGTCGAACTTGCGCCCGACTCACTCACTCCGGACGAGGAGAGTGCTGACGTTCCAACCGAAACGATTCGGATCCCGTTCCCGACGACTGACTGACCACGACACCGCCACTTCGAACGCAGCTTTCAGGCTCAATTTTCACGTTCAGCGTTCAACGTCCCGCTTTCGGAAGGGCTGTTCAGAGTTGGTGGACAGTCACACTCAGTGGCGGGCCAGAATCCCATCGGCGAACCGCTCCAGTCCGCGCTCTGCATCCTCGTTTTCGACCGAGACGATCGCGTGGTCGAGACCCAGCGCGTCGAGTCGTGCGAAATAGTCCTGGAACCACTCCATTCCGGCCCGGTACCCCAGATGGAGCGGCTCCGGCTCCGCCTCAGGGTCGTCGGCGAATTCGACGCGAACCGCGATGGCGAAGGGTTTCTCGCCGGCGGCCTCGCGCCACTGTGCGAGGTAGCTCTCGAGTGTCGGCTCCGGCAGGTGGTAGAACAGCCAGCCGTCACCGTGGTCGGCGATCCAGGCGTCGGACTGGCGTGCGTTGCCGGTCGGCAACAGCGGAATCGTCTCCGTCGTCGGCGTCGGAACGAGATCGAGGTCGCCCTTGAGGTGGCCCCACTGGCCATCGCGTTCGACGAAGTCTTCGCGCCAGAGCGTGCGGACGGTTTCGACGGCCTCGCGGAACAGTGCACCGCGTTCCTCGCGGTCGACGCCGAACGCCTCATACTCGGGGTCGCGGTCGCCGGAGGCCACACCGAGGACGAGTCGGCCGTCCGAGAGCTGGTCCACCGTGGCGGCGGCTTTCGCGACGTGAATCGGGTGCCGAAGCGGAAGAACGACACTCGAGGTGCCGAGTGCGATTTCGTCCGTGTGGGCCGCGACGTGTGAGAGCCACGGCCAGGTGTCGAACGTCTGGCCGGCATCGCCGAACTTCGGCCAGTACGTCGGAACGTCGCGCGCCCAGAGGCCGTCGAAGCCGAGTGTCTCGGCTCGCTGTGCGAGTTGTATCTCGGCTCCAACGTCGGGCATCGACCAGTTCGTACCCGTTATGGGGAAGCCGACACCGAACGTCAGTCCGTCACCGCCGAACAGTCGCCGGTATCCAGCGTTTTCGTGTCCAGTCGGCATTCGACCGAGCTATCGGGGCCGAGCGGATGACAGTATCGGTCTGAGCGCGTGAGATGTCGATCACCGACCGACAGCCCGCTCAGAGATCGACTTCGAACGGCGCAAACTCGTCCGCACGGCTCGCGAACGCACCAAGCAGCGTCGCAATCTCCTCGAGATCGTCCGTATCGATCAGCTCAACCGGCGTGTGCATGTACCGGTTCGGCACGCTGACCACCTGCGAGGGAATCGCCCCTGCCGCAGTGAAGAAACTGTCCGCGTCCGTCCCGGTTCCCCGTCCGAGCGCTTCGACCTGCAACTCGAGTTCACGCTCGTCTGCGATCGATCGTAGCGCGTCGAAGACGGCTGGATGGTTCGTGCTGCCGCGACCGAGGGCCGGGCCACCGCCGAGTTCCATCTGGCTCGTCTTCGTGCTCGGCGCGGAGGGGTAGTCGACCGCGTGGCCGACGTCGACGACGAGGACGGCGTCGGGTTCGAGGTCGAAGCCGACCATCTGTGCGCCCTTCCGACCGACTTCCTCCTGAACCGTGGAGACGGCGTAGACGGTCGCGTCGGTGCCGGTTTCGACGGCCTGCCGGAAGCCTTCGGCTGCCGCCCACGTCCCGACGCGGTTGTCGAGGCCGCGGCCGGCGAGGCGCGTCTCCGAGAGCCACGACACTGTCGAGGAGAACGTGATCGGATCGCCGATTTCGATGCGTTCGCGCGCTGCCTCCTCGCTTTCGGCACCGATGTCGATCCAGAGATCTTCGATGTCGGCCTCCGACTCGTCCTCGCGAAGGTGAATCGCGTTCTGTCCGATTACACCCTCGACGGACCCACCGTCGGCGTGGATCGTGACGTGTTGGCCCTGCGAGACCGACGGATCAGTCCCCCCGACGCGGCCCGGCCTAACGAAGCCGTTGTCATCGATCGACTTGACGAGGAAGCCGATTTCGTCGACGTGGCCGGTCAGCGCGATTTCGGGTGCGTCAGCGTCGTCGGCACTGGCCCCCTCGTGTACCGCAACCGCGTTCCCGTAGGCGTCCGTGCGAACCTCGTCTGCGAACTGGCTGACGTAGTCGATCCAGACGCGCTGGCCGCGCGTTTCGTAGCCTGATGGCGAGGGCGTCTCGAGTAGGTCCGTGAGAAAGGTACGCGAATCGTCGTGCATAGTGCTCGGTTGGGAGCGTTGTACTTTACGTCCCGTGGTTTCCGTGTCGGAACGACTGGCTGGTCTCGCCACTGGGAGACGAGTGGAGAGACTGTGGAGTCAACGGTTCTCGGTCGTCGCGCAAAAATGGAGACTAGTTGTCGAACGGTCGAGCCGGGGACTGATACGTGACCAGTGACGAGCGGTCAGCGATCAGTCGTCAGCCGGCGTCGCGCCGCTTGCGCCCTCTGCCTGCTCGCGCGTCCAGGCGAGCTTGCCACCGGCGGCGAGGATGTCGCGCTCACGCTCGGAGGCGTCGAGGGTTGCGGTGAACTCGTCGTCGCCAACGCGGACGGTGAACTCTTCCTGGCCGCTCGTGACGGCCTCGTAGACGTCGTCGACGATTTCGACGTCGTCGCCCTGGTCGATCGACTCGTAGGTGTCCTCGTCGATCGTCAGCGGGACGATACCGAAGTTGAAGAGGTTCGCGCGGTGGATCCGGGCGAAGCTCTGTGCGAGGACGGCCTCGATGCCGAGGTACATCGGACAGAGGGCTGCGTGTTCACGCGAGGAGCCCTGTCCGTAGTTCTCGCCGGCGACGAGGAAGCCGCCGTCGGCGTCGAGTGCGCGCTCGGCGAAGGTGTCGTCGACGCGCGAGAGCGTGAACTCCGAGAGCTTGGGGACGTTCGACCGGTACATCAGGATGTCCTGCGTCGCAGGGATGATGTGGTCGGTCGTGATGTTGTCCTCCATCTTGAGGAGTGCTTCACCCTCGACATCGCTGCTAAGCTGGTCGCGGATCGGCACGTCGCCGATGTTCGGACCTTTGATGAGTTCGTCGTCGACCGCTTCGTCGGGTGCGATGAGGTCCGTCTTGGAGCCGTCGTACTCTTCGGGGAGTTCGACACCTGGGGCCTCGAGATCTTCTTCTTCCTCCTCGAGGTCGCGTGGGTCGATGATCTCGCCCTTGATCGCCGCGGCGGCGGCGACCTCCGGCGAACAGAGGTAGACGTTGTCGTCTTCGATACCCGAGCGGCCCTCGAAGTTGCGGTTGAACGTCCGCAGCGAGACGGAGTCGCTCGCTGGCACGTGGCCGATACCGATACAGGCTCCGCAAGTTGCCTCGGAGAAGTTGACGCCGGCGGCCATCATCTCCGCGACCCAGCCCTCACGGGCGAGCATCTCGGAGGCCTGCTTCGAACCGGGTGCAACGATCGTTTCGGTCTCCATCGAGGTCTCGCGACCCTCGAGCATCTTGGCGACGGGGAGGATGTCCTCGTAGCCGCCGTTCGTACAGGAGCCGACGATGACCTGTTCGACGTCCTCGCCAGCGACTTCGCTGACTGGGACGACGTTGTCAGGCATGGACGGCTGTGCGATGAGCGGTTCGAGGTCCGAGAGGTCGACGACGATCTCGTCGTCGTACTCTGCGTCCTCGTCCGGCTGGATCTCGACGTACTCGTCGCCACGACCGACGCGCTCGAGGTAGTCCTCGGTCTGGTGGTCGGTTGGGAAGATCGACGTCGTCGCGCCGAGTTCCGTCCCCATGTTCGTGATCGTCATCCGCTCGGGTGCGGTGAGCGTCTCGACACCGGGGCCGGTGTATTCGAGAATCTTGCCGACGCCACCCTTTACGGAGAGACGGCGGAGCATCTCGAGGATGACGTCCTTCGCCGTTGCCCACTCGGGGAGTTCGCCCTCGAGGCGGACGTTGACGATTTCCGGCATCTCGATGTAGTACGGTGCGCCACCCATCGCGACGGTGACGTCGATCCCGCCGGCACCGATGGCGAGTTCGCCGAGGCCGCCGGGGGTCGGGGTGTGGCTGTCCGAGCCGAGCAGCGTCTTGCCGGGCGCTGCGAAGTTTTCGCGGTGAACGTTGTGACAGATACCGTTGCCGGGGCGAGAGAAGTGAGCGCCATATGTACCGGCCGCAGAACGGAGGAAACGGTGATCGTCAGTGTTCTTGAAGTCGAACTGGTATGTCTGGTGGTCGCAATACTGGGCTGCAATTTCGGTCTGGACTTCGTCCAGTCCCATCGCTTCGAACTGGAGCCAGACCATCGTCCCAGTGGTGTCCTGGGTAAGTACCTGGTCGATCTCGATCCCGATCTCCTCGCCGGTCTCGAGTTCGCCCTCGACGAGGTGATCGTCAAGAATCTTTTCGGTGAGAGTCTGTCCCATAGCACCCAAATCTCGGGTGGCCGGCATGATAAATCCAGCGTGTTCTTTCCAGATAAACCATGGCAATTGCGCCCACATGCATTGTTTTCACGCAACTTTTGCAGTTCACCGACGTTCGTCACGGCTGGCGTACACAAGTGTGTGATACCGCCACCCACCGACCACAGTTCAACAGTCACCGCCCAGCCCGATTTGACCACTGCTACCAGTACCCAGGAAGCGAGCGGACACCGTGTGAACAGGACCCGAGTCGACCCGAAAGGATACGTTTTTCTCGATACCAGCATCTCTCCGGCATACGATCATGTTTCGCTCCGGAGCCTTCGTCGCAGACCACGTGACACCCACCGAAGACAGCCAGATCCAGCCAAACGGTGTCGATCTCACCCTCGATCTCGTCTTCGAGCAACTCGAGCCCGGTCGCATCGGTCGCGACGGCAAGCAGATCGGTGACCGCGTCGCCCGACCACTCGAGGAACTCGAGCAGCGCGATCCGGATACGTACTACCTCCCGAAGGGTGCGTACGTCGCGCGGTACAACGAGCGCATCGCGATTCCGGAGGGCCACATCGGTTTCGTCTACCCGCGTTCGTCCCTGATGCGCAACTCCTGTATGCTCAACACGGCGGTCTGGGACGCCGGCTACGAGGGACGCGGCGAGGGGCTCTTGCAGGTTCACCACGATGTCGAGATCGAACGCGACGCTCGCATCGCCCAGTTGGTGTTCGCAGAGGCGAACCACGAAGACGTCTACGACGGCAGCTATCAGGGAGAAAACATAGAGTAAAACAGGAACACTCTCTGTCCGACACCACGGACGAGCACCCGGTGAACGACTGTCTCAACGCTAAAAGCAACGATTCTGCTATTGGGTAGGCGTGGTGGGAGTGAGCGAACGCACCGCGTTCGTAATCTACGTCGCATCCGTGAGGTGAGTAAAGCGAACCGAACGGGCGCGACGGGATTGTGAACCACGGTCGGAGCAGAGCTCCTCCCTGATTCAAATCCCGCTCGGTTCGCTATTCGTGTTCGCTGTCGCTCACACAGAATAGCGGGCGCGACGGGATTTGAACCCGCGACATCTTGGTCCGGAACCAAAAACTCTGTCCACTGAGCTACGCGCCCTTCCCTGTTTGTAGGGCACCCATCAGCAAAATGATTCCCGTTCCGGACAATCGCAGATCGCAGGTCAGCGGTCGCAAGCGATCGACACAGCACCCGCTCACGAGTCTGACAGACACCAGACGCACACTTGAACTTAAATCGTTGGCTCAGTGTTGACTATGCCACCCGAACCGTCGGCGGCAGTGCTGTCCTTGCCAAGCGAAATCTCGACAGTCTCAGCCGTCGTCTCGTCCGTCGCTTCGACCGTCACCTGTCGACCGTGGTAGGTGAACTCGAGTCGGTCAAGGCCGGGACTCGACTCACAGAGCGAATCGAGCACGTCGGGATCGATGACGTTGTAGAGTGGCTCGAGTTCGATCGGATCTGTACCGTCAACGCGGGCGATCAGGTCGACGACGGCCATACTTGGGCGTTGATCTGCAACTGCGACGGAGACTGACTGCGCGCTGTGCGAGTTCATAACTAATGCTGTGGGTACCAGTGGTAAAGAAAATGACCCAATATTGCAGCCACAGTAGTCACGAGAGAATGAGTGTCAGGTGAGAGACCACGAGTCGCCGCGGATCTCCTGAGACTCCGGTTGTGGGTAGATAGCGGCGACGGTGGCATAATCCTTCCGGTGTTCTCTGCAGCGCCCAGAGGCAGTTTGAGCGGACAGAGAATCCCGGTGTCGGGAACGACGGTCGGAACAACCCACTGATGGGGTATTTTTGAACGGTGGTGAGCAGCCCAGGTATGCCGTCCAGATGAGGAGATAGACGAAACGACGAAGAGACGGTGAGCCCGCTCAGTCGCGGCGCTGAACCTCGTGGCGACCGAAACCGTAGCGAAGCCTGTTCGCGAGGCGGCGCGAGAATCGGCCGTCGTCGGCCCGCGAGCCGAACCGCTCGGAGAGGGCAGTGTAGATCAGCGGCAGCGGTACCTCCTGCTCGAGTGCTTCCTGTACCGTCCAGGTTCCCGTGGAGCCGCCCTCGACGCGGTCGGCGACGTCGCCGAGGTCGCTTCCCTCCTCGCGGAACGCCTCTTCGCAGAGTTCGAGGAGCCACGAGCGGATCACCGCGCCGTTGTTCCAGACCGAGGCGACGCTCTCGAGATCGAGGTCGTACCGGCCCTCGTGGAGCAGTTCGAATCCCTCGCCGTAGGTCTGCATGAGCGCGTACTCGACGCCGTTGTGGATCATCTTCACGTAGTGGCCGGAGCCCGCGGGACCCATTCGTTCGTGGCCGTCGGGGCCGGTCGCGACGGCGTCGAAGACGGGCGTAAGTTCCTCGTAGGCCCAGGTCGGTCCACCGACCATGAGCGAAAAGCCGAGTTCCGCACCGGCGGGTCCGCCGGAGGTGCCACAGTCGAGGTACGCCGCGGAGCAAGCCTCCGCACGGCGAACGGAGTCCTCGAAGTAGGAGTTCCCGCCGTCCACTACCACGTCGTCGTCCGAAAGATGGGGATCGAGGTCATCGAGCGTCGCGTCGACCGCCTCCCCGGCAGGAACCATCAGCCAGATGCGTTTCTCGTTGCCGAGTCGGTCTGCGAGGTCCGCGACCGAGTCCGCCGGTTCGGCGCCGGCATCGGCAGCCGTTGCGACCGCTTCGGGGCTGAGGTCGAAGGCGACGACATCGTGGCCCGCATCGAGGACACGGTCGACGACGATCTGTCCCATACGTCCGAGTCCGATAACGCCCAGTTGCATAGCGGTCGGTCCGCGGCGGAGCGAGGTAGTGGTTGTGATTTTGCGGCCCGATCGCTCGTGTCGCGATGTGTCGCGATGTGTTGCGATGCTGGCCGGCTGTCGTCAACTGCAACAGAAGAGAGCGAAAAGCAGGTTCTGCAGATCGCGGTCTGAGACCGGGTACCGTCAGTGGCACTGCCAGTGTCGTTGCCGATGGGTTCGTACTAGCGAGTGGACTCGAGTACCCCTGAAACTGGATCTACTGCAGCGGTTCTTCGAGGTGAGCCCAGCCAATTGCATCGAGGACGACGATGCGGTCGTCGTACTGGACGTAGACGCCGTTGTACTCGGTGCCGGTTCCCTCGTAGTAGGGGAGCGATTCGCGGACGGCGTCGACGATCGACCAGGCGCCGTCGCGCTCTAGGGTGACGTGTTCCCACTCCTCGTGGGCGTCGTGGCGGACTGCGCGCGCGAGCGCTCGTCGGGCACCGGGGATGTCGTCGAGTCGGCGAGAAGAGATATCGACGACGGTCGCACCGGCGGGGACCGACGAGGGGTGGACGATACGCGCGCCGAGGTTCGCCTTGGATCGGGCGGCGGAGTCCGCAGAGCGACTCGAACTGAGTACGTACCCGGCAACGGCTGCTGTTCCGACCGCGAGAACAGAGAGTGCCATACCTTTCCCCCTGAACATCATGAGAGTACCTTACAGTAACTGACTAAGTATCTTTCGCAAGAATGTTGGTTGCTCCCAGCAATACGATACAAAAAAGACGGCTTGCAGGATCCAGGAAACGAACGAGTCGGAATGAAAGGAGACAGCCTACAGCGGCAGCGACATCGCGAAGTTCGTCGTAATCGCGCCGGCGACGACGAGCAGTGCGATGGCGACGACGGCAGCGAGTCGATACAGACCGAGCGCGTTCGCCGCCGGTTCCCGGAGTTTCTTCCCGTTGAGGCCACTTTCGAGTCGCTTCGAGCCGATCTCGACCAGCGCCGCGAGGACCAACCAGAGGCCGACCATCGCGAGGACGAGTTGGCCGTCGATCGACCCGAACAGGCTCTCGGACGTGTATCGTTCGGCTGCCAGGTGACTGCCCGTGAGCAACAGGACGAGTGCGCTCACGCGCGAGATTGTCGTCAGCTTACTCGAGATGACTTCGAGCGGTGCCGTCGAGTTGAACTCACCGTCGCGGGCGAGGGGCAACACGACGAACGCCACGTAGAAGACGCTTCCCGCCCAGATCGCGGCGAAGACGAGATGCAGCGTCTGTGTAACGAACGTCTCGACCATGTCACTGTCTTGGAGACTGATGGTATCAGCGTTCCGACTCGGGAGCGGTGATGTGAGTCGGTCACATCACAACCGATCGACTTGGTGAGCGACGACGGGTGTGTCGCTGCAATCGCGAGCTACTCGAGCCACTCCCACTCGGCGGTCCAGTGGATCAGCCGGCGGCGAAGGAGCGCGTAGAGGAGTGAAACGGCGAGACCGCCGAGAATCGCCGCGGCGACCCAGCCGTCGAAGACGAGCAGTGCTGGAACGGCGAGGGTGGTGGCGAGCACCGCGTCTTCGGGTGCGCCGTCGTAGCGAATCCACCGTCGGGGACGAATCCAGCGCCCGCGGACGTGGTCGTAGACGGCTCGCTCCGTGCGGTTTTGCCAGGGGTCCATCTCGGGGCCACCGCCGAGTGCGTCGCTGGCGGCGTGAAGCCAGGCTGCGGCAACGAACGCGGCGAGACTGGCGGTTACAGCACTGGGTGAAAGCGCCACAATTGCAATCGCACCGAGGACAGCAGCCACGCCGGCAACCGGGAAGTGAAACGTCCGCCGGTGGGTAAACGGCAGGTCGAGATCCGGAGCGATTCCGCCAGCGATCGCGCCGACTGCGAGCGGTCCAGACAGCTCCGGGGAGAGATACGCGACCGGAGCGACGAGTGCGAGGCCAGCGAAGACGTGGGTCGTCGCCATCATCGGAGGGGATCACCGGCCATACTCGACGTTCGGTGTAGAGATCTAAAAGCACTCGTTCGCCGGCAGTTCGGCCTGCAGGGGACGCTCGCGTGAACGTAACGTTGGAGGGAGAACAGAGTATTGCCGGAGTGTCGCCGTCAAACGGGGTTACAAAGCGCCCACACGTCCTCTGTCGGCTCGAGTCGGTGCGGTTCTGCACCCCGACTCGTCAGAATCCCCGTGTGGTACAACATCGCCTTGAGCTGGAACACCGTCGGTGCGTGGTAGACCTCGCCGTCCGTCAGTGCCTCACACCGGAGGGATCCACCCTCGGTCAACACCCGCCGCCGCACGGCCTCGTCGCCGCGGACGAACAACTCGACGGTGAACGTCGGGTGCAACTCGTGGCAGTGCGTGACCAAATCGACGAGCGACGGATCGGTGTTCCAGTCGTCGTGCATCGTTTGCAACTCGCCGACGAGCAGTTCGGTCGCGGGGTACTGGAAGACGACCCGGCGAGCCAGTTGTCCCCACGCTGGCGCGAGATCGACGAACCGTTTTTGCGAGCGGTACCACTCCTGAAACGCCGCGAGTGCCGCCTCGACCGACCCGCAGTGGGCCTTCGCAAATCGGACGACTTCCTCACCGAGCGACGTGAGCGCGACGCGCTCGCGGTCCTCGATCAGGCCGAGGAACGCCGCCCCACGTCTGGCGTCGTCAACGGCACTGACCACATCGTACTCGGCGAGGAGCGTCGCCGTGTCGCCATCAGCGTAGTGTGCCAGCGGATAGCCGAGGTAGTTCTTCGGATGATTCAGGCCGAACGACCTGTCCGCGACGCCCTGCGCGCTCGCCTGGAATCGCAGCGCCGACGCTTCGGTCGTCGTTCGGTTGCCTACCAGCCGGGGGCGCTCGAGTACCGCGACATCACCGCCCACCTTCACGCCGAGAACGCCGACGTTCAGCTCCCGGGCGAGCGTCCGGTCAGTGTTCGTAATCGCCGTCGCCGGTGCCGCGATGTACGCCGCGTTCGCCTCGTGGAGGCGGTCGTAGGCCTGCATGATGGCGCGCTCGGTGTCGACGCCGTTGCTCGTACCCGTGCTCGTGTGCCCCTTGGCCTCGACGGCGACCAGCGGCGGCTCCTCGCCGAGGCGGTCGACCGCGAGCAGGTCGGACTCGAGTACCTGTACGCCGACGAGGTCGGGAAATCCACCGCCGATTTCGACGTGGTTGAACGGGGCCAGACAGTCGCGGACGGCAGGATCGATGGGGTGGCCGGGGAGCCACTCTTCCTGGGAGAACTGCGTGTCGGCGACGACGTAGGATTGGTCGTCTGTGGGGAAGAGTCGTCGCTTGGTGTGGGCGAGGACCTGTGGTTCCGAGAGCGGTCGGGCCGCGCTGCTCATGGCGCTGCATTGGTGACGGGAAGCAATAATGTTCTGGCGGCGGCCGAGGGGTGGTGGCAATGACTAGCCACGGCGAGACGGAAACGAGACGGACGAGAACGGCTATCGGCACCGATTAGACACAGTACTGGTTAGTAACTGGCCGACGAGTATTACGCATGGAGACACCGACACTCGTCTACGACGACGATTGCGGGTTTTGCACTTGGTGGGCGGACTACCTTACGTCACGGTCATCGATCCCACTCGTGGGATTCAGTGATCTCGATCAGACGCCCGAGCTACGAGCGGCGTTGCCGGAGCAGTACGAGGACTGTTCGCACCTGGTTACCGAAGACGGCGTTCACTCCTGTGGCGAATCGATCGAACAAGCGTTTTTGCGCGCCGATATCGGCGGCCCGGTTCACGACCTCGTCCGGTTCGTTCACCACTTCGAGGAGTACCAGCAGGTGCGAGACCACGGCTACGAGTGGGTTGCAAACAACCGGGATCTACTCGGGAACTACTTCTCGAAGACGCCGCCGGCCCGGGTGGACGGACAGGAGGGAGAGTGATGAGCACGATGAGTGACGAGCACAGCGTACGCAGCGACGACTAACGGGTGACAGATGACGCGCCGGTGCTGCCTGCTGTGCTCCACCGCCCAGCGAAGGATATTCGACGGCGTGGTGTCTGCACTCACCCATGACCGACGCACTCTATCTCGAGGACTCCGAACAGACGCAGTTCGTGGCGACTGTCGACCGTATCGCCGACGACCGCGTCGTGCTCGACCAAACGGCGTTCTACCCCGAAGGCGGCGGCCAGCCAGCCGATACCGGCAGCCTCAGACTCGAGGACGGTGACGAATCGTGGTCCGTCACCGACGTTCAAAAGAGGGATACCATCTACCACCACCTCGAACTCGAGAACGACACGGAACCGCCGGCTCCAGGCACAACAGTCGTCGGCGAACTCGACGCCGACCGTCGCCGTGCACACAACCGCTACCACACCGCCCAACATCTGCTCTCTGCCGTCCTTCTCGAGGAGTTCGACGCCCAGACGACGGGTAACCAGCTGTACGCCGACCGCGCGCGCCTCGACTGTGCATACGAGCGATTCGAGGACGCCGACCTCGAACGACTCGAGCGGCGGCTGAACGACCTCGTCGACGACGAACTCACAGTCACGTGGAACACCCTCGACCGCGAGGACGCCGAAGCGCGCCTCGACCCAGACCGAACGCGACTCCACCTCTTGCCGGAGTCGATCACCGAGGTACGGATCGTCCAGATCGGAGCCAACGACAACGTCATTGACCGTACTGCCTGCGCTGGTACGCACGTCGAGAACACGGGCGAGATCGGCCATATTGAGGTGACCGGGCGCGAAACGCGCGGTCCCGACGAGGAACGGGTTCGGTTCCAACTCAGTGCCGATCCGAGACAGTAACAATTTCTTGGCAGTCGGTCACGAACAGCGCGCATGGAACACATCTCGATCGACGATATCGAGTCAGCACCGTACGACGACCTCCACACCGGCCGGCGCGACCTCGCGACCGCACTCGGCACCGACCACCTCGCTATCACACACTACGTACTCGAGTCCGGCGAGCGATTCAGCGGATCGGTCCACGCGCACATGGATCAGGAGGAAGTGTTCGTTGTACTCGAGGGGGAGGTGACGTTCGAGGTTGCACGAGTGGGTGGAGAGCAGGACGAGCAGAACGAGCAGAACGGGTTGGACGAGCACGATAAATACGATAGGCAGGACGTGAAAGACGGGCAGAACGGAAGGGAACTCACCGTCGCCGAACGGGAAGCAATTCGCTTTGCACCCGGCGAGTTCC
The DNA here is from genome assembly GCF_001861355.1 of Natrialba sp. SSL1. GTDB lineage: Archaea > Halobacteriota > Halobacteria > Halobacteriales > Natrialbaceae > Natrialba. Next base: position 173,194 of record NZ_MASN01000018.1, read on the forward strand.
AGTCCGGGCGAAACGATGGCGACGAGCGAGTCGTCGCGCTCGCACTCGGGGCACCGCGGGACAGCGACGACGTTCGAATTACACGGATTCCGGTGCTCGACGACAGGGATGTCTCGTGTCCGGACTGCGACCACGACCACCTGCGAATTGGACGCGAGGCCGAGGCCGAACTGGTCTGTCCGGAGTGTGGCACGGGGGTCGAAATTGAGGATCACGATTGAAGACTGGGGTTCGACGGAATCGGTTGCTATGCGCGTCCGGTAGCTGACCAGGCGTGTTCGGTAGCCGACCAGCAACGGCCTCTGGCCGCCATCTACGGCCGCGGCGTATCGTCCCACTCTACGGCCGCAGCGCCCACCCCGCCAGCACGACGACCAGTCCGCCCGCCGCGAGCAGCCCGAATCCGGGGACGAACGAGCCAGTCGCATCCCGGAGCGCGCCGATCAGGACCGGCCCGAAGAAGCCGCCAATCTCGCCGACCGCGAAGATGAAGCCGACCGCGGTTCCGGTCAGTCTGGCACCGATGCCCTCGAGTTCGGGTGGGATCGCACGGACCAGCGGCGAGACGCCGCCGGTGCCGATACCGGCGACGACGATGCCGAGAACCGCCAGCGCGCCGGTGGTGCCCGCGATGAGGAGCCCGACGCCGGCGAAAGCGGCCGTTCCACACGTCATCAGCGCCTGTCGCCGCGCGTCGAATCGGTCCGCCAGTTCGGGAACCGCGAGGACGCCGCCGACGTAGGCGACGACGAACAGACTCGTCGCCTGGCCCGCGCGACCGGCCGACAGCCCGCGGGACTCCAGCAACGTCGGAAGCCAGCCCTGCATGCCGTGGTTGAGCAGGAGGTACATCGCGCCGAGCACGACGACGAGCTGGAGCTGGCGGTGGGTGAGGACGAGCCGGAGGTCAGTGTGGACGGACTCGAGTGAGAACGAGTCGTCGGTGCCGCGCTGGGCGTCGTTCGTGCGCCCGTCAAGTCGGGTACGGAGCGCAACCAGGAGCCAGAGGACGCCGTAGAGGACTGAAACAATACCACTCCAGAGGAACAGCGCGCGCCAGCCGCCGAGAGCGGGCCCGAGGATGGGACGGCCGACGGCGAAGACGAACGCGGAGCCGGCAGAGGCACCGACGAGGTAGATCGAAGAGGGACGACCGGTTTTACCGGGCGGAAAGAGGACGCCGACGAGTTTCGGGAGGCCGAAGGTGATCGCGGTCGCGCCGACCCCGAGCAGGAGCGTCCAGGCGAGCAGCGAGGGGAAGCCGGTGGCGACGCTGCGGCCGATCTGGGCGACGCCGTAGCAGAGGACGCCGGCCGCGAGGCTGCGACCGGGTCCGATGCGGTCGACGGCGAGCCCCGAAAACAGCGCAAGCGGGATGTAGGTAAGCGGGACGGCACCGGCGAGGAGGCCAGCCTGCGTGCTCGTGAGGCCCAGTTCGCCGATGATCGTCGGGAGGTACGCCGGGAGGGAGAACCAGACGAACATCAGACAGGTGTAGCTCCCGGTGGCGAGGAAGACGAGCCAGTAGGCGCGGCGCGTGTCGACGGCGGTACTCGCCGTCATCGCGATCGGTCGCGCAAGTGGCGACACGCACGGTGTATTGGCGACAACATCGACGCTGTTCCTCGGACGTGAGCGGGATGCGACCCGACGGCCCGAGTAGTTTGCCCTCGCGGTGGAATCCGCCGGCTCGCGGGGAGACTCCCGCGTCGCTGTGTCCGTCAATACGGTCGTGTGGACGTCAGTATCGCCGAGTACTACGCCGAGAGCAACGGCCGCCACGAGTTCGCCGCGATGATCCCCGCAGTCCCCACGACGCCAACCGTCGTGAACAGCGGATTCAACACACCGGCGACTGCGAGCGGAATCACGAGCGCATTGTAGCCGAACGCGAGTATCAGATTCTGGTACACCCGACGACGGGCAGTCTGGGCGAGGGCGAACGCCCGCTCGACGCCCGCGAGGTCGTCGTCGACGATAGCGAGGTCGGCCGCGTCGGCGGCCAGCGCCGTCCCGCTGCCGAGCGAGATGCCGAGGTCGCACGCGGCGAGCGCCGGCGCGTCGTTCGTCCCGTCACCGACCATCGCGACGCGGTTTTCCTCGCAGAGCCGGCGAATAGCGGCGGTCTTGCCATCCGGCGGGACACCTGCGAAGACGTGGCTCACGTCCGCGTGGGCCGCGAACGACGACGCCGCGTTCCCCTCGTCGCCGGTGAGAACGACGACCTCGATACCGTTCGCTGCGAGCGCCGTGATCGTCTCGTCCCACTCTGCTCGTGCCTCGTCGCCGATGACGATGATCCCCTCCGCACAACCGTCACGTCCGACGAGCACCGGCAACCGGCCCGCTGATCGGGCCGACGCTGCGCGACGCTCGAGTGAGTCGGAACAGTCCCACCCGCGGGCCGCGAACAGATCAGGGTGACCGACGAGTACACGGTTCCCGTCGACGAGCCCGGAAACGCCGCGGTCGTGTGTGGCGAACTCGTCAACGTACTCGTCGGCAGAATTGTCCGTAGCCGTCTCGGAACTCGTGGTCACGCCACCGTCGGCGTCGTCGGTGTCGTTGGTGTCGTCGGTATTCGATGACGCGGTCCCGCCGTCAGAGCGGGCCGATTCCGACCCCGCAAAGGCATCCGCGATCGCTTGTGCCGCCGGATGTGCAGCGCGGTACTCGAGTACCCCCGCGGCCTGCAACAACTCGGGCGGCGCGTCGGCCTCGAGGACGGACATCTCGCCGGTGGTGAGGGTGCCGGTCTTGTCGAAGACGACGACGTCGATGCTGCGGAGGCGTTCGAAGACGGTTTCGTCGAAGACGATGATGCCGTGGGCCATCGCCTCGCGGATGCTTGCGGCGACGGAGCAGGGGGTGGCGAAGCCGAGTGCCCACGGGCTGGCGACGATGATCGTCAGGAGTGTCGCCAGTGTGGCGGTCGTGTAGCTGGCACCCTGTGCAATGGTTGCGACGGCGACCGCTCCGGCGACGACGAGGACGAACGGGAGTGCGAGCGCGGCGAGGTCGTCCGCGCGGCGCTGGAGGCCGTGGGTCGCACTCTGGAGATTCCAGACGACCTGCGTGAGTCTGTCGATGCTGCTGGTTGGGTGTTCGCCGACGGCGACGACGGCGGCGTTGTCCAGCACGACGGAGCCGCCGACGACCTCCTCGCCGGCCGTCTTCGTGACGGGCAGCGATTCACCGGTGACGACCGCCTCGTCGACTCGACAGGTGCCCGTCGTGAGCGTGCCGTCGACGGGGATGCGCTCGCCCGCCCGGACGAGGACCCGATCACCGCCAGAGAGATCCTCGACGGGGGCGGAACGGGTGTCGGCCGCGTCGTCATCGGCGGGCGATGCGCTCGTCTCGTGGCCCTGGTCTCCCTGGCTGGGGTCGTACAGCCGCGCCGTCGATACCTGCGAAATCGTGAGCGCAGTGAGGCGGTCCATCGCCTGGCGCTTCCCCATCGCCTCGGCGAAGAACGCGGCCATGACCAGCGCAGCGACGAGCACCGTGAGATCGTAGTAGATGTCGTTCCGGCCGGCGAAGATGGCGATGGTACCATAACAGAACGCGGCACCGATGGTGAGCGCGGCGAGCAGGTGCGTACTCGCTCGGCGGCGTCGAAGACTGATGTAGGCCCCGCGTAACAGGGGCATCCCGGCGAGGTAGAGCACGGCACCGGTGACAGTGAAAAACAGCGGCAGGATCAGCGTCCCGTCGAACCGTTGGAAGGCCTCCTCGTAGAGTGCGAGGAAGCCCCAGTCGACGACGCCGGCGAGATACGTCGGATACAGCACCGCGACGTAGGGCACGAGCAGGAACGAACCGAAGACGACGCCGACGATGTACCGAATCTCGAGCATGTCGTCCGAGCGGCGCTTTCGGATGCCCGTCATTTCGCGCGAGCGCTGGGTGCCGCCGGTCGACTCGGGGACGGTACTGGTACTGGTACTGGTATTAGTGGCGGACTCTGCATCCGTCTCGGACTGTGACCCCGTCGTTGCCGTTTCTTTGGTCCTCCCCGTTGCCTCCTCGCGACGATAGGCCGTGTAGCCGGTTCGCGTCAGGACCGACTCGAGTTCGACCGCAGAAACCCGATCGGGGTCGTGATCGACGCGGACGGTTTCGGTGACGTAGCTCGCAGTGGCCTCGTGAACGCCGGGTGTGGATTCAGCGACGTACTCGAGATAGGATTCACAGAGAGCGGCGTGCATGCCGTCGATTCGGTAGAAGGTTTGAGCGTGGTCGCTGCCGGAGTTGGGTCTGGTATCTATCTCTCCGCCCGTTTCCGCACCGGTAGCCGGCACTCCGAGTGCAACCGCCACAGTTCGACAGCCGGGAGAACAAAACGACTCCGTGTGCCGGGTAGGGCGACTGGAACCGCTAGCGCTTGCCGCCTCGGAGACGTGTTCCCGGTCGTCCCCGAGCGTGGCTCCACACAGCGAGCAGTGGTCGCTTCCGGGTCGCCGGTCAGACTCCACAGCGAGTGTCGTCCGCCGAGTCAAATAACGGTACGTACGCCCACGACGTGTGATAGGTTCGGCACTAGACGCAGATCCGGCACTGGGCGCGTGATCGATTCAGAACCTGGCGTGCACTCAATTCAGTCCGGGCTGGTCCCAGGTCGGATTTCGAGTGTGATTCTCCGCCCAACGTCGACCCTGATTTTTACCAGTAACCGCACACTGCACAAGACTACCGCAGCGACTGTGCTGCGTTCAGTAGGTCCCGAACGAACGGTTTGGGGTCGGTCCGGCTGAGGTAATCGAACCGCGGTTCCGCAACGATAGACCGGCAAACATCCCACAGCGCCGTCGAAAATCGCGGCTTCTCCACCAGCGGCACGTCCGCCGTCAGGATCGAATGGAGGTGCAACAGCTCCCCCCGGAGGAGGTGGCCACCGATCCCCACCTCGTAGCTGTGGTCGATCCGCTCGTCCTCACCCGTCGCAAGCAGCCAGTAGTAGTACGGAAAGTCCGCCCCCGTCTGCACCGTAAACGGCAGCGACGACCAGAACCGCGGGTTAATCTCCATCAGCTTGAACTCACCCGTCTCCTCGTCGCGCAGGAACTCCACCATCGCCAGGCCGTGCCACTCGAGTGCATCGAGCAGCGTTCGCCCTGCCTCTTCGAGTGCGGGAATCCGAACCGACTCGCGGTAGGAACTCGGGCCGCCGGCGTAGCTGTAGCCCCGTCGCTGGCGGTGCTGGAAGGTCGCGACTGGCTCGCCGCGGTCGTACAGCGCAAAGAAGGCGTACTCGTCGCTCGTCGGGACGTACTCCTGCACGATCGGGGTGTGGCGCATCTCGGCGTGGAGGGACTCGAGTGTCGATGCCGTGGTGTCGGCGGTGGCTGTGGTGTCGCCGGTATTGGTGGCAGGAGCGGTGTCGGCGGTGGCTGTGGTGTCGGCAGTATCGCTCGTGTCTCTGGTATCGGTAGCGTCGCCATCGCGGTCACCATCATCGCCTGCCAACGGCGAGGGAGACGCTGCACTGGTCCCGCCGTCGGTATCGAGGTGATCGTGCGAGTAGTCTGTCGTGCCGGCTGCTGTATGCGTGGAACTGGTCGGTGTCGCGGTCAGCGTGTTGGCACGAACGTCGCCAGCGAAGTCGGCCGTCGAGGATCCAGTGGCGCTATCGTCGCCCGGTAGCGGAGAGTCGGTCGAACCGTTCTCGGGAGTAGGCGTCCCGCTCGCCGGTGCGACCTCGATCCGCTCGTCGTCGGCGTGATCGAACTCGAGATAGCGAGTCGACGGCGGTGCGAGGCAGGTTTTGGGACCGTATCGGTCGACGTACTCGGCCGTAAGGATCGAATACCGCGGTTTGACGATCCACTGTCGGTCCGGGTCGGGAACCTCGGTGCACAGCGTCGTTTCAGGAATAGACACGCCCGCCTCCGCCGCAGTGTCGAAGAGTTCGATGCGATCCTGAACGCGCGCGAGCGTCTGCAGGTCGGGCCAGGGCGTTCCGATGTGGTCGGCGAATTCGTCCCGGTACGCTGCAAGAACGTAGATGTCCGGCTCGCGCACGGGAACAATCGTTTGTACGTCGGGACGCTTCGCGAGCGACAGCAGCGCGTCCCTATACGCGAGCAGGTTCTCGTGTGGCGACGGCACGACGACTGCCTCGTCGCAGTAACGCGATCGGAACGACGGGGTCCGCTCGTCGCTCGAGACGACAATAGTCCGGATTCCCCGTCGCGCGAACGAGCGAAGACACGCGAGCGAGCTCGGCGCGGTGATCCCCGGCACGACGACTGACTTGCGCCCACCCCAGACGTTCGATTCCATAGCGAGCGGTCCACAGCGGGGAGAAATGTTATGTTGTGTCTAAATCGAGCCGCGAGAAACACCAGTCGCCTGCCGAACACGTTTCGATCCCGCCCGCTGCGTTCACACCAGCACGAGCAGCATCATCATGATCATCATCCACGAGATCACGTACCAACAACGTCCGACAGGCCGGCTGCAGGATCGTCGAGAGCGGAAACCGCGTATCCGGATAGAACCGGTACCGAAGCGGCTTCGGCAGCGTCTCACCGAACGCCGTCACGAACGCCCGCTCTCGCGCATCGGCCAGCGCCCGCACGAGGAGGGACTCGAGTGCATCGCTCTCAGCCTCGAGGTCGCGCGGCACCGTCTCGACGAACTCGATGGACTCACCGGCGGCGGTGCTGTTGGGGGCGGTGACGAGTGCGGCAACCGGTTCGTCACCGCGTGTGGCGACGTACGTTGGATAGGACTGGGTTGGTCGATCGAAACGCCATCGGTAGAACGTCTCGCTCCGGTCGGTGTGGTAGCCGTCGGGGATCGAACGCTGATAGATGGCTGCGAGGACTGCGGCCGGTGGCCGGTCGTGGCGCTCGATGGTGAGTTCGGTGTCGGTCGTCGCGAGCAGGCGGTCGCCAGCACGGTGGACGGTCGGCACTGCAGCCGTGACCGACTGGGCGACGCGGTCGGCCGCGCGAACGCTGCGGTCGTCGGCCACTGAACCGGCGTCCGTAGTGTTGGCTGTCGCTGTCGGCGACGGGGCGTCAGTTCTGGGCAGTGAGTCCGGCGATTTCGCCGGGTGTGGTGTCGAAAGTCGTGTCGAACCGTCTGCTATATTCGACCCGGCCGAGTCCGCTGTTACAACCGATTCGGCCGAGTCCGTCGGCTCCGTCCTTGCTGTCTCGCCCGTTACCGCTCGCAGCACAGTACTGGGATCCTGGGGTCGATAGTACATCGGCACCGTTCCTACGTCCCGCCAGCCGTGGTTGATGTTTCCCTGCTTCGAGTGCTCGTTTGGAAAGTTAAAACAGAACGCCGGGTTCTGCGCCTGGCCAGTGTAGCGCTCAAGTGCCAGTTCGTTCATTCGGCCGAACAGTCCCTGTCGCCGGTGGTCGGAACGGACCATCGTGTCGCAGGGCTGGAACGCTCGGAAGACGGTTTCCCCGTTGCGGATCGGTTGCGCGAAGAACGACCGCGCGCCGACGAGTTCGCCGTCCCGCTCGGCGACGATAATCGGCACGTGGTCGACGAATGGATTTCGCTCGAATTTCCAGCGGAACCAGTCGGTTCCGCGTTTCCGGTCGAAGACCGCTTCGTAGAGGGAGAGGAAGGCGCTCCGATCGCTCGGTCGAAACGGCCGGACCGTGTACGACGCCTGCGGACGCGGTCGAGTCGAGCGGAACTGGTTCATGGGGAGTGTCGATACCGACGGTGGAGTGGTCGCTTCGTCATTTCCTGTCACGTCTCGTCTCGCCCCCCGCGTTCACGTCGGTACGACAACAGTCCCTTCAGTCGCGTTGAAAAAAGCGGTTGAGCCTGAATACGCAGCGCGTACCATCCAGCTAACCAGTTCGTTCGTGCCACCCTGTTGCGATTTCGACTCTGAACGTCTACGAACGTGGCTGTTGTACCCTGGCCATATTGTCACTCGTTACCATCCTCTGGATGATCGTACCGTCCCTGTTGGATAATCGTTCCAGCGGTACCCACTGCGATACAGCGACCCGAACCGATGGAGACGGCGTGTAGGGCGTCTATATCGTCGCTTTCGAACAACCCAGAGTCGTCATCAATCGGCGACCACGAGGCTGGCGACGGACGCTCGAAGAGCGTGCCGTCGTCGCTGCAGGCCACTGTCCGGTTGCCGGTTCGAGCAATTCCGGTCAGCGCTGTCGATGCCACTCGCTCCGGTGTCCAGTTCGTGCCGTCATAGCGGTGGACGACGCCATCGTCGGCACTGAGCAGGACCGACGACGGTGGTCCGTCGCCAGGGCGTCCATCATCTGTTTCCATCACGGCTCGCACCGCAACGTCAGTCAGCGTCCCGTCCGCACCCTCGATTCCGATCCGGTCGAACGACTGGCCTCCATCAGTCGTTTCGAAGACCCCGTCGTTCGTATCGCAGCAATAGCCGGTCGTGGCGTCGGCCAACGCGACACCGCTCAGACTCGAGCCGCTGCCGGGAGAGACCGGTTCGTCCCACGTCACGTTACCGTCGCGGTACTGTCCACGAACGACGGTTCCCGAGCCGTCGGCGAGCAGGACCGTCTCCTCGCCCGTCGAGCCGCCGACTGCGAGCCCGAGCCAGTTATTCGTGATATCTCGCGGTGCCGTATGGTCGGTGTGGCGACCCGTCTCCGTCTCGAGCCGCCCCACCGTGCCGCTGTCGCCAGCGATCCAGACCGCGTCGCCGTCGTCGGTCGCGTCGACACCGACGAGATCGTTGCCGGCGGCACCGGGGCCGTCCTCGAGAACGGTCGTCCACTCGTCGGCCTCGGCGAGCACGACGCCGCCGTCGCCGACCGCGTAGCCTCGACCAGTGTCGGTGACGACCACGTCGTGCAGTGTCGCCGTTGTCGGGACCGACGGGAGCAGCCACTGCTCTGGTTCGGCCGGACTGTCGGCGTCGTCAGTAGGTTCGTCGTCGTCAGCAGGTTCGGTGTCATCAGCAGGTTCGGTGTCATCAGCAGGTTCGGTGTCATCAGCAGGTTCGTCATCAACAGGTTCGTCGTCGTCGCCAGTGGTTTCGTCGTCGTCAGCAGGTTCGGCTCCGTTGGCAGCGGCCGCAGCGTGAGCGTCACCCATTGCATCAGACGCAGCGTTCCCCTCGGAGACGGAGTCGGCTCCCGCCTCTGCCTCAACCGTTCTATCCTGTGCTTTCTCCGGTGTCCGCTCTGGTTCGTCGGACTGCTCGTCACCGTGTCGGTCGGCCGGCTGCGGTCGACCGTTGTGTGTCGTCGACAGCGGCGGTGACGCCGACGAATCCGTCACATCCTGTTCCGTTGCTGGTTCAGCCGTAGTCTGCGAACGATCCGCGTGCCTCGAGATGAGGTCCAGTTCATCGGGCCGTCTGCGCCAGCGGATATAGAGAACGATCGGCGGGAGGAGATACGAGGCGAGCGCGAGAGCGGCGAACCAGCGGTGAACGAACGTGAGCGTCCCGAAGGCAGTGAGACCGACCGTCGCGACGGTGTGAATCCACGTCTTCGTGTAGTTTCGGAAGAAGGTCCCAAAGCCGCGCTGTTCCGCTTCCGTATCGGCACCGTGTTCGTTCGCAGCCATCTCACGAGTCGTCCGATACCAGTTGGTGACCGGTGTAGGTGCTGTGGATGCGATTCGGTCGGCCGGGCGCGCAAACAGTCACAACCGACGATTCCAGCGCGAGCGGCAAAACGGCGTTGCAGGCACAGCGAGTGGACTCGAGTTACTTGGACTCGAGTCGAGGGGAGAAGCGGTCACCAAGTCGGGATCGGACAGCGTGTGGGACGTCGTCCGGAACCAGCAGTTAACACAGAGCCAGCCACCCGCTTACAGATAGCCGAGATCGGCCAGTCGCTCTTTCGTCCCCTCACGCATCGCGACCTCGTCCGTCGAATCGGGTTCGGACTCGGTCAGCGGATCGAAGCGCTCCTCGAGTTGGTCCTGGAGCGTGCTGACGGTATCGGGTTCTGCCTGGACGAGATTCGACTGTTCGTTCGGGTCGGTCGGGATGTGGTGGAGACGTTCGAACCCGTCGTCACCGCGGACGTACTTGTATTCGTGCGTCCGAATCGCGCGGAGGCGACGATCGAACTCGCGGACGCGGTCCGGAATGTCGCCAAAGCGGGCTTCGAGGCGGTCGATCGACGGCTGTGGGGCGACGTACTCGGCAAAGACAGCATCTCTCGGCTCGTCCTCCGACGCGGGATGGAGCGAGCGGCCGTTCGCCTGTTCGCGTAGCTCAGGGTCGGAAATACCGACGGCGTCGAGGAGTGTGAGTGGGAGGTCGAGCAACTGGACGAGGTCGTCGCGGTGGGTTCCTGTCGGGTTGTCGGCTCCAGTTCCGGACTCGAGATCAGCGTCAGTGAACGGCCCCCCGTGACAGACCAGCGGCACGTTGATCAGCGTATCGTACAGGTTGTACTGGTGGCCGAAGAAATCGTGTTCGCCGATGTGCTCGCCGTGATCACCACAGACCACGAAGAGCGTGTCCTCCCATTCGCCGTGGGACTCGAGTACCTCGCGGAGGCGACCGACCTGTGCGTCGGCGTAGGCGAGTTCGGCGCGGTAGAGGCCACGAAGGAGTTCGAACTCACGCTCGGTGATCTCGTAGTCCGCACAGTCGTAGGCGCGGGGATCTTGCCTGATCGCGGTCGCCTCCTCGTAAGTCGCGTCTTCGGGGAGGAAACGCTCGACGTACTCCCGCGGCGGGTCGTACTCGACGTGGGGTTCGATGAAGTTACAGAAGAGGAAAAACGGCTGGTCGTCGTCGCGGTTGCCGAGCCAGCCGTCGACCCAGTCCGCAGAGCGGGCGGCACCGTCGTCACCCGACGGCTGCAGGAGTTCGCTGTAGAGGATGTTCGCCGCGTTGACGACGGGATTGCCGTCGAACAGTCGATTGCGCGTCGCCTGAATCTTTTCGCGGAGGTCTTCGCCGCGGACGACGGCCCCCATGTCGGCGTCGGACTGGATGTACTGCCAGCCCTTCCGGAGGTCGTCGAAGCCGCGATCGAAGCCGAACTCCTCGGTGATCCAGGTGTTGTTCGAGATGCCGACGGTCTCGTAGCCGGCGTCGTCGAACGCCTCCGGGAGCGTTCGAAGTTCCGGATCGAGGAAGGTGTGGCCGCCGTGCGTGCCGTGTTCGGAGGCGTAGAGCCCGGTGAACATCGAGGTGTGAGAGGGAAGCGTCCACGGGGCCGTCGCGAACGCGTTCTCGAAGACGGTGCCGGTTTCGGCGAGCCGGCACAGCGTCGGGGTTGGTTGAGCCGGATCGTGGGTCTCGGCCGGTTCATCTTCGGCAGGGGGCTGTGCCCTTGCGTTCGCGGTCGGCCACTCGCCGACACTCGTCGCACGAGCCGTGTCGAGAACGACGAGAACCACGTTCCGGGCTGTCGAATGTGACTCCGATTCACGTCCGTTAGCTGCAGTCGCTGAGTCCTCCGCCATGGTTGGCAATGCTCCGCCACACGCGGGGAAGGCTACCAGCCCGGAACGTGCAGGTGATTAACGATATCGTGATGCCACAGCCGACGTATCGCGCCCGGCGAAGTTAGGCTGTAGGCGACACTCACGGACTGTGTCGCGTCCGAACGCTTACTCAGCCACTCGATGTATCCCACCCGTATGACTAGCGACCGCCCGAACATCGTTCTCGTCCATTGCCACGACCTCGGGACGTATCTGGGCTGTTACGGCGCAGACGTGGAGACTCCCCACATCGACAGTCTCGCCACCGACGGCGTCCGTTTCGACCGCCACTTCGTCACCGCTCCGCAGTGCTCGCCGAGTCGGGCGAGCCTGTTCACCGGCCGTCACCCCCACCAGAACGGCATGCTCGGCCTCGCTCACGGCGACTGGAAGCTCGGACCGGACGAGCGGGTCCTCCCAGATCTGCTCGGCGACGCCGGCTACGAGACCCATCTCTTCGGTCTCCAGCACATCACCGAGTACCCCGACCAACTCGGCTACGACTACATTCACACCGAACAGCCCCTGACCGCCGAGACGTCGCCGGCCGTCCACGAAACCGCCCGCGCGAACGACGTCGCAGACGAGTTTGCGTCCGTACTCGAGTCCAATCAGCCCGACGAATCCCACGACCCGTTCTTCGCCTCGATCGGCTTCTTCGAACTCCACCGTGTCGAGGAAAACGGCGGCTTCGGTTTCGAGGCCGACCGGTACGACGCACCGGATCCCGAGGACGTGGCCCCACTCGAGTTCCTCCCGGACGAGCCCGGCATCCGATCGGATATCGCCGAGATCAACGGGATGCTGGGTGCGTTGGACGAGGCGATGGGGACGGTACTCGACGCACTCGAGGAGGTGGGCGTCACAGACGAGACGCTGGTCGTCTTTACGACCGAGCACGGGCTGGCGATGCCGCGAGCGAAGGGCTGTTGCTTCGATCCGGGGATCGAAGGCGCACTGCTCATGCGCTATCCGGCGCGGATCGAAGGTGAGCGGACGGTCGACGACCTCATCAGTAACGTCGACGTGTTCGCGACGCTCCTCGAGCTTGCCGACGCGCCGATGCCGGAGACGGATCTTGCTGGGAGGGCGTTTACGTCGCTGTTGGTCGGTGGTGGGGGTGGCTGGGATGACGAAGGCGACTACGAGCCCCGCGACCGCATATTCGCCGGCATGACCTGGCACGACCGATACAATCCGATGCGGGCGATCCGAACGGAGCGCTGGAAGTACGTCCGCAACTTCTGGCACCTCCCCGACATCTACATGACGACGGATATCTACTGCAGCGCCGCCGGCCGCGAGATGCACGAACAGTTCTACGGCGACCAGCGCGCCTACGAAGAACTGTACGATCTCGAAGCAGATCCGCTCGAACAGGAGAACCTCGTACTGGAGGACACACCCGACAGAGTGGAGACTCCCGACCAGAACGGGAATCAAGCCGTCGCCGCTGTTCGGGAGCGACTCCGGGCGCAACTCGTCGACTGGATGTCCGAGACGAACGATCCGCTACTCGACGGCCCAGTCGTCCCCAGCGACTGGGAGAAAATCCACCCGCAGATGGGCGACGACCGCTAGCGCGACACCCGGGTTACTCGAGTACCGACTCGTCGGTTTGTTGTTCGCACTCGAGTCGCTGGCAGCCAACGACCAGCGAGTCAGGCAACTCAGCCGCTGTCTCGTGAAGTGCGGTGAAGACGACTGCCACTTCGTCGAAGCGGTCCCCCCGGATCGCACGCAGCGGGTCAGTCTCCCACTCGACGAACCCGAGATCGTCGAGCAGCGGCAAGTGGTTGTGTACCAGCTGTTGTCGGAGCGTCGTCGAGTCCATCGGTACGTTCGGATTGCTCGCTGCCGCCGGCAACGCAACCGACTGGTCGGGTTCGCGGTCCATCAAGGAAATGATGATCTGCCGCCTCGGGTCCGCCGATGTCGCCGTGAACACCTGGTCCCACCGCTTGATAACACGCTTCCCGTTGTCAAACCGTACCACCGTCATACCACAGTATGGTAACTACATCGATATAAAACGTGTGCCAATGATAACCAATCCCGAGCCGTTGTGGGGATCAATCTATTACGAAACGAAATACGACGTAGACAAACCTCCCAGGATAACGATGGTTCCGGTAGCGGAGCTAGCCTAGCAGGGACTCGAGTCCAGCACCGAGAACCGACCGAAACCGTGCCGTGTCGACGGCGGTCGCGACGTGGCCGTTCGGTGCGCGGTCGGTGACGCCGCGTGCGTCACAGACGAGTGCGCCACGCGCGAGGTCGCTGTCGGTCCCGACGCGCATGGCACAGGGTTCGGTCTCCAGAATGCCGTCGTCGAGCAGCCAGGCGACGACGAGTGCGTCGTGGATCGCAGCCGACTCGATGTCGTAGCGCGCCAGTTGCTCCTCGTCGTAGTAGGTGAGCCACTGACGGATGGTCTCCTCGAGTCGCCCGTCCCACGAGAGCGCCGGGAGGCGATCCGGTGGGAAGGTTGCGCCTCTGGTGACGTCTAGCCCGACGATGGTCGGCGAGAGGTCTCGTACGACGCGGTGGGCTGCGTGGGGATCAGAGTGGAAGTTCGCCTCGGCGAGCGGGGTTACGTTTCCCTGCCCGAAGGCGGCCCCGCCCATGACGACGAGCTCGTCGAGCAGATCCGGCAGGTCAGGTTCCAGCGCGAGCGCGAGGGCGACGTTCGTTAGCGGCGCGATGGCGACGAGCGTGAGGTCACCAGCGTGCTCGCGGGCCTGTTCGACGATGAACTGTGCGGCAGGGGCGTCGACGGGCTCCGTTGCAGCGGTTGGCTCCGGCAGGTCTCCGAGAATGCCGCCGGGGCCGTGGATGTGCTCGGCCGTCTCGAGATCGACCGTCAGCGGACAGGTCGCGCCCTTCGCGACGGGAACCTCCGTCCGGTCGACGAGTTCGAGAATCGACCGGGCGTTCGCGGTCGTGTCGTCGACGGTGGTGTTTCCGTGCGCGGTCGAGAGCCCGACGACCTCGAGGTCGTCGCTGGCAAGCGCCAGCGTGATGGCGACGGCGTCGTCACAACCGGGGTCCGTATCGAACAACACTGGACGGCTCATACCGACACTGACGCTCGCGAGCGTATAAAACGCGGGTCCGAAACGCCCCTCAACCGCTGACCGGTGGCGTCGACATTCGACGGGGCTAACCCGCTGCACTCACTTTCTCGAGTCACCACCGATGCGCGCGTTCCGACTCGCCTACGACGGCACCGACTACTACGGCTTCCAGCGCCAGCCTGACGTGCCAACCGTCGAGGGCGCGATGTTCGACGCCCTGCGCGCGCTCGACGTTCTCGCCCCCGACGCGGACAAACCCGCCGGCTACGCCGCCGCCGGCCGCACCGACGCTGGCGTCTCCGCGCTCGCACAGACCGTCGCCTTCGAGGCCCCCGACTGGCTCACTCCGCGGGCGTTCAACGGCCAACTGCCGGCCGACATCCGCGCCTGGGCGGCCGCCGACGCGCCCGACGAGTTTCACGCGACGCACCACGCGCGGGAGCGCGAGTATACCTACTATCTGTACGCACCGCCCGCCAACGACGACGAACCGCCCGCCAGCGACACCGATGAAGGCCACGCTGCGACTACCGCCACGGCCCACACCGTCGACGACGACCGCTTCCAGGCAGCCTGCGACGCCCTCTCTGGTTCCCACGACTTTCACAACCTCACACCCGACGACCGCAACACCGAGCGCTCGCCGGTACTCGAGTCCACCCGTGATGGGCAATTCCTCATTCTGACCGTGACCGCGGGCGGCTTCTGTCGCGAACTCGTCCGCCGGCTCGTCTCGCTCGCACAGGATGTTGGAACCGGTGAGGCCGACCTGCGAACGATCGAGCGGGCACTTGAGTCCGACCCGCTGCCTGGCCACGAGGGAATCGCGCCCGCGCCGCCCGAGCCGCTGGTACTGACTGACGTCGAGTATGCGGAACTCGAGTTCGCCGTCGACGAGGAGGCAGCCGAGAGCGCGCGGGCGGTGTTCGAGCAGCGGCGGCGAGAGCGGGTGACGGGAGCGCGTGTGGCAGGGCGAGTTGCGGAGGGAGTGCGAGAGCGGTAGGGCTGCGCTGTGTTCTGCTGTGTTGTGCTGTGCTGTTCCGATCCAGCCCAACGTCGGTACCAGTGAATGGGTTATCATCCATGACGGTCACGATGACGAGACGTTTTTATGGCCGGACTCTGACCTCGGCGTATGGAACTGTCCCCCGAGGAGTACGGTGCGTACTGGCGGGCGTCGATCCGCGTCGCGATGGGGATCGTGATCGTCTTCCTCGGCACGCAAGCCGTCGTCTCGCCGCTGCTCACCCACCCGAACCTGCCCGCCGTCGGACTCGGGATCTTTCTGTTCGTCGCGATCGTCTTCGTCGGGAGTTTCCTCGCGATGCTCGGGATCGCACGGGTCGTTCGCACCGCGATGGACGCCGAGCTTCGAGGCTGACCGCCAGCGAGTTGGCCGCTACTCCCAGCCGGCCGGCCAGATCCCTGCCGCTCGCATTCCCGGCTCGTAATCCTGTTCGACCAGACGCTCGCGCAGTTCGTTCACCGCGATCGACGACACGTCCGTTCGTGTGAGTTCCCACACCAGTAGCGCCGTCAAGATTGCGTGCTCGCGGAGATTTCGCGGATCGACCTTGTCGCGCGTATCGGCCGACGTGTGCCCCCACCCGCGCCCGCGGTCGCTCCCCCTCGGCGGCTCGCTGTGGAGCTGGACCGAGGGAACGCCCGCCTGCAGGAACGGCCAATGATCGCTGAACGGGTGTGGATCCGGCTCGTGAACGACCGGCTGGCCGGCCCCACCTGCGACCGACGCGGCCAGTTCCTCGAGTTCGTCCGAGGCGTGCGAGTAGACCTGCAGATCGCGGAATCGGCCCGCGCCGTCGACGTTGACCACTGCCCGAATTGCGTCCGGGTCGAGATCGTCGGCCAGTGCTTCGGCACCGAGCAGGCCGATTTCCTCGCAGCCGACACCCGCGATTTTGACCTGGGACTCGAGTGCGTCTTCGATTTCGGTGAGGATGCTGACCGCGCCGGCGACGGTGGCGATGCCACAGCCGTTGTCGAGTGCGCCCTCGCCGATGTCGTGGGCGTCGTAGTGGGCGAGGACGAGGACCGTGCCGTTGGGACCAGTATCTTGGTCGGCGGTCGCGTCGGTAGCCGGACCAAGTGTTGCGTGAACGTTCTGGCTGGTGCCCTCGCTGGTCCGGGCGTCGACGTGAAGGTGGGCACGAACGCCTTCCGCACGGCTCGCGTACTCAGACAGCCAGTCGCCGGTCTCAGCGCTGACGCCGACGGCTGGAATCTCGCCCTCCTCGTTGAATCGGAGTGAGCCCGTCGGCGGCAGCTGTCCGGGAACGTGATTGACGAAGACGAACGCCGCCGCGCCGGCCTCGGCCGCGTGGCCGTACTTCTCCATCCGGTGGACGAACCGCTGGTCTGCGGGCGTCGTCGTGCTCGCGACAGCAATCGCACCCTCGAGGTCGACCGCGTCGACCTCCGCAGGTGTGCCGTAGCCCACGTCGACCAGCCGTCCCTCGACATCGCCGGCGGGCGAGTACGGCAGCGCGATCGTCTCGAACTGCCGCGAGAGCGAGGCCGTTTCGACGGTGATCTCAGAGGTTCCGCGCTCCCAGTACTGCATGTCGAACTCGTCGATTCGGGCGTCGTCGAGACCCGCATCGGTAAACGACTCGCGGACCAGTTCGGCCGCCCGGCGCTCGCCGGGCGAGCCACCCATCCGATTCGGTAGTTCGGTTAGCGCAGTCAGAAGCTCCCAGGCGCTGTCGTCCGTCCAGGCGCGGCCGATCGCACGGGCGACGGCGTCGCCAGTCAGCTGTCGGTCAGCATCAGTCATACCCACGTATTCGCTCGACGCGACAAAAACGCCAGTCACGTCGTTCGATACCCTTTACCACCTTCGTTCCGAAACCGGGAGTATGAGTTCCGTTCCCGAACGGTCAGAGATTGACGAGGAGTATACCTGGGATCTGGAGAGCGTTTACGCGACCGACGACGAGTGGCAGGACGCCTACGAAGACGTCGCCGAACGCGTCGAAGAACTACAGGCGTACGAGGGACAGGTCACCGACGACGCCGAGACGCTACACTCGGTACTCGAGTTGCGCGACTCAGTCATGCGTGACGTGTCGACGGTCGCAGCCTACGCGCGGATGCGCCGCGACGAGGACACGACGAATCAGGAGTACCAGGCGCTGACCGCTCGCGCGCAGTCGCTCGCGGCGGACGCCCAGTCCGCGGCGTCGTTCATCGACCCCGAACTGCAGGAGTTGACCCGCGAGGAGTTCGACGACCTGGTCGAGACGGAACCAGCACTTGAGCTGTACGACCACTACGTCGACGACGTGCTCCGGATGAAGCCCCACACGCGCTCCGCTGAGGTCGAGGAGTTACTCGCGGAGCTTGGCGAGGTCACCGGAGCGACTGGCGAGGTGTACAACATGCTCTCGAACGCGGATATGTCGTTCCCAACTGTGGAGGATCCCGAGGGCGAGGGCGAGGCCGTCGAAATCACCCAGAGCAACTTCACGAACCTGCTCAAGCGACCCGACCGGGAGTTCCGCCAGCAGGTCTACGAAGAGTACTTCGACGAGTGGGGGTCGATGCGAAATACCGTCGCCTCGGCGTACAAGAACAGCGTCAAGGCCGACGTAAAGACTGCGCGGGCGCGCAACTACGACACCGCCCGCGAGGCGGCCCTCGACGGCCCGAACGTCCCCGTCGAGGTCTACGACACGCTCGTCGAAAGCGTCCACGACAATCTCGACAAACTCCACCACCACGCCGAACTCAAGCGCCAGGCGCTCGACGTCGACGAACTGCAGATGTGGGACCTCTACATGCCACTGACCGGCGACGAGGGCCCCGACGTCGAGTACGACCAGGCCGCCGAGTACGTCGTCGACGCGCTCGAACCGCTCGGCGAGGCGTACCAGTCCCGCGTCGCCGAGGGCCTCGACTCGCGCTGGGTCGACGTCTACGAGAACGAGGGCAAGCAGTCCGGGGCGTACTCGAGTGGCACCTACGACACCCAGCCGTTCATCCTGATGAACTACCAGGACGACATCTCCTCGATGTACACGCTGGCCCACGAACTCGGCCACTCGATGCACTCGCAGTTGACGAAAGACGAACAGCCGTTCGTCTACTCGGGCTACGAAATCTTCGTCGCCGAGGTCGCCAGTACGGTCAACGAGGCGCTGCTGACGGCACACCTGCTCGAGACCGTCGACGATCCGGAGTTCAAGAAACACGTCCTGAACGAGTTCTTAGAGCGCGTTCGCTCGACGCTCTACCGCCAGACGCTCTTCGCTGAGTTCGAACACGAGGCCCACCGACTCGAGGAGGAGGGTGAACCGCTCACCGCCGACCGACTCGACGAACTCTACGGCGGGCTCAAGGAGACCTACTACGAACCCGCCGCGGTCGACGACCGAATCGCTCGCGAGTGGATGCGCATCCCGCACTTCTACCGCGCGTTCTACGTCTACCAGTACGCGACCGGCATCTCGGCCGCGCTCGCCATCGTCGACGACGTGCTGCCCGACGGCGCGAGTGGCGAACCGAACCGCGAGGCTGCAGACGACTATCTCGAGTTCCTCCAGCAGGGCTCCCGGGAGTACCCGCTCGAGCTCCTACAGATTGCGGGCGTCGACATGAGCAGTTCCGAGCCGATCGACCGGGCGCTTGCGACCTACGGCGAGCGACTGGACGAACTCGAAGAACTGCTTTCCTGAGCCGGTAACCGGCAGTTGCAGGCCGTTTCTGCGATTTTGGTGGAAATCCCTCCGCGACCCAAAGGCACATTTATCGTCGGGGACTTATCCGTGCACGTCAAGATGTCTCGAAGCCCGTCTCTCCCCGAACGACCTCACCGCGATATCGATCCCGATCTCCCCGACGACGAGCGGGTTGAGGCCCTTCGCGGGCACTATGCGGAACTCGTTGACGTCAACGAACAGCTCGAAAACCAGCTCGATCAGACGACCGACCGCCGCGAGGACCTCCGCGAGCGCGTCGACCGCGTCGAACGCGAGAACGAGACGCTCAAGAGTTCCTCGCTGTACATCGCGAGCGTCGAGGATGTCGTCGGCGACGGCGAAGTCGTCGTCAAACAGCACGGCAACAACCAGGAGGTGCTCACCGAGGTCTCCCCACGCATCGCAGAGCGCGTCGAGGCCGGCGACCGCGTCGCCGTCAACGACTCCTTCGCGATCCAGACGATTCTGGAGACGGAAACTGACGCGCGCGCACAGGCGATGGAGATCACCGAACGCCCCGAGGTCGGCTACGAGGATATCGGCGGCATCGACGAGCAGGTCCGTGAGGTCCGCGAGGCCGTCGAACAGCCACTCATCGAACCCGAACGCTTCGAGGAAGTCGGCATCGACCCACCGAGTGGCGTCTTGCTCCACGGCCCGCCGGGCACCGGGAAGACGATGCTCGCGAAGGCCGTCGCCAACCAGACCGACGCCACCTTCATCAAGATGGCCGGCTCCGAACTCGTGCGCAAGTTCATCGGGGAAGGCTCGCGACTCGTCCGCGACCTCTTCGAACTCGCTCGCGAGCGCGAACCAGCAATCATCTTCATCGACGAAATCGACGCCGTCGCGACGACGCGCACCGAGTCAAAGACCTCCGGTGACGCCGAAGTCCAGCGCACCATGATGCAACTGCTCTCCGAAATGGACGGCTTCGAGGCCCGCGGAGAGATCCGCATCATCGCCGCCACGAACCGCTTCGACATGTTAGACCGCGCGATCCTCCGTCCCGGTCGGTTCGACCGCCTCATCGAAGTGCCCGAACCGAACCGCGACGGTCGCGAGCAGATCCTCGAGATCCACACCCGCGGCATGAACATCGCCGACGGCGTCGACTTCGCAGACCTCGCCGACGAAACTGACGGCTACTCCGGCGCGGAAATCGAGAGCCTGGCCACCGAAGCCGGCATGTTCGCCATCCGCAACGAGCGCGACGAGGTCCACCACGAAGACTTCGTCGACGCCTTCGACAAGATCGAGGCCGACGACTCGAGTGACGTCATCTCTTCGGCCGGCTACTTCTACCAGTAAGCGTCGATCGGCGGGCTTCGACAGGCTTCGACTGGTTTCGACTCGAGTGCAGACACAGACCGCAAGTCCTTACGCGATCCGTCCCCGAACCCGACTACAGCAATGAGTACGATTCGAATCGTTCAGGGCTCCGCGTCAGCCCCGACCAAAATGGCGTCCTACGACGCCGCTCTCGCCGACGCCGGCGTCGAAAACTACAATCTCGTCGCCGTCTCTTCCGTCATTCCAGCCGATGTCGACGTCGAAGCCGTCGGTACGGCACCGGATCTCGGCCCCGCTGGCGAACGCCTCACCGTTGTCGAAGCACGAGCGACCACCGCCGGTCCCGGTCAAGTCAGCGCCGCCCTCGCCTGGTCGCGATCCGCCGACCGCGGACCGGGCCTCTTCTACGAAGTCGCAGACGAAACCGACTCCGACGACGTCGAGCACCGCGTTCTCGAGGGACTCGCCGCGGGCCAGGAGCTACGCGACTGGGAGTTCGGGGACTCGAGTGTCGCCGTCGAGCACAGCCAGGCCGAGGCGGGCATCTATACTACGTCGCTCGTGCTCGCGGTCTACGGCGAGAGCGAGCCGATCTGCTGAGGCGAGTTCGGACACGAGCGGCGTTCTCACCGACTGTGCGAAGGCGAACCCTTTTCACCTGCCGGCCCGTTGCTACCCAATACGCTTCTCATGAACGGAAATACGCCGTACGCAGGGCTACCAGGGGAGACTGCTGCTGGCCAGCGTGCCGCAGCCGACGTCCCCGACCTCTCGAGTTCCCAGAAGCGGCTGTTACACCGCGACGTTTCGCGGATCGCCGCCCGGACTCGTGAGTTTCTTCCCAACGAGTACGCGGTCGACGCCGACGTTTCGACGGGTGCAACCGGCCCGCAGGTGACCGTCGCCGTTCGCCCACCGGTCGGCCACGCCGTCAGCGCCGGCTTTACGCCCGATCTCGAGGATGTCTCCGAGGAGATCATTACCTCCGACGAACGCGACGAGGTCGCCCGCGGTCTCGCTGCGAGTGCCGCGCTGCAGGTGAAACAGGCGGTCAGCGATGCGATGACGCCGACGGCGAAGTAACGCGCATCGGACAGTCTACAGTCGACAGTAGTTTTCGTTGCGGTTTGTGGGGAACAGTGTGCTGATAGCTATCGGTTCTACAAGCGCCGATGTCGAGAGACGTGAGTGCTGTCACAGCCTCAATAGAGCAACTGCTCGAGTTGATGCTGTCGCCTCCCCAGATCGATCGCCGGCTCGACCGACGGATCACGCTGGAGTCGATCCAGCACCAGCAGGGGATCTGCCCCGGCACGCTCGACATCTCGCAGGAGCGTTTCGATCGCGGACCGATTCATCGCCAGCGATTCGGCGAGTCCGATCGCAAGCGCCAGCGGAACGGCCTGTTCGGGAGTCGTCGGAAACGCGTCGCTGACACGCGAGAAATCAGGGTCGGTGGGCACAGGCCCGTCCATCTCCGAGTCGGCCGCTTCGGCGTCGTCACCGAACTCGAGTACCAGACAGTGCGTACAGATCGTACAGGAGTCGAGGGTGTGCGTGTGGTCGTCCGGGACGGAGGTGGAAATGGAACCGGCAGTAGAGAGAACAGTTCGGTAGTCGGCCGGCACCGCGAAGCGAACAGTTGGGGAGCCACACGCGGAACAGGTCATCGTCTTGTGTAGTTGTACTTGGAGTCGCGGTCGCGGCTGCAGTTACAGCCCCGCCCTTAGTTCCCCGGCACACCGCCCGTCGCCGGCGGCTCCATGTCCTCTTCTTCGATCTCGATATTATCTTCGTCCGCTTCGGCCTCGCGGGCTTCCTTCTCCTCTTGCTCTTTCTTCTCCTTGATTTTCTTCAGGCGGAACGTCTCCTCACGCTCTTGCTCCTCGAGCTTCTGCTCGATGTACTCCTGGCTGTCGTAGAGATCCGGCAGGAGTTTGAACTCGAGTGCGTTGACGCGGCGCTTGGTCGTCTCGATCTCGCGGAGCATCTTCTTCATCGCCGTCTCGACCTCTGCGGCGAGGATGATGCTCTCAAGCAAGTCTTCGTAGGCTTCGGCAGCCTCGTCGATGCGCGCGGAGGTCCCCATGATACCGTACCCGCGCTCGCTGAGGTTTTTCGAGACGCGCGAGGATTCGATCTGTGGGACCACGACGCCCATGATGTTCTTCGACTCCGTGGTGATCTCGGGGTGTTCCTGCAGCGCGGCGGCAGCACCGCGGACGGCAACGTCACCCTCCATGGCGCGTGCCATGTTGATCTTGCGCTGGGCCTGGTCGTAGTCGTCGGCCAGATCCCCGCGGACGTCCTGGGCCTTGTCCAGGATGTCCATGAATTCCATGATCAGCCCGTCCCGTTTCTTCTCGAGTGTCCCGTGCCCGCGTTCGGAGAGTTCGATCCGATCCTCGATCTCCATCAGGTTCTTGCGGGTGGGCTTGACGTCCTTGGCCATGTTGTGGGGAGATTGCGCCCCCAGTCGGATAACTGTTTACAGTTGTGTTCGTTCGGCCTGACAGTGGTGTTCGCGAATGCGAGCCAGAGAGCAGGACGATTACCCCAGAAAGAGAAGGATGGTTAGCCCAGAAAGAGGTCCGTCAGATCGTTGGTCTTGCCGCCTTTGTAGAGTTCGGCGTAACCGCAGTTGGTACAGGAGACGACCCGGAAGCGCCGATTCTGGATGTCGAAAAACTTCGAAAAGCCGGTGCCGGTCGTCGAAATGTCGTCGACCTCCGTTTCCGTGTGGCCGCACTTGAGACACCCGTGCTGGCCGCTGCCGGTCCCGTGGTTATCGTCGGTATTCGCAGTGCTGTCGGCCGAAGACGCAGTCTCGTGGTCGTCGAACATGCGCCGAACTGCGGCGACCGGTCATAAATATTTTGTGCTCCACACGAGGAAGTAGAATCAAACCCATGGCCGCTGGATTTGCGTTCGTGCTTATGCTGGTCATCGCACTCGCGTTCACGGTCGGACTCTACCTTCTGATCGCGAGTGAAACGTCGAATCCGACAGTAATGGATCGCGAACAGGCAGAGGCCGAAGCCAAACGACGAGGTGGATTGCAGCAGGGACAAAATCACAACCACAACCACCACGACCAGGGTGAGCGAACTGCTCACGACCCCGATGCCCGTTCCGACCACGAGAGAGCGACCGGTTCACATGCCGCCCACGGGAGGCCGAGTTCCGACGACGGTGACACGACCGACGGCAACACGTCCGGATGGGAGTTCAACCAAGAAACGTAAGCAGTGAGACAGTCCCTACCCAGTTCCGGTGAAACACTTTTTACCCGAATCCGGTGAGACAGCCGCTACCCGATCCTGAGTGCGGGAAGCGGGAAGAAAGATCTGCCTGAACGCTGCGACGCTTAGGCTTCGACTTCGGCTGCTTCCGGCTCGTCTTCGCGGTAGTGCTCTTCGATGAGGTCCTCGTCGATCCGGTTGAGTGCCTCCTTCGGGAGATCCGAGAGAAGGTCCCAGCCGAGTTCGAGCGTCTCCTCAATGGAGCGGTTGTTGTCGTAGCCCTGCTGGACGAACTCCGTCTCGAAGCGGTCGGCGAAGTCGAGGAACTTGTTGTCCCGTTCGCTGAGCGCTTCACGGCCGACGATGTTCACGAGGTCGCGCAGGTCCTCACCCTCTGCGTAGGCGGCGTACATCTGGTCGGAGACGTCGCCGTGGTCTTCGCGGGTCAGGCCCTCACCGATCCCGTCGTCCATCAGTCGTGAGAGCGATGGCAGGACGTTGACCGGTGGCTCGACACCCTGGCTGTTCAGGTTCCGGTCCATCACGATTTGGCCTTCCGTAATGTAGCCAGTCAGGTCCGGAATCGGGTGGGTGTCGTCGTCGCCGGGCATCGTCAGGATCGGAATCTGGGTGACCGACCCGTCCTTGCCCTCGATACGACCGGCACGCTCGTAGAGCTGTGCCAGGTCCGTGTACATGTATCCGGGGTAGCCACGGCGACCCGGGACCTCCTCACGTGCGGCACCGATCTCACGCAGTGCCTCACAGTAATTAGTCATGTCCGTCAGGATAACCAGCACGTGGTAATCCTTCTCGAACGCGAGGTACTCTGCCGTCGTCAGGGCGAGACGTGGAGTGACCTGGCGTTCGACTGCCGGGTCGTCCGCGAGGTTCATGAAGACGACGGAGCGCTCGAGTGCACCCGTGCGCTCGAAGTCGTCCATGAATTCGTTTGCCTCTTCAGCAGTGATACCCATCGCACCGAAGACGACTGCGAACTCGGAACCGTCCTCGTCGTCTCCGTCTTCTTCCTCTGGGACAGTTGCCTGCCGGGCAATCTGGAGTGCGAGTTCGTTGTGCGGCAGCCCCGATCCGGAGAAGATCGGCAGCTTCTGCCCGCGAACCAGTGTGTTCATGCCGTCGATGGCGGACACACCGGTCTGGATGAACTCCTCCGGGTACTCACGCGAGTACGGGTTGATTGCCTCGCCGACGATGTCCTGGCGCTGGTCCGGGACGATTTCCGGGCCGCCGTCGATCGGGTTCCCGGAGCCGTCGAGAACGCGACCGAGCAGGTCCTCGGTGACGGGCATCTTCATCGTCTCGCCCAGGAAGCGAACGGAGGCGTTGCGGTCGATGCCGCCGGTGCCTTCGAACACCTGGATCGAGACGACTCCTTCACTCGATTCCAGTACCTGTCCGCGCAGGGTCTCGCCCTGTGGTGTCTCGATCTCGACGATCTCGTCGTAGCCGACGGGTTCGTCGACCTCGGCGAACACCAGCGGACCACTGATTTCCGTGATAGTCTGGTACTCTTTCATTGTTAGTACAGTGCTCGCAGTTGGTCTTCGAGATCGCTCTCGAGTTCGTCGATGAACTCGTTCCACTCCTCGGCGGTGCCCATACGGTTGAGCCGTGGGGCAGCGTCGACATCCTGAATCTCGTCGACTGGGACGCCGGCGTCGAGTGCGTCGAACGCCTCGTCGTTGAACGTCTTGATCGCCTGGAGCATTCGGTAGGTCTTCTCGGGTTCGCAGTAGGTGTCGACATCGTGAAGTGCGTTCTGCTGGAGCCAGGACTCACGCAGGTAGCGAGCGACTTCGAGCGTGAGCTGCTGGTCTTCCGGCAGTGCGTCCTTGCCGACGAGCTGAACGATTTCCTGCAGTTCGTCCTCCTCGTCGAGCACGTCGACGGCCCACTGGCGAACCTCCGGCCAGTCGTCTTCGACGTTTGCCTCCCACCACGGGTCGAGCTGGTCCTTGTACAGCGAGTAGGACTCGTTCCAGTCAATTGCCGGGAAGTGCCGACGCTCTGCGAGGTCGGCGTCGAGCGCCCAGAACGTCTTGACGATACGCAGCGTGTTCTGGGTGACCGGCTCGGAGAAGTCCCCGCCCGGTGGCGAGACTGCGCCGACGACCGAAATCGATCCCTCGCCGCCGTTGATCAGCTGGAACTTGCCGGCGCGCTCGTAGAACTCCGAAAGCGACGCGGCGAGGTATGCTGGATACCCTTCTTCGCCGGGCATCTCCTCGAGTCGGCTCGAAATTTCACGCATGGCCTCTGCCCACCGGGAGGTGGAGTCGGCCATGAGTGCAACGTCGTAGCCCATGTCGCGGTAGTACTCTGCGATCGTGATTCCCGTGTAGATACAGGACTCACGCGCTGCGACGGGCATGTTCGACGTGTTCGCGATAAGGCAGGTCCGGGCCATCAGCGGGTTCCCGGTCTGCGGGTCAGGCAGCTCTGGGAAGTCCTCGATGACCTCGGTCATCTCGTTGCCACGCTCACCGCAGCCGATGTAGACGACGATGTCCGCGTCGGACCACTTTGCAAGCTGCTGCTGCGTGACGGTCTTCCCGGAGCCGAACGGGCCAGGAATTGCGGCCGTTCCGCCCTTCGCGAGCGGGAACAGACCGTCCTGAATGCGCTGTCCGGTGACGAGCGGTTCGGTTGGGGTTTCCTTGTCGCCAGCGGGACGGGCCTGACGGACCGGCCACTCCTGGCGCATCTGGATCTCTTCGCCATTGTCGAGTTCGGCGACCGTCTCCTCGACGGTGAACTCGCCGCTCTCGATCGACGTGACTTCGCCGCCCTCGTAGTCCGGCGGCACCATCACCTTGTGGTCGATCGTGACGGTCTCGGGAACGATCCCGACGACGTCACCGGGTTCGACGGTGTCACCCTCGCTGACTTCCGGGGTGAACTCCCACGTCTTTTCGAGGTCGATACCGGGGGCGTCGACCCCACGGTCGAGGAACGCTGTCCCCATCTTGTCCTCGAGGACGTCGAGCGGGCGCTGGACTCCGTCGTAGATGGAGTCCATCATCCCCGGTCCGAGGTCGACGGAGAGCGGTTCGCCCGTGTTCTGGACGGGTTCGCCCGGGCCGACGCCGGAGGTTTCCTCGTACACCTGAATCGTGGTCAGGTTCCCTTCGATTTCGATGACCTCTCCCATCAGCCCTTCGTCGCCGACGTAGACGACGTCGTTCATCCGGGCGTCGAGGTCCGTGGCGGTCACGACAGGACCACTCACGCTTTCGATTACACCGTCTTGATCGACGGATTCGATGTCTTCTGCCTGGCTCATAGTGTTACTCGCTGTCGCTGTCTTCGTCCTCTTCCATCAGGTCGATACCGATCGCGCGTTTGATCTGGTCGCGCAGTCCGCCGCCACCGGTGCCGCTGCCGATCGTCACGACGACCGGTTCGACGCTGGTCTCGACGTTCTGGCGAACGTTTCGCGAGAGGTAATCGAGGTCGTCGTCGTGCATCACAACGATACCGACTTCGTCGTCGTCTAACGCCGTCGTGACGGCATCGTCTAGCTCCGACTCCTTCTCGTCGTCCGGGACGTTCTCGAATCGGCGAACGCCCGCGAGTCGGAACCCAGTGGTAAACTCCGGACTGCCGACGACCGCAATTTCCTGGCTCATAGGATCACCAACTCCTCTTCGATCTCGCTCTCTGACAGGCCGACTTCTCGGCCCCGTGCGATCGCGCGAATGTTCTCGACCTCGCGCTCCTTGGCGAGAATGTACGACAGCACGGCCGACACGGAGGCCGGGTAGATACTCGAGAGCGTATCAGCGTACTGGAGCAACGCGGCGTCTAGTGCGTGCTCGAACTGGATAAGGCTGTCAGCTTCGCGCAGTCGACCCAGTGCGCCCGAGAGTCGGTCGCCGTAGCGCTTGTTCTCGGCGATGTGATCGACGAGCGCGTCGTAATCCCCGACGAGTCGGTTCAGATCCGACGCATCGAACAGCACGCCGCCCTCGATGTAGTACGCTGCCGGGTCCAGATCCGCGCCGCTACGTGCAAGTCGCAGCGCGTTCCGGGCGTTCCGGAAGTCGATCTCAGCCTGGAGGAACTCGATGTAGCGCGCTTCCGGCCCCTCCTGGGGCTGGGTTCGTCCCGGCGAACGGCTCACGTCCTCGAGTAGGTGCTCGTAGAACTCGCGATCCAGCGCGTTCTCGAGTGGCACGAGCGCGCCGGTCTCTTCGTACTCCTCGTGGGCATCCGAGAGCGATTCGTAGAAAATCGTTCCCGACACCACTTCGACCGCGTCCTCGATCGTGTCGACGTCGAGCAGTCGATCGATCGTTCGGTCGTCGAGTTCGCCGGCGCGGATGAGGTCGGTCTGGACCTCCTCGGGGTCGGTCTCGGTGTAGATCCCGCGGATAATCGTCTTCAGGTTCATGACGTCGAACTTCCGCAGGTAGCGAGAGACGAGATCGTACAGTCGTCCCTCGGACCAGTCGAGGAGGTCCTCGAAGTGCTTCGCGAGGTTGCGGTTCAGGGCGTACTCGATCAGGTCGACACCCGAAAAGCGCGTTCCGAGCGCGTTGATCTCGCGTTCGTACTCCGTTTCCTCCATGAACCGCGCGATTTCACTCGGCCCCATCCGGATCAGCTTCCGATAATCTTCGTCCGCGAACAGCGAGGCTCGGCGCGACCGAACGCGAGCGTTCACGTATTCCGGATTCGAGGCACCTAGACTCATTGCTCGAAGAGTTGGTTGCTGATCTCCCGGAGGTTGTCTTCCCACACGTCCTCGAGTAGCGAGTCGAACGTGTTGTTGACGCGAACACGGGACTGTTCGCTCTCGACGACAACGCCGCCGAGACAGTCGTACTCGTCGGCGAACGCGTAGCCGTCGTAATCCGCAAGGATCGACTCGATCAGGTCCTGGTCGTCTGCGCGACCGTAGACGCTGACGTCGTCGCCCTCGTCGAACTCCGTGCTCGCAGCGTCGAGGAGTGCACGGGTGAGCTCTTCACGCGTGTCGCCCTCGAGTGCGGTGAGTTCGGCCTCGACTTCCTCGCGGACGTCACCGAGGACGTCGCGGCGAGCCTCCAGGCGCTTTTGTTTCGCCTCCAGCTTGGCGCTGGAGAGTCGCTGTTCGCGCAACTGCTCGATCTCACGGTCGGCCTCCTGCTCGGCCGACTCGCGGATCTCCTCGGCGTCAGCCTCGGCTGCCGATTCGATCTCCTCGGCGCGAGCCTCACCCTCGTCGCGGATGTCCTCCGCACGCGCGTGGGCCTCATCTCGAATGTCTTCTACGACTGTGTCCAAACTCATTGTAAGAGAAGGGGGACGGAGTTATCCGACGATGAAGACGACGACCAGTGCCAGAATCACGAGCGTCTCAGGAAGGACGGTCATGATCAGGCCCGGAACGAACATGTCGTCGTCCTCGGCGATCGCGCCGACTGCAGCAGCGCCGATACCGCGCTCTGCGTAGCCAGCTGCGAGTGCTGCCAGACCGACTGCGATTGCTGCTGCGGCCTCGGCGTAGCCGACCGAGAGATTCTCTGCTGCTTCTGGACTCATTGCCTCTCCGTTCTGCAGTACGATGTCAAGTGCTTCGATCATTTTTGTTTAGTCCTCACTGCGGGTTCGATCGTGTCCGAACGGTTCGTAGTTCTTTCCACCGCCTTCATAAAACTTCCCAAAGAACTCGACGTACTCGAGCCTGATACCCTGTAATCCGGCACTTGTGATACCAAGTAACAAGACCAGAATGTGACCAAGGATCAGGACGACTACACCGAACGCGAAGGCGGCGGTCGCGACCACGCCGTCGCCCATGTGGAAGAGCCCGGGGAACATCTCGACGGATCCCTCGGGGATCTCGTTCCACGGTGCGGCGAACGGGCGGCCTCCCTCGGTCGTCTCGTAGGCACCGAAGGTCAGCAGGTTGACGACGAACGCCATCCCACCCTTTGCGAGCAGGACTGCCGTCATCCGGGCGTACGAGACGACGTGTGCGAACGGCATCGCGAACTCTGCGAGTTCGACCGGGTCACCGATGGCGAGCAGGACGAGTCCTGCGATAACCATCAGGAACGGGAACGTGGCCTCGAAGCCGCCGAGATACGCAATATCGGCTGGGACGGTGAATACCGTCATCATATCGAAGCCACTGAAGCCGAAGTTGAACGGCTGGCCGTCGAACGCCGTGAAGATGAAATCCGGCTTGACGCCAGCTGCCTGCGGCGTGAACACCCAGATCCAGATGCCGTTGAGCATCAAGAGCCACGAGCCACTGTGGGTGATCGCACCCCAGAGACCGTGCCCGTGCTGGATGTTCTCGATGAAGTCGAGAATCCAGGCGATATTCAGGTGCATCACACCGAGTGCGACGGCGACGATCAGCCACGCGTAGACGAAGTCAGCCGTCGCTGGTGAGAGTCCCTTATCGCCCATCGGCGCACCGCCCTCGCCGAAGATCATGTAGCCGAGTTCGTGTAGACCGAAGAACTCGCCGAACAGGATCCCGAAGAGGATCGTGAACGCGCCAGCCCAGATCGCAACGCCACCGAGACTCGAGATTCCCGGGCTATCGAATCCCTTGTACATATAGAACCCGATCAGGACGTACAGCAGTCCGTACCCGACGTCGCTGATCATGAATCCGAAGAACAGCGGGAACGTCAGGAACAGGAAAATCGTCGGATCGAGTTCGTTGTACTTCGGCCGATTGACTGCCTGCACCAGCATTTCGAACGGCTTCGCCGCCGACGGATTATCCTGAATCGTCGGCGGTTCGTCGCCCATCGTCACCGCAGAGCCGCCGTCCGTGACGGCCTTTTGCTGTTGCTGGTCATCTTCGTCTGCATCAGCCGACGGCTCGTCGCCTTCTTTCGCATCCTGCGTCCCCTGGTGGATATCATCCGTATGGGTCCGACCGTGGCGGTCGTAGCTCGCACGCTCGAGTTCTTCGATCTCGAGGCTGTCGCCGACCGCATTACGCAGGGCCGTCTTGAGCCGCTCGAGTTCGTCGGACGGAACCCAGCCCTCGGCGATGAAGGCCCGGTCGCTCGTCGCGAACTGCAGCGGCGCTTCCGCACGCTGGACCTCGATGGTCAGCTCCGCCTCGAGCTGGAGGAGGAACGCCCCCTCCTCGCGCTCGATGCGCTCGAGTTCGTCGTCGATCTCGTCGATCCGGGACTCGAGTTCGTACTTGCGATCCTCGAGTTCGGAGACGTACGCCGACGGACTCTGTTCGGTGTCCGGCACGTCGTACCGCGTGAACTCGATGCCGACGAGCGCGTCGTCGATGACGTTGTCGGCGTCAGCGTCGCCAGCGTCTGCGACCGGATCGATCTCACCGGTCGGTGCAGCGACGATTGCGACGACGTCACCGCTGGTGAACGTCTCGTAGGCGCGGACGTCCTCGGCTGCCTCAAGTGCAGCCTGGACCTCTGCCTCCGAGCCCTCACCGACGAGCACGTCGACCGTATCGTACCCCGACAGCAGGTCAAGGTCGATACCGAGTTCCGCAAAGGGTGCGACGCGGTCGATCCGTTCGTTGACCTGTCGTAGCTCCTCACGAACCTCGGTCTGCTGGTCGTCGAGTTCGTTGATTCGCGTGCGAACCTCCTCCAGTCGCTGTTCCCAGCTCTCCTCGAGTACCCCCTGGCTCGATGCGTCCTCCTCGGACAGGCCAAGGGTGCTCTCGAGTGCCCGGACGGTGACGAGCTTCTCGGAGGCGTCGTCGGCACCCTCGATCGGGTTGCCGTTGTCGAACCCCTCCCAGGAGCCGTCGTAGTCCGAGAGATGCACCAGATTCAGCTCGTGGATCGTCTCGATGACCGTGGGCATGACGCCCTTGGAGCCGGTCACCGAGACCTTGCTCATCTTCTCAGGTCTGAGCATGAACGTCCTCCTGGAACAGGGAGACGACGTGGTCCGTCACCTCGTCGACTCGGTTTTGGGCACGCTCGGCCAGCGCCTCGCGCTCCTGTTCACCCTCCTCGAGGACGCGCTCGCACTCCTGATCGATCTCGTCACGCGCCTCCTCCAGGCGACGTTCTTTGAGATCTCGCGCCTCTTGTTCCGCTTCCGTGCGAATCTCCTCGGCACGTTCCCGGGCCTCGGCTATCCGCTCGTCGCGGTCGTTTTCTGCCAATGCGACGATCTCGTCGGCCTCTTCCTCCGCCGACTTAATTCGTTCGAGAACCTGTGGCCTCGGCATACTCTAAGCAAGGGAACGTTTGCGACAGCGCGTATATGGTAGTTGCGAAAGTACCTCAGCTCGAGCCGGCTCGAACCACCGCCTCGGTGGCGTTCGCGCCGGAGCACTCCGGCGCGGAACAGCAGACATATCCCGGTCCACCGAAAACTCCTTCGACAATGGGAATTCTCGAGAACAAAGCCCGTGCACGGCTGTTCTACAAGTACCTCTCGAAGGTCTACGATCAGGTGAACCCCTTCATCTGGAACGAAGACATGCGTGCGGACGCGCTGTCGCTCCTCGATTTCGAGGAGGACATGACCGTGCTCGACGTCGGCTGTGGGACCGGCTTTGCGACTGAGGGACTCCTCGAGCACGTCGAGGAAGTGTACGCACTCGACCAGAGCGAACACCAACTCGAACAGGCCTACGCGAAGTTCGGGAAGCACGCCCCGCCGGTGCACTTCCACCGCGGCGACGCCGAACGACTCCCGTTTGCGACGGACACGTTCGATGTCGTCTGGTCTTCCGGTTCGATCGAGTATTGGCCGAATCCCATCCTCGCGCTCCGCGAGTTCCGCCGCGTCCTGAAGCCCGGCGGACAGGTGCTCGTCGTCGGCCCGAACTACCCCGACAACGTCATCGCCCAGCACCTCGCCGACTCGATCATGCTGTTCTACGACGAGTACGAGGCCGACGAGATGTTCAAACGCGCCGGCTTCGAGGACGTCAAACACGCGTTTATGGGGCCGTCCTACGACCCCGACGTTGCGATTACGACGATCGGCCGCGCACCGCAGTGAGCGGGCCACGGCTAAACCCCAATTTTCTGATCTTCTCCTGTTGACAGCCACGAGATACCCCTCCACGAGACGATTCTGCCGTAACTCGCTCCGAAACTACTCCGTACTCACTCTGCAACCATCCCACACTCACGTCGCAATCACCCCACACTCACTTCACACTCACTCCGCAACCGACTCCAGTTCGGCAACCCGTGACCCCTCTACAACGACCACCACCCGAACTGTCGATCCCGACTCGAGTGCCGGCTCGTTCGTTCCCGCAATCGTAACGCTCGCCTGCTCGCCCGTCTTCCACGTGGACTCGCTCTTCGCATTGAACGGCCCTTCCGGACTCCCGTTGAATCCCTCCGCACCGACGAACGGGATTGGCGGCTGGTACTCGAGTGCGGTGCTATCGACGGTAACGTGCAGTGAGAGAGCCTCGACATCGAGCTTGTCGCCAGCCGTGTGTTCGAAGGTGAGTTGGCCTGTTTCGCTATCAGCTGTCAGTTCGAACGCTGCGGTGGGAGGCGGTGATCCGAGAGTCCAGCCTGACAGAACGAGTGCGATAGCCCCCACGAGAAAGACGGTGAGGACGAGTAGCGTGATGGTGCCGACGACAGGACTGATCGCTCGCGGGAGAGCACACAGTGACCGCACCCCGTGTGACGACTGGCGACGATCTGCAGACACGGAACGCGTTGGTTTCGTCTTCCAATATAAATCGTCGGGCGAAGAGGAAGAATAACAGCCCAACAGAGGGCTCGATTCCCTGTAGGCGGGCCAAGCCGGACCGAGGATGTGTTAGCTGCCACCAATCGGTCGTCAGCCGTCAACTATCAGCGCTCAGCAGTCGACTGGCAACTGGCAACTGTCGGCCGTCAGCCGTTCGAGACCGGTGCTGAGACGCTCTCTGTCTCACCATCGATCGTAATGTTGTACGTATCTGCGGGCGGAAGATACGTTATCGAACCGTTCTCGTCCGTTTCGCCGATTTCCTGACCATCGATTCTGATGGTCGCCTGCAGCGGTTCGCCGCTACCATCTTCGGTGACGGTCAGCTCTGTTGGACCGATTGCTGGTGTTTTGTTGAACGTTCGCTCGATACTTCCCGTCGATTTGGTTTCCGTCTCGACAGCTGGCAGTGAGCTGACCGACACCACCTGTGATTCACGGTAGACATCGCCAGTACCACCGTCGACATAGATATCTAGTTGGCCGGTATCGTGAGGAAGATCGACCCAGTAGAGGTTCTCGAGGCTATTGTCCTGATAGTGTGGTGAGCCGTGGTCGTGAGCCCATGGGTACTGCTGGGCGATGTCGTCGATCATTTGATCGATTGACTCGTACTGGTTAGGTGCATCCGCATCGCGGTTATCAAAACGAACTGTTTCCGTTCTGTACGTATCCCCATCCAGTGCCGAGAGTCGGTACCCGTTCTCTGCGGTCTGGACGCGGAATTCATACGGCGTGCTCGAATCGCTGACTTCGCTCGCCGATGCGATGGTTTCACGAATCGGTGTCGTGTGGAACTCTAGAAGCGTTCGATCGGCCCGGAACTGTTGTCGCTGGGAGGGAATAACGTCGATATCCTCATCGTCTGCAAGCACATCGAGCGTCTCCTCGAGGGCAGTTGCCTCGTAGTAGTTCTGTAACAGCACCTGAATCAGTTCACCGTCCGTGAGGTCTCCGGCCTGATGTTGGCTGACGGCCTCACGCTCTCTGTCCTCGAGGGCAGTAATCCGATCTTTCGTTTGATTGTAGGCGGATTCGATCTGGTCCGCACGGTCCGACCCGTCTAGGTCATCTAGCTCACGCTCTGTGAGATTGTACTGCTCATATTGGACCTGCATTTGTGTCGTGGTTTGTGCAAATGAGCTCGCGAGATTGGGTTCGATCGTCCCGTAGGAACCACGAATCTCTCCAGCGAGCGGTAACTGATTCGAGGTGTTTTCGATTTCGACGGGGGTTGTCTGTTCGACTGTCTGCTGTTGGAGGGCCTGCTGCTCATCGAAGTCGCCAGAGACTCCGTGGGACGGAGATGCCGCGACAACTGTGATCGCGGGCAGCGAACAAACGAGAAGCAACGCGAGGAGGACAGGGGTCGCGCTGTTCATTGTGCAGCCGTAGGAACTCCTGATACAAAAACTGGTCGCACTTGCGAACTCACTGGTTTTCAATACTACACTGATCGATTACTGTTCAGGGCAACAAGACGTAAACCGAGACACACGATCGCCATACAGAGGCAAAACGCGGCACACAGAGCCAACAACAGTAGACAGTACTGATTTCAGGCCAATTCACGGCACAGTTGTCGCCTCTCAAACGTAGGAGTATCTTTTTCACCGTCCCAGAACTGCAGTAAGCAGTCGTTGTCCGCTCTGGAGACGTTTTACGACCGTCGGTAACGTTTTATTTGTCGATGGAAAGGGTTTTTTCCCCCGGGAAACCACCAGTTGATAGGTATGCGGTTGTCCACCGCCGTTACACTCACCCTCGTTGCCCTCCTCGTCACTGCCGCTTCCGGTGCAGTGGTTGCGATGCCGACTGCGGCTGCCGGTGATCCTGTTGCGGGTCCAGATACCGACCCCCAGGCAGGACTCGAGCAACCAGCAGTCCACTCAGCGGTTTCACCGGCCAGTGTCGACTCCTCGGACCAGAACTCCCCCGAGATTGATCACATTATACGGCTCAACGTGAGCGACAATGGCGATGCTCACTGGAGTCACGAGTACCGGTTCGTCCTCGAGGACGAAGACGACGTAGATGCCTTCACGGAGTTCGCTGCCGATGTCGTTGCCGGCGAACGCCACGCCGAGACGCCGATACAGGCCGTTCGAAACCAGGTGTCGATAGCTGACGCCGAGACCGACCGTGAGATGTCGATCGTCGGCGCTGGCTGGGACGGCTACGACGTTCGGCCGTACGACGATGACATCGAAACAGCGGACGACCCCGACGGCACCCACGACGAAGAAATTGGCGTTATTACGTACACGTACACCTGGACGAACTTCGCAGAGACAGATGGTGATCGAATCTATCTCGGCGACGCGCTCCAGACGAGTAACAGTGACCGCCCCGCGATCACTGCACTCGGCGCGAGCCAGCGACTGGTCATCGAATCACCACCGAACTACGGGTTGCAGACGCCAACACAACTCTCCTGGAACGGCTATCACGAGTTCAGCGATGACGAGTTCGAAATCGTCTTCCTGCGTGGCGCCGAGCCGAGTAGTTCCCTTTCATGGTTCTCGCTCCCACTGGTACTTGGCGCCAGTCTACTTGCGGCCATCCTTGCGTTTGGCGCCCTTGCTGCCTATCGGTACAGCCGGGACGACCCACTCCCCGGAGCCCCACACATTGCTTCGCTCCTCGGTATCGGGGCAACAGAGACCGACAGTGCAGACGCGAAGGCAGACACAGAGACAGAGACAAACACAGCCACTCTGTCCGACCCAAGACAGCCCGCACAGGGCAGCGCCACCCGCTCACCCGACTCTGGCTCAGGATCACCACCACCGAATACCGCTGGCGACGGCACACAACTCGAGTTCACCGAGCCTGCAGACGAGGATATCGACCCAGAGTTGTTGAGCGACGAAGAGCGGGTACAGCGGATGCTCGCGGGCAACGGTGGCCGGATGAAGCAGGCGGCGATCGTCTCGGAGACGGGCTGGTCGAACGCGAAGGTGTCGCAGTTACTCTCGCAG
Source organism: Natrialba sp. SSL1 (assembly GCF_001861355.1). Classification (GTDB taxonomy): domain Archaea; phylum Halobacteriota; class Halobacteria; order Halobacteriales; family Natrialbaceae; genus Natrialba. The sequence continues at coordinate 209,631 of NZ_MASN01000018.1, forward strand.
ATGGACGACGACGGACAGATCGAGAAGTTGCGGATCGGCCGTGAGAATCTGATTACGTTGCCGGAAGTCGATCCGACGGAGATCGACTGAGCGGTTCGATTTGTACGCGATACGTTCGGTGCGCGGTATCGAGAACACGATGACCGAGTCGTAGCTGGATGCGACAACCGATGACCGGCTGACGATGGCTCCGAAATGAGCGCAAGCAGTAAGCAACCGGCGGTATGAAGACAGTAAAAAGCGTGCCCGATAGGTATTTCATGCGCGACTCACAGTCGTTTGTATGGAAACCTTCGGCATCGTTGCAGCTGGTCTTTTCGTATCCGGCTGTGCGTACTCGCTGCTTCGCGTATACTGGGACGACGATGCAGTCAACTGGCTTGGATAGCGGAAAGAAACGGGACCGGTCGTGGTTACACTTACACTACCGGCGTTCGCTCGCGGGACAACGATCTACGCCAGCGGCGTTCGCTCGACAACCTGCCCGTCGTAGCTCGGGTACTGCTCGACGATTTCGCCGTCATCGAGGTCACCCTCCTCGATCATCTCCTCCAGGAGCCACCAGGCGACCTCGACGTGCTCGGACTTAACGGAGTAGAACTCCTCCGGAACGCCGAGTTCGATGAAGCGCTCCGGTTCGGTGTACGTCTTGCCGTAGACCAACGTGCCGTCGTCGGTGACGTCGTCGAACTCGCGACGGACGTTACGAGCCATGCGCTTCAGTCGTCGGCGGTGCTGGGCAGCGTCCTTGAAGACGGAGGTACAGAAGTAGACGCGCTCGTGGTCGCCCATCACGTCGAGGATGTCGTCGCGGGAGCCGTCGACGGCGCTCATGTGGCCCTCCTTGAGTTCGTACCCCTCTTCTTGCATCCGGCGGTAGTTCCCCTGGGACATCTCGAACTCGTTGACGTTGCAGAAGTCCGCCGCGCCCTCATCGAGGAACTCGAGGAACTCCTCCTCTGCGCGGATGCCTGGAATCTCGAACGCGGGGGTGAGTCCTTCTTCGCGGGCGATGTAGAGGATGTCCTCCCACTCGGTGCCGTGGAGGTCACCCCACAGCTCGTACGGCGGGTGGAATCGAATTTCGTCGAGGCCGGCCTCCGAGAGTTTGCGCATGTTCTCGCGGCCGCCCGTGATACCCGTGTAGAGGTGGGTGTGGTGGTCCTCGCCGAACTCGTCTTTCAGGAGTTCGAGATAGTGGCAGGTCCGCTCGAGTGCCTCCTGTGGTTCGCCGCCGGTGATCGAGGTGCCGAGGGCGTCCATTCGGTAGGCCTGTTCGAGGACGTCCTCGTCGGACTCGACGCGGCGTTCGTTCGCGTAGACATCGGTGACGTTCTTGCGATTCTCGCCAAGTGGGCAGTAAAAGCAGTCGCGCTGGTCGCAGTAGCCGTAAACGAACAGCACCATCTTGCCACCCTTCGCGCACTGCTCACAGCCCTTTGAGATCATTCAGTACACTGGGTTATCGGCGCGCGTTCAAAAACCGCACGGATCCAGACTGCTGTGACGGTCGATTCGAATAGTGTTGGTAGTTCACACGGCGTTCCGAGACCACGGCAAGGTCGTCCCCGATTCCTGGCTTCCACTCCCGACCGCAGTATGTGCTGGCTATCGGCGTGGCACAGGCGAGTAACTGCGAGCGCGGACAGCCCAGAAAAGGCATATACCGCCCCGACAAACATTCGCCCGATGCTGCTGGTCCTGTGTGTCGACCTCGACGACGACCTCGGTCGCAAGACCGGGTTCTCGACGCCGGTTATCGGCCGCGACCCCGTCGAAGAGGCAGGCGTCGCGCTCGCGACTGCGGACCCGGAGGACTCTGACGTCAACGTCATCTTCCAGGGACTGCACATCTACGACGACCTGGATGCACGCGACGAGAGCGTCGAGGTCGCCGTCGTCACCGGCAACGACGAGGGCGACGTCAACGCCAACCGCGAAGTCGGCGACGAAGTCGACACCGTCCTCGCGAGCCTCTCGACGTCGGAGGACGTCACCACCCTCGTCGTCACCGACGGCGCACAGGACGAATCCGTCATCCCGATCATCCGTTCGCGCGTGCCGATCGACGGCGTCCGCCGCGTCGTCGTCAGACAGGCCCAGAACCTGGAGTCGATGTACTACACCATCAAGCAGGTGCTTGACGACCCCGAAACGCGGGGAACGATCCTGATCCCGCTTGGCATCCTGTTGCTCATCTACCCGCTCGCGCTGATCGGCAGCGCACTCGAGATGCCCGGCTTCGTGCTCGGGACCACGTCGGCGCTGCTCGGCTTCTACCTCATCTCCCGCGGGCTCGGACTCGGCGAGCGACTCGACGCGGCCGTCGAGCGCGCTCGCCGGTCGCTGTACGCCGGACGGACGACCCTGCTCGCGTACGTCGTCGCGGCGGCGCTGTTCGTCCTCGGCGGTGTGAGCGGTATGAATACGCTCGAGTCGGTGCAGGCGGACGCGACCGGTGACGTCGGCGTCCCCGTCATGATCGCCGCGCTGGTGTATGGCTCCGTCCAGTGGATCGCCGCCGCGGGCGTGACAACCAGCCTCGGCCAGATCACCGACGAGTACATCGCAGGGACACTCGAGTGGCGCTATCTCAACGCGCCGTTCTACGTGTTGTCGATCGCGATCGTCCTCTATGCGGTGAGTGCGTTCTTCCTCGATGAGGCGGGGATTGCGTTCCTCGCGGCGGCGCTGACGGCGGGGACGCTGCTGGGGATCGTGAGTACGCTGGCGTTTGCGATCGTCGAGTCGCGGTTGTCGGGGGCGAAGGGGGAGCAAGAGGAACGAGCGAAGGCGGATCGGACTCACTGAGTGGTCGCTACAGAGTGGAGATTGTGGTCGGAGAAGATAATGACGCTAGTGCCGGCGCTATCGCTCGCGTTCGACGACAAACTCCGCGAGTTCTCGGAGATACAGTTCTGCCTCCGGGTCGGCGACCTCGACCCGGTCGAGCGCCTCGAGCGCGCGGTCGGCCTCCGCTCGCGCACGCGAGTTGGCTTCGTCGGGCGTGAGATCGGTCACCTGCACGACTGAGGGGCGGTCCATCTCGGCGTCGTGGCCGGTCGGCTTGCCGAGTTCTTCGGCGTCGGCAATCTCGTCCAGCACGTCGTCTCTGATCTGGAAGGCGATGCCGACGCGTTCTGCGTACTCGCCGAGGGCTTCGACCGTGAACCCGTCCGAACCAGCCGCGATCGCACCCAGTTCGGCCGCGGCGCGAAAGAGCGCGCCGGTCTTGCGGCGAGCGAGTGTCATGTATTCCGCCTCGTTCGACGGCATAGCGGAGAGTTCGGTCGCTTCGCCGACGCCGAGTTCGACCATCGACTCGGTGACGACGCGCATCGCGTCGGGGTCGGACGCGAAGAGATCAAAGGCCTCCCCGAGGAGGCCGTCGCTGGTGATGATCGCCGGGCCGTAGCCGAATTCGGCCCAGGCGCTTTCGGTGCCACGACGCAACTCCGAGCGGTCGATGATGTCGTCGATGACGAGCGAGGCGTTGTGGACGAGTTCGATGCCGACGCCGAACTCGACGGCCTCCTCGGCGGTCCCGCCCACGGTCTCGCAGGCGAGAATCGTGACCATGGGTCGGACGCGCTTGCCTCCGGAGAGCGTGACGTGGCGAACTTCGTCGCTGAGCGCCTCCGGGTCGACACCGTCGACGACCTCGTGAAGTCGCTCTTCGATTAGCGCCCGCCGGCGCTCCAGCAGTTCCATTGCCAGCGTTTAGGCAGGTGGCAAAAAGTACGTGACGGTTCGGAAGATGGCGCGTGAGTCCGTGCCGTTCCTTGAGAGTGTGTCGTTCCTCGGGAGCACGATGGAACGAGAGGACAGTACAACGAGAGAACGACGGAGATCACAACACAGTCACGAAACAGGTGACGCAGTGTCACCGAACCCGACGGTACCAACCCGAAGTTCGACAGTGAACTGACAGTCTAGGTATCGCCGTCGCTGACCTCCTCGTAGGTGAACGGATCGGCGATCGGTTCATCGCCGCTTCCGTCACCATCGTCTGTGGCGTCAGTGACACCGTCAACTTCGGCTTCACTTTCGCTGTCACTCTCGTTCGTATCACCGTCGCCAGCAGCCGCCCCATCCGTGTCAGCTTGGGAAACGACGCTCTCGTCGAACTCGAGTGCGGCACCGTCGCCATTCCCGGCATCGCCATCGCCGGTGTCGTCGTACTCGCCGCCGAGCACGTCGCCGGTCTCGAGTGTGTCGAGATCCTCGAGGTCGTCGACCGCCGCGTCGCCGTCAGCGTCCGTCTCGAAGCGGTCGAGCATCTCGTTGAGCTGGGAAGCCTGGTTTGCGAGCGAGCCGGCGCTCTTGGTGACTTCCGAGAGGGCGGAGGTCTGTTCCTCCGCGGCGGCGGCGACGCGCTGGGATTCGGTCGCCGTCGAATCGGAAATGTCGGTCGCGGTCGAGACCATCGCGACGACCTCCTGGGTCGAGGCGGCCTGCTGTTCGGTGGTCGCCGAAATCTCCTGGACGCCGTCGTTGGTCTCCTGTGCGTAGTCGGCAATCTCGTCGAGTGCCCCTGCGGCGTTCTCGACGGCATCGACGTGCGAGGAGATCTTGTCCGCCGTCTTCTGGACCTCCGTCGCAGTCCGCTCGGTGCGGTCGTTGATCCGTTCGAGTCGTTGTTCGATGTCCTCGGCCGTCTCCTTCGTGTCGGCGGCGAGTTCCTTGACCTCGGCGGCGACGACCGCGAAGCCGTCGCCCTGGGAGTCGCCGTCGCCGCTGCGCGAGGCCTCGATGTTCGCGTTCAGCGCGAGCATGTTGGTCTCGCGGGCGACCTCGGTGATGAATTCGATCAGTTCGTCGATCTGTTCCATCTCCGCGGTGAGGTCTTCGATCGCCTCGACAGTCTCGGTCGATTCGGCCTCGATCTCGTGCATGCCCTCGATCGCGTCGCGTGCGGCTTCGCGGCCGTAGCGGCCGGTCTCTGCCGTCTGCTCTGCGATATCTGCGACCTGATTCGAGGACGCAGCGATCTGCTCGGTCGTCGCCGAGAGGCCACTCATCTCGTCGGAGACCGCCTGCAGGTTCTCGTTCTGTCGGTCCGCACCGTCGGAAATCTCCTGAATGGAGTTACTGACCTGCCCGGAGGCAGAGCGCACTTCTTCGGCGCTGGCCGTGACTTCCTCGCTGGCGACGGCCACCTCGTTCGCGAAGGACTTGACGTGAGCCGTCGTCGCCTCGAGCTCCTCGACCATCTCGTTGAACGCGTGGGCGATGTCGGTCATCGCCTCGTTCTCGCTCTCTGGGTCGAGCCGTCGGGTGAGGTCGCCCTCGGCACAGACCTCCATTACGTCGCGGTACTCGTCGGCTTTCGCCTCGAGATGCTGGTTCATCGCCTCGGTCTCTGCGCGGGCTTCCTCGGCGTCCGCACGAGCGGATTCGGCCTCCTCGATCTGGTTTCGCAGCGAGGTCCGCATGCTGTCGAACCCATCGTAGAGGCGACCGATCTCGTCGATGCGCGAGGTCTGTAAGTCGACGTCGAGATCACCGTTCTCCATCGACTCCGTCCGATCGCGCAGTTCCGCGAGCGGCACGACCGTCTGGCGGCCGAGCACGACACCGACGAGGCCGAGTGCAACCAGGCTCACGAGCACCATCGCGATGACGTTCGTTCCAACGTCGCTCGCGACGCCGTAGGCCTGTTCGGTCGGCACGGTCGTCACCGCGACCCACTGCGTGTCACCGACCGGAACATATGCCTGCACCACGTCGTCGTCTTCGACCTGGCTTGCGCGACCGCCGAGTGCCGCCTCGATGGCATCGTCGTCGGTCGTCGCGGTGAGTTCGCTCTGTCCAGTCTGGAAGATCGGGTCCCCGCGGTCGTCAACGATCGCCGTCGACCCGGCCGCACCGTCTTGCTGGAGCTGGTCCACACGGTACTCGAGTGTCCCGATGACGACGACGACGCGATCGTTCTGTTCGGGGACCGGACTCGCGAAGGCCATCACCTGGTCGTCGAGCGCGGCGGACTCGTAGGCCTGCTCGGAGTGCCAGACGTCCTCGTCGAACGAGAGTTCGCCGGCGAAGTCCGTCTCCGCCCACGGATCGTCGACGGCAGCGAGGTCGGTGTCGCGGATCTCGGCGTCGGTACTCGTGAGGACGGTCTCCTCGCTCGTGTCGACGTAGTGTATCGCCCGCACGTCGACACCCATTCGGGCCTGTTCTTCGACAATTGCTCCCTGGACGGCCTGCACGTCGTCGTCCTGGGTCCCCGGCGACGCAGACGCGGTACGGGTCTGGACGTGCATCGACTCGACCCAGTCGCCGATGCCATCGGCCTGAAGTTCAGCGGTCGACTCGAGTTGCTCGTTCGAGTCGGCTCGCACGGTGTCGTCGATTTCGGCGTAGCTGACAGCGCCGACGGCACCGATGATGAGTACGACGGCGAGGATGGAGATGACGAACTTGAGCAGGTATCGTCGGCGGATGAACGACGGGACGAGTTTGGCGAGCAGCGACATTAGGCGCTCACCCGGTCGAGTTCCGTGATACCACCGTCTGCTGATTCGTCGAACTCCCAGTAGGAGAAGCTCGCACCGCGGACGTCCCCGTGCTGGTCGAACGTGACCGAACTCGAAGCGCCCTCGTAGGCGACGTTTTCACCCTGGGCGGCGAGTTCGAGGCCTTCGTCGAGGTTCTCGGGCGTGATCGTCGTCCCTGGACTGTAGGTGACGGCCTGCATCGCGTTTCTGATCGCCGTCCCCTCGTTCTGGCCGGCGTAGGCGTTCGCGAGCAACAGCGCCGCCGTCGCGTCGTAGGCGTGGGCGGTGAAGAGTCCCGGACTGTCACCGTAGGCGCTCTCGTACTGGTCGCTGAACGTATCGTAGCCCGGTCCGCTGGCGATTGGTGCGGTGCCACGGATGCCGTCGAGCGAGGAGTCAGTCGACTCGTGAAGGCCGCCATCCTGCATCCCCTCGGTGACGAGTACCTCGACATCGTCCCGTGTGCCGGTTGCGGCCAGATCGTCGAATAGCTGCTCCCCGGTATCGGGATACCCGATGACGATCAGCAGTTCCGGGTCGTCCGCCATCGCCGTCTCGATGGCATCGTCGTAGGAGTCCGCGCCCTCGGTGACCGGCACTTCGGCCGTCACGGTCGCGCCGTGGTCGGTCTCGAACGCCTGCGAGAACGCCTGTGTGAGCTGCCAGCCGTAGTCGTTGTCGACGTACAGCACCGCTGCACGCTCCGTGCCGAGGTCCGTGACGGCCTGCTCGGCGAGGACGAGTGCCTGCAGCGAGTCAGAGAGCGCCGTTCGGAAGACGAGACCGGCGTCGTTCACCGACGTGATCGTCGGCGACGTTGCACCCGCAGAACAGTTGACGACCCGGTACGGAATCAACACCTGCTGGGTCGCCTGGAGTGTTACGTCGGAGGCCAGCGGGCCGTTGACCATCGGATACCCACCATCGACGAGTTCGGCGGCACTCTGGACGCCGGCCGACGGCGAGGTTTCCGTATCGACAACCGTGTAGTCGATATCGAGGCTAACCTCGTCTTCGAACCGTTCGATCGGCAACAACGCGGCGTCGCGCGTCGTTTCCCCAAAGTTCGCGAGCCCCCCACTCAGCGGAGACATAATACCGAGTCTGAGCGTTCGATCCGTTCCGCCAACTGCGTCGGCGGACTCTACCTCTGATTCGTACCCGGGAACGTCAGAAAGGCACCCGGCCAGGCCACCAAGTGACGCGGCACCAGCCCCCACCAGGAGTTCCCGTCGCTTCGGTCGAAACGTCATATCCGTGGTATCAAATTACTGGTTTATAATTCTGCTGTACAGTCACTGGAACGTTCATACATCTGTCTGACACGAGAGAGAACCCGAACGGAACCCTCGACCGTCCTGTGAGCGGGGGTCCAGCCGAGACACACAGTGTGAGTGATTGCTAGAAGAAACGGTATACGTCGAATACGTCCGATGAGAACGGTGGAAAAACGCGTCGACGATTAGCAGTGACGCGTGGTCACTGGAACTGCTCGGTCAGCGCTGGGACGACATCGAAGAGGTCGTCGTGAATCGCGTAGTCCGCGATGTCCATGATCGGCGCGTTGGGGTCCGTGTTGATCGCGACGATCGTATCGGAGCCCTTCATGCCGGCGACGTGCTGGACGGCACCGGAGATACCGATCGCGATGTAGACATCCGGCGTAACGACCTTTCCGGACTGACCGACCTGGCGGTTCTTCGGCAGCCAGCCGTTGTCGACGATCGGACGCGAAGACGAAACCGTCGCGTCGAGTGCATCCGCGAGGTCGCGGATAATGTCGAGGTTCTCCTCCTCTTCGATCCCACGACCGACGGAGACGAGTACGTCCGCTTCGCTGATGTCGACGTCGCCGCCGCCGACCTCTTCGAAGCCGTTGACCGTAGAGCCGACCGCGTCCTCGTCGATGTCTGCATCGAACGCCTCGACGGCGGCGTCACCGGTCCCCTCCGCGGTTGGCCACTCGGCCTCGCGGATCGTAACGACGGCGTCGCCCTCGAGTTCGTTCGTGGTCTCGACCTTGCCGCCGTACATCTCGCGGGTCGCGGTCAGCGTCTCGCCGTTTGCCGACAGATCGATCGTGTCGGTGACAACCGGGAGGTCGAGTTCGTTGGCGACGGCAGGTGCGTAGTCCAGGCCGTTGACGCTGTTCGGCGTGAGGACGTACTGCGGTGCGAGCTCGTCGTACAGCTGCGTGATCGTCTGCGTGTAGACGTCGTGGTTGAACTCCTCACCGTGGGAGACGGTGTGGATCGCGTCGACGCCGTCGCGGTTGAGTTTCTCTGCGAAATCGTCGACGGAGCCGCTGATGACGGCGAGGTGGAGGTCGCCACCGGTGTCGTCTGCAAGCTGGCGGCCCGCGGTGATGATTTCGTAGCTCACGTCGCGCAGGTCGCCGCGGCGGTGGTCCGTGACTGCGAGGACATCGCTCATGGTGCCACCCCCTTCTCGCGGAGCAGTTCACCCAACTCTGCGGCCGTGTCGTCGGCACTGCCTTCCCAGACGGTCACGTCGCTCTCGCTCTCTGGTTCGTACATGTCGGTGAGTTCCAGGTCGGAATCGACGGCACTCTCGTCGACACCGAGGTCGGCGAGGCCCTTCACGTCGAGTTCCTTGCGCTGGGCCTGGCGAATGCCGCGCAGGCTCGCGTAGCGTGGTTCGTTGATACCGGTCTGGATCGTGAGTGCGGCGGGCAGCTCGATATCCGTGAGCTCCTCGACACCGCCCTCGAGTTCGCGTCGAACTGAGGCGACATCGCCGTCAAACTCGTGCTCGAGGTGGTTGACGACGGCACCCCACTGGTAGCCGACCTCTTCGGCGAGGGCAACGCCCGTTGCGCCGAAGCTGTCGTCGCCGGCCTGCACGCCGGTCAGGATGAGGTCTGGATCCTCTTCTTCGACGACGGCACTGAGGATTTCCGTCTTCGCGTTGACGTCGAGCAGATCGACGCCCTCGAGGGAGTCGTCCCAGACGCGGACCGCGCGGTCTGCGCCCTTTGCGAGCGCCTGACGGATGGTCTGTTCACAGTCTTCGGGGCCGATTGTAACCGTGACGACTTCGTCGGCGACGCCAGCTTCTTGCAGCTGAACGGCCTCTTCGACGGCGTAATCGTCCCACTCGTTGAGGTCTGCACCGAGGTACTGGTCTGCGATTTCAGTCCCCTCGATTTCGAACTCATCTTCGACGGTCGCAACTTCTTTGACCGTAACGAGGATTTTCATCGTTCGTCACTCGTACGTCACACCCGTAAACGTTTTCGAAACGCACAGTATTGGACTCCCTGTTCAACTGATAATTTGGGAGGTATCGGTTTTGCACTGAAACGGAGCGTGGGGGGACGCGACTGAAGCTATCGGTCGCAGACAGGGTGTGTGGCCGGGAGAGAAACCGACACAGTGACTGGTCAGCAAGAGTGGCGAAGAGCGGCCGTTTGCACCGATTTCGCGCGTACAAGACGGAAACGGTTTAACGACACCGCCGGTAGTACACCGCATGGCAGACTGTCCACTAGCCGACGACTGTCCGAGCTATTCAGCACGAATCTCGGGGATGGGGTGTCAACACTACGGCGACCGCGGCGGCAAGGAGTGGTGCCAACACTACAACCAGCCGATCGACGATCTGAAGACCCAGCCGGTCAAGTCCGGCGAGGAGGTCGTCATCGACGTCGTCGACATGCACGAAAGCGGCGCCGGTGTCGGACGAACTGAAGACGGCTTCATCGTGATGGTCGACGGTGTCCTCCCCGAAGCACGTGCCCGCGTCGAAATTACCCGCGTCCACAGCAACCACGCGCGTGCGGAGGAGCTCGAACTGCTCCCGATGGACGAAGAGGAGGGCGACGACGAAGACGATACGGCAGACGCGGATGCCGACACCGATGACGATGGCACCGCCAATGACGGCGACAGCGACGAGGGGGACGCTGACGCCGGAGCGGACGACGAATCCACCAGCAGTCGGTCGTCGAGACGCGAACGCCTCGGAAGCCGCGAGAACTTCTGGGGGAACTGATCGACACGGTCACTCGAGACACCACCGTCTCGAGGGATCGGCGTCGGTACCTGGACAGTCGTGCGGCCGTCTTTTTTCGCCTGTTGCGTTCTGTGCTCTGTTCGCTCGCTGGCTTCTGCGCTCTGTTCGCCCACTGTGTTCTTGTGTTCTGCACGGTCTGGGTGCGCGCCAGAGAGCGCCATAGCCCGCAAAATCGGGATATAACGGCACGGATTCCGCACCTCGCACGCGACCGGGAGAGCTTTCATCCTGCCCCCAGCTAGAGGTCTGGTATGAGTAGGCGCGTGCAGGGAACACCAGACCGCACGACGGAGCGACGACAGTGGAACGCGCCCGAAGCAGTCTCGGTGATGGGACGACGGGTACGTTCGCAAGTGGTAACGGGCAGTCCTCGAAAGCGGCGAGCCGTGAGCAATTACGACGACGGAGCGACCAGCCAGCGAACTGTACACCACTGCGATGGAGGGCGATTACCGTGTCAATGATCGACGACGCGGACGAGCTGCTCGCCGAAATTGGCTTCGAAGCCGAGACCAGCATACTCACAGACCGGCAGGCACAGGTGCTTGCCCTGCGCGAGCGCGGGATCTCCCAGGCGGACATCGCCGCTGCACTCGGGACCTCGCGGGCGAACGTCTCCTCGATCGAGGCCAGCGCCCGAGAGAACGTCGAGAAAGCCAGGGAGACGGTCGCCTTCGCCGAGGCGCTTCGCGCTCCCGTCCGCGTTCGCGTCCCCACTGGAACGGATCTCTACGACGTGCCGACCCTCGTCTACGACGCCTGCGACGACGCCGGCGTCAAGGTCGATCACACCGCCCCGGATTTAATGAAAGTCGTTAGCGACGCCGCCGGCGCCGCCGTCACCGGCCGCGAAGTGTCCTCGCCGCTCGTCATCGGCGTCACCTCGGAAGGTGTGGTTCGCGTCCGCCATCAGGAGCGCGAGTAGCGCTTCGCACGCAATAACACTCACACTCACACCCACACCCACACTCAATCCTGCCTCAGTCCACTCGAGTACACCCGCACAACCTCGCCTCGCCGACCACCGACGCAGCATCCCCCTGCCCGAGCAATTTGGTCACTGGCGTCGTGTGGGCCGCTATGGACCTCGATCTCGACGACAACGCAGCGCTGGTAACCGCCTCCTCGAGTGGCCTCGGACTCGCAAGCGCCCACGCTCTCGCCTCAGAGGGCGCACACGTCGCCATCTGCGGGCGCGACGCCGACCGGCTCGCGGCCGCCCGCGACGATCTCGCCAACGCGGGATCGGGCCAGGTGCTCGCACTCGAGTGCGACCTAACCGACCCGAACGGAATCTCCCGGCTGGTTCGCCGAACCGTCGACGAGTTCGGCGGTCTCGACCACCTCGTGACCTCCGCGGGCGGGCCGCCGAGTACGACCTTTCTGGGGACGGACGAACAGGACTGGTACCAGGCGTACGACCTGCTGGTGATGAGTGTTGTCTGGACGGTCGAGGAAGCACACGCACAGCTACTCGAGTCCGATGTGGGCTCGATCACCTGTATCACCTCGACCACGGTGCGGGAGGTAACCGACGGGCTGGTGCTGTCGAACTCCGTTCGGCGGGCCGTCGTCGGCCTCGTGAAGACGATTTCGCGCGAATTTGGACCCGAGATACGTGCCAACGCCGTTATGCCGGGGACGATCGAGACGCCACGGATCGAAGCACTCGTCGAGGCGGGTGTCGAGCGCGGCACGTACGCGGACTACGACGAGGGTATCACCGAACTCGCGGCCGAAATTCCACTGGAGCGGCTGGGTGAACCTGCCGAGTTCGGCGACGTGGTGGCGTTCCTCGCGAGCCCGCGGGCGAGTTTCGTCAACGGTGTGTCGGTGCCGATCGACGGCGGCTTGTTGCGGAGTTGATGCGAGAGTGGCGGAACCGTAACGCTCTCGGTCACTCTCCAGCGACTGGATCGTGTGTACCGCCCGGTCCAGTTCACCGGCTTCCTCGCCCTCCTCGCGACGCCCGCCGTGTTGCTCGCCAGCGTCCACGCCGCGCCGTCTGTCCTCCCGAGTGGGACGGATAGTCCCCACCTCGGGGCGTACAGTCTCCACCTCGGGACGTACAGCCTCCAGCTCGGTGTCGTCCTCGTCGGCGCGGTCGCGGTCATCGCCGAACGGAATCGTGCCTTCAGCGCCGACTCCCTGGAAACTGACGCATTCGACCGAACCGACGCCACGAACGCGCTCGCCGTCACCGGCGGCGCGGTCGTCACCTACGGCGCGAGCGTGGTTGCTGAGCTTGGCCCGGTGCTCGCCTCCGCGCTCGTCGGCCTCCTCGCCGGACTCGCCCTCCCGCGCGTCGGTGCGCCCATCTACTGTGGCTCCTTCGTCGGGATGGCTTCTCCAGCAGTCTTCCCGGGATTCGAGTACGTCGCCGTTGCCGGCGCGATTTCGGGGCTCGCGTACGTCGCTACGACCGCCTCCTTCGGCGGCGTCGGCGGCAAACTCGGCACCATCGCGCTCTTTGGGTGTGTGGCGGCCGTCGCACTGACCGGACTCGAGTACGGCTCGCCGAGCGCGCCCGCCTGGGAACTCCTCCAGTTCGTCGTCCCGGTCGCCGTCGTGGGTGCAGTTGCAACCGTCCTGCTGAGCCTGGAACTCGAGTTGGGTCCGGTCGTGGGCTCGGGGCTCGTCGGCGTCGCTGCCGGCGTCGGCTTCCCGCTCGCACTGCCGGGCGAACTCGGTGCGACGCTCGCTGCGGTCGCGTTCTGTGCCTCCTTCGTCGGGATGTCGAGTGCCGAGCGGTTGACGGTGGCCCACGTAGGTGCGGCCGGCGCGCTCTGCGGGCTCGTGTATCTTGCCGTGACGCCGGCGCTGACGGGTGCTGGTGGAAAGCTCGGAACGATCGCGTTCGTTTCCTGCGTCGCGCTGGTCGGGCTGGACGAACTGTTCGATGCGGTGAGAACGCGACGTCGATGACTCTGATAACCGCGAAAACAGCTCAGTCAGCCGAAATCTGGCACGTCCCGTCGTAGGAGACGTCCTCGACCGACTGGATCGCCGGCTCGTCGCCACAGACCGGGCACGCCGGGTTCGGGTGCACGTCCACCGTCTCGAACGTCATGTCCATCGCATCGTAGAGCAGCAGGCGGCCCTCGAGTAGCTCACCCTTGCCGAGCAGGTACTTGACGGCCTCGGTGGCCTGGATACAGCCGACGGTGCCGGGAAGCACGCCGAGCACGCCAGTTGTCGCACAGTCGGGAACGGTACCGGGCTCGGGTGCTTCGGGGAAGATACATCGGTAACACGGCGGCTCAGCGTCGCCGCCCCGATCGTTCGTGAACGTCGTCACCTGCCCCTCGAAGCGGTAGATTGCGCCGTGACAGAGCGGCGTCTCCGTGAGCACACAGTGGTCGTTGAGCAGGTAGCGCGTCGCGAAGTTGTCGCTCGCATCGAGGACGAGATCGTAGTCGGAGACGAGGTCGCCCACGTTGTCAGCGGTCAGACGCGTCTCGTGGGCGTCGACGTCGATGTCGGGGTTGAGCGCCGCCACGTAGTCCGCCGCGCTCTCGACTTTCGGTCGGCCGACATCCTCGTCGCGGTGGACGATCTGCCGCTGCAGGTTCGAGCGCTCAACTACGTCATCGTCGACGATGCCGAGGCGGCCGACGCCGGCCGCGGCGAGGTACTGAATCGCCGGCGCACCCAGTCCGCCCGCGCCGACGACGAGGATGCTGCCCTCGAGGAGCCGTTGCTGTCCCTCGGGACCGATTTCGTCCATGATTACGTGTCTCGAGTAGCGATCGAGTTGGGTCGCATCGAGGCGCAGGTCGCTCATGGGCGCTGTTTGGGGCGAGAGCGAGAAAAATCCGCGGGTCGCACACAGCGTTGTTGACAAGTGATAGGCTATTCAGACAGTTACCGACCAATTGTATTCTCCCTTCAGGTTACAACTCACGTATTGAGGTAGATTCTACAAAGAAACGGCAGTCTCTTCACCGACCCCATCACTTAAGACCATGCATGTCTTTGACACACTCATGGCATCCGCACCCAATGGTGCCGGCGACGACGTTTTCGATCAATTCCTCACTGACCGCGGTCACGCCGTCGAACCACTCGAGTGGGAGGAGGAGTATAACAAGAAACAGTGTCCCGAATGTAGCGGTCTCCACGACCTCTCCGCGAGTACCTGTACCGTTTGTGGGTGGGAGCCAACACGGTAGGCGACGATACCCGGCTACCGATTCCGTTCTTTTGACGCCGAGATTCCGATCCGAGAGCGGTGTCGCTGTTGGATGATTCCACTGAGTGGCCCCCAATTGCCTTCCTCTCCTGCTATTCAGTTCCGGTGTCCTGTTTGCCGCTATCTGCTATCTACTGTCTGCTCTCCCCGACGATACCGACTCGAACCGCCTGGCTACACGACACCCTCGCACCCGACCAATTCGGTAATCTTCCGGTAATTTCCGCCATCTAATGGCGATAGAATTATAATGTGGTCCGTTCCAACACGTCATTCGAGAAGCATCATGCCGGAATGCCAGAACTGTGGGAACTTCGTAACCGATGCATACGCTCGCGTCTTCACGCCGCGGGGGGTCGACGATCCCCGCGTCTGCCCGGAGTGTGAGGACAAGATCCGCGACGGTGCCGACGTTCGAACCGCCCGTTCGTCGCGAAACACGTGATCCCGCTTCGTTCATCACGAACCGCCTGAATCGTCCGTCACACCGCCCCACCGTTTTCGAGCGACCAGACCGCCGACAGAGCCGGCAGACAGTCCCTCTCGCGGTCGCGGAGAACCCACGTGACTTATGGGTGTCGCGACCCTGAACAGGGATAATGGCTACCACGGAGACGAAGGTGACCCGGCTGTTCGGTGGACCGGGGAGCGGGAAGACCACCGCGCTTCTCGACCACGTCGAAGAGATTCTCGAGCAGGACGACGTTACGTTCCGGGACATCCTCGTCGTTTCGTACACGCGAGCGGCAGCACAGGAGATTCGCGAACGGCTGGCAGAGCGACTCGACGAAAGCCCGCGTGCGCTGCAAGGCAACGTCTGTACCATGCACGCGAAGGCGTACGATCTTCTCGATCTCTCTCGAAGCGACGTCATCGGTGAATCCGACAAGGAGGAGTTCTGCGAGGAGTACGGACTCGAGTTCGAAGACGAGTACAGCGGGGCCGGCCGCCGGACCGCTCGTTCGACGACGATCGGAAACAAGATTATCGCGACGAGTCAGTGGCTCCAGCGAACCCGCCGAGAGGTATCAGACTGGTACGACGTGCCGTTCCAGTGGGACGACGAGGAGGTTCGCCTTCCGCCGGAGATCGACGATCACGCCCAGGAGGGCAACAAGTACACGCCGACCTGGCCCTCCGACGACGACCGGATCGACGTCCCAGAGGCCATCCGCGGGTGGCGCTCCTACAAGGGCGAACAGGGCAAGATCGGCTTCGCCGACATGCTCGAACGGGTCAAGCAGCGCTCGCTGCTCCCGAGCGTCGACTACCTGGTGATCGACGAGTTCCAGGACATCACGACGCTGCAGTACGACGTCTACGAGGAGTGGAAACCGCACATGGACCAGGTGCTGATCGCCGGCGACGACGACCAGGTCGTCTACTCCTGGCAAGGCGCAGACCCAGCCCTGCTGCTCGAGGAGGAAGTCGACGAGGACATCATCCTGCCGAACTCCTACCGACTGCCCTCGAACGTCCTCAACGCGGTCAACCAGGAGATTCGCCACATCGAGCACCGGAAGGACAAGGACCTGAAGCCGCGCAAGGAAGGCGGCGCAGTTGAGGCCCGGCGCAACGCCTCGATGCTCGACGTCGTCCGCATGGTTCGGCGCACCCTCGCCTCGGGCGACGGCACCATCATGATCCTCTTCCGGGCGCGCTACCAGATGTTCCAGTTCATCGATGAGTTCATCACGGAGGGTGTCCCGTTCACGTCGCTGACGGACCAGCGGATGTGGACCGACCGTCTTACCCAGTACGTCCGCGCCGTCGAAGCGATCGACCGCGGTGACGACGTAACTGGACTCCAGGCACGGCGTGTCGCAGACATGCTTCAGGAGTCGGCGTTCGGCACCAAAGAGCGCGACGACCTGTTCGATACGATCGACGAGCGCCAAGAGGAGGCCGGTATCGACGACCTGCAGGAGCTCATGATTCCCGCGTCGGTTATCGAAGACCACGCGCCGTTCATGCCCGGCCCCGAATCCGCATCCGATATGGTGCGGAAAGTGACGAACTTCCAGAAGAAGAGCATTCGCGCGTACTTCGCCATCGGCGAGTACGCCGGCATGGACACCGACCGCGTCCGCGTCGGCACCATTCACTCCGCGAAGGGTCGCGAGGCAGACCACGTTATCGTCGGCACTGACCTGACCGAGAAGGTCGTCGAGCAGATGGTCGCAACGGTCGACGACCCCACGGATGTCCCGGGCGTCGAGGAGTTCACCAAGACCACCTCACCCGTCCCAGTCCTGACGGACAACGAACGGCGCGTCTTCTACGTCGGCATGTCCCGCGCCCGCGAACGCCTCGTAATGCTCGAGAACCTGGTCGACGGCGCGCCGACGTTGCCGATCGACGTCCTGCTCCACAACGAACTCACCGAGACCCCACTCGAGGACCTCATCGAAGAGGCCCAGCAGCCTGCCGAGAGCGGCGAGGAACTCGAGGCCGAAGCGCCCTGAGTCTGGGAGGCGACTGTGACAGACACCGACGGCGCTTCCGACTCACCAGCGACGACACCGACCAGCATCGCGCTCATCGACGAAGCGCTCACACAGCGAGAGGCCGCCGCGTTCGTTCACGTCGGCTTCGCACGTGAGCCAGCGATTCAGTACTGTCTCGACCGTTACGGACAGGAGGCTGTACGCGATGACCGGCACACCCTCTCGCCAGCGGATGCTGACCTCATCGCGCTCTCGTGCGACGGCGAGCGCTGGGAGGTCCGGAGTCGACCACGAAAGCCGGGGCGAGGTGAGTCAGAGACGCACCCCGCCTCACAACTTGCATCGACGCTCGCAGATCGCCACGGCTCCGCGACGGTGCTAACACCTGCGACGATCCCGCACGATGCGGCACTATATCTCGAAAACGCCGGACTCACACTGGCCTCGACGGACGTACTCGAGCGTGCCCGTGCGAACAAGACGGCGAGCGAGCGAGCGCGGATCGAGACCGCACAGGCAGCTGCCCGTGCGGGCATTCGCCGGGCGGCCGCCGTCCTCGCGGACGCGGCGGTCGTCGACGGCGAACTCGTTAGCGGCGATGATGCGAGCGAACCAGTTCGCGACGATGATGCTGGCGAGCCGATCACACCAGACCGCCTCCGGATCGAAGTTGACGAGGCGATCGTTTCGGCCGGCGCGTACCCCGCCGGCAACACCGCGATCAGTCCCGAGAGCGACCCCGAACGGATCCCGTCGACGGCCGACACAGCCGACACGCCGCTTCGCCCCGGCGATCCGATCGTCATCCGAACCGCACCGCGCGAACCCGGCGGCTACCACGGCGGCCTCGTCAGGACGCTCGTCGTCGACGGCGACGGCGGCCGCGAGCGCCGAGCGCACGTCGGCGCCACCCAGTCGTTTCGCTCGGCCAGCGCCATGCTGACCGCCGACACAGAAACCGTGGGCGCCGTCGAAGCCGACCTCGAGGCCGAAGTCCGTTCGTTCGGCTTCGAAGACGCCGACGCCGTCGACACGAGCGTTGGGGGCGTCGGACTGGCGGCACTCGAGTCCCCCTGCAAACTGACCGGCGAAATCGAGCCGGGAAGTGTGGTGCAACTCGAGTCGGCTGTACGCGTCGAGGAGGGGGTGTGGCTCCGAATTGCGGATGTGCTGGCACGCGGTCGTGACCAAGATCAGGATGGGAAGAGACCGGAGTGGCTGGCACCGCTGTCGCGGTCGCTGGATCCGGAGACGGTGCGCGAGTCGTAGGTTGGGCGCGTTGCGTACTGGCTCGGTTGGCTCTGTTGAAATTCTCAATACCCTCAAGAACGTTGGGGGCATTGGTCTGGAGTCGGTGTGTGACACCACCTGAGACCGAGTATCCCTGGGAGTGCGAGTCTGATGTGGCCGTCTGTGCGTATGTAATCGGCGGGGTTCGCGAGATGCGCCGTCAGGACTCGCGCCACTTGTGGCCACACTCGACGCAGGTGAACAGCCGAACCTCGTAGGAGCCGCCCGGCTTCGGCATCACCTCGTAGTAGGCCCGATCGCTGTCACAGTCGTCCGCCCGACAGGGCTCCTGCATCGTCTCGGCGGAGCCCTGGGTCGCGTCAGCCACGGCGGGTGCCCCGTCGTCTCGCTGTCCATCCTGGGTCGCCATCGCCGCTTCTGCTTGTGAGTCCCGCGGCTCCTCGTTCTCACACGAGCGACACACCCACGTGTCGTCCTCCGTGTGCATTATCGAACCACACTCGTCACAGAATTGCATATAACGGAGGAATACACGGTTGTCGAGTATATGTGTTAACTTCCGATCCGTTGTGGATTTCAGGCAACTGCTCATGCTGACTGTACTACGTTATCGAAGCGGCAACAGGCAACGTTTGACCTTGCCTGACACCGATACTGATTGAACGGGTCAACAAAGCCGCTTGGCTGCGTTTCGGCGGGCTATTGCTCCTCGTCGGCTTCCTCCGCATCAGTTACTGCGGGTGCATCGTCGCTAGCTGGGGACGCCCGGTCGTCACTGCTCTGCTCTGCAGTAGCGCCCCGGAATCGACCGTATACCGAGACAGCGGTGTCGACGACGAGTTCGCCGGCTCTGAGTGCCGCAACGACCAGATCGGCCATCAGTCACCCTCATCGTTGGTCGTAACGCTGGTCGAATCGGTGGGTGTGTCGTCGTCCGACTCTGACTCTGGATCTCCGATGACGGTGCCCGCCGCGCGCTTGGCCACGAGACCCGGCACATCCGAGGGCATCGTGAGCCAGCGCTCGACGACGACGAGCCCGATTGCAAGCCCGATGAGAATTCCACCCGTGCCCGCATCGCCACGAACGACGACGAACTCGAGTCCGGCGAGCCCAGCGGGGAGTGCGAGGATAAGGACGCCGGCGAGTTTGATCGTATCGATGATCCCAGCCATGTGGCGGTGATACACCCGAACAGACCAAAAGGGCAGCGACGAGCACCCGCTACCCCATCATCACAGAAGTGGAACGCATATCGGGATCAGAATGTCTTTATCCGTCGGCTGGTATCGTCGAGTATGTTCACGGGAATCGTCGAGGAGACCGGCGACATCGTCGGTCGGGAGCGAACCGAGGACGGCCTCCGCCTTCGGATTGCAGCCGACGCGGTCGCGACCGGAGTAACACACGGCCAGAGCATCAGCGTCAGCGGCGTCTGTCTCACCGTCGAACGCTACGACGATGGCGCGTGGTTCGAGGTCTTCCTCGCGACCGAGACCGTCGAGCGAACGTATCTGGGCGACCTCGGGGAGGGCGACACGGTCAACCTCGAACGGGCGATGCCGGCCGACGGCCGCTTCGACGGCCACATCGTGCAAGGGCACGTCGACGCAGTCGCGACGGTTTCGAACATCGAATCCGTCGAAGAGGATTGGTTCTTCGAGTTCGAACTCCCGGCGGGGTACGGCCGCTACGTCGTGGAGAAGGGCTCGATCACGCTCGACGGGATCAGCCTGACCGTCGCCGATCTAGAACCGTCTGAGGACGGGCGGGACCGAGTCACCGTCGCCATCATTCCAACGACCTACGAGCTGACGACGCTCTCGGACAAAACGGTTGGCGATCCGATCCACCTCGAAGTCGACGTGCTCTCGAAGTACGTCGAGCGGCTACTCGAGTCCCGGTTCGACTAATTACTGATTACTGATTACTAATCGCCGATCACTGATCACTGCTCGGCGGCCCGTTAGGAACGGTTAGGCACCCGGCACGCCGAACGCGCCGACACCGAGCCCCAGAATCGTATCGAGGACGAAGAGGATGGCGAGCGCAGCGAGCCAGGCGACGACGCCGATGAGGGCGGCGTCGAGCCAGCCGCCGGGGTAGCGCCAGTTGATGACCCAGATCCAGGCGAGCAGCGCGATGAATAGGCCGAAGAGCGGAATCCAGGCCGTCAGCGCCCACGCGAGTGCGCCGACGATGGCGGTGACCACGGCGTGGGAGTAGTCCTCGATACCGACGATAATCGAGGCACCGACGTAGATTGCCAACCCACCGACGAGCAGTGCGACGACGAACGCGACGAGCGATCCAATGAGTGCGACCATCACGAGATCCTACTTGTTCCCGGGTTATAGTGACTGTGCTGATTCGGGTTCGGCAACCGGTGTGTACTGGGAACGTGGCTGACTCTGTTGGTTCGCTGTGTGCTTGTGTTATCTACGAGGTGGGTCGAACTCCGTTAGTTCGGGCGTTGGTGGACCTGACGTGTCATCTCGGACCGCGCGGTACGTGCGACGGTAACGAACGATTTTCCGGTAGAGGTAGTAGCCGATGAGCAGGTTGAAGCCGATGACGTAGCTGATGAAGGCCACTCCAGGTCCGAGTGGTGTGACTGCGACGATGAGAGCCGGTGCGAAGCCGACGGTCAGGTTGTACGTCCCGTGGACGAACGCGGCGATCAACAGCCCCTTGATCACGAGTGGGCCGGCGTACTCGCGGTTGAACTTCGCGAGACCGAGGTAGTAGCCCGCGATGGCGGAATAGATGACGTGTCCGGGCCCGACGAGCGCGCGGACGGTCGCGATACCGGTCGCCGCCGACACGGTGCCGACCTCCGCTTGCGCCTCTGCGACCGTGCTGGCGATGTAGATCGCGTTCTCGATCGCCGCAAAGCCGAGGCCCGCCACAGCACCGTACACTGCGCCCACGATCACCGCGTCGAACGTCTCACTCCGATAGGCAAAGACGCGAACGGCGAGCAGTTTCACCGTCTCCTCGACCGGGCCGACGATCAGGTAGAAAAAGAGCGCCGTTCCGATGATCGGAATCGCCTCGAGTCGTGGCCCCACGACGGAGTTGACGACCGCGGCGAACGTCGCAAAGAGGACAGCGAGGACGAACGTCGCGACGAGCAGGCTGAGTGGCTCGCTCTCCGTAATATCCGAGTACCAGATGAACGCGGCGAGCAGGCCGGCAGGAACGACCGAGAGTCCGAAGAAGACAGCGAGTGATGGGGCCTCGAGCACCAGAATCGCCGGCTGGATGAGCAAGAATAGCGTGATGACGACTGCGACGGCGAGGACGATCGTCTGCAACCCGTAGTTGATCGCATTGTAGACGGAGTACGCGAGGTGATCGACAGCAGATCGCGGCTCCCACGTCGAGACATCGTAGAGGTCTCGCGACTCCTCGTCCGCTCGTTCGACCGGGTCACGGCGACGCTGCATGTGCAAGCGTACAACACACCCACTGGTAAGCGTTGGGCGTTGGACGTTCTTCCAATCCTAGAATGATACTTATTATCATGTTCGTATAAGGGCGACGCTTATACTGATTCACCCATGAGGACAGATAGCTATGCACAATTCACGCCGCGGGTTCCACTACACCGCACCGCCAAATCCGGATGGGGAACGAACACCGATGACCGACACTGACACCGACACCAATACCGAAGCCACCATCGAGACCGATACCGAGGAATCGCCCCAGGACGCAATCACACCCTCGAAGCCGGCTGATCGTCTTCCTGCCGACGACTGAGCGTCGTTTCCAGTTCTGTCTATACCGCTCTTTCTGCCGCTTTCCCGCCAGCGACCAGCAGCAGCACAGTTCTGTTTCCTCTCAGCCGCAGACGAGAACGGACGGCCATCAGTGATCTCCAACTCCAACTCCAACTACAACCACAACGACGACCACAACCACAACGACGACCACAGAAGGACTCGGAATCCACAAAGCCCCCCCGTGCGAACGCACACCCATGCACTTCGACCAGCGAACACAGCAGGCGCTTCGAGCCGTCGGCCTTGAAACCGACGAGCTGCAGGCGGCCTCCGACGCCGTCGCCGAAGCCGTCGCCGACGACGCGGCCGCACTCGAGTCCTTCTTCGACGAGCACGACACCGTCTACTCGGATATGGACATGGCCCACTCCGCGTCCGACTATCCCGAACACAGCGTCGATTACGCCGACATCACGACCCACGCGGCTGAGATGCGTGGCTGGCTGCGCTTCGACACGTGGGGCGTCTACGTCGAGGACGGCCGAATCCTCGACGCCGAGGACGACTACGTCGAACTCACGCTCGGTCCGACGATCAACGACCGCGTTCGGTTCGCCGCTGATCGCGAGACGCTGCGGTGATCGCCGTGCGCGCTGACGCTCATCGCGTACTCGAGTTCGGATGCGAGTACGACTGCGGGTGCAACTGTGATCGACCAGTAACGGAGGGGCGACTGTGACGGACACCGACGCCAGTTCTGACGCCACGGAGACGACGGTTCGCGTCCGCGGCATCTACACGACGGCTGTAACACACCTCCTCGAGACGAGCGAAGAGGCCACTTTCAGCGTCGTCCAGGCCTCCGACCCCATCCGCGAGCGCTTCGACCAAGCGTTCGAGACCGCACCGGCTGACGCAGCGGTTGAGACGACCCGCGACCGGCAGGGCGTTGGCGTGTCGGGCAGCGCTGACGCAGTCGAACTGGTGGCCGCAGACCTCGCCGGCCTCGCGATCGATACCTTCCGCTGGGAGTCCATGGTTCCCCGCGGCGCTATCCTCGACGCCGAAGTGATCGACGCGGCGGGCGGGAGCGGTGCCGTCGTCGACCTCGGTGACGGACAGCGGGGCTATCTCAAATACGACGACGTCGACGGCTACGTCGACGAGGGCAACCGCTATCGCGTGCAGGTCACCGAACCCACCCCGCCGTGGGACGACGACCAGCCGCGAGTCGAGCCGACACTCGCCGTTCGCAGCGGCCTCTGTACCCTCTCGCAGGACCGCACCGGCGTCTCGGCCGCACTCCGCGGCGAGCGCGCCGACGAACTCGTCGGCATGACCGACCTGCTCTCAGTCGACCTTCCGCAGGGCTGGGGACTACGCTGGCAACACGCCGCAACCGATGCAGATCTCGGCGCGATGGAAACCGCACTCGAGTCCGTCGCCGAACGCGCACGCGCACTCGAGTCCGATCTCGCGGACGCACCCGAGGAACCGGGCGAGCCAGGACTGCTCGCCGCCCCCCGAGCAACGGAGTGGCTCTGGTTCGGCCGCGATTCTCGCTTCGCGCTGGATGAGGCCCGCCGCGCCGTCGAGACGACGATGCCGGGTCATCACCGAACCAAGGCCGCAGACAGGGCGGCGAGTTCGGCTGTCGATTTCGCGGAGGCCGTCTGTGGCTCGGTCGTCGACGAACTCGAGAGCGGCGAGGACGCGTTCCCGTTCGACGCCGTCTCCCGACAGTTCGGGCCGCTCTCCGGCGACCGACTCGAGATCGGCCACGGCAAACCCGACGGGAGACTGATCTCACTCGGCTACGGCGACGTGACTGAGTGGGACCCTGCGGGGAAGGTCACACTCGAGCGCTCGATGGGCGGCGGCGGCAGCTACGACGCCCTCGGAACGCCCAAGGAGGACGGCGACACCGCGGTGACGAAGTTCCGCGAGGGGCGCTGGTGGTACCCGACGACGTACAAGAGCGCCGACGGCTCGTCGAAGGGGACCTACGTCAACGTCTGCACGCCCGTCGAACTGTTTCCCGACACGGTCCGGTACGTCGACCTCTACGTCGACGTGGTCCGACGGCCGGACGGCGAGGTCGAAATCGTGGACGAGGACGAACTCGAGGCTGCCATCGAAGATGGTGTGGTCTCGACCGAACTCGGCGAGAAGGCACAGCACGTTGCGACTGCCGTCGAACGGGCGCTTTCGAAATAGCGCGACCACCGGAGGTCGCCCCGAACGCCGGGTTTCGACTGCAGCAGCGACACCGGTCCGTCCGGCAGCGCTGCGCGCGGCTCCCGATGCAACCGGTAGGCGACCCGAGTTTCACACGCAAGTCGATTACGTTTCGTGAAGACGCAGCCCCTCATCGTCTGAGACGACGACTCTGTACCCCTCGTAGACGAATTCGACGCGTACTGTAGACTGGCTGGTGTTCGCATGACCGAGCAGTTCGACTACCGCGTCCGGCTCTACCTGTTCGTACAGCGGAGAGAGGTCGGTAACGGGGACGTTCTTTCCGATCGCCACCGCCCGCACGATCGTCCCCGGAATCGATTCCGGGTCGTACTGATCGGGAGGGAGTACGATTTCGCCATCTGCTGGCGGATTACCGGAATTATGCGAGGCCATATCATGGTTCGTGACTGTTCATAAGAAAGTGTACTCCCAAAACAAGTGGGTGAAAATTCCACTGAAAGTTTGTACTCTGTATGATTTTTCACCACAATAACAATATATGAACGGGACGAATACGTCAACTGGTCAACGAGGCCGCCGCATCAGTCCGCAGTCGAAACCGCTTCGTGCTCCGCCGCTGGGTCGCCGTCCATCCGGGTGAACACCGTCGCCAGCGCCGGCCCCGTCACGTTGTGCCAGACGCTGAACAGTGCCGGGATGAGCGCGGCGAGCGGATCGAAGAAGGCGACGGCGAGTGCGACCGCCAGCCCGCTGTTCTGCAGGCCGACCTCGAACGCGCAGGCACGCGCTCGGTCTTCGGCCATCCCGGTCAGGTGGCCGACGCCGTAGCCCGCCCCGAGCCCGAGCGCGTTGTGAATAATGACCGCGAGGAACACCAGGGCGCTCGCGGCGAAGATTTCCTCGACGTTGAGACCGACGATAGCCGCGACGATCATCACGATCGCGAGCACGTTGATCGCGGGAAAAACGGTGAGTCCTACCTTCGCCACCGTCGGCGCGTACCTGTCGAGCAGGATTCGAAGGAACAGTCCCGCGGTGACCGGAATGAGGACGATCAGGACGATTTCTTCGGCCATCGCGGCGAAAGTGACGGTGATCTCCTCACCCGCGAGCAGGACGATCCACGCGGGCACGACCAGCGGCGCGGCGATCGTCGTCACCGACGTAATCGTCACCGAGAGCGCGACGTCACCCCGACCGAGGTACGTCATCACGTTCGAGGCCGTCCCACCGGGCGCTGCCCCGAGCAGGAGCAGTCCAATGCCAAGTTCCCACGACAGCCCCAGCAGCGCGACGAGCAGGTACGCAAAGAGCGGCATGAACAGCCACTGGGCCATCGCGCAGATGAACACGTCGCGAGGGCGCTCGAGTACCCGCCGGAAATCCTCGACGGTGAGCGTGAGCCCCATGCCGAGCATGATAACCCCCAGCATGAGCGAGATGTGGTCGCCGAGCGGGGTGAACGTCGACGGTGAGTAGAGCGCGAGTCCGGAGCCAAGCAGGATCCAGACGACGAAGTACGTGCTCGTCACCTCGGCAGCGCGTTCGAACAGCCGACCCACGCTCGGCGGTCCGTCGCCGGTGATAGTCATAATCAGTCATGGATAAGCATGAGCGTATAAACCAGTCGATCGGCGGCCGACAACCCCGCGACTCGACCGCAGAGGCTCAGATCCGGAGCCGCGAGCGGTGGTGACGAAATCGCCAGAATCTATTCAACTGTGTGTCACGAATTTCGACGGTATGAGCGAATCAGTTCGGACCTTACTCACCGGCGCGACGGGAACGCTCGGGTCGGCGTTGCGCCCGCAGTTGTACAATGCAGGCCACGATGTCCGGGCGGCGAGTCGATCACCACCTGCAGTCAACGAAGGGGCACGCGAACTGAAACGCGAACACGGACGTGAACGCGAAGGTGAACGCAAACGCGAACTCGAGTGGGTGCCCGTAGACGTGCACGACGGAACCGGGCTCACGGCGGCCGTCGACGGTGTCGATGTCGTCGTTCACGCGGCGACCGCACCGCGGGGTGACAGCGAGGCAGTCGACGTGCGGGGCACTGAACGGCTCCTCGATGCAGCGAGCGCAGCCGGCGTCTCGAACGTCGTCTACGTCTCCATCGTCGGCGTCGACGAGATTCCGTACTCGTACTACGAGCACAAGCTGGCGGCCGAGCACCTCGTCGAGCAACACGATGTCCCGTCGACGATCGTCCGGATCACGCAGTTTCACGAATTCATCTCCGAGTTGCTCGCGTCGGTGGCGAGGCTGCCGGTGTGGCTGCTCCCAGCGGGCTTTCGGGTGCAGCCGATTGCAGTAGATGAGGCCGCGGCCGCGGTTGCGGGCCTCGCGACGACCGACGCGAACGGGCGCGTACCGCCCGTCGGCGGACCCGAGGTGCACACGGTCGGCGACCTCGCACGGGTGTATCGGGCGCACCGCTCTCTCAGACGACCGATCGTTCCAGTTCCGATTCCGGGACGAATCGCTCGCGGGTTTCGGTCGGGAGCGGCGACGTGCCCAGAGCGAACTATCGGGACGGCGTCGTGGACGAAGTGGCTCGCGACGCGAGCCGAGGCGTCACAGAGAGAAGACAACACTGGGGATGCGGACGCGTCCGCCGAGTAGATGGGAGAGAAGAGAGAAAAGACAAGAGGTGAGAGGGAAGCGCGTCAGTCAGCCGCGAGCTTGTCGAGACCCGCAGACTCGATGTCCGCACCGTCGACCGAGGAGCGCAGCGCATCCATGCCGTCGTCGCGGTCGATGTCGAAGCCGTTCTCGTAGCGTTCGGCGACGCGATCCATCTCCTCGTCGGAGAGCTTCGGTACGTCGCTTGCGGCCGCCCACTCGTCGATGTCCTCAGTCGTCCGGAACGTCGGCGTGACGGTCGCGACGGCGTCGTGTGAGAGCAGCCACGCAATCGAGGCCTGGCCCATCGTGCGCTCACCGTCGCGCTCTAAGAAACGCAGTTTCTCGAGTTTCTCCCAGCCCGTCTCGTACCACTCGTCGGGACGGAAACCGCGGTGGTCACCCTCGCCAAGTTCGGTCTCGGGCGTCACCTGCTCATTGAGAATCCCCGAGGAGTGGGGCACGCGCGGGATGAGACTCGTGGTCGAGCCAGTCTCCTCGATCGTTTCCAAGAAGTGATTGCCTACCTCTTGCTCCAGCACGTTCCAGACCAACTGTACGGAGTCGAACTCCTCCTCGATGGCGAGGTCGCCCTCTGCGAGCCACCCGATCGAGGGTCCAAGCGCGAGTCCGGTCGCGTCGATCTTCCCTTCCTCCTCGAGTTCGTCGAGTAACTCGAGTACGTCGGGCGTGATCTCCTCGACGTTGGCGTTGTGGAGTTGGAGGACGTCGACGGAGTCCATCTCGAGGCGGTCGAGACTTTGCTCGACGGCGTCTCGGAGGTATTCGGGGTCCATCTCCTTGGGGAGTTCGCCGTGGCCGGCCTGTGGGTTGTTGTAGAAGTCGTAGCCGACCTTGGTGGCGACGGTGACCTCGTCGCGGACCTCGGCGAGCGCCTGGCCGATGAGTTCCTCGCTCCGGCCGTGGCCGTAGACGTCGCCCGTGTCGAAGTAGGTGATCCCCTGGTCGACGGCGTACTGGATCATCTCGATGGCGTCCTCCTCCGAGCGGTCGCCCCACCAGTCGGTGCCGACGACCCACGCGCCGAAGCCGATCTCGCTCACTTCGACGCCGGACGTTCCGAGTTCGCTGTGGTGCATGGGTGGGCGTTCGTAGCGAGAGAACTTAGGGAGTACGGAACGACGGGCTGGCGGATCCGAACTCGTTCGGTTGTCGCGGTATGGCTGTCCGTAGAGTAGTTCGTAACACCGGGCTGTGATCGCTGACCGTGGCAGTTACTCGTAGCAGTTGATCGTGACGGCCGGCCGTGACAGCAGATTGGGCCGCTGATCGTGACAGGTGAGTGTGACAGCTGCTCGTGACGACAGATCGTGACAGCGGAGAGTCGAATCGTTCTTGAGGAGGGGGTCCGGAGAGCCAGTATGGGCGTGGTCTGTCGGACGACTGCCGGGCGTCGACTGCTCGGCGTCGTCCTCGCCGTCGTCGTACTCCTCCCGGTCGCGCTGACCCAACTCGAGGTGAGTCCGCAGCGCGTGACGGTTGGCACGGTCGTCGTGAGCGGACTACTCGTGATTGGGACGCTCTCGCTGCCGGCACTGATTTTCGCGGAGTGGCAGGCCGCCGATGCCGAGACGTGATGGGTGAGACGAGGTCGCAGGTTGGTCGACACTACAGCCACGGAGGCGGTAACACTCGTGTTATCGGGCGATGCACGGGAAACACGAACCGACAACCGAACCCCTATCAACTCCGCGGCCAATACCTCGGTGTATGACAAAGCGGTACGTCTCGCTCCCCGACGAGGCGGAGGCGGGCATGCGCGAGTTCATCGAGGCGGTCGACCGGCGACTCTCGGGCGACGAGGACACCTGTTCGGTCGTCGAGGACGTGCTGATCGACCTCTCGGGCGATCGCGAGGCCTACGAGCGCTGGCAAAACGGCGAGGAAGTCTCACCCGCGACGCAGGTTCGCCTGCAGAGCTACGATCCGTGCAACACGACCTTGGAGAGCGAGTACTACGCCGAGAAGGACGAGGAAACGTATCGTCGCTCGAAACATCTCCAGTGGCTCTGGCGGCAGTTCGATAGCCTGCCGATTGCCGACAACGTCGAGTTCGCGCTGCGCTTCCGCGGGATGCTCGCAGACCACCTTTTCGAAGAGTGCGGGGAGAACTGCCGGTTCTTCAAGGGCATTACGTTCACCTACGGGCACAACATTACGATCGGCGACAACACGATCGTTCACGACGACGTCCACCTGGACGACCGTGGAAAGTTGACCATCGGCGACCGCGTGTCGATCTCCGACGGCGTCCACATCTACAGCCACGATCACGACGTCGTCGACCAGACTGAGGTCCGAAACTTCCACACCATCGTCGAAGACGACGTGCGCCTCACCTACGACTCGATGGTCCGCGCCGGCAACAAAGTCGGCGAGAACGCAATCGTCGGCGCACGCGGCGTCGTCCAGCACGATATCCCCGCCCACCACATCGCCGTCGGGATGCCCGCCAAGAGCGTCAAGATCAAGCCCGGCTGGGAGTCCGTCGCGACGCCCATCGACGAGGCCGGCGTCAACCGCCAGGACGAGCGCCACCTTCCGTACGACCTGCCCGAGGAGTTCGAGGTATTCGACGAGTTCGACCGCGACCTGCAGTCACCGAACTGACGCCACATCCGTTCGGGTTTTCGAGATACTGAACTGTGTAATTCTGCCGCCACAGACAGTCAGACTGCCGTGAATCGGGGAATATCCAAGTGGATTGAGAACCTATGTCACGGTGATGGAACTCTGGGGCTGGCTCATCGGCTACGTGGTGCTGTTCGCCTTCCTCCATCTGTTACTGTACTACGTGTACGTCCGCCGCGAGGGCAGCGACGGCACAAGCTCACCGTCGTTCGCCGACCCGAATCGCGCGTCGTCGCGCTCGTCGGGAGCGGCCGATCGGTACCCCGCCAGCGGTGAAAAACGCGGTGGACACGACCCACCACCCGTCGAGGACAATCACGAGGTCGACGGCGAATCAATTCGCTGTCGCCACTGCGGAGCGGAGAACGCCGCCGACAAGACCTACACGTACTGCTGGAACTGCGTGACGACGCTCCGACAGTAGAGAACGTGCAGTGGGACTCGAGACAGTCTGTTAGCTACCGACCGCCAACTCGTCTGCCAGTCGGTCGAGGTGGTCGATACCAACAACTGCGACCACATCACCATCGGTCTCGGTCTGAATTGCTGCCAGTCGATCGACCATACACTGCTCGCGGGTCTCATCTCTGTACGCCAGCGCACTATCCGTCGTCTCGAGGCTGCCGAGCAACGCCTGAACGCTCGCGACGTGGGCGCGCTCGTGGGATGCCTGCTCGGCCGGCGGATCGTCGAACGAGCAGTCGTACTCGATCTGCTCGTCGGGCGTGATCGTCATCGACGTCGCATCCGTCAGCGTCGCCGCGATCCTGCAGGTTAGCGCATCTCGCGTCGCCCCACCGAGACTCGAGAGGAGTCGCCGTGCAGTACCCGGCGACACGCGGTCCGCGACGAGCCGCGTCACGAGTCGGCGCAGGAACGACCAGTTCGGCGCGTCGATGCCGACGAGCGACGCATCCGTCGCGGCGCTGATCGCCGCGCTCATCTCGCCGCCGCGCGAGGGCGGGACGAACTCCGTACCGCCAGCCGTCTCGGTCACCGCCCCGTTTCGAGCGTAGACGCGATACAGCGGGAGCGCTGCCGGGGGTAACTCGAGTGCAAGTACGTCGGGGTCGACCTCGTCGGCGACGCGCATGACGCGGCCGATGCTCGCAGGGTGGTCGTGGACGACGCCGAGGAGGTAGAGGGTGGAGGTGTCGGCGTCGGCAACCGGTTCGCTGTCGGTCGGCGTCGGATCCGTTCGAGCGTCGGAGACGCACCGGCAGAACTGACCGGTGATCCGCGGGTCGTCGACCGATTCGGGGAGGAGCGGAGACTCGTCCATCGATCGAATAGTAATACGGGACTAGCGGCATAACGCTTCCGTTGTGCGTTCGGGAACGGTGGAAGTGTCCGCTTACTCGACGGCGGGCAGTAGGAAGCGCCACCGAACCGGAAGTATGGACAGCGTACGGGCGACAAACGAGTTGGTAATAAGGGATTACGACCGTCGCGCCGTATAATGGTTCAGTGTGACTGCATGACGGTTTCCGCGATTTATTGCCGCCGTCGTCCCCGAGAGAGACGTTCCGAGCACCAGCAGCGACACAGCCTCGTCGACCAGCCCTCGCATCCACACCCACCCTATGTCACAGGACGCACTCACGACAGCCGACGAAGGTAAACGAGTCCTGAACATCGACGGCACCGAAGTCGGCCGTATCGTCGCCGTCGAAGAGGGTCGCGGCTACGTCGATCCGGACCCATCGCTCACGAAAACGATCAAGGCAAAACTCGGCTGGGGCGACATTACCGACGGCGCACATCCCCTCGACGAGGGAAGTATCGAGGAGATCACCGAAGACACGGTTCGACTTCGTGGAACGCTTTAATGTCGTCGTTGCATCCGCATCCACGTCTACGATCGACGACCGCACTCACTCCGGCGGAGCCAGCGGCGACGCGGCTGCTCGCAACTCGTCGAAGACGGACTCGGCCCACTCGAGTGCAGCCTGCGTGTCGTTCTCGATGACGCCCTCGATCTCGGCGCGGTCGTTGAGCGCGAACAGGAAGATCTGACAGTCGTCGGGCTGTTCGACGATCGTGAGTTCGTAGGGGATCGAATCGATCTCGTACATAGTGGAGTCGCCCTCGGAGACGACGCCGGAGACCTGGCCCGGATACTCCGCGCGGAGGAATTCGGCGAGATCGGTCGTGAGAATTAGCTCGGCTGTGAGGTCGTCCTCGATGGTCCGCTGGTGGAGTTGGGCACGCGTCTCGGGGATCCGTTCAGCAGACGAACTGCCGCGTACTCGCGTCGCCGTCTCGAAGCTCGTCGCCAGTTCCTGCAGCGGTGCGTTCGGCGCGTGTGGTTTCGGCTCGGAAACGGTGGCTCCGTCGAGGAAGTCGGGAGACATTGGGGCCTCCCGCGGGATAGCGGCGAGCACCTGACTCGCCTCGCCGATTGCCGCGAACGTTTCGGTCGTTCGGCTGAACTCCTCGAGGACGAGTCGACCGGCTGCCGTAAGTCGGTAGCCCGACTCGGCGCGCTCGATGAACTCGAAGCGCTCGAGTTCGCGGATCGCGCGGTCGACTGTCGACCGCGAGCAGGCGAGCTGCTCGACGAGGTCGCGCTTTCGCTGTGGCCCGGCCGCGAGTGCCTCGAGAAGGGCACGTCGTCGGGAGACGGTCTCGACGACGTCGGCAGTCGGCGGATACATACAGTCTGTTAGACGCTAGTCAGTTCTGACCAAAAGAGCATCGGCCAAACTGACGGATTCCGTTCATTGGGACTCGGTTTCGTCCATCGGTACTCGTGTTGGGACTGCGATCAAAGCAGGGCGGGAAACGCCGGACGCAGATGTGCTGGAGCGGTACAGCCATGAAATCAAACACTCGGCGACGGCGAGCGTGGTAGTCACGGGAACCGTATCAGGCAGCAAGAACCGCGTTAGACACCAGTACTGTAGCGCAGAATGCCGGCGAAGCCGCCGAAGGCGTTGTAGAGCTGTTCGCCCTTCTCGAAGTCAGTCGAGATGAACTTCGTCTCGGTGCCGCGCTGTTCGGCGATGTCGATGAGGTGGTCAATCGCGTCCTCGCGGTCCTCTTCGACCGCCTCGACGTCGCTGCCACACTCACTACAGGAGTGGTCCGGTGTCGATTTGCGCCGGTCGATGACCTCGCGGTCGGTGTTGCCACACTCCTCGCAGTCGTAGGTGACGACGTCCTTTCGCAGATCCTCGCTGATCAGCAGACGGTCGACAGCCCCCATCATGAGGTTTTGACGGGTCTGGTCGAAACCGTATGTCGCGCGGTCGCCCGCGTTGAGTTCCTCGAAGAACTCCTCCATCTGCTTTTTGTCCTTCATCACCTCGGCGTCGGCCAGCGCGTCCTCCGCGTTGTCGACGAGGTCTCGCAGGCCGGATTCGTCCGTGTAGGCGACATCGAACTTGCCGATGACGTTGTCCTGAATCTCGTGGTGGAGATAGTCACCGTCCAGAAACTCGTCTTTCGTCGGCGAGGGACCGCCCACGAGGATACCGTCGAGCTCGTGGCGCTTGGGGACGAACAGGTCGTTTGCCATCCCGGCGACCTCCTGGTAGAAGTTGTCGATCGCCTCGAGACGCAGGCGAGCGAAACGCTGGGCGGACTGGCCACCTTTGCGCTGCTTGCCGGGGACGAGCGACGAGGCGGACTTGACCGGTTCGACGCGCTTGCCCTTCAGCCAGCCGACGTTTGCCTCGCGCCGGTCGAGCACGACCAGCCCGTAGAGGCCCTTGTCTGCCAGCATGTTCTCGAGTGGTTCCGTCAGGAAGTCAGAGTCACAGTGATAGCGGAACGACTCGACTGGCTGGGGCGGGCTCTCGAGTACGTGCGTGACCATCTCGGTCTGGCCGCCGCCGGAGTCGACCGCACCGGAGAACAGTACGATGCCGTTCTCTGGTGGGAAGGTATCGAAGTAGCGCAGTCGGTCCTTGATGCTCGTCAGCGCGTCCTGAACGGCCGTTCGCGTCTGTTTGGACTTGATGTTGGCCGCTTCGCTGTGTTCTTGTGTGACGTGGGCGACCACGTCGCTGATCTGTCGGTCTTCGGGAACGTAGATCGAGACGAGTTGCGTCCCCGACCCGTCGAAGTCCTTGAGGTCCTCGATGACCTTCCGGAATTCATACTTTTTCCGGTCGGACTGGTCCTGCGCGCCCTCCTGGCTCATTGGTTCTACAAAACGGTGCTGTGGGTAAGTATTCTTTGACACGCACCAGCGCGTATGCAGGTCGTTCCCGGGGAAAACGTCGGCATTTCGGCGGTCGCGTGGCCGCTCAACCGCCGCGAGCGTCGGAGGTGACGATTTAAGGTGTTCCCGTCCCACTGTCCGGACAGTAATCGAATATGTCTCACGAGACGGTATATTCCATCGCGAGTGGGAAAGGCGGCGTCGGAAAGACGACGACGACGGTCAACCTGGGGACCGCGCTCGCGCAGGCGGGCAAGCGGGTCGCGATCGTCGACGTCGACCTCGGCATGGCGAACCTGGCCGGCTTCGTCAGCCTCTCGCCCGACTCGACGACGCTCCACGACGTCCTCGCCGGCAACGCAGCGGTCGAGGACGCAACGTATCGACTGGCAGAGAACATCGTCGCCGTTCCGAGCGGGATCGGCTTAGACGAGTACGCAGAGACCTCTCCCGAAGGGCTGCGCGAGGTCGTCTCCGACCTGCGAGCGGCCTACGACTACGTCCTGCTCGACGTCGGCGCAGGGATCAGCCACGAGACCGTTCTCCCGCTCGGGCTCGCGGACGCCGTCCTGCTCGTCTCCACACCGGAGCCCGCGGCCGTACAGGACACACAGAAGACCATCGAACTCACCGCACGCGCCGGCGGCGACATTGCCGGTCTCGTCCTCACGCGCACCCACCCCGGCAGCGACATCTCCCACGAGGACCTCGCAGGTCGCCTCGATGTCCCACTCCTCGCAAGCGTCCCCGAAGACGACGCCGCGCGAGAGAGCGTCTACGCCGGCACCCCACTCGTCGCCTACGAGCCGAACGGCCCCGCAGCCGCGGCCTACCGTCGACTCGCAGCTGACCTGGCTGGCATCGAACTCGAGTCCCCCGACGACGGAGAGGAAGAGGCTGCGGAGTCGGATGGGAGTTCTACTGATGATGAGAGTGACGACGCCCACGCCGACGACGAGACCGAGGACACCGACGCCGATCCGGACGCCGATCCCGACACCGTCTCGAGTGCCATCACCGAAGCCGAGTCGAACGACTGAGTCACTATTGCCCTCGAGACCCGAATGTCACGGCGGTAGGCACCGCCTGAACCGTCGAACTCGGCCTGTCGCGGCGATTTCTATCGTCTGCGATGATTGCAACCAGTTTCGGACTGTTGCCGTTTCGAGACAGTGTTTGGATGTGACTGATTCGATTTCGTGACTATTCGATACCGTCGAAATACGGCCCGTGAGACCATCAGGTCCGATATTCTGCGAGAGGTGGCACCACCAGACGGATTTTTCAACACCGGAAACGGTACGAGCTAATTACTAATTCCATCCCTTCTGGTTGGCTCGTGCATGGAGCGACGAAAAATCCTCCTCGGCAGTGGAGCCGCACTCGCAACCGCACTCGCTGGCTGTTCCAGTAGCGAAACCGACGACGGTTCTGGCAACGGAACCGACGACGACGGCAGCTCTGGATCCAGCGGTAACGGATCCGACTCAGGCAACGGGTCTGATTCGGACTCGAGTTCGAGCGCAGACGTGCCGGGATTCGACAGTGACGGATTCGAACTGAGCAGCAGTGACCTCACCGTGATGGAACTCGACCGCAGCGGCGAGACGGTCGACGTGCTCGTGAGCACCGAGGTCACAGAAACTGAGAAACTCTACGCGGAACTCGAGTCCGTGGCCGCGGACATCGCGGCCGCGATCACGGACCCCGATCGGTTCAAAGACGAGATCGATACGGTGTCGTGGGTTCTCGAGCACGACGGTAGCCGCGTCGTCGGCATCTACGTCGACGTCAGCTGGGTTATCGACTACCTCGAAGACGAGATCTCGCGCGACGAACTCGTCGACAGAATGATCGACTCGGCTCACTGATCCGAACTGGGCGCTCGCCGCGGTCGGTGCGAGCGACGACGCTGTCGGCAGGAGCCGAGCTACGGCCTGTTTTCTGGAGATAACGAGACACCGGGTAGCTGTGGGTGTCCGTGGTCCTACATCGATCGCGGCGCGGCCACACCCAGAACGGAGAGCGCGTTCGCGATCGTGTGCTTCGACGCCGCAACGAGTGCGAGACGCGTCTCGCGGACCTCGGGGTCGACATCGTCCGCCAGCACCGGGCACTCGCGGTAGAACGTGTTGAACCGATCGCCAAACTCGCGAGTGTAGGTCGCGATCTGGTGGGGTTCGAGATCCGACGCAGCCTCGTCGACGACTGCCGGGAAGCGCGCGATCGTCTCGAGAAGGTCCTGTTCTGCGGGCGTCTCGAGGAGATCGGCGTCGATGGCGTCGAGGTCGAGTGATTCCTCTTGGCCCGCCGCAGCCAGCGGTTCTGTCGGGTCGAAGCCGGCTTCCTCGAGGATACCACAACAGCGCGCGTGGACGTACTGGACGTACGGCGCGGACTGAGCCTCGAAGTCGAGTGCCTGATCCCACTCGAAGGTGATCGCCTTCGTCGCCTGCTTCGAGACGATATCGTAGCGGACTGCGCCGATGCCGACCTGGTGGGCGATGCGCTCGATATCCTCCTCCTCCAGGTCGTCGTCGCGGATACGGTCGTCGAGGCGGTCTTCGACCTCCTCGCGGGCGCGGTCGATCGCTTCGTCGAGCAGGTCGTCTAAGTCGACGCCGGTGCCCTTGCGGGTAGACATCCCGAGCCCGCCGGGAAGGTTGACCCACGAGAAGATGACGTTCTCCAACTGGTCGGTGTCGTTGCCGAGCAGTTCGAGGGTCTGGCCGAGCTGGTCGGCCTGGAGTTTGTGGTCCTCGCCAAGCACCGTCACCGCGCGGTCGTAGTTCTCGAACTTCCACTCGTGGTGGGCGAGGTCGCGGGTCGTGTAGAGGGTGGTGCCGTCAGAGCGCAGGAAGACGAGGTTCTTGTCGATGCCGTGGTCGTCGAGTTCGAGCTGCCAGGCGTCGTCCTCGTAGACGGCTTCGTCGAGTTCCTGCAGGCGGTCGACCAGTTCGTCGGTATCGCCGTTGCGCATGAACCGCGTCTCCTTGACGAACTCGTCGAACTCGGCTGGGAGACGGCCGAGGCACTCCGTCATACCGCCGAGCACCTGGTCGACGACCTCGCTGACGCGGTCGTAAGCCTCCTCGTCGCCCTCCTCGAGCCCCTGCATGATGGCCTCGATTTCGGCTTCGGCGTCTTCGACCTCGTCTTCGGGGCCGTCCTCGAGGAACGCGTTGCCCTTGCGGTAGTAGCGCACCAGATCGTACTCGATGCGGTCGCGCTCGGGTTCGTCCTCGAGATCCTCCTCGTCGAAGGTCTCGTAGGCCCAGGTGAACGTCGCAATCTGGCGGCCGGCGTCGTTGACGTAGTAGTGGCGCCCCACGTCGTAGCCCGCGGCATCGAGCAGGCTTGCGACCGCGTCGCCGATGATCGGGTTACGCGCGCGGCCGACGTGGACCGGCCCGGTCGGGTTCGCGCTCGTGTGCTCGACGACGACGGACTCCTCGCGGTCGTCGAGGTGACCGTAGTCCGCTTCGGTCGCGGTCTCGAGCGTCGTCGCGAGATAGGCGCCACTCGGCAGGAAGTTCAGATACGGCCCCTGCGTCTGCACCGCTGCGACGTAGGTTAGTTCGTCCGCGTCGATTTCCTCGGCGAGCTGGCCCGCGACCTGCGGTGGGGCCGCCCCGGCCTCGCCGGCGAGTCGGAACGCCACGCTCGATGCGAGCACGCTCTCGACGTCTTCCGGCGGTTCTTCGATCCCGAGGTCGTCCGTGGGGTACTCGAGTGCAGCGAGTGCGGACTCGAGTGCGCCCTCGACCTCTTCGCGTAGGGCAAGGAACATACCCGCCCGTATTCAGGGCGCAAGTAAAGGAATGTCGGGTTTCGTTGCTGGCGGGTGCTGCGGTTGGGAGTGCTGTAGTTGGAGCGCCGTAGGTGGGGTTGCTGTAGCTGGGGGTGCCGTGGTTGGGGCAGTGCTGTAGCTGGAGTGCCGTGGTTGGGGTACTGTAGTTGGGGGTGCCGTGGTTGGGAGTACCGTAATTGGGAGTGAGAGCGAGAACGAGAGTGTAAGCACTGTGTCAGCGTAGCGACCCTGTCTATACGGAGACGTATCTCTGCAGTAGTGTAGTGTGTTGGGAAAAGTAAACTTACACGCTATCGTCGGAAGACGACGTCGTGAAGTCGTACGGTATACGTACTTACGAGCGAACGACGTTCGTTGCGCGCGGACCCTTTGGGGCCTGTTCAATGTCGAATTCGATCTCGGTCCCTTCCGTCAGATCCTCGCCGCCAACGTCTTCCATGTGGAAGAACACGTCGTCGTCAGCATCCTCTGTCTCGATGAAACCGTAGCCGCCTGTGTCGTTGAAGAAATCAACAGTACCGTTTGCCATTACGACTAAACAAATCCCCGGCACACGGGTAAACCTTCCGTATTCGTTTTTAGATCTTGTTTCTCAGTATACGAACGTCCACACTAGGCCGTGTTTTGAGAATACCTGTCTACCTGTGGCACTATTCGAGCTATTGTCGCTGTTCCAGCAGAACGTGGCCAGACTTCTGACGTTCCCTCGGTTTGCTCACTACGACTGCACCGCTCTGCAAACAATCTCAGCTGCAAAATGCGCGAAATCAACACCCGATCGGCCGGCGGGTCGGCAACGTGATTACTCGGTTGGGTCCAGCGGCGAAACGGTGGACTCGAGTTCGTCGCGTTCTGGCCGCTCGCTATCCGGCGGTACATCCCGCGTCTCGCCATGTTCACCGCCGAGTTCGGCCTGCACCTTCTCGACGAGCAGGTCGACCGCCATCCGGTTTGCTCCCTCGGGGATGATTACGTCGGCGTCCTTCTTCGTGGGTTCGACGAAGCGCTCGTGCATCGGTTTCACCGTCTCGAGGTACTGGTCGATGACGCCCTCGAGTTGCCGGCCGCGCTCGACCACGTCACGTTCGATGCGCCGGAGGATGCGCACGTCCGCGTCGGTCATGACGTAAACCCGCAGGTCGAGCATGTCGCGGATTGCCTCGTCGTGCAGCGCGAGAATCCCCTCGAGAACGATCACGTCGGTCGGCTCGACGCGGACGGACTCGTCCTTGCGGGTGTGGCGCTCGAAGTCGTACTGGGGCATCTCGACGGGCTGGCCCATGAGCAACGAATCGAGATGCTCTCGGAGGAGGTCCCACTCGAAGGCGTTCGGATGGTCGTAGTTGACGTCCGCGCGCTCCGCGCGGTCGAGGTGTGAAAGGTCCTCATAGTAGTTGTCGATCGGAATGCGGGTGACGGCCTCGCCGACGGTATCGGCGACCGTTCGGGCGACGGTGGTCTTGCCGGCACCTGTGCCGCCCGCGATGCCGATAGCGAACGAGGGGATGCTCATCGTCCGTTGCTGGTCCGTTACAGTCATTAATCCGGTGATTCGGATTCGACGTGTTGGGCCGACAGTTCGGTGGTTGTGACCACGTTCGTCGGCTGGTCAAAAACAGCCGCTGCAGCGCGAAAGCGCTCCTCGTGAACCGGGCGGAACGTTTCCGCTGCCGCGTCGAACTCGCTGGGCGACCAGAACGCCGCGTCGGTCGCGTCGCTTCCCGCAGTTACGTCGCCGGTGGCCGCCGCGCGCTCGACCACGTAGTACGTCGTCATCACGTGCTTGCCGTTTCGCGGCGGGAGCGAGACCGCATCGAGAATCTCGAGCGACAAAGGATCGACCTCGAGCCCGGTCTCCTCGGCGAGTTCCCGCGCCGCAGCGGCCTCGGGTGACTCGCCGATCTCCATGTGCCCGCCGGGAAGCGTCCACTCGCCGACGCCCGGTGGTACCCCGCGTTCGACGCAAAGCACTGCGGACTCGTCGGGGTCGACGACCGCGACGGTCGCACAGGGAACCGGATTGTGCCAGACGACGCGCTCGCAGACAGAACAGTACTTTCGCTCGCGATCCTCGATTGTGGCTGTCTCGAGTGCATCGCCACACTGGGGACAAAACGCCGGCGGTCGACTGACCATCTACGCGGTCATCGGGGATGGGGGTTCAAAGCGTTTTCAGTCCGCTGCCGGTGAGCGGGACGACCACGTCGTCGTCTTCGGCGAGCGTGCCGTCCTCGCGGTACTGCTGGAGGGCGGCGGGGGCGACGGCGCTCGTCGGTTCGATGTAGAAGCCGTTTCGGTGCAGGCGGTCCAGCGCGGCCTCGATCGGATCGTCGCCGAGCGCGATGGCGTCGCCGTCGGTCTCGGTGATGGCCTCGATAAGCTGGTTCTTTCGTGCCGGGAGTTCGATCTGGATGCCGTCGGCGATGTCGGTTTCGCCGGCAGCGTCGTCATCCGCGCCGCCAGTTGGGTCGCCGCCGACTGCCTCGACGATGGGGGCGTGGCCGGCCGCCTGCGCGCCGAGTAGTCGGGGCATCTCGTCGACGATGCCGGCCTCGTTCAACAGCGAGAAGCCGCGGTAGGCACCGAGCAGGAGTGTCCCATGGCCGACCGGGAGGACGACCGCGTCGGGGACGGTCCAGCCCCGCTGGGCTGCGACTTCGAACGCGAACGTCATCGTCCCCGCGTAGAACGCGGGGTTCCAGGCGTGGCTCGCGTACCAGCCGTCGCCCGATTCGACCGCCTCGATACAGGCATCGGTTACGTCCTGTCTGCTTCCCTCGATCCGAACCGGGCGAGCGTCGGCGCGCTGGATCGTCATCAGCTTCGACTGCTTGACGTCCGCTGGCACGTAAATGTCCGCCTCGAGGCCGGCACGGGCCGCGTACGTTGCAATCGCCGCCCCCGCGTTGCCCGAGGAGTCCTCGATGATTC
Source organism: Natrialba sp. SSL1 (assembly GCF_001861355.1). Classification (GTDB taxonomy): domain Archaea; phylum Halobacteriota; class Halobacteria; order Halobacteriales; family Natrialbaceae; genus Natrialba. Next base: position 250,176 of record NZ_MASN01000018.1, read on the forward strand.
GGTCGACACCGAGTTCCACCGCGCGCGAGAGCGTCGTCGTCGCGCCGCGGTCCTTGAACGATCCCGTGGGGAAGACGTACTCGAGTTTGAACTGTGCGTTCCAGTCGTCGTCGTCGACCAGCGGGGTGAAGCCCTCGTGGAAGGTGACGTGGGGTTCGATGGGAAGGAACTCGAAAAAGGTCCAGAGCCCGTCGCTCGTGTCGAGTTGGGAGAGCGGAAGCGGGTCGCCTTCGGGGTGGGGACGCTCGTCGAATTCGAGCGCACGGCCACACTGGCAGCGCCACGGTTCGTCGGGGCCGGCGTCGTACGTGGTTTCGCACGCGGGGCAGATGAGATTGGATGGCATGTGCGGTGGGTGAGGTGAGTGGGGTGGGTTGGATGGACAGTAGCGAGTGTGAGTTCCTGTTGCCGACGCGAGTAATTAGTAGGAATCGATATCGGTTCCGACCGAGCAGACGTATTCACCGGTCGCAACCTGTGGCAGCCGACGGGTACGCCAGAGGATCCCCTCGTTGTCGGCGGTGACGGTTGCCTTGGTCTCGCCGAAGGGGGTCGTCACCTCGAAGAGGGTATCGCCGCGGACGACGCGGTCGCCCAGGTCCTTTGCGAAGCTGACGAGACCGCCGTTCGGCGAGCCGTACTGGTCGAAGCCGTTGGCGCGAGTCTGGCGCTCGAGTTCGACGGTGCCCTCGAGGAAATCGTAGTGGGTGAGCACGTTGAAGACGCCCTCGACACCCTTTCGGATGCTGGTCTCGTCCCAGCCGACGCAGCCGCCGAGTTCGGGGTCGATGGTCGGAATGCCCTCGTCGGGGGCGGCACGAGCGAGTTGGCCGTCGGGACCTTTCTGGTCGAGGACGTAGCCACAGCCGAAGGCCTTCGCGAGTTCGAGACAGTCCTGATGGAGGCGGTGGCGCTTGCCACAGCGGACGCGGACCTCGTTTAGCATACGGCTGGTCGACCCCTGGTGGAGGTCGAGCACGAGATCGGCGCGTGAGGCCGCCTCGAAGGTGGTGGCGGCGATACGCTCGCTGGAGGTGCCGTTCCCGTTGCCGGGGTAGGCTCGGTTCATCTTCGTGTCGTCGATCGGATTCCGATGCTCTGCGACCTGAAACGCGTGGTAGTTGACGATGCCGACAATCAGGATCGTTCCCGAAATTTCCGCGGGATCAAGCCGTGGGACGACCCGTTGTACCACGCCGACGCCGTTGAGTTCGTCGCCGTCGCTGACCGCCTGCATGTACAGCGTCTTCCCCGATTGCGCGCCGTTGATGACGGCGACCGGTAGACCGATCGGGCTCCCATCCCGGGTCTCGCCGACCTCGAGACGGCCCGTATCGATCTCTCCGGGCCCTGCACTCGCCGTTCCGAGCGTCGTCGTCATATGTCCCAGTCGACGGACCGGTCGCTCTTTATACTGTCCTTTGATGTCGACTGTCCGCTGGACTCGACACTCGAGTCCGGCGGACGGACGGTCCTGTTCTGGCCGGTTTACAGGGGACGACCAATCGGCGATTGACGATCGGCAATCGACGTCCAAGAGGCGACAATCGACATCAACAACTGACACCCGTCAACAGAGCACCCTACTCCACTCCCGCCCCCACACTCGTACGCGCCCAACGCGGCCGGTCACGGAGCCGGCGCAACAATCGGGTGACGACGTGCAACAGCGGTAACTCGAGTAGCGGGCCGATCACGAGTGCCATTGCGACGAGCGGTTCGTGGGGGAACGCGACGACTGCGATGGCGAGGGCAGTCGGCGAGTTGCGTGAGAGGATCGTACAGGAGAGACAGGCGGTTTCCTCGTAGCTGAAGCCGGCGACGGCGCTGACCGCAAGCCCGAGCAGGAAGGTGAGTGCGTAGAACGCGAGGACGGGGACGGCAAGCAGCGCGAGAACGCCAGGGTTAGCGACGAGAACCGTACTCTGGGAGGCGAACATCGCCGCGATTGCGAGTGCGAGAAAGACGATCTGGACCGGTCCAAGCGCGGGGAGCAGCGTCTCCTCGACGACCGACTCGTTGAAGTGACGGGAAAGCGCCACGCGACCGATTGCGGCCGCGCCAAGTGGGATGACGAGGACGAGCAGGATGCTCTCGGCCAGCGTCTCGAGCGGCAGTGTGACGAGTTCACCGGCGAAGACGGCGAGGTAGACGGGGAGCAAGAGCAACTGCAGCACGAGGTTGTAGGGCAGCAACGACGTTGCGAGGGCCACGTCGCCGTCCGCAAGATCGGTAAAGATGAGATACCAGTCGGTACAGGGCGTGACGAGGAGCATGAGCAGGCCGACCCAGAGCGCCGGCTGGTCCTGCAGGAAGACCAGACCGAGACCGACCGCGAGGAGCGGGTTCCAGACGAAGTTGATCGCGAGACTCGCGCCGGCGACGCGGCGATTGCCGACGGCTTCGCGGAGGTCCGCGAGCGGAATCTGCAGGAACGCACCGAGGAGCATCACCAGCAGAAACGGCAGGATCAACCGGTCCGCGATGGCAGGAATGCCGGAGAACTGGCCCGCGACAAGCCCACCCGCGATAGCGAGGGCGATGGTCGGCGTCTGGTACCGCTCGAGCGCGTTCACGATCGATCCGTCGGCCGGCGCGCGGTTAAACTGCCTGCACTCGATCTGTTCGGGGTGCTGTGCCGAAATTCCGTGTGAATCCAGCCGCTCAGAACACCAGGTCCGCGTAGTACGGACTCACGAATCCTTCGATGATACCCGCGACCAGGAGCAGAAGTCCGACGCCCACGAGCACCCAGAACGCCCGCTCGAGTTCGTCCGCAAATGCGACTCGTGTCGTCCGTCCGCGGAACGCCCGCCAGCCCGTCAGTCCCAGCGTGACTCCGACCGCGGTTGCGATGAAGATCGCGGGAATCTCGAAGATTCCGTGGGGAACGACGAAGGCAACGAGTTCCATCAGTTCGGCTTCTGTGCGGGCGATAACTCCCATGTAGACGCCGTTGAACACCAGCGAGACGATCGCCGGAATAACGAGCGCGATGCCGCTGAACGCCGTCGTGATCGCGACCATCCAGTTATTCCCGAAGAACTCGAGTGCGGCCGCCGGCGCGATGTGGCCCTCGAGTCGGGCCGCGATCGAGGTTTCGATGCCGGCGTCGACCAGCGGTGCGCCAGCGCGCCAGCCGATCCAGAAGCTGGCAACCGCGAGGACGACGACTGCCGCGTGGAGCAGCGGCGTGTCGCGGACGTAGGCCACCATCTCGCGCCAGCCGCGGCCGACGCCGCCGCGGAACTGCGTCCAGAGGGACTGGGCGGGCATCTCGGGCGGTTCGAGTCTTCCACGGTAGTTGACGTACAGCGACATCTTCAGCAGGTCGAGCGCCGGCAACAGGACGATCATCGTCACGAGCGAGGTGAACGCGACGACCTCGACGAGCAGCAGGATACCCGAAATGACCGCGACGACGAGGGACGCACCGATCCAGAGCACGTAGTAGAACACCGCGTCAACCGGCCGGGAGCGGATGAAGCCGGCGGTACTCGAAAGCGACCCCAGCACGCCCGTGTCGTCGGCGACGACGGCGACCGGTGCGAACGCGAACAGTGCACGGACCGCGGCCAAGAGTACGGCAACGATGAGGAGCGCGAAGAGCACGGCGGGAACGGCGACGACCGACGTGCCGGTGAGCGCCGAAACTGTGCCGACGGTGGCGACGAGACCGACGCTGGCTGCACCGAGGATACCAATCCAGAGGACGAGTTCGAGCAACACCAGGCCGAGCAAGCGCAGCCAGTACCGGCGGGCACCTGCGAGGGCGGCGATCATCCCGCGGTCGTTTCGGGTGCGGCCGTAGCAGGCACTCAGCTGTGCTGCCGTCGTGACCGCGTAGAGTACGAACGCGAGGACGACCGTGAGGATGACTGACCCGACAATCAAGAGGGCAGTCGTTGGCGTGAGCAGCAACTCGATGAGCGGTTCGAACTGGCTGACCCACTGTTCGACGGCTTCCTCGCTGGCCTCGGGCCCAGGCATGGCTCCCGGGTCGGTTTCCTGGACGAACGAGATGATGGACTCGAGTCGACCGCTGAGACTGAGATACAGGATCCCGATCAGTGCGGCGATCATAGGGACGACCCGGATGATCGCGGGGAGTGCGGCCCCGAGGAAGTACACGGGAAGCAGATCCCCCGGACGACGTCGGAGCGCTGCGACGACGGCGGTGACGGAGTCGGAGAGTGACATCGCTATGAGCCGCTTTCGGACCAGTATCAGTTAAGTGAACCTGTCGGAACCGAACAGCGTGTCCGGCGATCAGTTAAACGTGCGGTCCTCGAACCCGTCCTCGGACTCGGTGTCGTCGCGATTGCCGGAGAGCCGCGGGGTGAACCCGCCCGTGAGGATAACAGCGACAACGATGAGCGCGGCCGCGAGAACGACGTAGTCGGCGCTCGGCTCGTAGCCGGCGAGGCTGGCTCCGGTCGAGATGACGAACATTGTGACCGCGAAGACGACGGTTGCGAGCAGGCCGATAACGAGAATCCCGACGACGCTCGCGAGGAGGCCCTTCATGATGGACTGGATGGATGCCATTGTGGGCCGTTTTGAAGCCACCGTACGTAGTGATTGTGACATCCACTGCGTTTCACTCAGCACAACTGCCGTCGAAGCAGCGGCGAGCGACTGCCACGGCGAGGTTTACAGGACTACTCCGCCTACGACCCCTATGGTCACCACACTCTCCGCCGATCGCCTCGCGGAACTGCAGGACGCGGGCGAATCGTTCGCGCTCGTCGACACCCGCCCCGAAGACAGCTACGAGGCCTGGCACGTCCCCGACGCGATCAACTTCCCGTTCGGCCCGGAGGAGGAACTCGACGAGAACGGCCACCTCGAGTCGTTCAGAGAAACAGTCGGCGACACCGACCAGGTGATTACCATCTGTGCGAAGGGAATCTCCTCCGGAAATCTCGCGATCCAACTCGAGTCCGCCACGGACGAGTACGAGGTGCAGACGGTCGACGGTGGGATGGAGGGCTGGAGCGGGGTCTACGATCACGTCGATCTGAGCGACGAGATTGAAGCGGACGGCCTCACAGTCGTGCAAGTCCAGCGCCGCGCGAAGGGCTGTCTCGGCTACCTCGTCGGCTGCGGTGAAACCGGCGATGCCATCGTCGTCGACCCCACCGCCGACATCGACGAGTTCGAAATCGCGGCCGGCAACGCCGGGCTCTCCATCATCGGCGTCGTCGATACGCACGTCCATGCCGACCACATCTCGGGTGGCCGGGACCTCGCCGACAGCCTCGACGTGCCCTACTACCTCGGCGCGCGTGCCGAAGAGCGCGGCGTCGAACTCGAGTTCACCGCACTCGAGCGCAACGAGGTCCTCGAGGTCGGCTCCCTCGAGATCAAGGCGCTCGCCACGCCCGGCCACACCAGTGAGATGATCACCCTCCTCGTCGACGACGCCGCACTCCTGACCGCCGATACCCTGCACGTCGACTCGACGGGACGGACCGAACTCGAGTTCAACGAAGACAGCGAGGCGCAGCACGCCTCGGAGGATTCGAACGGTGACTCCGTGAGAGAGGGTGAGGAAGGCGCTCGGATGCTCTACGAGACGCTCCACCGGACGATCCTGGCGGAACCCGAGCGCCTCGCGGTCCTGCCGGGTCATGTGACCGTCACCGAGGAGGGCGAGTTCGAGCACGGCTCACCCGGCGAACCGATTCTGACCACCGTCCGAACAGCACGGACCGGAATCGACCTACTCGAGTTGGACGAGGAGGCGTTCGTCGAGCGGATGGCCGACGCCGGCGAGAAGCCAGCGAACTACGAGGAGATTATCGACCGCAACCGCGGAGAACTGGACCTGCCGCCCGAGGAACGAGTCGAACTCGAGATGGGGCCGAACAACTGTTCAGCGTGAGTGCGGTGTCAGGACTTTACGAAAACGAAAATCGAACGGAAGGCTGAGCAGAGTTTGGTTCGACGAGCCGCAGAAAGCGGACAGTCGGCACCCAGCTCCAAGCGGAAGGCATAGTAGAGCGGGTCTAGGACGACGTCAGGCACACTGACTGACGTGCTGGCGAACCTCGTCTGAGAAGGCCAGATCGTGGTCGTACTCCCGGAAGTCGCCGCTGAGAGTATCACCACTGTGGTCAATCTCCGCAAGAACGTAGTAACAGCCTCCCTCGTACACCGAAGAATACGCGGTTTCACCGTTACTGATTGCTGTCTCGGTATCTAGTGAGCGTTCGAGTCCGTGTTCTGGGGCAGTGAACTCGAACGTATACTCGGCAAAATTACCCAGCCACTCACCAACGAGATGGACAGAACCGGCTGCGGGATAGCCGTGGTCGGTCTCCTTCGCTGTCTGGAGCCGTTCCACGGTATGCACTTCGTTGTAGACCTCCGTTCCGTCTTCTTTTGCGACCACCTGCAGATCGACTGCGTCGTCACTACGATTCCCCAGAACGATCGCTGCCGGTGCCGCGACCGGTTCGGCGTCACCTGTGAATGGGAGGGAGTCGAGACATCCTGCAACAGCCGGGACGACCGCGCAGGACGTGAGGACCGCTCGTCGATTCATAGACAGATTATAACCGCCCATGTAACACATAGCTCTTTTGCTATTTTAGTTGCAGTAACGTGTCCCCTATCGGTATCGAATCATTCCGATTTGGTTTCAAATCACTCTGTAAGTGCCATCAGAGCGGGTCGGCGGGGACTCTGGGCAACGTAATCGTTCGACGCTACGACTCACCGGTACGCGAGTCGCCCGAGTCGAGGTGGCGCGTGATTGCAACGCTCGCCCCGATATAGGACGCGAGTCCCACGGCGACGAGAAGCACCAGCGCGGCCAACGTCGTGTAGCTGAAGATGATCTCCGTTACCATGGCGGAGACAGTGTGTCTACAAACTAAAATTTTTGTACCGGAGGGTCGTCTGAAACGACATGATCTCCCAGACGTGGTCCGACCGCATCCACCGGGTCCGGCTGTTCCTCGGCGAGCATCCCGCGTTGCGCTGGTTCGCGCTGCCGCTCATCTTCATGGGCGCGGTGGTCACCGCGCTCCTCTTGCTTGCGTCGGACGTTACGGCCGTCGAGGCCGGCCAGGTTACCGGCCTCTTTCTCCTCGGGTCTGTCGCTGTCATCGCATTCGGGCTCGGTACCGAACGTGCGCTTAGAGCCGTGTTCGCCTGAACGAACACCTTACCGGGAGTACGTCTCCAGACGCACCAGTCGCGCTTGCTCGCGATCGACTGTGAAAAAGTCCGCAAACTCGAACAGTTCGCCGGACTCGTCGCACACTCGTCCGCGAGCCGCGACCGTGACCGTGAGTTCGTCGGTACTCGAGTTCGACTCCGCCTCCGACTCCGACTCACCTTCGTGCTCGCGCGCGTCGTCATCTGCGAGGACCAACTCGAGTTCGTGTGTCGTCTCCGGGTTCGGTCGCTCCTCGCGCATGAACTCGATGAATGCCGCGCGGTCATCGAAGGTACGGTCGGGACGGCGCTGGGTGAACGCCGGGGCGAGCACCGTCTCGAGGGCGTCGTAGTCGTGGGCGTCGAGCGCGTCGTAGTAGCGTCGAACGAGACCGGTGGCGTCCATGGCGGGCTATTCTGGCTGGAGTGTCAAAAGGGTGCGCGCCAGCGGTGCGGGGCAGTGGGGTGGATAGCATCGCCCGTCAGGATGCGTCTGCGTACCCCTGCAGAAACTGCTCGAGGAGCCAGAAACAGACCGCCACAGCGGTGACGAGCAGCCAGGCGAGTCCCTGCGCAGTGCTGTCCAGAATGCCGGTCCCAAAGAGGACGAATCCGAGACCGGCGAGGAGGACGACGGTGTATCCGAGCGACCAGCGGCCCATGGGTGGTGTAGCAGTCGATGCCTGAGACGATAGGTGCTCGGAACACCAGGTGTTTAGCATCGCAACGCGATCGAGTGTCGAACTATCAGACCACCTACCAAAATGGCGTTCAGCGAACACTTACACACTCTCCCGTCGACACGTCTATCATGGCAACTGCTGACGAAGACCGCGCAGACACCGAGTTCAGTCCGGCCGTCTCACTCGAGGCACTCGAGAAGACCGGTCGCGAACTGGTGAGTATCGACGGCACGCCGCTGGCGATCTTCGCCCACGAAGGCGAGGTCAAGGCCGTGAACAACCGCTGTCCGCACATGGGGTTCCCGCTCGTTGAGGGGACCGTCGACGACGGCATTCTCACCTGCCACTGGCATCACGCGCGCTTCGAACTCTCCTGTGGCGACACCTTCGATCCCTGGGCCGACGACGTCCAGACGTATCCCGTCGAGATTCGAGACGGCACCGTCTACGTGAACCCGAATCCAGAGCGAGACCTGCCACCAGCCGAGCACTGGGCGAACCGTCTCGAGACCGCACTCGAGGAGAACCTGCGGCTGGTCGCGGCGAAGTCCGCGATCGGCCTGCTGGATGCGGGCGTCGAACCCGAGGCACCGATCGGGACGACGCTCGCGTTCGGAACCCAGTATCGGGAGTCGGGCTGGGGGTCGGGACTCACGATTCTCGGCTGTATGACGAACCTGCTGGACGATGTCGAGCCGGAGGACCGAAAGCGAGCGCTGTACACCGGCATCCGCCACGTCGCGGACGACTGTGCAGGCGAGCCACCGAGCTTCGACCAGCCCGCCTTCGATACGACGGAAGTCACCTTCAGTCGGCTGAAATCCTGGTTCCGCGACTGCGTCGAGGTTCGGGACGCCGACGGCGCGGAGCGCTGTCTGCGAACCGCCGTCGCCGCGAACTACTCGGCGGCCGAGATCGCCGAACTCGTCGTCGCCGGCGCGACCGATCATCCTTATCTCTCGAACGGACACGTCCTCGATTTCGCGAACAAAGCCTTCGAGAGCCTCGAGGAAACCGACTGGGAGCACGCCGAGACGACGCTCGCGGCCCTCGTCGAACCGCTCGTCACCGCCGCCCGCAGCGACGAGCGTTCCTCGTGGCGACAGCCGATCGATCTCGTTGCACTCCTCGAAGACACCTACGGCGGGAGCGTCACAGAAACGAGTGGACTCGAGTCCCTTGCTGCCGAGGGTCGAGAGGCAGCCGAGCCGTGGACACCACCCGCAGACCTCCAGGAAACGCTTCTCGGTGACGATCCCGAGCTCATCGTCGACACACTCGCCGAGGCGATTCGGCAGGGAGCGACGACCGAGGAACTGGCGAGCGAGGTCGCTTACGCCGCCGCGACGCGCGTCGCCCAGTTCGGGACCGCAAACGAGTTTAGCGACTGGAACACCGTCCACCATACGTTCAGTTACGCGAACGCGGTCCACCAGTTCGCGCGCCGAACAGATGCCGTCGAGACCTACCGCGGCGTCTTCGACGGCGCGCTCTCGGTCTACCTCGACCGATTCCTGAATACGCCGCCCGCGCCGATTCCCACCCCCGGAGAGAGCGACACCGGCCGCGATCCGGACGCCGTTAGCCAGGCGGTACTCGAGACGTTCGACGCAGAGGGCGAGGTGGACGAAGCGGGTCGGTTAGTCGCCGAATTCTTCGACTGTGGCGGCGACCCCGCCGACTTGCGGCGAACACTCGGCCACGGGTTGTTGCGCGAGGACGCCGGGTTCCACACGCTCCAGAACGTCGAGGCGGCGTTCCGGCAGGCCGAACTCGCCACCGACGCGGCGGCGGATCGGGGTCTCGACACCGATGCAGCCGAGCAGCGCCGGCGCGTGCCACTCATCGCGACGGCTCGCTATCTGGCGGCGCACTTCCCGACACGCCGGGAGGCCGAACAGACGTTCACCATCGCTGCGCGGCTCAATCGGGGCGAAGCGATTCACGAGGCTGCCGAGTCGAACTGAGGAACCAGCGCAGCAACAGAAAAAGCACAACGAAGTCGAACGCCGCACGCAGGGAACGAGCGCGAGAGACAGGACGCAGGACGCGGGTCCTCAGTCGCCCTGAATTGTGCCGCCACCCTCGGGACCGTACCGCTCGGCGTCGTCGTACCGGACACACTTCGCCGTCTGTTCCGGCGTCACCTGATGCGTCGTGATCTCGCCGCGTTCACAGGGCGAGGCGAACTCGGACTCGATTCGGTCGCGAGCCTGTTCGCGGTCGCCCTCTGTCGCCGTCGTGAGTACGTCGGAAAGGACGCGCTCGGCCTCCGAATCGGCGAGTTCGGCCGGAATGTCGTAGGACTCACGGAGCGCAGCAGGTGTCGCCTCCTCGTCTTCGCTCGTGAGCGTGAGATCGTCACGGAGCAGGTCCTGGCGGAAGTTCGCGACCGCACGCCAGTGATCCTGGTCCATCTCGTAGCCTTCGGGTTGGACAAGTTTCGGACAGCGCGGGTGGAACCGACAGCCACTCGGCACGTCGACGGGGTCCGGTACCTCGCCGACGAGTTCGATCCGCTCGCGGTCCTCGGTCGGGTCGATCCGCGGGACCGAGGAGACCAGCGCCTGCGTGTAGGGGTGTTTCGGATCGTTGATGATCTGGTCTGCTGGACCGACTTCGACCAGTTCGCCCAGGTACATGATCCCGATCCGGTCGCACATGTGCTTGAGCAGGGAGAGGTCGTGACTGATGTAGACCGCCGTTAGCCCGAGCTCCGTCTGAAGTTCCTTGAACAGGTCGAGAATGCTCGCCCGAATCGAAACGTCGAGCATACTCGCCGGCTCGTCGGCCAGCAGGAACGACGGCTCGAGTGCAAGCGCGCGAGCGATGCCGACGCGCTGGCGTTCGCCACCCGACAGCTCGCTCGGGTACTCGTCGGCGTAGGCCTCGGCCGGCCGGAGTCCGGCCTGTTCGATGGTCTCGTAGACGCGCGCGTCGCGCTCCTCGCTGGTGCCGACATCGTGCACGTCGAGGGGCTCTTTGACCCACTCGTAGACCGTGAATCGCGGATTAAGCGACTTGTACGGGTCCTGGTGAATGATCTGGGCCTCACGGCGGAACTCGTTGAGTTCAGCGCCGCCGACGTCGGTGATCTCCTTGCCGTCGAAGTGGATCTCACCGCCCGTCGGCTCGAGGAGTCTGATCGCGCTCTTGCCGAGCGTCGTCTTTCCACAGCCGGACTCGCCGGCGAGACCGAACGCCTCGCCCTCGCGAACGCCGAGCGAGACGCCGTCGACGGCCTTGACCGCGTCGTTGCTTTCCCCGTGCAGGATGCGCGAGACGAGCCCCGTGTTGACCGGGAAGTGCTTCTCGAGTCCCTCGATGCGGAGCTTGTACGTTTCATCGCGCTCGTCGCCCGCGCCTGCGCCGGTTGATTCGGCGTCGGTCGCAGTGGCGTCGGACTCGGAGTCGAATCCAACCGCGTTCGGGTTCGGATCAGTCATCGAGTTCCACCTCCGCTTCCGCGGCCTGTTCGTCGACTGTCTCGGCCGGTTTTCGCTCGCCGAGGTCTTGCTCGCGCCAGGTCTCTTTCTTGCCGGCTTCCGCCTGCAGGTGCTCGATCTCGTCGGCGCGGTGGCACTCGACCTGATGGCCGTCGCCGTAGGACTCGGGCTGTGGCGTTACTTCCCAGCACTCCTCCTCGGCGAACGGACAGCGCGGTGCGAAGCGACAACCTTCGCCGGGGTCGACCAGTTCCGGCGGCGTACCGGGGATTGAAATGAGCTCCTGGTCGTCGTCGCTGATGTCGGGGAATGCGTTTCGCAGCCCGAGCGTGTAGGGGTGGCGCGGATTCGTGATGATCGTCTCGGCGTCCGCAATCTCGACGATTCGGCCGCCGTAGACCACGGCGATGCGGTCACAGGTTTCGCTGACGACCGACATGTCGTGGGTGATCATGATCATCGCGCTGTTCAGTTCCTCCTGCATCTCTTTGATCGTCTCCAGGATACGGTCCTGAATGACCACGTCGAGCGCCGTCGTCGGCTCGTCTGCGAGCACGAGCGACGGCGAGAGTGCGAGTGCGAGCGCGATCATCGCGCGCTGGGCCATCCCGCCGGAGAACTGGTGGGGATAGTCGTCGATCCGGTCGGGATCGATCCCGAGGTCGTCGAACAGTTCGCGGCCGCGCTCGCGGGCTTCTGCCTTCGAGGTGTCGTCCTCGTGGTGTCTGATCACTTCGACGATCTGGTCGCCGACGGTGTAGACGGGATCGAAGCCGTTCATCGCGTTCTGCGGAATCATCGAGATTTCCGACCAGCGGATCTGGCGTCTGAGCTCCTTGTCGGAGAGTTCGGTGATCTCGGTTCCGTCGAACTCGATCGAGCCGTCGACGATTTCGGCGTTGTCGGGTAGCAGCCGGATAATCGACTTCGCGAGTGTCGTCTTTCCGCTCCCACTCTCGCCGACCAGACCGACGGTCTCGCCGCGCTCGATCGACAGCGAGGCGTCGTCCGTCGCACGAACCCAGCCGTCGTCGGCACCGTAGTACGTCTTCAGTCCGTCAATATCGAGTAGCGTCATTATTGGTGGTTGAGTTCAGGGTTGACCTCTTTCTCGAGCGTGCGGCCGATGAAGAACACCGACATCACGAACAGCATGATGCAGATGCCCGGTGGGAAGACCCACCACCACGCCTCGCGGATCGCGTTCGCGGTGTAGACGTTGTAGATCATCTCACCCCACGAGAGCATGTTCGGGTCACCGAAGCCGAGGAACGAGAGGCTGGCCTCGGCGATCACTGCCCACGCGACTGCGAACGCCGCGTACAGGAACGTCAGCGGCAACACGTTCGGCAGGATGTGGCGGTACATGATCCGCACGTGGCCGGCACCGATGGCCTGTGCACTCTCGACGTACGGCCGTTGCTTGTGGCTCAACACCTGCGCTCGGATCACCCGCGCCGTCGAACGCCACAGAATCAACACGATCGCCACGATGATGTTGACGATACTGCTGCCCAGGATCGCCACGAGGACGATCGCGAACGGCAGGAACGGCACACCGTAGACGATGTCGGTGATCCGCATCAGTACGTCGTCGACCCAGCCGCCGAAGTAGGCGCTGATGAGGCCGACGTTCGTACCGATGAAGACAGCCATGAACGCCGCGAGACTGCCGACGATCAACGTTACGCGCGTCCCTGCGATAAGCTGGGAAAGCACGTCACGACCCATGTCGGTCGTTCCGAGCGGGTGCGCCGCCGAGGGGGACTCGAGTCGGTCGCCGACTGCGCGCTCACCCGGGTCGTACGGTGCGAGTCCGGGCGTCGAGACCGTGAAGTCCAAGAACTCGATCGTGTACGGTCGAGCGAAGATCCCGATAAAGATGAACAGCGCGAGGATCGCCAGCCCGATCTGACCGAGGCGATCGCCTTCGAACACCTCGAATCGCTGTCGGAGAGACGCGAGTCGCTCGCCGCTGCTGGTCGTCGTGCTGTCGGTCGGTGACGGTTGTTCGGTACTCATTCGTACTCCACCCTCGGATCGAGGTAGACGTAGGCGAGGTCAGCGACGAAGTTCATGATGATCACGACCGATCCCATGAGGAAGAACGCCGCCATCGCCAGCGGATAATCGTTGTTGTTTACCGCACTCACCATCTCGCGACCCATTCCGGGCCAGTTGAAGACGGTCTCGATGACGACCGAGCCACCCATCGCAGTCCCGGTCGCGATCGCTGCAACCGTCACGATCGGCAGGATCGAGTTGCGAGCGGCGTGCTTGTACAGCACCGTCCGCTCCGGCAGCCCCTCTGCTTTCTTGATCTCGATGAAGTCGGCGTTCAGGACGTCAAGCATCGTCGAGCGCATGAGCAGCGTGGGCGTCGCCAGATAAGCGATCGCGCCGGTCAGCGCCGGCAGGAACAGGTGGCGCAGGAAGTCGAGCGAGCCGTATCGGGCGACGAAGCCGCCGCCGAGCTCACCACCCGTCGTGCGCATCCCACTCGAGGGGAACCAGCCGAGCCAGAAGACGAACACGGACAGCAAGACGATGCCGACCCAGAACTCCGGCGAGGAGCGGGCGACGAGCGTCACGACGATGCCGCCGCGTTCGAATCGCGAGTCACGCCACCAGCCCATGAGGGCACCGAAGGTGATGCCGATGATGTAGGCGAAGATGAGCGCCGTCGCCATCAGAACGATCGTGTTCATGAATCGAACGGCGATGATACTGGTCACCGGATCGTTGTAGATGAACGACTGGCCGAAGTCACCGGTTAGCAGTTGGCGAACGTATTCGATGTACTGTACGTGGAGGGGTTCGTTTAAGCCGAGCTCTGCAATCCGCTGTTCGCGCTGTTCGGGCGTCATGCCGTCCATGATGAACATCGACGTCGGATCGCCCGGCATCATCCGAAAGAGAACGAACAGGAGCGTAAAGAACGCCCAGAACGTGACGACGAGCTGGAGACATCGTCTCACGACGTAGGCTCTCAGTCCCATCGGTCACCACACCCAGTGTCGCTAATGAATATCATGTATCGTGTCGTATAATCGTTAAATACCGTAGTGGAGGGTCGCGCCGGTCGGTTACTGGTCTTCGCCGTAGTGGAGTCGGCCGTCGTCGTCCCAGCCGTAGCCACCGTCTGCGAGCTCCTGACGTGCGGCGTCGAGATCCTCGTAGAACTCCTCGACGTCGGGGTTGTGCCAGAACTCGTTGTGCTCGGAGATAGTCGAGTGGGTCACCGTGCCCATACCGTCACGGATGAACTCGACGTACTCCTCCTTCGGGACGCCGTAGGACAGCGCCCGGCGGACGTGGCGGTCACCGAACGGTTCGCGACGCGTGTTGTACTCGATCATCGCGTACCCGATGGCCTCGAACTCGGAGAGATCGAGGTCGTCGTCCTCTCTAACACGGTTGACAGCCGTCGGCTGTGGCACCGCACCGACCATATCGAGCTGGCCGGCCTCGAGGTCGTTGACGAGCTGTGCGGTGTCTGCACCGGGGACGCGGATGAGGTTGTCCGCGTTCGGTGCCTCGAAGTGGTCGTCGAACGCCGACAGCTGCAGTTCGGCCTGGCGCTCCCAGTCGACGAACTCGAACGGACCGCTGCCGATCCAGTCCTCGTCTTCGTAGTCGACGAGCTCTTCCGGAGCGACGTCGCCCCAGACGTGTTCGGGGAAGATGTACACCTGACCGAGAACGTTCGCGACGAACGGTGCGTACTCCTCTGCGAGGTGGAACGTGATCTCGTTTCCAGAAGTTTCGATCTCCTCGATGTCCTCGACGAGCGAACTGTAGGTCGGCGAGTCGGCGTACAGATTGTACGTAAACTCCACGTCGTCGACCGTCACTGGCTCACCGTCGTGGAAGGTGTGGCCGTCCCGAATCTCGACGGTGTAGGTCATCCCGTCGTCTTCGATGACGGGGTCGTCCGTCGCCAGCCACGGCGTCGGCATCCCGTCCTCGCCGATCCGGTACAGCTGATCGTAGAGGAGGCGGACGAACTGCCGGTCAGGCGTCGCCAAGTCCTGCATCGGGTTCAGCGAAATGATCTCGGAGGGGTAACCAAAGCGGACCGTGTCGTCGTCCGTCGGCGTCACCGACGTCAGGTTCCAGAACGAGTTCAGCCCTTCACCGAGCGTCGGGTTGATGTCCGTAATACGGGAACTCGCGTACGGCTCGTAGCCACCCTCGTTTGCGATGTACGTTCGCGGCTGCGCTTCCGCGATCATCTCCTGTGCCTCGTAGACGGTCTGCTGGCGCTCGTCTTCGTCGACCTGCGTCACCTGCAGCTCCGCCAGTTCGTCGTACTCGTCGCTCTCCCAACCCGGCGTGTTTCGACCGCCCTCTCCCGTCGTCGAGGAGTGGTGCATGTCGAAGATGAACGTGTGCGGGTCGATCCGCTCCGGCGTGCCGCCCCAGCCAAGCAGCGACGCGTCGAAGTCCTGCTGGACAACCACCTGATCGACGTGTGCGTTGAACTCGAGTTCCTCGAGATCCACGTCGAAGCCGAGATCTTCCCAGTTGTCGGCAACGATATCTGCGAGTTCGTTACGGAACGGGTTCGCACCCGCCGTCGGTGCGACGAAATGAATCTCTGGCACTTCGTCGCCGAGATTCTCCGCACCGTCGACATCCGATTCTCCGTTCTGACTCACACAGCCTGCGAGACTGGTCGTCAATCCTGCTGCACTCGCAGCCCCAACACCCTTCAGCACAGTACGTCGCGATTTGCTATCGTCTCCCATTATACAGCAGTACCTCTGATCAGAGATATATAAATATGTGTGATTCAAAAACAACAGAACGAGTAGCATACCATTTGCAAACGTTTCACTCTTTGTTGGATAGTCACATATTCACAAATAAGAGAACGCGGTAATTAGCAACTCTTACAGATTCTGGCACCCGCCATACGAGGAAGCTTCTTATATAGTGGGCGGCAGGTGTGACCTGTGGAGTGTCACGTCTACTACGAGGGTGATGACGACCCCAAAAAGTGCACCGCGCGCCGACTCGAGAAGTTCGATGAGGCGACGCTCTATCGGACGATGCGACAGGTGCCCTACGGGGTCGTGCTCAACCCCCACGCCGAACAGGCGCTCTCACCGGCCGACGCCGACGACGGATTGGGCACGCTCGTCGCCCTCGACTGTTCCTGGGAGTCAGCGGAGGAAGCGGCGTTCAAGATGAACGGTGTCCATCGGGCCCTTCCCTTCCTCGTTGCCGCGAATCCAGTCAACTACGGCCGGCCGTTTCAGCTCACGACCGTCGAAGCGCTCGCCGCTGCCTGCTGTATTTTCGACGACTGGGACCGCGCCGAGGAACTCCTCTCTCACTTTCGGTGGGGCGAGACGTTCCTGACGCTCAACGAGGAGCCCTTGCGCCGGTACAGCGACTGTGCCGACTCGACCGAGGTCGTCGCGGTACAGGAGGAGTATCTGGCCGACGAGGCGGACGGCGACGGAACAACGTCCGAGTAGCCCGCCAGCGCACAGGACCACAGCGGTTATATGCACCACGGGCCAACGGAGCGACATGCCAAGTTTCGACGCCGCCGAAGATCGGATGCTCAACAAGATGATCTGCATGCGCTGTAACGCACGCAACTCCGCCGAGGCCAAGCGCTGCCGCAAGTGCGGCTACAAGAACCTCCGTCCGAAGGCCAAAGAGCCACGCGCAGCATAAGACGACATTCGTCCGGTTTGGCCACGCCAGTTCGTGGCCGGTGGGCGATCCGTTTCTACTTCGCTTTCGACGCCGCTTAGTCGTATTTTTCTGGACCGACTCGGGAACACGTTCCACACGACACGCCGTCCCTGAACTGACTGAGCCGACTCCAAATTGCCAGGGCGTACATCTCAATCTGGGGCTTGTTGACTACCGTACCTACGAATCAGCAGGCCCTACGGTGATTCACCGAGACCTGCTACGAATCAAAGGGACTAATTAGATCAATTATCATTCACAGGCATGGATAGATCAAATTCCATGAGTGTACAGCTCGATAACTGGTCCGGACGACGGAGGGCAAACTGATGCACCCGCTGCTCGTCGACGCGCTTCGACTCGAGTTCGAATCGAGTGCCTACAGTGTGATCGAACTGCTCCCTTCGTTGCTTGCGGCAGTCCTGTTCGTCGCAGTTGGTATCTACGCGGGTCGGAAGATTCAGCCGGTCGTGAACGACGCTTCACAGCAGGCCGGTCTCGACGACCACGTCAGGGAAACGCCGTTTGGAACACTGGTTCCAGACGACACAGCGGCAGTCTCGCGGGTAGTTGCCGTCCTCGGAAAGTACTACGTCGTCCTACTCGCCGTCTTCGCCGCCGGGTCGCAACTCGAGTTGCAGTTCGTCACAACCTGGAGCGAGTATCTCCTCATCACCGTTCCATCAGTCCTCATCGGGATCACCATCCTCGTCGTGGGTGTCTTCGTTGCCGACGCCGTCGGCGATATCGTCCACCAGTCAGTGCCGGTCCAGTCGTCCGGATACGCCTCTCTCATCGCTGGGGCGACGACGGCGCTCGTCTACTTTGTCGCTGCAGTCATCGGTCTCGACATGATGGGGCTCAACGTCGCTATCCTCTACACGTTCGGGCAGGCGTTCGCCTTCGGTGCCGGCCTCGCCGTCGCCCTCGCCATCGGTATCGCGTTCGGGCTGGGTGGAAAGGAGTACGTCGAAGCCAACGCCGACGACTGGTTCGACGGGTCCGAGAAATCCGCTGCCGACCCGGCCCCTGCAGCCGACGACTGAACTGGGTCCCAAACCCACAACTCGATCGGTTTTCACACGCTGACTCGCAGCAGGATCGAAGCACACGATCGACGCTGGTACGGACGCAAAAACGAAACCGGGCGACACGACGAGCCTGGTGCGTTCAGCCGTCTGGATACTTCGGTTCGCGCTTCTCGGCCCGCTCGAGTGCCGTCTCGACGACGTCGCGAACGTCGCCGTGGAAGACGTCGCCGTGACCCGCGTACATGTGCTCGACAGTGTCCGGGAACTGCTCGAGCAGCCGCTCGATACTCTCGATGAGCTGTTCGCGAGACTGGCCAGCCATGTCTGTGCGTCCGAAACTGCCGTAGTCGAACGCGCCGTCGTCGTGGACGACCACGTCCCCTGAGAACAGCGTCGTTTCCGAGACGAACGAGACGTGATCGTCCGCGTGCCCCGGCGTGTAGACCACGTCGAACGTCTCGTCGCCGATCTGGACCGTGTCACCGTCGTCGATCGGGTGATCGCGCTGTGGGTGGTGGTCGTAGGCGTACACCGCCGGATCGAACGCCTCACAGACCGCGTCGAGTTGACTCACGTGATCGCCGTGTTGATGTGTCAGAACGACAGCGTCGACGTCGTCCGTATACTCGCGAATCGTGTCGACGACGCCGTCCCACGCGCCCGCATCGACCAGGGTCGTCTCCTCGCCGACCGCGAGGAATGCGTTACAGGTGAACGTCTCCGCGTCTTCGGTGACGTGGTGTACCTCCATACGGGTGTACTCGAGTGCCGGGATCAAAATCGTGCCGTCTGATTTCGCCGCCCCGCCAGCCGGAAGTCCGATTGTGTGTTGTCCTAAAATCCGAGAAACGTGTCGTAGAAGGACTCACAGGGCCGTCTCACGCAGTACGTAAACGAATATAAACGGGTGACCACGGAATTTTTGAACGCCGGGGTCCAAGGAGATACTGTATGGGATTCGGAAGCTACGACGAATCCGAGCAGCAGGAAGTGGACGCTGATTTTGATGAGGATGACGCCGTAAAATCAGGGGAGAACAGCCACAATGGAACGATCGAGTTCGAAAACGGGGCGTCGAGCGACGAACTCCTCGACCGTCTCAAGGATATCAAGGACGAAGACGAAGCCGGCGACGGCTAACGCCGAACTCGATTTCGATCGCGGGCAGCGCCGATGAAATCCGGGGTACGAGCGCTGGGCATCGCCGAATCGTACCGCGGTCGGCGTGAGCACGAGCGACGAGGACAGTATCGATGTGGTCGGTATGCGTGTACTCGAGACGCAGCCAGTGACGACGCTGCCCGAAGCGCAGACAGCAGTGGAAGCGATGACAGGAGCAGTGTCGACGACGGCGAGGACGCTGTCCACCGGAACAGGAGCACCCTGGCCGGCGCTGTCGTCCGCGCTGACCGCGTCGTCGATGGTCTTACCTATGGCCAGTGTACGGTCGGCGGAACCGACGCAACCGACGCCGTCGTGTCACTCCTGACGGATCTGGAGCGGCCGGACGTGCGGTACGTCCTACTCGGTGCCATCGCCCCGGCGTGGTACAATATTCTCGACCTCGCGCGGATCCACGAGGCAGCCGAACGGCCGGTTCTCGCAGTTACCTTCGAAGCGAGTCCCGGACTCGAGGACGACTTACGAGAGGCCTTCTCGGGCGAGGGACTCCAGCGTTGACTCGCGGTCTATCGGAGTCTGCCACCGCGAACCGAGTTGACGGTCAACGACGAAACGGTCTACGCCCGATGGCTTGGCTGTGACCGCGAGGAGGTCGAGTCAGTAATTCGGGCGTTCACACCGGTTGGCGGGCGACCGGAGCCGATTCGCGTCGCGCGGCTCGCGGCTCGGGCCGGTGATACCTACGAGCGGGCTGTGGGAAACGAGTACGACGATTACGACGGCCAAGACGACTAAACTTACGAAGACGCTGGCACCGTCTCCTCGAGGTCGAACGCCAACACGTCGCCCTCGCTCACGTCGTGTTCTTCCGTCCACTCGTAGACTACCTCGAGGACGTACTGTCCGCGTCCGGGATACTCGTGGTCGGCACCGTCCTCGTCCGGGCCGGGTTCTGGCGCGTGGTGAATCTCGGTGATCGTGCCCTCGTCGTCGGCGTAGATGATGTCGATGCCGTAGTTCATCTCCGGCATGTAGAAAACGTGGTCGTCCACCTCGTCGAAGACGAACAGCATGCCGTACGTCGGCGGCAGCGTTTCAGTGCCGCTGAGCCCCTGCGAGGCCTTTTCCGGCGTATCGGCGATGAGCGCGGTGACGGCCGCGAGTTCCGTGCCGTCCGGCTCCTCCGCACGAACCTCGGTCAGCTCGTAGTCACCGTGGACCGTCACCCCGTCGTCGGTGGTCGTCGTGTTGTCGTCGCCACTCGAGTCGGCGGTGTCGTCAGCACCGTCACTGCCATCCTCATCACCATCATCATTGCCGGACTGCTCCGGCTCAGAACCGTCGGTCGACTCGGGTTCGCCATCGCCACCCGCGTCGAGACAGCCGGCGACTGCACTCACACCGGCGACCCCGAGCAGGTATCGTCGAGACCACTCGCGAGACATACGATGGGAGTCACCGGAGCGGAGTAAGTGAGTTCTGTTCGTTCTCCTGGGAGTTTCTGAATGAACGTGTGATGATTCGAGACGAAACCAAGTCGCGACGGCTCGGCAGTAGTGCGGGTTGGTATCACTGACCATACCAGGCGAACAGTTACGTGCTCGCCGTCGAATCACACGGTAGCCAGTGAGTGACGGATGACCCAGTAATTCGCCTCGTTTTCCGACCCCGCAACGCCCGCACACCGCTCCGTCACGACTCACATGACAGACTATCCGACACGCGACGAACTGGACGACCAGTACACCTGGGACCTGACTCGGCTCTACGAAACGCCGGCCGACTGGGCACGCGCCGCAGCCGAACTCGAGTCCCGGCTCGAAACGCTACACGACCACCAGCAGCCGACCGACTCACCCGCTGCGCTGGCAGCCGCACTCGAGTCCATCGAGTCCGTGCTGGTCGCCAAGAGTCGGCTGACCCTCTACGCGCAGTTGCACCGAAACGAGCATCCGACGGACGAGAAGCGACGCGACCGCCACAGTCGCGGACAGCGGCTCGCCGCCAGCGTCGACGAGGCCGTTCGCGGGCTACAGCGGCGGATTCAGCGCGATGCGGCGAGCGTGCGCGCCTTCCGCAAGGAGGGAGACGACGCACTCGACGGTTGGCACGCCTATCTCGACGACCTCCTCGCGCAGGCACCCCACACTCGCGACGCTGATACCGAATCGGTCGTCAGCGCGTTCGCACCCGTCATCGAGACCCAGACGGATACGATCGCTGCGATCAAGACTGGCGATTTCGACCCGCCAACCGTCGAAGCATCTGACGGCGATCCGATCGCCATCGACCACGGCACGTATCGGGAGGCACTCGAGAACCCCGACCGATCGGTCCGCCGCCGAGCGCACACGGCGTACATCGACGCGCTGGCCGACCACGACCACGCGCTCGCGGCGGCGCTCACCGAGAAAGTGCGCGCTCACGCCGCCCTCGCAGCGGTTCGAAACTACGAGTCAGTCCGCGAACTCGCGCTCGCAGCACCCAGCTATCCCGACACCGGAATGCACACCTCGTTTACCGAAGCCGCTCACGACGCGGTCCTCGAGAACGTCCGCGATCACCTCGAGGCGTATCACGGGCTACTCGAGAGCCGCCGCGACCTGCTCGGCGTCGAGACGCTGCGCCGGTGGGACGAGCGGGTGCCGGTGGGTCCCGACGACGCGGACGCTCCCGAAATCACGTTCGAGGAGCTGTGCGACCACCTCCTGGCCGCGGTCGAGCCGCTCGGTGCGGACTATCGGAACCGACTCGAGTCGATGCTCGACGAGCGCCGGATCGACGTGTATCCAACGGCGCGAAAGCGAACGGACATTCCGGCGTACTGTCCCTCGAGCCCGGACGCCGGCCCGTTCGTGCTCGCGAACTTCCGCGAAGACGTGCGGACGGCGTTCTACCTCGCGCACGAACTCGGCCACGCGATGCACATCGAGTGTATGCGGGCGTCTCAGCCGCCGCGGTACGTGAACAGCCCGCGGCCGATCAGCGAGGTGCCGAGTCTGGTCCACGAACTGCTGTTAGCTGACCATCTCCGCGAGGAGGGACGACCGGAACTCGTCCCGTTCGTCCGCGAGCGCCGAGCGCAGTTCCTCGCCGGCAACGTCTACGGCGCCGGCGAGAGCGCGACGTTCCTCCACGAAGTGTACCGAACCGCCGAGTCGGGGACCGACCTGACGCCGGATCGGCTCTCGGAACTGTACGCGGACATCGCCGCCGAGTTTCGCGCGCCGGTTACGCCACCGGAGGGCGACACGGCTGCAGCGACGCGCGGCGCACCCTGGCGACAGCAGGCATACACCCGCGATCCGTACCACAACTACCAGTACGTCACCGGCACCGTCGCGGCCGTCTCGGCCGTCAGGCGGCTTCAGTCGGGTGCCCTCTCGGCCGAGGCGTATCTCGAGTTCCTCCGGCACACGGGTCGGCGTGAGTCGAGCACCTCGTTCGACGCGCTCGGCGTCGACGTGACGGCGGCCGAACCGTACGAGCGCGTGGCGAGTGCACTCGAGTCGGTTCGGGCTGCTCGGCTGGGCTGATCCGGGCCGTCCCCGTCGCGGAGAGCGATCGACGCGCACCTGCGACCCGAAAGACGTAGTAGGCGGCCGTCTGAGCCACACCTATGGGAGAGATGGAGGACCTCTGTGTCACCGAGTGTGAGCGCTGTCCCGCACTCGTCGACTCTCGTAGCCAGATCGTCAACGGCACCGGCCCCGAAGACGCCGACATCCTGTTCGTCGGCGAGGGCCCCGGCGCACAGGAGGACAGCCAGGGCGAGCCGTTCGTCGGCCGCAGCGGTTCCGTGCTCGACGGCCAACTGCGAATCGTCGGGCTGGATCGCGACACCGTTCGCATCACCAACTGCGTGCGCTGTCGCCCGCCGGAGAACCGCGATCCGACGGCGGACGAACTCGAGAACTGCCGCGGTTATCTCGAACAGGAGATCGAACTGCTCGACCCCGACGTGATCGTCACGCTCGGGAAAGTACCAACGGAACACCTGCTCGACCGCGACGTTGCCGTGACGAAGGAAGCCGGCTCCGTCGAGGACGTTCGCATCAACGGCACGCCCCGACGGCTCCTGATCTGCGTCCACCCCGCGGCGACGCTGTACGACCGAAGCCAGGAGGAGACGTTCGAGTCCGCACTCGAGCGCGCCGCCGAACTGGCGGGTGTCGACGGCAGTGACAACACGAGCGGGCAGACGCGACTCGACGGCTTCTAGAGAGAACTCAGACTTCGTCTCGATCCGTAAACGTGTAGCGCCGCGCAATCCGGCCGTCCTCGAGTTCGTGGAAATCCGCGAAGCCGAATTCGACGGACTCGCCGTGCTGGACGCCCGAGAAACTGCCGCGGACTGCCGCCGTGTTCGTCTGGTCGTCGACGACGACATCGTGCACCTCGTGGCTGCCGTTCTCGAGTGGGCGGCCCTCGAGGTAGAACTCGCGCAGAGCTTCACGGCCGGTGATCGCGCCCTGTCCGGGGCGTTCGTAGCGGACGTCCTCGGTGAACAGTTCGACGAGGTCGTCGTAGCGTTCGTCGTCGACGGTGTCGTAGTAGTCGCGGACGATGGATTCGGGGTCGTGGGTGGGGTCGGTTCGGGCGTCGTCGGTATCGGTGTCTGTATCAGTCATGCGTAGCCGTACACTTTCGGACCCTATATGCCTCCGTTCACAGGCGAGATCTGCAGTCAGAGGCAGTCAACACGGTGTGCACTCTGCGATGTGAGCCGCGGAGCTGCCGGTCAGAAGTTGGTTTTCGAGGTCCGTAAGGGACCTCAGAAAAGGTCCGTGGAGGTAACAGGCTATGATACAGCAACGGACCGTATCGGCCGTAGACCGGACACCCAAAAAGGCTCGGTCTAGTCAGGAATCTCACGATACTGGTAATGTAGATAGTAGTGAGTACTGCAGCAACAACACGACAGAGACCGGTAATACCCTGAGTGAGGCCGATCTCCCGGGGGTTCCCCTTGATCACTGCGAACACGACCACTGCTTCGGGGGACTCGAAGAGTAATTACCCCGAAAACATAAATGTGAACGAAGCGACAATCGACAAAATGGAGACTCACGAATCAACGGACGACCACCCAGAATACTCCAATGAGGACGTGGCTAAGGTGCTGTCAGCCCTCATTTTCATCTACGGGGTATCCCTCATCTGGTCGGCATCGACCATCCTCGATATCTTACTGATCACACTAGCCTTCTTCTCATCGCTTGGTATCTTGGCTCTCTCGTCGTGGGGACTGCTCACCGCCCTGACCTTCTTCACCGGACTTCTGGTCAAGCACACGGCATCTATCGCCGATCAGCCAACTGACGGAGACCTCCCCATCATCGCCCTTTCCCTGGTCATGATTCTCATCCTGATCGGGCTTCGCAAGGATTTCCTCTCCGATCAGTAGGAGAGATTCATCGCTTCGACGATCCACCACCAGTCGCCGCCCTTTGACCGTTGACCTCACCGAAACCGATCAGAACCGACGGACCGAACGCCGCGTGCGATTGCGCGAATGGCAATACACTTCAACGCGCCGCCCCCAGATCCGGTATGAGCACCCTTGCTGCTGACGCGGAGCAATCTCTCGCCTCCGTCGTCGTCGTCGACTACGGGCTGGGGAACCTCCGAAGCGTGACGCGCGGACTGGAACGAGCGGGTGCCGACGTCGAGATCACCGACGATCCGGACGCCTTCGCCGACGCCGACGGTGTCGTCCTCCCCGGCGTCGGCGCGTTCCGCGAAGGCGTCGAGAACGCCGATCCGATCCGCGAGGACCTCCTCGCCGTCGCCGAGCGCGGCCAGCCGCTGTTCGGCATCTGTCTCGGGATGCAGATGCTGCTGACCGCGAGTGAGGAAGGGACGACCGACGGCGAATCGGCCGTCGAAGGACTCGACCTCATCCCCGGCACGAACGTTCGGTTCGACGACGGGCAAAAGGTCCCGCACATGGGCTGGAACGAACTGACCGTCGAGCGCGATCACCCGTTAGTCGAGGGAGTCGACGGAGAGTACGCCTACTTCGTCCACTCCTACTACGCCGTCCCCGACGACGAGGCGAGCACAGTCGCGAGCACCGACTACGAGCGCGAATTCCCTTCGATCGTCGCCAACGAGGAAGGCAACGTCTTCGGCACCCAGTTCCACCCCGAAAAGAGCGGTGAGACGGGACTGCAGATTCTGCGGAACTTCGTCGAACTCTGTGCAGACCGCTGAGCAGTAGAGCAATAGGCGTCTGAACGCAGTCGTCTAAAGAGTACAGCGAGAGTTCCACGGGTCACCTGACCCGTGGTACTTTACGCACTCATTGCTCCGTTCTCGTCACTACCGAGACCACTCCTACGACCACCATTTAGACGCTCCACGCCGTACCATCCAACGAACACGACATGAGCCGCCTCCAGCGCCAGATCAGCCTCGTTCTCGGCGTCGTCTTCTGCACCGTCTTCGGGCTCACCGTCATCGGCGAACTACTCGCACTCGAGTCCGGCGTCTGGACGGGTACCGGGACGGAGATGGAGACCGAGGACGGGACGCCACCCGAGACGACGGAACTTTCGCCGGTTTCGGTCGGTGGGACCGTGCTCGTGTTGCTTGGCTCGGCGGCGTTCGTGCTCGCAGGCGTTCGCGAGTCCGTCACGGTAGGAGGACGCGAAGTGAGCTGGTGGCAGCTGATGAATCTCGGGTTCTGTGTGATGGCCGTTGGCTGGATTGGACCGCTGGTGTCGACGATTCAGACGGCGCTCATGCCGGCGCTGATTCCGCTCGCTGTCGCCGTCGCCACACTCGGATTCGGACTCGTCCGACTCGGGCGCGAACAGCCGTCTGCGATCGACGACAGCGATCCGTTCCCGCTCGAAGTCGCGATGACGGTGCTCGTCGGCGGCATTCTGGTGATTTTCTCGATTATGTACGTGCAGTTGTTTTTCAGTTTGTACTAACGATCGAGCGACCACTCTCCGTGTCACAACCCACTACAGAAACTCGCGAACCTCGGAATACCACATATCGTGGTAATCGACGTGTCCCACGCGTCGTGCGATGGCAACCGCGAGGACGTGCCAGCAGAGGTCCGTCGGATCGTCCGCGTCGAGATTGTACTCGCTGTCCTTGCAGGTACAGCCCCCGTCCTCGATGATGTACTCGTCGTCGTAGCCGACGACGATCGTAAAGTCTCGATAGGATTTGACGCGATTCTCCCCAACGGCCTCGATGGCCTGGACGCCGCGGTCACCGTGGAGGCGCGAGATCTGTTGAACCACGTCGGGGGTCAACTCACCCGCCTCCTCGAGTTGGGCCTGCCAGCGCTCGACGGGAGTCACGTCCGGCACAGTCGTGACTGTGTCCCCGACTGTAAAATCGGTTTGGTTGTAGTCGGCGCGGGCGGGCGCTCTATACCACGGCGCTTTTCGTCCGCTACCGACGAGAGATGAGATAGACATGCGCATCACCGAGGGTGGGGTCGAACTCGAGGTCCCGGGTGAGCAGACGGACGGGGTCGAGGAATCTGTCTTCTACAACCCGCGCCAGGAACTGAACCGGGATCTGACGATCGCGACGCTGCGAGCCTACCGCGAGCGCGAGGAGCGCGCCGAGTCCTACCTCGATGCGATGACCGCGAGCGGTATCCGCGGCGTTCGGGCCGCCGCCGACGGCTGGGAGGTCACCTGCAGCGACGTCAACGAGGACGCGATCGACCTCGCCCGGTCGAACCTCGCGCGCAACGACTGTGAGGGAACCGTCGAACACCGCAACGTCAACGCGCTCATGCACGAGCAGGTGTTCGACGTGATCGACCTCGACCCCTATGGGACGCCGATGCCCTTCGCCGACGCGGCGTTCGCGAACTGTCGCGACCTGGTCTGTGTCACCGCAACCGACACGGCCCCGCTCTGTGGCGCACACTTCAACAGCGGCGTCCGCTCTTATTCTGCGGTGCCGCGAAACACCGACTACCACGCCGAGATGGGTGTTCGCATCCTCCTCTCCGCGCTCGCCCGCAGCGCCGCCCGCTTCGACGTCGGCGTCGAACCGATCCTCACCCACGCGACCAGTCACTACGTCCGGACCTACCTCGAACTCGAGCACAAGGCGACCTCGGCCGACGCGGCCGTCGACGAACTGGGCCACATCCACCACTGTGAGGACTGTCTCTACCGCGAGCACGAGGGTGGCCTCCTTGCAGACCCGGTCGAGACGTGTCCACACTGCGACGGAAACCGAATGCTCACAGCGGGGCCGGTGTGGCTCGGGTCGATTCGCGACCCCGAGTTCGTCGCCGCGGTTCGCGAGGAGGTCTCCGCACCCGACGAGTTCGGAACGGCCGAGAAGGCACGCGAACTCTGTCTCGAACTCGAGTCCGAACTCGACGAGCCGACTCACTACGACCAGCACAAACTCTGTCGCAACTGGGGACTGCCCGCGAACGCGATGGACGACTTTCTCGCTGATCTGCGCGAGGTGGGCTACGAGGCCTCGCGGGCACACTACGGTGGCACGACGTTCAAGACGGACGCGAGCATCGGCGAGATCCGCACGGCAACGGAAGGGAATCTCGGCTGAGAGACGGGCCGCCCGTATTTGGTCGTCCCCCGCGTCTAGACACTCGTGCTCGAACGCAGGGACGACCACATCGAAACCGGCAAGCGGATCGTTCGCCTCGCGCGCACCGAACAGCTGACGCTGCTGTCCGCCGGCGTCGCCTTCTACGGCTTCATCTCGCTCGTCCCCCTCATGTTGTTAGCGCTCGGGATCGCCGCCTCGATCGGCGGCGAAGCGCTCGCGGCCCGGCTCACCGCCGGGGCCGGCGACGTCCTCACACCGGCGGCACAGGAGGTACTCGCCGAGACCATCGTCGACGACACCGGTCGACAGAGCGCGACCGTCGTCGGCGCGCTGGGGCTCCTCTGGGGATCGAGCCGCGTCCTTCGCGGGCTCGACCGCGCGTTCTCCGAGGTGTACGGCACCGCCGGCTCGAAATCCCTGCTCGACACCTTCTGGGACGCGACGATCGTCTTCCTCGCAATTTCGGCCGGTCTCGCGCTCGTCGGGGGACTCGAGTTGGTGATTCAGTTCGTGCCGATCGTGCGAGCGATCGGGCCGCTGTTCATCCTGCTCGCGCTGTTCGTGACGTTCCTGCCGCTCTACGTGGTCTTTCCGGGAAAGGACGTCGGGTTCCGAGAAGCGACACCAGGTGCGCTCATCGCCGCCGTCGGCTGGCTTGCGCTCAGTCACGCCTTCTCGCTGTACGCGAACGTCGCGACCGGGTACGCGCTCTACGGGGCGCTCGGCGCGGTCTTTCTCGTGTTGATCTGGCTCTACGCCGGCGCGATCATCCTCGTCTTCGGCGCGGTCTGCAACGCCGTTCTCGCCGACCGTGAAGTGGATCGGCAGCTACAAAGTCCCGGCGCTCGACAGGTTCAGACAGAAGCGATGACCGACGACGCCACGGGGGCCGACGAGGGGACGCCGACGGAGCGCTCGGAGTCGTCTGGACCGTCCGACCCAGCCGAATCAGCCGACTCGCCCGCCCCGTCAGAATCGACGGCCGCGGACGAACCGGCTGCGTCGGAGACGGGAGACGGCTCAGGTGAGCCGACCGAGACGGATCGCGCGAGGAGCACCGGTACCGGTCAGCGCCGAGCCAGCGCCCGCACTCGAGACCGGTCCGACGATCCCGAGGTGCTCCGCGAGGAGATCGAGCGTCTGCGCGACCGCGTCGAGACCTTCGAGGAGAACGTCGAACGCCGGACGGTCGAAAAGGAGTCACTCGAGGGCGAACTCAAACGCTACGTTCGTCGGCGCGTCCGCCACAGCCACGCCCACGGCTGGGGACCGTACCTCGTGTTGCTCTACGGCACCGCGATGGCGATTGCGGCGTTTTACTTCCTCAGCGGCGGCTGGGCGATTCTGGCGATGTTCGTCGTCTGGACGTCGACGCTCGGTGTCTACCTGCTGATGGTGCTGTTCGGTGCCGGCATGTCGGTGCTCGGGATTCCGGGGCGACTCCGTGATCGGATCGGCGACTGGCGGTCCTGAGTCCGTAGTCAGTGTCGTCCCATGCTGTTTCGGTCCTGTTTTGCTGTCAGTTCAGCGTGCAGTTCCAAGCTGACAGTTCAGTTCTCAGTTGGTAGTTCAGTTCGTAGTCCACAATTCAGTTCTCAGTCCACAACGCAGTTCTCAGCCGACAGTTCAGTTCCCACACCACTCTGGTAGTACACGGACAGCACATCACAGCACGCACAGCGAACATGGTGTATTCGATCTAACTAATCGGTGCTTATAACAACGCATTGGGTGTAGCGAGAGTCGATGTGGTTCGACCCCACCACCGTCGAAGCCGTCAGTGAGCTGTTCCCCGAGTGGGCCGCCCTCCTCTTTGCGCTCCTCTCACACCTCGGGAGCGTCTGGTTCGTCGCTCCGGCCGTCGTACTCGCCTACTGGTTCGGCGACCGCGAGCGGTTCGCCTCCTGGCTCGCCATCGTGATGGGCGGCTACGCCGTCATGGTCGGACTCAAGGGACTGTTCGCGACACCGCGGCCGGACGTCCCCCCGCCACTCGCACCTGCGGATCTTCCGATCGGCCTCGAGCAGTTCTACGCTCCCGCCGTCGAGGTCGCCACCACCAGTTTCCCCAGTGGCCACGCCATCGCCGGCACCGTCATCTGGACCATGCTCGCACTCGAGTCCCCCGTCGGGACGCGCCGCCAGCGCGCCCTCGTCGCGGCGGTGATGATCACGCTCGTTTCGCTCTCGCGGGTCGTACTCGGTGTTCATTTCCCGATCGACGTTATCGTCGGCGTCGCGGTCGCGCTCGGGTATCTCGCAGTCGCACTCGCCGTACAGTACTGGGTCGGTGCCCGCAACCCACACCGGGCGGCGAGCGCGCTGTTCGTCCTCACCGCAACAATCGCGCTGCTCGCGCTCGTGACCGGGAATCGACTCGACGGCGCGGCGTTACTCGGCGGGGCAGTGGGTGCACTCACCGTTTGGCAGTACGCCCCGCCGCCGCGGACGCCGTGGTCGGTCACCGCAGGCGTGCTCCTTCGCGCCACGATCGGGGTCGCGGCGCTGGCGCTCGTCGCGCTCGTGTTGGTGGTACTCGAGTCCCTGCTGGTCTGGTTCGCGGTCGGCGTCACGGGTGGCGTGACGGTTGTCGGGTTGCCGCGACTCGTAACGGACGAGTCGTCGCCGCGATCACGGGTCGGAGCTGTTGAGCAGTAGTCTACGGCTTGTCCGCACTTGGGTCACACTCAGGCAAATCGGATCACACCCACGCGCATACTCGGGCAAATCAGGCCACACGCAGGGCTGAAAACAGTAGACGTGCGTTCGCGGCTTCAGAACGTCTCGAGGTAGCGGTCGAGTTCCCACTGGGAGACGTCGATCAGGTACTCCTCGAACTCCTGGCGCTTTGCCTTGACGAACTTTGAACCGACGTGCTCGCCGAGAGCATCGTAGACAACGTCGTCCTCCTCCAAGGCGTCGATGGCGTCACCGAGATTCGACGGGAGCGTCTCGATACCGTACTCTTCACGCTTCTGCTCGTCGAACTCGTAGATGTTCTCACGAACGGGATCGGGGCAGTCGAGATCGTTTTCGATGCCGTTCAGTCCGGCGTGGATCATGACCGCAATGGCGAGGTACGGGTTACAGGACGGGTCGGGCGAGCGCAGTTCGACGCGCGAGGCAGCGGGAACGCGGGCGGCCGGCTTGCGGATGAGCGACGAGCGATTGCGATCGGACCAGGCGATGTAGACCGGTGCTTCGTAGCCCGGCACAAGGCGCTTATAGCTGTTGACCGTCGGGTTCGCGACCGCGGTGATGGCAGGTGCGTGCTCGAGAATCCCGGCGGTGAACGCACGAGCCTCGTCCGAGAGGTCGAACTCGTCGTCACCGTCGTGGAACGCGTTCTCACCGTCGTCGGTAAAGAGTGAGATGTGGGTGTGCATGCCCGAGCCGTTGACCTTCGGGATCGGCTTCGGCATGAACGTCGCGTGGTAGTCGTGCTGGGCGGCGATCGCGCGGACGACGGTGCGGAACGTCGCGACGTTGTCCGCGGTCGCAAGCGCGTCGTCGTAGGTAAAGTTGATCTCGTGTTGTCCTTCGGCGACCTCGTGGTGGCTGGCCTCGACTTCGAAGCCCATGTCCTCGAGGCCGTAGATGATGTCGCGGCGAACGTCGCTCGCGAGGTCCTTCGGTGCGAGGTCGAAGTAGCCGCCGGCGTCGTTCGTTTTCGTCGTTGCGCGCCCGTCCTCGTCCTCTTCGAAGAGGAAGAACTCCGGTTCGGGTGCGGCGTTGACCGTGTAGCCCATCTCCTCGGCGCGATCGAGTGCACGCTTGAGAACGTAGCGCGGGTCGCCCTCGAACGGTTCGCCCGTCGAGGTGTTCACGACGTCACAGATGAGGCGAGCGGATGCACCATCCTCGCGGTCGCGCCACGGAAGGATCGCAAACGTATCCGGGTCGGGCGTGAGTCGCATATCCGACTCCTGGATTCGAACGAAGCCTTCGATAGACGAGCCGTCGAAGTAGATCCCCTCTGCGAAGGCTTTTTCGGCCTGTCGTGCCGGTATCGAGACGTTCTTGACGGTTCCGAGAATATCAGTAAACTGGAGACGAAGGAAATCGATATCGTGTTCCTCGATCTCGTCGAGGACATCTTGTTCGGCAGCCGTGATGTTTCCGCTTGTCATCTTTCTTGTCGTGGTAGCCAAGTAACTCCCCGACTAAAACCCTACTGTTCTGAGCAATTCTTCGCTCACCGGAGTGGAATTGAATATTCGTAAATTTCTAAAGGCCTGGATGAGTGGGTGAACATGATGACGTACGAAAATCTCGACGCAAAACTAGTGAATGCCCTCCTCGGGGACGGGCGTGCGAGCCTCCGCAGCCTCGCCGAGGAACTCGATGTCTCGGTTACGACGGTCTCGAACCACCTCTCGGACCTCGAAGACGAAGGCGTCATCGAGGGCTACACACCCAGAGTGGACTACGACGCCGTCGGCTACGACGTGACTGCCGTTATCCAGCTGCAGGTCGAAGGGAACGCCCTCCCCGACATCACGGACACGCTGCGTGACCACCGCCAGATGATCAGCGTCTACGAGGTCACCGGCGACTACGACGTGATCGCCATCGGCAAATTCAAAGACACCGACGGCATGAACGACCAGATCAAAGAGCTCCTGACCGACCCCGACATCAAGGCCTCGAACACGAGCGTCGTGCTCAACGCCGTCTCCGAGAACGAGCAGTTCGAACTCGACGTCGGCGACGACGCCTGATCGGGGCGCGAAACAGCCCGACAACGCAGATCGGTCCACGAGTACAACCGCACTCGCAGTCGCAGCCGCAACCGCAACCGCAACGACAGAGACAGAGACAACGGCAGCGACAACTACAACCACAATCAGTCGGCTTGCACCAACTCGAGACCACATCGTCTCCGCTCACTTTCGATTCCACTCGAGTACGTTCGATCCCATCCGACGCTACTGGACACCCCTCGAGAGAACGACCCGGCGCGACTGCGTGACGCCCAACGCAGCCAACCTACTCGAGTTCCTCTGCCACTGGCATCGATTCGAGATGACCAGCTTGTGCCTTCCAGAGGGCTGCATAGCGACCGTCAGCCTCGAGGAGGTCGTCGTGGGTGCCGCGCTCGACGACCTGCCCGTCGGACATGACCAGAATCGTATCGGCGTCCTTCACGGTCGAGAGCCGATGCGCGATGGCGAGCGTCGTCCGGTCTTCGGTGAGGCGATCGATCGACTCCTGGATTAGCCGCTCGGTTTTCGTGTCGACGGCGCTCGTCGCTTCGTCCAGAATGAGGACCGGCGGGTCGGCGAGGACAGCCCGTGCGAGCGCGATTCGCTGGCGCTGGCCGCCAGACAGTTTGACGCCGCGCTCGCCGACCCGCGTCTCGTAGCCGGACTCGAGTTCGGTGACGAACTCGTGAGCCTGGGCAGCGTTTGCGGCCTCGCGGACGGCCTCGTCGCTGGCCTCGAAGTGGCCGTAGCGGATGTTGTCGGCGATGGTGCCGTCGAAGAGGAACGTGTCCTGGCCGACGTAGCCGACCGCGGATCGCAGGTCCGCGAGCGCGAGGTCGCGCACGTCGTGGCCGTCGAGCCGAATCGAGCCCTCCTGCACGTCGTAGAGTCGAAGGAGGAGTTTGAGCAGCGTCGACTTGCCGGCACCCGTCGCGCCGACGAGTGCGACCGTGTCGCCGGAGTCGGCCTCGAAGGAAACGTCCTCGACGACGGTTTCGGGGTCGGTATCGTCGCCGAGTCGGGCGTTGGTCTCGCCGTAGCTGAACGAGACGTGATCGTAGGTGACGCGGCCGTCGACGGCTTCGGGTTCGATGTCGACCGGGTCCTCGGGGTCGTCGACGTAGACGGGGATATCCATCAGCCCGAAGACGCGCTCGCTCGAGGCCTTGGCGTTCTCGTACTGGTCGACGATGTTCGAAACCTCCGCGAGCGGGTCGACGATGCGCTGGGTGAGCATCAGGAAGACGACGAAGTCGCCGACGGAGAGCGTGCCGGTCAGCGGTCCCGGTGCGGTGCCGGTCGCGAGCCAGAGGCCGCCGACGAGGAAGGTCGCGGCGAAGGCGAGTCCCGCGAGCAGTTCCATCCCCGGCCGGTAGACGTAGGTGAGTTTGAGCACGTCCATTGTCCGGTCGAAGAGGTTCTTCGAGGAGTCGCTGACGCGGCCGACCTCGTAGGGTTCACTCGAGGAGGTTTTGGTAAGCCCCATCCCCGCGATGGCGTTCTCGAGGCGGGTGTTGAGCCGACCGACGGCGGAGCGCTGGCGGACGTACCGGGGTTCGACGACGCGCATGAACCAGAGGGTAAAGAGCACCATCGCGGGTACCGCGAACAGGGTGACGAACGCGAGTTGCCAGTTCAGGTAGAACAGGACCCCGGCGATGCCGGCGACCATCACGATGAGGCGCGCCGAGTTCATCAGCGCGTTGTCGAGGAACAGTTCGAGGTTCTGGGTATCGTTGTTGAGGACGGCCATGACTTCGCCGGTCTGCTTGTCGTCGAAGAAGGCCATGTCCAGCCGTTGCATCTTCTCGAAGCAGTCGACCCGGACGGTGTGCATCACACTGTGAGCGAACAGGTTGGCGGTGACGCCGTATATCCAGGTGAAGACGGCGACGACGACGAACGAGACGGCGATGGCAACAATCGTGAACCAGAACTGAGCCATGGGCTCCGCCGGCAGCCAGGCGTCGGGGACGAGCGGCAGTTCGAACGCGCCGTCCGCGTCGGTGAAAATCGCGTCGATGGCGACGCCGAGCAGGAGCGGCGGAACGAGACTCGCCATCCGCGCGACGAAATTGGCAACCATCCCCGCGGAAAACCAGCCTAATCGACCCGGTGCGTACGACAGAAACAGCCTCGAAATCGGCCGGTCGACGTCCTCTCGGTAGACGTCGAACGGCGTCTCGTCGGTCTCGGTAGTCACTGACACCCGCTATTGTTTCGAATCGTAAATCCACATCGATCGATCACGCCCAGCCACGCGAGTCCCGTACTGCGAAATACGACCCGATCGAGGGCCACAGCAGCCCCGACTCGAGATGACTGCGCTCGGTCGAACAGTTCGCACCGCCGAGAGCGTACGTGGCGCCACAAATACCGGACCAGGCCTCATTCAAACAATTAAATTCACAATCTCCCATAGGTGGATACTACTATTGAGCCAGCCAGCGTGTGTCAATTTATATCATGGGCAACGGTACAAACACCGGCGGGGAGCATCGATACGGCGTCGTCACCGACGCCCAGCAACGACAGTTCCGAGAACGACTGGGACTGCCCACGACAGGCGTTCCGACCGAACCGAGCCTGCAAACGCTCCGATCGGCCGTCTCACCCGGAGAGACCGACGAACTGGCTGAGATGGGACAAGCGGTACGGGCAGACCTCTCCGACTCGCTGGACGAGGAAACACTCGAAACGGCGCTGTCGGCGATGGCCGAGCGCTTCGACCGATTTCCCGAACTGCAGCGAGACCCGATTCCCGAGTACGGAGACACACCGTATCAGGACCTCGCCGAACCGGCGTGGCGAATCGAAGACCACCTGACCGACACCTCGTTCTTCGCGAGCGCGGAGTCCAACCTGCCGTCGTTCACGCCGGCACACATCGAGACGACGACGGAACAGCTCCTGCAACTCGAGTCCCTTCCCGAGACGCTGTCCCTGCTCGGACTGGCGCGAGACGAACAGCTCGCGCTCGTGACGAACATCGTCACTTCGAGCGAGCAGCTCTCGTGGTGGGAGCCGACGATCAACTACCCCGACGCGACCGACGAAGGGTTCGAGGACGGCGTCGACCACGAGTACGTCCCGCCGCTGCACAAACGGGCGATGGGCGGCGTCTGTCTCTGGATCGACGGCCTCGACTGGTACATCTGGCAGAACAAGGTGATGCTCACCGACGAGATGATCGAACGCGGCCTCTGGGACGTGAAAGCGATGCTCGCCGGCGCGTACCTGCTCGGCGACGCCGCCCGGCGCGTCGCAGCGGGAACGATCAGCGACGACGATCTGACGACGCTCATCACCGCCAGCACCGCGACGATGATCCTCGGCCAGGAGTCACTCGAGACGGATCTCGTTCGCGTCACTGACGAGAACCGCAAGCCGCGCCGGTCGACGCGTTCGGGTGACGAACCGCGGAACGGAACGCGGCGCGGAAACAGAAACGGAGGTGCGTGAGCATGCACCCGATGCACGACAGACCGGCCGCACATCTGGAGGACGTCGAACTCATCCGCGAGGGACCGTACGACGAGAAACCCGGCGAGTCGGAGATCGAACAGGGAGATATCGACCAGATTCCCGAGGTCGAAATCACGCAGGAAGACCTCTACGAGACCGGCGAACGAACGGACAACTGGCTCATCTTCGGCGGCTCCTACGAGGGCCAGCGGTACTTCCCCGGCGACGGGATCACCCCCGACAACGTCGACGAGCTGGAACTCGAGTACCAACTCGAGAACCCTGCGGAGGGTGACGACCACCAGGGGACGCCGCTGGTGGTCCACGGCGATCCGCCGATCATGTACTACACGGTCGGACCGGACTCGCTCTACGCGCTGAACGCGCGAACCGGCGAGATTCTCTGGAGTCACGTTTACGAGCCGGCGACTGGTGCTGCAGAATCCGGTGCCTCTGCCGAGCGGGGGCCGGCAGTGCTCGGCGATACGGTCTACAAGAGTACGCTCGATTACGGCGTGCTCGCGATCGACCGCTACACCGGCGAGGAGCGGTGGTACTACAACGGCGCGTGCGTCTACCGCGACGAGCCCGCAGATGAACTGGTTCACTGGGAACTGGACTACGAGACGTTCGGTCCGACATCGTCGTTCCCGCCACTCATCTACGAGGGAACACTGATGAAGGGGACCTACGGCGCGGAGTGGGGCGTCACCGGCTTCTTCGACGCGATCAACCTTGACGGCGAACCACAGTGGCGGGTGAATACGACGCCGGAGGACCTCTGGGTCGGCGAGTCCTGGGTTCACGCCGGCGGCACGACGTGGGCGTCGGGTGCGATCGACCCCGAGACCGAGACCGTGATCGCTCCCTGCGCGAATCCGGGTCCCTGGTACGGGACCGTCCGGCCGGGCTGGAACCCCTACACCGCGGGGAAGGTCGCGCTGGATATCGAGACGGGCGAGTACCAGTGGAACTACCAGGACGCCCCACACGAGTGGTGGGACTACGACTCGCCGAGTCCGGCGCTCGTCTACGACGCCGACGTCGACGGCGACGAGCGTCGCCTCGCTTCCTGGCCCTCGAAGACTGGCTGGGTCTACACCGTTGATGTGGAGACAGGCGAACTCGTCGAGCGAAGCGAGGGCTACGTCCAGCACATGAACACGTGGTCGCTGCCGCCACAGGACGACATCGAGAACGCGCCGTGGATCATCCCCGAACTCGGTGGCGGCACGAATCCACAGCCGAGTTCGTACCACCGCGACAGCCGGACGATGGTCGTGACGGCGGCGAACACGCCGATGCAGTTCTCCTGGTTCGAGATCGAGTACGACGGACCGGAGTTCCCTTTCGAAGGAATGGAAACCGAGCGGGCGACCGAAGACGACGATATCGAGGAGTGGAACGGTCACCAGGGCGTTATCGCGGGGCTCGATCCGGTGACGGGCGATCTAAAGTGGCAGGAGTGGCGCGACGAGAGTCAACGAGGCGTCTCCGTCAGCACCGCTCCGGGCGTGACGTTCCTCGGCACGGCCGAAGGCGAGTTCATCGCCTACGAGACCGAGACTGGCGAGCACCTCTGGGAGGACGACATCGGTGGCAACGTCCGCGGCGGCCCAATCTGCTGGGAGGATCCGGACGAAGAGACCCACTACGTCGCGGTCTCCGTCGACGAAGAAGAGGTGCTCAACGTCTACTCACTGGAGGCGTAGATCATGCACGAGACCAACAGCGACACCGAAACCAGCGACAAGGTACTCCGGCGCACAGTGATCAAGCTAACCGCAGCCGGCGGCGCGACCGCCGCGATGGGCGCAGGTACGGCGGCACAGGAGGACGACGAAGACGAGGATGTCGACGATGACGAGATTCCAGTCGCAGAGGACGCACAGGGCGAGGAGATCGAAGAGGAGGCCGTCGACGAGACCCAGGCAGAGATCGTCTTCCCCGAACAAACGACGGACGGCACGAGCCTCGAAATCGAATCGGCGACGCTGCCTCGCGGGGGCTTCATCTCGATTCAGGATCCGACGCTCGCCGTACGGAACTTCGAAGAACAGGTCGAGGGCGACGAGCGGTGGTTCGACCTGACCGTTCTCGGACACTCACCGCGCCTCGACGCCGGTTCCTACGACGAGTTCACGATCGAACTCGAGGAGGCACTCGAGGAGTCGCGCTCGTACCTCGTCATGTTGCACCGAGATACGACCGGCAGCGGGACGTTCGACTGGGTCGCCAGCCAGGGTGCGGTCGACGAGGCCTACCTGTCGGGCGGTGAGCGCGTCCGGAACCGCGTCGTCGGAGACGCATATCTCGAGATCGAGTAGCCGGGATCGATCTCTTTTTCTCCGTTCTTTGTGGCCACGATCAGGGTGCGGCGGCGGCCGGTGTCTGTGGCCTCTCACGACCCGGGTTTCTGTCGCCTCCGTGGCCCGGTCTCAGGCGAAGTTCGCGACCCAGTACGCGGCGTAGAGTGCCACGAGGAGCACACCGTCGGCGCGCGTTACGCGGCTTCGGGCTAGCATCACCGTCACGAGTAGCAAGCACGCAGCGAAGAACGGCCAGTGGATCGTCATCACCGCCCCGCCGGTGTCGATCGGGTGGAGGAGCGCGATCAGACCGATGTTCGCGGTCGTGTAGAAGACCGTGCTTCCGACGATGTTTCCGACGGCCAGCTGCGGTTGCCCCCGCCGAACCGGTTCGACGGTCAGGGCCAGCTCTTCGATCGACGCGATGAAGCTCAACACCGTCGCGCCGAACGCGAGACCGGAGATGCCGAACGCGACGAAGATCCGTTCCGCGCTGAACACCGTGAGCAGCGAGCCGGCCGTCAGCCCGACGATCGCGAGGAGCGCAACGCCGAGAGTGAACCGCCCGCTGCGGTGTCCGAGTTCGGGGACGAACTCGTCGAGATCGAGGTCAAGGTCGATATCCAGAACGCACCCGCGTGAGACGCTCTCGCGTTCGATTTTACCCGACCGATCGTCATTATCCTCGTCCACGCCGGCGCCGTTCGCCTGTACCGACGGCCCGAGATCCGTCTCCACGCTCTCCTGGACCTCCTCCGAGAGCATGTACACCGTCTCCGATCGGCTCTCGAGAACGTAGATGAGTGCGAGCAGCGGGACGAACACCGCGACGAGGAGTACTCCCTGGCGTTGATCGATCGTCCCGCCGAGCGAGAGCACGAACGCCGGGATCGGGACGAGCAACAGCATGAACAGGTACACGCACGGAACGTCAATCTCGAATGGAACGAAGAGTCCCGCGAGTCCAACGGCGATCGCGAGCACGAACAGCGACTCGCCGAAGACGGTTCCGAGCGCGAGATCGGGGAGCGCAACCGACGCGGCGGTGACGCCCAACACGGCGTTCTCGAGGTCGATGCCGGCCAGAATCACGGCGAGGAAGAAGCCGGAGATCCCGAGCGAGACGGCGCTCTGGGCGACCGCCTCGATGAACACCTCGACGAACCAGATAACCAGGAGCACGCCCAGCAAGAACAGTCCGCCGAAGAGGAGGAGTCCGACTCCCGCTGCGACCATGGGAGTTCCACACCGTTGAACCACTTAACACTCCAACCGGTTCGAGCGCCACGTCGAGGCGGACGGGCGACCCTGACGAGCGACGCGTGTATACTTTTCCAACGGACGACTATACCCGACTCTCGGGCTTTATACAGCCGCTTACCGTGATATTGTCCGTCATGCACGGATCGAGTGGGACTCGAGTACCCGACCGGAGCGAACGAGACCACGAGAGCGGGCGGGACGGGTGGAGCGGTAATCGTCGACGATACCTTGCCGCAGTCGGACTCGTTTCGGTGGGCGTGGTGAGCGGCTGTCTCGGGCTCGGAGACGACGAATCGGACGTGCTCGGTGATCCCGAGTATCGAGAGGATCGACCGGATCCGGGTGGTGTCTCGATGGAAGACATGCCGGACCTGAACGGAGACCTGACTATCTACTCGGGACGCAGCCAGCCGCGGATCGGCGAACTGATCGAGTACGTCGAGGCACAGTACGACGACCTGACCATCGAGGTCAGATACGACGACACGGCGGATCTGATCAGTACGATCGAGACGGAGGCCGAGACGCCGGCGGACGTCTTCTACGGCAGCGAGACGCAGTCGATGACCCACCTCAAGGACGAGGGCTACACCGTCGAACTGCCGGACGAGGTCGTCGACCTGGTCGACACGGGTTCGGTCGATCCGGACGGTCACTGGACGGGTTTCACCCGCCGATTCCGCGCGGTGGCGTACAACAGGGACGCGTACGATGCGGACGAGCTACCGGACGACATCTTCGCCTATGCGGAGGACGAGCGGTTTCAGGGCGATATCATGTGGCCGCCGGATCAGGGCTCGTTCCAGGCGTTCATCACCTCGATGCGGCTCCTCCACGGCGAGGACGAGACCCGCTCGTGGATCCAGTCGATGGTCGACGATCAGGGTGTCGAGGCCTCGCCGGGCGGCGACAGCGCACTGGCCCAGGCCGTCGGCGACGGCGAGGTCAGTGTCGGGCTGACGAACCACTACGTCGTCCGCGACCACGGCGGCGACTCCGTCGGCCTGGCGTTTACCAGCGACGACGCGGGGGCGATGTACAACGTCACCGGCGGCACGGTGATGGCCGACAGTGACGACACCGAAACCGCCGCGAACTTCGTCCAGCACATGCTCTCGGCGGAGGCCCAGGAGTACTTCGCGACGACAACCTGGGAGTACCCCGTCATCGACGGCGTCGAACCGCTCGCGGAACTCCCCGGAACGGACGAGTTCGAGCCACCCGAGTTCGATCTGAACGAGCTCGACGACCCCGATCCGACGCTCGAACTTCTGCGAGAGGAAGACGTTCTCTGAGGACGCGGGAAACAACATCGACGTTCCGAGTGACGACATGGGACCAGATCCATTCCGAACGAACGACGGCGTGACAGCGCCGGCGAGCGCCGAGCGAGCGCACGCAGTAGCCTCCGAGGACAGAGCCAGAGCCGCTGCAGGCGACGAATCCGGGGACGACGGGCGCTCGCGACCGTGGGGACTCACCCTGCTGGCCGCCGCCGTCGCCGCCGTAATCGTCGTCCCCGTCGCCTGGATCGGCGTGATGGCGCTCACCGTCGATGTAGAGCGGGCGCTGTCGATCATCTTCCGGCCGATGACGCTCGAGGTTCTCGCGAACACGCTCGTCCTGATCGCGCTCGTCACCACCTTCTCGGTGCTCATCGGGGTGCCGCTCGCGATACTGACGGTGCTGACGGATCTCCCCTTCAGGCGGTTCTGGCTGGCCGCACTCGCGCTCCCGCTCGTGATTCCGAGCTACACCAGCGCGTACGCCTTCATCTCCATCTGGGGGCCGCACGGGCTGGCCCAGTCGCTCGTCGAACCGCTCGGCGTCTCCTCGCTACCCGAACTCTACGGCATGCCCGGCACCGTCGCTATCCTCACGCTGTACAACTACCCGTTCGTCTTCATCACCACCGTCGCGGCGCTGCGCGCGTTCGACAAGACGTACATCGACGCCGCGCGCACCCTCGAGGACAACCTTCTCGGGGTCTTTCGGGAGGTCGTCCTCCCGATGACGAAACCCGCCATCGCCGCCGGCGCGCTGCTCGCCGCCCTCGAGACGGCCGGCGACTTCGGCGTCCCCGCCATGTTGCGACTCAACGTCTTCACGCGACAGATCTACGTCGAACACAACGCCCTCTCCCACGACTACGCCGCGATGCTCTCCCTCCACCTCGTCGCGATCACGCTCGTCATCCTCGTCCTCGAGTACGCCGTGCGCGAACACCGGACGATCCACGGCGGGAGCCGCGGCGGCTCGCGCTCGTACACGTTCCACCTCGGCGCCTGGAAGTGGCCGGCGCTGGCCGTCTGCGCCGCCATCGTCGGCCTCGCCGTCATCCTCCCGGTGTCGGTGCTCCTGTGGTGGCTCGTCCGCGGCCCCGAGACCTACGTCGGCGCGTTCGGCTTCCGACTCGAGTACGCCCTGAACTCGGTGTCGGTCTCGCTACTGGCCGCGCTCGCGGCGGTCGTGCTCGCGCTGCCGGTCGCGTACCTCTCCGCCAGATATCGCTCGCTCGCGTCGACGGTACTCGAGCGCGCGACGTACGTCGGGTTCGCCGTGCCCGGCGTCGTCATCGGGCTGAGCCTGGTCTACTTCGGGTCAGCCTACGCACCGACGCTGTACCAGACGATTCCGTTGCTAGTCTTCGCATACGTCGTGCTCTACCTGCCGCTCGCGGTCGGGGCGGCCAGAACGGCGTTCCTGTATGTCAACCCGCGGTTCGTCGAGGCCGCCCGGTCGCTCGGCTGTCCGCCGCGCACGGCCTTCCGCCGGGTGACGCTCCCGCTGGTCGTGCCCGGACTCGTCGCCGGCGGCGCGCTGGTCTTCCTCCACGGGATGAAGGAGCTTCCTGCGACGCTCCTCCTCCGACCCGCCGGCTTCGACTCGCTCGCGACGTTCATCTGGATGGCCGAGCGCAACGCCTACTACGGCTACGCGGCGGTTCCCGCGCTCGTCCTCGTCTGCGTTTCGGCGCTGGCAATCGTCGGGGTGCTGCCGGGCAACGGAACCTCACTCTGGCGGCGAGTGCGTCGCCGTATCGGGACCAAACGCATGAACCCACCAACTCAGACCGAAGACGCGACCGACCGCGACGACACAGACCCGTTCAGCCGATCCGCTTCCCCGCCAACCCAGACACGGAGCGCGACCGACGGCGGGAGCCCCGTTCAAGACGACACACCCGCCCATCCGCAATCGGACAGCGGAGAATCCAATAGATCACGATCGGACAGCGAGGAGTCAAACCGTTCGCGGTCGGACAACGAGGAATCGCCCGTGCTCGAACTCGAGTCCGTCACGAAATCCTACGGCGTGCGACCAGCCGTGTCGGACCTCTCGCTGTCGGTTCGGGAAGGCGAACTACTCACGTTACTCGGCCCCTCCGGCTGCGGGAAGACGACAACGCTACGCCTGATCGCCGGGCTAGTGCGGCCCGACAGCGGCACCATTCGGATCCGCGATGACTCTGTGGCAGACGCCGCCGACGAGACGTTCGTCCCGTCCGAGAGCCGCGATGTCGGCATCGTCTTCCAGGATTTCGCGCTCTTTCCCCACAAGACGGTCGCAGAGAACGTCGCCTTCGGCCTCAATGATCTCGATGGGGCCGGCGGGGGAGGGAAGCCTGTCGACGAAACCGTCGACGACCTACTCGAGTTAGTCGGGCTCGGCGACTACCGCGATCGGTTTCCGGACGAACTCTCCGGCGGGCAGAAACAGCGCATCGCGCTGGCGCGGTCACTGGCTCCGGAGCCGGACGTGTTGTTGCTCGACGAACCGCTGTCGAACCTCGACGCCGGCCTTCGCGTTCGGATGCGCGAAACCGTTTCGGAGATACTCGACCGGGTCGACGTGACGGCGGTCTGGGTGACTCACGACCAGACGGAGGCGCTCTCGGTCGGCGATCGGACCGCCGTGATGATCGACGGGGAGATCGCACAGGCCGATTCCCCGCGATCGCTGTTTATGCGCCCTAAGTCGCGGGCGGTCGCCGACTTTTTGGGACAGGCGAGCTACCTCCCCGGACGCCAGAACGGCACCGGGGTCGTCGAAACGCCGATCGGAACGCTCGACGGAGATCGTGTCGCAGTGCAGTCCAACGCTGAACGGGGTGGATCTACGGACCAAGAGCAGGCACAGGAGCGCAACGACGGTGGCAACAGTAGTGACAACGACGCCGGTGCAGACGCCGACGCCACCAGCAACAACGAGGACAACAACAGCACCACCCACAACCTCGACCTCCTCTTCCGCCCCGACGACATCTCCATTACCAACAGCGCACCCGACACCGCCGATGGCCGAATCGTCCACCGCCAGTTCACCGGTTCGACAGTCCGATACCGAGTAGTACTCGAGTCCACAGCCGGGCTGGAAAACAGAGAGTCAGTCGGCCAGCGTGGCGAGAATATCGCCGATGGCGCGCCGGTACTCGAGTGTCGCTGCTCACACGAGACGTGGTACGAGGTCGGGACGCCGGTGTCGGTGTCGATTACGGCGAGTCATTCGGTGCCGGCGTTTCCGCTGTAGGAGGTTCGGACGTGGACGTAGACGTTGACGTGGTGAGACGGCTGTCGGGAACTGAGTCGAAAGTGGGCTCAGTCGGTCTCCGAAACCTCCGGCTCGGTCTGGTCTGCCTGCAGGACGAACGTCCGCTCTGGTG
This sequence comes from Natrialba sp. SSL1, assembly GCF_001861355.1. Taxonomy (GTDB): domain Archaea; phylum Halobacteriota; class Halobacteria; order Halobacteriales; family Natrialbaceae; genus Natrialba. The sequence goes on from NZ_MASN01000018.1 coordinate 294,308, forward strand.
GGGGTGCGAGACGCAACTCCACGGCTGCCGTCAACCGGTAGTACTTGCGGTTCCCACGCATGTACCAGTCGACCAGGCCGGCTTCCTCGAGCGTCGAGAGGTGATGCACCGCCGTCTTGCCGTCCATTCCGACGTCCTCCGTCAGTTCCGAGACGTACTTCGGCTCGCGGGACAGTTCGCGCAGAATCTCGAGCCTGGTCCCGTTCCCCAACGCCTCGATGAGTGACATATGACAGTCGTCCACGGCCGCACACAGAAACGTTGTGTAGGTACGAACACCTGACATACCGGATTTCGTGGCTGTCGGCTCAGAATCAGGTCCAGGTTTATGGCCGTCCTCGTCGTAGTTCGAGGGCATGAGTGACCGGGTCAACGTACCGGACGACCGCGACCGCACACAGCGAACGATCACGGACGGTTTCTTCGAACGCGAGGTCTACCTCTCCCGGCAGGAAACCGCCACCTTCCTCCGAGACCTCGCAGATCAGATCGAAGCCGACACGAACGTCACCGTCGCCGGCTCAGAGTGGGAAATTCCCTTCGAGTACCGCGAACCGATCGAAGTGGAAATCGAGTTCACGAAACAGCGCGAGCGCGAACTCGAGATCGAACTCGAGTTCAGCGAGGCGAGCGACGGTGGCGGATCGGGTCTGTCGGTGCGGTGAGCCAAGCGTGCAGCAGCGTCAGGCGCATCGGCTCTCGAGTACACCGCCCTGAACGAGCGCCGCGCGGAGCCGCTGCCAGTCGTCGGGTGTGTGCCACCCCCAGCCGTGTTTCCGGACGCCGTCGCTTCGGGCGAACTGATCAGTGGCGAGTCGGAGCGTTCGTTCGATTTGCTCACGAGACTGTGCCTCATCGACACCCTCGGCTCTCATCGCCCGGTCAGCAATCGCCGTCGCAACCGACGAGGGCGAGCGCTGTACCCACCCCCAACTGGCCGTTACTGCCGCGAGAAACGCCCGAATCCGAGCCTGTGTCTCGGGATCAGTGACCCCCTCGCGGCTGGCGACCAGCGCCGGGCCGTACACCGGATACTGCTCTGCGATCGAGATTACATCCACGGTCGCGCCGTCACGCTCGAGTCGCGTCGCATCTGCCGCCATGCCTGTGACCGCGTCGACCTCGCCGGACTCGAGTGCAGTGCGTTCCTCACCAGCCAGTTCAACGACGTCGACCGCGTCACGGATGCCGGCCTGGGAGAGCAGGAGCTGGCCGAGAAGACCAGTTTCTGAGGCTGGCGGCATGCCGAGTCGACGGTCACGAAGCTGGTCGAGGCGCTCGAACGGCTCGCCGAAGGCGGACTGTGTCGTGTAGAGGACGACGGGTGAGCGCGGGAGGAGGACTGCAACTGGCACGACATCACGGCCAGCAGCGCGCTCGCACAACACCGTTGCTGCGCCCGCGACGGCGAGGTCCGTTTTCTCGTCTTCGACGACCGTTCGGACGGCTGCACTCGAGCCGGGGCAGGCGTGGTACTCGAACTCCAACTCGAGTTGGAGTTCGAGTTCGAGTTCAAGTCCAAGTCCGAGTTCGGACTCAGTCTCGGACCCGGTCTCGGGTTCGGTTGGACGATCGGGTGTGCCTGGCTCGTCGCCGATAGTAGCCGCAACCGGACCGAACAACGCCCCGTGGAAGCCGTTCGGATGCCAGTTGAGTGCGACGCGCACCCGTTGTGGGGTTTCGTTCCGGTGTTCCTGGTCTGAACCGGTCGGCGCCCCGTTCCCGTTGTCGTCATCGTCGAACCGCGCTGCCTGCCGGAGCAGCCGGTCGGCGTGGTCATCGGCGACCTGCCGGGCAGTAGTCGCAAGTGAATCCACCGCGTGCCACGCGTTCGGCGGCCGTCCCGGCGACGAGGTCTGGATAGTCGTGCGTTCAACGAAGTCGCGCTCCTCGAGTCGGTCGAGACTCGTCCGCGCAGCGTTCTTGCTCAGACTCGTTCCGATGTGGATCGCGGTCAGCGTCGCCGTACGGTCGAGGTCGGCCTCCCGAACCCGGCACAGCAGGTACGCGAGAACGCGGCCGGCGTCCTCACCGAGGCCCGCCGCGAGCCGCGTGATGAGCGGCTCATCTGCGTCCGTGAGCACCGGGAACGTTCGTCTGTCCATGGTGTGGTGAGAGGAGTGTCGAACTACCACGGCGGGGCGCATAAAGTCGGAGCCGCCGATTCCGTCAGCTCGCCGTGAGCCCAAGATGAGTCCTCAACGGATATACAGAACGAGTATCCCCAGTGCGAGCAGGAGCAGCCCCCACCAGAGCGAGTCGCCGGGGAGCACTTTCAGAACGAGCGTGACGACACCTGAGGAGAACAGCGACCAGCCGATTGTCGTTTGATATGCCATACGAAGCGGACGGGATCGAGACGCATAATTCACCAGCCTGCTGGGAGGCCAGCAACGACTCTCGGTATCGATACCGATCACGAGAGCACTGCTGGCGACACAGGCGACGCGTGGTGTGCGAAAAATGAACGGCGGTACTCGAGTCCACTCTGTACTCGAGTCCAATGGTGAGTGGTCAATTCGAGTGGGGCTGTACGGGTTGTACGTGTGCGGTGTACGGGTGTACAGGTGTACAGGTGTACGAGAGTGTGTACAGCGTACGGGAGCGCGGTTGGATGGGGGGTGTAACCTGAGCCGAGTTACATCATGCCGCCCATGCCGCCGCCCATACCGCCCATGCCGCCGGCACCTGGGGCACCGCCTTCGTCGTCGCCCTTGTCGGTGGAGAGGTCACCGGCGGAGATGATGTCGTCAATCTTGAGCACGAGGTTCGCGGCCTCGGCAGCGGAGGTCACGGCCTGCTCCTTGGCGTGGGCTGGCTCGACGACACCGGCGTCGTAGGTGTCCTCGATGTCGCCCGTGAAGACGTTCAGGCCGGCCTCGACATCGCCGTCGTCGTGTGCGGCACGGAGGTCGACGAGCGTGTCGATGGAGTCGAGTCCAGCGTTCTCGGCGAGCACGCGTGGGACGAGCTCGAGCGAGTCAGCGAAGGCCTCGACGGCGAGCTGTTCGCGACCGGAGACGGAGTCGGCGTAGTCACGAAGGCGCGAGGCGAGTTCGACCTCGATGGCACCGCCGCCGGCGAGGGCACGACCGTCGGAGACGGTCTGCGCAACGACGTCGAGTGCGTCGTTGACGCCGCGCTCGAGTTCGTCGACGACGTGGTCGGTGGAGCCACGGAGCAGGAGGGTGACGCCGTGGGCGTCCTCGCCCTCGACGTAGAACAGTTCGTCCTCCTCGTCGCGAAGAACGTCGCCGTGGCCGAGGTCCGCGGCGGACGCGCTGCCGAGGTCGGAGACGATGGCCGCGTTGACGACCTCCGAGAGGAACTCGAGGTCGGACTTCTTCGCGCGGCGGACGGCGAGGATGCCTTCCTTGGCGAGGTAGTGCTGTGCGAGGTCGTCGATGCCCTTCTGGCAGAAGACGACGTCAGCGTCGAGGTCAGCGATCTGCTGGACCTTCTCCTGAAGCTGCTCTTCCTCGCGGTCGAGGAACTGCTGGAGCTGGTCTGGGTCCGTGACGGAGACCTCGGTGTCGATGTCGGTCTCTTCGACTTCGATCGGCTCGTTCAGCAGCAGAATGTCGGCGTTCTCGGCCGAGGTCGGCATGTTGTCGTGGACTGGGTCCTTGTCAATGATGCCACCCTCGAGGAGGTCGGATTCGGAAACGCCGCGGCCGGTCTGGGTCTCGATGTTGAGGAACTCGAGGTCGACGACGTTGTTGCCCTCGGCGTCCTCGACGGTAACCTGGCGGACGGCCTCGACGATGAGGTTTGCGAGGTGTTCCTTGTTGACCTCGGTGCCCTTGCCGGTCATCGAGGTTTCGGCGACCGAGCGCAGGAGATCCTCGTCCTCGGTGTCGACGTCGACGGCGATGTCGTTGATCTCTTCGCGAGCCTGCTCGCTCGCCATGTGGAAGCCCTTGATGATTGCCGTCGGGTGGATGTCCTGCTCGAGGAGGTCCTCGGCGTTCTTGAGGAGCTCACCGGCGATCGAGACGGCCGTCGTGGTGCCGTCGCCAGCCTCGTCCTCCTGGGTCTCGGCGACCTCGATGATCATTTCGGCCGTCGGGTTGTCGATGTCCATCTCCTGAAGGATGGTGACGCCGTCGTTGGTGATCGTTACCGATCCCATCGAGTCGACGAGCATCTTGTCCATCCCTTTCGGGCCGAGTGTGGACTTGACGGACTCAGCGACCGCGCGAGCGGCGCTGATGTTGTAGTCCTGCGCGTCCTTGTCCTTGACGCGCTGGGAGTCCTCGCTCATCACGATCATCGGCTGTCCCTGCTGCATTCGCTGGCTCATAGTCAGCCGAATCATTGATTGTGATTCTACATAAATGCACCGATTCGGAGAGAGTAGGGCGAGGTGTGGGCACTCATCAGAAACGCGGTAAAACCACCGTAGTGCGCGCCGACCCACTCAGAACGGTCGTGCTCCGTCGCATTCACGAGACGCCCTCACAGGACGCGACATCCCACCATCTTTAAGTATATATTCCCGATTACGGCGACATCGGTTCGACCAGCGAAGCAGAGTCGATACTTGGGTCGTTGACCGCGGTCGAAACCGGATACGCTCGCATCTCCGCGGCAGGATGCGGTGCGAGCAGGTCCGCTGGATCCTCTCCCGAGAGCCACCGCTGCTCGTCAGTGGGGTCGAGAATGACCGCCATCCGGTGATGGAGGTCCGCCACGAGGTCGTTCGGTTCCGTCGTGATGATCGTGAACGTTTCGAGTGGCCCCGGTTCAGCACCATCAGTATCACTTTCAGCGGCCCCACCGCCGAACGCGTCGAGGCCGGTCTGGGTCGTCTCGTCCTGTGGCCGCTCGCGGCGGACCCAGAGCCCCGCCAGCGCGAACGGCCGGTCGTCCTCGAAGGCGACTCGATAGGGCTGCTTCCCGTCGTCCGTCTCGACCCACTCGTAGAAGCCGTCGGCGGGGACGAGACAGCGCCCGGCCGCGGGCGTCTTGCGGTCGTTTGCGTTCTGCTCCATCGCTGCACTCTCTGCATCCGCACCCGTCGCCTGCCGATACGCGTCCCGAAAACTCGGCTTCTCGTCGACCGTCTCCGCACGCGCGTTGATGATTCCCGACCTCGTCCCGCTCGCATCGTCCGCCCACGTCGGCACCAATCCCCACTCGAGTTCCCGGATCGTCGTCGGCGTCTCATCAGTGATCACCGGGAGGTCCTGCCCGGGGGCCATGTTGTATCGCGGGGAGAACTGCTCGCCATCCGATGCAAACCGCACACCGAACCGGTCTTCGAGTTCGTCCTGCGCGAGCATGAGTGTGTAGCGACCGCACATACTGTCACCCTCGCTCGGCGCGGGTAAAGCGTTGTCCGCTCGATGATCGGCAGGTCCGAGACTGGCAAGTAGTGAGCGGAGGTTGAGAGCGATAACAGCGGTCGTTGGGCGGGTGAATGTTGTGGCGCGTGAAACGACGGTCGAGCGCGTAGTAGGCGACTACTCGTCGGTACGCGCTGCGTACTGGCTCGGCAACCGGCCGTAGGCCCATCGTTACGATAGCGGTTCTCTTCGGAATGTGGGCTGGGCCACCAATGACGACAACCGGGTCAGACCGCTACGAAATGATCGTGTGTCAGGACGGGAAGCTCGAGATTCGAGACCGCGAGAAGGCAAACTGCTGGATCGCGACGGATTCACCGATCGAACTCGAGCGGTGAGCACGTCTAGCTGAGTCGCACGCTGCTGTCCCAGTGACGACAGTGAGGATCCTCTCAGTGATGTACACGTTCCGTTCGGAGCACCCAAAACAGGTCGAATTCTCGTACCGACCACCGAGAAGCCAGTAGCCGTCGTGTGATCTGGTAGACATCAACTTACAGTGGCCACTACGGTTGCCTCCGGTTGCGCTGTGAACATGTTCCGTAGTGTGCTCGTTCTCCGGGTATGCTGTATCATAGCGAGCCAATGTCTGTAGTTTTACATAAAAGTAACGCAGTATCGAGAGAGGTTACCCAGATATAGACGGTAATTTCCAATAGAAATTCTATTCATTACTTTACTCTGATATCTGGGTGTGTGGCGCATGGCACCAGCATCTACCGACGAACTGAGTGAGACCGCACAAACTACTGAATCAGCGACACAGAACGACTCCATACTCACACGGCGGACGTTCGGAAAGGGAGCCGCGATCCTTGCAGGAGTGAGCGGTGCCGGACTGGGGTTCGTGTGGTTCGGCAGTAGCCCGGCACTCGCAGTCGACGATCCCGAGGAATGGATCGCCAACTCGGCCGAAATCACGACGCACGATGGTAGTGTCGATGCGGTGACGTTCGGCGACCCCGACGAAATAGCCGACGGGGATGAACTCGAGGACGACGACAATCGACTCATTGTGGAATGGTCCGGATTCAACGCGGACACGCGTGATGCGACCTTCAACGTGTCTCTCGCAGGGACCGATGGCGGCGACGGCGGTACCTGGGCCGGCGGAGACGAAACGACGGAGCAAGAAGAGCTAGCGACCGGATCAGAAACGCTTGAAGGAACGAACGGGTCCGCTGCGTTCACTTGGCTCGATGTCTTCGGAGAGTCACAGCCAGTTGACGTCGCAGAGCACACCGAAATCGAATTGAGCGATTTCGAAGAAGACGACGATGGTGCAACGAGGGTCCGTGAGCTAGAAGTGGAGATTGAAGTCGTCGTCCCCGACGAAGACGAACTGACTGCCACACAGACGGCGACCGCTACGATCACAGTTACGAATCAGGAAGCAACCATCGAGGTCGGAGGCCAGGGAACGTTCGAAATTGAGTCCGACGAAGCGGTCGAAGATGAGGAAGAAGCGGAAGTCACGGATGAGGAAAAGTAAACCGCGCTACTCGGGAGAATGAATCCAAGAAACGCCAGGACTGGGATTTGAACCCAGAATCCCAAAGGGAACACGCTTTCCAGGCGTGCGCCTTACCGTTCGGCCATCCTGGCTCACCTTATCGTAACCACGTCCCTCGTTTAACTCTTACTTTTAGTCGCCGTCAGCGCCAGTGTCAGTGACCGTGTCAACCGCTGCCAGTACCGGTGCTACGAACAACGTCCGCAGCAGCGTCGTCTACCCACGGCGTCAGTCCTGCGTCCGCTCCGCCGCTCGCTTCGCCGACCAGGCCGCCACCCGGTACTCGAGTACGTACGCGCTCACAGCGGTCCCCACACCGACGAGGACTGCGACGGCGAACCCCTGGATGATCGACACCAGCGGCTCGACGACCAGCGCGTAGCCCTGGACGAGGACCAGAAACGCCATGAAGCCGACCGCGCCCCATAACAGGGCGGATTTCGTTCGTGGATTCATTCGTCGTTCACTCCGTCGTCCATTCAAGAGAGTGCAAAACGGTGGTTACTCGAGTGACGCGATCGCTTCGATCTCGATGCCGACGCCCTTCGGGAGTGCGGCAACTTCGATGGCGCTGCGGGCTGGTGGCTCGTCGTCGAAGTAGCTGGCGTAGGTGTCGTTCATCGCGTCGAAGTCCTCGATGTCGTCGAGGAAGACGGTGACCTTGAGGATGTCTGCAGGGGTCGCGTCGGCTTCGTTGAGGACGGCGACGAGGTTGTCGAGGGCCTGTTCGGCCTGCACGTCGATCGGTTCGTCGTCGAGGAGATCGCCGTCGGGCGTCAGGGGAATCTGGCCGGCGGTAAACAGCAGGTCGTCGTTGGTTGCCGCCTGGCTGTACGCGCCGACTGCGGATGGCGCCTCGTCGGTGTCGATGATTCGCTTCATACCCGCTACTGCTTCCCGATTGGTCTTAAATGCAGGCGAAACGCGGTCGTCTCGCCGATCCTCGCCAATCGACTACGTGTTGTGGACCGATCAGGCCAGAATATCGACCACGTACCCCTCCTCACGGAGCGCCTCGAGGAACGAATCGACGTGGTCGGGACCGCGCATCTCGAGTTCGATCTCGACTTCCGTATCGCTCATCTCGACCTCGCGCGAGGTGCGGTCGTGGTGGATCGCGTAGATGTTGACCTGATACTCGGTGAAGATCTCGAGTAGTTTCTCGAGTGCCCCGGGACGATCCTTGAGCACGGTTCTGATCTTCAGATAGCGGCCGGTCTCGACGAGCCCGCGGACGATGATATTGGTGAGCGTGTTGAGATCGACGTTCCCTCCAGAGAGGATTGGCACGATGGTCTCGCCCTCCTCGTAGTCGAAGTGCTCGAACAGGAGCGCGGCGAGCGGTACCGCACCAGCACCTTCGACCAGCGTTTTCGAGCGCTCGAGCAGGTAGACGATCGCGACCGCGATTTCGGAGTCCGAGACCGTGACGACCTCGTCGACGTACTCCTGAATGTGGGCGAACGGCTTCTCGCCGACGCTTCGCGTCGCGATTCCGTCAGCGATGGTGTCGACGCCGTCGAGCGAAATTCGCTCGCCCTTCTCGAGTGAGGTCGCCGCGCTCGAGGCTCCCTCTGCCTGGACGCCGATGACGCGCGTCTCGGGTCGCTGCTCCTTGATCGCCGCGGCAACGCCGCTGATGAGGCCGCCGCCGCCGATCGGGACGACGACGGTGTCGACATCGGGGCAGTCCTCGAGGATTTCGAGGCCGATCGTCCCCTGACCGGCCATCACGTACTCGTCGTCGAAGGCGTGGACGTACGTACGGTCTTCCGTCTCCTCGAGTTCGTGGGCGCGCTGGGCGGCCTCGTTGTAGTCCGTCCCGTCGAGGACGACCTTCGCGCCGTAGTTACGGGTCGCTTTGACCTTCGAGATGGGCGCGTGCTCGGGCATGACGATCGTCGAGTCGACGCCAGAGCGCGTGGCGGCGAGGGCGACGCCCTGGGCGTGATTCCCCGCGCTCGCGGTGACGACTCCCGCATCTTTTTCCGCTTGAGAGAGCGTCGCGACGCGGTTCGTCGCACCGCGGATCTTGAACGACCCCGTCCGCTGGAAGGTCTCGAGTTTGAGGTGGACATCGGCGTCGGTCATCGACGAATAGGTGTGTGAATATTCGAGCGGGGTGTGTCTGGATGTTGCACGTACCCGGTCCTGAGCTTCGAGAACGTCAGCAAGTTCGATCATATGCGTGCCTATTCGGCAGATATTGTAAGACTGTCGGGGACGATCGAGCGGGCGGCGCCCCACCCCCACTACCCCGACAGGAACAGGAACGTGCTGCCAGCGGCAACACGACAGGGATACAGGGAATGCACGGCGTGTGACGTGCAACTATAGACGGGCACGCAGACACCATAAAACCCACCCCTCCAGAGTGAAAGTGAAATCGCAAGCAGGCGTCGGGTTCAGACTGCCGTCAGACGCCCGGCGCACGGGTGTCATTCGCCACTCGAACGCCGACATCGTGTGCGTCGATGTACTCGCGAACACTCCCCTCGAACGTCGCCGCTCGGGGCCACTCGAGTGCCGACTCGATGCCGAGTCGATCGGGGTTGCCGACGTAGGTCCAGACCGGGGGCTGGCTGTTCTCGTCTACCGGACGGCTGTCCGTGGCCGCGTTTGCGTTTCTTCCCGTACCTGCGGCTGTTCCCGTAGCCGTATTCGAATTCGCGTCCGCGCCCGCGTCCACACCCGTATCCGCATCTACATTCGTGAGCCACGGCACGCGGACGCGAACGTAGAGTCCGTGCTCGACGCCTTCGTACCGATCGAGCCGTTCGAGTCCCGAGTCGGTGACGGCGAGCAGTGTTCCGGTCGTTTCGCCGCCTGTCGCTTCACTGTCCGTTGTTTCACCGCTCGTCGTCTCGTTCCCCATTGTCCCGTCCTCCATCGCCGACCCAGCCGGCGCGAGCGTCGGGTACTGGCCGTCGACCTGACGGCAGCCCCCGAGGACGGCGTCGCCGACGATTTCGGTATCTGGCCACTCGGCCCCGAGGACGGCACTGGCCTGTTCGCGGTCAGTCAGCGTTCCGTAGACGAAGACGAAGGAGAGGTCGTGAGCGCACACAGGTCAGTCAAACTATCTCGAGGCGGCTACTTTTCGGTTGCGACGCGCTCGAGATGGCTTCGCGACGAGCGATCACGGTAGTGGCACCCACAATCAAAACAAGCCAAACACGATCAGCGCAAGAAACCAAACCGCTCTACGGCGTGTCGTTAGCGCTCCGAAATCGGTACGAACTCCTGGTCCTCCGGACCCGTATACCGGGCGCGCGGTCGGATCAGGCGATTATCGTCCTGGTACTCGAGTACGTGTGCGATCCAGCCGCCAGCGCGGCTCATAGCGAAGATCGGGGTGTACATGTCGATCGGGATGCCGAGCTGGTAGTAGACCGAGCCGGAGTAGAAGTCGACGTTCGGGGCGATGCCCTTCTCGACCAGGCCCTTCTCCTCGGAGAGATACTGTTCGATCGTTGTGGTGTAGTTGTACCACTTGTCGTCGCCGTTTTCGGCGAGTTCCTTGCTCCGTTCTTCGAGGATCTTCGCGCGGGGGTCTTTGACGTTGTAGACGCGGTGGCCGAAGCCGGGGATGCGTCGGCCTTCGTCGGTGGCCTGTTCGACCCACTCGCGGTGGTCGAGGTCGCTTTCGTCGATCTCGATCAGGACTTCCATGACGTCCTGATTGGCGCCACCGTGGAGCGGGCCGGAGAGTGCGCTAATGCCGCCAGTGACGGCGCTGTAGATATCTGCCATCGTGGAGCCGATAACCATCGAGGTGAACGTGGAGGCGTTCAGGCCGTGGTCGGCGTGGAGGATGAGCGCCTGATCGAAGGTTTCAGCGGCGATGTCGTCGGGTTCCTCGCCGGTGAGCATGTAGAGGAAGTTCGCGGCGAGTCCCAGATCAGGATCGGGATCGACGGGCTCCTCGCCGAGTCGGTAGCGCTCGAAGGCGGCGAGTGCGGTCGGAATCTTGGCCGTGATTCGTCGACCCTTACGAAGCGTCACGTCGAGATTTTCGGGGTCAGCGTCGGTCTCGGGTTCGGTTGCCGAGAACATCGAGACGGCGGTCCGAAGGGCAGCCATCGGCTGCTCGTCGGCGTCGGCGAGACGCTCCATCGTCGCGAGCACGTCGTCGCTGACGGTGCGTTCCTCGGTGAGTGCCTCGGTAAACGACGCGAGTTCGTCTTCGGAAGGAAGGTGGCCGTTCCAGAGGAGATAGAGGACTTCCTCGTAGCTCGCGCCACGGGCAAGGTCCTCGATCGCGTAGCCACGGTAGATCAACCGTCCCGCGTCACCATCGATCGAGCTGAGGTCTGACTCTGCGACCAGGACGCCCTCAAGCCCTTTTTTAAGGTCGTCTGCCATACCGTGGAATTTCAGTCGCCGATGGAAAAGTATTGTCGTTTTCTCGCCGTGATCTGTCAACAGACGGGAGTCGGTCCCTGGCCGCAGATTTCTGGCAATGAAGCGTGCTCACAAAGCACACTCAGGTATCCATCTGTTCGACGAGTTCGACAACGTAGCCGTTCGGATCCTCGACGAACGCAACCCGGCAACCGATATCGTCCATCGTCGTCGGCTCCATCTCAACGGGCGGGTCAACCTGTGCAACCAGTCGGTCGAAGACCTCGTCGGTGCTCTCAACGCCGACGGCGACGTGAGCCATCGTGCCGGGATCGATCTCGGGACCGCCAGCCGGATCGTACTTGAACTGGAACTCCGCGTTCTCGCCGCCGATGTAGACGTTTTCGACGCCGTCGTCCGTCTCGAACGACCAGTTCTCCGTCAGGCCGAGCGCGTCGACGTAGAAGGATCGCGTTTGCTCGAGATCCGATACCCAGAGTGCCGTGTGGATAACGTCCATATGACCAGTCAGACGGACTGTTGTAAGTTAGTTCCGGCGCGAGGGCAGACACACGCGGCCGTATCGGTCGAGGAGCACAGCACGGTTGAAGAGTACAGCACGGTTGAGGAGCACGTCATCCCCGGTCGCCGTCTGGGAACCTCATCGAGGCAAGCCACACATTCGAACGCGTTCGCTCGTTCACATGAGTATCGGCAATTCTCGCGGCGATGGAATTAGCCTGCGGCTTACCAGAACAGCCACCCGAGACTCAGACGATGGAAATCAGTGAATTCCTCGACGGAGAGGCATTAACTGGAACGCACGCAGCAATCATCTTCGGCGCATGGCTCGGTCTTGTCATGGTCAGCGCGTTCGTCCTCACGTTCGTCGTGTGACGCTGGCGCTGACGCTAACTCTACCGACCAGAGCAGTAATTCATCGTACAATTTGATGCTAAAACAGCCCTAGCGGCCCAGAGCCACGAAAACAGCGATGCTGCCGGCGAACGCTACAGCTGCTGGCCGAGTTTCTCGCGACTGATATGCACACCAGTCGGCGTGATAATCATCTGATCTTCGCCCTTGCGGACGATGTCGCCGTCGACCTCCTGGGCGACCTGCCGGAGTTCGTCGACGATATGCTCGACAGTGCTATCTTCGGTTCGGAGCCGAGTGATATCCGCAATGACGATGTCGCCGTCGTAGACGGCGTCTTTGATATCGATCGCGTCCGCCTGACTGCCGACTTCCGCGATGTGTACCTGCATCGCCGCCGCGTCGGCCGAACTCGCCGAAACGTCGTCGAGATTCAGTTCGACGTAGTCCTCGGCAGTCCGCGACTGGTTGCCACCGAGAATCTTACTCATCAGTCCCATTGCCGTTACCCACCGGGGCCGCCAGTATAGTTCTTACGTCAGACGGACACTCCATTGATCGAGACTGTTGGACAACTGTCTCGTCTGCTGGTGTCACTATAGTAGCCACTGCAAGTCACTGCACACCTGCTCGCCAGACGACTCGGCGATCAGTGTGTAACTAGTTGCAGTTGTTACTATATCCCGAGCGGTGACACTGGAATCTCTGCCTACACTCCCACACCAGTCGCCCACGCATTGGCCGCTACCTCCATATTTTTTGACTCTCACTCCGTCACCTCAGCCGATGACCTTCAGCATCTGCGTCCACGAATCCTACACCACCCCCGACGGCGAGGAACACGAGCGCTTCGGTGTCGCCGTCACGACCCGCCTCCCCGGTGTTGGCACCCTCTGTCCGTTCGTCAGCGAACACGGTGCCGTCGCCACCCAGAGCCTCGTCAACATCGACCTCGGGCGAACCGGCATCGAATACATCGACGACGGTCTCGCTGTTGACGACGCACTCGAGTCCCTCCTCAATGCAGACGACGGTGCACCCCAGCGCCAACTCCACGGCGTCGACGCCGAGGAGACGTTCGCCTTCTCGGGTGCGGAGTGTGGCGACTGGTTCGGCCACCAGGAGGGCGAGCACTTCACAGTTGCCGGGAATCTCCTCACCGGCGAAGCAGTGATCGAAGAGACGGCCGCAATGTATGCGGATGCAGCGGTACACGAGACGACGGACGAGACGGACGGAAGTCCGCGCGAGGGCGACGGCCCCGCTCCGCTCGCGGAGCGACTGATCGACGCGCTGGCGGCGGGTCACGAGCAGGGCGGCGACAAGCGCGAGGGGCTGACGGTCCAGAGCGCGGCTGTGGTCGTCGAATCGACGGAGTCCCACGACGTGACGAAGCCGTACAACGATCTGCGCGTGGACGCGACCGAGACGCCAGTCGCGGACCTTCAGGAGACCTACGAGCTCGCGGTGGACGGCTACGAGGCCACACTCGAGCGATACGCGGAGGCGTACGAACAGGATTCGATGGAGGAAGCGGCAGAGAGCTGAGTGAGAGGCGGACAGAGAGTTCAGTAGTTGAACGTGATTGGAGGATAGATGACGGTACTGATGACTCACAATAAGTGGATGATCCAGTACCTTATCCCGCCCCATACCATATGATATCACAACAAGCGGTGGTCATTCATGGGCAACGGAGACAAAAACGGTCGAGAAAACAGTAAATCGTCGGAATCTGATAGTCCGAGAGAGGAGAACTCGCTTGGAGCCGCTCTCGAAGCCTCTCTGCAAGCTGGGTTGCGATCGGTAGCCAATGGATTGAGGAACGCAGTGGAAGGAGACACAAGTACAGGTACAGTGCCCTCCAGAACACCGTCTCAACCACATCCGTCTGCTAGAAGGCAAGCAAATCAGAATCGGGGTGCAGACACCGTAAGACGGACGCGTGAATCGAAATCCGAAGAGTGCTTACTCGATACTCGCTTCACCGACGATAAGTTCACCGTCACTGCTGATCTGTTTGGTGCTAGTTTAGACGACATCACGGTCGGTGTCAACCCGAGAACAAACGAGCTTGTCATCGAGAAGACTGGAACTGTCGTTGGACGAGTTGACCTTCCGTGGGCCTCGCCCGAAATACAGAACGCGTGGTTCAAGAACGGCATCCTTGAAGTCCACATGAAATCGGACGATGCCGATTCGCTCAGCAACTCACCGCCCTAGATGATCGATTCGTTCAACCACTGTATTGAGCTGGATACTAGTCTGTGAGTTGCTGGTTGACCGGTTTTCCCTCCATCTCGACTGAGCGGTCGACACGCTTCGTTGATTGACTCCTATCGAGTGTCACATTCGTGCGCTGTATGCAGCACGATTCCTAAACAGATCACCGTTTGAGGACCTCAGCAAGCCCGACTGAGAGAGTGCGAGCTACGTTACGCCGTAAATTCGTACAACTCGTCGCCAACGTGGTGTAGCGAGTCAACCACCTTCCCCTCGTTGCCAGCCATCTCCGAGCCCTCGACGCGAGCACGGCCGATCGCCAGCACCTTGCCGTGGGACTCCTCCGCGATAACGACCAGGTCGTCCGGCGAGATGTCTTCCGTCGCCTCCGTGATCCCCGGCCGCATCACGTCAGCCCCGTCGCTGACGAACGAAATCGCGCCGGCATCGACCGTCACCAACCGCCGTTCGGGCTCGTAGGCGTTCGCACCGCGAACCGTCAAAAACGGCACCTCGTCGAAAAACGCAACCTGTGGCTCGCCGTCAATTAGAATGACTTCGCGGTCCGCGTCTTCGAACTCGACGCGCTCGTACGTGTCGCCGTCAGGTGAGACGCCCAACTTCTCAGAGAGATCGGACTCGAGTGCCGAGACATCGTCGCTGCGAAGGTGGTGGCGAGATTTGACTTGCATACCCGTGCTACCGTGCGAGCCCATTTAATAGAATAGATTTCTCGTGGCCCCATTTCGCGGTCTGCGTCTCGTGGACCACAGAAGGCAACGAGAGACGGCGTCTGGACACAGATCCCTGGCGAGTTGGCGACGCATAATCATGGTCTCGTTCGGTGAACACCAGCTATGATCGACTCGCTCGGCGGCGAGGGGACGGACCGAATGGAGGGGTTGAGCGACGGGTTATTCGCAATCGTGCTCACCTTACTCGTGTTGCAGTTCGAGGTGCCGGACGTCTCCGCAGGTGAATTGCCAGGAGCGATCGCAGATCAGGAGACGTTGTTGTTCAGTTACCTGTTGAGCTATCTGGTGGTCGGCGTCTACTGGATCGTCCACCACAATCTCTTTCGAAATATCGTCGACCACGATCGGATACTGCTGTGGCTGAACCTCCTGTTCTTGCTCTCGATATCGTTTCTGCCGTATCCGACGGAGATCATGGGCCTGTACGGAACGCAGTTTGCCTGGGTGCTGTATGCGACCAACATCATTCTGGTCGGGACGTTTCTGACGTTCGTCTGGAGCTACGCCGCACGGTCGGGCTTCGTTGCGGACGAGATCGACGACTGGACAGCGCGGTTGGTGACGGTTCGCGGGCTGATCGCCCCCGCCGTCTTCGTGCTCTCGGTCGGTGTCGCGCTCGTCGACCTTTCGCTCGCGTTCTTCGTTCCGATACTGATTGCCCCGTTGCAGTGGCTCTGGGTGCGGTACTATCGAGTCAACCGGTCCGATTGAGCGACCAGTTCGTGCGTCGACTAGTTCGTCCGCCAACCGATTCTCTGCGTAGACACTCCCGCTAAAACGAACGTGTGACAATTGCTAAGTAACCACATGGCCTTGGAGTAGCTATGTGGCCATGGTCCTCCCGATCCCCGTCGGCGACGGTCACGTGTCTCGCCTGTGGCGATGGCATCTCACGGTCTGCTGCTCGAGAGTACGACAAGTACGGCAACCAGTGGGACCGCCGCGATAAGGAGTTCGAACATCTCTGTCCGACCTGTCACAACGAACTCTGCCATCAGCCACGCGACGAACTCGAGGACATCCTCGTCGAACTCCACGCCGGCGAGGAAGAGACCGAGACATTTCTGGCGAGCTATCTCGCGACAGTGGAGGACCGGTACGGGCGCGTCGAGGAAGAATCCTGACTGCTGCGTTGCGGTCCCCGAACTCACCGGAACTGATCCAGTCCAGACTGCTGGCGGCGATGTCCGCTGGGTGACGCTCGCCAGGCGGTCCGTCGGTCCCGTTCCCCGTCGAGGTCGACCTCGGGGGCGGCCGCCGACTCGTAGCCCGGGCAGTCGGGGCCGCAGTCTGCGTTCGCATCGACGAAGTCGCCCGCCCACGCGCAGTAGGGCAGCGTCGCAGCCGCCTCGTCGGTCGGAACACAGGACGCACAGCCCGGAAAGTCGTACGTTCGCCAGCCCTTGCCGTAGGCTCGTTCGGCGAGTCGGCGGCGTGCTCGGGCTTTTTCGGCGGCGGAAACGGGTTCGATTTCGGTCCGGCCGGGTTCGAATGCGAGCGGTTCGATGCCAGGGCCGGCGGTCGGCAACGGCGTCGGTTCGCGGACGACCTCGATTTCGACGCCGACTCCAGCCTCGGTCTCAACCTTGCCCGAACTCTCACGTTCCGGTGCTGACGGATCGCCTCCGCTACGGTCACGGTCCCGATGCACCCGCCAGACGCCGACCGGATCAGGAAGTCGATGCAGGTGCGCCCGCGACACGTAGCTCTCCGTCGCCAGGATGACTTCGTCGACCAGCGCCAGGCTCACGTCAGTCCGAAGTTGCATCTCGAGGTCGCCGGGCCGACCGAGGTCGGGTTTGTTTTCGATGGCGACGATGCGGTCGTACCAGTCAGGGTACCGCGCAACCTGCCGCACGTACTCGCGGCCGTTGCGCCGCTCGGACTCGAAAAAGCCGATCTCGCAGGCCCGTTCCATCGCTCGCCGGGCGTGGTTCGGATGGCAGTCGAAGGCGTCCTTCCAGTAGCGCGATCGCCCTGGACCGACAGCAGATTCGATAGCGGCGTCCGGAATCTCCGCGTCCGTAATCGCTGTTCGCGCGTCGAACTCGAGTCCCGGTTCGACACAGACGATATCGAGGATTCGACCGCCGGGATCGGCGACGCTTCCGCCGATCTGGCGAGCAACGAGCGGGTTGGAGTCCGCTATCGGCGGAGTGGAGGATCGCTCGAGGTGCGCACAGAGCGCGAGTTCGAACGCGAATTCGGACACAGTCAAGCAAGGCGCGCGACCGAGAAAAGCGATCGGATTCGCAGGTGTTGCAGTCGGTCAGAAAGCCGGTGGTGGTACACTCAAGCGACCCTCGTGACGACTCGCCGTCTGACCCGTCTCACGACGAGTACGCTCGCAACGAACGAGAGGAGCCCACCGAGGAACACGGCGGCACCGATCACAACGGGGTAGCTCCCGACAGCGGTGATGATCGACAGCGTGACCAGCGTTGCTCCAACGAGCAGGAACGACAGCCCGAACGCGACGACAGCGGCCGTGAGGAGACTGTCGTTCGGAAACGGATCGATCGGACGTGGAGCGATTGGTGCGTGAGTCATTGTTCGTTCGAGCAGAGGCACCGCTCGACAGTAAGTGTAATCTGAAAATCATTTCAGTATGGCCGCTTACTGAATTTCGTTTCAGTCGCTGGACGGACTGGTTTCGTGGGTCTCGACTACCGCGAGTTCGTCGTCCATCGTCACACGAAGCTCGTCACCAGCGAGTGGGATCCGAACCTCGAGCCGGGAAGGGTCACGGTCGACGAGGCGCGTGAACTCGTCGGAGACGCACCACGGCAGCGTCCAGTAGGGGCGGTCGTCGAGCGAGACGCCGCGCTCGCGGTGGAAGGTGACGACCTCGGAGTGGTCGAGCAGACGCAGGCCGGCGGCCGAACAGAGCGTGTGGGCACACTGCCGACACTCGTGGTCGACGCGCAGACTGACGCCGAGACAGCAGTCGTCTTCCTCGACGATTCGGGTTTCCATCCGGCCGCTACACTCCGGACAGACGCCGTCGGCGGCCAGACAGTGCAGATGTCGCACTCGCTGATCGAACGCGTCCGCGATTTCGGCTCGCGTCCGGTCGGCCAGGCCGCCTGGTGGAAACGCATACTCGCCGTGGCCCTGACCGCAGGCTCGGCAGTCGATAGCGAGTCGTTCGTCCTCGTACGTCGCCGCCAGTGGGCCGTCGCAGGCGAAACACGCGCCCGTAACGTCGAACGGTTCGATCGACGGGTGTTCGTTGAACGAGCCTGCGATCACCGACCGAACCACCTTCTCACCGGCGTGTTTGAACACGTATCCATCCCCCTGTTGGGTGACGAAATGGCCCACCAACTTCTGGAGGTGATAGTTGAACTGCGCCGAATCGCGCATCCCGACCTCACGGCGCAGTTCCGAGAACGATACCGGCGACTCCTCGGCAGCCCACAGCGCCTCGAGGATCGACAGTCGTACCTCGTTCCCGACCAACGCGAACGCGTCGGCGGGGTCGAGACAGTCGGTGCACTCGAGTACCCCCTGGTCGCGTCGGTCGGACTCGTGATCGGAGGCGTTGTCGGATGCGTGCTCGCGGTTGCGATCGGACTCCGAGTCACGGTCGATCGCACTGTTTGACTTGCTCATGGTGAGGCATACGCCGACAGGGACCAAAGTGGTTCGCTCAAACGGTTTTTTGTAACTCGTCGGATGTGTTCTCGAGTTGTCGGGCCAGACGATCACACAGTTTCGGGCAGTGGTGGGGTCGAATCGTTCGCGTGACGTGCAGAAACGAGCGAGTTCGACAACACGACTCTCGAACCGATCGGACGCGGAGACTGCCAGACGGACGGAACGGTCCCAACAGCACAGGCGCCTGCAGAACAGTAGGTTTATCAATCGCACAAGGGAAGGCCTACCTAAGATTACTCATCGTCTTATGGCAGGAACTCAACAACCGGAGGTGAACATCGGACTCGTCGGCCACGTCGACCACGGCAAGACGACGCTGGTGCAGGCGCTCAGTGGGTCGTGGACGGACCAGCACTCGGAGGAGATGAAGCGCGGAATCTCCATCCGGCTGGGCTATGCGGACGCGACGTTCCGCGAGTGTCCCGATCTGGAGGAACCCGAGCGCTACACGGTCAAAGAAGAGTGTGAAGACGGCTCGGAGAGCGAACCGCTTCGAACCGTCTCGTTCGTCGACGCACCGGGCCACGAGACGCTGATGGCGACGATGCTCTCCGGCGCGTCGCTGATGGACGGCGCCGTGCTGGTCGTCAGCGCGAACGAACCCGTCCCACAGCCCCAGACCGAAGAGCACCTGATGGCGCTCGACATTATCGGGATCGAAAACATCGTCATCGCCCAGAACAAGGTCGACCTCGTCGACGGTGACCAGGCACGACGAAACTACGAGGAAATCCAGGAGTTCGTCGAGGGTACCGTCGCCGAAGACGCACCCGTCGTCCCCGTCTCCGCCGGCCAGGAGGTCAACCTCGACCTGCTGATCCAGGCGATCGAGGAAGAGATTCCAACGCCCGATCGCGATCCCGAGGCCGACGCCCGGATGCACGTCGCCCGCAGTTTCGACATCAACAAGCCGGGAACCAGCGCTGCTGATCTCACCGGCGGCGTCCTCGGCGGCAGTCTCGTTGAGGGTGAACTGGAATCCGGTGACGAGATCGAGATCAAACCGGGCCGAGAGGTCGAAGAGGGCGGCCAG
Organism: Natrialba sp. SSL1; assembly: GCF_001861355.1. GTDB lineage: Archaea > Halobacteriota > Halobacteria > Halobacteriales > Natrialbaceae > Natrialba. The sequence goes on from NZ_MASN01000018.1 coordinate 314,060, forward strand.
ACCGAATACGTCCCGATCGAGACGACGATCCGCTCGCTGCAGGCGGGTGGCGAGACCGTCGACACCGTCACGCCGGGCGGACTCCTCGGCGTCGGAACGGGACTCGACCCGGCACTGACGAAGGGTGACGCCCTCGCCGGACGCATCGCGGGTCCACCGGGGTCGCTGCCGCCAACCTGGCAGCAGTTCACGATGGACGTCGACCTGCTAGAGCGCGTCGTCGGTACCGACGGCGGCGAGGTCGACGATATCAGTACCGGTGAGCCGCTGATGATGACCGTCGGCACGGCCACCACCGTCGGTGCAGTGACGAGCGCACGCGAGGGCGAGTGTGAGGTCAACCTCAAGCGACCCGTCACCGCCGAGCCAGGCGCGAAGATCGCGATCAACCGCCGCATCGGCGCTCGCTGGCGGCTGATTGGTCTCGGAACGCTACAGGAGTAGCCGATACGAGAAACACGACACACGATGAGCACCCGGGTCGCCCTCGATACGAGCGCGCTGATGATGCCAGTCGAACTCGACGTGCGGCTGTTCGACGAACTCGAGCGACTCCTCGATTCGTTCGAACCGACGGCACCGCAGGCCGTCATCGAAGAACTGCGCCGCCTCTCCGAGAAGGGTGGACGCGAAGGCACCGCCGCAAACGTCGGTCACGATCTGGCAACCGAACGCTGTCTCGTCGTCGATACCGAGGCATCCTACGCCGACGACGCACTCGTCGAACTCGCCCGCGAGGGCACCGTCGACTACGTCGTCACCAACGACCGGCCGCTGCGCGACCGGGTACTCGAGGAGCACAGACCGGTAATTGCATTACGCGGGAGAAACAAGTTAGCGATCACTCAACCATAAGATGTACAAACGGGTTAGATTGAAGGATACAGTGGAGGTACCGCCGGAGGAGCTCGGCGACGTGTCGCCGACGCTCGTCAAGCGACTGCTACAGGACAAACTCGAGGGACGCATGGACGAGGAGGTCGGAAGCATCGTCTCCGTCACCAAGGTACGCGATATCGGTGACGGAACGGTGTTGCCGAATCGGCCAGGCGTCTACTACGAGGCCGATTTCGACGCCGTCACGTTCGACCCACAGATGCAGGAGGTCGTCGACGGCACCGTCGTCGAGGTCGTCGAGTTCGGCGCGTTCGTCGGCATCGGCCCCGTCGACGGACTGCTCCACGTCTCCCAGATCAGCAACGAGTATCTGGCGTTCGACGCCGAGAACCAGCAACTCGCCTCGAACGAGTCCAACCGCACGCTGGGTGTCGGCGATTCGATCCGCGCCCGCATCGTCACCAAGAGCATCGACGAGCGCAACCCGCGCGACTCGAAAATCGGGCTCACGGCGAAACAGCCCGGTCTCGGCAAGCACGATTGGCTCAAGAACGAACACGAGCAACAAGAAGCAACCGCAGGTGAATAACGATGGCAGCCGACCGCCTCGTCTGTCGTGAGTGTCACCGGGTCAACGACCCGGACAGCGAAACCTGTGATGCCTGTAACTCCTCGTCGCTGACCGAGGACTGGGCGGGCTACGTCGTTATCGCCCACCCCGAAGACAGCGAAATTGCAACCGAGATGCAGGTCACCGAACCCGGCGCATACGCGCTCAAGGTCCGGTAATCAGTCGATCGCTGTGACACCTGACGACACCAGTACGGGCGACGCAGACCGCAAGCGCGCTCAGAGCGACGACGCCCCCAACCGCGACTACGACCAGCTACTGGTTCTGCCCGACGACCTCCGCCACGAACTCAAGGAGCCGATGGGCCCAATCGAAACGGACGCCGAACGGCTACTCGAGTCCGTCGACGGCCCGCTCATCGCTGTCGGTGACGTCGTCACCTACCATCTGCTGCAGGCCGGCCGCGTCCCCGACGTAGCGTTCGTCGACGAGCGAACCAAGCGCGACGCTGTCGACGAGGAGATCCGGGACACCGTCGCGACGGAGCCGACCCACGAGGCCGTCAACCCGCCGGCCGAGCTCTCCGGCGACGTGATCCGCGCGCTCCGTGAGGGACTCGACGACGAGGAGCCGGCGACGGTGCTGGTCGACGGCGAGGAGGATCTGGTCGCCGTCCCGGCAATCGCCGCCGCGCCCGAGGGTGCGAGCGTGGTCTACGGCCAGCCCGACGAGGGGATGGTCCACGTGCGCGTAACGAGCGAGCACCGCGCTGAGATGCGCGACCTACTCGAGCGCTTCGACGGTGATGTCGAGCGGCTCTGGGCGTTGCTGTTACTCGACCCGGATAGCTAACCCGATTTTCTGACGGCAAACGAAGTCTTTCGAACCGCCTATTCCGATTCGACGACGGTGTGCTCGAGTACCCCGATCCCCTCGATCTCGAGTGCTACCGTATCGCCGTCCTCGAGCCACTGGCGGAGTTCGAGGCCACAGCCCTCGCCGACGGTGCCGCTACCGATGACGTCGCCGGGGTGGAGCGTCTCGGATTGTGAGACGTGTTCGATGATGTCGGCAAACGAGTGGTACATCTCGTCGACGGTGCCCTCCGACCAGACCTCGCCGTTGACGCGGGCGGTCATCGGGGCCTCGAGCACGTCGATATCGTCGGCGGGGACGAGGTAGGGGCCGAGCCCGTTCGCGAAGTCTTTCCCCTTCGCGGGGCCGAGTCGGGCCTCCATCTCCTCGCCCTGCGTGTCCCGGGCGCTAAAATCGTTGAAAACCGTGTAGCCCGCGATGTACTCCTCGGCTTCCTCGGCAGGGATATCCCGCCCGCGCGTGCCGATCACGGCGGCGATCTCGAGTTCGTAGTCCATAATCCGCGAGTAGTCGGGCCACTGGATGGTCTCGCCCGGCTGGACCACGCTGTCCGGATTGCCCTTGTAGTAGACCGGGAGCTCGTACCAGACGTCGGCGATCTCGCCGTCCATACTATTTTCGACGTGCTCTTCGATCGCCATGAAATCGCGCAGCGAGTTCGGCCGCGGCAGCGGCGCGAGCAGATCGTACTCCACGGGTTCGTACTCGATCTTCGCACCGGCGGGGCCGCGTTCGGCACTCGTCTCGGCGGCGTACTCGAGTGCCTCCCGAGCGTCCGCAATCGCGCGCTCGCCGCGTTCGAGGAAGGCGATCATCTCGGGTGGGACGTGGGCGTGTGCGAGGTCTGCAGGGGCGGGTTCGCCCTCGGACTCGAGTGCGGCACCGTAGGCGGCGGTGAGGTCGACGAGGGTGGCTTCGCCGGCTGCGTCGCTATCTGATTCACTCGCCTCGGCGACGGCACCGATGCGCTCGATGGGACCGACGGGAGTGTCGACTTCGAAGGTGGCGAGTTTCATGCGTCCCTCCTCTCGGGGTCGTCCTCAAAAAGCGCAACGGGGCGCACCCAGCCCGCGCTGCCGTTCTCGATCGTGATGGGGAACGCCACGAGCGGAATCTCCGTCCGCCGCGGGAGGGCGTCGAGGTTCGCCATCTTCTCGATCTGGCAGTACTCGACCTCCCGGCCCGCGAGGTGGGCGGGCCAGAGTTCGGCCTCGTCGCCGGTCTCCGCGTAGCGCTCGGCCATCGCCGTGAACGGCTTGTCGAAACCGTAGGCGTCCGTGCCGATCACGCGGACGCCCTGCTCGACGAGGAATTTCGTCCCCTCGGCGCTCATCCCGGGGAATTCCGTGAGGTACTCGGGGCTCCCCCAGTACTCGTCCGCACCAGTCTGGATGAGGACGATTTCGCCCGGCGAGAGCTCGTGGTTCAGGTCCGCGAGTTCGCTCTCAATGTCCGCGACGGAAATCTCGCTGCCCGCCTCCTTCCACCGGAAGTCGAGAACGACCGCGTGACCGCGACACCACTCGAGTGGCACCTCCTCGATCGTCTTCGCCGGCTTCCCGTTAACCTCGGGGCCGTAGTGTGAGGGCGCGTCAAAGTGTGTACCGGCGTGAGGGATCACGTTGAGTTCCTCCCAGGCCAGCCCCTGTTGGTCTGGAAAGTCCTCTGCTTCGATATCGTACCCCTGTTCACGGAGCGTCGCGGCAAGTCGCTCGGCACCCGCCTCGTGATCGAAGGCGTCGATCCGGGGCGGCGTCGGTTCGCTCGGAACGCCGTCCTCGAGGCCGATACTGAGGTCGATCAGCGCCCCGCCGGTGGCCGTGATCGCATCGTGCATACGGTGGGAGACTGTCCCAGGTCACATAGTATCCGGTGGTGCCCTCAGATATCCGTTCCAGAGTAATGATTAGAATACTACTATGTGCCAAGGGCTGCGCCAACGGCGAGAAACTCGCCCATCGTGCGTCAGGCCCGACTGCAGTCACTCGCAGAGGCAGTCCTGCGTCCGAGTTAACTGAACAGTCTCGTCGTGAAGTTGCACTGCGAGGTCGTGAAGCGTCCGTGCCCGGTACTCGCCGGCGACGCCGGTTCGATAATAGGACTCCGACCGGTTCTCGATCCAGAGTGCTTCGAGCCGATCAGCGACGCCTCTCGAGAAGAGCCCCGCCCTCACACCCAGGTCGTACACTTCGGTGTGGCGCTGACCGGCGACATCGTATCCCTTCTCCTCGACGTAGAACTGGATCGACCGCTCGATGGCGACAAAGGAACTCTCGATGATAACCGTGTAATGGCCGTTCCGTGCAAGCAGAAAGCTGGCAGCGTCGAGGAGCCGGCACGCCTTCCGCAACTGTAGAACGGCCGGGTCGGTGACGTACTCGAGTCCAACCTCCGGCTGCTCGGGCTTTCGCTGGAACGCATCTTCTGCGTCTGCGAGTGCTGCTTCGAGGTCCGTCGACGTCATCCGTCCACCCCGAAGACATCACGCTTCACCCGTCGGAGCGTCTCGCTCTCGACGAGGGGAATCCCCTCCTGCAGAATAGGACGCAAATCATCGCCGCGCTTGCGGGCGCTCTCGGGTGATTCGACGAAAACCTCGAACTCGTATCGATCACCGTCGATCGGTTCGGCTTCCAGATCGCGGACGACGTCCGAGACGGTCCGTCGCGCAGAAACCGGGTCTTCGTTTTCGCCAACGAGGACAAAAACGTCGATATCGCTTGCGCGGTCAGCCTCGCCGCGCGCTACGCTACCGAAACAGAGGACTCCCACGATTGACGGCACGTTGCCATCTACTCGCTCGACGAATCGTCTGAGCGGAGCGCGAAATTCTGTTTGCGGAATTTCGAGAAGCGGGTCGTCGGCGTCTCGGAGCCGACGTTCGTCGATGCGGTAGAGGGTCCGATTCCCGGCGTCGCGCCTCACGATGAGCCCCATCGCCTCGAGGAGCGCAAGCGCCTTCGAGACGCTGGGACCGCCGTATCCGGTCAATCGCTGAAGCTCCCGGTTCGAGAACTCCTCGGTCGGGTTGCGGGCGAGTATCTCGAGTGCCTCATCCATTGCCGCGTACCGAAAGACCTGCTCGTCCGGGAGCGGCAATCGTACTTCGACGTCCATTCGTTATATTCTGTGTAACGTATTATGCCACATATGACTATCGTCTACTAGTCGGTGTGACAATCTGTTTGACCTCGAGATGGCAATGGAGAACGCACCCGACTGACCAAATCGAGACGTTCGACAGGATATTTACCGACCGCCGTGAACGTGACGGACATGTACGATTTCGTCGTGGTGGGCGTCGGCCCCGCCGGCGCGCGGTTCTCCCGACGGGCCGCCGAGAAGGGCTTCGACGTGCTCGCACTCGAGAAGGGCACCGTCGGCACGCCCCTGGCCTGTTCGGGACACGTCAGCACTGACATCTGGGAGTTCACCGGCCCGGGTGCGCGCGAGGAGCTCTTCCAGAACGAGATTTACGGTGCGCGATTTCACGTCGGCGGGCCGAACAGCGACGAGTATCCCTTCTACAAGCGCGAGGTGGCCTCGAACGTCATCGACCGCGTCGGCTTGGATCGCCACCTCGCCGACCTCGCCCGAGAGGCCGGCGCGGACGTTCGCGAGGAACACACCGTCACAGATGTCCGCGAACACCACGACCGCGTCGAGGTCGACGTGAGCGGCCCCGACGGCCCCGTTACGTTCGAGGCGAAGATGGTCGCCGGCTGCGACGGCCCGCGCTCTCGCGTCCGCGGCGAACTTGGATTACCGGAGCCCGACGAGTTGCTCCACGGGGTACTCGCGTTTTCGGACGAGGCGGACGACCAGGACTTCGTCGACGTCCACCTCACCGCGCCGACGTTCTTCGCGTGGCGCATCCCGCGGGGTGACGCTGGCGTCGAGTACGGCCTCGCCGCGCCGCCGGGTGTGCAGGTTACGAAGCACTTCGAGGAACTGATCGACGGCTACGAGATCGACGTCTCACACCGCTGCTCGGGTGCGATTCCGATCGGCCCGCCGGACCGCGTGACGAGTCGCCGTGGCTTCCTCCTCGGCGACGCGGCTGCCCAGACCAAACCGTTCACTGGCGGCGGCATCCTCTACGGGATGACGAGCGCCGACCACGCGGCCCGGGAGATTGATCCCGACCGGCCGACGACGCTCGCCGCCTACGAGCGCGCCTGGCGCAACGATATCGAGCGCGATCAGGAACTCGGTCACTGGCTCCGCCGAGCGTACTCACTTCCCGAACCGGTCCAGCACCTCGGCCTCGGCGCGCTCTCGGGCGAAATCGGTGTCCACATGGACCGGCCAACATCGCTGGTGTCTGCGAAACACCTCAAGACGGTCTTCTCCTGGCGCTGAGCCAGCGTTCCGGCGTCGATCGGCCCGTCGGTTGTGGATCGTCGGTTGTGGACCGTAGGTCGTGAATGTCCGTTTTCCCGCTCAACTCCCAGTTTGTGCGCTCTGAACCGTTCCAGTCAGGACGACTCTGTCGAAGCCTGGTTCTTCCGGGGAGCAGGCGCTTCCGACGTTCCGATACCGACCAGGTCCATCGCAATCGTGCCGACTCCAACGTGAACCACGACGAACGCGACCGCCGGCCCAACCGTGGGGACGAACGCGGTACCCGCTGCAGCGACGACCGCGAGGGGGAGAGCGACCGGTAAGGCGTCAGTCACGAGGCGACCGACGCGAGGAATCCCAGCGCGCTTCCCACGACTAGGGCGACGACGTAGAGTGCGAGGAGTGGAATCGACGCCCAGCCAATGAGCGGCAGCGCGGCCATGTAGACGATTGCAACGGCGAGGACGATGCTAAGTAGACCGTGGAAGAGCGCAAAGCCCGGTCGTGCGAGTGCGAGGTCGGTCAGTGACTGCGTTGCGTCGGGCGCAAACGCGACCAATCCGCCGCCGACGAGTAGCGTCACGAGCGCGGGCCGGCTGTTCGCAGAGAAGAGCGAGGAGAAGACCGTCTCTGCGCCGACCTGTGCGGCGTCCGGCCCCTGTTGTGCGAGCCCCGGTGTCGTGGCGGCGACTGCACCGGTGATGGCGACGACAGCGACTGCGACGCCGGCTGCGAGACGCGAGGAGGGCGACTGCATACTGCGACAGTGCGACCGAACGGTATTAAATGTCTGTTTCGTTGGTACGTTCGAGCGGTTGCAGTTCGTCCTTCAGCGTTGTAGTTTGAACCCCGTGCCGACCCGCAGACAGAACGACCGCGAGCGGCAACCGAGACCGTAAACGACAGACCGAAGGGAGCAGTCCCGAAACCAGCAGTCGATGGCAGGGCGATACGCCGGCGTTGTCGCGTTCGTTGCGAGCGTGCTCGAACGCCTCGGAATCATTAGCGCCGAGCGCTTTCGCCCGACGATGGACCTCGCGTGGCCCCGCATCGTCACCGGCTTCGCGATCATGTCGAAGCAGACGGCCGACCTGGCGATGGTCGGGTTGGCCGTCGGCGTCACCGGTACCGCGGGGATGGCCTACGCGCTCGCGTACTGGGAACTCGTGACGATGCTCGGCCTCGGACTCGCGGGCGGCACCGTTTCGCTCGTCTCCCAGAACTACGGCGGTGAAGAAACCGAGCGCGCCTCGCTCGTCGTCACGCAGAGCCTCCTGCTCACCGTCGTCTTCGCGCTGCCGATCATGGCCGTCTTTCTCCTCGCCGCCGCGCCCCTGATCGGACTGCTCGGCTCGAACCCTGAGGCTATCGGCCACGGCAGCACCTATCTCATCTTCGTCGCGCCCGCCGTCCTGTTCGAACTCTGTAACCTGATCGCCAGCCGAACCTACACCGGCGTCGGGGACACGTTCACCGAGATGGTCGCCCGCGCCGGCGGCGCGGTCCTCAACATCCTCCTGAGCGGCCTGCTGATCTTCGGGTTCGGTCTCGGTGTCGCGGGCGCGGCGATTGGGACCAGCCTCTCGACCGGTTTCGTGACGCTCGTGCTCGCCTGGGGCATGACCGGCCGCTCGTACGGCCGACTCGGCATGGAGCCGAGTCCCGTTCCGATCAGCCTGCGCGGACCGTGGTTCGACCTCGGCGTCGTCCGCGAACTCATCGAAATCTCGACGCCCGAAATTGGCCGTCGACTTGCCGGCGGTGCAGTCGTCTTTCCGCTCCTCTGGATCGCCGGTACCTTCGGCCCCGTCATCGTCACCGCACTCGAGGTCGGCCGCCGCGTTCGGAGTCTGATCAACAGCGTGAACTGGGGGCTTTCGTTGGCTGCGAGCTCGCTTGTCGGCCAGCACCTCGGTGCGGGTGACGAGGACGAGGCGGGTGCCTACGGCGCGTCGATCATTCGGCTCTCTACCGTGCTCTACGTCGCGATTGCGGTGCTCGTGATCGTGTTTGCAGAGCCGATCGCGAGCGTGTTCGTCGACGATGCGGGTGCAATCGAGGCTGCGGCGGTGTTCGTCGCCGTCGGCGCGGTGAGTTCGATCGGCTTCGGGATCGACGGCGCGGCGGCGGGCGCGCTGCTCGGTGCGGGCGACACCCGCCTGCCGTTCGTCGCCTCGCTGGTCGGCCGCTACGTCTTCGCGCTGCCAGTCGCACTGCTCGGCGTCGTTACGCCGCTCGACGTCGTGGCACTCTACCTCGCGCTGTTGCTCGAGACGTTCGTCCCGGGCGGGATCAACTACGCGCTGTTCAGGCGCGGGCGCTGGAAGGCAGTGAGCCGACGGTATCGGCCGTCGTCCTCGTCGGATCTCGATACATAGGAATATGGTGTCCGACGACGAGAGCTCTCGTCAGTCGGCGGCTCTCGGGACGATTGCTCCGTTTCCGCGGAACAGGTTTGCCGGGTCGTACGTCGACTTTACGTCCACGAGCCGGTCGTAGTTCTCTCCATAGAGCATGTTTCCGGGATCCTCGTTCAGTCCCGGGAAGTTCCCATAGCGGCCCGAGGCGACTGGCAGATCCTGCACGTCGCCGATTCCTTCGCGGGCCCAGGTCACGTTCGCATCGTCGTCCGCTGGGTCCTCCCAGTTCGCCTCGAACGTGACCATGTACGGTTTGTCCCGGTGCCAGAACGCGGTTTCGTCCTGTGGTACGTCGCCAACTGCACCGTCGAGGTGCCAGATGTCGACCGTCGAGAGCGCCGACGGCGCGGACTCGTTACACTGCAGAACGGCGTCCACGAGGTCGTCGGTAAGCGCCGTGACGTAGATCGACTTCCAGTAGTACCGGAACCCATCCGGGTAGTCTTCGTCGAGCATCGACTGCAGATCGGTGAACGCCATCGGCCCGCTAAAGTCGGCGACCGGCGTCAGACCCGTCCGAAGCGACTCGAAAACGTGGTCGGCGTCCGCACGGTCGCCGCGAGAGGAGCCGAGGAGCGCGACTGCCGGTTCACCCCACGCAGATTCGGGGAACTCCTCGAGTTCGGGGACGTGCGCGGCGACCATGAGGACGCCCGCATCTCGCGGTGCGGTCTCGACCCACTCGCGGTAGCGATCCATCGCCGTTGCCGCGTCGTCATCGATGTACCAGATGAAGAGCGCGTCTACGTCGGGACCGACCTCGTGGAGCGTGAACTCGAACGACGTGACGACGCCGAACGCGCCGCCGCCACCGCGAAGCGCCCAGAACAGGTCTGCGTTTCGATCGGCGCTCGCCGTTCGAGCCTCGCCGTCCGCCGTGACGACGTCGACGCTGACCAGATTGTCCAGAGCCAACCCGTACTGGCGGCTGAGGTGGCCGTAGCCGCCGTTGAGCGTCAGCCCGGCAACGCCGGTCTCCGAAACGGCACCGAGTGCCGTCGCGAGACCGAACAGTTGCGTCTCGCGGTCGACGTCACCGAGGGTTGCCCCGCCTTCGACGCGAACCGTTTCCGCCTCACGATCGACCCGGACGCCGCGCATATTCGAGAGGTCGACGACGAGGCCGCCGTCCGTGACGGCCGTGCCCGCGACATTGTGGCCGCCACCCCGAACGACGACGGGCAACTCGTGCTCGCGAGCGAAATCCACCGCCGCGACGACGTCAGCGACGCCGGCACACTGGGCGATAATCGCGGGATACCTGTCGATCATGCCGTTCCAGATTCGCCTCGCCTCGTCGTACATCTCGTCGGACGGCAACCAAACGTCGCCCGAAAAATCAGCCGTGAACGATTCGACGGCGTTGCGCGAGAGACGAGCGAGCGATTCCTCACCCGGAGACTTGCCAGTCATTGACATGAATAAACGTACGCTGCCGAACGAGATAACCGAGTCGCCGTTCTCGCGCGTACCGGAATGTCTCGGTGGTTGACGGTGGTCTCTGTACTGACGAGAGGCTTATTCCGTCCCCACGATACCACAGGTGATCGAAACTGGTTCGACCAATTCCGCACCGTCGACCGCGTCTGGCGTCAACAGGAGCACCGTGTCGTCCGGTAGTTCCTCCTCGACACGTACCGTTCGGCCGAGGGCGTCCTCGAGTTCATCCGGCGACGCGTCCGCCGCGAGATCGGTCGGCGGCTGGGGGAGAACGAACACGAGGTCGGCGGGTCGGTCGTGATCAGTTTCGGCCATCTCGAGAAGGTCGGCGAGCGCGTCAGTGTCGAGGGACTCGAGTGATCGGATAGTCACGCGTTCGGTGTCAGAACCAGGGGCGTCGGCCGACTGGGTACGAACGCGGTCTGCGAGTTCGGCGAAGTCAGTGCTCTCGAAGGTCATGTGCGTGGCTCCAGTGGCGTCTTCCGTAAGCGTGTGCCCGGCCAGTTCTGGTCTGTCCTGACGAGACGACCGAGTGTGAGCCGCTCCAGCGGCAAAAACAGAGACAGTTACGAGTAGTCCGGCAACCGGTCCGACACGTCCGAGCCCTCGACGAACGGCAGTTCCGTCCGCGTCGCCGGTACCTCCTCACCGTCGACTCGAACCGTGAACGACTCGCCGTCGTGATCGTACTCGAGTAGCGCCAGCGCGATGGGCGTCTCGAGGAGTGGGCTCAGTCCGGCACGGGAGATTTCGCCGACGGAGGCGTCGCCGTCGAAGACGGCTGCGCCGGGGTCGGGGACGAGTTCGGCGGTGTCTGCGTCAGCGTGGGGTTCGGGTTCTGCCTCGGCGTCAGTTTCGGACCCAGCATCCGCATCGATCGTCAACCCAACCAGCCGCCGACTCGGCTGCCCCCGGTTCTCGACCCGTGAAACGACCTCCTGGCCGACATAACACCCCTTCTCGAAATCGAGCGCTGTTGTGAGACCGAGCACGTTCGGCACGGTGCCCTCGAGTTCGGTCTCGAACAGCGCCGACCCGGACTCGAGTGCGAGGCTGTCGCGCGTCCGGTAGCCGAAGGGGGCGGCGTTGAGTCCCTGGTTGAGGAGGACGTCGTACACCGCTTCGGCGTCGTCGATTCCGCAGATGACCTCGTACGTCTCCTCGCCGGTCAGCGCGTCGGTTCGGATGACGGAGACGCCCGCGTCGCCCATCGTTCCGCGGACGAAACTGTAGCGCTCGTCGGGCGATGCCGCGCCGTTGAGTACGGACGCGACCTTCTCCGTGGCCTGCGGGCCGTGGATGCCGAAGATGGCGAATTCGTCGGTCGCAACGTCGATCTCGACGTCCTGGATGAACACCTTCTCGGACCAGTCGGCTGCCAGTTCCTCGGCCTCGCCCGGCGGTGTGAACAGCAGGATCCGCTCGCCCGCGTTGTAGATGTAGAGTTCGACTTCGATGCGACCCTGCGGGCCGAGCACCAGCGCGTAACAGCCCTGTCCGTCGGTGTCGGGAACGTGGTTCGAGACCACGTTGTCGACGTAGTCCCGTCGGTCCTCACCCGTGACCGTGATCACGCCGTAGGCCAGTTCGATGAGCCCGACACCGTTGCGGACCGCGCGGTGGGTGCGCTCCGGCCGGCCGTAGTGCTCGACGATGGTTCGGCCGCCGCGCTCGCCGAACGTCGCACCGTGGTCCTCGTGAATGGACGAGATAACGCTCATGACGCTGTGGAGGGGCCAGGGACCCACAGGCGTTTCGATTCGATGATTCGATGATTCGATGGGAGCGCAGTGTCGGGAGTCAGAAGGGGAATCGCTCGCGGAGCCACTCGCCGATCGACTGCTCGTCGTCCTCTTCGGTGGGATTATCCGGAATCACGCGCTCGTCGGGTTTGATCAGCGTCTCGCTGCCGTCCGTTTCGACGACGATGAGCCGATCCGCTTTCAGCGTCGAGAGGGCCTCCTCGAGATCGTCAATCTCGGCTTCAACCGCGGCCCGGAGCTCGAGGACGGACATCCCGTCGTCGGCGCGGTCGACGAGTTCATCGAGAACCGCTACCTGGGTCCGTTCCCGGTTCCGATACTCCGGCTTTGCTTTCATCGATATGTCTCTTCGACGACCCGGGATTTGACGTTTGTCGTTCGCGAACCGGCCGTCGGTGGGTGGTAGTCGATGGTCGGTTACAGTCACCGATAGCTGAGAACCGGCCGACGACCAATATTCGGCGGTCGGCTGTCGGCAGTCGGCAGTCGGCGGTCGGCGGTCAGTGGCAAACCAGTCTCCGATCGTCTCACTATCGGCTGCAGACGATCCCGAGAGTGACGTTCCCGTGTGAGTGAGCGTCCACGCTCGAACACAATCCGCGAAGACCCCAGACAGCACACATGACACAGGTCAGAACAGTCCAGGCGGTACGTTTTTTATGGCCTGGCTCGGTACGATGGGACAATGGTCCTGCGATGTTCGCTGCTCGGACACGACTACGGGGAATCCGACGTCGAACGCGAGCGCGAAGAACGGGGCAGTGAAGTCGTCGTCACCGTACAGGAGTACGAAGAGTGTGTCCGCTGCGGTGACAGACACGTCATCAGTGAGAACACTGAGGTGACGAGTCTCTCGGCCGTCTCGGCGACCCAGACTGAGTCGGACACCGTCACGGACGCAACCGCACCCGACTCCGAGACGACTTCGACACCAGACCCCGACCCGTCCCACGACGAGGTATCGACACCCCCCACCGACGAACCGACCCACGCTACGGCCGACTCGAGTACAACCGAGATCGACGAGGCGGATGGCGTCACCGACGATGGCATGATTATCGACGGCGAGCCGGACGCGGCGGCCGTCGAATCCGGGACCGAACCGGAATATGGTGACGGCGATGTGGGTGGCGATAGCGGTGATGGTGGTAGTGAGTATAGTGAACCCGGTGAGCACGGAGAGCGCGGAGAACACCGAGAACACCGTAACCACAGCGAACACAGCGACGAGTTCGACATCCCAACCGACGAAGACGGCAATCCCGTCACCGACGACGGCGAAATACTCGAGGACGAGCCGGCAACCGACCACGCGGATCGCGAGAGCGACCGCGAACACGGCGAGTGGCCGGACTCCGACGATGTCGGCCCACCAGTCGACGACGCGGAAGGCGAACACGACGGGTGGCCCGACGCCGGCGAGCAAGCCGACGACGACGCAGTCGTTCTCGAGCACGACTCGACGGCGTACGAAGACGAGTCTGCGGTCGACGCCAGAACGGCGACCGTCGATTCGGCCGAGCACACCCAGTTCGACGGGATGGCAGAACCGGACGACGAACAGCAACAGCCCACGGCTGCTGCTGGCGAGTCAGCTCCGAACTGGGCGTCCGGCTCCGATGCCAGTGCGAACTCGAGTAGCAGTGTGGATGCGGGAGCCGAGACCGCCTCCGAATCGGAGACAGCAGGGGCCGGGAGCGGTATCGAGCGTGTTAGTGACGCTCCGGTTCCGGGTGATGCCGACCATCCGGGCGATGACGTGCCGAGCGAGTTCTACTGTCCGCGCTGTGAGTTCGTTGCGACTAGCGACCGGGGTTCGCTCCGGGCGGGGGATATCTGTCCCGACTGTCGGAAGGGGTATTTAGGAGAACGGGCTCGACAGTAGTCGATAGTCCGCAGCCAGTCGCAGTCAAGACTGTAGTGCCGTGCCGGTGTCTGTCGATTTCTCTTCGCTCTTTCCGCCTAGCGCAGACGAACACGAGGGTGGTCCATCGGCAATGTTACGGACCTGTTGGGTGCCCATACCGTCGGCTATGAAAAGAGGTAAACACTCCGCCGTGTATCTCCAAGCCATGAAGGAGTACAAGATGCGCCGCGGTGAATATCTCGAGGAGCGAATCCCCGACATGGAGTCGACCGTCGTGGACTACTTCGGTCCGATTACCGAAACGCAGGAGTTCAAGGGCAGCGACCTCTTCGTCATCGGTGAGCCTGACAACCCCGTCTTCGAGAAAATCGTCGTCGGTACCGTCGAATACTCCGGGAAGAAGGACAAACTCGCCGTCGAGTTCCACGAGCGCGACCCAACCGAACTCGAGCCGGACGAACTCGAGGCCGCCGCCGAGGCAGTCGATGCGAAGAACGACTTCCTGCTCGAGGCGACCGGCCGGGACGCCAAGGCTCGCCGCGATTCGCTGAAGCGCTCGGTCGAAGACGACCCGGACCACGACTTCTAACGCCGTTTCTGGCGGCAAACGTTCCGACGAATACGTGGGAAGCCTGCGATGAAACACAGTTCTCTGTTCTGACCGTCTCGAACGAGGAGCGGTCGCTCCGACTGGGAAACCAAGCACCGGGGACACGAGTCGAAAACCGGGCGTCGAGAAGCGAGGTCCGAAATCGCTATTTGGATCACGTCGAAGCAACACACAATGGACATCGCTGCGTTCCTCCTCGCGACCGCGATCGCACACGCCGGCTTCGCAGTCTTCGTTGCCGCACACGCTCGGCTGACAGGCCAACCGGCCGGAAACTGGCCGTACATCACGCTCGCACTCGGCCTGGCGGGACTCGCCGGCTACTTCTTCTACGACGAGAGCGGCGGCTCGATATAACTGGTCGCTCAGTCGTCCGTTGTGACCGACTCCTGGCCGAGTTCCGACGCTGGTCTATCGACCCACGTCCCCTCGGTGAAGTCGATCGCATCCGTCCACTTGCCGACCACCGACGAGACGGCAAGATCGCCGGTGACGTTGTTCGTCGTTGCGAGTCGACCGAGGATCGGATCGACGCCCGCGACGAAGCCGACGATCTCGAGTGGCAGTCCGAGCGCGCTCAGGATGACCGTAAGCATGATCAATCCGGCCCCGGGGACGCCGGCGGTACCGATGCTGATCAGGATTACGGTAAAGAGAACGAGGATCTGCTCGCCGAGACCAAGCGAGATACCGACCAGATTCGCGGCGAAGACGGCCGTCACCGCCTGGCGAATCGCTGCGCCGTCCATGTTGATCGTCGCGCCGAGCGGAAGCCCGAAGCCGTATACCGACTCGTCGATCTTGAGGTTCTTCTCGGCGTTCGTCACCGTCACCGGGAGCGTGCCACTCGAGGAGCGGATGGCAAATGCGGTCACCATGGCGTCCTTCGCGCCGTTCAGAAAGGCGATCGGCGACTGACCGAGGATCCCGATCGTCATCACGCCGAGATAGGTGACGGTCATGTGGATCACGATGCCGATCCCGATGACTGCCACGAGCGAACCGAGCTGGACGATCGCACCGAGTCCCTCGGTACCGATCGAGGCAGCCATCAGCGCGAAGACGCCGATGACGCCGTACTCCATCACGCCCCAGACGATCTTGAACAGCGCCTGCGTGCCGGCCTCGATGAAGGCGAAGAAGCCGTCGATGGCGTCCGTGACCGACTCCTCGGTGGCCGCCTCGCGGACCATCGTCAGCGCGAGGCCGAAGACGATGACGAAGAAGATCGTCGCGAGAATGTCGCCTTCGACCATCGCTGCCAGCGGGTTCTCGGGGACGATGCCGAGGAGCACTTCCGTAACCGTCGGCGGTTCGGCCTCCTGGGCTTCCCCGCCGGTGAACTCAACCGCGCTGCCGGGATCGAATAGGTTCGCGACTGCGAGCCCAATCGCGGCCGCAATCGTCGTGGTGACGATGTAGAGGCCGACGGTCAGGCCGCCCACTTTGCCGAGCCGCGAGGGGGTGAGTTTGCGCATCCCGCCGAGCAGCGTGAAGACGATGATCGGGATGATCAGCATCTCGAGGAGCCGTAAGAAGATATCGCCAAGTGGGCTGAGAACACCGGCCTGTTCGCCGAGAACGGCACCGAGTGCGGAGCCGAGGACGAACGCGGCAGCGATGCGATAGATGATCGGTACGGAGCGATACCGACGCCACGAACGATGTGCCAGTGAGTGAGTCTGCGACTGCGACGTCTCAGTCATCGCCCCCGCTTGGAACGGCACTTATCAACCGGTGGCGGTTCCGGAGAGACTAACCGTCACCTATGACAGGCTAACGGATCTGACGAGTGTGACGGGCGTGAGCACACTGAAACGTCGGTCGAGAAAAGGCCGCGTCGCTCAGGCCAGGAAGACGTGTCGCGGTCGGTCGGCGAGTACGTCGCGACCGAACTCGACGGCCTCCGAGAACTCCTCGCTGCGGAAGAACTGCATGGCATCCTCGCGGGAATCCCAGCGACTGGCGATGAACATGTCGTTCTCGTCCTCGCGGTTCGCGAGCAGGTCAGTTTTGCGGTGGCCGTCCATCTCCGCCAGAATCTCGGCCGCATCGTCGAAGACGCCGACGAAATCACCGCGGTGCTCGGGCTTGACCGTGTAGAACATCCCCATCGTTCCCCAGGAGTCGTCCTCGTCGTCGCCAGCCTGGCGGACGATATCCGGCAGGTCGGCGAGGAAGCCGGCGGCTGTGTTCGCTGCGCGGTCCGTCTCCCAGAGGCTGACGACCGCGGTTTCCGCGTCGGAGTCGTCGGCTTGGGCCTCGTAGACGGCCGTCTTCACGTGGGTATCGTAGTGGTCGAAGTTCGTCCGTAGTCCCTCGACCTCCTCGAACAGTTCGTCGGCGTCGGCCGCGGAGTAGAGCACGACGGCGTGGACGTCCTCGCCGTGGGGCTGGCCCGCGTAGACGCCGAGCTCCTCGAGTTCGCTGCGGACGCTTTCGTCCTCCTCGCTGTCGTCGTCACCGTGGGGTCCGCCGGAGCCGTGAGCATGATCGTGACCGTGACCACCGTCGCTATCGCCGTGGTCGTGGCCGTGATGATGGCTACTCGAGTCGCTGCCGTGGTCGTGACTGTGACTGTGGCCCTGCCCACCCGAGCCGTGATGATTGCCGTGGCTGGACTCCTGGTCCTGCGGAACCTCCTCGCCCGCGAGGAACGCGCCCAGGTTCGCCGGCGGGAACCGCCGCGCCGAGAGGAACCGCCCGAACTCGGCGAACGCCGAACTCGAGGGATCGAAGCGCATCTCGGTGAGCAGTTCCTTCACGTCCGTCGGGTCGTCCGCGAAGAGGGTCACGCCCCACTCGAAGTCGTCCAAGCCGACGCTGCCCGAGATGATCTGGGTTACGCGCCCAGCGTAGTCCCGGCCGATATCGCCGTGACTCGAGAGGTGGTCCGCGCGCTCGTCGAACGGCAGGTCGTACCAGTTGTGCTCCGGGCCGCGGCGCTTGTCCATCGGGTAGAAGCTGGCGAACTCGCTGTCCGGAATCGTCGGCTTCAGGCGGGATTCGATGTAGCGCTTCGTGCCGGTGTCCTCGATCTCGCCGTCCTCCTCGAAGTACTCCTGGGACATGTAGCCCGAAACCTCAGTCACGGAGAGGTAGGAGTCCGCGCGCTCGGTGAACTCGGCGAGCGCGGTCTGTTCGAACCGGCGCTCGAGTGTGTCCAGCTCTGCGAGCGTCGGACGGAGGTGCAAGATGAGGAGGTCTGCCTTGTGGCCGAGCACGGAGAACACTGCAGAGTCGCCCGCGTCGGCGTCCGCGACATCGCTCGCGGCCGAGAGGTAGTCGATGCCCTCCCCGAGCGCCCGCGAGCGGCGGTGCTCGGGAGCGTTGCGCCAGGCGTCCCAGTCGATCGAGCGGAAATCGTGCAGGACGTACCAGCCTTCGTCGGTCTGTGGCGGTTGGCGTCGTTCCATACGCGCGAGTTGGGGCGGCGAAGTCAAGAAGGAACGGGTTTCGCTCGCGCGAGCGGAAGCGGGTGGGGAACGGAAACACGAACGGGGACGGGAACGGGAACGGAAACAGGAGTAGAAACATGAACGGAAGCGGAGCAACTGGCGATCTGAGACAAAACCGTCCGAGAAACCGGCGACCCAACCCGGCGACCGAAACCCTTTACGTACATCCGTTTAAATCTCGCGTCATATGCGGAAAAGTGGACCGCCGAAGGGACTCATCGCCTACCTCGTCCTCGAGTTACTCGAGGAGAAGCCTCGATACGGGTACGAAATTCTCAAAGAAATTCGCGACATCAGCGGCGGTCACTGGGAACCATCGTATGGCTCCGTCTACCCTATCCTCTACAAGTTCGAAGAGAAGGGGTGGGCCGAGCGCATCGAGCGCGAGGACGAACCCGACCGCAAGTACTTCGAACTCACCGAGTCGGGCTACGAGGAACTCGAGGAGCGACGCGAGAGCAGTACGGAGAAGGCGCGCGATTTCGCTGACGTAATCCTCGGCTTCTTCCACGTCTACGCGGCGTTTTCGACGGACGAGCGGTTCGAGATACCAGACGTCGAGGGCGAGTGGCAGTTCAACGAGGACTTCAGCCGCTGGGTCGTCGAGCAGGTGGTTCGCCACCACGAGCACTACTTCGACACGGAGTTCGAGCGTATCGAGGCGACGCCGGAGGAGTTCTACGAGAGTCACGGAATCGAGACGGACGACGAGTAGCGGACGGCAGAGAGCAGACAGCGAGTAGCAGGCGACGGAGAATAGGAGGGCTGTCTGTCGGCGCTCTTTTGAGACGGTGTCAGCCACACTCGAAAGAGCAGGAGCAGGAGCAGGAGCAGCGTGAAAGAACAGGAACGGCGACGATTAACTCGCTAACCAGCCCTGCGCGAACAACATCGCGAGGAAGCTAATCAACATCGTGAGTCCCACGGAAGTCGTCACGACGCGGACCATCCCGCGGTTCGCCTCGATCGGCAACCGGGAGACGACCGCCTCCGTGCTGGTCCGAAGAATGTGCCCACCGTCGAGCGGGAACGCCGGAATGCAGTTGAAGAAGCCGAGCTGGACGTTGATCCACCCGGTCCAGAACAACAGGTTCGCGAGGACGAAGACCGTCCCGTCCCCCATCGCGGCGAGCGACCCCTGCACCTCGTAGAAGTTCTGCACACCGCCGGTAAAGCCAGCGAAGTTGAACGGGAGAATCCCGACGACACCGATCAACGGCAACAGGAGCGCGAGACCGATCTTCCCGAGGAACGTGTCAGTCACCGCCCCGTAGCTGCTCTCGCCGCCCCCACCGAGGACGGCGAGGTACTCCTCAGCCGGGTAGAGCTGCACGCCGAGATCGTTCAACTCGAGTCCGGACGTTCCCGGCGCACCCCGGATTCCCAGGAACGCGCTGCCGGGCTGTTGTGGGTGCTCGCCGAGGGTGACTGCCGCCTCATCGCGGTCGCCGTCGGCGTAGCTCACGATAGACAGTTCGTCTCCGGGGTCGGCGTCTGCGAGCTGGGACTCGAGTGCGGCGTAATCGTGGACGCGCTCGTCGCCGATGGCGGTGATGATGACGACGGTACCGGCCTGGCCGGTTGCGTCGTCGAGCGGTTCGCCGTCGGCGACCTCGACGGCTGCACCGATCGGGACCTCGGTGTCGGTTTGCTCACTGTCGTCCGCCGGCTGGACGGTGAGCGACGCGGTGTGGTCGTCACCGACGGCGTCGATGAAGGCCTGTTCCGTGCCGACATCGGTGCCGTCGACGGCGACGATTCGGTCGCCGGTCGAGAGGTCGACTGGACCGCCGTCGATTGCGGCGGTGACGAGCAGTGAGCGATCGACTGTGGTCGTCCGTTCGCCGTCGAGTTCGACGGTGACCTCGTCGCTATCGGGGTCGAGAGACGCCAGGAGGTCGTCGTTGTCTTCCACTGCTTCGCCGTCGATGGCGGTGATGCGGTCGTTTGGCTCGATACCGGCGTCTTCGGCGGGTGAACCCGGGGCGACGCCGCCGACGGCGGCACCGGGAGCGACGGCGATCGCGCCCGCGATCGGGCCGAAGAGGAGCGCGAAGGCGATGATCGTGACGGCGAAGTTGTTCGTCACGCCAGCGGCGAACATCCGCGTCTGGCCGCCGCGGGAGGCGTCCTTGCTGCTCTCCTGGTCGGGTTCGACGAACGCGCCGAAGGGGATGATCGCGAGCATCGCGATTCCCATCGAGTTGATGTCGATGTCCTCGACGCGACAGAGCAGTCCGTGGCCGCCCTCGTGGACGACGAGACCGACGAGAAGGCCGACGACGATCCCCGGCGTCGCAGAGAGCGGCAGGAAGTCGTTGACGCCCGGGATAACGAGAACGTTCCGTGGCTGCTGGACGCCGCCGGTGGGCTGTGGCGTCGTCAGCGCGGCGATCGCCGCGAGCAACAGGAAGACGAACATCGTCGCCATGACGACGACGGCGATTCCGATCCCGATATTCGCCCACGCCCGCCAGAACCGTTTCGGCCCGGAGAGCCAGTCCAGAAAGTCGCGACCGCGTTTCGTATGGAAGGTGAGAATTGGACCCTGAGCCCCGACAAATTCGGGCAGGAGGTCCAGCTTCCGAAGTGCGATAATCCCGGCCCAGTAGAGCAGGAGACCCACGACGACCCACGTGAGCAGCTCCGACCCGAAGAGTTCGGGAACCGAGACGACAGCTGGCGTGCCGTAATCCATCGACAGTAATTCAGCGCGGTGTTCTCAAAGGGCTTTTGTCTGGCGTTGCCTCACCACAGCTGATAGTTTTCACCGCGCTTGTGAAGAATCGAGCTGCCAGATCGGGTCGGCTCGTACTCGGATACCGGCGAGCGCTGTTGAGAACCGGCGAGCGCCGCCTAGCGCTCCCGGCGAAGGCGCGCGACGACGAACTCCTGATCGACCTTCGCCAGGAAGGGGCCGAGCTTCGGTCCCTGTTCCTCGTCGAAGAACAGCCGGTAGCCCGCGCCGAAGAACTCGCCGGTGTCGATGTCGTTTCGCTTTGCCGTTTCGTAGATTTCGCCCTGGATCTCCTCTGGGTCGTGACCCGCCTCGATGAAGTCCGCGAGTTCGGCGAGGGCGTCCTCGATCTCGGCGTCGAACTCGTGGTCGGGGATTTCGGTGCGCTTGAGCTCGTAGTCGAACTCGTTCTCGGTTCGGCGCGCCCAGTTGCGAGCCCGCTCGACTCGCGCGAGCGCCTGTTCGACGGCCCACTCGGGCGCGTCGTCCGGAATGTGTCCCTCGCGGCGGGCGATCTCCTCGCGCAGGTCCGGATCGTCCGTCATGCCGAGCACCGCGGCGAAGGTGTAGGGCAGGCGGATCCGCTCCTCGCGAGGATCCTCTACGACGAGCGGGTAGACACGATCGGCGAAGTCCCGTTCGTCCTCGGTCGCCTCCTCGACCTCGCCGAAGTAGGTCGCCTCGAAGCGGTCGAACTCGTCGACCAACTGATCGAGGCGTTCGATGCTGAAGTCCCGCGCTCGCGAGGGATCCTTCGCGAAGAAGTACCGGAGGACCTCCGGCTCAAGCAGTTCGAGGACGTCCGAGACGAGAATTACGTTCCCTTCGGAGGAGGAGAACGGCTCGCCGTCTAAGGTGAACCACTCGTAGACCATCGGGACGGGCGGCTCGATGTCGAGGACGTTGCGAGCGACGTCGTCGCCGCTCGGCCAGGAGCCTTCGGCGTGGTCCTTGCCGAAGGGTTCGAAGTCGACGCCGAGGACGCCCCACTGGCCGGGCCACTCGAAGCGCCAGGGCATCTTACCCTCGCGGATGGTGGCGGTGCCCTCGTGGCCGCAGCCGTTGATGGTTTGGTCGCCGGCGTCCATATCGGTACAGCGGTAGTCGACGGTGGGGAGGTCGCTCTCTTCCGGCTCCAGCGTGACACCCGTCACCGTCTCCGTAACCTTGCCACACTCCTCGCAGATCGGGTTGAACGGGATGTACTCCTCGTCGACCTTGTCCTGATACTCGGAGAGCACTTCCCGTGCGCGATCGCGATTCGCCAGCGCGTGTCGGGTGACCTCGTCGAACTCGCCGTCCGTGTAGAGTTCGGTCGTCGAGACCATGTCGATCGGCACGTCGACGGCATCGGCGCTGTCCTGGATGATCGTCGAGAAGTGGTCGCCGTAGGAGTCACAGCAGCCGAAGGGGTCCGGAATGTCGGTGTACGGGTGGCCGAGGTTGCGTCCGAGCGCGCCCGCGTCGACATCACCGAGGTCGACGAGGTTTCCATCCAGATCACAGAGCGTGCGCGGAAGCTTTCGCAGCGGGTCGCGGTCGTCGGCGGTGAAGACCTGCCGAACGTCGTGCCCCCGCTCGCGCAGGACTTCAGCGACGAAGTAGCCCCGAAGGATCTCGTTGACGTTGCCGAGGTGGGGAACGCCAGAGGGCGAGATGCCGCCCTTGATGACGATTTCAGGGTCGTCCTCGCCGGAATCGGCGTCTGAATCGGAATTGGAATCTGACTGCTGCTCGCTGACACGCGCTTCGACCTGGTCCGCGACGGTGTCTGCCCAGAAGGCGTGGCGCGTCTCGTCGTCGTCCTGCTGGAGGGTGTACGGACTGCGCCCCTCCTCAGTGTCGAGTTCGTCCTCACTCATCGTCGTCCTGTGCCCAGTAGGTTGGTTCCTCGCCCGCACCCTCCGGAATCACGTCCGTCCCGTCGTGCTCGCCGTAGCGAACCGCCTTCGCGATCCGGTCCGGATCCGTCCCGTCGAGAACGATCGTGCGCATGCCAGAGCGCTCGATAATCTTCGCCGCGAGCAGGTCAACCGGTGCCGATGCACCGGCGTTCATCTCGAGTCCGGCGATGACGCCGACGAGTTCGTCCGCGCGAAGGTCGTCGTACTTCGTCGCGTCGTCGTCCTCGTTCGGATCGTCGCTGTAGACGCCAGGGACGCTGGTCGCGTAAACGAGCAAGTCCGCGTCGATGTACTCCGCGAGCGCGGCACCGACGGCGTCAGTCGTCTGTGCCGGTGCAACGCCGCCCATAACGGAGACGTCGCCACGCCGGAGCGCCTCGCCGGCCTCGTCGTAGTCCTCCGCGGGCGCGGTGACGGCATCCTCACCGAGCGCGGCGATGAGCAGCCGCGCGTTGAGCCGCGTCACGTCGATACCTAGCTGGTCCAGTTCGATCTCGTTTGCCCCAAGTCCGCGAGCGGCACCGATGTACTCGCGTGCGACACCGCCGCCCCCGACGACGGTTCCGACGCGACAGCCGTCCGCGACGAGGTCCTCGACGACGGCCGCGTGTTCGGCCACCCGGTCGGTCCCGAGTTCCGGGACGAGCACGCTGCCGCCAATAGAAACGACCACTTTCATGCTAACCCGGTGTAACCGGGTTGCTATCTTAAGGGTTGCCAACTCCGTGGCGACCGTGCGGTGCCAGCACCGCGAACGCGTCGGTATTCCGACGGTTTCCGCCCCGCCAGCGCCGACTGCGCTCCGGACCCGCCGGAAGTCGCCACGGCGACAGCTACAAAGTCTGACCGGACCATACGTCGACCATGCACGTACTCGGGATTCTCGGTCGCGACGCCGACGAGGCGACGCTCGACGCCGTCGTCGATCGAGCCGTCGACGAACTCGCACAGGACGGCCGTGTCGGCGTCATCCGCTACGACGCGACGATCGCGGACGGCACCCACGAAGCACTCACCATTGGCGGCGATGTCACCTACGGCCTCGGTGCTGACGGCGACTGGACCGCAACCGGCACCGGCCTCTCCGTGCAGGACGCCATCGACCAACTCGCGACCACCTGCGACTACGGCGTCGTCGTCGGCGTTCCGTCGCTCCAGCGGCGGTATCCAACGCTCATCGTTGGCGGTGACGTGGACACAGACAGCGCTGCGAGCGACGACAGGGCACGCAGCCTCGACCACACCCAAAACACTCTCGCAACCATCGACTCCCCTACCGACCTCGACACGCTCGCGCTCACCGGCGCATTCGAGTCCACCGAGCCACACCGGACGCTCGAGTCCCTCGTCAGCGAGGTCAAGCACTCACCCCAAGCGCCTCGCGCCGGCGCGATCGCGACGTTTACGGGACGCGTCCGGCAGAAGGACGCCGAAGACGACACGCCGACGGAGTACCTCGAGTTCGAGAAGTACGAGGGCGTAGCGGACGAGCGCATGGCTGCACTCGAGTCGGAACTCGAGGCGCGCGAGGGTGTGTTCGCGGTCGAACTGTACCATCGAACGGGTGTCGTCGAAGATGGCGAGGATATCGTGTTCGTCGTCGTGCTCGCGGGACACCGCGAGGAGGCGTTTCGAACGGTCGAGGACGGGATCAACCGGTTGAAAGACGAAGTACCGCTGTTCAAGAAGGAAGTGACGATCGAAGACGAGTTCTGGGTGCACGAGCAGTCGTAACCACATCGTGAGTAGTGGTGTCGTGTGCCACACACAGCAGCGAATTGAGTTCAGTCGGTGGTAGAATAGCGTTCTAAACTATCAACTATCGTGACTGTTTTGGCAAGTCACCCCGGACAGAGATAACACGTTAGCTGCCGTTCTAAAATTTCTAATCGACTCTCAGGGCGTCTCTGTCCAGGTCGATGAACCGCGATAAAACGTTACAGCGGGGGGTGATGGCTGAACGCAATCGAAATTTCGCTAACCATCCACCCTTTATAACATGTTACCGGAAATAGTGGTTTCTGTCGATGAGCACGACAGCACACCCCTCCACGGAAAGCAAAGAACACCGCCTGAAGCGATACCTTCGCGAGCGCGCCGAAGACGGCGAGCTCTACTTCAAAGGGAAGTTCATCGCCGACGATGTCGGCATGTCCCCGAAGGAGATCGGCGCGCTCATGGTCAAGCTCTCGGACTCGGCGAACGACCTCGAGATCGAAAAGTGGTCCTACACGAGCGCGACCACGTGGCGCGTCGAACCTGCCTAAGTCGATCCCCGTCGACACAGCGGCCATCCAGTAGCGGATCGAGACGGGCTCGCTCGGAGTTCGGTCCCCGCCTCCGACGTATCCCCCCGCTTCACACCCGTCTGCCGTGACTCTCACGGCTCGATTCCGCCACTGGATAGCCAGATCGGGTAGCCACACCCGTTTGGGCTGCAGACACCCCACAGACACACCATCAATCCGTCGCGTGCCACTCCGACAGACGCACCCCAGACGCGAGCCAGATCGGGTCCGACGACCCAGGTCCGGGCTCCCGTCATTATTCTCGATTCTCGCGTGTAGCGCGTCCGAATACGAGTACAGCGACCATGTCCCAGAGAGCACCAGCGTCAACGTCCGCTCTAACGACCATGTCACGTCCAACACCAACACACGGTCACCGTCGAAGATGGGACACGGCTAACAGGAACTGACCAACTGCAGTCGATTTATACGAACCCATGATGAATCACTGGTGATGGACGACCGCGCTTCGTCCGAGCCAAACTCCGGCCCTGACCCAACGCGCCAGGCGACCACCGCCACCGAGCAGACTGTCGACGGTCCTCCGATCGAGCGGATCGACTCCGCCTTCGCGGTCTACGACGTTCACGTCGACGGCGAGCAACTGGTATACTACGGCGACCCTCGCAAACCGCCTGAAGAGCTGCTTCAGGATCTGTGGCCTGTCTTCCGCTCACACGGCTACGAACCGCGCTTTTCGACGCGCTACGGCGAGTACGTGCTCGTTGCCGAGCCGACGAGCGTCGGCATCGACGGCATCCCGTGGACGAACATCCTGTTACTGCTCGCAACCGTCGTCTCGACCCTCTTCGCCGGCTCGATGTGGTACCACATCGACCCCATCTCGAATCCCACAGAGATGTGGCGCGCCTGGCCGTTCACCGTCGCGATTCTGGGCGTCCTCGGCGTTCACGAAATGGGCCACTACGTGATGAGCCGCTACCACGAGGTCGACGCCTCGCTGCCGTACTTCATCCCCGTTCCGACACTCATCGGGACCATGGGCGCGGTCATCAAAATGAAAGGCCGAATGCCCGACCGCAAGGCGCTGTTCGACATCGGCGTCGCCGGCCCGCTCGCCGGCCTGATCGCCACCATCGGTGTCACCATCGTCGGTCTCCACCTCCCGCCGACGGTCGCCCCCGATAGCGTCGTCCAGGATCCCAACGCGATCCAGATCCAGCTCGGCTACCCGCCGCTACTCGAGTTACTCGCCGCTGCCTTCGACCAGCCGTTGTACCGCGACGATCCGGCGATGGCGGTGAACCCGGTGGTTATCGGGGGCTGGGTCGGGATGTTCGTCACGTTCCTGAACCTGATTCCGGTGGGCCAACTCGACGGCGGGCACATTTTGCGCGCGATGACCGGCCGGTTCCAGGAGACGATCGCAGCGCTGGTTCCGGGCGTCCTGTTCGGCCTCGCGGCGTACCTCTACTACGTCAGCGGCTACAGCGGGAACTCGGTGCTCATCTGGGCCGTCTGGGGGCTGTTTACGGCGGTTCTGGCCTCCGTCGGGCCGGCCCATCCCGTGCGTGACGATTCGCTGGGGACCGGCCGATTCGTACTCGGCCTCATTACGTTCGTCCTCGGCGTGCTCTGTTTCATGCCGGTTCCGATCGAGATCATCGAGTGAGGCGGCTGCTGTGGG
Organism: Natrialba sp. SSL1; assembly: GCF_001861355.1. GTDB lineage: Archaea > Halobacteriota > Halobacteria > Halobacteriales > Natrialbaceae > Natrialba. Next base: position 340,823 of record NZ_MASN01000018.1, read on the forward strand.
CACTGTGTGGCAGTAGAAACGCAGTGTTCTATTATCTACTCCAGAACTAGCCGGAGCCGTGCGTAAAGCCCCGATCCGGCATCTCCTCTCCGTCCATCGTGATTCCGTCCTCGCGCGGAACCACCGACCCAAGCACCGAAATCGGTACCGGCACCGCCTCGCGAACCGCCGCTACCATCCCCTCTGGAATCGTCGCAACGAGTTCGAAGTCCTCACCGAACGTGGTCGCCCGCTCCAGCGCTTCGTCGTCAGTGTCGGTGACCTCGCGCAGCGACTCCGCGATCGGAACGCAGGACGCGTCGACTGTGAACCCGCAACCGCTCGCCTCTCCCAGTTGGTGTAGCGAGCGCGCGAGCCCGTCACTCGAGTCCATCATCGCTGTGGCGTGGGGTGCCAGCGCGCGCCCGGCGTCGATTCGCGGCTCGAACTGGAACAGTTCGTTCGCGCGTTCGGTGTTGTTCCCGTCTTCGCCTTCTTTTTCATCTTCATCTCGGGCGAGAGCGAAGTACTCGAGTGCGGCGGCGCTGCGGCCGAGGGTGCCGGTGACACAGAGGCGGTCGCCCGGGTTCGCGCCGCTTCGCGGGACTGGCTGCTCTTCACACCGGCCGATCGCGGTCGTCGTCACCGTAAACTCGTCGTGGCCGTCGAGGTCGCCGCCGACGTAGTCGGCACCGACGAGGTTACAGACGTCGCGCGCGCCGCGAACGAAATCGAGGAGGTCCTCCCCGTCGAACTCGGGAGCAGCGTAGGCGGCGACCGCGGCAACCGCCTCAGCGCCCATCGCAGCCACGTCCGAGAGCGACGCTCCGACGGCGCGCCAGCCGGCCGTGTAGCGGGTCGTCCCCGCCGGAAAGTCCGTCGTCTCGTGGAGCATGTCCGTCGTCACCACGAGGTCGTCGACCACGGCGGCGTCGTCGCCGGCGTACTCGAGTTCGTCCGCGAGTAGCGCCAGGGCGGCGCGTTCGTCCATACGCCTCGTTTCGACTCGAGTGCGAAAAACCGTCCGGGTTCCGGGTCCACGCTCGGATCGGATACGATGGTCTTAAATGCCGCGACAGGGAACCAAACGGCAATGGCTACGATGTATGACGTTCCGGCGGACGACCTCATCGAGGCGCTCGCCGAGGACCTCGCGGACCGACTCGACGAACCGGACTGGGGAGAGTTTGCAAAGAGCGGCGTCGACCGAGAGCTGCCACCAGAACAGGAAGACTTCTGGGCAACCCGCGCTGCAAGTCTCCTGCGCAAGGTCGCAGACCGCGGCCCTGTCGGTGTCGAGCGACTCTCGACCGAGTACGGCGGCGGCAAGAACGGCTCGAACCGCTACCAGGTCGCACCGGACAAGCGCGTCGACGGCTCGAAGAACCTGATCCGAACGATTCTCCAGCAGCTCGAAGAGGAGGACCTCGTCGAGACCGCAGAGGGTGAGGGTCGCCGAATCACCGCCGAGGGCCGCAGCCTGCTCGACGACACTGCCGGCTCCGTTCTCGAAGACCTCGACCGTCCGGAACTCGAGCGCTACGCGTAAGTACGGGTTTGCGCTGATCGAGATTTTTCACGTCCAGTGTTGGAGCGCCAGCCGTCGCTTCCGAATTGTGGCTGTTGCGTTCCGCTAGACGCGAGCAGAGAGGACGGCGAACCCCCTTCCTGGACCAACTCCCACGCAAACGCCGCGCCAGCGGCCGCGTCCGAAATCATTTTCCACCTTGCAGGACAAGCTGTTGGTATAGCTATGAGCGGCTCACCAGACGAGGAGAAACTCGAGGAGCTTCGCCAGAAAAAGATGGAACAGCTCCAGGACCGCGCCGACTCCCAACAGGGGGGCGAAGAGCAGGAGGCAGCCCGCCAGCAGGCTGAAGCCCAGAAGAAGGCCGTCCTGCGCCAGCATCTGACCGACGACGCCCGCAAGCGACTCAACACGGTCAAGATGAGCAAACCCCAGTTCGGCGAACAGGTCGAACGTCAGGTCATCAGTCTCGCCCGCAGCGGCCGCATTCAGGGCAAGATCGACGACCAGAAGATGAAACAACTCCTGCAGGAACTCAAACCCGACTCGAAGAGTTTCGACATCCAGCGCCGCTAACCGTCGACCTGGAATGGATCTCGGACTGCTTTACAGCGGAGGGAAAGACTCGACGCTCGCCGCGCTTCTCCTCGACGAGTTCTACGACGTCACCCTCACCACGGCATACTTCGGAATCAGCGACGACTGGAAACACGCCCGCGAAACCGCCCACGCAACCGGCTTCGAGTTCGAGCGCCTCGAACTCGACCCCGATGTCGCGCACGAGGCCGTCGACCGGATTCGGGAGGACGGCTTCCCGCGCAACGGTATCCAGCACGTTCACCAGCACGCACTCGAGGCGCTCGCCGCAGGCGAGTTCGATGCAATCGCGGACGGAACCCGACGCGACGACCGCGTCCCAACTGTTTCGCGCGCACAGGCCCAGAGCCTCGAGGACCGCCACGGCGTCGACTATATCGCGCCGCTGTCGGGCTTCGGCCGGACGGCCGTCGATCGACTCGTGGAGGATCGCCTCGACGTGACGGTGGGTCCGAGCGAGGAGATCGACCGCGCCGACTACGAGGCAGAACTTCGGGAACTCATCGCCGAGGAGGACGGCCCGGCGGCGGTTACGGACGTGTTTCCGGATCACGAACAGACGTACGTGACTGATTTGCGGTAGCCCGTACCCGAGTACACCCCCCACAATGGAACTCGCAAATCGAACGCTCCGTGATCGAGTCGTGCAGGCGCTCGTCGTCGGACTCGTCCTGCTGGCGTTTCAGTACTACCGCGGCTCGATCGACGTCGGATACGTTCTGTGGGTGTCTGTTCTGGTCGCGCTCATCGTGCTCGCTCTCGATTTCGCGAAACAGCGCGTGAGCGGATGAGGTGCGGAGTACGACGGACAAGAATAGCAGTTGCAGAGCGAGGGCACCGACCACAGTTCGGACCGGTATCGAGTGCCGACGACGAGCGCAGAACCGTCCAGAAACGAAAGGATAGAAGTCCGCCCTCGGCGAACCACCAGTCATGTACGACCGGATCAAGGGCTTTCGTGACTTCTATCCCGGTGAGATGGCCGCCAGACGGGCGACCATCGACACGCTGGAGGACACCGCCCGCGGCTACGGCTTCCGCGAGATCGGGACGCCCGCACTCGAGCGCGCCGAGATGTGGACCGACAAGAGCGGCGACGACATCGTCGATGAACTCTACGCCTTCGAGGACCAGGGCGGCCGCCACGTTACCCTGACGCCCGAACTGACGCCGACCGTCGCGCGGATGGTCGTCGCCAAGCAACAGGAACTCTCGAAACCCATCAAGTGGTTCTCGACGCGCCCATTCTGGCGCTACGAGCAGGTCCAGCAGGGCCGCCAGCGCGAATTTTACCAGACCAACGTCGACATCTTCGGCTCCTCGGAACCCGAAGCCGACGCCGAGATTCTCGCCTGGGCCGCAGACGCGATGACCAACCTCGGACTCACCGGCGAGCACTTCGAGTTCCGCATCTCCCACCGCGATATTCTGGGCGGCGTTCTGGAGAGCTACGACGCCGACGTCGACACCGAGGACGCGATTCGCGCGGTCGACAAGTCGGACAAACTCTCGACCGTGGAGTACCACGACCTGCTGATCGGTGCGGGACTCACGGCCGATCAGGCCGTCGAATTCGACGACCTCATCGCCGGCGGCGACTTAGAGGAAGTCCGAGAGTTCGCGAACACCGAGCGCGTCGATGCCGCGGTCGACAACCTCCAGAACGTTCTCGCGGCCGCCGACGACTTCGGGGCGCGCGAGTTCTGTACGATCTCACTCGAGACGGCCCGCGGACTGGACTACTACACGGGCGTCGTCTTCGAGTGTTTCGACTCCGCGGGCGAGGTCTCGCGGTCGATCTTCGGCGGCGGGCGTTACGACGACCTCATCGAGAGCTTCGGTGGCCAGCCGACGCCCGCGGTCGGCGTCGCACCGGGACACGCGACGCTGCCGCTGCTTCTCCAGCGCGCGGGCGTTTGGCCCGCAGAAGAGGTTACGACGGACTACTACGTCCTCCAGATCGGCGACACCCGAACGGAAGCGGCCCGAATCGCGCGCGACCTGCGCGAGCGTGGCCACGTCGTCGAGACGGACGTCGCCGGCCGCTCGTTCGGCTCGCAGCTGAACTACGCGGACTCGATCAACGCCGAGACGGTCGTCATCGCGGGCGAGCAGGATCTCGCAAACGACGAGGTGACGATCAAAGATATGGCGTCGGGAGACCAGTTGCAGGTCCCAGTCGAGTCGTTCCCCGGCGAGCACGAGCGGCCGACGCTCGCTGACTTCGAATAGGGAGTCCAGTTCCAGGAGCGGCACAGCCGAGTTTCTGTGTGCAGCGGGTTGGCGGGCGAGTACGGGAGGATCGCTAGCAGTCCACCTGCCAGACCACCGCAAAAGCAAGAGTTACGTACCCAATTTCCGAAGGCAGGAACAGTACCCAATGGTGCGCAACCAGTACGACGTGATCGTTGTCGGGGGCGGGATCGCGGGCTGTTTCGCGGCAGCAACTGCAGCCGCGGAGGGGATCGACGTGGTTCAGTTAGAGCGCAAACCCCGCGAGCAGGGCGGGTTCATCGCCTGTGGCGATGCGATCAAGAGCCCTCGCGATCCGAAGAATTACCCGGGGCCGATCGATATGGACGCGATCGCCGACGACGAGGCCGTCCTCGTCGACAACAACATCGACCAGATCGAGTACTGGGACGAAGAACTCGACGTACGGAAGGTCTTACCCTACGAGGACAGCAGCAACGTCGTCGACCGCTACGAGTTCGGCCAGCGCCTGCTCGAGCAGGCAGCCGACTGCGGCGTCGAGCAACACTACGACACGGTGGTCAACGAGGTAACCCAGAACGGACAGATCACCGGCGTCAAAGCGGTCCGGGACGGGGAGCCAGTCAGCTACGAGTGTGACGTGCTGATCGACGCTGCAGGCGCACAGTCGATCCTGCAGGACATGGTCAGCTTCGAGGACCTCGATACCCCCAGCGAGCCGACGTTCGAGGTGCCCCACTACACCCACTTCGGGTCGGCCTACCGCGAAATCATCGAGACCGAACAGCCCGTCGAGTACCACAACGCCATCGTCGGCAAGCCTCTAGAGGAGATGGGCTACATCTGGTACTTCCCGCGGACGCCAACCCAGATCAACGTCGGGCTGGGATTCCAGATGAACAAGGAGCCGATCCCGCTCGCCGACCGCCTGCGCCGCGATATCGAGCACCGCCACGAGTACCAGGGCGCAACCGTCGCAGAGCGATTCGGGAACACGAACAAACTCGGCGCGGCGATTGCCCTCCGCCGACCGCTCGACTCGATGGTCGCCCCCGGCTACCTGGCGACGGGCGGTGCAGCGGGGACGACCCACCCGATTACGGGCAAGGGCATCCGCGGTGCGGCCTACTCCGGCTACTCCGCCGGCCGTGCCGTCGCCCAGGCCATCGAGGACGGCGACACCTCGGAGGCCGGACTCTGGGAGCACAACCGCTGGCTCTACCGCGAGCACGGCGAGGCCGCAAAGCTCGCCTCGTGGGACGCGTACAACGTCGCCGCGAGCATGCTCGACGTAAACACCCTGCGGGCCGTCGCTGCACTCCTCCCCGAGGCCGAAATTCGAGAGATCGTCGGCACCTCCACGGAGGTTGACAGCCTCAAAAGCAAGTTCCTCGTCGGTACCGGGGTCCTGAAGAATTTCGTCTCCGAGTATCGCAAGGACTCCTTCGACACCCTCGGCGTGAGCAAACGCGACCTACTCGAGTCCATCCGTACCGTCAGGAAGACACGGAATCACGTCGCCAGGTACGAACAGCAGTACGAGGCCTATCCGACAGATCCGTCGACGTTCGACACGTGGCTCGCAGAACGGGACCGGATAGATCAGGCGTTCTACGACGATCTCGGGATTCCGCCGAGCGAGCAGAAGTACTGACTGCCCTGCGTCGGACAAGAATCGAATACGCAGACTGAGTTTCAGTCGGCAGTGATTGTTGCTCAGAAGAGCCGGCTGTGGCTACCCATCACCCGTCACCCGTTACTCGTCACCGATAGCGGTTACTCGAGTTCAGTCTGCGCTTCTGCATCGGTTGTCGGAGCGGTCTCGCGCTGTTGCTTGTCCCCCTCGTCGTGCGCGCTCTCGAGTTTGATCTTGGTCGCGTTGCTCGCGTCGTCCGACCCACCGGCGGCCGAAATCGGCTCGACCAGATCGCCACGTTCGATCGGCGAATGGCCGGTGTCGACGTGGTGGTCGATCATCGCGAGATCGAGGTCGGTCGTCTCCTCTGCCGTGACGGTGTGCGTCCACTCACACTCCCCACAGTATGCGGTTGGCACGAGTGAGGACTGGAACTGCGTTCTAATGAGGGTGCGGGTTCATACGCAGCGCGTTTAAGATGGGGACCCCGTTCGTCCTTCGGTGGCCCCAGCGGCCCCCGGCGGTCCTCGGCGGGTGCCGGTGGGCACCGGTGGGTGCCGGCGAAAGGCAAGTCTCACAGTTAACTGTCCCAGCGATGTAGCACCCGCGATGGTCGACGCCGACACCCGGCCGAACGTCCTGCTCGTGCTCACGGACCAGGAGCGCTACGACTGCAGCGCCCTCGATGGGCCGGTCGCCGACACGGTCGAAACGGAGACGATAGACCACCTCTCGGCGACCGGCACGCACTTCGAGCGCGCGTTCACCCCGATCAGTATCTGCTCAAGCGCCCGCGCGTCGCTGCTGACCGGCCGGTTCCCCCACGGCCACGGCATGCTGAACAACTGCCACGAGGACGACGCCCTCCAGCCCAACCTGCCGCCCGGAATCCCGACGTTCTCGGAGAAACTCGACGATGCCGGCTACCACCTGACCTACACCGGGAAGTGGCACGTCGGCCGCGATCAAACCCCCGAGAACTTCGGCTTCTCCTATCTCGGCGGCAGCGACACACACCACGACGACATCGACGACGCGTTCCGCGAGTACCGCGCCGAACGCGGGACGCCCGTCGGTGAGGCTGATCTCGAAGACATCATCTATACCGGCACCGATCCCCGAGACGACAGCAGCGGGACGTTCGTCGCCGCCACGACCTCGGTCGATGTCGAAGAGACACGCGTCTGGTTCCTGGCCGAGCGAACGATCGACGCGATCGAAGCACACGCGAACGGTGACCGTGACGACCCCTTCTTCCACCGAGCGGACTTCTACGGCCCGCACCATCCCTACGTCGTCCCCGAACCCTACGCCTCGATGTACGACCCCGAGAACGTCGATCTCCCCGGGAGCTACGCCGAAACCGACGCCGGAAAGCCGCAGGTCCACGCGAACTACCGCTCCTACCGCGGCGTCGAGCAGTTCGACCGAGAGATCTGGACGGAAGCCATCGCCAAGTACTGGGGTTTCGTCACCCTGATCGACGACCAACTTGGTCGGATTCTGGATGTACTCGAGTCCACCGGCCTCACGGACGAGACGGTGGTCGTCCATGCCTCGGATCATGGCGACTTCGCTGGAGGGCACCGTCAGTTCAACAAGGGGCCGCTGATGTACGACGATACGTATCACATCCCGCTGCAGGTGCGCTGGCCGGGCGTTACGGAGCCGGGATCGGTGTGCAAGGAGCCGGTGCACCTTCACGATCTGGCGGCGACGTTTCTCGAGATGGGCGGCGTGGCGATCCCTCAGAGTTTTGCTTCGCGCAGTCTCGTGCCGTTGCTGGAAGCTGCTGACGCGGAGGAAAGAATGGGAGAGGGTGAGGGAAAGGGAGAGGGTGAAAGTGAGGGGAAGCGAACTGCGTCGCCGACGTGGTCAGATTCAGTCTTCGCCCAGTACCACGGCGACGAATTCGGCCTCTACACTCAGCGGATGATCCGCACGGATCGGTACAAGTACGTCTACAACGCGCCGGACGTAGACGAGTTGTACGACCTCGAGGCAGATCCGGCGGAGTTGCAGAACCTGATCGACCACCCCGACTACGCCGCTGTTCGCCAAGACCTCCGAACGGAACTGATCAACTGGATGGAGGAGACCGACGATCCGAATCGAAAGTGGGTGCCGGACGTGCTGCGGGCGACCGAGGAGCCGTAACAGGGAGTACGCGATGGGACGCAGACCACCCAGACGGACACAGTGTCAGCCGCAGGACACGGAGTTTATACGCCGACCACGGCAATGTCCTCGTATGAGCGCGCCACTCCCGAATGGAACCGGAACTGGGATCAGAACCGGAACCAGAATGCGACGGGTGATGCGATGACCGCCGCCAGCGGCAACGGCGACGACATGACCCCCGAGGAGTACGAGGAACTCGCCATCGCACTCGAGGACCTGATCAAAGAACTGCGCGACGAGCCGATCAAGGACTCCCGACTCGAGGGACTGTTCGACGAGGCGACAACGAGCGATCCGCGCATCTGGAACACGGTGACGGCGTTCATCGATGTCGAAGACGGTGAGGCGGTCGTCACCGACGAGTCGAAGCTGGCACAGGGGAAGTGGGCCCCGGAGATCGTCGCGGGCTGTGATACGATGGTGACGATCGACATCCAGCGCGGGCTGATGCCGGACGATTTCAAGTATCTCGTCGGCAAGAAACTGAGCGAGCAGGCTGAGGAGTTCAGAGAGCAGGCAGCAGACGAAAGCGAGAGTTCGGATTCACAGTAGTACCGGAGCACCGTCGGTGCAGCGCTGGCGTAGCGTCGGTGCAGCGCTGGCGTAGCGTCGGTATAGCGCTGACATCGCAGGAACAACACTGCAAACCGACCACGTACTCGAATTCTCGAATTCGAAGATTTGGCGATCCCCGGCTAGTCAGTGTGACGTTCCGAATTTTCAGTGTCACCCTCACTATAGCTTTTTCTGCAAGGCAACCGAAGCGAACCCATGCGCCTCTCCACGAAAGTACTCATCGTCGGGCTACTCCTGATCGTGATCCCGATTCCGGTCCTCCCGCCGTTTGTTGGGGCGATCATCGGTTTCGGCGTCCTGCTTCTGGGGCTGTTCCTCCGGTTCATGGACCTGTGAGGGCGGTTGGAAACGAACCGTGCTCAGGAAATTATTCGCTCGCGTTTGAACTGTCCGCCGGACTCACCGTCCACAGAATCGTCCGACCGCCACCGCCACGACCCCACCGCAAACGGCTCGAGTGAAACGATCACGTAGGAACGATCCGGCCAGGTCGCCGCCTCGACGTCCGTTTCGCTCGGTCGCGCCGGCCCGTTCGGATGCGAGTGATAGAACCCGACGATTTCCTCGCCCGCCGCCTCGAGTCGCTCGAAGCACTCGAGTTGCTCCTCGGGATCGATCCGGTAGCGCGTCCGCGGGGTGTCGGCGACGTTGGTCGCGGGGTAGGCGGAGGCGACCTGACTTCGGTCTGCGTCGAACGTGCCGCCGAGGATCCCACAGATTTCTTCGGGTGTGCCGGTGCGAGCGCGCTCGCAGAGCTGTGTTCGGATTTCGTCGGGGAGGACGAGCGTCGGGTCGTCCCCGTCGGTGGCTGCTTCGCTGAGAGGGCGAGCGTCGGTGTTCGACTCTCGGGTCACGACTCCACCTGTAGTGCTGCTCGATCCGTCTCGAGTGCGTCGAGCGGGACGACGAACTCGTCTGCTGGCGCTGGGTCGGACGAATCACCGAACAGTTCCGGCCGAATGACCGGTGCGAGCGCCTCCAGCGTGTCGACCAGTCGCGGCCCAGGGCGGTTCAGATAGTGGTTCCCGTCCATCGCCCAGACGCGGTCGTTCTGAACCGCAGTCAACTCGTCCCAGCCCTCGCGCTCGGAGAGGTCCCCGACGTTTGCTGCTGTCTGGTCCAGTCCGAAGCCACAGGGTGCCATGACGATGCACTCCGGATCGTACTCGCGTATTTCGTCCCACTCGCGCGGGCGGGAGCGCTCGCCGACGGCCGCCAGACCGTACTCGCCGCCAGCCCAGTCGACGAGTTCGGCGGTCCAGTGGCCGGCAACCATGACGGGGTCGGTCCAGTCGAAGATGGCGACTCGCGGGCGTTCCTGCGGGGTGCAGTCCCGGGTGCGCTCTCGAACGCGGTCGATCCGGGACTCGAGTTCGGCTCGCACCTCGGCGGCGCGTTCCTCGCGGCCCACGGCGCGGCCAATGCGCTCGAGATCCGAGAACACGTCCGCCATGCTGTGCGGGTCAGTTGTCAGCAGGTCGGGGTTGGCCGGGATGGACTCGAGTGCGTCCGCGATGGCGATGTCGTCGATGGCGCAGACGTCGCACATCCCCTGCGTGATGACGAGATTGGGGTCGAGAGCGGCGAGCGTGTCGGTGTCGATGTCGTAGACGCCGGTTCCGGTGGCGTCGCTCTCGTCGTTTCCAGCCGCGTCGAGCACCTGCTGGTCGATTTCGCCGCTGGAGCCGTCGGTGTCGATGCGTGACTGGGTTATCGACGGGACCGATTCGACCCGCGGCGGCCAGTCACACTCGTGGGAGACGCCGGCGGGCTCGAGTCCGAGCGCGACGACCAGTTCGGTCGCCGAGGGGAGCGTCGTGACGATTTGCATGGCTGGTCGTACACAGCGCGTGAGTAAAAACAGCGGCCCCGGTGAGCAGGATAGCAGTCTGTGTTCCGAGACCGTGTTCCGTTCTCGGGGACAGAGGGAATCGGACAGCAGTTAGCGTTCGTTACCGGTGTCGTACCTGTCAGTGTCGGGTTCGTCGTCTGAGCTGCCCGAGTCGTCAAACCCGTCAGATCCGTCGAAGCCATCGGACTCGCCATCGTCCGTTCCGAACTCCTCGTCCTCATCCTCGTCGAACTCGTCGAACTCCGTGTCCACGATCGAGTCGTCCGTCTCGAAATCAGCATCCGTCGTCCGGTCGTCGGTATCGAACTCGTCGCCAGTATCGGCCGCTCGGTCATCGACATCGAACTCGTCCGTCTCGAGTTCCTCCCCATCCGCGACGATGCTTCCATCCCGAATCTCGATCGTGACGCCGTCTTGGGTCTGTGTCTGGCCGAGCAGCGAACTCGTCGCGGACTCGACCTCCTGGTTCACCGACCACGCGAATCTGAGGACGGACTCGAGTTCGGTGCCAGCCTGACGGGCACGGCGGTCACTCGAGAGTTCGCCGAGACTGGTCGCGCTCTCGGGGTGGAGATACTGGATCGGGTGGTCGTTCGGGACTTCGTGGAGGTCGACGTTGAACGACCAGAGGTACGGCAGCGCCTGAATCGCGTACCCCTTCGGCTTCGGTGCGCGGCGGCCGGCGGTGGACATGAGCGTTGCAATCGCCGTGGTCCCCGCGTCAGTGTCGTAGTAGACGCCGGGAAGGCCCGGAATGGAGAGTCGCATACCGGACCGTGGGGTTCGTCCGGGGTGAGTGTAGGCCTGGCAGTGCCAGCCCGCTTTTATATCCCCGCGCACGGCCAGCCACAACGGATCGGAACTCGAGCAGAGCCAGCGAACCGCTTTCAGGCGAACGCGTTCGAGAGCACCAGCCAGAGGATAACCATCCCGACCACGTACGGCGTTCGGTGGCCGAACACGGCGCGAGTTGGCAGGAGTTTACCCTTGTTGAGCCAGTTGACGGCCGTCTTGGCCATCATCACTGGTTTGAAGAGATCACGACGGCGAACGGGGTCACAGACCGCGAGCAGGTCGTCGATCCACGCTCGGAACGGTTCGATACGCCCATCCTGCATCGACTCACCCTCGACGTAGGCGCTCAGTTCGAGGTTCTGCTCGAAGGCGACCTGCGTCAGGTTCGCCGAGCCGACGATTGCAGCCGGGTTCTCGCCCTCTCGGAGGTAGAGCTTCGCGTGCAGGAAGCCGTCAGGGTACTTGTAGAGGCTGATCTGCTCGTTCTCGTCGAGTTCCCGCAGGTCGCGTGCGATCGTCGCGGAGAACTGGTCCGCGGCCGCGCCGACGACGATCACGAGTTCGTTCGTCTGCTCCCGCGAAAGGAACGCCTCGATATCGGGTCGCATCACGCGGTAGGCGTTGTACGTAAAGAAGCCAGTGACGAGGTAGATCGTCCCATCGTCCTCGAACAGCCGCGTTACCTGCTCCTCGACGTTCCGGTCACCCCAGCGGTTGTTGACGAGTTCGATGTCGGTCATTTTCGTTCCTCTTCGATCACTCACAGAATCGGACGAGTATCGGTATATGCTTTCCGTCATTCCCGGCGTTTCAGCTCCCATGGGCGCTGTGTGCACACAACACGGTACCTGGAGAATCAGATCGCCAAGTCGCGAGCGCCGTCCGACTGCTCACCCAGTCACGTACCGCTCCGGAACGTACCGACGGACCCGCGCCGGCAAGAATTGAACACCCCACCGCGCGACGCACTCGAGTCGCTTTCTGGCTAGCGTGTAGACGACCGACACGCCGAGCAGGGCGACAGTCAGCAGTTGCCAGCGCCACTCGAGTATCGCCGCTGACGGAACGGCGAGACCGACAGCGAGTGCGAGGTCCTCGGGCGCGCCGTCGTACCGGATCCATCGTCTGGGTGGAATCCATCGACCGCGATAGTGGTCGTAGACGGAGCGCTCGGAACGGTTGTGCCAGGGGCGAGCGCCGAGTCCGCAGCAGACGATGTCGCCGGCGTTGTGGAGGGCGGCAGCGAGGAGGAACGCGAGGGTGGCGAGCGTCGCAGGCGTCGGTACAGCGAGTGCGAGTACGAGCGCAACGCCGGCCGCAACGGTGCCGTACGTCGGGAGGTGGAGGGTCTTCCGGTGTGTCGCGAACACGTCGAAGTCGGGGGCGATACCACCGACAACGCCCGCCGCGAGCACAGCCGTGGCGTGCTCGGGGGCGAGCACTGCCAGCGGGAGGGCAACGAGGAGACCGACGAGCGCGTGCGTCGTCACCATCATCGGGGCACACTGGTAGGATAAGAACGATGATAAAGTCGCGGCTGGCACGCGAGCGGGCTGGCAAGCGGGCGAGGCGACGGAAAAGCGGGCGAGACGGCGGGAAACGGTGGGCAGTCTCAATAGCCGTCCAGACCGTACAGTTCGCCGTACTTCGACTCGACATAGTCGAGGAAGTAGTCGGCGGTGAGCGGTTCGCCCGTCGCGACCTCGATCAGTTCTTCGGTCGGATAGCGCTGGCCGTAGCGGTGGATATGGTCGGTCATCCACTCCCAGAGGGGCTCGAACTCGCCCTCGCGGATCAGGCCATCGACATCCAGATCCTCCCGAATCGCGGCGTCGAGCTGGGCGGCCAGCACGCTGCCGACGGTGTAGCCCTGGAAGGCTGCGAAGCTAGCGGACCAGTGGGTATCCTGCAGACAGCCGTCGGTGTCGGTCTCGGGGACGACGCCGAGATAGTCGTCCATCTTCTCGTTCCAGACGCGCGGGATCTCGGAGACGTCGAGGTCGCCCTCGACGAACGCCCGGTCGATCTCACACCGGAGGATGATGTGGAGGTGGTAGGTGAGTTCGTCCGCCTCGACGCGGATCAGGTTCTCCGGGTAGATCCGGTTCACTGCGGCGTAGGCTTCGTCGACGGTGACGTCTTCGAGATGCGGGAAGTGTTCTTTCATCGTCGGCAGGAAGAACTCCCAGAACGGCTTCGTGCGGCCGACGTGGTTCTCCCAGAAGCGCGACTGCGACTCGTGGACGCCCGAGGAGAGCGACTCACCCAGCGGATTCCCGTACTCTCCCTTCGGCAGGCCGAGCTGGTAGGTCGCGTGGCCGAACTCGTGAATCGTCGCCATCAGCGCGTCGGTCGGATCGTGTTCCCGGAAGCGGGTCGTGATTCGGGCGTCGAACTGGTTGCCCGCCATGAACGGGTGTGGCGCAGTGTCGAGCCGGCCGTGCTCCTCGGGGTAGCCGAGCAGGTCCACGACCTCCTGCGAGAGCGCCATCTGGTCGTCCTCCTCGTAGGTGTGGCCCCTGAACACCGACGGCAGCTCGCGACCGTCGGTTTTGATCTCCTCGATTAGCGGGACGAGTCCCTCACGAAGTTCGTCGAAAATTCCCTCGACCGTCTCGAGTGGCAGGTACGGAAGCCGATCCTCGTAGAGCACCCGATAGGGATTCGCGTCGGGGTCGATGGCGGCTGCGCGCTCGCGGTGAAGGTCGATCAGTTCCTCGAGATTCGGTGCGAAGTGTGCGAAGTCGTCCTCGGCCTTGGCCTCCTGCCAGACCTGCTGGGTTTCGGCCTGGTGGGACGCAACTCGTTCGACCAGTTCGGCCGGCATGTCAGCAGCGCGGTCGTACTGGCGGCGAAGCTCGCGGACGACGGCAGCCTGCTCGTCAGTCAGTTCGGCGGACTCGAGTCCGCCCAGCCACGCCCCGACATCGTCGTCGACGAGCAGTTCGTGGCTGAGCCCCGAGAGAGTCGAGAGCTGGCCGGCTCGGGCGGGTGTCCCGCCCTCGGGCATCATCACGCGCTGGTCCCAGCCGAGCGCCATCGAGGCCATGTGGACGTTCGAGAGCTTTTCCGATCGCTCGAGGAGGTCGTGGTACGCCTCGGGTGCGTCCGCCGTATCGTGTGAATCGTCCGCAGTTGACATGTTCCGTCTCGACGGACAGAGCAAGCGCTACTAAATCCTCGGGAAGGGGCGATCGAGACGACCGGCAGCTGTAGGCTGCTAAAATAGCAGCAAACGAATCTGTGGGCTCGAGACGGGCGGCCTCAGTAGTCGTCCAGGTCGTACAGTTCGCCGTACTTCGATTTAGCGTACTCGAGGAAGTAGTCCGCCGTGAACGCCTCGCCGGTGGCGTCCTCGATCAGATCGGGCGTCGTGTAGCGCTTGCCGTGCTGGTGAATGTTCTCCCGGAGCCAGCCGTTGAGCTCCTCGAACTCGCCCTCGCGGATCTGGTCGTCGAACGCGCCTCGCGGCTCGTCGCCGCTCGGCGCTTCCGAGGCGCTCGCCTCGCTCCCTAACTCGTCCTCGGCCGCAGCGTAGAGCTGCGCGGCGAGCACGGAACCGAGCGAGTACGTCGGGAAGTAGCCGAAGGAACCGTGCGACCAGTGGATGTCTTGCAGGCAGCCCTCCGCGTCCGTTTCGGGGCGGACGCCGAGGTACTCCTCGTACTTGTCGTTCCAGACTTCGGGGACGTCTTCGACCGCGAGGTCGCCCGAGATGAGTTCGCGCTCGATTTCGAACCGGATCACGATGTGGAGGTGGTAGGTGAGTTCGTCCGCCTCGACCCGGATCAGGTTGTCGTCGTACACCTGATTCGCAGCCTCGTAGGCCGCCTCGGGAGAGACATCCGCGAGTTCGTCGAAGCGCTCACGAGCGATCGGCAGGAAGTGCTCCCAGAACGGCCGCGAACGACCGACGTGGTTCTCCCACAGGCGGGACTGGGACTCGTGGACGGTGAGATCCCGCGACTCACCCAGCGGCGTCCCGTAGTGCTCGTCCGGCAGTCCCAGCGTGTAGTTCGCGTGCCCGAACTCGTGGATGACGGACGTGATCGAACCCAGCAGGTCATCCTCCTCGAATCGCGTCGTGACGCGCGCGTCGTACTGCGTCCCCGAGGAGAACGGGTGCGGTGCCGTATCGAGACGGCCGCGCGACCAGTCGTACTCGAGTGAGTCGAGCACGTCGCGGGCGAGCGCTTCCTGGTCGTCGTCGTCGAATTCGCCCGCAAAGGCGTCAGTCTCGATGTCGGCGTCGCTCTCTTGAATCGCGTCGATCAGTGGAACGAGTTCGTCGCGCAAGCGTTCGAGCACGCGCTCTGCGGTTTCGAGGTCGAGGTACGGCTCGTAGTCCGCAAAGAGAACTTCGTAGGGGTCCGCGTCGGGATCGATGTGGTTCGCGTACTCGCGTTTGAGTTCGACCAGCTTCTCGAGTGTCGGCGCGAAGGCCTCGAAGTCGTCTTCTTCCTTGGCCTGCATCCACTTCGGGTGGGCGTTCGCGGTCGTCTCGGAGATTTCCTCGACGAGTTCCTGCGGGACGCTGGTTTCGCGGTCGTAACGCCGGCGAATCTCGCGGACGGCGGCGGCCTGCTGTCCGTCGAGGTCGCTGTCCTCGAGTTCCGCCAGTAGCTCACCGGTCTCGTCGGCGGTCAGCAGTTCGTGGCTGATCGACGAGAGCGTCGAGAGCTGCTTCGCTCGGGCTGGCGTCCCCTCCTCGGGCATGACGACTTCCTGGTCCCACCGCAGGACGCCGCCGGCGTTCGCGACGTTCGCGATGCGTTCGATGCGCGTTTCGAACTCGTCGTAGGTCGATCCCTCCCCGTCGGGCTGGGTCTGATCGGCTGACATATTAGCCGATAACGTGGGTACTGGTATCAACCTCGTGGTTCCGGAACCCGCTGTCGGCGAGCCACGATGGGCGTGATGGCCGACAGGTTATCAGCGATCCGTCAACGATCTGTCGGCAGTCCATCGGTAGTCCGTCAGTGATCCGCCTGCGGCCCGTCGGCGATTCACCAGCGACGCAGCCACGTCTGTCAGCATCGGTACTGATCGTGAATCCGCGCTGTCGGTCGAGAGAGTGCGTCCGGACGACGATACGTGGGACCGGTGATACACGGATGGAACGTGCAAGCCGCAGGCTGTTCGCGTTCGCTGTTGTGTCACGGGTATGGTCGTCGCATCAGCCGTCGTCTTCGTCGTCAGCCTGCTCATCGGCGCACTGGGAATCTACGTCGGCGCGCGAATCATCGTCGGCGAGCGCAGCTTCGATCACGCGATCGTCACTGCCCTGTTCGGCGCGATAATATGGGCAGTCGTCGGCTATCTGGTCGGCTGGATCCCGCTCGTCGGCCCACTCCTCGCATTGCTCGCGTACATCGCGGTGATCAACTTCCGGTATCCCGCCGACTGGACTGCCGCGGCAATGATCGGCCTGGTCGCGTGGGTCACCGTCCTGATCGTGCTCTACGCCCTCGCCGCACTCGGCCTCACCGGCTTCGAGGCGGTTGGTGTGCCGGGCGTCTAACAGCGCTGGTCGCGGCACGTTTGCTGACTGTGGTCTCCTTCGTCAGGGACGCTGCTCAGCCACCCCATCACTGCAGCCACGTCTCTGCAACACCACGATACGTCTCGTAACAACGCTCGAGTACCTCGACTGAGACGCTCTCGTCAGCAGTGTGGGCCTCACCGGGTTCGGACGCCCCGTAGATCACACACTCCGTTCCCGCCTCCGAGAGCCACCCCGCATCCGTCGCGTGCGGCTTCGTCACGAGTTCCGGTGAACCGGACTGCACGTCGTCAGCAACCGACTGGACCGTCCCCGCGAAGGACATGTCGTCACACCGCATCGGCGGGAGATCCTGGTCGACCGTCCACTCCACACCGACGAGTTCCTCGACCTGTCCGAGATCCGCGCGCTCGCCCGGCACCGTCCGCTCGTCGACCGTAATCGTACAACGGTCGGGGATCACGTTCATCGCCGTCCCGCCCTCGATTTCGGTGACCGCGATGGTACCCTCGAGTACCTCCCCAGTCACGTCGACCGCGGGGAACTCGAGTGCCCGGACGCGAGCGACGGCATCGGTCGCGCGGTAGATGGCGTTCTCACCGGCGTCGATCTCGCTGGCGTGGGCGGCACTGCCGTGTGCCGTAATCGTGCTGCCGCGGCGGCCCTTGTGGGCGACGGCGACGTCGGTCACGTCGGGACCGGAGTAGTTGGTCGAGCCCTCGCCGACGATGGCGTACTCGGGAGAAAAGCCCTCGCTGATGGCGTGTCGAGCGCCTGTACCGCCGACTTCCTCGCCCACGAAACTCGCGAAGACGAGTTCGCCGGGGGCGTCTGTCTCACCGGACTGTGAAGGGGGCGGGCTACTCGAGTCGGGCGCGTTGATATCGCTGTCGCGGAACGCGAGCATGGCTGCTGCGACGGCACCCTTCATGTCGGCTGTGCCGCGGCCGTAGAGGCGTCCGTTTCGCTCCTCGACGTGGGAGGAGCCGCCGGCCTCGAGTTGGGTGTCGTCCGGGGCGACGACGTCGTGGTGGCCGACGAGGGCGAGTGTGTCGCCATCCGGTGTGTCGCCCTCTGTTCGGTCACCTTTCCGCGCGATCACGTTCCCGACTGCGTCTCGCTCGACGTCCGCGTCCGTTTCGCGGCGGAGCCACGACTCGATGAACTCGCCAGCCTCGGCCTCACCCTCATCTGTGTGGCTCGGAATCGAGACGAGTTCACGGGTCAGCGTCGCAACTGTCATACGCTGAGTGTCGTCGGCCGAGGTGTTCAGTCCACCGGACATCGTGGATCACCCGCCGAGTCGTGCTCAAATCGCCGTTCACCGTGCTCAAACAGACCGGTCCGGCTGGCTGTCGTCGACCCCCGTCTCGACCTCATCAGTAAGCCGATCGACAGAGTCGCGGACAGTCCGAAGACTCGCCGTCTGTTCCTCACTCGCCGCCGCAACCGATGCAGCCGAACTCGCAACCTCGTTGGCCGACTCCGAGAGATCGGCAAGCGTCTGTGCCGTCGATTCGACGCCGGCGACCTGTTGATCGGCTGCGGCCGCAACCTCGTCCATTCGCGCGGTCGTCGTCTGTGCCGACTCGTGGATCTCCTCGAGTGAGTCGATCGTTCGACGGACGCGATCTGTGCCGGTATCGACGCGCTCGACCGTCTCCTCGGTGGTCTCGACTGCGGCGGCGGCATCCTCGCGGATCGCCTCCGCGGCGCGTGCAATGTCTGCGAGATCAGTCTTCGTCTGCTGGGCGAACGAGCGGACCTCGCTGGCGATGATGCCCATGGTTTCGCTGCTGTTTCCAGTGTCGGCACCAGCGCCACTGTCGCCCGTCGCTCGAGCGGATTCGATCTTCGCGTTCGCCGCCAGCACCGACGTTCGCTGTGTCAGGTCGTCGAGTCGGTCGACGAGATCGTCGATCGCTTCGATCCGGTCGGCGAGCGCGTCCATGTCCGCTGCGACGTGATCGGTCGCGTCCTCGATTGCACCGAGTTCGTCCAGCGCCTCGTCGGCCGCGTCGACGCCGTCGGCGGCGAGGCGCTCGGTTCGGGCACTCTCTGTGCGGGCCGCGTCGGCTGCGTATGCGATTTCGTCAGCCGCGTTGCTGACGTCGTCGAGTTCCCGGGCGGCACTTTCGATGTGAGTCGCCTGCGTTTCGGTCTGGTCACTGATCGATTCAGCCCGCTGGGCGACCGTCTCCCCCGCGGTGTGAAGGTCAGCAAGCGGTGCCTGAACGTCAGACTCGACCTCCCGAGCGAGAGCGGCCCGTCGCTCGATTTCGTCTTCGAGCCGCTGTGCGTCGGCGTCGACGTACGTGTCGACCGCGATTTGCATATCGAGGTTGAGCAGCCGCAACAGCGAGAGCACGTCCAGCATGCCGTCGTCGATCGCCTCGCGAACCGTCGTTTCGAACGACTCCTCGAGTGCGGTTTGCGTTGCGTCGCCGTCGGCGTCACCGTTGTCCAACTCGGCTCCTGTCTCCGCTCCCGGTTCCGCATTGTGACGCCCGAATCCCAGCGCGTTTACGACCCGACCGAGTCCGCCGGCCGACTCTTCGGCCTCCGCCTCGCGTTCGTCCGCCCACTCGATGATTGCATCCACGACCTGTTGCTGGACGCGCTCGTTCAATCGCGAGAGCAGTAGTTCGTAGTAGACGCCGTACTGTCCCACGTAGTGGTGCAGCGGCATGTCGAGCAGCTCGTGGAGCTTGCCGATCCGAGCACGATTCGCGAAAAAGTCCTGGTCGTACGAGCCGGTCGCCAGCGAGACCAGATACGCCTGCTGGGTCTGTTTCAGCGCGTCAGTCCCCTTGGGCGATCGGTTGACGATTGCCTGCGTTCGGTCGTACTGCAGGACGTTGTCATAGAAGTCGTCGGCGATCGCTTCCCGGTTGTCACGCAACAGCGGCTCGAGATCGGCGAGTCGCCGCTCGTCAGCTGAGTCGAAGCCGATGAATGCTTTCCGCCAGGCGAGTTCACCGTCGTCGAGTCCGATGCGGTCGACGAGGTCGTCGACGTCGAACGTGCCGTTGAGTCCGCCGTTTCCGAACGTCTCCTCCGGTTGCATTGGTTGGAAGTCGATCGGGGGCGTATCATTGAACTTTCCGTGACTGTTCTCGCAGAATAAGAATGGGTACAGATCGTCATGTACAGCCGAGCGGTCGGTGAACTGCACACCAGCCACTGCAATGGACAAGCGGCCACCCAACGAACCAGACCAGAACCAACCCCGCGGCCAAGCAGTGAAAGCGAAACCGTGGCCATGCGGTGAACACCCTTATAGGCGTACGTGAACCAGTTCAGGTATGAACGTCGTGCCGGATACGAGCGTGGTCATCGACGGCCGCGTCTCGGCGACGATTGACGATGGGCAGTTCGAGGGAGCGACGATTTCCGTCCCCGAAGCGGTCGTCGCAGAACTCGAGGCGCAGGCCAACGACGGCATCGAGACCGGCTGGGACGGCCTGGAAGAACTCCAGCGGCTCGCCGACCGCGCCGACGAGGGCGCGATCGAACTCGAGTACGTCGGAGAGCGACCGAACGCGATCGAGCGCGGGCACGCCTCCGAGGGCGAGATCGACGCGCTGATCCGCGACATTGCGGAGGACCTCGAGGCGACCTTCCTCACGAGCGACATCGTGCAGGCCGAGGTCGCCGAGGCGAAGGGCCTCGACGTCGAGCACGTTGCCCCGGACACCCGCGAGGTCGACGTAGGGACGCTGACCGTCGAGACGTACTTCGACGAGGCGACGATGAGCGTCCACCTGAAGACGGACACCGTCCCGATGGCAAAGCGCGGCGAACTCGGCGAGATGCGCTACGAGGAAATAGCCGACGAGCCGTTGGACGAGGCGACAATGGACGAGTACGCCCGCGAGGTCATCGACGCCGCGAAGGAGTCCGCGGAGGGCTTCATCGA
Organism: Natrialba sp. SSL1; assembly: GCF_001861355.1. Classification (GTDB taxonomy): domain Archaea; phylum Halobacteriota; class Halobacteria; order Halobacteriales; family Natrialbaceae; genus Natrialba. Next base: position 361,603 of record NZ_MASN01000018.1, read on the forward strand.
GCTCTCGGAGCCGGGCATGAAGATCGTCCAGTTCCGGGACTACCGGATCGCCATCGGTCGCCCGCCGTTTGCGGACGGGATCGAGATCACTGCGGTTCGGCCGATCGCACAGACGGACATCGAGGACTACGAGAACGCCGAGGAGCTGAAAGACCGCCTTCTGGAGCGCCAGCGCGGCGTCCTCATCTCCGGTGCGCCCGGGGCAGGGAAGTCGACCTTCGCCCAGGCGGTCGCCCGGTTCATCTCGAACCACGACTACGCGGTCAAGACGATGGAAAAGCCGCGGGACCTGCAGGTCGGTCCCGAGATCACCCAGTACACCGAACTCGGCGGCGAGATGGCGAAGACGGCGGACGCCCTGCTGATGGTCCGACCGGACTACACCATCTACGACGAGGTCCGAAAGACCGACGACTTCGAGGTCTTCGCGGACATGCGCCTCGCCGGCGTCGGCATGATCGGCGTCGTACACGCGACCCGTCCGATCGACGCCCTGCAGCGCCTCGTCGGCCGCGTCGAACTCGGGATGATTCCACAGGTCGTCGACACCGTCGTCTACATCGAGGCCGGGGAGGTCAACACCGTCTACGACGTGCGCACGGAGGTCAAGGTGCCCGCAGGTCTTACCGAGGAGGACCTCGCACGCCCCGTCATCCAGGTCACGAACTTCGAAACCGGAGAGCCGGAGTACGAAATCTACACCTTCAACCGGCAGGTCGTCACCGTCCCCCTCAAAGAGGACGAGGGCGGCCCCGGCAGCGAATCCGGCGTCGACCGCATCGCGAAGCAGGAGATCGAACGCGAGATTCGCTCCGTCGCCCGCGGCTACGTCGACGTCCAGTTGAAGGGCCAGAACACCGCCACCGTCTACGTCGAAGATGACGACATCTCGAGTGTCATCGGGAAAGGCGGCGGCCGAATTACGGATATCGAGAACCGGCTCGGGATCGATATCGACGTGCGGACGCACGACGAGAATCCGAACTACGGCGCAGGTGCGGGTGGTGCAAGCGCGAACGGCGGCGGTGGCGGTAGCAGTGGCGGCAGCGGCGGACAGGCCGCAGGCCAGATGGTCACGCCCGAAATCACCTCCCGCCACATCGTCATTCCCGTCGACGGCAACCACGGCGAGACCGTCGAGGTCCAGGCTGGCGGCGACTACCTCTTCACCGCAACGGTGAGCCGCGGCGGCGAAATTCAGGTCTCGCGCGGCAGCGCGATCGCAGACGAGTTAGAGCAGGCGATCGACCGCAAGGATCCGGTTACGGTCGTTCCGTCGTAACACCGCGAACGGAGTGAGCGGCTTTTTGGAGCCTTCATGAACGGAGTGAGTGACGGGCCAGCGAGAGCGAATTCTCGCAGGGAAGGGGTCAAGAGACAAGCGTATACCGCCGCCCAGGTCCCTTGTAGAGTCCGTACAGTCCGTCGTCGGCAACCACTACCAGTCTGTCGTCGGCGAGCAGCAGGTCGTCTCGACACGAGACTTCCTCGAGTGGTCGTACACTCCACCAGGACTCACCCTCGGCAGTGATAGCCACGAGCCCACAACTATTCATTGATGGTCCAACTCCCCAGCCGTAGACGCCGTCTGCGTCGGCGACGAGCGTCCCACGGAACGCGTAGTCGTCGCGCCGCCAGGCGAGGTCACCTGACGCAGCGTCGACAGCCGTGAGTACGTCGCCAGCGCGACAGTACACCCGCGCCGTGTCGGAAGCTGACGCGGAAGCAGAAACGGGACGCAACGTCACTCCACCCATCTCGGCAGTCTCGGTGAGGGGTACCGTGAACTGCTGCTCGCCGTCCGGAGCGATCCCCCGTACTTCCGGAACGTGCTCGTCACTGCCGTCGAGAGCCACGAGAGCGGACTCCCCGACAGCGACGACATCCCTGAAACGAGGGTGGGTGCTGCTGGATTGGACGGTGCCGTCCGAATCGAGGCAGACCAGTGCTGGGTCGTAACCAGAATCTGGGTTGCTAGCGGTGAGAACCCAGAGATCGTCCGTCGTGATTGCGGTTGCGCTGAGCAGAACGTCGGTGTCGTCGTCAGTGGTGCTGTTGGTGCCGTCATCACCGGTTCGGCCGCCGAGATCGGCAAGTGTCTGCTCGAAGCGCAACTCGCCGGTGTCGGTGTCGAAGCAGACGAGTCCATCGGAATGCGTGCCGACGAGAAGCGACGAGTCGATTCCGGATCGTGCGGTCCGAAGCGCGAGTTCCGGGCCGTCCCAGGTGATCTCCCAGCGTATGGGGGTCTCGGTCGAGGACTCGGAACTACTATTATTACTATTACTATTACTATTACTACTGTTGCTGGTGCCAGAACTCGAGCCGATGTCGGTGTTGGAACCAGTGCTTGACCCGTCTTCACCCCCATCCGTCTCGTACGCGATCGAAACGATGCGGTCGTCCTCCAACTGAAAGTACGCATCCCCATCGGAAACCGCTGGCACCCCGACGTACTGCGCCGGTGTACTCCCGCTCCAGACGCGGTCTCCACTCGAGTCCCGAAGCGTGAGAGCGGCGTCGTCGACCTCGCCAAACCCGTTTTGGGTGAACGTGCGTCCGCTGCGATTGCGAACGTGGGCGACGTGTGATCCATCGGAGAACCAGCGGTCGTCCGCCGTCCGCATCGGGCCAGGGACGTTCGAGCGACCGGTTGCATGGTGCCAGTCGAACTCGCCGCCACCGGGCTGGTAGCCACAGCCGGCAACTGCGGTCGCCAGCCCGGTTCCGACAGCGGTGAGTACTCGCCGCCGAGTGAGTCGGCCCTCTGTCATCCCAGATCACTCCCCGTACTCGCCGCAGCGGTCATCCCACCAGTCTCGCGTTCGAGTTCACGAAGGCGGTCGATTCGGGTCTCGGTCGGCGGATGCGTGTCTGGAAAGATGTCCGTGCTGATGAGCTCTTGCGAGCCGAACGCGCGGTCCTCGAGCGGCGCGAGGTACAGCGCCTCCACGCCACCGTCGAGCTTCCGAAGATCTTCGTCGGGCTGATTGGGCAGTTCTGAATCGAGCGTCTCGAGTGCACTCGCGAGCGCCGCCGGCGATCCGGTGATCGTGGCGGCGGCGCGGTCTGCGACGTACTCGCGTTCGCGCGAGAGAACGCGGTAAAACAGGACGCTCGCGAGCCAGAACATCGCCGAGACGGTCAGCGTTACGACCGCACAGACGGTGATGACGACGATGGCGACGAGCAGTGCACGACCGTCGCTGTCCCCGCCCGATCCGCCGGAGCTGAAGCCTGAGCCGAGCAGCCGATAGAAGCCGTAGAGGACGTAGAACGCGACGAAAGCGAGATAGTACGTGATCGTCGGCAACAGCCACGCGACGGTCATCAGGTTGGCGTCACGGTTCGAAATATGCGCGAGTTCGTGTGCGAGGACGGCCTCGAGTTCCTCCTCGGAGAGCATCTCGAGTAAGCCGGTCGTGACCACGACGTACTCCTCGTCTGCCCGCCCGACACCGGCGACCGCGAACGCGTTCGGCACGGTGCTGTCGATCACTGCGACGCCAGGGGTTGCGATGCCAATCTGTGACGACAGGCGCGTCACTGTTGCGTGCAGAGACGGGTACGCATCAGCGTCGACTGGCCGTGCGTCGACCGACCGCAGGACAGCGCTCGGACCGTATCGGTACTGAACGAGGAGGCCACCGAGGACGACGACGGTCAGGAGCAACGGATCGACGTAGAACTCACCGTGGAACGGCCGTTCGTTCGCCCACTCGAGGAGCGCGATACCGACGGTGTTCGCGAGAAATACGAACGTGTAGACGAACGCGAACGGCAAGCAGACGACGAGTGTGAGGGCGACTCCCATTCGGAAGCGAAAGCCGCGTCCGGGAACGGGTGTCTGCGTTGACGGCATTGACTCGGCATCGACCGCGGACCGGTATAGTTGTTGTAGATTGATGTTTGGAGAGTTAGTGAGTGGTCGGGGTATTGGGTGTGAGTATTCAACCAACATCAGTAATGACCACTAGCTGTTTAAGGAGTAGTCACATATACGAGACGATCGTCCACTGAGTTAGCCATACAATGGTGTTTCACAACAATGTCAACTGACGCCGAGACCGACGGTCGCTCGACCTGCACCGCACCCGACGAACCGTTCATCGTAACGCGACCACGTCTCGAGGTCGTTCGCTCCCGGATTGTCGACTCGATTCAACAGCGCGTCGCCGATGCAGGTGCCCACGGCGTCGTCGTCGCGATGAGCGGCGGCCTCGATTCGACCGTCACGGCAACGCTGGCCGTCGAGGCACTCGGCCCCGAACGCGTCCTCGGCCTCGCACTCCCGTGTCACAAAACCGAACAGCGCGACGCCCGCGACGCCCGCACAATTGCGGCAGGACTCGGCATGGCGTTCACCGAGATTCAACTGCGGCCGCTTCTCGAGTTGTTCGACGACACGGTGGCGAGTGTACTCGAGTGTCGGCTCGACGGAGACGGGAGGAGAGGCAGGGTCGAAATCGAAGATGACGACAGTGGCGGAGACGGCGAGAGCGGCAGTACCGACGACAGCGCCAGCAGTGCGCGACCCAACGAACGCAACTGCGAACTCGGGAACGTCGTTGCACGCCTTCGGATGAGTTGTGCCTACTACGCGGCCAACCGCGAGCAGCGACTCGTCCTCGGCACGGCGAACCGCTCGGAGTTGTTACTCGGTTACTTCACCAAGTACGGCGACGGAGCGGCGGACAGCTATCCGATCGGCGACCTCTACAAGACCGAAGTGCGAGCGCTCGCACAACGAATCGGCGTTCCGCGGCGGATCATCAGCAAGTCGCCGACGGCTGGCTTCTGGGCCGACCAGACCGACGCCGACGAGCTCGGTGCCCCGTACGAGACGATCGATCCACTGCTGTTCCGGCTGGTCGAACAAGCGCAATCAGTCACCGAGGCTGCTGCCGATCTCGATCTCGACTCGGAGACGGCGCGAGCGATTGCGTGGCTGTGTGCCGAAACCGAGCACAAACGATGTCGACCGCCGATACCGGATGTCGATCGGCTCAAGCGCGGCGGTACCGACGCGAACTGAGTGACAGCGGCCGCTGGCTACTAAACTATTCGGTCCAGTCGTCTACTCTGCTTCGTACCGGTACAGGTTCGGATTCCGCCACCAGAACAGCCCCCAGGAGAGCATGAACCCGGCACCCATCGCGATAATGTCCTGCAGGATCTGCCAGAGGCCAAATCCGACGATCGCGACCAGCGCGAGCGCCGAGCCGAGTGCGGCACCGACGATGACGAACAACACGTCACCGATGATGTGCTCGCGCGGCTGCTCCCAGTAGTGTTGGCGGTCCTCGTCGTACCAGACGCCGACGTAGATCAACACCGGCGACATCGCCGTAATAATCGTGACGACCTGAAAGTCCGGCCCCAACCCTGCTGGTCCGAGGACCGTGAAGTTGAGCAAATTCGCGATCATCGCCGTCGCGAACAATCCGACCAACAGCCAGCCCCACCGTGGTAACGCCTCCTTGTCCATATCTGGGGAGCGTCACTGTATCAAAATAATCCTGCCGTTCTTGGTGTCATCGTCGATTCGGACAACAAGAAAGAGAGTGGCAGCGGGAGACGGTTATTCCGCGCAGCAGGCGTCTTTCTTCGGGGCCTCTTCCACACCGCTTCCATCCGCCGCTACTGGCTCCTCCAGCCGATACAAGCTCTGGCGCGCATCAGCAAAGTAGATATCCTCGTCGACGATTCCGATCTCCTCGAGACGCTCGAGTGCGTACCGAACCGTTCGCGCCGAGAGCATCGACTCCTCGACGATCTGCTTCTGGGTGAGCGGCCCGTCGTACTCGAGAACCTTGAAAACGAGTTTGGCGCTCGGAGGCAAGTCTTCGATCTCCTCCCCGTCGGTCTCTACCATGTTACGAATCGAAAGCGTGCAGCAGTATAAAAGTTGAGCCTTTCACCGACAGACTTACAGAAAATTCCACCCGCTGAATCAAGTAAAGTGGACCCACTGCATCTGCAAGTGCCGATATCGGCCATTGACCAGGTGGTCAGCCGCTTCTTGCAATGGGTCGTCGATGACGATTCGGCCGTTCGAGTCGTCTTCAACCCGGTAACATTGTTAGGTATACATATTTTTATAGTAGGTATTAGTTACTGACTCATAAGACTAGAAATGGACGGGGATTTTAGGGTGTTCGGTGGGGACCGGGCCGCAAGTCCAGTACTAGGTATCGTTCTTCTCTTTGCGATGGTGGGGATCGGTGCGGTCCTGCTGTTCGCGGCTGGTTCCGTGATGCTCGATGGAATCGGCTCCGAGGTGGATCGCGAAAAAGCCCACTTGTGCATGGACGAGACCGACCACCGACTCGGGACTGTCGCCTCAACGGGATACGACCAGTCGATGGCGCTTGACGACCCAGATTGTCAACCAGCAGTCGTCAACGACGGCTCAATTTCAATCACCTGGTATAACAGTTCAGATGGAGACCGTCCACCATGGGGCAACTCGAGTCGGACGGTCACTGAAGAACTTGGTGCCCTTGAATTCAACCTCGATGATCGGACACTCGCACACCAAGGTGGTGCCATCTGGGAGGTCACAGACTCCGGTGTGCGAACCGAAAAGTCACCGCCGATCGGCTTCACCGAGAACGGGGTATTGGGACTGGAATTCATGCAGGTCCACCAATCCGAGACTGTTGGTTCGGAAGGAGTCCTCCGACACGACTACGAAGGCGAGTCCGAAGCGGCAGCAAACCTCACTTCAGCAGTTGCGCGGGCGGAGGAAGACGTTGCAATTAAAATCGAGAGCGAGTATGCCGAGGGGTGGAAGAACCACCTCGAAAGCGAAAAAGAGTATGCTGAACAATTCTCCGAGTTCGATGTCAATGTCGAGTCAACTTCGAATCCCAACGAGGTCGTGTTGACAATTGAGGAGATTGATGCAGCCCCAGAAGAGCCGTATTTCTTGGTTGAAGAGGACCACGGACTATGGCATCAAGGTGGGAACGAGCCACTTCCTAGTCATATTTTGGAGCACGAGGAGTCTTTCCATATCAATACGAAACTAACCAATTACGGAAACGAATCAGGGCAGGTCAACGCTACGCTCATGATTCGGGACGAATCCGGTACTGGCGTCGAAAGCCGAGAGATCACGTCGAAGCAAGAAATTGAACCGGGAGAATCAATCTCGACCGCCGACCAGGAAGATTGGGAATGGGGCTCGCACAGCGCAAACCACTATTTCAAAACCGATAACACAACCGGTAACGCAAACGTCGATCGCACGATCGATGTCGAACCGGGGGAAGAGTACGAGTACAACGTCAAAACAGATCCAGGAGGGGACACCCTCGACGAGCCAGGCCACTTCATTATCGAGGAAGATCCGCCGGAAGTCACTATCACTAACGTCGAGGATCCAGTCGGCCAGGGAGAGACGTTAACGGTCCACGCAAATGTCGAAAAGCGAGGGTATGGAGACGATCAACTCGTTTGGCTCAGTGGATTCGACGGCAATATCGTTGACACCGCCGAAGTCGATTCCGATGGGAGCGGAGAGGAATCCGTCGAACTCGAGTGGGGGAGCGTCGATCTGCCGACGGACTCCACTGATACCGAAATCGCAGTCGGAACAGAATCGAACAGCACCACCAAAGCGGTCGAAGTCAATCCCTCGCTCAACATAACGGATGTCGATGTGCTTGATGATCCGGTTGAGGAAGACGGGTCGGTAACCGTTGAGGCAGTCGTCGAGGCTATGGGTGATACAGCCGACACGGACGTGATACTGGAGGACTTCGATGGAAACGAAGCTGATAGCCAGTCCGTTCCGGTTCCAGGTGCAGGTACAGAGACTGTCGAACTCGAGTACGATAACGTTGGAGAGCGAACTGATCGCATCACGGTCAGGACGGATAGTTTCGAAGCAGAAGACGACGAGATGGAGGAAGTTGTCGTCGTCAAGCGGGATGGGCCAGAATGTGACGCCGTCGATTATGAGGGCAGTGGGTCAGAACATGACCCGTATCAAATAAGCAACGTCGATCAGCTTCAGTGTATCAACGACCAAGGTCTCGATGATCACTACGAACTCGTCGACGACATCGATGCTCATGGGACCGAGTACTGGAATCCAGATGTGGTCGACACGGATAGCCACTCAGAGACCGTCACTGCCGAAAACGGCGAATTTGGAGCAGGAGATCAGATCGAACTCTCGGAAACACCAGTGGTGGAAGGAAGCGTCGAAGTGGATGCAGGATTTTGGGATAGTAACCCAGACTTCGAACTCGTTGATGACGAAGCAGGGATCGTAGAGATACAAGATAATCCTGGATGGGGTGACGACTGGGCACAACTGGATGTCTCCTATGAAACTCCAGCAGAGTCCGGCGAACCACGTGGATTCGAACCAATTGGGAACGGTGGACACGACTGGCTGGAAGGTTCATCTCGATGTGATCGACCGTGTAGCTGGGAAGGTCAACTGTTCAGCGGGACGTTTGACGGGAACGGAAGCGTCATCGAAGGGCTGCACATTGACCGGCCGGACGAACGCTTCGTAGGCCTATTCGGTTCAACGAGCCTTCCCCACGTTGAAGACGAGAACGGTTTCGAAACCGTGGACGTAGGTGAGGGCTCAGAAATACGTCATGTCCGGCTGGAAGACGTTTATATACATGGACAGCGGTACGTCGGTGCACTTGCAGGTCAAGCCGGTGGAACGATTGATCAATCCAGTAGTGACGGTGTGGTGAAAGCAGAAGAACAACTGGTTGGAGGATTAGTCGGAGCTGGTGCACACGCCGAGCTAGACAACGAACTCGTCGCTCAGGGAACAGTAATCGGTGGCGATAACAGAGATGGATTCCTTGGGGAGGGGATCGGAGGATTAGTTGGTCGGACTCACTGGGGGTCGACCTTGTCCGTCGGTTACACACAGAACATTGATGTTGAGTTTACGGGATCCGGACACTCGAACGCTGGCGGTGTCCTCGGTGCCACATCGTACGTCGATTCAGAGTTTGATCAGATGTACACTAACGTGAGTGTTTCCGGCACCAGCGGCGGTGCGCTCGTCGGATCGATCCTCCAGCAGTCTGGGGAGAGCGGTGACGTATTCACCAATGCGGTCTACTGGGATCGGACCGAACACGAGGATGGCTACGGACGCCAAGAGGGATCTGGTACAACTCCGACTCCAACGCTGAACTGGAACGATCGTGCTACGGAGGAGATGACTGGACTCAACGTCATCGAAGATGGCCGGATGGGGAATCTCAACTTTGAGGAAGAGGGTGGCCCATGGGCCGCCGTCCCCGACGATTACCCACGGTTCGGCTGGGAACTCGAGGCCGAGGGGATCTTCGAGGTCGACATTAACAACGTCGAGAACGTAAATGCCAGTGAATCCGCCACAATCGAGGCTACGGTCACAAGTCGTGATCCGGATCTGGATGAGGAAGATGTCCCACAGATAATTACGCTCACCAACCCCGACGGCCAGGTCGTCGATACAAAAGAAGTGGTAGAAAGTGATCTAAACGAAGACGGTGAGACGGAGATTGAACTCGAGTGGCAGACAAGTCTCAATGACGATGGCAGCGGCGAGGTTACTGTTCGAAGCGAGGATCGAGAGGATTCAGCACCGATCGAGATCGAACCCGGCGAAGAAATCGACTGGACTGGGGACGCAGATGGATCATTGGACGACATCGGCGATTCCACGATTGATATTGATGTCGACGCCATCACAGTTGGCTGACTGAGCCGCCACCAACCCGAACCCCTTTTCACCACCGACGATAGAGTCACAGACATGTCGACCGAATCGATTAGCGACCGGCGCGAGCATATCCGCTCGATCAGCGTCACCGCGCTGGCCGCGCTGCTCGGCGTCGGGACGGCGCTCGCCTCCATGGCGCTCACCGGTGATGTCTCACCGGGTGAGGCCGCAGGCGATACGCGAGCGCTCTTGCTCGTCCTCACCGCGATCGTCGCACAGATCGTGCTCTTTGACGCCACGAGCATCTACAGCGACGACGAGTTCGGGATCAAACACTACCTGTTCATCACGTTCATGACCTTCTCTATGTGGTTCGTGACGTGGGGAATCCTGCTCACCGCGGAGCTTAACGCATAACCATGGCGGACGACAGCATCGCCGTCGTAGACCTGGATCGGTGCCAGCCCGACCGCTGTAGCTACGAGTGCAAGAACTACTGTCCACCGAATCGGACCGGCAAGGAGTGCATCACGCTCCGGGGCGAAGAAACCCCAGAGGGACAGCCCGAGCAGGTTCGCATCTCCGAAGAGATCTGTCTCGGCGAAACCTGCGGTATCTGCGTCGAAAAGTGCCCCTTCGACGCAATCGAGATCATCAACCTACCACAGGAGTTGCAGGAAGAACCCGCACACCGCTACGGCGAGAACGCCTTCTCGCTGTACGGTCTCCCGGCCCCACAGGAGGGGAATGTCACCGGGATTCTCGGTCCGAACGGAATCGGGAAGACCACGGCCGTTCGCATTCTGGCCGGTGAACTCGAGCCGAACCTCGGCCGCTACGAGGAGTCGCCAGACTGGGACGATGTACTCGAGGCCTATCGTGGCACGGAGCTTCAGGACTACATCGCAGACGTCCGCGACGGCGACATTACCATCGCCCGAAAGCCACAGTACGTCGACCAGATTCCGAAACAGTTCGACGGCAACACCCGCCAACTGTTGGAGCAGACGGACGAACGCGACGCCCTCGACTCGCTCGTCGAGCGGCTGTCGATCGGCCCCGTCATGGACCAGGCGATCGAGGATCTCTCCGGCGGCGAACTCCAGCGCGTTGCGCTCGCAGCGACGCTGGCGCGAGATACGGACTTCTACTTCCTGGACGAGATTACGCCGTACCTCGACATCGGACAGCGCGTTACCGCAGCGCGACTGATTCGCGAACTCGCCGAGGACGAGGGGAAATCGATGCTCGTCGTCGAGCACGACCTGGCGATTCTCGACCTACTCGCGGACACGCTGCACGTCGCCTACGGTGAACCCGGTGCCTACGGTGTGATTACCTCGCCGAAGTCGGTTCGGAACGGGATCAACGAGTACCTCTCGGGCTACCTCGACAACGAGAACATGCGGATTCGCCAGAATCCGATCGAGTTCGAGGAGCATGCCCCACGAACCGCGACCCACGGCGACGTGCTCGTCGACTACCCCGACCTCTCCAAGAGCTACGGTGATGGCGAGTTCAGCCTCGAGGTCGAAGGTGGCGAGATCCACCGCAACGAGGTCCTTGGCATCGTCGGCCCGAACGGGATCGGGAAGTCGACGTTCGCGAAGCTGCTGACGGGGAACCTCGAGACGGACGAAGGCGACGCTGATCTCGATCTGGAGATCTCCTACAAGCCCCAGTACGTGACGATCGACCAGCACATGCGGGTCGACGCGTTCCTCTCCTCAATTACGGACCAGTTCGGCTCCTCGTACTGGAACACCGAGATCGCCCAGCCGCTCCAACTCGAGCGGATCATGGAACAGAATCTTTCCGACCTCTCGGGCGGTGAGCGCCAGCGAGTTGCTATCGCTGCCTGTCTGTCCGATTCGGCAGATCTCTACCTGCTCGACGAGCCGTCGGCACACCTGGACGTCGAACAGCGCGTCCAGGCAACTAGCGCGATCCGACGCTACGCCGAACAGCAGGACGCGACCGTGATGGTCATCGATCACGACATCTACATGATCGACCTGCTCGCGGACCGCCTGATGGTCTTCGACGGTGAACCCGCAATGCACGGTCACGCCGGCCAACCGCAGGCGATGCGCGACGGCATGAACGAGTTCCTCGCTAATCTCGAGGTGACGTTCCGCCGTGACGAGCGTACGTCGCGTCCGCGGATCAACAAGCCTGAGTCGCAGCTAGACCGCGAGCAAAAGCGCGAAGGCGAGTACTACTACTCTCCCTGAGACCGTTCTCCGCGTCTTCCAAACTTCCGGTATTCTGGCCTTCCCGTCATCGCGTCTTCGGGTTTTCAGTTTTCAGTTTACAGTTTACAGTTTTCGACGACCCCCGTTACGCTCGTTCATTACACGAGCATACGGACCGCTCAAAGGTCCGTAACGTCTCTATCGAGCAGTACGACAATTCCCGTCAACACCATCAGCACGCCAAGCAGCGCGTAGGCGAGGACTGCACTCGAGACGACCAGCGTGCCGGTCGCCCCGAAGACCGCGCCGGCGGCGGCGACGAGCGTCCCGAAGAGAATCAGTCCGATACCGACGAGTTCGGTCGTTACGCCGTCGTCCTCGGTGTCTGGCATTGCATCGGGGCGCTCGAGTGGGTCCACCAGTCGCCACTCGGGTTCGTCGGCGCGTTCGAGTCGGTATCGGCCGCGAGAGAGCGAGGAGAGGACGGCGTCGCTCGCGGCGTGGACGGTGGTCGTCCACCAGTCGTCAGTAGTTGTCGCGGTGTCAGTGCCGGCCTCGGCGTCCGCGGACGGCAGATCAGTTCGTTCGAGATAGACCGGTTCGCCAATCGCGTGGTCGATCGACGCCGCATCGTAGCCAACGTCTTCGATGAGTCGAGCGAACAGAAAGTCCTCGGACCACGGGATCGGTTTCTCGAGTTCGAACGCGATGACCTCGCCGTGGGGGAGCGAGACGGTGAGTTCGACCGTCGTCTCGTCGAGTGCGGTCACGTCGGCGATCCGGCCCTCGACGTAGCCCTCGGGAGTCGTCATCACGTCGATGCGGCCGAGTTCGTCGGCGAGCGGGCCTTCCTTCGGATGGTGGGCGGCGTTCGACCGATTGCCATCGCCAGCCGCACTGTCTGGCGATCCAGTGCGACGAGCACTGCTGGCACTGCCGTCGAGTTTGGAGCGGTCGATGTGATTCGTCCGATCGGGGCGTCCAACGCGTTCCATTCGGTCGGGGCGGTCACGGCGATTACTCGACTCGGGAGGTCCGCGCGTCACCTCGATCTCGACCTCGCCGCCGGACACCTCACCGTCAGACTCGTCGCCGGTCGTGCCAGACGGACTTGAGTTCGAGTAGGAAGAAGTGGGAGTGTCAGCGTCGGCACTCGAGTCGGCGTCCGAATCTGCGTCGGTGGGAGAGTGGTCGTCTGTCACGAGTGGAGTCGGAGGGAGTCGTTGGAAGCGGGTTCTGGGTGAATGCGGGTTCCCTATCGAATTGCCGGTGTCGGTGTCGGTGTCGGCGTCGGCATCGACATTGACATCGGCGCCAATACTGTCGGAATTGGGCAATCACTCATCCGTACGGGATCGAGCGGTGTAAGTCGTTTGCCAGTATCCTGTACGTGTCGATGGGTGCGTCCAGTGCACGAGCCAGTCACTGATCCATCGAATCCGAGCGTTCCAGGCCGATAGTCGATACCGTACGACCCAGCGTCACAGCGGCGTCGCCCGGACCACCGCAAACAGGCCGTCACCGTGGCCCTCGCGAACATCGACATCCGCCGGCTCGAGTTCGGACGGGTCCTCGAAAATCGTCTGGACGCGCGTCTCGATTTCGAACCCGGCCGACTCGAGTGAGGCAGACGCCTCGTCTGCGGTCAAAAATTCTGCGTCCGCGTAGAACGGACTCTCATCCTTGTGTTCCTGATAGACCTGCCCAACCGGGCTCGCCCGGTCGAGGAACGCGACGACGAGCGACCCATCCTGTTTGAGGACGCGACGGGCTTCGACGAGCGCAGCCGCGGTGTCGTCGACGAACGAAAGCACGGTGACGAACTGGACGTACTCGAGTCCCCCGTCATCGAACGGAAGCGATTCGGCGACACCGCGGACGGGAGTGACGCCGCGCTCGCGCGCTCGGTCGAGCGGGGCGCTTGCGGGGTCGACTCCGAGGGAGATGTCGAGCGGGCCGGCGAACCGGCCCGTGCCGACGCCGATCTCGAGTGCCCGGTCGGGGTCGGGGGTGGGGGACGGATGGACGCGTTCCAGTGCGTCCCGTTCGGCGCGATAGGCGCCGTCGTTTGTGTCGAACCAGTCGTCGTACGCGTCGGTATGAGTCTCAAAGGGGGAGGGAGTCATAGTGATGAGATGGGGTGAGACGGCGGAACCCGGGAATCAGCCAATCAGCCGTTGACAGCTGCCACAGAGGTTCTCCTCTTTGATGTCGACCTCGCGGACGGTTGGCGAGAAGTTCATTACGCAGCGGTTGTTGTCGCAGTGTTCGAGGCCGTAGGTGTGACCGATCTCGTGAACGATCTCCTTGCGGACGCGGTTCTCGAAAATTTCGCTGGCGCTCTTGTTCGAGAAGCCGCCGTCGCTCGAGGTCTGCAGGCGGTAGGTCGAGACAACGCTGCCGCTGCCGTCCAGATAGGCGAGACCGAAAACGTAGTTTCGGCGACGGTAGAAGAGGTCGTGTGGCGTAATGGCGATATTCTTCGCGCCGCGGCCGACGCGCTCTGCGAGCTGAATGAACGCTTCGGCGGAGTACTGGTCGCGTCCGGAGTCGTACGCGCCGTTTGGCACCGGCTGGGAGTCAGTCACGGAGACGTCGCAGTCGTAGACTGATCGCAACGCGGAGGATGCCGCCCGTTTGACTGCCGCGGGGACGTTGCCGACCGGCACGATGTCGACGAGCATGACAAACGCTATGGTCGCTTTGCTCATAAACATCCCGCCATGGGCCACTTTCGGCGAAATCAAACCACACTGACAGCGATTCTCGCGGCGTACGACCGGCTCGTCGAGGTGGGGATCGGCCGTCGAACGGACGTAGCCGCGGCGCTCGCCGAACGTGGCTGTACCGTGACGGCGACGGATATCTACGACCGAGACGTGCCGGAGGGAGTTCGCTTCGTCCGCGACGATATCGTCGATCCCGAGCCGTCGATCTACGCCGACGCGGGCGCGATCTACGCCCGAAATCTGCCACCCGAACTTCACAGGCCTGCCCGCGACGTAGCCTGGGAATCGTGTGCAGACCTGCTGTTTACGACGCTCGGCGGCGACCAGCCCGCGATTCCGGTTGAGCAGCGAACAATCGAGACGGGAACGCTGTACCTGAGTCAGCGACCCTGAGTCAGCGATCCAGTTCGGGTCGAGACACATGAATTAACACCACTGGAACCCTTTCGTCAGGACGACCCGTGCTCCCCGAGCCACTCCTCTCTGCTCTCCTGTTGGTACTCATCACGGCACTCATCGTGGTAGCGATCACCGGCCTCGGAACGGTCCTCTGGGTCGCCCTCCAGCTCGCGTCCGCTCCAGGTGTTATCGTTCACGAGTTCGCCCACGCGGTCGCCTGTCGACTCACCGGCGCACGGATTCACGAGGTCGTCTACTTTCGATTTGGCGATCCGGCCGGTTACGTCCGCCACGAGCAGCCCAACCGATACTTCGACGCCTTCGTCATCGGCGTCGCGCCGTTTCTGGTCAACACCGTCGTCGCGTTCGGCGCGCTGCTCGCGTTCGCCGACCTCGTGACGACGACCGGAATCGTCACCCCGTCCAGCGGCGTGTTCCCAGCCGTCGATCCGGAGGTCGTGTCGCGCGAACTCCTCGCCGCCGTGGTCGCTCTGGGCTGGCTCGGACTCGTGATCGGCGTCCACGCCTTCCCGAGCACCGGCGACGCGAACGCGCTCTGGGCACAGACACGCGCCAGGTGGCGTCGCTCACCGCTCGTCCTGCTCGGCGTTCCGTTCGTTCTCGTAGTCTACGTCGTGAGCCTGCTCTCGTGGCTGTGGGCTGACGTCCTCTACGCGATCGGACTATTGTTGCTCGCGTTCGCGGTCGTGGGTTCGCCGCTCGTGTGAGAGGCGGCCGACTGTATGGGGCTGTGATGGCCGATTTCCTGAAACGAGAAATCGACCGGCTTTATTCCCATCAGCCCGTTCGAGACGGTATGACCACGAACGCGAAGAACGAGACTGCGACACTCGAGGCAGACGTCGATGCCGTCGTCCTCGACATCGACGGCGTTCTCGTCGACGTCGCCGACTCCTACCGGCGCGCGATCATCGAATCCGTCGACACCGTCTACGACCGGACGATCCGCAAGGACGACATTCAGCAGTTCAAGGACGCTGGCGGCTTCAACAACGACTGGGAGCTGACCTATGCCGCCGCACTCTACATGCTCGCGACCGGCGAGGGCTACGACGCCTCACTCAAGACGTTCACCAACGAAATCGCTGCTGCGGGTGGCGGACTCGAGGCCGCAGAGAGCGCCGTCCGCGACGGTATCGGCGCACAGGCGACGAAACGCGTCACCGACCGCTGGGATCGCGAGCGCCTGCGTGATGTCTTCCAGCAGCTCTATCTCGGCGACGAACTTTACCGGGCGCTCGAGGGCGGCGAGCCTGACGACGACCTGCGCCAGGAAGGGTTCATCCACGACGAACCGGTGATCCTCGATGGGGAAACGCGGGACTGGCTGCTCGAAGAGGCCGTCATCTCCGTCGGTGTCCTGACCGGCCGACCCGAGGCAGAGGCCGAAATCGCGCTCGACCGCGTCGGCCTCGCGGGCGACATTCCGGTCGAACACCGGTTTACGATGGACGACTGGGACGAGGGCAAGCCACACCCGCACGCGCTGACGACGCTGGCCGAGCGCTTCGACGCCGACAGCGTCGTCTTCGTCGGCGACACGCTGGACGACGTGCGAACGGCGACGAACGCGAGTGAGGCGGATCCGAGCCGTGCGTACTACGGCATCGGCGTCCTGACCGGTGGCCTCACCGGCACAGAAGGTCGACAGAAGTATGGTGACGAAAACGCAGCGGCGGTACTCGAGTCGGTCAACGAACTCCCGGCGTTGCTCGCGGACGAGTAGGCGGGCCGTCCAATCGCCGAGCCACCCAGTCCTCGGGTCGACGACTCGGACACACGGTCAGGAGCCAGCAGGTTCGCACGCCCGTTTTTTGCCACCGCTCGGTGTAGCGTGGTCCCATGACCGCACCCGACCCCTCGTTTTCCTGTGACCCCACCCTGCCCGGCGAGCCGACTCCCGTCTGGCTCGCGGAACCGGCCGACGCGGCACTCGATAGGCCAACGGGTGATGCAACTGGCGACTCAGCAGGTGAATCAGTCGGCGAACCCGCCCCCGCGCTCACAACAGATCGAACTGTCGACGTCTGCATCGTCGGCGCTGGCATCGCCGGCCTCTCGACCGCACTCGAGGTACGCGAGCGCGGGAAGACGGTCGCGGTCCTCGAACGCGACCGGATTGCGGCGGGCATTACAGGCAAGTCGACGGCCAAGCTGACCAGCCAGCACGGAGCGATCTACGACTACCTACGCCGGGAGTTCGGTCGACGGGAGGCGAAACAGTACGCAGCGGTACAGGAGGAGGCAATCGACGCGGTCGAGCGCCGGATCGAGGAGTTCGGAATCGACTGCGGCTTCGAGCGCCAGCCCTCGTACCTCTACGGAAACGATCGAGATACGATTGAACGCGAAACCGACGCCGCCGAACTGGCAGGACTGCCGGCGACCTTCGTAACCTCGGTACCGCCGTTCGAACGGGCGCAGGCCGCCGTCCGGTTCGACGACCAGGCGTGGTTCCACCCGCGCCAGTATCTCCTCGGAATCGCGGACGTGCTGCAGGAGGACGACGGTGCGACTGTCTACGAAGGAACCCGCGTGACGGACGTCGAGTCCGGCACGCCGTGTCGCGTACAGACCACGTCGGCGACGGTGACCGCCGAGCAGGTCGTCCTCGCGACCGGCTTTCCGATCCTCGACCGGGCGGGCTACTTCGCGCGGATGCACCCGAAACGATCCTACGTACTCGCGCTCCGTCTCGACGGCGAACCGCCCGAGGGGATGTACTACCGGACGGGAGACAACTACCGCTCTGTTCGGACGTATCGCAGCACTGGGGGTGGGAAGGACGGGAGCAATGGGGGAGAGAACGACGACAGCGATAGCAGGGGCGACGGAAGCAACAACGGCGACAGCGAAGACCTCCTCCTCGTCGGCGGCGAAAACCACAAAACCGGCCAGGGCGGCTCGACGGTCGAGCGCTATCGCACGCTACTCGAGTGGGCTCGCGAACGATTCCCCGTCGAGTCGGTCGCCTACCGCTGGTCGAACCAGGACTACAAACCGGTCGACAAGGTGCCGTTCGTCGGCCGCGTCGGCGCGGGGGCGCAGAACGTGTACGTCGCCACCGGCTTTCGCGGCTGGGGAATGACGAACGGTGTTGCCGCCGGCCAGTTGCTGGCCGCACTCATCGACGGCCGCAAGCCGCCCGAACGGAAGTTGTTCGATCCGATGCGGCTCACTCCGAAGGCGTCGGCGAGCAAGACGATCACCGAGAACGTCGACGCCGTGAGCGAGTTCGCGACCGACTGGCTCCGTACGATGCTCACGCCCGAACTGCGCTCGCTCGACCCCGGCGAGGGGACCGTGATCCGTCGCGGCGGGAAACCAATGGCGTGTGCGCGGGACGCAGACGGTGACCTGCACGCGACTTCGGCCGTCTGCACCCACATGTATTGTCTCGTCGAGTGGAACGACGCCGAGTGTAGCTGGGACTGTCCCTGCCACGGCTCGCGGTTCGCACCGGACGGCGAGGTACTTCAGGGGCCAGCAAACGAGGGGCTCTCGAGTGCCAGCATCGATGGCGGTGTCGATGTGGGTGATAGCGCAGGTGCCGAAACGGGTGTGAGCATCGACATCGACAGGAGTGGTGTCGGTAGCGGGAGTAGAAGCGAGGAGGAGGACAGAGGTGAGGGCGAGGATTGAGGGGTGGGCAGAAATGAGGGTGAGGATTGAGGAGGAGTCGGAGATGAGGAGAGGAATTGAGGAGAGGGCGACAACAGCAAACTCGAAGTCTGTCGAAATCAGTGACCGAGGATAGTACTCGAGCGGTGTGTTGCATACAGAGCAGAGAGATAGCACAGCGACACTGTTTGTTTCGTTCCTAATGCCCTACCCCACCCGGCCAGTACATCTGCGAACTTACCGAAGACGGAAGAGTAGCAGAAGCGCGACTGGGGTCAGGAAGGCAGGAAGAATGCCGCCGAGAAAGAGCAATTCTGGAGGGAGAAAGAAGATTAGCAGCAGTACAATGTTGGCAATCAAAAGTGCGATGATCAGATTGAGACGGAAGACGACTGCGTTCTCGTTCATTATTTCGTGTTTCTACTTGTTCTCAAATATGTGTCTTGTGGATTAACTACTTGGACTGCACTGACCGACCACTACCAACGGAGATCGGCTTCAGTCAGTACCACATTCGCGCTCTGTATCCAGCACACACTCTGTGCCGGTATCCGGGGATCTCAATCGAGCCGAACTCGAGTCCCACCTGCTCCCAATGACGATGACAAAAACGCGCACAGTTTGTACAGCCAGAAACACATCAAACCAGAAGATTGTTAGCCACCCAACATGCCGAGGTGAGTATGGATCGAACTGACGTGTTTCTCGCGCTCATCACCTTCCTGCTGGCGGCGCTCGTCTACGAGGTCAGCGACCCGAATACGCCGGGTATCATCGCTGTCCCCGTCTTGTTACTTCTGTATCTGATTCCGATCTACCTCGGCGCTGTCTTCGTGTCGAAATTGGCTGCAGCAGAGAGTCCCATTGCGGACCAGACAGGGCGTGAGAACGAGACGAGTGGGCGGGATGGCTAACGGCTCAGTGGGTCCGAGCCACGCTGAAGCCCTGGATACTCCGCGATAATTCCATCCACGTTCGCCGCCGCAAGCTGGTCGTACTGCAGCCAGGTCTCGACTGTCCAGACGTTGACCGTGCGTCCCTCCTCGTGGGCCGTCTCTACGATGTCGACAGCCGGCTCTTCGGAACCAAACCCAGCGTACTCGGTCCCAGCGAGGGGAATGCCAGCGATTGCGTTTCGTGGCGGGTGGATCGCCTCGCAGTCGTACCGGCGCGCGAGTTCGAGGCCGGACTCGAGTGCATCCCAAACGAGCACAGCAATATCGTACTCGGGGCCAACGTCGCGGGCTGCGGCGAGTGCGCCCTCGCAGAACGACGAAAAGAGGATCTCGCCGTCGAACGCGTCGCAGTCGGTGACGACGCGCTCGACGAACGGCGTCCACAGCGCACGTCGTTCTGCCCGTTCGTCCGGCCCCAACAACTCGGCGAAGCGAAGGTCGCTTGCACCGCAGTGTTTCAGTTCGACGTTGACGGCGACGCTGTCGGGAACGGCCGCGAGAACGTCGGCGAGCGTCGAGACCGTCTCCTCGGTTCCGAGCACGCTGGCGGACTGGATGGCCTCGAGATCAGCCTCCCAGACGAGTCCCGTAGCATCGGTGAGCGGACGGCCGGCGCGCGAGCGGGACGGGGCGCCCTCGAGCCGCTCGTCGTGGATGACGACCGGCGTGCCACAGGCGGCGGGCTGGACATCGAGTTCGATCATTGCGGTGTCCTCGCGGGATGCAGCCGCGACGGCCGCGCCGACGGTGTTCTCGGGTGCGACGCCGGCGTAGCCGCGATGAGCGATGAGTGCGGGATCGGACATGTACTCGTCCTCGAGTCGACGCACGCGGTGGAGTGTCTTGGGGGCTACGACGGCTGGTTCAGTTCAGGGCTGCAAAGCGAGAGGGGTGTCGAGGTCGAACGGCGGCACTCGCCGCGGACACGTTGAACACCCTGGCCGTCGAACGACAGTCCATGGCCGACAGCACGCTCGACGATGTGAGACGAGCACTCGATCGCGCGACCAAACTCGAGGAGGAGGAAGCGCTGTCCGTCCTTCGAACTGCCCGCGAGGATCTCAACGCACTGGAGAGCGATGCAGCCGTCGACGAGAAGCGACGGCAGGAACTCGCGGATCGTGTCGACCAGCGCATCCGCGAGGTGGAGAACCGGGACGACTACGACAGCGGTCTCGGCGCGGCGATGAATCCGGACGAGGACGAAGCACCGTAGGACGGCGTTCAGTCGACGGTGTCGGCCGAGACGTAAGCCTGGAGTAGCGTCCGCCTACGGCAGCGAGGCCGCACGCGCTGTGGTTTTTTGGTGTCTAGCAACGGTTGAGCGAGGGGCAATCGGCACCTAATGAGGCGTTGTGACCGCAACGGTCGTGATCCTTTTATCACGTTCTCGGTGACCGTCCGCCTATGACGAAGCCATCTCGACGCCGACTCCTCCAGGGACTCACAGCGGGGGGTATCACGCTCGGTGCGGTCCAGTGGAGTGACAGGACGGTGCGAGCGCGACGACAGACGAACACGGACGCGAATACGGATACGCACACGAACATGGACACGGACACCGAGGGATCACTCTCGGTCTCGATCACCGAGACGAACGCGCCCGTACCCGCCGGCGAGTACCTGCGGGTCGAGACAGCGCTCACGAATACCGGCTCCACAGACATCCAAACCGAGGCCGTGCTCGTCGTCGGTTTCGGCGAGACGGAGATGACACGCCGCGGAATGACAATCGGCGCTGGCGAGACGGAGACGATTCGGCAAGGCTTCTACACCTATCCCGTCCCGCAGGACGACGAGTTCCCCGTGCGTGTCGAAACGCCACACGGCGTCGCCGAGCAGACGGTCAGCGTCACCGCAGCCGAGGCGTTGCCGAGCGCTCGTCCCGACGACGAACTCACTGTACAGCCGGGTACTGAGGTGCTGTTCGAAGCCGAAGCCGTCGATCCGGACGAGTCTCAGACGACGATCTGGTGGGTTGACGGCGAGAGCGTGACCAGCGGCGTCGGCGGAGCCTGGGAGTGGCAGTACTACGAAACAGTCGGCGCGGACTTCTGGTGGCACGAGTTCGACGAGCCCGGTAGCCACGAGGTGACTGCAGCCGTTATTCCGGACGATGGACCAACCGGACCTGGAGAAACCGTCGAGGAGACCTACGCTGCCCGCTGGGAGATCGAGGTTACCGACGACGGCGCGGCATCGCCGTCCGTCGAGGGCGTGCGGCCGACCGAACGCGTCGTCTCGGTTCAGGAGGGCGACCAGGTCGAGTTCGAACTCGAGGCGACCGATCCGGACGGCGGACTCGACCGCGTCGTCTGGTGGCTCACCCAGGCAGACCGTATCCTCGGCGTGACCGAACTCGAGGGCGATGCTGATACGGCGACGGTTTCGATCGAGGGCGGCTGTCACACCTGTCACGTCGTGCCGTGGGTAATCTGCGACGACGGCACCGCCACTACACTGAGTTCGCGGTGGGAGATTGACGCAGTCGGGAATGAGGACGACGAGGACGAGAGCGAGGATGACGACGACGGAACGGGCACCGGCCAACTCGACCTCTCGATCCAGGGAACGAACTCGCCCGTCGACGCCGGCGACTTCCTCGAGGTAACCGCGAGCGTGACGAACGACGGGGCCGAGACGCGGACGGCATCGGTCGAGCTTATCGTCGGGCACGACCCGACCAGTGTCGACAGCGAGACGGTGACGCTCGAACCCGGCGAGAGCGAGACACTGACGCTCGGCTACGAGACGTACGAAACCAGTCAGGACGAACAGTTCCCCGTCCGCGTCGAGAGTGACGGCGTTACAGCCGAGACGAGCGTGCAGGTGTTCGCCTGAGATCCAGGTGTTCACCCGAGCTTTTCGACTGAGACCACGCTATTCACGCAGTCGCGGCGAGATCGACCGATCCCCGCACCCTTTATTCGAGTGCCGACGAGAGTGACAGGCATGCGAATCGCACTACTCGGCGGCACTGGCGACATCGGCGAAGGGCTCGCACTCCGCTTCGCCCGCGATACCGACCACGAACTCCTCATCGGCTCGCGCGACCCCGAAAGGGCGCGCGACGCCGTCGAGGAATACAACTCGGTACTCGAGTCCCACGGCGCCACAGCAGATTGCAAGGGCTTCGCCAACGAGATGGCTGCGGACCGCGCTGACGTCGTGATCCTCAGCGTGCCGCCGTACCACATCGGCGACACTGTCGAGGCCGTTGCGGACGTGCTCGACGAGGACACAATTCTGGTCACCCCCGCCGTCGGCATGAAGGGTGACGAAGACGGCATGCACTACCACCCGCCGGGAACGGGCAGCGTCAGCGAACTCGTCGCCCAGCGCGCGCCGGACGGCGTTCCCGTCGTCGGCGCGTACCACAACCTCGCGGCCGGAAAGCTCGCGAACATCGAACTCGAGTTCGACCTGGATACGCTGCTCGTCGGCGACGACGGAGACGCGAAAGAGTTGGTGCGAAACCTGACGAACGAAATCGAGGGACTGCGCGCGCTCGATGCCGGGCCGCTCGCGAACGCGGCGGAAGTCGAGAGTGTGACGCCGCTGGTCATCAACATCGCAAAGCACAACGAGGAGCTGCACGACGTTGGCGTGAAGTGGGTCTGATTTCGGCGACAGCAGTTCTACGACACAGCACAGCCCTAAAATCAGACTCCAGCGAAACCGCTCACAGTGCGCAGCTGAGAGAAACAAAACGCCGAGTCGCAGCAGAGCTTACGCGCCCGCGGACTCGAGTGCGTCCTCGAGGTCCCCGCGCTGGGTGACACCGACGAAGCGCTCGACGATGCCGTCGTCGTTCTCGATGATTAGCGTCGGCAGCGAGCGTACCTGGTACTCGTTGGCGACGTCCTGCTGTTCGTCGACGTTTACCTTCTCGACCTCGAAGCGACCGTCCCAGTCGTCTTCGAGCTCTTCGAGGATCGGGTCCTGCGTCTTGCAGGGGCCGCACCAGTCCGCGTAGAAGTCCTTAAGCGTGACAGTCATACGGTTCAGCGCTAGTTGCCACGCGCGGCGCATAAGGGTTTCCCAGTCGTAACGGCTTGCCGCCATCGTGGCTGCGGCGGCATAACGAGCCGCGAGCAGCGCACAGCGAACCGCGAACCGAGAACTGCGAACTGCGAAGTGAGCAGCGAGGGTACTCGAGTCGATTCACCGAGCGACCCACAACTACCTCTGGGAGTCGAAAGTTTTAGTTCCCGGAGCGCATAGGGACTGGTATGGATAAAGGACAGAATACTGGCGGGCTGATGTCCAGTGCCGGCCTCGTCCGGTACTTCGACGCGGAAGACTCGAACGCGATTCTCATCAACCCGAAGACGGTCATCGCGACGGGCGTCCTGATCGGCGTCCTCGTGCAGTTGCTGACGTTCGTTTCGTAAGCGTCGCAGGTAGCACATTTTCGCGGCACGATTCATACCGTACCCGATAGCACCCGGCACCCATTGACATCCTCCCCGCCCTGAAGGGCGAGGTTTTGCGCCTGTTCATCCCATAACAACTGCCACCTGATAGCAACCGCCACCCGATACCGACAGGATTCGTCGCCGTGCGCGCCACTTTTGACCCTCGTCTCCCTACGCCGATCTATGACACTTCAGGCGGGCGTCGTCGCCGTGCAGGGCGACGTCGCAGAACACGTTGCAGCCATCGAACGGGCCGCAGCGGCCCACGGACGCGACGTCGAGGTCCGCGAAATTCGCGAGTCAGGGATCGTTCCCGACTGTGACTTCCTCGCGATGCCCGGCGGCGAGTCCACGACCATCTCCCGACTGCTCCACGACGACGGCATCGCACCCGAAATTCAGGACCACGTCGCGGCCGGCAAGCCGCTGTTCGCCACCTGCGCCGGCCTGATCGTCGCCGCAGCCGACACCGGCGACGAGCGCGTGGACGAACTCGAGTTGCTCGACGTGACGGTCGAGCGAAACGCCTTCGGCCGACAGAAGGACAGTTTCGAAGCGCCGCTCGACGTGGCAGGGCTCGCGGACGACGAGCCGTTTCCGGCGGTGTTCATCCGCGCGCCGGCGATCGCGGACGCGGGATCGGCCGAGGTGCTCGCGACGTGGGATGGACGGCCGGTGGCGGTGCGAGACGGGCCGGTCGTGGGAACCTCCTTCCATCCGGAGCTAACGCCTGACAGCAGAATCCACGGACTGGCGTTCTTCGAGAACGATGAGGCGGCGCTGCCGGCCTCGGATTCGGCGTAAGCGTAACCGACTAACACAGCGCAGGTATGCGTTCGCAACCGGGCACGTTTTTCTTCCCGGCCGCCGTCGCTAGGGCTATGCAGGCATCTATCGACGCGGTTCGCGTCGCCGGCACTCCGCAGGGCCCGGTCCCCGTCGTCGTCCTCGAGATCGACGGCAAGAACGACGTGGTCCCCATCTTCATCGGATTCAACGAGGCCTCGAGCATCGCCCGCGGCCTCGAAGCCGAGGACATTGGCCGGCCGCTGACGCACGACCTGTTGCTCGACGTGATGGAAGAGTTGGGAAGTCGAATCGACCGCGTCGTCGTCAGCGAGATCGAGAGCCGCGAGGACGGCCAGGGCGGCACCTACATCGCCGACCTCCACGTCGCGACGCCCCGCGGCGAGACCGTCATCGACGCCCGGCCGAGCGACTCGCTCGCGCTCGCCGCGCGAACGAACGCTGCGATCGAGGTCTCGGAGGCCGTCTTCGAGGACAGTCGAGACGACAGCGAGAAGTTCGCGGAGTTAGAAGACATCCGTAACGTCTCCGGTGAATTGTAAATGGACGATACGCTCGACGAACTGTTCGCCGTCATCGAAGATCGGAAGGAAACGCTGCCCGAGGACTCCTATACCGCCTCACTCTTTACCCACGACAAGGGCGAGAACGCGGTACTCGAGAAGCTCGGCGAAGAGACGACGGAACTCATTCTCGCGGCGAAGGACGACGATGACGAGGAAATCGCCTACGAGGCGGCGGATATCGTCTACCACCTGCTTGTCTTGCTCTCGATGAAGGACATGGAGATCGAGGATCTCGAGACGGAACTCGAGGCGCGGCGCTGATTCGCAGGTCCGTTGGCTTGCTGGCTTGCTGATTACGCCTTGCAAACGCCTATCGGACGTTGATGAGCAGTGCCGGTGTCCGTTCTGTGATGGCGCTCGACCAGCTTCCACACGCGGACGACCACATGCAGGAATGTATCGACAACTGTCTCGAAGCCGCGCAGGTCTGTGAGTGGTGTGCAGACGCCTGCGCCGAGGAAGGCGAGGGAATGGCCCGCTGCATCCGGCTCTGTCGGGACGTGGCGGACATCACGACGCTGCACGCTCGCTGGATGGCGCGGAACTCGGGTTACCACCGAGAGCTCGCCGAACTCTGTGCGGACCTCTGCGAGGAGTGTGCCGAGGAGTGCGAGCAACACGACCACGACCACTGCCAGGCCTGTGCGGAGATCCTGCCGGAGTGTGCCGAAAGCTGCCGAGAGATGGCAGCGAGCTAACCACAGCGGTGACGAGCCACGAAACGCAACCGAACATTTTTGCGACAATTCGTTGAAGAGATCCGTATGAGCTCGCCACCCCGCCGCAGCGCCGACCTCGGCCGCGGAATCGACAGGCTGGCAACCGGCTGCAAGCGGTACGGACCCGGTCGGCTCCCGAATGCCGACCGGCGCGATATCGGGGCCGGCTACGCGGGCGCGAGCGCCGCCCTCGCGATCAGCATACTGTTCGCCCTGAGCATGCTCGCGCTCGCACAGCTCGGCTCGCCGTTCGGCGTCGGTCACCCCTTCTGGGCACTGAGCGCGATCGCCGCGCTTCCGATCGTCGTCCCGGCAGCGTTCCTCGTGGGTGTCCTCGTCTGGCGGACGCTCTCAACGATGAGCCCGACGACCATCCCCTACTTCGGTGCTGTCGCGGGCCTCGTCGCAACGATTCTTACCTACCTCGTCTCGATTGTGATTGTCTTCATCCTCGCTGTCGGGCTCCACGCTACCGGCGGGTCGGACGCGGTTCTGTGGGACGCTGCAACGCTGACCGCGCTCATCGCGATTGTTGCAGCGACGTTCACAGCCTGGTTCACGCTCCCCCTCGGCTGTCTGAGCGGCGCGATCTACGAACGTGCTCGCACTCGATCGGTGCCGGACGCGCCCGCTACCGGCGCGGGTTCGGATTAAGCACGCCGCCGACCGCGCCAGCGATGGCGCTCTCGAGTGCCATCACGAACGAGATGGCAAGCGCGACGAGCAGGATACCGAGGCCGGCGACGCCGGAGAAGAGACCGCCGATCGGTCCGGCCGCCCAGCCCGAAACCGCGACGATGAGGGCGATGAGCGTGCCGCCGACGAGTCCGCCGAACGCACCGGCGAGCAGTCCGTGCCAGAAGCCGCTGGCGAGGCCACCGCCGGCGAGGTAGCCCGCAACGAAGCCACCGAACAGGACGGCGACGAGCTGTCCGATGCCGGGAACGACCACGCCGACCACGCTCAGGACCGTTGCGACCAGAAATCCAATAATAACCGCGCGCCAGTTAGTCATCGTGTCTCTCTTCGCGTCGTGAACGGATAAGCGCTCGCCGCATAACGAACGACCTTTTAAGACCGCGCGTTCTACCTGTGAGCATGATTTTCGAAGACCTTCCGACGACGCCCACGTCGGAAGAGCTGATCGACAAGGCGTTTTCGCGGGCAGCGCGGGCCGGCAAGGCCAAAGGCGGCCTCGAGGCCCAGCAGTCGATGCTCCAGACCGCGGCGAACATCATCTCAGACAACTTAGAAAACGTCGTCACGGCCTGGCCGGACTTCGAGTACGAGGACGACGTCCACCCGTTCTACTACGAACTCGCGGACGCGATCGTCGACGTCGACGAGTTGCGGCAGGCGCTCTCGGAGACGATGTGGGCCAGTCGGAAGGCCCGCGAGATCCACAACGAGTACCAGCCGCGGCTTCGCAAGACCGACATCGACACCGCCCGCAAGCACCGCAAACAGGCCTTCGCCCGACTCGCAGACATCGTCGAGCAGATCAACGACGAACTGCTGTACATCAACGAGTCGCGAAACGACCTGCGCGATTTGCCCGAGATCAACCCCGAGGAGCCGACGATCGTCGTCGCCGGCTACCCGAACGTCGGCAAGTCCTCGTTCGTCAACGACGTCACGAGCGCCCGCGGCGAGACGGCCTCCTACCCGTTCACGACGAAGGGGATCGGCGTCGGCCACTTCGAACACCAGCACATCCGCCACCAGATCGTCGACACCCCCGGCCTGCTCGACCGACCACCGGCGGAGCGCAACGAGATCGAATCTCAGGCCGTCAGCGCCATCGAACACCTCGCCGACTGCATGCTCGTGATGGTCGATCCCAGCGCCGAGTGTGGCTATCCGCTCGAGTCCCAACTCGAGTTGCGCGATTCGATCGCGGCCCAATTCGAGACGGTACCGGTGTTGACGCTCGCGAACAAGGTGGACCGCGCGGAGGCGTGGGACGAGAGCCTGCTCGACGAGTTGAACGCGGACTACGAGATGAGCGTCGAGACGGGCGAGAACGTCGAGACGGTGCTCGAGGCGGCCGTCGAGGCGATCGACTTCGAGCCTGAGTTGCCGTTCGACGGCTAACTGGCGTATGAACTCACGAGGCCACGACCGGACGAGCGGGCGAACTGGCGAACGGACGAGTCGAGCAGACGGAGTGAGGAGCTGACAAGAGCATGAAGGGACCCGGCATCTTCAGCATGCTCCAGATCGCCGCCGGACTCTCGATGGCGGGGCCCATGTTCGTCGTCGGCTTCGAGTTCGTTCGAACGGACCGCATCGTCGCCGGCATCGGTTTTTTCCTGCTCGGAGCGATCGCACTCTACTTCCCGACGTATCTCGTCAAGCGTATCGGTGGGCCGCGAAACTGGCTTCGCTGGCTGGCCAGCAGCGTGTGGTCGGCAGTGAAGCCAGGACCGGACTCGAGTGGAGACCGGGAATCCGCAAACGGAGACGACAGTCAACGACAGTCGTTGCAATCGACGGTTTTTGGAACACGGAGACAGACGGAATCGACGGTAGAGGCGGCAGAGAAGGCAAAGGAGCCAGAGAAGGCAGAAAAGACAGAAAAGACAGAAACAGGAGAGATGACGGAGAAGGAACGCGAGTCGGCTTCGGAGACAGAGTCGACACGATCCAGTCGGCTTGAGCGATTTCTCAGACGATAGCGTCGGAAACCGTCACCGTCCTCAGCGCTCGACCTGGCCGATATACCTAATCTCGACGATCACGTCCTCGTTCGTCTGTTGGTTGATCCGCTCTGCTAACGTATCGGCAATGCCGGGCTCTTCTGAACCCGGCGGACCGCCGATTGTCACGATGACACGCTCAGGCCCGACGAACGGGTAGTCCTCGTCGACGATTACCTCCGTTTCGATGAGTTGGTACTCCGCGAACGCATCGTCCTCGAGGACGATTTCGGCCTCGTTCTGGGCGCTCTCTTCGAACGTCGCAAGCCCGTAAGATGCGTAGGTGATTCCGCCGAGGAAGACGGCGAAGATGAACACGATTGCGGCGAGTCCGACGACTCGCTCGCGGACGCGTTTTTCTGTTTCGTCCCGCGAGAACAGGTTCTCGGGGCGATAACCGGCGTACCAGAGCGTCAACAGTCCGGCGAGGTTCACCGAGAGCACGTTGACGAGGACGAGCGCGGTCGAGCCGATCGCGGCCGACGGCTCTCCCCAGGCGATGGCGACGCCAGCGGCCGCAGCGGGCGGAATGAGCGCGGCCGCGATCATCACCCCGACGAGTGCGACGGAAATCCCAGTCGCGATGCTCACGATGCCGGCGACACCCGCACCGAGTGCGACTGCAAGCGAGAGTAAGTCCGGTGTGAGCCGTTCGGAAATTTCGTCGATGGACCCGATATCGAGGCCCGGCGGAACGATGTTCGTCGTCCGGACCAGCCAGGCGAAAACAGCCGCAGCCGCGATTGCGAGCACGATACCAATTATCTGGTAGAGGATACTCTCGATGAACAGCTCCTCGTCGTCGATCACGGAGCCGACGCTCGCGCCGAGTGCCGGCCCGATCAACGGCGCGATGACCATCGATCCGACGACGACAGCCGGCGAGTCGAGCAGCAGGCCGGCGGTCGCAACGACCGCGCTCACGATCGTCATCGTCGCGTAGACGCCGAACGTCGGGGTCAACGACTCCGCTTCGGCCTGTAGCTCCTGGCGCGAGATGCGGTCTGACTCGACATCACCCTTCTCGTACTCATCTCGGAGCGCCTGAAACCGGCGTGAAATTACCGTTTCGGCATCGACGACGACGGTGTAGGCGTCCTCGTCGATCCCAGCCTCCTGCAGTTCGTCGAGAACCGGTTCGACCGCAGCCGATGGCAGCGGGAAGTAGACGACAGCGGTATACTCCCGGTTGCTGGCCTCGTCCGTGACGACGTAATCGATTTCTCGCTCGTCGAGCGTCTCGAGAATCGTCTCTCGTCTCCCAGTTGGAACCGTCAGCTGTACGAGGCGCACGTGAGCCACTGAATACCCCGGGGGTCATAACTTGGGGGCATCTCCGAACGATCTGCTGGCGGGAGAGACGCCACAGCGCCGGCCCAGTCACGGTGCTTATAAACCCGAGAGCCCCGTAGCGGCGGTATGTTCGATACCCGTCCCAATCGCGAGGCCGAGGTCATCCTCGTCGGCCGTTCGAACGTGGGCAAGTCGACGCTCATGCGCGAACTCACCGGTCACAGCTTCGACACGGGTGGCAATCCCGGCGTCACCCGCAGTCCGAACCACTACGACTGGGCACCCGAAGACTTCGTCATCACCGACCTCCCCGGCTTCGGCTTCATGAGCGGCGTCCACGAGGAGCAACGCGAGCAAATCAAGACGAACATCGTCCAGTACATCGAGGAGTACGCCGACAACGTCCTCGTCGCGGTTCTGGTCGTCGACGGCAAGAGCGTCATCGACATCATCGACCGCCACTCCGGCCCCGACGAGATCCCTTACGACGTGGAGATGTTCCACTTCCTGCGGGAACTCGAGATCCCCACCGTCGTTGCAGTCAACAAGATGGACAAAGTCGACGACCGCGACGAGCGGCTGAACGAACTCTGTGACCGCCTCGGGATCCTCCCGCCGTGGAAGCAGTGGCAGGAGACCATCGCGCCGATCACCGCGAAGAACGGCCAGATCAGTTCGCTGAACGAGTCGGTTCGGGAGCACCTGCACGAACAGAACCGGGACGATCTGTTCAAATTCTTCTGAGCGAACGTTTGCGCTGCGGACCAGCAAAGCTGGCCCTCGGCACAATCTCGAGAGAAGGCAAAGCTCTCTCGGCCCTCGCGGGAGTTTCGATCCCGCTTCGCTCGATAAAAACTCGCGGTAATCAGTGTGGAAAGTACCTTCCCGAAGGGGATATAAAACAGTTCGTACCTTCTCTGCGACTACCCGACGAACGACAAGTACAAACGAGGACGTCACCAGGGCAAAGTACCAATCTTCCTATTGACTGTCAAAAACGGCGTGCTAAATACAGAGGGCGAATCGGTCACCGACGAAGATTGGGCTGCTCGAATCGGTAGAGACACAGAGCTTGCTTACTCGCATCATTGCTGAGTATTCCAACCAAACAAGACAGTAGTACCCTATGCGGGCGGGTTTGCGCCGTCACCAAATCCACTTCCATATGATTCGATAACTTCCGTAACGGTGACCTCATAGGCATCGTACCACTCTGTCCACCGCTGTTTCGCCTCTTTGTGTTCTGAATATGCGCCGAACGTCTCAAGCGCGTCTAAGGACTCCCAGTAGTACGCGACGAGAACCTCCTTACTCTCTGGCGCATGCCACGTCCGCTTACCGAGATAGCCTTCCGTGTCTTCGGCAGCCGCTTGTATCGCGTCATTCAACTCATGAAACTCTGCGTCGTACTCCCCGGGATCGAGGCGAAACATAACCAAATACGTCATGACTGTGCCTTCGTCCATACGAACAAGATGCTTCCCCTATAGTAGCCACTGCAAGTCAATGCACACCTGATCGCACGGCGGCTGTGCGATCAGTGTGTAAATAGTTGCAGTTGTTACTATAGCATACAATAGTTAGCAAGCAACGACACGCCGACACACCCGAGTCGGATTTAGGTTTCTGGCCACCTTCGCCGGGAACTTCACACCTAAGCTTCGCAACTGAAAATATTGGCATGAACAGCCCTCTAAATTGAGTTCGAGTAAACCTATGGTGAGCATCCAATGACACGACACAATAGCCAATCCGACAGGAATCGGTTCGCAACTAGCGCAGTCGGCTCAGCTGGAACCGAGACGCGTCATCACAGAGAGGGCACAAACGATGTTATCCCGCCTATTCACCTCTCGACTACGTTCGAGTGGGCCAGCGGAGAGGACGCCAACGAACACGACTATTCCCGCGAGAGCAACCCGACGCGGGCAGTGCTCGAAGATCAGTTGGCCTCCCTCGAAGGCGGCGAGCATGCATTGGCGTTCGCCTCCGGGATGGCTGCCACATCGACGACGATGCTGTCGCTAGTCCCCCCGGAAGGCCATGTCGTCTCTTCGGACACCATCTATAGCGGAACCGAAAAACTGCTCACGGACCACATGGCCGGACATCTCGACATTGACATCGACTTCGTTGACGCCCGTGACCCCGACAATGTCGCCGATGCAGTCAACGCTGACACTGACTTGATCTGGGCAGAAACACCGTCGAACCCCTTAATCAGGTTGTGCGATATCCAAACGATAGCCGACATCGCCGATGACCACGATACCTTGTTCGGCGTGGACAGTACATTTGCAAGTCCGTACTACCAAGCTCCACTTGAACTGGGCGCTGACATCGTCATTCACAGCACAACCAAGTATCTCAATGGGCATTCCGACTCGATCGGCGGTGCCGCTATCGCCGACGACAGTGAGGTTTTCGAACAATTGGCGTTCGCGCAGCGGGTTGGGCTTGGGAATATGCTCTCGCCGTTCGACTGCTACCTTGTTACACGAGGCATCAAGACGCTGCCCGCGCGGATGGAACATCATGAGAAGAACGCAATGGGAGTTGCCCGGTTCCTCGAAAGCCACGATCGGGTCGCTCGTGTCTACTATCCGGGTCTTGAGAGCCACCCGCAACACGATCTTGCGAGTGAGCAGATGTCGGGGTACAGCGGGATGCTGTCCTTCGAGTTCGATGGGGCACTCATCGAACTTGAGGCGTTCGTCGAGGGACTTGAGGTATTCACGCCAGGGGCGAGTCTCGGTGGGGTTGAGAGCCTTGTGGAGGTGCCGTCACTAATGCTCCCCGATGAGTTCAGTCGGAGTGAGGGCTCGGCGGAGATTCCCGAAACGTTGGTTCGGGTATCTGTTGGCCTCGAAGACGCTGATGACCTCTGCGAGGATCTCCGGAAGGCACTACCGTAGCACACATCCCTCTCTCCTCCCGACATCCCGATCGTAAGCGAGTCGATTGTCCACCAGATGTGGCAGCCGCAAGCGGGAATACGAATTGTTTCTAAACAGGAGAGTACAGACAGGTGGGTACAGATTATTCGAGCGGTTCGATCTCGTCACCGGGGCGAATCTCCCCGTCTTCGAGAATGTCCGCCCGGAGCCCACCTCGGTGAGTAAGAGCCTGCAACACGCCGTCCTGAGTGATGCGCTGAAGGTGATTACAGGGTTCGCACAGTCGATCCCCCCGACAGATGGCGTCACCGACTCGGAATCGTTGTCCGACGAGGTGGTTGAGTGCGACATCACGGGTTTCGATGTTCCGTCGGTGTTCTCCTGGTGCGAGTTCAATTCCGGATTCGCGTTCGATTGCTGTTATAGCCTCTTGCTCGATCAACGTGAGGTCGTACCCATCGTGGCGTTCCTCATCTGGCTCCCACCCGACGAAGGTTCCCGTCTCAATCTCGCTAAAGTAGCGATCACCTCGGAGCCCCTGTCCGGCAACTGCTTCAACGTCGGTCTGTTCTTCCATCTCCGCTTCAGCTTCAGGTGCGATAAAAATCCGTTCGACAGTACCACTCCCAGTCATGTGTGATATGCGCGTTTAGCACAGTATAAACACTCGGTTGTGAGAAATGTTGTCACTTGGTGGTATGTCGACGAATCATACCGAGTGATTGGTTCCTCAGATATCAAGTGAAACAAACGAATCCGCCACGCTGAATTCATCTTCTGTATTCATCACGACGCTACGAATCTCACTCAAACCTGATAGAACGCCTGCTGATCAATAAGCAGACCCACTTATCGGCCAGTTCACCGGGAGAGTTGATGTAGTCAACACAATTAGAAGAGTTCTATAAGCCTTCTTCCCCGGGTTAGACAACCCTCGTAACTACTCGAGTCGACACCCAGTTGTTCGTGTGGAGGCTTCAGCAGAGAACGTTATCAAAACTCGGCGGCAGCAGTAATCGCTTCCGTCCCCAGCGTAACAACATCGTCAGGCAGGTCGCTTTGAAGAAGATCTGCTTTCGTGTACCACTCCCACGCCGCAGCGTTCACCTCGTCATTGGCAGGCGAAATATCGCGGCTCGGGACCGTCGCGTAGTAAATCAAATCGTATGTGTTTAGCCCGGGCTGATTTCGGTACTCTCTCGTAGGAAGCGTTCAACAG